>JAPLSA010000018.1 GCA_026398815.1 Gammaproteobacteria bacterium
GAACTGCGCCGCGACGAGGAAAAGCGCGCCGCCGAAAACCAGCGCGGCGCCGGCGAATTCCGGGAAGAGGATTTCCCGGAACTGGCGAAATAGCGAGGGACTCTTAGGGGCCTATGAGAGGCAGCACGGACCGGATAAACTGACCCCATGCTTCTCCTGATCGATAACTACGACAGCTTCACCTACAACCTCGTCCACTTCCTGGGCGATCTCGGCGCGCGCTGCGTCGTGCATCGCAACGACCAGATCACGGTCGACGAGGCGCTGGCACTGAAGCCGGCCGGCATCGTGCTCTCGCCCGGCCCGTGCACGCCGAACGAGGCCGGCATCTGCCTGGAGCTGATCGAGACGCTCGGCAAGCCGGGACGCTTTCCGATCCTCGGCGTCTGCCTCGGCCACCAGTCGATCGGCCAGGCCTTCGGCGGCACCGTGCGCCGCGCCGCCAGCGTGATGCACGGCAAGACCAGCCCGATCCACCACCACGCGACCAGCGTGTTCCGCGATCTGCCGACGCCATTCACCGCTACCCGCTACCACTCGCTGATCGTCGATCGCGAAGGCTTCCCGGCGGAACTCGAAGCCACCGCGTGGACGGTGAAGGCCGATGGCTCGCCGGACGAGATCATGGGCCTGCGCCACCGCAGCCTGCCGATCGAGGGCGTGCAGTTCCACCCGGAATCGATCCTGACCGAGCATGGCCACGCCATGCTCAAGAACTTCCTCGACAACTGGAGCTGATCCGGTCATGACGCCGCAGGCCGCGCTGGCGCGCACCATCGAGCACCGCGAGATCTTCCACGACGAGATGATCGCGCTGATGCGCCAGATCATGGGCGGCGAAGTGTCCCCGGTGATGCTGGCCGCCATCCTGACCGGGCTGCGGGTGAAGAAGGAAACCGTCGGCGAGATCGCGGCGGCGGCGATGGTGATGCGCGAGTTCTCGGTCAAGGTGCCGACCCCGGGCGGTGTGGCCGATCGCCATCTGGTCGACATCGTCGGCACCGGCGGCGACGGTTCCAACACCTTCAACATCTCCACCGCGTCGATGTTCGTCGCGGCTGCGGCCGGCGCCAAGGTGGCCAAGCACGGCAACCGCAGCGTGTCGTCGAAATCCGGCAGCGCTGATGTGCTCGAAGCGCTGGGCGCCAACATCGAGCTGGCGCCGGACGCGGTCGCCCGCTGTCTGGCCGCCACCGGCATCGGCTTCATGTACGCGCCGAAGCATCATCCGGCGATGAAGAACGTCGCCGCCGTGCGCCGCGAAATGGGCGTGCGGACGATCTTCAATATCCTCGGCCCGCTGACCAACCCGGCCAGCGCGCCGAACATCCTGATGGGCGTGTTCCATCCGGATCTGGTCGGCATCCTGGTGCGTGTGCTGGACCGGCTCGGCGTGCAGCGGGCGCTGGTGGTCTGGGGCCGCGACGGCATGGACGAGATTTCCCTCGGCGCCTCGACCCTGGTCGGCGAGCTGCGCGACGGCGCGATCCGCGAGTACGACATCCACCCCGAGGACTTCGGCCTGCGGATGGCCGCCAGCCGCAACCTGGCCGTGGCCGATGCCAGCGAATCGAAACGGCTGCTGCTGCAGGCGCTCGACGATGTCGAAGGCCAGGCCCGCGACATCGTCTGCCTGAATGCCGGCGCCGCATTGCATGCCGCCGGCGTCGCCGCGTCGATCGCCGATGGCGTGGCCCGGGCCCGCACGGCGATCGCCAGCGGCGCGGCGCGCGCGAAGCTGGATGCCTACGTGGCCGCCTCGAACGCCGCCGCTTCCGAAACCTGAGCCGCACGCCCATGAGCGACATCCTGGAAACCATCCTGGCCCGCAAGCGCGAGGAAATCGCGGCGCTGCAGGCGCGCATCGACATCGGCACCCTGGAGCGCATCGCGCTGGCCCAGCCGGCGCCGCGCGGCTTCGCCGCGGCGCTGACGGCCAAGGCCGCCGGCGGGGCGGCAGTGATCGCCGAGATCAAGAAGGCGAGCCCGTCGAAAGGGCTGATCCGGGCCGATTTCAATCCCGGCTGGCTGGCCGAGGACTACGCGCGCGGCGGCGCGGCAACCCTGAGCGTGCTGACCGACCGCGACTTCTTCCAGGGCCATGACGACTATCTCGTCGAGGCCCGCCAGCACACGGCACTGCCGGCGATCCGCAAGGATTTCCTGATCGACGAGATGCAGATCGTCGAGGCCCGCGCGATCGGCGCCGACTGCGTGCTGCTGATCGCCGCCGCGCTCGCACCGAGCCGGCTCGGCGAACTGGCGCGGCTGGCACAGGAACTGGAGATGGACGTGCTGATCGAAGTCCACGATCGCGCCGAGCGCGACGCGATGATCGGCCTCGACCTGCGGCAGCCGGTGCTGCTCGGCATCAACAACCGCAACCTGCGGACCTTCGAGACGCGGCTGGAAACGACGATCGAGCTGCTCGACGGGATTCCGGCCGGTTACGACGTGGTCACCGAAAGCGGCATCGGCACACCCGCCGACGTGCGGACGATGATGGCGGCCGGGGTCCGGCGTTTCCTGATCGGCGAATCGCTGATGCGCCAGCCCAGCCCCGGCGATGCGCTGCAGCAGCTGATCGGCTGACCGGCCGGCGTCCCGCCGCGCGCGGCGGCGGGGCCGGCTTAGCTGGGGACCTTGTTGGTCTTGGCCAGCCGGCCGCTGGCCAGCAGCACGATGCTGCGGCCCTGCGACAGCACGACGCCGTCTTCCTCGAGCTTCTTCAGCACGCGGCCGGCCATTTCCCGCGAGCAGCCGACGATGCGGGCGATTTCCTGACGGCTGACCTTGACCAGCGTACCGCGCGCATGGGCCTTGGCGTCCGGCTGGGCCGCCAGGTCCATCAGCGTGCGCGCCATGCGGCCGGCAACGTCGACGAAGGTCAGGTCGCGCAGGCGGCCGGAGGTATCGCGCAGGCGGGCGGCCAGCTGGCCGGCGACCTCGAACATGATGTCCGGCTGTTCGCGGACAAACGTCCGGAACGCCGGATAGCTGACTTCCGCCAGCAAGGTGGCCGTGCGGGTGCGGACCACGGCGGTGCGGACGTTCTGCTCGGGGAACAACCCCATTTCGCCGAAGAAGTCGCCGGCGTTGAGGTAGGCCAGCACCATTTCGCGGCCGTCCTCGTCTTCCACCAGCACGCTGACCGAGCCGGTCAGGATCAGGAACAACGACTGCGGCTGGGTGCCCGCGTTGACCACGACCTGCTTGGGTGCGTACGAGCGCTTGTGGGCGATGTTGATGAAGGCCTGCACAGCCGGTTTTTCAAGCACGCCGATCCCCTCGAGTTGTCCCTGGTGCACGCCGGAATAGCAGTCGCCAGCGTAAAATCTTGCTTCGGAAAATATCACAGCTCTGGAAGCGGCCGGAAAATCAAATGGAAGCTCGGGTCAAGTGGCATGAAAACGCCGTTTTCATTGCAGAAAGCGGCAGCGGTCACGGCATCGTCGTCGACGGCCCGGCCGAGATCGGCGGCCGCAATCTTGGCCCGCGGCCGATGGAGCTGATGCTGATGTCGGTCGGCAGCTGTTCCGCAGTCGACATCGTGCAGATCCTCAAGAAGGCGCGGCAGCCGGTCAGCGGCTGCGAGGTAAAGGTGTCCGGCGAGCGCGCCGACACCGACCCGAAGGTATTCCTGAAGATTCACCTGCACTTCATCGTGTCCGGCGCCGGGCTTTCGGAAAACCACGTCAAACGGGCGGTGCAGCTGTCGGCGGAAAAGTACTGCTCGGCGTCGATCATGCTCGGCAAGGCCGCCGAGATCACCCACGGCTACGAGATCGTCGCCGCTGACTGAGCGGCGGCACGGCGGTGTCTCCCGACGGTCACATTGATCCAGGAGATTTGTTGGATAATGTCGCCCCTTCGCTGGCGCGCCCAGGCATACGAAGGTGCTCGTTTTTCTGTCTGCGCCCCACTGGGAGATGCACGTTGGCAAAGCCCACGAACAATCCGAAGCTCAAGCTGCTCGGTTTCAACAACCTGACCAAGTCCTTGAGCTTCAACATCTATGACATCTGCTATGCGCGCAATTCGGCGCAGCAGCAGGAGTACATCGAGTACATCGACGAGGCCTACAACGCCGAACGCCTGACCGCGATCCTGACCGAGGTCGCGCACATCATCGGCGCCAACATCCTGAACGTGGCCCGCCAGGACTACGACCCCCAGGGCGCTTCGGTGACGATGCTGATCTCCGAAGGCCACCTCGACGGCCTGCCGACGCCGACCAACACCAAGTCCTCGAAGGGCAAGGAAAAGGAATCGGTGGTGGCGCATCTCGACAAGAGCCACATCACCGTCCACACCTATCCGGAAAACCATCCGGACGCCGGCATCTCGACGTTCCGCGCCGACATCGACGTGTCGACCTGCGGCAAGATTTCGCCGCTCAAGGCGCTGAACTACCTGATCAAGAGCTTCGAGAGCGACATCGTGGTGATGGACTACCGCGTACGCGGCTTCACCCGCAACGTGCGCGGCATGAAGCACTTCATCGACCACCAGATCGACTCGATCCAGAACTTCCTGTCGCGGGAAGCGAAGGAGAAGTACGACATGGTCGACGTCAACGTCTATCAGGAGAACATCTTCCACACCAAGATGCGCCTGAAGCAGCTCGACCTCGACACCTACCTGTTCGGCGAAGGCGTGTCCGAACTGCCGCCGCGCGAAGCCAAGCGGATTCGCGAGCGGGTCGACCACGAAATCATGGAAATCTTCTATGGGCGCAACATCCAGCGCTGAACGCTGACGCCGCCCCCAAGCCCGCCTTTCCGGCGGGCTTTTTCGTGGTGGACGGCAGCGGCGGCGCCCGAAAGCAGCTCGAAACAGACGTTGAACTGGCCAATCCGGCCCGTTTTGCATTCACAGCCCGATGGGCGCGGTGAAGAACAAGCATCGCGGCCATCTAGACGTCATCAGACTGTTAAAACAGAATCAGGAAACGGAACGATTTCAAGTCTTCTCCACTGATTCCAACCGACTGCCGGCAGAATCGACGTGAATCCGAAGTTCGGCCCCCTCGCCGCCGTTTTCACCCTGCGCCGGCATGATGCCCAGGCGATCCGCGACGATTGGCGTCACGAGTTCACCGAAGACTGCAACCGCACCGCGCTGTCCAATATCCGGCAGCTGTTCTGGGCCGCGACCCTGCTGAATCTGGTCGCGCTGGCCGCTTACGACCTGCCGATCTTCCTTGCCGGCCTGTTCGAACGGCACCGGATGTACGGCGATCTGGTGGTCTGGCGGCTGGCCAACATCACCGCGCTCGGCAGCTGGTTGCTGGTGGCGCGCGCACTCGGCGCGGCGCCGCCGCCGGCGACCGCGCACCGGATGACCAGCGTCGCCATCCCGATCGCGCTGGCGCTGTGCGTCTGGCATGCGGTGCTCAGCCAGACGCTGGCAATGGACGTGTCGATCTACGCGCTGGTGCTGTTCGTGGTCGCCGGCATGATCGTCACGCCCCACCGCAGCAAGCTGATCGCCTATCCGCTCGGCTTCGTCGCACTGGTCACCGGCATCGTGCTGATCAACCCGAACCCGCTGGTGGTCTACGCCATCGGCGTCAATGCCTTCTGCCTGACCGCCTGCGCGATGCTCGCCGACGAGGTCTGGTACCGCGCCGCGATCCGCAACTTCGTGCTGCGCCGGACGCTGATCGAGGAACGCGCCCGCGCCGACGACCTGCTGCACAACATCATGCCGACCGCAATCGCGGAGCGGCTGAAACACGGCGAGAACCACGTCGTCGAGTTCCACGACGAGGTCTCGGTGATGTTCGCCGACGTCGTCGGCTTCACCCAGCTGGCCACCGAACTGCCGCCGCCGCAGCTGATCCAGATGCTGGAAACGCTGTTCCAGGCCTTTGACGAGATCGCCGAGCAGCACGGCGTGGAAAAGATCAAGACGGTCGGCGACGCCTACATGGCCGCCGCCGGCGTGCCGGCGGCGGCGGCGGATCACGCCGACCGGATCGCGCAGATGGCGCTGGCGATGCTGGCGGCCAGCGAACGCATCGGCCGCGAATCGGGCATGACGCTGAACCTGCGGATCGGCATCGACGCCGGCCCGGCGATCAGCGGCGTGATCGCGCAGAAGAAGTTCGCGTACGACCTCTGGGGCGACACGGTCAATACCGCCAGCCGGATGGAATCGACCGGGGCGATCGGCCGCATCCATGTCACCGACGCCTTCCGCCAGCGGCTCGGCGACCGCTTCGTGTTCGAACGCCGGGGACCGCAGGAGCTCAAGGGCAAGGGCCTGGTGCCGAGCCATTTCCTGGTCGGCATGGCGGCGGCGCAGGCGGCCTGAGGGCGATGGCCGGCGCGGCCCGAGGCGCGCCGCCGGCCCGGACAGCGCTTACCAGTGCTCGCCCTTGAAGACGTTGGCGAACACCACCTGCTCCAGCGTCGGCTTGTCGGCCTTGCGATCCTTGTCCCGGGCGCCACGCGCGGCCGTCGATGACGGGAACAGCTGGAAGCCCTTCGACAGGATGTAGTCGTTGAGCTTCGGCCACACCGCGTACGACAGTGCCGCCGCCGTGCCGAGCGGCGTGGCGATCGATTTCGGCTCCTCGACGATCGCCTTGATGACGGTATCGGCGGCGTCGTCCGGCGACCAGGTCGGGATGTACGAATAGATCTTGGTCGGCGCGATCATCGGCGTGCGCACCAACGGCATGTAGATCGCCGTGGTGCGGATGTTGCTGCCCTTGACCTCGGCCGACAGACAGCGGGTGAAGGCATCCAGCGCGGCCTTCGACGCCACGTAGGCGGAAAAGCGCGCCGCGTTGGCCAGCACGCCGATCGAGCTGATGTTGATGATGTGGCCTTCCCGGCGCTGGGTCATCGTCGGCAGCAGCGCCATGATCAGGCGCACGGCGCCGAAGTAGTTCAGCTCCATCGTCCGTTCGAAATCGTGGAAGCGGTCGAAGCTTTCCATCACCGCGCGGCGGATCGAGCGGCCGGCGTTGTTGATCAGGATGTCGACATGGCCGAAGTCGCGCAGCACCTTGGCGGCCATGCGGTCGATCGCGTCCATGTCGATCAGGTCGCAGGGGTAGACGTAACTTTCGCCGCCGGCCTTGGCGATGATGTTCTGGGTCTCGATCAGCGCCGATTCGGTGCGTGCGACCAGGATCACCTTGGCGCCGGCGATGGCCAGGTTCTTCGCCGTGGTGAACCCGATGCCGCTCGATGCGCCGGTGACCAGGATCACCTTGCCCTGCACCTTGGCGACCAGTTCCGCGCTCGGCTGGTAGTGGATGTCGAGGAACTGCTCCCAGTAGCCCCAGATCGCCTTCACGTAATCGCGGAACTCGGGGCACTTGATGCCGGTGCCCTTCAGCGCCGCGCGGGCGTTCTTGTCGTCGAACACGGCGCGATTGGTGATGTAGCCGAGCACCGAGATCGGCGCGCCGATCGCCTTGGCGACCTGCTTCTTGACCGAGCTCGGCAGCGCGCCACCGACCTGGCCGCCGAGCTTGCGGACCGCACCCGGCATCGTCGGCAGCGCCAGCTTCTTCGCGAAGCGCGGCCCATGCGCGGCCTTGAGGATCGACTGGATCAGGTCGCCGACGCTGGGGGAATTCGACTGCACCAGGTGGAAGGTCTGGCCGTTCAGGCCGTCCTTGTGGGCGATCGCATCCAGCGCATCGGCCACGTAGTCGACCGGGGCGATCGGCACCTTGCCACCTTCGATGCCGAGCAGCGGCAGCCACTTCGGAATCCGGTGACTCAGCTTCTGGATGGTCTTGAAGAAGTAGTAGGGGCCGTCGATCTTGTCCATCTCGCCGGTCTTGGAATGACCGACGACCGCGCCCGGCCGGTAGACCCGGAACGGCACCTTGGCTTCGTCGCGAACGATCTTCTCGCTCTGGAACTTGGTGCGGAAGTACGGATGCTTGACCGGCTGGCCTTCGTCGAACATGTCTTCGGTGAAACTGCCGGCGAAATCGCCGCCGGCCACCGCCACGCTCGACACGTGATGCAGCACCACGTCGCCGCCGAGGCTGCTGGTGAACGCCACGGTGTTGCGGGTGCCCTCGTTGTTGATGCGGTCGCCCTGCTCGTCGCTCATGTTCATGTCGTAGACGGCGGCGAGATGGAACACGTGGTCGACCTTGCCCTTGAGCTTCTTGAACTCGGCGGCCGAGACCAGGCCCGGCGTGGTGATGTCACCCGGCACCATGTGCAGGCGATCGCCAGCATCGCCGTAGCGCTCCTGCAGCTGCGAGAACTTGTCCTCCGATTCCGCCCGCACCAGCACGTGCACGATGGCGTCGGGACGCGCCAGCAGGCGCTCGATCAGATGCTTGCCGATGAAGCCGGTCGCGCCGGTGACGAAGTAATTCATGTCTGCTCCTGGGCGGCCCGTGCAGGCCGGTCTTGAATGCGGTCGGGCAATCGTAAGCCCTGCCGCGATGCGCCACTATCTGCGCTGCTGCTGTTGCGCCTGGCGGCGGGCCAGCCGCTCGGCGCGGTCCTTGTCGCTGCCCCAGATCACTTCCGGAAACAGCAGCACGCGCAAGAGGCCGATCAGCATCCACAGATAGCTGACCGTGAACAGCAGCCCGCAGAACAGGCTGATCCATTCGAAGTTCGCCGACACGTACTTGATGCCCCACCAGGACATCACGTCGATCAGACTGGCTGCCAGGCCGACTGGAAATACCCACTGGTAGACGCGCAGCTGGTTGAACTGCAGCGAGAACGGAATGCCGACGATGAAGAAGCTGGTGGTGAAGCCGAACAGGTGGGCGTGGCTGAAGGCGATCAGCTTGCCGAGCGACATCTGCTCGAAGTAGGCGCTGGCCGAGCCGTGCAGGTTCAGCTGGTAGCGGATCTCGGACGCGCCGAACGCGAAGGCGATGCCGAAGATCACCACCGCCATCGCGATGCCGCGCTTGGCCGCCGGCGGGAAGTTGCGCAGGTTGATGTCGATCGAATGCGCCGAGGGAGTGGTTGGAAAGGGCACCAGCCGCCAGATCGCCAGGTTCAGCGCGAAGAAGAAGGCCAGCAGCGCGATCGGCCCGCCGATGGTCTGCCAGGCCGGCCGGTCCGGCGCCAGCTGGACGATCTCGCTGGCCGCCACCGGCTGCTCGCTGAAGAAGTCGAAGCCATCGGGCTGCGCGGCGTCGGCAGGCGCGCCGGTCGACTGGGCGGTCGTCGCAGCGGCAGCGGGCGCTGCCGGCGCCGGTGGGTCATCCGCGCGGGCTGCAGGCAGCGGCCCGCCCGTCAAGCCTGCCGCCAGCAGCAGTGCAAGCAGGCCGTGAACAACGCCGCGCAGGGCGCGCATCAGGCGTTCTTCAGCCGCACGTACAGCAGGGTGCCGGCGTTCTTGACGGCGGCGGTGATCGCCGCCTCGAGTCCAGTGCCGCTGGCGGCCGGCAACCGGTCCACCGGCACGCCGGTGAAGCGGGCGTAGACCGGTGACTTCGCCGCCTGCGGAAGTTGCCGGGTATTCATCGGCTCGACCGCCGTGACGTTCAGCTGGCGATCGGTGGTCAGCAGCAGGTAGAACGGCTTGCCCTGGTATTCGGCGGCCACGATCAGCGCCGTGCCCGATGGCCGCTGGTCGACCAGCGGGATGTAGATGGTGTTGTCGTCGGCCTTGCTCAAGGACGCACCCAATGCGCTGGCACGGGCCAGGTCGGCATCGGTCAGCAGCGCATCCTTCGGCAGCCAGGTCTTGACGCCGGGGAAGCGGGCCTGAACTTCCTTCGGGATCAGGCTCAAGGCATCCAGCCAGTCCCCAGGCGCCTTCGGCGTCGAGGCCTTGAAACCCGGATTGGCCTTGGCCGCCGCTTCCTCGCCGTTGCTCACACCGTCGCCATCGGAATCCTGCTTGTCGATGGTCTTGAAGGCACCGAGGCTCTTGCCAGCGGCCTTGAACGCTTCGCCGTAGGCATTCAGCGCCGTGCCACCGCCGTCCTGGTGGCAGGCATTGCAGCTCGGCGCGTAGCCGAACTGCTGCTTGTACATCAGCGCGAAGACCGGCTGAGCCTGTGCGGCCGCACTCGCGATCGCCAAGGTCATCCCGGCGAAAGCCGGGAGCCAGCGGCGGCCTGCGACAGCACTGGATTCCGGCCTGCGCCGGAATGACGAGCAAGGGAGGGGCGTCATGGGATCTGAAACCTCTAGAAATCGAACATTCCGGGCACCACCGCCCGCATCTCGTCCAGCAGTTTCGGATCCGGCTGGGCCTGCACGGCCGAGCACCTCATTCACAGCGTCATCCCGGCGCAACCCGGGATCCAGCGGTGGCCTGCGCCAGCACTGGATTCCGGCCTGCGCCGGAATGACGAGCAAGGAAGCGGTGTCATGGGATCTGAAACCTTTAGAAATCGAACATTCCGGGCACCACCGCCCGCATCTCGTCCAGCAGTTTCGGATTCTGCGCGAGCGCGGCCTGCAGGCGCTCGTGCTGCAGCGAATCGGCTGGCGGCATCAGCTTGTTGGCGCGGTCGGTGCCCTGGTAGCGCTGCCAGTCGAGTGCTTCGCGGATCGCGTCCTTGGCCTTGATGTTGGCGAGCACGGCGGCCTCGTCGGCGCCGCTCATGAAGTTCAGCTTCTTCGACGGATTGCCGCGATGGCAGGCGAAGCAGTACTGCTCATAGGGATGCAGCGGCGAGTTCGCGGCCAGCACTACCGGCGGCTCGCCGCTGGCCACCGGCGGCGACAGCTCGGACGTGTCGAGGCAGCAGTAGTTCAGCGGCGCGCTGCCTAGGGCCGCCAACAGCGCATTGACGGTCTTCACCCGCGAATAGACGGCCGGCGCGAAGAAGTGTTCGTCGATGCGATCGACGGCCGCTTCGAGTCTGGCGGCGTCAGAACCGGCAGCCGCTTCCAGCAACTGCCGGTCGGCGTCGGAGAACAGCGCGGCGAGACCGTAGACGCCATCCAGCTCAGCAGCCGCCAGCAGCCGCTTCGGCGGCCGCGGGCTCAGCGGATCGAAGGCGGCCTGCAGCTTCGGCAGGCGGTCGAAGGCGTCGAGATCCTCGTTGGTCCGGGCGCCCTCGCCGGGCTTCGGCTGGCGCGTCGTCAGCCGCCGCCACCAGCCCTTGATGCCGCGCGCCTCCTCGATCGGATCGCGATTGGCGAGATCGCTTTCGGCCACCGCGATGCCACCCGCCGGCCAGCTGGCCGCCTGCAGCGCGCGCAACTGCTGCGCCTCGGCGGACTGCGCATCGAAGCCGGCCGGATTGTCGAGCCAGCGCAGCGCCAGTTTGAGCATGATCCGGCGACAGTCGGCGGACGTGCCGCAGGCGTCGATCCACAGCCGCTGCGTGGCCGGGATGAAGCCGCCGACGTCGGTCAGCTGGTCGAAACGTTCGGGTACGCCGAGCGGATTGGCCAGCGGCACACCGAGATAGGGCTGGCGGTCGCCGCGCGCGGCGCTGATCGCGGCGGCCGTCGCTGGCGCGCCATTGGTTTCGTTCCACGGCCGCTGCGGAAAGATCGGCACCGCGCCCTGATGGCAGGTGGTGCAGACCGCACGCCTGGCGTAGACGAGCTTCGGGATGCAGCCGGCGCAATAGTTCTGTACCAATTGAAACTCGTAGCGGCCAGCCGCCTCGTTGTAGCTCAGCACTTCGATTTCGCTGGCGTTCTCGACGAAGCCGAGAAACAGCTGGCCGCGCGGATTCAGGCCCAGCGAAGCCGGTGTCGCCGCAGCCTGGAAATCGGCGGCGACCAGCACCCGCGGATGCGCCTCGTCGGCCAGCCCTTTCAGCAGCGAGCGGCCCTGCGGCACCAGCAGGGTCAGCGGTGCAGCACCGTCCGGATCCTGCTTGCCGATCAGCGCGACCAGCCTGTCGAATGGATACGGGATCTGGCCGTTGGCGGCGATCAGGTGATCGAACAGCGAGCGGGTGCCGTCCGGCGGCAGATCGTCGGCCGGAATCAGCGCCGCACTCGGCGCGTCGTGGGCCAGCGCTCCGGGTTGCTTCGCAAGCTGGCGGATGCCGCTGCCCTCGTCATCGCCGCAGGCCGCCAGCAGGCCGGCGGCAAGCATCGCAGCGACAACCGCGCGCATCGCCCTGATCACATCAGCTTCAGGAATTCGCGCAGCGCCAGCTTGTCGGCCGGCGACAGGCTGACGCCGAACTGGTGGCCCTTGTTCTCGACCGGGTCATCGCACTTCATGAACAGCGGATGGTGCGGATCGGCACTCGCGAAGTTCGCGATCGGCGTGCCCTTGGACACCGGCAGCTTGATCAGGCCCTGGCCGTCCTCGCGCGGTGCCAGCCAGAAATCGCGGTCGACCGTGGTGATCTTCTGCGGGCGATGCGGCGTCACGCTGGGATCATCCGAGGTCATCAGCTCAGCGAACGCCATCTCGAATTGCTGGATGCGGCCCTTGACCGTGTAGTCGAGCGTCTTGCCGTCGGCGAGCCGGGTCTGTTCGCCGATCGCGTTGTTGTGCAGGAACGGGGCGGTGGCCCAGACCGACAGCAGCGAGATGTTGCGGTAGTAGCCGGGGCCGCCTTCGATCTTGCGCTCGCCGGACTTCATGCCGCCGATACCCGGCACCATGCGGTTGACCACGTTCGGCACGCTGCCCGGCGACGGCCGCTGCTTGTAGTCCTCGCTGGAGAACTCCTCCCAGATGTGGCCGGTGTTGTGGTTGTCGTGCAGCGCGCGGCACATGTTGGTACCGATGATGTTGAACGGCGTCGGTTCGTCGTTGCCGAGCCAGTCCTGGCCGAACACTTCGTCCTTCGCGAACTGCGCTGGCCTCAGCCGGCCGCTCGCATCCTTGGCCATGTGCTTGGCGATGAACGCCGGGCTGGTCCGCTCGGCTTCGGTGAACTCGTGCTGCCAGAAGGCTTCCGAGCCGAACACGTGGCCGTCGTAGTAGCGCTCCAGCGCCGCCTTGTCCTGGCGGACGTTGTCCGGGGCGACCTTGGTCGAATGGCAGCTGGCGCATTCGCGAGCGAAGACCTTGCGGCCCTGCGGGACCTTGGCGAGGTCGATGTAGTCGAGGCCGGCCTTGCCGTCGACATCCTTCGCCGCCGCCAGATAGTTCGGGCCGCCGGTGATCAGGAACGCGGCGAGGTCGTCCATCTTGGCGTCGGCGTAGTTCCAGGGCTCGCAGTCACGCGCGCACTGGGCGATGCGGAACGGCTTCTGCGCGGACTTCTCGCCGAAGAAGCTGCCCGGCGACGGGAAGTTCGGCGCCCAGCATTCCTCGGTGCACATGCCGATGTTGACGTAGACGCGGATCAGCGCGAGATGGTCGCCGACCGAATCCTCGCCGCCTTTCAGCACGTGCTGGGTGCGGCCCTTCTCGAGCTTGCCGGTGATCGGGTCCTTGATCGTGTTCGTGAAGACACGCCGATTCTGGAAATCCATGATGTTGTTCTGGGTGCCCGGATTGTTCTGGAAATCGTTGGCAACCAGGCTGGTATCGATGGTGCCGTTGCGGCCGGCCTGCAGCGCGATGCGGGCCAGCGAATCCTCCGGTGCGCCCTGGAAGAACATGGTCGGCTGATTGATGTGCTGGTTGCCGATGGTCGCCGAAATGTTTTCCCATTTCGGCAGGTTCGGATTGGCCGGCGGCCGGGTCGGATCGAAGCCGACGTGGCACTGCACGCAGGGGTGGCCGACCACGTAGCGCAGGTTTTTCTTCAGCTCGTCCGGCTGGTACGGCGAGCGGTTCGGGTCGAACACGATCTTGCCGCTGGCGTCCTTGGTCGGGTCGGCCTTGTACTTGCGGTAGCCGAGCACGCCGGAGGAATGCTCGTCCGGGCAGCGGTCCCACCAGTAGGTGCTGGCATCGCCTTCGGTGCAGTCCGGATCGTTGATCAGACCGTACTTCTCGAAACGCTTGGCGCGTTCACGGGTATCGAGCCACGGGTACCAGATGTCCGCCATGCCGTTCGGCACCGTGCGGGCGAAGTGCAGGTAGATCTCGTCCTGGTTGCCGAAGGTGCCCTTGAACCAGACATCTCGGCCGCGCCGGGCCTGTGCGCGCAGCGTCCGCGCCTTTTCCGGGTCGCGCGCTTCGACATCCTTGAACAGCTGGTTCACGTAGCGGCAGCTTTCTGCGTCGTAGCCGGTCGGCTGCGGCTGGTCGCAGGTCGGCGGCGCGGCCTGCGGGATCGGCGCGAAGGTCCAGGTGATCGGCCCTTGCCAGTCGTGCGTGTAGTGCTGGGCGCCGTCCGGCCAGACCTTGCGGGCGGCAAGCGTGGCGTAGAAGTTGGCGTCGTACCAGGCGCGCTTGGCATTCAGCTGCGGCGTGCCCTTGTAGGTGCCGAGCGGCAGCAGGTCGCGCTTGGCGAGGTCTTCCAGCGACACCGAGCGCACGGTCATGCCGTAGGGCGCATCACTGACCGGATAAAGACCGGCCTGGCCGGCCGCCGGTACCGGCGTCGTGGCGGCGGCAGGTGCCGGGGTAGCACCCAGCACGCTCGGCGGCAGCAACAGGCAGGCCGCCAGCGCGGACGAAAGTCGCAGTGTCTGCTTCATCGAAATCCCCGGAAAACGCACTCTTGCGGTGCATTCGACGGCGAGTGTACAGCCTCGACCGGCATTTCCATACTGGGGCGTATTGATGCAGCTGACGAACGATTCGTCTGCGGACGAGGCGAAATCGGTCGCCGCCGCCCGGCCTTCAGGCCGCGGCCGATGCGGCCGGGATGCGGGTCAGCCGGGCACGACCAGGGCGGTGCCGAGCGCATCGCGCAGCTGCGCGATCCGCTCCGCCTGCGCGGCCGGCGTGTACGCCAGCGCCGGCAGCCGCCCCCAGACCGGTGCCGGCCAGGCCGGATCGTGGTCGTAGCGGACGATGTGGTGGACGTGCAGCTGTGGCACCACGTTGCCGAGCGCCGCGACATTCAGCTTGGTCGGCGTGAACAGCGCGGTCAGCGCCCGCGACAGCCGCACCGATTCCTGCAGCAGCAGCAGCTGGTCGGCGTCGGTCAACTCGTGAATCTCCCGGATGCCGGCCCGACGCGGCACCAGCAGGGTCCACGGATAGCGGGCATCGCTGGACAGCAGTACCCGCGACAGCGGCAGATCGCCGATCAGCGCGGTATCGGCGCGCAGCTGCGGGTGCAGGGACCAGTCGGATTCGGTCATCGGGGAGGGAGAGTCGGGCGGCGGACGGGCGCCGGGATCACTTGGTCAGCAGCAGCTTGCCGGCGCGCGTCAGCTGCAGGCAATAGCGCTCGCCCTGATGGACGATCACCCGGCGGCGGCTGTCCGCAAACAGCGTCCGGGTATCGAGTTCGTCGTCGCCGCCCACATGCGTGTCGGGCACGGCGGCGGCGATCCTCGGCGCATCGGCGCGGTTGGCATCAGCGAAATCACGGTCGAATGCGGGCATGACGATCAGCGTCCAGAGGGGCTTTCTTGCGAATGATTATCATTAGATAAACCAATCATCGCAAGTCCGCCCGTTCCGGACCCGCCGCAGGCTCAGCCGCCGACACCCAGCAAGGCGGCAACGCCCAGCGCCGCGAACAGCGCTGCCGCGATATAGCGGATCGCCGCAAACGACAGCTTCCGGGTCAGCTGTGTCGCGAAGATCACGGCCGGCGCGTCAGCGATCATCATGCCCAGCGTGGTGCCGCAAACCACGGCGATCAGCGCGTCATAGCGCGCCGCCAAGGTCACGGTCGCCAGCTGGGTCTTGTCGCCGATCTCGGCCAGGAAGAAGGTCACCACGGTCAGCGCGAACACGCCGTAGCGGCCGACCGGCTTCGGCTCCTCGTCGTCGAGGGTATCGGGCACCAGCGCCCAGGCAGCGATGCCGAGGAAGGTCAGGCCGACGATCCAGCGCAGGGTGTCGGGCGCGAACTGATCCCGCACCCAGGCGCCGAACAGGCCGGCCAGCCCGTGGTTGGCGATGGTGGCAACCAGGATGCCGGCCAGGATCGGCCAGCGGGCATTGCGGAAACGGCAGGCCAGCAGCAGCGCCAGCAACTGGGTCTTGTCGCCAATCTCGCCGATCGCGACAACCGCTGTGGAAACACCGAAAGCTTCAAGCATGGCAGGGACTCGGGGTCAGGCGAACGTGGACGATTGACGCGCGGCCCCGCCTGACCCCCGGAAAGGTGTCATGGACTGCGCGTCAAAGGTCTCGCCTGATGCGGGAAAGGGCTTCCCGATCTGGATGCGCCACGGCCGTGAGGCCGATTGTGTTGACGCATCCCCCGATCAACGTCGGACCAAGCATCGGTCCGCGCGCCGGGTGACTACTCCCCAATGAGCGGGTGCAGTCTACCCGATTGCACTGCGCTGCCGGGCGATCAGCGCGTCCTTGTCGGCCCACAGGCCGTTGACCCAGTGCTGGAAGCGCTCGCGGAACGCCTCGTCATCCTGGTAGTCGCCACCGAGCAGGTCCGCCGGCAGCGGCTTGACATCCACCTGCACGAAGGCCGCGTTCTGCTCGCCGCACAGCCAGCTCCACAGCTTGCTGCGGCCATTGCCAGTCGGGCGATAGATCAGGGTCACGTCGATGAGCCCGGTGAATTGCTCGCCCATCGCGTTCAGGGTGAAGCTGAAGCCGCCGGACTTCGGCCGCAGCAGATGCCGGTACGGCGAGCCCTTGGCCGCCGCCTTCGCCGGCGTGTAACGGGTGCCTTCGAGGAAATTCACCACCGCAATCGGGCGCCGCTTGAACTTGTCGCAGAAGCGCCGGGTGGTTTCCAGATCGTCGTTGCGCAGGCCCGGATTCTTCGCGATCGCCGCTGCCGAGTTGCGCTTCATGAACGGCATGTCCAGCGCCCAGCAGACGAAGCCGACCAGCGGAATCCAGATCAGCTCGCGCTTCATGAAGAAGCGCGGGAACGGCGTGCGGCCGTACATCACGTCGAACAGGATCAGGATATCGGCCCAGCTCTGGTGGTTGGCGACGATCATCCAGCTGCGCGTCGGGTCCAGCTGGCCGTGGATCGCGCAGTTCTCGCGCCGGCCGTGCAGCACCCGGAACACCTGCTGGTTCCAGCCGACCCAGCCGTGGTTCGCGCACCAGGCGATCCAGGCATCGAGCGGCCGAGTGAGCACCGGAAACGGCTGCAGCAGCAGTTTCAGCAGTGCGGCCGGCAGGATCAGCATGCCCGCCCAGACCAGCAGCACCACGAGCATCGCCAGGAACGTCAGAACCCCGATGGCCTGGGGCGGCAACCAGCGCTTCATCGACTCAGGGCGCCTCGACTTCCGCCGTCTCGTGATACTGCGGACTCAGCTCGCGCACCGCTTCGACCAGCGCCGCGACGTTCTCCGGCGGCGTACCGGGCACGATGCCGTGACCGAGGTTGAAGATGTGGCCGTTGTGCGGGCCGTAGTCGTCGAGGATCTTGCCGACCAGTTCGCGGATCGTTTCCGGCGGCGCGAACAGCGCAGCGGGATCGAAGTTGCCCTGCAGCGCCACGCTGCCACTGACCATGTTGCGGGCATCGCCGATGTTGGTGGTCCAGTCCACACCCAAGCCCGCGCAGCCGGTCGCCGACATCTCGATCAGGAACTGGCCGCAGCCCTTGGAGAACAGGATCACCGGCACGCCGGGCGCCAGCACCTTGAGGCGATCGACCAGCTTCGCCATCGAGGCCAGCGAGAAGAACTTGTAGCCCTCGCGGTCAAGCACGCCGCCCCAGGTGTCGAAGATCATCAGCGCGTTGGCGCCGGCGTCGGCCTGCGCGGCCAGATACAACGCGACGCTTTCGGTGAGCTTGTCGAGCAGCGCCTTCAGCAGGTGCGGTGCGCCGTAGCGCATCGCCTTGGCGTGACGGAAATCCTTCGAGCCGCTGCCCTCGATCATGTAGGTGGCCAAGGTCCACGGACTGCCGGCAAAGCCAATGAGCGGCACCCGGCCGGCCAGGCCCTTCTTGCAGGCACGGACGCCGTCGATCACATAGCGCAGCTCGGTTTCCGGGTCTGGAATCGGCAGTGCCGCGATGTCGTCCGCAGTGCGCACGGTCTTTTCAAAAGCCGGGCCTTCGCCCTCGGTGAAATGCAGACCGAGCCCCATCGCATCCGGCACGGTCAGGATGTCGGAGAACAGGATCGCCGCGTCGAAGCCATAGCGATCGATCGGCTGCAGGGTCACCTCGCAGGCCATGTCCGGCGACTTGCACAGGTTCATGAAATTGCCGGCGCGGGCCCGCGTGGCGCGGTATTCGGCCAGGTAACGGCCAGCCTGGCGCATCAGCCAGACCGGCGTGCGGTCGACCGGCTGGCGCTTCAGCGCCCGGAGGAAGCGATCGTTCTGCAGAACTTCGGGCTTGAGGGTGGTCATGATGCAAGCGCGCCTGCGATTTCGGTTTGGATGGCCAGCGCCGCAGCGCGGGGGTCTTGTGCATCTCGGATCGGCCGGCCGACGACGAGGTAGTCGGCGCCCGCCTGCAGCGCCAGGGTCGGGGTCATCACCCGCTTCTGGTCGCCGACACCGGCCGCCACATCGTTGTCCACCGGGCGGATGCCGGGGGTGACGCAGATCAGTTCCTGCGGTGCTTCCCGGCGCAGTTTCGCGACTTCGAGCCCCGACGACACCACGCCGTCGCAGCCGGCAGCCAGTGCCCGGCGGGCGCGGGACAGCACCAGCGCCTCGACGTCGCAGGCGAAGCCGAGATCGTCGAGATCGCCGCGATCGAGGCTGGTCAGCGCAGTCACCGCCAGCACCTTCAGGCCGTTGGACTTGGCTTTCGCCGCCGCCTGCATGATCGACTGGTTGCCGTGAATGGTGCAGAACTGCGCGCCCTGCTCGGACAGCCGAGACACGGCGCGGGCAACGGTTTCCGGAATGTCGAAGAACTTCAGATCGACGAACACCTTCTTGTCTTGCCGGCGCAGCCAGCCCAGCAGTTCGAAGAAGCCCGGCGCCATGCACAGCTCCATGCCGATCTTGTAGAACGTCGCGCCATCGTCGATGCGTTCGACCAGCTGGCGGGCGTCATCGGCTTCCGGAACATCAAGGGCGACGATCAGGCGGTCGCGAGGGGCGATGCTGCTGCGGGTTTCGCTCAAGGGTTCAGATTCCGAATAAAAACAACGTCGTGTGCCGCCCCGCGCAGCGCGCCGGCCTTGCCAGTGTCCAGTACGGCTGACGGCGGCATTCTAGCCGTGCATCGGATGGCTGTCCGCTTACGTACAGGGGTGCATGCGTGGCTGTCGGCGCAGCCGGTTTGCTGCACCGCCGACGGCACCCGCATGATCGCCCACAGGGCTGTCGAGCATGCCGCAACACAGGGTTATCCCTCCGTTGCTGCAAGCCGACAGCTCCGTCATCAATGCCACCCTGTCCGACCATCCGAGCCGCGCCATGTCCGAGTCGAGCGTGCTGTCGAAATTCTCCGCCCCTGCGATGATCCGGCCGCGTGCCGCGCGCCTGCTGGCTGTTGCCGCACTGGCGGTTTCCACAGCGGCCGCAGGAGCCGGCGCCAGCGCCGAACCGGTGCTGCCGGCACCGCTGGCCCCCGATGTCTTCACCGGCATCCTCAAGGCCTACAAGAACTGCCGCGCCAAGTACGCCGAGATGGACGCCCGCATCGACGCCGCCGGCGTCCGCGACGGCAGCTACTACCGGGTGCCCGGTTTCCCGTACTTCCGTACCGATCGCTACGCCGCCTCGTACAAGGACGAGGTCAAGGGACTCGACGACACCGCCGGCTGGATGCGGCGGATGCGCGAGTTCGACCAGGAAGCGCGCGAGTTCGAATACCGCAACCTCGGCATGTCCGAACAGGAAATCGGTACCTGGCGCTACGACCTGCTGGCCTGCGGCGGCGGCCTGGCCAGCCTGGAGATGTTCGAGGACGACAACCTGGCGTTCCTGCGCCGCCAGGTCGTGCCGGGCAGCGAATACCGGCCGAAAGCGCCGCCGCTGACCGAGCAGCAGCGCAAGGCCGTCGCCACGCACGACGCCGATGTCCGCAAGCGCTTCAGCGGCGCACTGCCGGCCAGCCCGGCCGATGCCAGCCTCACGCTGTGGACCGCGACACCGGTCGAGGACCTGCGCCTGATCGAAGCCGGCTACGGCAAGGCGGTTCCGGACGAACTCGGCGTGCCGGCGCTGATCGAATCGCAATGGCGCGCGTTCGCCGAACGGCATGCGCCGGCCCTGTGGATCGAAACCGCCGGCCCGCGTGACCAGCCGGGTGCGCCAGTGGTCCGCGATGGCGCGTTCACCGTCGATCCGGCGCAGCCGCGCATGCACTACTACATCACCTTCACCCGCCTCGGCGGCCAGACGCTGACCCAGCTCAACTACTTCATCTGGTTCGCCGGCCGCGAAGGCAACAGCGGCGCGCTGGACAGTCTGATCTGGCGCGTCACCCTCGACGCCAACGCCCAGCCGCTGATCTACGAAAGCGTCAACGCCAGTGGCCGCGATCACCTGTGGTTCGCCGCCCAGCCGCTGAAGCGCCGTCCGGCCCGCTCGAAGGCCGACGACAACGCCCCGCTGTTCCCACAGGCCGAACCGATCACCGGGTCGGTCGCGCTGCGGCTCTCCGCCGGCAGCCACGCCCTGACCCGGGTCGTTCCGCTGGCCACCGCCAGCGCTGCCGGTGCAGCGGGCAGCGCCTACCAGCTGCGTCACTACGAAGAGGTATTCACTTTGCCGGCCGGCGACGGCAAGACCCGCAGCCTCTACGACGTCAGCGGCGTGATCCCCGGCGTCCGCGACGACGAGCAGGCCCGGCTGGCAGGCGATCGGGTCGTCGCACCGGGCGCGCTTCACGTGCTTGGCCGGGTGCCGACCGCCGTTGCCGGCAGCCGGCATTTCGACGACGCCGACCGCCTCGAACAGCTGCTGACCGTGCCGCCGGTCAAGCACGCGGCTTTGCGCTGATCGCGGGGCGTCGGCAGCGCAGCAGCTGCTTTCGACACGCCCGATGCCCGGCCCGAACGCCATAGGGCCGGGCATCGGGCCGGCCTTGATCAGGTCGCCAGCACGGCCTGGATCCGGGCCGTGCTCGGCGAGCCCTGGGCCTTGAGCTCCTGCGCGAACAGCGCAATGCGCCATTCCTCGATCAGCCAGCGGGCCGGGTGGAACGGGCCCTTCAGATGCTGGGACACGGCGCGGATCTGCTTGAGCATTTCCAGATCGCGCTGTGGCTTGTGCGGCAGGCGGTCGGCGCGGATCGTCGCCGCCTTGAGGTAGACGGCGATGCGCGGCCAGGCCTCGTCCGGAATCTGGTCGATGAAGCCGGGCGCGAACAGGGTCTGCAGCTGCTGGCGCAGATCGGCATTGGCATCCGGCCAGGGCTTGGCGATGGCATCCAGCTTCTTGCGCAGCTCCATGCCGGCCACCAGCCAGGCGCAGACTTCTTCCAGCCGCTTGACCGCTTCGCGACCGAACTCGCCGCGCTTGGCGAGTGCGGCCTGGAACGCGGCCTCGTCGCGGATCGCCGCCGGATTCCAGTAGCTGCGCGCAGCCCGTTCGGCGACCTGCAAGGCCAGCTGTTCGGCCGATAGCCCGGTCTGCGCCAGCGAGATGCCGAGCTTCGTGCGCGCCGTCTTCGCCAGATCCTTGAGCCGATCAGCGACCCGCGCCAGCAGCAGCGCCTGCACGCCGCTGGCGTGCGCGGCCTGCGCCGCGTCGGCCGATTCGAACAGCTTCAGGCCGATGCGCTCGTTGGCCGCCACCAGTGCCGGATAAGCGCGGGCACCGCTCACTTCGATGAACGCCGGCATCGCGCCGAAATCCCAGTCCAGCACCACGTCGCGCGTCCAGCGCTTCGCCTCCGGGCTTGCCTCGGCGCGCTTGCCGAGTTCGGTACGGGCGGCGCCACCGAAGCGCTGCTGCAGCGCGACCAGCGACTCCGCTTCGCCGATCGCCTTGCCGTCGGCCCCGACCAGCACCAGCCTCGGCTTCAGGTGCGCCTCGAGCTTGGGCAGCGCGAAATCCTCCGGCTTCAGCTGCACGCCGTTCATGTCGCGGAACTTCGCGCAAATCGCGTCGAGCAGCTCGCCGGACGCCGGATTCGCGGCATTGGCGATCGCATTCGCGTACTCCGCAGCCGGCGTGCACAGCCGCCGCAACTGCATCGGCAGGCTGCGGATCAGCGCTTCGATCTTGGCCGGCAAGAGGCCGGGCACCAGCCAGTCGAAGCGCGCGGCCGGCAGCTGGAACAGCGCTGCGATCGGGATCTCGAAGCTCACGCCGTCCTCGTCGGCGCCCGGCTCGTGCGAATAGCTCAGTTCGATGCGCTGCCCGGCAAGGTCCAGATGATCCGGGAACAGGCTGGCGACATCGGCATTGGCGCCGGGCTTCAGCGCATCGGCTTCGGCCATGGTCAGCTGGCGCTGCGCGGCCGGCTCCTTGCGCAGCCAGTTCTTCAGGCCGACCGTCGTGCAGATGTCGGCCGGCAGCAAGGCGTCGTAGAAGTCGAAGAACTGCGCGTCATCGGCAAGCAGGTCCGGCCGGCGCAGCCGCGCTTCCTTGTCGCGCACGTCATCGAGCAACGCG
The DNA here is from genome assembly GCA_026398815.1 of Gammaproteobacteria bacterium. Lineage (GTDB taxonomy): Bacteria > Pseudomonadota > Gammaproteobacteria > Nevskiales > Nevskiaceae > Nevskia. The sequence continues at coordinate 22,423 of JAPLSA010000018.1, forward strand.
AGGTTCTTCTCGAGGAACGCCGGCTTGTTCGGCATTTCGCCGCGCACCAGCGCTTCGCGGATGAAGATCTCGCGGGCATGCGCCGGCTCGTCGCGGCCGTAATGGCGAGCGCGCTTGAGCACTTGCATGCCGAACAAGGTCACCACTTCCATCGCCGTGACTTCGCCGCGGTCGGCGTGCCAGACCGGGTCCTGCAGCACGCGCTTGACCAGATGCGGTGCGACATCGGCGAGCCATTCCGGCTGGATCTCGGCGTTGATGCGGCCGAACAGCTGGCTGGTCTGCGCCAGCTGCGCGCTCATCATCCACGGCGGCGGCTTCTTCGACAGGGTCGAGCCCGGGAACACCTTGAAGCGCCGGCCACGCGGGCCGTTGAAGTCCGGCTTCTCGCGATCCTTCTGGCCAATGTGGTCGATCAGGCCGGCGAGCAACGCCTTGTGGATGTCGGTGTAGAGCTTGTCGAGCGGCTGGTCGGTCTTCGGCCTGGCGGCGTCATCCTTGCCTAGCATGTCGACGATCTGCTTGTGGACCGACTCCCATTCCTCCAGCCGCAGGTAGCTGACGAAATGCTCCTTGCACAGCTTGCGCAGCTGGCGATTGGAACTGGCGGCACTCCACTGCTGGTAACGCGCCCACAGGTTCAGCAGCGTGAAGAAATCGGACTTCGGATGCCGCCACTCGGCGTGCTTGAGCCGCGCGGCGTTCTGCTGGTCCGGCGACACCTCGTGCGGATCCTGCACGGACAGTGCGGCAGCCAGCACCCAGACATGCTCGCGATACGCGGTGCCGCGCGCGGCGACCGCGATGCGGGCGATGCGCGGGTCGAGCGGCAGCCGGCCGAGATCGCGGCCGAGCGGCGTGATGCGCTTGGCGTCGTCGAGCGCGCCCAAAGTCTGCAGCAGCCGGTAACCCTCGGCGATGTGGCGGCCTTCCGGCGCATCGAGCCAGGGGAAATCCTCGACATCGCCGAGACCCAGCGAGGCCATCTGCAGGATCACGCCAGCGAGGTTCGAACGCAGGATTTCCGGATCGGTGAATGCTGGCCGGCTGTCGAAATTCTGCTGCTCGTACAGGCGCAGGCAGACACCCGGGCCGACACGCCCGCAGCGGCCGGCACGCTGGTTCGCGGCGGCCTGCGAGACGTTCTCGATCTGCAGCTGCTGCACGCCGAGACGCGGCGAAAAGCGGTTGATGCGCGCAGTGCCGGTGTCGACGACGTAGCGGATGCCGGGCACGGTCACCGAGGTTTCGGCGACGTTGGTGGCCAGCACGATGCGCGGCGCGCCACCCGAGGAAAACACCTTGTCCTGCTTCTCCGCCGGCAGCCGCGAGTACAGCGGCAGCACTTCGGCGCGCGGGAAGCGGCCGGGAAGGCTGCGCGCCAGATCGTTGATCTCGCGCTCACCGGGCAGGAAGACCAAGGTGTCGCCGACGCGGCCGGACTGCCACAGGCTGTCGATGCCATTGGCGACCGTGCCTTCGAGATCGTCGTCCTGATCCGGCTCGCGGTAGCGCATCTCGACCGGGTAGGTGCGGCCTTCGACCAGCAGGATCGGCGCAGGCTCGCCGCGCGCATTGGCGAAGTGCCGGGCCAGCTTTTCCGGATCGAGCGTGGCCGAGGTGATGATCAGTTTCAGCTCGGGCCGACGCGGCAGCAGACGCTTCAGCCAGCCGAGCAGGAAGTCGATGTTGAGGCTGCGCTCGTGGGCCTCGTCGATGATGATGGTGTCGTAGGCCAGCAGTTCGCGATCACGCGACAGTTCGGCGAGCAGGATGCCGTCGGTCATCAGCTTGATCAGGCTGCGCTCGGACATCCGGCGATCGAAGCGGGTCTCGAAGCCGACCAGATCGCCGACCTTGCCGTCGAGTTCCGAGGCGATCCGGTTGGCGACACTGCGCGCTGCCAGCCGTCGCGGCTGGGTGTGGCCGATCAGGCCGCGCGTGCCGCGGCCCAGTTCCAGGCACAACTTCGGCAACTGCGTGGTCTTGCCGGAGCCGGTCTCGCCGCAGACGACGACCACCTGATGATCGCGGATCGCGGTGATCAGCTCGTCCTTGGCCTGCACCACCGGCAGCTCGGCCGGGTAGCGGATGGTTTCGGGGCGCAGCCGCGCGCGGTTCTCGGCGGCCAGCAGGGCCGCTTCGACGTCCTTCTCGAAACGAGCGACATCGAACTTCGGGCTGTTGCGTGCGCCCGCCACGGTGCGCGCCAGCCGCGCGGCATCGCGCAGCAGCAGCTGGTCGCGGATCAGGTCGAAGCGGGCTTGCAGCGAGGGCGTGGCAGTCACGGGCGGCGGCACAGCGGGAGCGGCCGTCATGATACGGCAGCCCCTGCGCTTGCCGGCCGCTTGCGCGATCGGCGCTCGGCGCGTGAAATCGCGCCCTGATCACGGCAGGGCGAGCGGACATGAAGGTACTGGTCACCGGCAGCAGCGGCCATCTGGGCGAAGCGCTGATCCGCACGCTGCAGGCGCGCGGCGATCAGGCCGTCGGGATCGACATCGAGCCGTCGCCGTTCACCGATCGCGTTGGCTCGATCACCGATGCCGCATTCATTGCTGCCTGCATGGACGGCGTCGAGGCAGTGCTGCACACCGCCACCTTGCACAAGCCGCATGTCGAAACCCACACGCGCCAGCAGTTCGTCGACACCAACATCAGCGGCACGCTGAACCTGCTCGAAGCCGCCGTGAAAGCCGAGGTGCGCGCCTTCGTCTACACCAGCACGACCAGTGCCTTCGGCGCTGCGCTGACGCCGCCAGCCGATGCACCGGCGGCGTGGATCACCGAAGCCGTGGTGCCGGTGTCGAAGAACATCTACGGCGCCACCAAGCTGGCCGCCGAAGACCTCTGCCAGCTGTTCCATCGCCTGCATCGGCTGCCGTGCGTGGTGCTGCGCACCTCGCGTTTCTTCCCGGAAGCGGACGACGATGGCAGCGCCCGCGCGGCCTACGCCGACACCAACCTGAAGCTCAACGAATTCCTGCATCGCCGGGTCGAGATCGAAGACGTGGTTGGCGCCCATCTGCTGGCGATCGAGCGGGCGGCGGCGATCGGCCACGGCTGCTACATCATCAGCGCCACCACGCCGTTCGTGCCGGCCGATGCCGCCGCGCTGCGCCGCGATCCGGCTGCCGTGCTGCGCGAACGGCTGCCGCAGTACGCGGCGGAATATGCACGCCGCGGCTGGCGGATGGCCGACAGCCTCGACCGCGTCTACGACAACCGTCTGGCCCGCGAGCAGCTGGGCTGGCAGCCGCGCTGGGATTTCGCGGCGCTGATCGCCAAGCTGGCGCGCAACGAGGACTGGCGCAGCCCGCTGGCGCTGGCCGTCGGCCGCAAGCCGTATCACGATGCGCCGCCAGCCGGGCCGGGCCCGTATCCGGTTGGCACCCGTCCTGCTTCAGCGCATTCCTGATTCCCTGCCTCCCTCCGCTCATGCCGAACCTTGCCCGCGTCATCGCCGATGACGACTCGCTGCTGCACTGCATCTGCCGCCTCGCGTTGACCTTGGAGACGCGCTGGTGAAGGCCTTCGTCCGCGGCGATCTCGATGGCTTCGTCGGCCTGGCGCTCGACAACCTGGTGCTGCTGCTGCTGATTTCCGGGCTCGGCCACTTCGTGCTCGGCTTCGACGACGCGCTGCTGCTCGGCACCGTACTGCCCGGGGCGGCGGTGTCGCTCTTGGTCGGCAACCTGTTCTACGCCTGGCAGGCGCGCAAGCTGGCGGCGCGTGAAGGCCGTGATGACGTCTGCGCGCTGCCGTTCGGGCTGAACACGATCACCGTGTTCTCGTTCGTCTTCCTGGTGATGCTGCCGGCCAAGCTCGCGGCGATCGCCGTCGGCAGCGCCGACCCGGCCCGCGCCGCCTGGCAGGCCGGGCTGCTGGCCTGCTTCGGCACCGGCGTCATCGAATTCGCCGGTGCCTTCGTCGCCGGCTGGGTGCGCCGCCACACGCCGCGTGCAGCGCTCTTGTCGACACTGGCCGGGCTGGCGCTGGCCTTCATCGCGCTCGGCTTTCTGATGCGCGCCTATGCCCATCCGCTGATCGGCATCGTCACGCTGGTGGTGGTGCTGATCGGCTACTTCGGCCGCGTCCGCTTCCGGGGCGGGCTGCCGATCGGTGTCGTGGTGCTGCTGCTCGGCATCGCCTTGGGCTGGACCCTCGGGCTGGCGCCGACCGGCCCGCTGCCGCCGCCGGCCCGGCTGGCGCTGCCGGTGCCAGTGCTCGGCGCGCTGTGGGAAAGCCTGCGCTTCGAGCAGTTCATGGCCTACGCGGCGGTGATCGTGCCGATGGGCCTGATCTCGGTGGTCGGCTCGATGCAGAACCTGGAGTCGGCGGAAGCCGCCGGCGATCGCTACGACACCCGCTCGTCGCTGGCCGTCAACGGCATCGCCACCCTGATCGCCAGCGCCTTCGGCTCCTGCTTCCCGACCACGCTGTACATCGGCCATCCGGGCTGGAAGGCGATGGGCGCGCGCGCCGGCTACTCGACCTTGAGCGGCCTGTTCATCGCGCTGCTGTGCTTCAGCGGCACCATCGCCCATGTCGCCTGGGCGGTGCCGATCGACGCCGGCATCGCGATCCTGTTGTGGATCGGCATCGTCATGAGCGTGCAGGCCTTCGATGCGACGCCGAAGGCGCACTTCCCCGCCGTGGTCGTCGGCCTGCTGCCGGGGCTGGCGATGTGGGGGGCTTTGATGCTGAAGGCCGGCCTGCGCGCGGCCGGTGCCGGCGCCGAAGGCGGGCCGGGCATCACCGAGGCGCTGCTGCCGGCCTTCCATGCGGCCGACGTCTGGGCCGAAGGCGCGTTCGCGCTGGAACAGGGCGTGGTGTTCAGCGCGATGATCCTGTCGGCGGCGACGGTGGCGATCATCGAGCGCCGCTTCGTCACCGCCGCCATCTGGATGCTGGTCGCCGCCGCGCTGTCGGCCACCGGCCTGATGCACTCGTTCCGCTACACCGGCGCCGATACCAGCCTGAGCCTGCAGCCGGCCTGGACCTTCGTGATGGCCTATCTGGCGGCGGCCGGCGTGCTGGTCGCGGCCCGCTGGCTGACCGTGCCGGACGACAGGCCGTCAGCGCACTGAGTCGGTGGCGGCAGTTGCGGCGGCCGTGGCCGGGCGCTGCCATTCGGGCGGCATCACCAGCACTTTCAGGCGGTCGATCAGCCGGCCCGGGCGCAACACATCGCGCCACATGTCGGCGAACTCGTGGAAGTTCAGGGTGATCGCGTTGTAGCTGGTCGGCTGGCGCTGGGCGATGCCGTAATCGACCTTCTCGCCCTCCGGCTCGAAGCTGCAGAACCAGCGGTCGAACAGGATCAGCACGCCGCCGAAGTTCTTGTCGATGTACTGCGGGTTGCGGCCGTGGTGCACGCGGTGATGCGAGGGCGTGTTGAACACGTACTCGATCCACGGATGCAGCTTGCCGACCACTTCGGTATGCACGAAGTACTGGTAAGCCAGGTTGACGCCGTACAGGAAGAACACCACCGACGGATGCACGCCGAGCAGCACCATCGGCATCCAGAACAGCCACCAGCCGGTGATCGAGTACAGCAGGCTCTGGCGCATCGCCGTGGTCATGTTCATCACGGTGCCGGTGTGATGGACGACGTGGGCGCTCCAGAACCAGCGAATGCGGTGGCTGCCCCGGTGGAACAGGTAGTAGCAGAACTCCACGGCGAAGAAGATCGGCAGGATGGTCCAGCCATTGACCGGCAGTTCGTCGATCAGCCGGTGCTGCCAGAACCAGGCGACGGCCGCCGCCGTGATCAGCGCATGGGCGATGACCTCGAAGATCTGGTAGGCGCCGCCGAGCATCAGATTGGCGACGATCTCCTTGATCTGGAACGGCTCGCGCCGGCCACGGCCGCGCATCACCTGCCATTCGATCGCGAAGGCGATCAGGAACAGCGGCGTCATCGCGGTCAGCACCACCTGCTTCCAGTCGATGTGCGGGCCAAACATCGTGTCGATCAGTTCCATCACCACGGCGCTATCTCCTCGTCGTTATGGCGTGGATTCTCGACCGATTCCGCTTGCGCGGCTTGATCGTCCACCGCCATTCTTTTGATCTTTCACGCCACCGCCGGATCGACGCGCCGCCGATGCAGGGACAGGTTTCCGCCACCTACGTACGCCTGCTGCATGAATACCTCGCGCGGCGCGGCCACGACGCGCAGGCGGTGCTGGGCGAAGCCTTGCCGGCAGATGACGGCAGCGGGCTGCTGCGGGTGCCGGTGGCGCACTGGGCGGCGCTGCTGGCGCGCGCCGATGCCGTGCTGCAGGAACCGGCGCTGGGGCTGAAGGTCGGCGCGGGCATCCAGCCGTCGCACTTCGGGCTGCTGGGCTACCTGACGCTGTGCAGCGCCACGCTGGGCCAGGCGCTGGCGCGGCTCGCCGATTACGAACGGCTGGTCTACGACGTCAACCAGGTGCGGGTGACGATGCTGGCCGAGGGCGTGGCGCTGGAATGGGGCGACGAGCGCGGCAGGCCCGGCCAGCGCGTCGACGAATGCGCGATCGCGGCGCTGGTCGCCTATGCCCGCAACATCACCGCGCAGCCGGATGCCGCGCCAGTGACGGTGCGCTTCATCAATCCGGCGCCGGCCGATGTCGGCCCGTACCGCGCGTTCTTCGGCTGCCCGGTCGGCTTTGCGGCCGCCACCACGCGGGTGCTGCTGTCGCCGGCGCTGATCGCCGCGCCGCTGCGCCAGCCCGATCCGGCGCTGCACGCGCTGCTCGACGCCCAGGCGCGGGCGCTGCTGGCACGGCTGCCGCCGGTCGACGATTTCGAGCGCCGGCTGCGCGAAACGATGGCCGCCGGCCTGCGCTCCGGCGATGCCAGCCTGCCGGCCTGCGCGGCACGGCTGCACTGTTCGGCACGAACGCTGCAACGGCGGCTGGCGGCCGCCGGCTCGACCTTCCAGCGGGCGCTCGATGACACCCGCCGGCAGCTGGCGGAGTCCTGGCTGGCGGATTCCCGCCTGAAGCTCGCCGAGGTGGCGCAGCTGCTCGGCTACACCGACCAGGCCGCGTTCACCCGTGCGTTCCAGCGCTGGACCGGTGTCGCGCCCGGGCATTGGCGTCGGGGCCAGCGCTGATCGCGAATGGCCGCCGCGTTGTGTCGACGGCCGTCAGGGCCGTAAAATAAAATTTGAATAATGTTATGCATTTTATTCATAAGACTTCCCCGACGCGACACCACCCATGATCTTCCGCCAGTTCTTCGACCCGGTTTCCAGCACCTACACCTACCTCATGGCCTCCGGCCGGGGCCGCGAGGCCGTGATCATCGATCCGGTGAAGGAGCAGGCCCATCACTACCTCGCCGCGATCGACGCGCTGGAGCTGAAGCTGGTCCGCGCCATCGACACCCATACCCACGCCGACCACATCACCGCGCTCGGCGACCTGCGCACCGCCACCGGCTGCGTGACGATCATGGGCGAGTTCACCAAGGCCAGCTGCGTGTCGGAACAGATCCGCGACGGCGAGACGCTGAACGTCGACGGCATCCGCCTGCAGGCGCTCTACACCCCTGGCCACACCGACGAATCGTTCAGCTTCGTGCTCGACCCGGCGCACCCGGAAGCCGTGTTCACCGGCGACGTACTGCTGATCCGCGGCAGCGGTCGCACCGATTTCCAGGGCGGCGATCCGCACAAGAGCTGGGATTCGATCGTCAACCGGCTGTTCCGGCTGCCGGACACGGTCACCGTCTATCCCGGCCACGACTACAAGGGCTGGAACGCCTCGTCGATCGGCGAGGAAAAGCGCCACAACCCGCGCCTGGCCGGCAAGACCGAGGCCGAGTACGTGGCGATCATGAACGGCCTGAAGCTGCCGAACCCGAAGCTGATGGACATCGCGGTGCCCGCCAACCTGGCCTGCGGGAACGCCTGAGGCTGTGGCCGATGAGAACGCCGGGCCCGGCTGGCTGAAGCTGTTTCCGCTGCTCACCGATCTGCGCCGCAGCAGCCCGTCCGACCTCGCGCAGGACGGCCTGGCCGGCACCATCACCGCGATCCTGCTGATTCCGCAGGCGCTGGCCTATGCGCTGCTGGCCGGGCTGCCACCGGAAGTCGGCCTCTATGCCAGCGTCCTGCCGGTGATTGTCTACGCCCTGCTCGGTTCCAGCCGGGTGCTGGCGGTGGGGCCGGTAGCGGTGGCGGCGGTGATGGTGTCGGCGGCGCTGATTCCCTACGCCGGCAACGATCCGGCCCGCTACCTGACCGGCGCACTGATGCTGTCGGGCTTAAGCGGCGTGATCCTGCTGGCGATGGCGGCGCTGAAGCTGGGCTGGCTGACCCATTTCATCAGCCACCCGGTGCTGTCCGGCTTCACCACCGGCGCGGCGCTGTACATCATCGGCACCCAGCTGTCGGGCCTGACCGGCATTCCGGTGCCGCGCGATGCCGGCGCCGACGGCATTGTCCAGGCCCTGTTCCTGGGCCGCGACCGGCTGAACCTGCCGACGCTGGCCTTCGGCCTCGGCGCGATGACCCTGCTGTTCGCCGCCCGCACGCCGCTGCAGCGGCTGCTGACCGGCTTCGGGCTGAAGCGCGAAACCGCTGGCAGCATCGGCCGCACCGCGCCGCTGCTGCTGGTGATCGCCAGCACGCTGCTGTCGGCGTCGCTGGCGGCGCAGGCGCACTGGGCGGTCGCCGTGGTCGGCGAGATTCCGCACGGGCTGCCCCGGCTGTCGCTGCGCATCCTGGCCGAGGACGGCTGGCAGCGGCTGCTGGCGCCGGCGGCGATGATCGCGATCATCGGCTATGTCGAAAGCATCTCGGTGGCCAAGGCGTTGGCTTTCCGGCGCCAGGAAAAAATCGACCCGGACCGCGAACTGCTGGCGCTCGGCGGCACCAACCTGATCGCGTCTGTCGCCGGCGCGATGCCGGTGGCCGGCGGTTTCGCCCGCTCGATGGTCAATTACGAGGCCGGCGCGCGGACCCAGCTGGCGGCGGTGGTCACTGCGCTGTGGGTGGCGCTGGCGGCGCTGCTGTTCACCGGCCTGCTGGCGCCGCTGCCGAAGGCGGTGCTGGCGGCGATCATCGTCGTCGCCGTCTGGCAGCTGGTGGATTTCGCCAGCCTGCGTCACAGCTGGCGCTACGACCGCGGCGATGGCGCCGCCCAGGCGGCAACCATCGTCGGCGTGCTCGCGTTCGGTGTGGAAGGCGGGCTGATGATCGGCGCCGGGCTGTCGCTGCTGCTGTTCCTGTACCGCACCAGCCGGCCGCACATCGCCGTGGTCGGGCAGGTTGGCGACAGCGAACACTTCCGCAACGTGCTGCGCCACGAGGTGCGCACCTGGCCGGACCTGCTGCTGATGCGCATCGACGAGACGCTGTACTTCGCCAATGCGCCGCGAGTCGAATCGGAGCTGCAGGCCCACATCGTCGAGGCACGACAGCCGAAGGACGTGGTGCTGGTGATGTCCGGCGTGGCCTATATCGACACCAGCGGGCTCGACGTGCTCGAAGGCCTGGAGCAGGCCCTACGCCAGAACGGCAGCCGGCTGCACCTGGCCGAGGTCAAGGGCCCGGTGATGGATCGCCTGGCCGGCACCGACCTGCTGGCCGCGCTCGGCCCGCAGCAGGTGCACCTGTCGGCACACCAGGCGATCGCCACGATCCACGCGCTCCGGGAATGATTTGATGACATAATTTTTACAAATCCCCGTCCTTGGAGTGTGCGATGAAGCGGCAACTCGTTCTGGCAGTGCTCGGCCTCATGATCGGCTCTTCGGCACTGGCCGATCCGGCTCCGGGGCACATCGACTGGAACTACGACGGGGATCATGGCCCGAAGCACTGGGCCGAGCTGGCGCCAGACTTCGGCGAATGCGCGCGCGGCAAGGCCCAGTCGCCGATCAACATCAGCCACGCCACGGCGCGCGCCAATCTGCCGGACCTCGACGTCCACTACCACACGGCGCCGCTGCGCATCCTCAACAACGGCCATACCGTGCAGGTCAACGCGCCGGACGACGACACGCTGAGCGTCGGCGATCACCGCTACCACCTGGCGCAGTTCCACTTCCACACGCCATCCGAGGAACACCTCGACGGCAAGACCTACGCGATGGAGCTGCACATGGTTCATCGCGACGATGAAGGCCACCTGGCGGTGCTCGGCGTGATGATCCGCAACGGCAAGCGGAATCCGGCGCTCGACCACGTGCTGAGCCACCTGCCGAAGGACGCCGACGGCGACCATGATGTCGACGATGCGGTCGATCCGGCCTCATTGCTGCCGAAAGATCTCAGCTACTTCTATTACGAGGGCTCGCTGACCACGCCGCCGTGCGCCGAACACGTCGCCTGGTATGTGCTGGAACACCCGATCCAGGCCTCCAAACAGCAGATCGCCAGCTTTAAGAAGCTGTACTCGCACAACGCACGACCGGTGCAGCCGCTGAACGCGCGTACCGTCTACGCGCATCGCGCACACGCGCCCGCACACCCTTAAGGCCGGACCGGCGAGGGTCGATCAGCGCGGCCGGCGGCGCGTGCCCGACCGGCCGGCCTCGACCGTCGCCTGACCCAGCGACCGCGCGACCTCGACGAAGGCGCGCGGAATCGCGGCATCGTCGAAGCGGCGGTGGATGATGCACAGCGCTACCGTCGCCCGGTCGGCCGGCGCCAGCGGCACGTGGACGATGCCGCGAATGCTCAGGCTGCGGCCGGATTCGGTGACCAGGCTCAGGCCCAGGTTGGAGGCCACCAGCGCGGCGGCGGTCAGCACATCGTCCACTTCCTGAACTCGCTGCGGCGTCAGGCCGTGATCGTGGAACAGACGCATCAGGTAGTCGATGAAACCGGGCCGCGGCGCCCTCGGGTAGAGCACCAGCGGCGCGCGCGCCAGCTCGGCCAGCTCGGCCAGCTCGGCCAGCGACAGGCTGGCGCGCTTCGCCAGCGAATGGCGCTCCGGCACCACGACCGACATCGGTTCGGTCTGGATCACTTCCCAGGCCAGATCCGGCTCCTCGGTGAAGAAGCGGTTGAAGCCGACATCGATGTGCCGCTCGCGCAGCGCCTTCAACTGGGCGGCGCGATCGAGGCTGTGCAGCACCACCTCGACCTTCGGCAGGCAGGTCATCGACGAATGCAGCTTTACCCTGGCCGCCGGCCTCGGCACCGGCCCGATGTCAGTGGAGCCGTATCGCTCGCCCGAATACTTCGGGCTGGAGAGCGGCGGCCTGATGCCGATCCACTGCGAGGTCTGGGAAGGCTTCATCTTCCTGAATTTCCAGAAAGTGCCCGAGGTGACGCCGGCGGAATTTCTGGGCCCGTTCGGCACCCGCTACGCCGACATTCCGAACTTCAACATCGACTCCTCCACCGGCGGCTTCTGGCCCCACGAGTTCTGGCCGGTGGCCTACAACCGCACCAGGTGGATCTTGAAGATCTTCATTCCGAAGACGATGTCGGTCCGGCATCGCCTGTAGCTGGAGCACTACGCTGCCGCTGGGCGGAGGTGCTGCTGGAAGACGTCACCAGCTGCGAACGCGTCCAGCACGGGCTCGAAAGCGGCTCGAAGGACACGATGATCCTGCAGGACGCGGAGATGCTGATCCGCCACTCGCTGCACGTGCTCGACCGCTGGGTGAAGGCGGATCGGGTCGCCGACGCGCTGCGCTGACCGCGAAGCAGGCTGCCCTGATGCCACCCGCAGTTCGGCAGCGAGATCGCGTGCGGCAAGCCTCGGCAGCCGCCTGGCTCGCTGGTATCGCCCGGACTTCCACCGCATCGGCCAGCGAGCGTCGGCAGCCAGGCTCCCGCTGACGAACGCGGCACCCACCAGCCGTTCTTCGAACTGTGCGGCTCATCACAGAAGCGCAGTCGGGTCGTGCCACCTGCGCAACACCTCGCACCTGGCTGTCCCATGATGGCGGCGCCGGCGTGCAACGCGACTTCCGTCACCTAACACCAGGCCGGATCGGGGACTGACTTTGATCATGAATGCCAGTCAAGACCATCAAGACGAGCATCGGCGAGCGCCACGGGGCGTCAGCCATCACGCCGCCAACCGCGATGGCCGACACCTGCATCCGGACCCCTGCACCTCACGTAACGCGACTGCTGCTGCGGTGTTTCGTTTTTTCTGACACCTGATTCAAGACAACCGTCTCGCCGGTCCCGCAACTTCTTCCGCTTCGGACTCCAGGGAAACTCCAATGGCCTCTGTCATTGCTCCGCGTCTCCTGCCTGCACTGTTGTGCAGCGTCCTGCCGTTGGTGATGCCCGCCGCACTTGCGGCCGGCGCGGAACCGGACCCGTTCGCGATCGCCCCGCAGCGGGACGCCGCGCTGCGCAGCGAGGTGACCAGCGCGCCGTTCACCGTCTACGGCCTTGATGTCGATACGCCGATCAGCGTCTCCGCCGGCAGCTACAGCATCAATGGCAGCGCGTTTTCGTCCGGCGTCGGCCTGGTCCGCAACGGTGACAGCATTCGGCTCAAGGCTGAGGCCGCCGAGAATTTCGGCGAGAGCCGCAGCGTCGCCGTGACCGTCGGCAGCGTCACCAGCCCGTTCGTGGTCAGCACCGTCACGCGCCGCGCGACGCCGAACCTGTTCCGGTTCTCGCCGGTCCTCGGCGCCGCGCCGGGGCTTGAGTACTTCAGCGACGCCGTCACGGTGTCCGGCATCAATACGGCGGTGCCGGTGTCGATTGCCAGCGGGTTGTACAGCATCAACGGCGGCGCCTGGACGGCCGCCGAGGGGCAGGTCGTCAGCGGCGACGCAGTCCGCGTTTCGGTGATCGCCGCCACCGCGCCGGCCAACAGCGCCACGGCGACGCTGACCATCGGCAGTCGAAGCGCGCCGTTCTCGGTCGTCAACGACGGCGCCGACACCGTCCCCAACCCGTTCCAGTTTTCCGGCCCGGTCAACGGCTTGCCGACCATGGGGCAGACCAGCAGCATGATCACGGTGTCGGGCATCGCCGCACCGGCGCTGATCGCCAGCCCGGACGGAACGCCGTTCCAGATCAATGGCGGGCCGTTCTCGTCGCTGCCGGGCGTCGTCAATGCGGGGGACAAGGTGGCGCTGTACGTCACGTCGGCTGCGCTGTTGAACGAGCTGCGCAGCGGTTCGATCACCATCGGCGGCGTCAGCGCCACGTTCTTCGTGCGAAGCGATGCCGCCGTCGACCAGGTGCCGGATGCCTTCGCCGTCCGTGCCGCCACCGTGCCACCCGGAACCGAAGTGATCAGCTCGCCGGTACTGGTCGGCAACATCAATTCGGCGACGCCCATCACGGTCAGTGGCGCCAACTACAACATCAACGGCGGGGCCTATACGACACAGGAAGGCCTGGTGATGCCCGGCGATCTGGTCACCCTGAAGATGCTCGCCGCAGCCACCTCCGGGCAGTCCAAGTCGGCCACGCTGACGATCGGCAGCGGCATCAGCAAGTCCCGGCAGGCGACCTGGAAGGTCACCGCCAAGACGCCGAGCGCGCCGAACGCCTTCAAGCTGGTCAATGCGGAGCTGTACGCCGGTGGCGTGGTTCCGCCGGGCAGCATCGTCACCACCCAGCCGGTAGTGGTTCGCAACGCCCGCAAGGCCGTCGCGGTGAAAGTCACGGGCGGCTACTACAGCATCAATGGCGGCCGCTACCTGGCGACCGACGGCACCGCCGTCAACGGCGACTCGATCACCGTGCAGGCAAAGGCCGTGGCCGGGTACGGCAAGAGCGCGACCGTCAAGCTGAGCCTCGGCTCGCAGTCATCAAGCCTCACCATCAACACCTCGGCGGACCCGGTTGCCGCGACGAAGTCCACGTTCGACGGTATGACCGGCTACATCTACCGCGAGCTGTCGCCGGTACCGCTGCGCGTGTTCGTCGCCTATCCCCCGGGCTGGACAGCGCAGGGTCGCCGGGCCGCCCGCGTGCAGTTCTTCGGTGGCGGCTACAACCACGGCGATCCCGATGCGGCGATCGGCGCCGCCCGGAGCTGGGCCAAGCGCTCGGGCTATGTCGGCATCGCGCCGGACTATCGGGTCAACGACCGCTTCGGCAGTTCGCCGGTGGCCGTCGCCGACGACAATCGGCTGGTCATCAAATGGATCATGGACAACGCGGCGATGCTGGGCGTCGACCCGCTGCGTGTCGTCGTGGCCGGCGGCTCGTCGGGCGGCGGCAGCGCCTTCTTCGCTGCCCTGCCGGAGCCGCCGGCGACGACCGATCCGGCCAGCACTCCGCCGTTCCCCGTGGCGGCCGTGTCGATCCGCAGCGGCGCCATCGAGGTCGGCGTCGGCGATGGGACCTTCGCCTCGCCAAGCACCGACTACTTCTTCCCGGTCTCCAACGAAATCTCGCCGGCGCGCAACCTGAAGGCCGGCATGCCGCCAGTCATCATGATCCACGGCAATGCCGACGAGCAGGCGCCGCAGTCGACCACGCTTGCCGCCTGCAGCCAGATCCGGCTGCTGGGTGTCCGCTGCCAGTACAAGAGCGTCGCGGGCGGCCGTCACCGGCTGTCGTCGAGCGCCACCGAACAGGCCGACCGCGACGACGAGGCGTTCATGACCTCCATCGGCGTACTGCCATCGCTGCGCTGAGGCTGCGCTACCCGTGGTGATCGCTGCGGCCGAATGGGCGGCCGCAGCGCTGGTAGCTGGCGTTCAGCCGTACTTGGCCAGCAGCCGCGTCTTCTCGGCCAGCCGCCGCGCCAGCTGCGCCGGGTCGCTGCTGCGGACGATTTCCTGCTCGAAATCGCAGGCCATCATCTCGTAGAAGGCGCGATCCAGCGCCTTGCGGGCGGCGGCGAGTTGCTGGGCCACCGTGTCGCACGGGGTTTCGGCTTCGATCATCGCCAGCACGCCGCGAATCTGGCCTTCGACCCGCCGCAGCCGCATCACCACCGCCTGCCGGTGGTCGTGGCCAGCGGCATCCGAGGCCCCGCGATCGGCTTCCGGCAGTGCTTTTGCGGACGCGTTCCGCCGACCTTTCACATACCCCATACCGTATACTCCATGCGTCATTTTCAGCCACTGTAGCGGGCGGTGGCTGCGCTGTCAGCCCGCGATTCGACTCAGGGAGATTCGTTGCCATGACTGTATTGATGGATACCGACAGCTGGCTGCGCGCCGCCGGCGGCGGCTTGCTGATCGGCCTTGCCGCCGCGCTGATGATCATCTTCAACGGCCGCATTGCCGGCGTCAGCGGCGCGCTCGGCGGCCTGCTGCTCGACCCGGTGCCCGGCGAGCGCCGCTGGCGCAGCCTGTTTCTCGGCGGCATGGTGCTGGGTGCGCTGCTGTTGACCACGGCGGTCACGTCGCTGCCGCCAGCGCAGCTGCAGACCGGCTGGCTGGGCATGGCGGCGGCCGGGCTGATCGTCGGGTACGGCACCCGCATGGGCTCCGGCTGCACCTCCGGCCACGGCGTCTGCGGGATCGCCCGGCTGTCGCCGCGGTCGATCGTCGCCACCCTCACCTTCATGGCCTTCGGCGTCGCCACCGTGTTCGTGATCCGCCACCTGTCCGGAGCTGCCGCATGAAGATCGCCCTGGTGGCCCTGCTGGCTGGCCTGCTGTTCGGGGCCGGTCTTGCTCTCGGCGGCATGACCAATCCGGCCAAGGTCGTCGCCTTTCTCGACGTCGGCGGTCGCTGGGACCCGTCACTGGCCTTCGTCATGGGATCGGCACTGCTGGTGACCTTCCCGGTGTTCGCCTGGGTGCGGCGCGCCGGCAGGCCGCTGCTGGCGGAACGCTTCCAGCTGCCGACCAAGCGCGATCTGGATCCGCAGCTGCTGGCCGGCGCGGCACTGTTCGGAATCGGCTGGGGCATCGCCGGCCTGTGCCCGGGCCCGGCGATTGCCAACCTGGCCGCCGGTTCGCCGGAGGTGCTGCTGTTCGTCGTCGCGATGGTGGCCGGCATGTGGCTGCGTGACCGGACTGCCGCCATCACCGGTTAGCCCGCGCGGCCACAAAAAAAGCGGCACGGTGCCGAAGCACCGTGCCGCCCTGGTGGCGCCGGAGCGCCGCCGATCAGCTGGCCTTCGGAATCACGAAGCGGCCGTCGTAGCAGAACTCGTGGATGCGCACGGCGTTGCCGACGTTGACCGACAGCAGGCCCGGCACCAGCGACACCGTCACCTTGTCGTACGGCCGCGTGGCCTTCAGGCCGATCCAGGCCGACGGAACGGTGCTGCCGTTGATGCCCAGCAGCGAAATCGCCGACTGGTTCAAGGTCGCCACTTCCTGCGTGAGGCCGAGCAGCGAGGTCTGCACGGTGATCGAGTTGAACAGCGACAGGTTGGCGACGCCGCCCGGGAAGCTCAGGCCGGCGATCGCGTAGTAGCCGGACGGCACCGTGCCGCCATCGCGAACCACGGCGGTGAGGTCGACCGAGGTCAGCACGCCGCCGAGCAGGCCGGCGGTCAAGGTGACGCCAGCGGCGGTATCGAGATTGCCGTCGGCAGCCGCTTCCGGCGTCGACACGCTGTTGAGCAGATTGGCCACCACATCGAGCCCGAGCGAGCCGAGCAGGTTGGTCAGCACGCCGCCGACCAGGCCATTGGTGCCGACGACCATGTCCGGCTCGGTGGCCGAAACGCTGTGCGAGCAGATGAAGTTGCCGGCAATCGCGTTGCCGCTGTCGGTGACGACGGTCGGGGCGCCGCCATCGTTGAGCAGGCCGGTGGCCGACTCCGGTTCACCGCCGACAACATCGCCATTGAGGTTGTCACAGCCACCCAGCGCCAGGGCTACTGCGCCGGCGCCGATGACCCGCGTCGTGATCTTGAAAATTCGCATCATTGTGAAACTCCTGATCTTGAAGGGCGATTCATCAGCATTGATGTTGCCCGCGACCAGCCGGATCGGCGGCTCGTCATTTAGAAATGTCCCTTTGCTCATCCGGCCAGTCCCGGCCCCGCCGTTCTGTGGCGACCGACAAAAATCCTTGTTTCCTGAATGATTCGTCGGCACCCCTGTTCCCGATAATCATGGCGCGATCTGTTATCGACCCGACTATTTTCCGGGAAATTTTTATGAATTGCCCGTCATAAGAAGAAAAACCCGTCTCGGACCTGATCTGTGAATTTTTTGCTAGGGCGAACAGGCGGTTCGCCGAGGAAACAGACTGGCCGGCAGCAGCGGCGACAAACCCAAAAAAACGGCCCGAAGGCCGTTTTTCCATCTGCAAAAACGATCAGGCGGCCTTGCGGGCGGCGTCCGGCGCGGTCATGCGGATCAGATGATCGAAGGCGCTGAGCGCGGCCTTGGAGCCTTCGCCCATCGCGATGATGATCTGCTTGTACGGCGTGGTGGTGACGTCGCCGGCGGCGAACACGCCCGGCATCGAGGTGGCGCCGCGAGCATCGACGACCACTTCGCCACGCGGGCTCAGGTCGACCGCACCCTTCAGGAAGTCGCTGTTCGGCAGCAGGCCGATCTGCACGAAGATGCCTTCCAGCGCGATCGTGTGCAGCTCGCCGGTGCCGCGATCCTTGTAGACCAGGCCGTTGACCTTGGCGCCGTCACCGGTCACTTCGGTGGTCTGCGCCGAGGTGATCACCCGCACGTTCGGCAGGCTGTTCAGCTTGCGCTGCAGCACGGCGTCAGCGCGCAGCTGGCTGTCGAACTCGATCAGCGTCACCTGCGACACGATGCCGGCGAGGTCGATCGCCGCTTCCACGCCCGAGTTGCCGCCGCCGATCACGGCGACGCGCTTGCCCTTGAACAGCGGGCCGTCGCAGTGCGGGCAGTAGGCCACGCCCTTGTTGCGGTACTGGTCCTCGCCCGGCACGTTCATCTGCCGCCAGCGCGCGCCGGTGGCGACGATCACGGTCTTGGACTTGAGCGTTGCGCCGGACGCCAGCGCGACGCTGACCAGTTCGCCATCGCTGGCAATGCCGTCGGCGCGCTGCAGCTTCATCACGTCGACGTCGTAGTGGCCGACGTGATTTTCCATCGCCGCGACCAGCTTCGGGCCTTCGGTTTCCGGAATCGAGATCAGGTTTTCGATGCCCATGGTGTCAGCCACCTGGCCGCCGAAGCGCTCGGCGACCACCCCGGTGCGGATGCCCTTGCGGGCGGCGTAGATCGCCGCTGCTGCGCCGGCCGGGCCTCCGCCGACGATCAGCACGTCGTACGGCGCCTTGTCTTTCAGCTTCTCGGCTTCGCGGGCGGCCGCGCCGGTGTCGAGCTTGGCGAGAATCTCGTCGACACCCATGCGGCCGGCGGCGAACGGTTCGCCGTTCAGATAAATGCTCGGCACCGACATCACCTGGCGCGACTCGACCTCGCCCTGGAAGGCGCTGCCTTCGATCGCCGTGTGTTCGATGTTCGGGTTCAGCACCGCCATCAGGTTCAGCGCCTGCACGACATCCGGGCAGTTCTGGCAGGACAGCGAGAAATAGCTTTCGAACTTCAGCGGGCCAGGCAGCGCCTTGATCGCGGCGATGACCTCGTCGCTGACCTTCGGCGGATAGCCGCCGGCCTGCAGCAGCGCCAGCACCAGCGAGGTGAACTCGTGGCCGAGCGGAATACCGGCGAAGCGCAAGCGGATGTCATGGCCGGGGCTGCCGATCGCGAACGACGGCGCGTGCAAGGCTGCGTCCGAGGTTTCGCGCACGGTGATCCGGCTGCAGACATCGGTGATGTCGGCCAGCAGGGCCATCATTTCCTTCGAGGCATCCGAGCCATTGGTGTTGGCGACGATCTCGAGCGGGCGGGTCAGGCGCTCGAGGTAGCCCTTCAATGTTTCCTTCAGGTCCTGGTCAAGCATGGGGTTCTCCGTTCGAAACCACGACAGCGAACATCGTTACTGAATTCGGGGACTGCGGGATGCAAAACGCCCTGCCGCCACCCCGGTGAAGGTGCGGGCAACGGCAGGGCGCGGGTGTTGCGGAATCGGGCCGGCAGCGAGGCCGGCCCGAAGCAGGATCGCTTAGATCTTGCCGACCAGATCCAGCGACGGCGCGATGGTCTTCGCGCCTTCCTTCCACTTCGCCGGGCAGACCTGGCCCGGGTTGGCGGCGGTGAACTGCGCAGCCTTCAGCTTGCGCAGGGTTTCCGACACGTCGCGGGCGATCTCGTTCGAGTGGATCTCGACGGTCTTGATCACGCCTTCCGGGTTGATCACGAAGGTGCCGCGCAGCGCCAGGCCTTCCTCATCGATATGCACGTCGAACGCGCGGGTCAGCGCGTGGGTCGGGTCGCCGACCAGCGGGAACTGCGCCTTGCCGACCGCCGGCGAGGTCTCGTGCCAGACCTTGTGCGAGAAGTGAGTGTCGGTGGTGACGATGTAGACCTCGGCGTTCGCCTTCTGGAACTCGGCGTAGCTGTTGGCGGCGTCCTCGACTTCGGTCGGGCAGTTGAAGGTGAAGGCGGCCGGCATGAAGATCAGGACCGACCACTTGCCCTTCAGCGAGGCGTCGGTGACTTCGATGAACTTGCCATTGTGGAAAGCCTGCGCCTTGAACGGCTTGACCGCGGTGTTGATCAGCGACATGAACGTGTCCTTGGTGTGTGGGGTGGGTTGATTTGATAGCGAGATACTACTTACACGACCCGCGGGATTGAAATCATTTATCGAAATCCGGGCCATTGATGAAACCTATGGACCGGCGGCGGACGGCAGTGCCGAACGCCGTACGGTGCATGGCGTCGGCCGGCCTCGATTTCAATTGGCGCCGCCCCGGATCGTCGCGCGATGGATCGCTCCGGGCCCGAATCATCGCCGAATTCCCGTGCCGGACGCAGGACCGCTGCGTCATCACGGCCGCCCGCTCGGCCGAGCCCCGGAAACGACAACGGCCGCTTGCGCGGCCGTTGTCGGTACAGCGCGCTGCGCTCAGGCGGCGCTGCGGTCCGCCATCATCGCGGCGGCGGCCGGCGAGCCTTCGAGATAGGCCAGCGCTTCTTCGGTCGAGCCTTCCTTTGCCGGGTCGTACCAGGGGCTGAAGAACGGCAGCTGGCGAACCAGCAGGGCCGGCAGCGACGGCAGCATCCCGGTCTTCGACTGCCGCTGCCATTCCAGCCACACCCACGGCCGGAAGACGCTCGGACGCTTGGCGGCGAAGCGCGGGTCCTGCTTCATCAGGTGCGCAGCACCGTGGGCCCAGAGGCCGAAGATGACCGGCATCGCGATCAGACTCAGGTAATAGCGCGACGGGTAGGTGCCGCCGAGATGGCGGTAGAGGTCGAAGGCGACGCAGCGGTGCTCGACTTCCTCGGCGCCGTGCCAGCGCAGCAGGTCGAGCAGCACCGGATCGGCGCCGATGGCGTCCCAGTTCTTGTTGTCGAGCGCGTACTGGCCGAGCACGCAGGTCATGTGCTCGACGGCGGCGATGATGCCGAGGCGGAACACCAGCCACTGCTTCTTCGCCCAGTCGCTCTTCAAGTCGCGGCCGGCGAGCTTGTCGCCGAGCAGGTTCTCGAACAGCCAGTCTTCCTGCCGGGTGTTCGATTCGGTCTCGATGCCGCGCTTGTTCAGATAGTCAGCCACCGCACCGCCGTGGGCGCGAGCGTGCATCGCTTCCTGGCGGATGAACATCTGCACGTCGTCTCTGAGCTTGTCGTCGGTGATCATCGGCAGCGCCTGGTTATACAGGCGACAGAACCAGAACTCGCCGGCCGGCAGCAGCAGGTTGATCTCGTTGATGAAATGGCTGGCGAACGGATGGCCGGGAATCCAGTCGACCGGCGTGTCCGACCAGTCGAACTTGACCTTGCGCGGAATCAGCCGGCCACGGGTCTTGGAAGCCCTGGCGGGCTTGCCGGACGTGACCTTGCCGAGCAGCGCGGTGATGGGAGTGACGGCCATGGGAATGCTCCGTGGGCGAAGTGGGTAAGGAATCAAAATCTGAAGCAAAAAATCGCACGCAAAGGCGCAAAGGGGAAAAACGACAGTAGAAAGGGAGCAACAGCAAAATCTTTCGTGGGAAAAGCCAAGGCGGGGATTGCTTCTGGCTTGACCCAAGATCTGTTTTTCCTTTGCGTCCTTTCTTTTCCCTTTGCGCCTCTGCGTTTAACCGTTGATGTTGTTCTTCACGGCAGCAGGTCGAGGCGCGCAAGGCCGCGCGACAACTTCGGGAACAGCCGGGAAATCATGCGGGCGCCTTGCGCCTCGGCACCGACCGGCACCTCGTCGCGCCGGTTCTCGACGGCGTCGAGGATGGCATTGGCGATCTTGTCCGGGGTCAGGTTGCGGCGCTGGTAGAGCTTGGTCGCCCGCGCCTGCTTCTCGGCTTCGGCCTGAGCATCGAGGCCGACGAAACGCGTGCTTTGCGTGATGTTGGTAATCGACAGGCCCGGGCAGATGGTCGCGACATGGATGCCCTTGTCGGCCAGTTCGGCGCGCAGGCAGTCGCTGAGCATCATCACTGCCGCCTTGCTGGTGTTGTAGGCCGACATGAACTTCGACGGCGTGAAGCCGCCCATCGACGACACGTTGACGATATGGCCGCGGCGGCCGGCCTTGATCATCTGCCGGCCGAACAGCTTGGAGCCGTGGATCACGCCCCAGAGGTTGACCCGCAGCACCTTTTCCCAGTCGGCATCGGAGGTGTCGAAGAACGAGCCGGCGACGCCGATGCCAGCATTGTTGACGACGATGTCCGGCGCGCCGAAATCGGCTTCCACCCAGTCGGCGAGTACCTCCATCTGCTCGACATTGCCGACATCGACCTTGCGCGCCCAGGCCTGGGCGCCGAGCAGGCGCACCAGCTCCACGGTGCGCTCGGCGGCTTCGAGGTTCAGGTCGACGCAGATGACGTCCGCGCCGTGTTCGGCGAACAGCAGCGCGGTCTCGCGGCCGAAGCCGGAACCGGCGCCGGTGACCACGACGAGCCGTCCGCGCTGGCGATCCGAAATCCGGCCGCTGCGCGCCTCACGGGCGTGGAGGCGGGCCCGGGCCAGCGCCGGCGTTTCCTCGGCACCTTCGACGTGGTCGATGAATTCGGACGCCCAGTCGATCACCAGCTGCGGATGGCTGGCCTGGATCCAGTGGCCGGCATCGGCTTCGCGCCGCCACAGGTTCGGCACCCATTGCGGCAGGTCGTCCCAGATCTCGGCGACCATGAACTTGTCCTTGCGCGGCACGATCAGCTGCACCGGAATGTCGGTGCGCCGCTCGCCCGGCTTCAGCAGGCGCTTGGCGAAATTGGCGCGATACAGGTTGACGCCGTTGGCGCCGTCCTTGCGCTGGCTGTCACTCGCCTCCGGACGCACGCCGTCGAGCTTTTCCAGCAGGCCCGGCCACAGCTTGTCGAGGCCGGCTTTCCACAGGGTCGGCGCCACGGCCGGCAGGTGGAGCATGCCGACGTACCAGGAATGGGCGATCTGCCGCGCGACCTGGGCCATCTGGTCTGGCGAGCCGCTTTTCAGGCGCTGCAGGATCCAGTACGCCGCGTGATCGAGGCTGGGTCCGGAGATCGTCGTGTACGAGGCGATCTGCCCGGCCATGCGCTCGGTGGTCACCGCTTCCCAGCTCTGGATCGAGCCCCAGTCGTGACAGATCAGATGCACCGGCTGGGCCGGACTCATCGCGTCGACCACCGCTGCGAGATCGGCGACCAGGTGGTCGAGGTCGTAAGCCTGCGTGTGATCGGGTACCGACGAACGGCCGGCACCGCGCACGTCATAGGCGATGACGTGATGACGCTCGGCCAACCCTTCGGCCACGGTGGACCAGATGCTCGCGGCATCCGGATAGCCGTGCACCAGCACCACCGTCGGCTTGCCGCCGGGCGTGCCCCACTCATAAACAGCGAGTTCGACTTCGCCGGAAGCAACCACCCGTACCGGTTCGAGCGCCATGACTCAGGCCGCCTGCTTCACGGGATTCAACAGGCCGCGCGCCTGCCAGCGACGTACATGCGGCACATCGTCATCGAGCCAGAAGGCATCGTCTTCGGTGACCACCAGCAGCTCTTCCCACTTGGCGCCGACATCGCGGAAACCCAGATGCGGCTCGACCGCCCACAGGCCCGGCGTCGGCGGATGATCGGAGGTGGCATGGCTCGACCACAGCGGCGAGAGGCCGTCCTTGCGGCTGGCAAGCACATCCTTGACCAGTTCGCGGATGTTGCGGGCGCCGAAGTTGAACAGGCTCAGGTGCGACTTGGCGCCATCGTCGGCGAGCTTTTCGACCCGATGCGCCAGCACTTCGAACGGATAGGCCTTGTGGCGAGGATCGTAGCCGTGGCGCTGGCACAGGCGATCGACCGCCTGGCTGACTTCCGACAGATGCTTGCGCTGGCGGACGAGGCTGACGATCAGCTCGCGGTATTCGAGCAGGTCATCCATCAAACGATCAAGCACGCGGTTCTCGCCGATCACGCCGCAGTAGCCGATGTCGGCGGTATAGCCGTTCATCGACGGCGCGCAGTCGAGGATGTACGGCATGCCTTCCTCGAGCCGGCGCAGGCCCGGATAGAACGCCGGATTGAAGCCGCCCAGCTGCTTGAATCCAACCGCACCGCGGAACGCCGTGCGATCGCCGAACCAGGCGAACGGCTGGTGGAACCAGTCGTCGACGCCGTGATCGAGCAGCCAGGTCTTCATCCGTGCTGCCGCCTGCCGCTCGGTCATGCCGGGCGCAAGCTCCGCCCCGATGGTTTCGGCGCAGCGATAGGCCAAGCGCTGGATGGCGCGAAAACCGTCGAGATCCTGCTGGCTGGGTGCGGCGTGTCGCGTCGTTGTCATTGTCATGGCGCCTCCTCGTCTGACGTTGCCATTGATCAATGTTACTTTGACATCAAAGCGCAGCGCCAGCCCCGCCAATCAGCCCGCCGTGCCTCGCTTCCGGCACAGCCTCAAGAAAATCGGGGTCAGATACACATTGTTTGCGTTCGGCGGCAATGATGGGGCCTGGCCGATCGACATGAACGCCCGATCATTATTCGATCCGGGCTGTGCCTCGGGGGATTGCCGAACCGGTCGCCGGCCCCGCCCAAAGGCTTGTAACGATAGAACGATTCCGGCAGACTCCGCCCACGTCGAAACAACAAACACAAAGTCGACGCCCAAAAAAAACCCCCTGTTGCAGGGGGCAAGGTGCGAGAAAGGCCGAAGCCTTTCTGGAGGAGACATCCACAACGCGTTCGAATTCTTGTTCGCGTTGTGGTGAGTGACTGTTGTTGCGGTGCAGTATAATTAGCGTCAAAAACATTGAGACAAACGGTGGGGTAAAGGGGGTTCAAAGGCGCGTCACGGGACAATCCCGGCCGGCGCTGGCACCACCACCTTGCCGAGTACTGAAAAAGCCCCGGATCGGCTGCCGATTCCGGGGCTTTCCTTTGCCGCTTGCCGAACAGCTTGCCGGCCAATGCCCGCGCGGCTGGCTGGCCGGGCGGGAGATCCGGCCAGCCGGTCGGCCTCTACATGTTGCGCCGGTACTCGCCGCCGACGTCGTACAGCGCGTGGCTGATCTGGCCGAGGGAGTTGTACTTCACCGCTTCGAGCAGCGCCTCGAAGATGTTGCGGCGATCACGCGCGGTCTGCTGCAGCACCTGGAGGCTGTCGGCCTTCAGCTTGTTGCGCGCGGTGCGGAAGGACGCGACGTTGTCGATCTGCTGCCCCTTCTCGTTCTCGGTCGAACGGATCAGTTCGATGGTCGTCGCGATCTCGCCGCCGTGGTCCTTCGGCAGGAAGGTGTTGACGCCGATCAGCGGCAGGCTGCCGTCGTACTTCTTGTGCTCGTAGTACAGCGACTCTTCCTGGATCTTGCCGCGCTGGTACATGGTGTCCATCGCGCCCAGCACGCCGCCGCGCTCGCTGATCGACTCGAACTCCTTGTAGACCGCTTCTTCGACGAGGTCGGTCAGCTGGTCGATGACGAAGCTGCCCTGCCAGGGGTTCTCGCAGTAGTTCAGGCCCAGCTCGCGGTTGATGATCAGCTGGATCGCGACGGCGCGACGCACGCTTTCCTCGGTCGGCGTGGTGATCGCTTCGTCGTAGGCGTTGGTGTGCAGGCTGTTGCAGTTGTCGAACAGCGCGTACAGCGCCTGCAGCGTGGTGCGGATGTCGTTGAACTGGATTTCCTGCGCGTGCAGGGATCGGCCGGAAGTCTGGATGTGGTACTTCAGCATCTGGCTGCGTTCGTTGGCCTGATAGCGCTCGCGCATCGCCCGCGCCCAGATGCGGCGCGCCACACGGCCGATCACCGAATACTCCGGGTCCATGCCGTTGCTGAAGAAGAACGACAGGTTCGGCGCGAAGTCGTCGATCTTCATGCCGCGCGCCAGGTAGTACTCGACGAACGTGAAGCCGTTGGCCAGCGTGAAGGCGAGCTGGCTGATCGGGTTCGCGCCGGCTTCGGCGATGTGGTACCCGGAAATCGACACCGAATAGAAGTTGCGCACGCCGCGCTCGACGAACGTCTGCTGGATGTCGCCCATCATCCTGAGGGCGAATTCGGTGGAGAAGATGCAGGTGTTCTGCGCCTGGTCTTCCTTCAGGATGTCGGCCTGCACGGTGCCGCGGACGATGGCCATCGTTTCGCGCTTGATCTTGTCGTAAGTCTCGGCATCGACCAGCTGATCGCCAGTGACGCCCAGCAGCGCCAGGCCCAGCCCGTTGTTGCTGGCCGGCAGCTCGCCGGAATAGACCGGGCGCGGCTTGTCCTTGAACAGCGCGGCGATCTTCTTCTCGGCCTCCGCCCAGCGCGCGGCATCGGCCTTCAGGTACTTCTCGACCTGCTGGTCGATCGCGGTGTTCATGAACATCGCGAGGATCATCGGCGCCGGGCCGTTGATGGTCATCGACACCGAGGTGCTCGGCAGGCACAGGTCGAAGCCCGAATAGAGCTTCTTCATGTCATCGAGCGTGGCGATGTTGACGCCGGAGTTGCCGATCTTGCCGTAGATGTCCGGGCGGGTTTCCGGGTCTTCGCCGTACAGGGTCACCGAGTCGAAAGCCGTCGACAGGCGCGTCGGCATGCCCGGCTGGCTCAGATAGTGGAAGCGGCGATTGGTGCGCTCCGGCGTGCCTTCACCGGCGAACATGCGGATCGGGTCTTCGCCGACGCGGCGGTACGGATACAGGCCGGCCGTGTATGGATAGCCGCCCGGCAGGTTTTCCTTCAGCAGGAAGCGCAGCAGCTCGCCCCAGCCCTGGAACTTCGGCGCGGCGACCTTCGGGATCTTCGAGTGGCTCAAGGATTCGGTGTAGTTGTCGCCGGCCACCGGCTTGCCACGCACGTGGTAGACGTACTGCTCATCGGTCACGCCCTTGAGCCGTTCCGGCCATTCGCGCAGCAGCGCGATCGACTCCGATTTCAGGCCCTTGATCGCCTCGTTGTAACGGTTGCGCAGCACCAGCAGGCTCTTGTCGCCGCCGGCGGCGAGATCTTCGCCAGCGTAGACATCAAGCGGCTTCGGCAGCTTCGGATCGTCGAGTTCCTTCAGCGCGTCCCATAGCGACTGCGCGCGGTCGGCGATGTCGTGCTGCTGCTCGACCTCGCGATTGAGACCACGGCCGTTCTCGGCGATTTCGGCGAGATAGCGCGTGCGCTGACCGGGAATCAGCACCGTGGCGCGCGGCTCCTTGACGCTGGTGTCGAGCGCCGGCGTCCAACGGTCGGCGGGCAGGCCGAGCTTGTCGCGCAGCAGGCGGCACAGGTTGGTGAACATCCAGGTGACGCCCGGATCGTTGAACTGGCTGGCGATCGTCGGGTAGACCGGAACGTCTTCATCCTTCAGGTCGAAGCGCACGCGGTTGCGCTTCCACTGCTTGCGCACATCGCGGAGCGCGTCCTCGGCACCGCGACGGTCGAACTTGTTGAGGATGACCAGCTCGGCGTAATCGATCATGTCGATCTTCTCGAGCTGGCTGGCCGCGCCGTAGTCGCTGGTCATCACGTAGATCGGGAAGTCGACCAGGTCGACGATTTCCGAATCGCTCTGGCCGATGCCGGCGGTTTCGACGATGACCAGGTCGTAGCTCAGGCTCTTCAGGAAGGCGATGCAGTCCTTGAGCACCGTGTTGGTCGACGCGTGCTGGCGGCGGGTGGCCATCGAACGCATGAAGGCGCGCGGGTTGCGCAGGGAATTCATGCGGATGCGGTCGCCGAGCAGCGCGCCACCGGAGCGGCGGCGGGTCGGGTCGACGGCCAGCACGGCGATGCGCATCGTCGGGAAGGCCTGCAGGAAGCGCAGCAGCAGTTCATCGACCGCCGAAGACTTGCCGGCGCCGCCGGTGCCGGTGAAGCCGATCACCGGCGTCTTGGCGCCGGCCACCTTCCACTCGGCGCGCAGCTGGGTCAGTTCGGCTTCGCTGAACAGATCGTCTTCCAGCGCCGACAGCCAGCGGCCAACGGTGATTTCGTCGTCGATCGACGCCGCCCCCGGCTTGATGCTGCCCTTGCGGTGCGTCTCGGCGCGCTTGATCAGGTCCTCGATCATGCCGACCAGGCCGAGCTTGCTGCCGTCGTTCGGGTGGTAGATACGCTCCACACCCTGCTCGTGCAGCACGGCGATCTCTTCCGGCGTGATCGTACCGCCGCCACCGCCGAACACGCGGATGTGGCTGGCGCCGCGCTCGGCCAGCATGTCGACCATGTACTTGAAGAATTCGTTGTGGCCGCCCTGGTAGCTGGACAGGGCGATGCCGTCGGCATCTTCCTGCAGCGCGGCGCGAACCACGTCCTCGACCGAGCGGTTGTGGCCGAGGTGGATCACCTCGGCGCCCTGGGCCTGGATCAGCCGCCGCATCACGTTGATGGCGGCATCGTGACCGTCGAACAGGCTCGCCGCCGTGACAAAGCGCAGCGGATTGCGGGTCTGGGACAGGTCGGCGTCCAGCGGCTTCAGCGAAGGGGAGTCAGGCATGGCGAATGTCTTCGGTAATCGAAACTGGAGAACAGGCGAACCCGCCCCCGAACGAGCCGGGAACGGGTCAAGCATCATGCAGCAGACCCATGGTGCAGGCGGGTCGCCGACATTACGGAATGCCTTCCGGGGCGGTCGCCACCCGAACGGGCAGAAATCAGGATTTCCCCGCGGCGGCCCGCGCCAGCTCGTCGCGCACGACGCGCTTCAGCACCTTGCCGGTCGCGGTCATCGGGAAAGCCTCAACCAGCCGCACTTCCTTCGGCACCTTGTAGCCGGCGATGTGCTGGCGGCAGTGGGCGATGATCTCGTCCTGTGTCGGCTTGTGGCCGTCGCTCGGCATGATCATGGCGACCACGCGCTCGCCCCATTTTTCGTCCGGCAGGCCGATGACGGCGCACATCCGCACACCCGGATGCTTGGCCAGCACCTGCTCGACTTCGGCTGAGTACACGTTCTCGCCGCCGGTGACGATCATGTCCTTGACCCGGTCGACCAGATACAGCAGCCCTTCGGCGTCGCGGCGTCCGGCGTCGCCGGTTTTGTACCAGCCGTCCTGGAGCACGGCGGCCGTGGTGTCCGGCTGCTTCCAGTAACCGCCAAACAGCGACGGCGCACGCACCACCAGTTCTCCGATCGCGCCTTCCGGCACCTCGTCGCCATTGGCGTCGACGAACTTGACGTCGATCAGCGGCAGCGGCGTGCCGCAGGACTTGAGCTTGGCCTCGTCGTCGATCACATGCTGCTCCGGCCGCAGCAGCGAGATCGCACCCGAACTTTCGGTGGCGCCATAGAACTGCATGAACTTGCACTTCATCTCGCGCAGCGCGCGCGCCAGCAGATGCGAGCTGATCGGCGAGCCGGCGTACATCGCCAGCCGCAGACTGGAGAAATCGGCGGTCTTGGCATCCGGGTGGTCGAGCACCATCTGGATCGCGGTCGGCACCAGCGCGACGATCGACGGCCGATCGCGCTGGATCACCTTGATCAGCTGACCCGGATCCAGCTGCGGCAGGATCGACAGCGTTCCGCCGTTGTACAGCGACTGGATGCTCAGGCCACTGCCGACCAGATGGAAGTTCGGCATCACCATCATCATCACGTCGTCGTCCTGCCACTGCAGCGCCGGCTCCAGATGCTCGCAGAGCCGCATGTAGTGGAAGCCGCGATGGGTCAGCTCCACGCCCTTCGGCTTGCCGGTAGTGCCCGAGGTGTAGATCAGCAGTGCCGCCTGCTCGGCATCGAGCGGCATCCGCGGATCGACGTCCGAGACGCCCGCCAGCGCCTGATCGAGCGCGCTGTCGGCATCGAGAGGATCAAGGCTGACGACCTTGAACGGCCTGGGGCTGATCGCCTGCACGGCTTCGATCAGCGGCGTCAGATCACGGTCGACGAACATCAGCGGCGCTTCGGCATCGGCGATCACCGCCGCCAGCTCCGGTGCGGCCAGCCGCCAGTTCATCGGCGACATCGTGCTGCCGGCCTTGTTGATGCCGAACAGCAGCTCGAAGTACAGCGATGAATTCTTGCCGAGGAAGCCGATGTTCGACCGCGCCGGAATGCCGTGGCCGAGGATGAGGTTGGCGACGCGGTTGGAACGTTCGTCGAGCCTGGCGAAGCTGATCGCGCCGCGGCCATCGACCAGCGCGGTCTTGTCCGGCCGGGTCTTGCCGTACAGGCGGGGGATGTCGGCGAGTGTCTTGATGTCGGCATACAACCACATGGTGTCGTTCCTCCTCGCTACCGCATGATGGCGCTGCTTGCTCGCAAACCCGGTGTCGCCCTTGGGCCTGTGGTTCAGCGTCCCTTGAAATCCGGCGCCCGCTTTTCGACGAACGCGGTGATGCCCTCGCGGGCGTCGGCGCTGGCCGCGCAGCCCGACAAGGCTTGCGCCTCATCCTCCAGCTGCGATTCCAGCGGCGTGCGCAGCGCCTTGTCGATCAGGCGACGGATCTCGCCGAAGGCCCGCGTCGGCCCCTGCGCCAGCTGCCTGGCGGCCTGCTCGGCGGTATCGGCCAGGGCTGCGTCGTCGACGACGTAGTCTGCAAGCCCGGCCGTCAACGACTGGTCAGCGCTGAGCATCTCGTTGAACAGCAGGAAGCGGCGGGCGCGGGCGATGCCCATGCGCGAGGCCAGCGCGAACGAGGCGCCGGCATCGCAGGAGTAGCCGATCTGCGGGTAGGCCGCGCCGAAGCGCGCGCTCTTGCCGGCGTAGACCACGTCGCAGGCGCCGACCAGCGCCACGCCGCCACCCATGCAGATGCCGTGGACGCTGGCGATCAGCGGCGCGTTGAGGCGCTTGATGCGGGCCAGCCCCATGTGCAGGGTCGAGGTCCACTCGAGGATCTGCGTCGGCAGCATGTCGAGCTGCTCGGCGAACATGCGGATGTCGCCACCGACCGAAAAGAACTTGCCGCGCGCCGACAGCAGCACGGCGCGGACATCGCCACGGCCCAGCAGCTCGGAGCCGACGCGGCCCATGTCGGCACACATCTGCGCGTTGAACGGATTGCCGAGCGCCGGCTGGTTCAGCACCAGCCGCGCCAGTCCGTCTTCCACCGTCAGTTCCAGCGTTTCGTATTGCATGTTCGACTCCGTGGCAGGTCGCTGCGGCGGAACTTCAAGTTCCGCGCAGCGCCACCGGCCGGTGCGTCATCGCTGCACGCGGCGCGGTCGTGATCCAAACAAAAGCCCGCCCCGGTGACGGTCGGCGGGCTATTCCTTCACCGCGCTGGCCTCAGCCGGCCAGCCGTTTCCGGTCGGCGCCGGAGTCGATCGCCTTGACCTTTTCGTGACCCTGCTGACGACCGAACAGCGAGCGGCCAATGATCAGCTTCATCACTTCGATCGAACCGCCAGCGATCTTGACGATGCGGCAGTCGGCGAAGGCGCGCGAGATCGGGTATTCCCACATGTATCCCCAGCCGCCGAACAGCTGCAGGCACTCGTCGGCACACTTGCAGTGCAGGTTCGACAGCCACATCTTGGCCATCGCGGCGTCGACCTCGTCGAGCTCGCCGTTCATGAACTTGGTGATGCAGTGATCGGTGAACACGCGGCCGATCGTCGCCTCGGTATGCAGCTCGGCGAGCTTGAACTGGGTGTTCTGGAACGCGCCGATGGTGGTGCCGAAGGCCTTGCGGTTGGCGGTGTAGTCGACCGTCATCTCGATCAGCGTCTCGGCAACCGTGGCCGAACGGATTGCCTGGGCGAGGCGCTCCTGCGCCAGCTTGGTCATCATCAGCTTGAAGCCTTCACCTTCCTTGCCCAGCATGCAGCTGGCCGGAATGCGCATGTCCTCGAAGAACAGCTCGGAGGTGTCCTGCGCCTTCATGCCGAGCTTTTCGAGATTCTTGCCGCGCTTGAAGCCCGGCGTCTTGGTGTCGACCAGGAACAGGGTCACGCCCTTGGAGCCGGCGTCGCTGTCGGTCTTGGTCGCCAGCACCAGCACATCGCAGAGCTGGCCATTGGAAATGAACACCTTCTGGCCGTTGATGATGAAATCGTCGCCGTCGCGCACGGCGCGGGTGCGGATCGCCTTCAGGTCCGAACCGGCATGCGGCTCGGTCATGCCGAGGCTGCCGATGGCTTCGCCGGACACCATCTTCGGCAACCACTGCTGCTTCTGCTCTTCGGTGCCGAACGATTTCACGTAGGTGGCGACCAGATCGCAGTGGATCAGGAAACCCGGGCCGGTGAAGCCGCTGCGCGCCATTTCCTCGAACACGACGACGTCGAACAGATAGTCGAGGCCGAGGCCGCCGTACTCTTCCGGAACAGTGCAGCAGAGCATGCCGGCCGCACCCGCCTTGAGCCAGAGATCACGCGGCACGATGCCGTCATGTTCCCACTGCGCGTGGTACGGCGCGATCTCGCGTTCGATGAACTTGCGGACCGTATCGCGGAACAGTTCGTGCTCGTGGGTAAACAGGGTGCGCTTGAACATGGGCCGATCCCGATGGAAATCTGAGGGTAATCGTAGGGTACCGTACGACTATTGTAAAGCCACGCCGCCAGGCGCCGGACCAGCAGCCGGCGTCCGATGACGGCGCCGGTCAGTACGACTTGGGCTGGTCCAGCACCTTTTCGGCGATGAACGACAGGATCAGCTGTTCGGTGATCGGCGCGATACGGGTCACGGTGACTTCGCGCAGCAGCCGTTCGACGTGGTACTCCTTGGCGTAGCCGAAGCCGCCGAAGGTCAGCACCGCCTGCAAGCAGGCGTCGTAGCCGGCGCGCGCGCCGAGGAACTTGCCGGAGTTCGCCTCGGCGCCGCAGGGCAGCCCGTTGTCGTACAGCCATGCCGCCTTCTCGACCATCCGCTGGGCGGCTTCCAGGTACATCCACTTTTCCGCCAGCGGGTGCTGGATGCCCTGGTTCTGGCCGATCGGGCGCCCGAAGACAACGCGTTCCCGGGCGTACTTGGACGCGCGCCGCAGCGCGTCCTGGCCGATGCCGATCGCCTCGATGCCGATCAGCACCCGTTCCGGATTCAGGCTGTGCAGGATGTAGCCGAAGCCCTTGCCTTCCTCACCGATGCGGTCGGATTCGGGAATGAACAGGTCGTCGATGAAGATCGAATTGGAGTCGACCGCCTTGCGGCCCATCTTCGGAATCTTGGTGACCGCGATCTTGCTGCGGTCGAGGTCGGTGTAAAAGATCGTGATGCCGTCGGTCGGGCGCTTGCAGTCCTCGAGCCGGGTGGTGCGCGTCAGCAGCATGATCTTGTTGGCGACCTGGGCCGTCGAGGTCCAGACCTTCTGGCCGCGCACCACGTAACCGCCGTCAACCTTGGTCGCGAAGGTCTTGATCGCCGTGGTGTTCAAGCCGGCGTCCGGCTCGGTGAAGCCGAAGCAGCACTGGTCGGTGCCGGCGATCAGCTTCGGCACCCAGCGCGCCTTTTGGTCCGGCGTGCCGTGAACGACGATCGGGTGCGGTCCGAACAGGTTGATGTGCACCGACGAGGTCGCCGCCATGCCGCCGCCGTGGCTGGCGATCTCATGCATCATGATCATCGCTTCTGTGACGCCGAGACCCGAGCCGCCGTACTCCTCCGGCATCGTCAATCCCAGCCAGCCGCCATCGGCCATGGCCTTGTGGAATTCGCGCGGGAACACGCCGTCCTCGTCGCGCGCCAGCCAGTATTCATCGCCGAACGAACGAACCACGGCGCCCACGCCGTCGCGGATCGCCTGATGATCGGGATTGATCGTGAAGTCCATCGGGAAAAGCTCCGGAGAGATTGAGAATTCAGGGACCAGCGGCGGCGCGTGTAGCAGCGGCGCTCAGGCGGCCGGCTTGCGCAGCATCAGCGCCTGGCGCTGGGTGGTGCAGATGATTTCGCCGCGCTGGTTCAAGCCTTCGTGCAGGAAGGTGACGATGCCGGCGTTCGGCCGCGACTTGGACTCGCGCACTTCCAGCACCGTGGTCCGCGAGCGGATGGTGTCGCCGGCGAACACCGGCTTCGGGAAGCGGGTGTCGGTCATGCCCAGATTGGCCACCGTGGTGCCAAGCGTGGTGTCCTGGATCGAAAGACCGATCACCAGGCCCAGCGTGAAGATCGAATTGACCAGCGGCTGGCCGAACTCGGTGCTCTTGCAGTACTCGGCGTCGATGTGGATCTGCGCCGGGTTGTAGGTGGCGCCGCAGAACCAGACGTTGTCGGATTCGGTGACCGTACGGCGGATCTCGTGCTCGATGACCCGCCCGACCGTGAACTGCTCGAAATACAGACCCGCCATTGCCGACTCCCGGAAAAGGCCGGCCGATGGCCGGTGGTTATTTAGTATGGTGCCATACTATCACGGCCGTCCAACGGAGCAACAGGGCCGGCGCGCCGGGCATCACAACGTCCGCGAGATCAGCTCGCGCATGATTTCGGAGGTACCGCCGTAGATGCGCTGCACGCGGGCATCAGCGTACAGCTTGCAGATCTCGTACTCGCGCATGAAGCCGTAGCCGCCGAAGAACTGCAGGCAGGTATCGACCAGTCGGCCGTGCATCTCGGTGCACCACAGCTTGGCGATCGAGGCCTCGGAGGAGGTCAGTGCGTGGCGATCGTGCTTGTCCAGGCACTGGTCGACGAACGCCCAGCCCACCGACAGCTCGGCCTTGAGATCGGCCAGTTTGTAGCGGGTGTTCTGGAAATCCATGATCGACTTGCCGAAGGCGCGGCGCGTGTTGACGTAGTCGCGGGTGATGTCGAACGCCTTCTGGGCGGCGGCGAGCGACGACACCGCGAGCGTCAGCCGCTCCTGCGGCAGCTCGTTCATCAGGCTCGCGAAGCCGGTGCCTTCGGCACCGAGCAAGTTGTCGACCGGCACCCGCACGTCGTCGAAGAACAGCTCCGAGGTGTCGGACGACAGGTGGCCGAGCTTGTCCAGATTGCGGCCGCGACGGAAGCCGGGCCGGTCGGCCTCGACGACGATCAGGCTCATGCCTTTCGAGCCCGGCGCGTCGGAGGTCCGGGCGACGACGATGACGATGTCCGAATGCTGGCCGTTGGAGATGAAGGTCTTCGAACCATTGATGCGGAAATGGTCGCCGTCACGCTCGGCCCGGGTCTTGATGCCCTGCAGGTCGCTGCCGGTACCCGGCTCGGTCATCGCGATCGCGCAGACGGTCTTGCCGCTGACCATGCCGGTCAGCCATTTCTGCTTCTGCTCCTCGCTGCCGAGGCTCAGCAGGTAGCCGGCGCAGACATCGTTGTGGACCGACAGATCGGTCTGCGGGCCGGCCATGCCGGCGTAGGCCAGTTCCTCGACGACGATGGCGTTGTGGCGGAACGAGCCACCGACACCGCCGTAGGCTTCGCCGACCTGGGGGCACAGCAGGCCAGCCGCGCCGGCCTTGTCCCACATCCAGCGGTCGACGATCCCCTGCTCCTCCCAGCGCGCGAAATGCGGCGTCAGTTCGGTCCTGATGAAGCCGCGAACGGCGTCGCGGAACATTTCGTGCTCTTCGGAGTAGACGGCGCGGGCGGGCAGCATGGGTGTTCTCGGTCAGGTGGGAAGCGGTTCAGGGCGCTCAGGCGCGGAAGCGGGTACCGAACGAGGCGGCCACCGCCTGGTATTCGTCGATCAGCTGGGCCGCCACTTCGGCCGTGGTCGCCGCGCGATCGACCTGTCCAACACCCTGGCCGGCGCCGTAGATGTTCTTCCACGGCTTCAGTTCGCCGTGGACATCGCTGAAGTCGATCTTGGCGGTGGACGCGATCCGGGTGTCGTCGAAGCCGGCGGCCACCAGGCTTTCCTTGAGCCAGCTGCACTGCACGCCGGTGACCGATTTGGTGGCGACCACGCCATCCATGTTGGCGCTGATCATCATTCGCCGGTAATCGTCGTTGATCATGGTTTCCGGGCAGGCGATGAAGCGCGTGCCCATGTAGACCAGATCGGCGCCCAGCACTTCGGCGGCGAGCACGCCGCGGCCATCGGAGATCGCACCGCCGACGACGATCGTACCGTTGAAGAAGCGGCGCACCTCGGACACGAACGCGAACGGGCTATTGGCGCCGGTGTGGCCGCCGGCGCCATGGCAGACCAGCACCAGGCCGTCGGCGCCGGCGTCGGCCGCCTTGCGCGCGTGTTCCAGCGACATCACGTCGGCGAACACCGCGCCGCCGTAGCCGTGCACCTGATCGAGCACCCGCTTCGGGCTGCCGAGCGCGGTGACGACGATGTCCGGCCGGTATTCCTGCAGCATCTCCAGCTCTTCCGGGAAGCGGTCGTAGCTGTTGTGCACCAGCACGCTCGCCGCCCAGCCGCCGGGCGTATGACCCGCTGCACGGAAGGCGGCCAGTTCATCGCGGATCTCGTCGAACCATTGGCGCAGTTGCGCCGTGGTGCGGGCGTTCTGGGTCGGCAGCGAGCCGATCAGGCCGGCCTTGCAGGATTCCAGCAGCAGCTTCGGCGTGGAGACGAGGAACATCGGGGCGACGATCACCGGCAGCTTCAGCGGCTGGCGCAGGCGGCTGGCAGTGGTCGGGGTAGCAGGGGACATGGCGAACTCGGGTTCCAGTGGCGGTCCGCACCGTAAGTCGTCACGGCGCAGCGGAAAAGGCCGACCCCGTAACTAAAGCCGGCGCCCGCCGTTTCCCTGGGGCAATCCCCTGCCGTTCGTCGCCTACCATACGATCTCCGTTGACAGGGCCCAAGAACGCCCTGCTAGTATCGAAACTGAACACGGTGTTTAATTTTGTTGTGCAGTGCGTTTTCGCACCCGCAGCATCGGCACCGCGCCCCATTCGAACCTGCATGCACGGCCTCGAGCGCGCCATGCAGCGGCAACACGGACAAACAGCAGCCTGAGGAGGCGATCACGATGGACTACTTGAAATACTGGATCCCGGTCGGCGTTGTCGCCGCCGCGTTCTACGGCTTCCTTGTCGGCGGCGATGCCGTGTGGATCGGCATCCTGTCGTTCCCGGTGCTGGCCGTGCTCGACACGGTGGCCGGCCGCGACTACAGCGTCCGCAAGATGAGCAACGCGACGCTGGCCAACCTACCGATCTGGCTGTGCGCGATCGGCCCGGTCAGCCTCTACTTCGCGATGGCCTGGCGCGTCGCCCAGGGCGACCTGAGCACGATGCAACTGGTCGGCTCGGTGCTGAGCCTGGCCTGGATGGGCGTGATCCCGCTGGTGCCGGCGGCGCATGAGCTGTACCACATGCGCGGCGCGCTGCCGCGCACGGTCGGCCGCTACTCGCATCTGTGCATCCTCGACTGCACGCGCGACATCGGCCACGTCGTCGGCCATCACATCGACGTCGCCACGCCGGACGACGGCGACACCGCCGCCCGCGGCACCAACCTGTATTCGTTCACCTGGAATGCGTTCCTCGAATCGACGCAGTACGCGATGAACATGGAAGCCAATGCGCTGCGCAAGAAGGGCAAGGCCCCGTACGGCATCAGCCATCGCCTGTGGCGCGCGCTGCTGGCGCTGGCGCTGTTCCACGGCGTGATCTTCCTGATCGGCGGCCCGCTGGCCAACCTCGTGGCCTTGGGCGGCCAGATCATCGCCCGCTTCTGGGTCGAGTCGTTCAACTACTTCCAACACTACGGCGTGGTGCGCCTGAAGGGCGCGCCGATCGGCCGCCGCCACCTGTGGAACCACCTCGGCTGGTTCAGCCGCGTGATGGCGTTCGAGATCACCAACCACGCCGACCATCACCTGAACTCGTATCAGGTCTATTACAAGCTGGTGCCGCACAAGGAAGCGATCACCATGCCGAGCGTGTTCGTCTGCTTCCTCGCCGCGCTGGTGCCGCCGCTCTGGCACAACATGATCATCAAGCCGGCGCTGAAGCGCTGGGACCTGGAGTTCGCGACCCGCGAGGAACGCGCGCTTGCCGCCGAGCAGAACCGCAAGGCCGGCTGGCCGGACTGGCAGAACGAGCCGGGCGCCGAAGTCGGCCGCGCAGCAACGGTCGGCGTCTGATCCCGGCCTGATGCGAAAAAGGCGGCGTCCTTCGGGACGCCGCCTTTTTCATGTCCGCCGGAGGTTCCGGCGCTGCGGTACAAGCGCTGCTTTCGGGCTTCAGGATTTCTCGTCGGCGAAGATCGCGCTGGCGCAGATGTCGGCCACCGCCTTGATCAGCCGTTCCAGCGCTTCGCCCTCGCGCAAGGGGCTGAAGCGGCCAAGGTAGGTGACGACGAACCAGGACAGCGCATCGGCCACGTCATCGCCGGTGCCGGGCCGGCAGCCGCCGCTGCGGTTGACTGCTGCGATCGCGGCCCGGCAGCGGCCGCAGATGGTGTCCATCATCTTCTGGAACTGCTGGCCGAGCGCATCGTCCTGCCGGGCGCTGTCGGCGAACGCCGACAGGATCGCCCGATGCTTCCGGAACGTGCGGCTGACACCGACCATGGTCGTCTGCATTTCCTCGCGCCGCGGCCGCTGGCCACCGGGATCGGGGCCCAGCCAGTTGCCGGCGCTGTCGACGATCTCGTCGGTGATCAGCGCCATCAGCCGGGCGATCAGCTCGTTCTTGTCGCGGAAGTGCGAATAGAAGGTGCCGCGCGACATGCCGGCCTCGGCGGCCAGCTCCTCGACCGACAGCGACACATAACGCTGGCCCTGCTCCAGCATCCGCTCCATCGCCGCCAGCAGGCGCTCCTCGATGGTCAGCTTCTTGCCGCCATGCTTGGAACGGGTGCGGCGCGTGGGACGGGGTGCAATCGGCAGCATTCGGCTTTTCGTCAGGCGGGCGGACAGACAACGCGAGTGTAGCGTCCGCAGCCCGCTTCAGGCCGTCTTGCGCCAGGCCCGGGTGAACAGCGTGACCAGCGATTCCACCCAGCGACGCCGGCTTGCCGGATGCCGTCCGGGTGTCAGCAGCACATAGCGGCCGGCGCCGCTGGCCAGCCCGGAAATCTGCGCCGCCGCGTCGTACGGCGAATCGAGATCGACCTGCCCGGCATCCTTGAGCCGCTGCAGGTAGGCCACCAGCGGCGCCGACACCTGCGCGGAATCGTCGAGCATCGCCCGCCCCAGCTTCGGGAAACGGCCGGCCTCGGCGATCACCATCCGCATCACCGCCAGGTACTCCGGATGCGTGTAGCCGTCGTAAAGCTTGCTGATGATCTGCCGCAACGCGGCTTCCAGCGGCACGCCGGCATCGGCCACCGTTCCCAGCCGCTCGCGGACGCCCAGCTGGGCGCGCCGCGCCACTTCGACGAACAGCTGCTCCTTGCTTTCGTAATGCCGGTACAGCGTGATCTTGGCGACGCCGGCCGCGCGTGCGATGCCCGCCATGCTGGCGGCCTCGAAGCCGCGGGCGATGAATACCGACAACGCGGCGTCGAGGATGGCCTTGCGCAAGGCCTCGCCTTCTTCCCGCGTCGGCCGGCCACGGGTCCGGCGTTGCACGCCCGCTATGGCCTGGCTGTCGATCGGTGGGGGAGCGGCCGTCATGGCGTGATCATGCGACATCGCGCGGCGCCGCCGCAGCACTCATTGCGAGGCATCGCATTGAAGCGTCGCCGCGAATATCGTATGGTGCCATA
Organism: Gammaproteobacteria bacterium; assembly: GCA_026398815.1. Lineage (GTDB taxonomy): Bacteria > Pseudomonadota > Gammaproteobacteria > Nevskiales > Nevskiaceae > Nevskia. Next base: position 61,222 of record JAPLSA010000018.1, read on the forward strand.
TCAATTAACCCCACCCGCAGGAACTGAACATGGCGCTTTACTCGTCGGATGCACTGGCTGGCAAACGCATCCTCGTCACCGGCGGCGGCACCGGCCTCGGCAAGGGCATGGCGAGACATTTCGCGGCGCTCGGTGCCCACGTCCACCTCTGGGGGCGGCGCATCGACGTGCTGGAGGCCGCCGCCGCCGAAATCAATGCCGAACACGCCAGCCCGCGCGCCTTCGTGCAGACCGTCGACATCCGCAAGGCCGAGCTGGTCGATGCCGCGGTCGGCGAGATCTTCGAGAAGTTCGGCCCGCTGACCGGCCTGGTCAACAACGCCGCCGCCAACTTCATCGCCCCGACCAAGGACTTGTCGCCGCGCGGCTTCGAGGCCATCACCTCGACAGTGATGAACGGCGGCTTCTTCACCACCCACGCGGTGGCCAAGCGCTGGATCGCGCAGGGCTTGCCGGGCTCGGTGGTGTCGACCCTGGTGACCTGGATCTGGACCGGCTCGGCCTATGTGGTGCCGAGCGCGATGGCCAAAGCGGCGATCAATGCGATGACCATGTCGCTGGCCGTGGAGTGGGCGAAGTACGGCATCCGCCTGAACGCCGTGGCGCCGGGCCCGTTCCCGACCGAGTACGCCTGGCAGATGCTGTCGCCGACCGGCGACGCTGCGGTCGGCGCGACGCAGGCCGACGAAGTGCCGGCTGGCCGCTACGGCCGGATCGAGGAACTGGGCAACCTGATGACCCTGCTGATGAGCGATGGCGCCGACTACATCACCGGCGAAACCATCTGCATCGACGGCGGCCATCATCTGGCTGCGCCCTCGACCTTCGCCGGCCTGAACAAGCTCGACGACGCAGCCTGGGCCAAGATCAGGGAAGCGGCGCAGGCCGCGACCCAGGCCAGCAAGGCCCAGCGCTCGGTCTGAAGCCGAGCCGGAGCAAGCACGCCGACCAGCCGCCTCGCACGCCGTGCCAGGCGGCTTTTCCACTTGTAGAGTCGCCGTCGCGGCCACTGCCGCAAACCGCCACGCCCGGCAGCAGCACAGACCAGAACAGGCGGACGGGCACGCCACCGAGGAGCGCACATGAACGCCTTGCACGACAGCGCCGCAAGCCCCGCGACCATCGAACGGAAAACCTTCTGCGGCATCTGCGAGGCCGCCTGCGGCATCATCGTCACCGTCCAGGGCGACGCGGTACTGAAGATCCGTGGCGACGTCGACCACCCGAATTCGAAGGGCTTCCTGTGCCCGAAGGGAGCGGCGTTCGGCGCCGTGCGCGACGACCCCGACCGCGTGCTGCAGCCGCTGCAGCGGCAAGCCGATGGCGGCTTCGTGCCGGTCAGCTGGGATGCGGCGCTCGACGACATCGGCGCCCGGCTGCGCGGCATCATCCGGCGCCACGGCCGGGAGTCGATCGGCGTCCACCTCGGCAATCCGAACGGCTGGAACTACGGCGCCTTCATGTGGCTGCTGGGCATGGCCGCCGCGCTGAAGACCAAGCACCTGTACACGGCCTCGTCGGTCGACATCAACAACTACTGGGTGGTCGGCGAACTGCTCTACGGCCACAACCTGGTGACGCCGTTCCCGGACATCGCCCACACGCAGTTCTTGATCGTGCTCGGCGCCAATCCAGTGGTCACCCACGGCAGCATGATGACCGCCGGCCGGGTCAAGGAGCAGATGGCGGCCATCGTCGAACGCGGCGGCAGAGTGGTGGTGATCGACCCGCGCCGTTCGGAGACCGCCGCGCAGTTCGAATGGCAGCCGATGCGCCCGGACGGCGATCCCTGGCTGCTGGCCGGCATGCTGAAGACGATCCTCGACGAAGGCCTGGCGGATACCGCCGCGCTGCATCGGCAGACCCGCGATGCCGACGCGCTGCCGGCGCTGCTGGCCACCGTCAGCGGCGATCGGGTGGCGGCCGAAACCGGCATCGCCTGGGCCGAGGTGCAGGCGCTGGCGCGCGCCTTCGCCGCCGCGCCGGCTGCGGCGCTGTACGGCCGCTGCGGCGCTTCGCTTGGGCCGTTCTCGACCCTGACCAATTACCTGATCAACCTGCTGAACATCGTCACCGGCAACCTCGACAAGCGCGGCGGCATGGTGTTCGGCCAGCCGATGCTCGACACCGAGGGCTTCACCCGGCTGTTCGGCATCAACGGTTACGACCGCTGGCGCACGCGCGTCGACGGCATTCCGGAAGTGATGGGCACCTCGCCGCTGGCCACCCTGCCGCGCGAGATCCGCACGCCGGGCAAGGGCCAGCTGCGGGCGCTGCTGATCGCCTCCGGCAACATCGCCACCACGTCCTGCGCGTCGGGTGATGTCGGGGCCGCGCTGGACGAGCTGGACCTGCTGATCTCGCTCGATCCCTACATCACCGAAACCAGCCAGCGCGCCCACTACATCCTGCCGCCGACCTTGTGGCTGGAGCGCGACGGCATGCCGATCTTCAGCCAGATGCACGCCGCCGTGCCGTACGCGCAGTGGACGCCAGCCAGCGTGGCGCCGCGCGGCGAAGCGCGTGACGACTGGTGGATCATCGACGAGATCTGCAAGCGCATCGGCCTGGTGCCGTCGGCCTCGCGCGCCGCGCAGTGGCTAGGCAAGCTTGGCATCCGCCTGACACCGGCCACCGCCGTCGACCTGTTCATGCGCCTCGGCAGCGCCGGCGACCGTTTCGGCCTGAAAGCCGGCATCAGCCGCCGGCGGCTGTTCGAGCGCACCAGCGGCGTGGCCCTGGCCGATGTGCCGGCGGTCGGCGTCAGCCGCCAGCGCGTGCACCATCCCGGCGGCCTGATTCCGTTGCGGCAGCCGCTGATGACGGCCGAGATGGCGCGTCTGGTCGCCCGCCCGACAAGCCATGACCCGGCCTACCCGCTGCAGCTGGTGTCGATCCGCGAACTGCGCTCGCAGAACAGCTGGCTGCACAACGTGCCGAAGCTGACACCAGGCGACCGCCGGCCGCACCTGCGCGTGCATCCGGACGATGCGCGGGCGCTGGCGCTGCAGGATGGCGACGAGGCGGCGATCACCTCGCCGTGGGGCGAGATCACGGTGCCGGTGACCATCAGCGACGAGATGATGTCCGGCACCGTGGCGCTGCCGCACAGCTGGGGCCATGCCGGCGGCTGGCGGCGCGCGGTGGCGATCGGCGGCGGCCGCTACAACGATCTGACCTCCAACGCCGCGACCGAAATCGACCTGCCGTCCGGCAACGCGGTGCTGAACGGCCTGCGGGTGCGGGTGGCCCGGCGCAACGTGGCGCTGGCGGCGGCCAGCTGAGGGCCGCAGCGACAAACGGGAATCAGGCCGCCAGCGGCGGCGTCGACAGGTAGATGCCGACGATCGCCGCCGTCGCCAGCAGCACCCAGGCTTCGAAGATCAGCCGCCACGGCCGTGGCGCCTGCTTCAGCTCCATGAAGTGGAGCAGCACCAGGCGCACCTTGAAAGCGGCGATCGCGAAGATCGCCACGGTGCCGACACGCGCCGAGAAGCCGTCCTTGGACAGCCACCAGGTGGTGGCGATGGTCGCCGCCATCAGGAACAGCCAGACGAGGGTCGTGGACTGACGGACCATGGCGGTGCTCAGCGCAGCAGGTACAGCAGCGGAAACAGCACGATCCACAGCAGATCGACCATGTGCCAGTAGCTGGCGCCACATTCCAGCACCACGCAGTTACCACGACTGAAACGCCGTGCCCGGGCCTGCTTCCACAGCACGATCAGCAGGATGTTGCCGGCCAGCACATGCAGCAGGTGCAGCCCGGTCAGCGTGTAGTAGTACATGTAGAAATCATTGGTCAGCATCGAGATGCCGGCCTTGATCTTGCCGCCGTACTCCAGCGCCTTGGACACCATGAACGCCACGCCGAGCAGGAAGGCGCCGGCGATCAGATGCGGTACCCGCGCCAGCGCATCGCGCTTGACCGCTTCCACCGCCAGCACCACGCACCAGGAGCTGGTCAGCAGGATCAGCGTGTTGATGCCGCCGAAGTTGATGTCCAGCGTCTGCCGCGACGCCTCGAAGACCGGCGTCGCTTCCTGCCGGCCGAGCATGAACGACACGAACAGCAGTGCGAAGAAGCACATGTCGGCGGCGATGAACACCCAGACGCCTTCCACCCCTGGAAGGCGTCTGGCGGCTTCGGCATCTTCGCGGACGGTGGCCATGGTCAGGCGCGTCGCGGCTCAGGCCGCCAGACGCGGCTGCAGCCAGCCGGTCAGGTCCTTGAACACCCGCGCGCGATCGGCCGGCAGTTCGTTGAAGATCTCGTGGTACAGGCCGTCGTAGACCTTCAGGGTCTTGTCAGGCGAGGAAATCCGCTCGAACACCATGCGGCTGCCGGCCACGCCCGCCAGCTTGTCGTCGCTGCCGTGCAGCAGCAGCGTCGGCACCGAGATCACCGGCAGCATCGCCGGCACGATCTCGACGAAGCGCACGATCTCTGCCAGCGTCCGCACCGGCACCTTGCCGTGCGCATTGAGCGGATCGCCGGCGTACTTGGCGACCTCGTCCGGATCGCGGCTGACCAGGCTCGGGTCGACCTGGAACATGCCGAGCTTCGGCGCGAACGAGGCCAGCGTCTTGGCGATCACCCCGAGCAGCGGCGGCGCACCGGCCAGCGCCACGGCCGGGCCGGACAGGATCAGGCCTTCGAGCTTGCTGCCGTGCTTGATCGCATAGCTCAGCGACAGCGCGCCGCCCATGCTGTGGCCGAGCAGGAACAGCGGCACCGCCGGCTGCAGCCGGCGGGCGCGGTCGATCAGGGTGTCGAGATCGGCCACAGCGTTGCTGAACTTGTCGATCAGCGTCCGCGCGCCGCCGGACTTGCCATGGCCGCGATGGTCGATCGCGTGCACCACGCAGCCGAGACCGACCAGCTGCGTCGCCACTTCCCGGTAGCGCCCGCCGTGCTCGCCGAGGCCGTGGGCGATCACCACGGTCGCCTTCGGCGCGCCGGACGGCGCCCAGGTCTGGAAGTGGATGCGGATCTTGTTGACGCCGTCGAAATGACCTTCGCTGTGTTTCATCGGGACTCGGCTCTCGTCGTCTGGCTGCGGCTCTTGCTGCGGGTCTTGGGGGCGGCCGGAGCGGCCGGCGGCGGCTGATGATGCCTGTCCGGCGCGGTCGCCACACGGCCCAGCGCCAGCACCTCGTCAAGCCCTTCGCGGAAGCATTCCAGCAGCAGTTCCGGCTCGGTGACGGCGGCGCGGTCGCTGTTGATGCCGATGCAGCAGCGGCCGTCGTGCGACAGCATCGCGATCATCATTCCGCAGCCCGGCACCGGCGCATACGGCCAGTACTGCACGACGCGGGCACCGGCGAAGTACACCGGATGCGGGATGCCCGGCACGTTGCTGATCTGCGCGTCCTGGGCGGTGGTGAAATCGGCGGTGAGCTTGGTGACCACGCCGATCGGCAGCCGGGTGACCACAGGCATCATCCGGATCATCACGTCCAGCGCCGGCTCGGCGCGGGTATCGCGGACGAACTGCTGGATATGGCGGATGCGGGCGATCGGATCGCGTTCGGCCATCGGCGCGGCGTACTGGGAGCCGGCGAACTTGTTGCCGCCCATCGCGTCGGCTTCGGTGCGCAGGGAGATCGGAAAGCCGATCGGCATCGGCCGGGGCGGCACGCCGAGGCGCTCGTGATAGCGGCGGAAGCCGCCGATCAGGCCGGCCAGGAACAGGTCGTTGATCGACGCTGCGGCGGCCTTCGACGCTGCCTTGAAATCGGCCAGCGGCAGTTCGATGCCATCGAGCCGCCACGACAGGCTGCGCCGCTTGAACAGCCCGGAACCGAGCACCGGCTTGATGCCCAGCATGCGCCGAGCCGAGGCGAGGTAGTCGAGCGTCTGCTGCACGTCCTCGGGATACTTGAGCAGCGCCGAAGCCTTGCGGCCAAGCGCGCCGGCGGTGCCGACGGCGGTCGCCGGCAGCGCCGCCAGCCGGCTGCGCAGTGTCTTCAGGCCGAGGCTGCGGGCGCTGGCCGCCCGGCGCGCGCGCGGCACGGCCGGCGCCGGGCGCGGCAGCGCCTCGCGGTCCTTGTGGAAGATCCGCTGCAGCAGCTGGACGATGCCGAGGCCATCGGTGGCCGCGTGGTGCATCTTCAGCACCAGCGCCGCACGGCCGCCGTCCAGCCCTTCGAGCAGGGTCGCTTCCCAGGGCGGCCGGGCGCGATCGAACGGCGCCATCGCGATCAGCGCGGCGGCATCGAACATCTGCCGTTCGCTGCCCGGGGCCGGCAGCTGCTGGCGGCGCAGGTGGTAGTCGAAATCGAAATCCGGGTCCTCGACCCAGGTCGGGTTGCCGATGCGCGCCGGCACCACCACCTTCTGCCGGAAGCGGCGCACCGCCGCGACCAGCCAGCGGAACTCGGCCTGCAGCCGCGCCCAGTCCGGCGTGCTGTCGAAGACCATGATCGAGACGATCGTCGAGCGCAGCCGGGGATCGACCTCGGCCAACCACATCACCGCCTCGAAGGCGCTCATCTCGTCCGGTCCGCCCCAGTGGCGCAGCTCGTCCAGCAGCGGGTCGGTTTGCCTGTTCGCCTTGCTCATCGTGTTCCGCTCGTGATTGACATCGTGGGTTGCAGGTTCAGCCGGCGCTGTCTTCGGCGCCGGCCGCCAGCTTGCGCAGCCCCCGGAAGGCCTGCACCGCGCCGTGCTCGCCTTTGACCACGGCCGCGACCTCGGCGGCGATCGGCATCACCACGCCGTACTGCGCCGCCAGCGCCATGACCACGCTGGACGTCTTGATGCCTTCGGCGACCATGTTCATCGAGGCGACGATCTCCGCCGTGGTCTTGCCGGCGGCGAACTGCACGCCGACCTGCCGGTTGCGCGACAGCGGGCTCATGCAGGTGGTCAGCAGATCGCCCAGGCCAGTCAGCCCGGCGAAGGTTTCGGCGCAGCCGCCGAGTGCGACGCCCAGGCGGGTGATCTCCGACAGGCCGCGGGTAATGACCATCGCCCGGGTGTTCTCGCCGACGCTCAGGCCCTCGGCCATGCCGGCGGAGATGGCGATCACGTTCTTCAGCGGTCCGCCCAGTTCGCAGCCGATCACGTCGCGGTTGGTGTAGACGCGGAACACGGCGCTGCTGAACAGCGGCTGCAGCGCCTTGGCGACGTTCTCGTCGGTCATCGCCAGCACGGCGGCGGCGGCGTAGCCCTGCAGCACCTCGCGGGCGATGTTCGGCCCGGCCAGTAGGCCGGCCGGATGGCCCGGCAGTTCCTGCTGGATGATCTCGGTCATCCGGCTGTGGCTGCCCTGCTCCAGGCCCTTGGCCAGGCTGATCACCGGCACCCAGGGCCGCAGCAGCGGCGACACCGCGCGCAGGGTGTCGCGGAAGCTGTGCGAGGGCACGCCGACCACCAGCACGTCGCAGTCGCGCACCGCTTCAGCCATCGAAGCGGTCGCCAGCAGCCGCGAGCACAGCGGCAGGTCCTTGAGGTAACGCGTGTTGCGATGCTCGCGGTTGATCTCGTCGGCGGTCGCCGGATCGCGCGCCCACAAGGTGGTTTGCGTGTTGCGCGAGGCCAGCGAAGCGACCGTGGTGCCCCAGGAGCCGGCGCCGAGCACGGCGATGCGGATGCGGCGGCTCATGCGCTACCCGCCGGCCAGTGGTCCAGCGTGTCGATGTACTGCTGCCGCACCTCGGCGATCCGCGCGTCGAGTTCCTCGTGGCGCCAGCCACGGACATCGATCGGCGGCAGTACCGCGACCTGCACGGTGCCGGCGCGCATCGTCTGGTCGTTGCGACCCATGATCTCGCCGGCGTTGCGGATCACCACTGGCACGATCGGCACGCCGGCCTGCATCGCCATGTGGAAGGCGCCTTTCTTGAACTTGCCGACCTTCGGCGTCCACGAACGCGTGCCTTCCGGCGCGATGCACATGCTCAGCCCCGCCTTGATGCGATCGACCGCCGGCTTCAGCGCATCGATCGACTTCTGGGTATCGGCGCGATCCAGGAACGCCACGCCAGCCATCTTCATGTAACGGCCGAAGCCCGGCACCTTGGCGGCTTCCGCCTTGGCCACGCCGCTGAAGCTGCGGCGGACGATGTTCATCATCACGAACATGTCGAACTTCGACTGGTGGTTGATGATGAACACGCAGGGCCGGTGCGCCTGCAGGTGCTGTTCGCCGATCACCTCGATGGTCACGCCGAGCACCGCCATCGCCGCGTCGCTGGCGGTGGCGGTGATGAAATCGGCGGCGGCGCGGCTGTCGCCGGTCAGCCGTTCCAGCCCCAGCCCGGCGACGAAGCTGGCGCCCATCGCCGCATAGGCGCCGACGGTGCGCGCCATCGCCTTGACCGGGCCGCGCGAACGGCGTGGGAAGCGCAGGATCGGCCAGCCGGATTCGCGCGCCACCTGTTCCAGCTGCGGCTTCGGCTGGATCGCGCTCGGAATGCCGACGGCCTTCAGGAAGGCGATGTCCTCGTTGCCGTTGGCGTAGCCATAGCTCGCCTTCAGGTTCACGCCATTCGCCTTGGCGAAGGCCCGCACGCCGGCCGCCTTGCCTTCGCCCCAGGCCGGCTGGCCGTCGAGGCCGCCGGTGAGCTTGCCGTTGCGGATCAGCGCCCGCGTGCAGACGATGTGCTCGATGCCGTATTCCTCGGCCAGCGGCTCGATCTGGTACAGCGTGGCCGACGAGGCGATGGCCACCGTATGGCCCTTCTTCTGATGGGCGTCGATCAGCTTCCAGGATTCCGGGAACAGGGTCGTCGCGGTCTTTTCCAGCCACAGGCGCCGCCACAGCGCGCGCAGGTCGGCCTCGGTCTCGCCGGCCCAGTCGAGGATGCCGTTGGCGATCACTTCGAAGAATTCCTCGTCGCTCAGATCGCCCTTGCGGCTGAGCTTCAGCGTCTCGACGATCTCCTTCGCGGCCATGTCGCCGCGCTTGATGCGATCGACGAAATAGGCGGCGGCCGAGTAGCCGTCGATCAGCGTGCCGTCGTAATCGAAGAAGGCGCCGATCTTCGGCCCCGACGGACCGTCGGCGATCCGCTGCAGTTGCTGTTCCAGCACGGGGTTGGCGGAGGTCATGCGGGGAGAGAGGCCGGGTGGGCAACGGAGGTGGCGACGCGGCGGGCGTTGTCGAGCGCGGCGATCGCCGCCAGCCGCTCGACGACCGAGGCCAGCTCGGCCGCGAAGGCACGGCGGCGGGCGCCGAGATCGGACTGGCCGGCGGCTTCGCCAGACGCAGCGGGTTTCAGCAGATCGCGGTTGGCAGCCAGCGACAGGGCGTTGCCGAACACCTCGCGCGACACGCATTCCGGGCTGCTGAGGCGTTTCTGCAGCACGTACTGGCGGCCGACCCTGACGCATTCCTCGGTCAGCTTCTTCTTGTCCACCGCCACGTCGAGCGGCTGTGCGGCCAGCCGGTCGGCGACGATGAAATAGGCCTCGACGAACGGCGTCAGCACCTGGTGGGCGATCAGGAACGGCGCGCCGAGCAGCAGCGCGCGGCGGCCCTCGGCGGTCACCGCTCGCTGGCGGAACTTGGCATCGAACAGCCGCGACTCGGCCTTCTGCTCCTCGCGGTAGCTGGCCTTGTCGCTGAAGAAGAAATCGAACTTCAGCAGGTCGCGCAGCGCGAACGCCGACTGCCAGGCGCGCTCCAGCGGCCCGGTCAGTTCTTCGGTCGAGGTGTCGAGCAGCGCCACTTCGAAGATCGCCCGGTTGATGAACCAGTGCACCGCGCTGTTGCGGTAGAACGCCGCCACCGAATGCTGGCCGGGCTCGATGGCATAGACCGCCTCGGTGCCGCCGTCGTAGCGGCTGACCACGCCGCCCGCATTGAGGTTGCCGAGCGTCTCCGCCACGCCGTCGCGGCTGCGCAGATCGTCGAGGTGCGAGTTCGGCAGGCCCCGGGCGTCGGCGTAGTCGAGCAACGGCAGCACCAGTTCGTGGACTTCGGCCAGGGTCAGCGCCCGGTCCTTGACGCCGAGCAGCGCCAGCGTCACCAGCGCGTTGGCGGTGACCGGCGTCGCCCGGTTGATGCGCTGGAAGACTTCGAAGGCGATCTTGGCGACCGTCCACTTGCCCGGGCCATCGGCATCGGCGCGGGCCAGCGCTTCCTTCAGGCTCAGCGGCTCGCCGAAACGCACGTAGGCGTTGCCGATGCGCTTCTGCTGGGTGCGCGCATAGCCGGCCAGCCACAGCAGGTTTTCCTTGGCCTTGGCCGCACCCGCTTCCTCGGCGGCCATCACGCCGACCTCGTGCATCTGGTCGTAGGTGGTCGACACCGGCACCAGCAGCATGTCGTCGGCGCCGCCGCTCTCGATCGCGGCGACCAGGTAGCTCAGCAGGCCGTACTTCGGCGGCCGCAGCTTGCCGGTGCGGCTGCGGCCGCCTTCCATGTACCACTCCAGATTCAGGCGCTGCGAAGCGAGCCAGGCCAGGTACTCGCGGACCACCAGCTTGTAGATCTCGTCGTCCTGGAAGCTGCGCCGGATCAGGATGCCGCCGGAACGCCGGATGATGGTGCCGAGCGGCCAGAAGCCGAGGTTGTTGCCGCCCAGGATGTGGTTGCGCTTCAGGCCGTTGTCGCGCAGCAGCCGCGACAGGATGAAGGCGTCGGCATAGCTGCGGTGGGTCGGCAGGTAGACCAGCGCGTGATCGCGGTTCAGCGCCTTCAGCCGCGCCAGTTCGCCGGGATCGGCATCGACCGTCCAGGCCCGCGTATGCAGCGGTCCAAGGCCGTAATCGAACATCGCCGCGAACGCCGGGCTCTGCACGGTGACGATTTCCTCGAGGCCCTTCAGCGCCTCGGCGGCGACCTGCCCGACCGGCAGCTGCAGTTGCCGGGCGAGCTTGTCGATCTGCTCGACGAAGCGCGGCGACCGCGCCACCTTGCGGGCCACCTGGCGGCGCTGGATCAGCGTCGCCGCCAGCACCGGGTTGAGGTCGTCGAGCGTCATGCGCGGCGCTCCGCTGCGTCGTCCGCCCGAGCGGCCTGCGCGCTTTCGGCGCGCGTGGTGGTGGCGAGGATCACCGCGGCCACCTGCTCCGGATCGTCATACATCGGCACGTGGCCGCAGCCGGTCACGGTCAGCGCTTCGGCACCCTGCACGGTCGTGGTCAGCGAGGCACCGTAGCGCCGGTACGGAATCACCTGGTCGTGCTCGCACCAGGCGATGCGCACCAGCGGCGGATCGACCTTGAACGGCTTGATGCCGCCGACCGATTGCATGCTGTCGAGCAGCGCCGGCAGCATCCGGGTGTCGCGCATCGAGCGCATGGCGCGCCGGCTTTCATCCGGCGGCACGCGGTCACCGTGCTCCATCGCCTGCTTGTTGAGCCCCCGGCGAATCACGCCGAACACCAGCAGCCACGAGAACAGCACGATCAGCAGCGGCAGCAGCGCGTAGATGATGCGGAACGACTTGGCGATCGCCTGGTAATCCTTCTGGGTCTGCCAGCCGCCGGCCGGCGACAGCGCGGTGACCGACTGCGCGAAGCCGCGCCGCGCCAGTTCCAGCGACAGCCAGCCGCCAAGCGAATTGCCGGCGACATGGGCGCGGGTGATGCCGCGGGCAGCGAGATCGGCGATCAGCAGATCGGCCAGCACCTCGACGGTCGGCGTCACACCTTCGGGAATCGGTGGCCCGCCGGGATGGCCGGGCAGCGTCGGCGCGATCACCCGATGACGTCGCTCCAGCAGCGGCAGCACCGGCTTCCAGATGTGCCAGGTACCGCCGAGACCATGCAGCAGCACCAGCGGCGAGCCGCTGCCGCCCTGATACGCCCCTGCCGTTGACGGGATGTCGTTCACGCTGTCCTCGCCTGTCGTCTGCTGCCCGCGTCGATGCACACCCGGCGGCGCACCGATCGCTCCCCGCGGCGGATTGTCCATGCCCGCTTCAGCCAGCAGCCCGAACTTCCGGCTTGGATCGGCTGCCGCCGCCAGTGCCGACAATGGCGTCGGTCGCAGCGTTGTCCGGGTTTGTAGTATGGTGCCATACTATATTGCAGGGCCCGCCCGGACAAGCCGCGCGACAGCGCAGGCCGCCGGACCGCCGGCAGCGCCGCCGGGCCTCAATCGATTCGCTGCACCCTCACATCCGGAGAAGAATCTTGCGTGGACTGAAAGACAAGGTGGCCCTGGTCACCGGCGCGGCGAGCGGCATCGGCCTGGCGATCGCCAAGCGCCTGGCCGAGGAAGGCATGGTGGTCGGCGTGCTCGACATGAACGCGGACGCCGCCGCCAAGACCGTGGCCGAGATCGAAGCCGCCGGCGGCCGGGCCACGGCCGGCATCTGCGACATCACCGACTACGAAGCGGTCAAGAAGACCGTGGCCGAGGTCGAAGCCAAGATCGGCCCGACCTGGGCGCTGGTCAACAACGCCGGCTGGGACAAGCCGATCCCGTTCCTGAAGACCACGCCGGACTTCTGGAAGAAGGTCGTCGACATCAACTACATGGGCCCGCTGCACATGACCCATGCCGTGGTGCAGGGCATGGTCGCCCGTGGCGGCGGCCGGGTGATCTTCATTGCTTCGGATGCCGGCCGCGTCGGCTCCAGCGGCGAAGTCGTGTACTCCGGCACCAAGGGCGCGACGATTGCCTTCGCCAAGGCGCTGGCCCGCGAAGTGGCACGCAAGAACGTGACCCTGAACTGCGTCGCCCCCGGCCCGACCAACACGCCGGCGATGGACGCCTTCGTCGGCACCGGCGAGGAAGGCCAGAAGATCCGCGACGCGATGGTGCGCGGCGTGCCGCTGGGCCGCATCGGCGAACCGTCCGACTACCCGGGCCTGGTCGCCTTCCTGGCCAGCGACGACGCGGCGTTCATGACCGGCCAGACGATCTCCGTCTCGGGCGGCCTGACGATGCACGGCTGAGTAGCCGCTGCAACGACTGCAAGCAACGTCAACGGTTAAACGCAAAGGCGCAAAGGAAAGCCAAGAAAGGACGCAAAGAAAGAACATCGAGCCTGTATCGATGCTGATCGAATCCTTGTTGTTCTCTGCGTCCTTTCTTTTCCCTTTGCGCCTTTGCGTTTAACGGTTGCCTTTCACCCCGCCAGCAAATGAACAACCGCCAGATCACCCTCAAGTCCCGCCCGGTCGGTATTCCGCAGCCGGAGCACTTTGCGCTGCAGACCGTGCCGGTGCCGGCACTGCGCGACGGCGAGTTTCTGGTCGAGAACCTTTACCTGTCGGTGGACCCGGCCCAGCGCGGCTATGTCAACGACGAGAACAACTACGCCCCGCCGGTCGCGATCGGCGCGGTGATGCGGGCGATGGCGGTCGGCAAGGTGACTGCCTCGAAGCACGCGGACTTCGCCGTGGGCCAGCATCTGTACGGCTGGTTCGGCTGGCAGGACTACTGCGTGGCGACGCCGGCCGCGGTGCTGCGCCGGGTCGATCCGGCACAGGCGCCGCTGTCGACGGCCGCCGGCCTGCTCGGCATCAACGGCCTGACCGCGTACCTGGCGCTGCACGACATCGGCAAGCCGAAACTCGGCGAAACGGTGCTGGTCACGGCGGCGGCTGGCGCGGTCGGCAGCATCGTCGGCCAGTTGGCCCGGCAGGCCGGCGCGCGCGCAGTCGCCGTGGTCGGCTCTGACGACAAAGGCCGGCAGGCGGTCGCCGACTACGGCTACGAAGCCTTCATCAACTATCGCCAGCCGCTGGAGCCGCAGCTGAAGGCGAGCTGCCCGAACGGCGTCAACGTGTTCTTCGACAACACTGCCGGGCCGATCGCCGACACCGTGATCCGCCACATGGCCTGGTTTGGCCGGGTGATCCAGTGCGGCACGATGTCGATCGCCTCCTGGGTACCGAACCCGACCGGCCCGCGCATCGAGCGCGAAATCCTGACCCGCCGGCTGCGCCTCGAAGGCTTCGTGATCTTCGATCACCTGAAGCGCTTCGACGACACCGCCGCCCGGCTGGCGGCGATGCTGCGCGACGGCAGCCTGCGCCACGCCGAGGACATCGGCGACGACATCGCCCTGGCCCCGCAGGCGCTGGTCGATGTCTATGAAGGCCGCAACACCGGCAAGAAGCTGATCCGGCTGCGCTGACCGCTGGCGCGGGCGCCGACTGCGGGCTCGCCATTGCAGTCCGGGCGGTGGCCCGATGTCACACTCGGCTCCGTCCGCAAACCGCACGCCGGGGTCCGTCATGTCCGCAGCCATCAATACCGCCTTCGACTTCCGCTCCCATTACGTCGAGGTGCTCGGCAGCCGCCTGCACTACATCGACACCGGCCCCGTCGCCGGCAACGACGATGTGGTGCTGTTCCTGCACGGCAACCCGACCTCGTCGTACCTGTGGCGCAACATCATTCCGCCGGTCGCTGCCCGAGGCGCCCGCTGCATCGCGCCGGACCTGATCGGCTTCGGCCGCTCCGACAAGCCGGATATCGACTACCGCTTCGCCGACCACGTCCGCTACATCGATGCCTTCATCGAGGCGCTGGGTGTCGGCCGGGTCACGCTGGTGATCCACGACTGGGGCTCGGCGATCGGCCTGCACTGGGCGCGCCGCCACGCCGAGCGGGTCAACGGCATCGCGATGATGGAGTTCATCGCGCCGGTGCCGGCCTGGTCCGACTGGCCAGAACACCTGCAGCCGGTGTTCCAGGCTTTCCGCACGCCGGGGCAGGGCGAGGAGATGGTGATCGGCCAGAACATCTTCATCGAACAGGTGCTGCCCGGCGCCGTGGTGCGCGGGCTCAGCGAAGCGGAGATGGCGCACTACCGCGCGCCGTTCGTCGATCCGGCCAGCCGCCGGCCGCTGCTGGCTTTCCCGAGGCAGCTGCCGATTGCCGGCGAGCCGGCCGACGTGGTCGCGGTCGCCGAGGCCTACATGGCCTGGCTGGCGACCAGCCCGGTGCCGAAGCTGCTGTTCTGGGGCACGCCGGGCGTGCTGGTGACGCCGGCGCTGGCGGCGCGCTACGCGCAGACCTTCCCCAATCTCACCAGCGTCGACATCGGCCCGGCGCTGCATTACGTGCAGGAAGATTGCCCGGACCGGATCGGCGCCGACATCGCCGCCTGGATCGACGGCCGCCGACCGGCCCGCGCCTGAGCGCCGCGCCAGCGGCCGGTCGCCCCCGGCCGGGCCGTCAGCAGCCGCGGAACTGCGCCGGCCGCCGTTCGATGAAGGCACTGATGCCTTCGCGGGCATCGGCGGTCGAGGCGGCGCGCACCAGGCCCTGAACCTCGTCTTCCATCTGCCGCTCGAAGCCGGCGCCGAGCGCGCTGGTCATCAGCCGGCGCAGTTCGCCATAGGCGCGGGTCGGACCGCTGGCCAGCCGGATCGCGGCGGCTTCGGCCTCGGCCACCACTGCCGCATCGTCGACCAGGTAGTCGACCAGCCCGGCGCGCTCGGCCTGCTCGGCGCTCAGCAGTTCGCCGAGCAGCAGGAAACGGCGCGCCCGCGCCAGCCCCATGCGCGACGCCAGCGTGAAGGTGGCCCCCATGTCGCAGGTGTAGCCGATCGTCGTGTACGCCGCGCCCAGGGTCACCGAACGGCCGCAGTAGACGAGATCGCAGCCGGCGGCGAGGCCGACCGCGCCGCCCATCGCCGTGCCGTGGATCGCCGCGACGATCGGCGCATCGAGCCGCGCCAGCCGCGCGACGCCGAGGTGCAGGCCGCCGGTCCAGGTGCGGATCTGCTCGGGCAAGGTGTCGAGCGTGCGCGAGAACATCTTGATGTCGCCGCCGACGCTGAAGTACGGCCCGTTGGCGCGCAGCAGCACAGCCCGCACGTCGCGCCGCCCGGCCAGCGCGCCGGCGGCTTCGGCGATCTCCCGGCAGAACGCGGCATTGAACGGATTGCCGAGCGCCGGCTGGTTCAGCACCAGGTGGGCGACGCCGTTGTCGCGGATGTCCAGCTGCAGCGATTCATAGCTCATGGCGGTCTCGTCGGATCGGATGGGCAGGCCGGCGCCGTGGTCTTCGGGTGTACCGGTGTCCACACAGGCGCTGCCGCCTTGATATTATTGTATGGTTCCATACCATATAGCGACAACGGGCGGTCAATGCAGTATCGACCGATGCCGTCGCCGAACCCGGCCTGCCCCAACAACCCTGCCCGAGAAACGCCATGTCGAACTACAAGGACATCACCTACGAAGTCGGTGAGAACGCCGTCCGCATCACCATCAACCGTCCGGAAGTGTTCAACGCGTTCCGCAACCAGACGGTCGAGGAGCTGATCGACGCCTTCCGCCGTGCCGACGAGGAAAAGTCGGTCAACACCGTGATCTTCGGCGGCGCCGGCGACAAGGCGTTCTGCACCGGCGGCGACCAGAAGGTGCATTACTCCGACGACGGCCTGTACGGCCCGCGCGGCATGGTCGGCTTCCCGATCGAGGAACTGCAGACCGCGATCCGCGACTGCCGCAAGGTGGTCATCGCCCGCGTGCAGGGCTTCGCGATCGGCGGCGGCAACGTGTTCTGCACCATCTGCGATCTGACCATCGCCTCCGAGAAGGCGCAGTTCGGCCAGGTTGGCCCGAAGGTCGGCTCGGTCGATCCGGGCTTCGGCACCGCCTACCTCGCCCGTTGCGTCGGCGAGAAGAAGGCGCGCGAGATCTGGTTCCTGTGCCGCCGCTACAAGGCGCAGGAAGCGCTGGAAATGGGCCTGGTCAACAAGGTCGTGCCGCACGACCAGCTGGATGCCGAATGCGAAGCCTGGGCCGCCGAGATCAACGTGCTGAGCCCGACCGCGATCGCCATCGCCAAGCGCTCGTTCAACGCCGATTCCGAGAACATCCGCGGCATCAGCTTCATGGGCGTGGCCGCAGTGAAGGGCTACTACCAGAGCGAGGAATCGAAGGAAGGCGTCAAGGCCTTCAACGAGAAGCGCAAGCCGGACTTCAAGAAGTTCGCTTGATTCCGAGCACCGTCATCAACAACTGACGTCAACAGTTGAACGCAAAGGCGCAAAGGGAAAAGAAACGACGCAAAGACAACATCGAGCTGGAAGCGACCGCTGGCTTTCGTTGATCGTCAGTTGTCACTGATTTCCATCGCTTCATGTCTTTTGATTTCCTCCTCTTTGCCGTTCCCTGCGCCTTTGCGTTGAACATTTGATGTCGCTTGGTTTTCCACACTCTCCAGCCAGCAGACCGCCCATGTACAACGACACCAACATCCAGACCGAACTCGACGCCGACGGCATTCTCGTCGCCCGCATCGACATGCAGGGCCGCACGATGAACGTGTTTTCGCGGTCGATGATGGATTCGCTGGACGCGCTGATGAGCTTCGTCAGCGGCGAGTCGGCCGTGAAGGGCGTGGTGCTGACCTCGGGCAAATCGGCCTTCCTCGCCGGTGCCGATCTCGACATGATCCGGGTGTTCACCGAACGGGCGAAGGTCGATGCGGTGCCGGAACTGAACCAGCTGTTCGGCCATCTCGGCCGGCTGTTCCGGCGGCTGGAGCTGTCGAGCAAGCCGTATGTCGCGGCGATCAACGGCCTGGCGCTTGGCGGCGGCCTGGAAGTGGCGCTGGCCTGCCATGCCCGCGTGGTGCTCGACGACGAGAAGGCCGTGCAGCTGGGCCTGCCGGAAATCAAGCTGGGCCTGCTCCCGGGCGCTGGCGGCACCCAGCGACTGCCGCGCCTGATCGGCACCGCGAAGGGCCTGCAGATGCTGCTGACCGGCGATCCGGTCGGCCCGGCCGAAGCGCTGTCGCTGAAGCTGGTCGATGCCGTGGTGCCGGCCGATCAGCTGATCACCCAGGCGAAGGCGATCGCCCGATCGATGCCGCTGCCGCGTGCACCCTGGGATCGCCACGGCGCCAGCTTCAGCGCTGCGCCGTACGATTTCGCCAGCCCGGCGATCACCCAGACGATTGCCCGCGCGGTCGGCGTCAGCGACTACCAGCTGCGCTACTACCCGGCCTACACGGCGATCATCCATTGCGTGGTCGGCGGCTGGTCCTTGCCGCTGACCGCGGCCTGCGACCACGAGATGGACATCTTTGTCGAACTGATGCGCGACCCGGTGGCCGGCAACATGGTGCGCACGCTGTTCCTCAACCGCCTGAAGGCCGCGAAGCTGGGCCTGCTGGCGCCGGATTCGGTGCTGACCCGTGGCCCGCAGGCGCTGCTTCCGGCGCTCAAGGCCGCCCATGACCAGGCCAAGGCCAGCGGTGCCGACGAGGCCACGCAGCTGGCGCAGGTGACGCTGGCGGCGCTGCGCTGCGCCGCTGCCGGCGGGATCGAACAGCCGGAGCTGGCCGATGTCGCCGCCGTCATCGGCGGCCTGTTCCCGTCCTACGCCGGCGGCCCGTTCACCCACGCCCGCCAGCTCGGCGCGGCAGCGCTGGCCAAGCTCGCTGGCGACGATCCGGCCATCGCCGCGTTCTTCGCCGAACCGGCCCAGGCGGCGGCCTGACCCGCACGCCATGGCCATCGATCGCCGTCACCTCGGCTATGCGCTGCCGCCGTTCACCGTCGAGGTGACGCCGGCGCGCATCGCGCTGTTCCGCAAGGCCATCGGCGCCGATGCCGGCGCGCCGGATATCGCACCGCCCACCTTCATGAAGGCGGTCGAAGGCGAACAGAACAGCTCGCGGCGCATCCTGGAAGCGCTCGGCGTCGACCTGAAGCGCGTGCTGCACGCCGAGCAGCAGTTCGACTACCTCGGCCCGATCCGCGCCGGTGACACGCTCACCGTGCAGCGCACGGTCACCGATCTCTACGACAAGAAGAACGGCGCGATGGATTTCATCGTCATCGAATCCACCGTCTCCCACGCCTTGCGCGGCCTGCTCGGCCGTTCGCGGCAGGTGGTGCTGGTGCGCAATCCCCAGGCCCGCGCCGGAGCTGCCGCATGAGGCTTGATCAGGCCCGCCCCGGCGAGCAGGTGGCCGAGTACCAGACCGGCCCTATTCCCCGCGAACAGCTGGCGCTGTACGCCGAGGCCTCCGGCGACAGCAATCCGCTGCACCTCGACCCGGCGTTCGCCCGCAACGCCGGCTTCGACGACGTGATCGTCCACGGCATGCTCGGCATGGCGCTGCTCGGCCAGCTGCTGGACACGCAGTTCGCCGCGTTCACGCTGGGCTGCTTCGATGCCCGCTTCGTCGCGGTGCTGCCGGTCGGCCAGTCGCTGCACTGCACGGCCACGCTGGCCGAACGCACGACGACGACACTGACGCTGGATCTCGAAGCCTTCGACAGCACCGGCAAGTCGATCATCGTCGGCCGCGCCAGCCTGACGCCGCCGGCCTGACGACCATGAGCCGCAAGCTCGATGTCTCGGCCGTGGTCGCCGGCCTTGCGCCCGGCATGACCGTGTTCGTGCCCGGCCTGTCCGGCGAAAGCCTGGCCTTCCACGAGGCCCTGCAGGCGGCGCCCGACAAGGCCGCTGGCGTGACCTTCACCGGCCTGCATTTCCCCGGCATCAACCGCAGCGACTATCTCGGCCTGCACCCGGAAGCGCGCCAGCGCGCCTACGTGATGACGCCGGGGCTGCGGGCCGGCCTGGTCGACGGCCGCGCCGAGCTGCTGACCCTCGACTATCCCGGCATCTACCGCGATCTCGCGGCGCGCGCCGGCGATATCGACCTGGCCATCGCCCAGGTCACGCCGCCGGATGCCGAGGGCCGCTGCAGCTTCGGCCCGAGCAGCGATTTCCATCCGGCCGTGTGGGCCAAGGCCAAGCGCCGCGTGCTGCACGTCAACCCGCAGCTGCCGCGCACCCGGGGCGCGTTCTCGGTGCGGCTCGACGACGCCGACGCCTACTTCGAGGCGGCCAGCCCGCTGGTGCAGTACGAGGCTGGCGGCAGTTCGCCGGCCATCGAGCAGCACGCCGCCAGGGTTGCCAGCCTGGTGCGCGATGGCGACACCCTGGAATTCGGCGTCGGCAAGCTGCCGGGCGCCATCCTGGCCGCCCTCGTCGATCATCGCGGCCTGCGCATCTGGTCCGGCATGGTGACCGACGCGGTATCGACGCTGCTCGATGCCGGCGCCATCGCCGCGCGCGGCGCGATCGACGCCGGCGTCGCGCTGGGCGATGCCGCGTACTACGCGCGCCTCGAACGCGACGACAGCTACTACTTCCGGCCGGTCGCCGAGACCCACGACATCCGCCGGATCGCGGCAATCGACAACTTCTGCGCGATCAATTCGGCGGTCGAGGTCGACCTGTTCGGGCAGGTCAATGCCGACTCGCTGAACGGCCGGCTGATGGCCGGCGTCGGCGGCCTGCCGGCGTTCGTGGCCGGCGCGCAGCTGTCGAACGGTGGCCGCTCGATCGTCGCCCTGCCGGCCGCCACCGATGACGGCCGCCACTCGCGGATCGTCGCCCGCTTCAACAACGGGCTGGTCGCGCTGCCGCGCCACGCGGCCGATTACGTGGTCACCGAACACGGCATCGCCGAGCTGCGCGGTCGCGATCTTCGCGGCCGCGCCGAGGCGCTGATCGCCATCGCGGCACCCGCGTTCCGCACGCAGCTGGCGGCCGACTGGGACGCGATCCTGCGCAAGCTCTGAAGCTGCATTCTTCCGAACAACCCCTGCACACAAGGAACCCTCTCCATGTCCAATCCGACCGCAACGGGCCTGCTGGCCGGCAAGGTCGCACTCGTCACCGGCGCCGGTCGCGGCATCGGCCGCGGCATCGCGCTGGAACTGGCCAAGGCCGGCGCCAGGGTGGTCGTCAATGATCTCGGCGTGTCGCTGAGCGGCGAGGCCGGCGGCGAATCCCCGGCCGAAGCCGTGGTCCGCGAGATCAAGGCACTGGGCAGCGACGCCATCGCCGACACCCATTCGGTGGCCAGCTTCGACGGCGCCCAGGCGATGATCGAAGCGGCCCGCACGGCCTTCGGCCGCATCGACTGCGTGGTCAACAATGCCGGCAACCTGCGCGACGTGATCTTCCACAAGATGAGCGAGGAAGAATTCGACGCGGTGATCGCCGTGCACCTCAAGGGCTCGTGGAACACCAGCCGCGCGGCCGCACCGTATTTCAAGGAGCAGGGCTCGGGCAGCTTCATCCACATGACCTCGACCTCCGGGCTGGTCGGCAACTTCGGCCAGGCCAACTACTGCGCGGCCAAGCTCGGCATCGTCGGCCTGAGCAAGGCGATCGCGCTCGACATGCAGCGCTTCGGCGTGCGCTCCAACGCCATCGCGCCGTTCGCCTGGACGCGCATGGTCAGCTCCATTCCGGACGAGACGCCGGAGCAGAAGAAGCGCGTCGAAGGCCTGAAGAAGCTGATCCCGGAAAAGATCGCGCCGTTCGTCGCGGCGCTTGCCAGCGATCAGGCCGAGCACGTCACCGGCCAGATCTTCGGTGTGCGCAACAACGAGATCTACCTGTTCAGCCAGCCGCGCCCGATCCGCACCGCGCACACCAGTGACGGCTGGACGCCGGAAGCGATCGTCGACCGCGTGTTCCCGCAGTTCCAGAACGATTTCTACCCGCTGCACCGCTCGGGCGACGTCTTTACCTGGGATCCGGTCTAGCCGTTTCGTCCTTTCCCGCCGCTATTCGCGGGTAGGTGGCGATGCCCTGCGGTGTTGCCGCCTAGAATCCGCGCGCCGGCAGGTCCGGCACGCGTTGTCCTTTTTCAGGAGATCAAGATGTCCAAGCGGGAAGTGGTGGTGGTGGGCGCGATGCGCACGGCGATCGGCAGCTTCGGCGGCACGCTGAAGGATGTGCCGCTGGCGACGCTGGCGACGACCGCAGTGAAGGCGGCACTCGCCCATGCCGGCGTCAAGCCGGACGACGTCGGCCATCTGGTCATGGGCAACGTCATTCCGACCGAGCCGCGTGACGCCTACCTGAGCCGCGTGGCGGCGATCGAGGCTGGCATCCCGAAGGAAACGCCGGCCTTCAACGTCAACCGTCTGTGCGGCTCCGGCGTGCAGGCCATCGTGTCGGCAGCGCAGTCCATCCTGCTCGGCGACTGCGACATCGCCATCGGCGCCGGCGCCGAGTCGATGAGCCGCGGCCCGTACCTGCTGCCGGCCGGCCGCTGGGGCGCACGGATGGGCGACGCCAAGATGCTCGACTACATGACCGGCATCCTTCACGACCCGTTCCACGCGATCCACATGGGCATCACCGCCGAGAACGTCGCCGCGCGCTACGGCATCACCCGCGAGATGCAGGACGCGCTGGCGGTGACCAGCCAGCAGCGCGCCGCCCGGGCCATTGCGGAAGGCCGCTTCAACAGCCAGATCACGCCGGTCGAGATCCAGACCCGCAAAGGCGTGGTGAGCTTCGTCGTCGACGAGAACGTGCGCGGCGATTCCAGCATCGAGGCGCTGGCCAAGATGAAGCCGGTGTTCAAGAAGGACGGGCTGGTGACGGCCGGCAACGCCTCCGGCATCAACGACGGCGCAGCGGCCGTGGTGCTGGCCGAAGCCGGCCGCGCCGCAGCGCTGGGCCTGAAGCCGCTGGCGCGGCTGGTGGCCTACGCCCATGCCGGCGTCGAGCCGGAGTACATGGGCATCGGCCCGGTGCCGGCCTCGAAGGCGGCGCTGGCGAAGGCCGGCCTGACGGTGGCCGACATGGACGTGATCGAATCGAACGAAGCCTTTGCAGCCCAGGCCTGCGCCGTGGCCCAGGAACTGGGCTTCGATCCGGACAAGGTCAACCCGAACGGCTCGGGCATCTCGCTCGGCCATCCGGTCGGCGGCACCGGCGCGATCATCACCACCAAGGCGATCCACGAACTGCATCGCATCGGCGGCCGCTACGCGCTGGTGACGATGTGCATCGGCGGCGGTCAGGGCATCGCGACGATCTACGAGCGGCTCTGAAGCCAGCGACAGCTGCATGAAAAAGGCCGGGACGCTTGCGCGTCCCGGCCTTTTGCTTGTTCCGCCGCCGGGTTCCCGGCCGGATCGCTCAGGGGCAGCTTGCCCCTTCGCAGGCCGGTGTTTCCGGCACCGAGCCGCGGCTGTCGAGGTTCGGCGTGTCTTCCAGCCGCGCCAGCGACAGCAGGGCCGTCTTCAGGTAGTCGCGGGTGGTCTTGCGCCGGGCATTCAGGCGGGCCTTGATCGTCGTTTCCGCCTCGTTGGCCATGCTGCTGCGCTGGCGGCTCAGCCAGGTCTCGAAGCTGTTCAGACGTGTGAACAGGTCCGGCGAAACCGTCGGCCCGGCCTCGCTGGGCTGCTCCAGCCGCTGGCGGGCGTCGGTCAGCGTCTGCTGCAGGCGATTGCGCTGCTGCAGCCGGTCGAGCTTGGCGTACAGCGGGAAAGTCGACTCCTCCGGCGGCAGGTGCAGTTCGTCGAGCATGCCGAACAGCGCGGCCTGATCGGTCATCGTCGTCAGCGTGTTGCGCAGCGCGCCGCCGGTGGCATATGCGGTCTCGGTGTCGATGTCGGCATCGACCTTGCGCAGCGATTCGATCGCCACCGCATAGGCCTGCCGCGCCTCGGCACCTTCGCGCAGCTGATCGTGCGCATAAGCCACGGCCAGCTTGGCTTCCTGGACGGCGGGATCACGCTCGTCGCGGACCACCAGCACGTTCCAGATCTTCAGCGCCCGCTGCAGGCCTTGACGGCGATCCTTCGGCGGATCGTCGCGCTCGAAGCTGCTCGGCCCGAGCCAGCTGCCGTTGACTTCCGGCTCCAGCACCCGCAGGCGCTCCAGCGAGTTGCGCACCGGCGCCGGCAGATCGCTGATCTGGTCGGTCGAACGGGCCGAGTTGTCGCCCAGCTGCGGACGTTTCAGACGCTCGCCGGCCGGCGCCAGCTGCGCCCAGCCCATGCCGAGCAGCGCGCGGTTCGAGGCCAGCCCTTCGCTGCGGATCCGGCCGAGCACGCCGAGCGCAGTACGGCCCTGCTTCTGCTGCAGGAAATGCCAGCCGAGCGCGAGATTGGCCTTGTCGCGAAGCGACAGCAGTTCTGGATCGTTGCTTTCGGTGCGGCCGAGCAGGTCGAGCCAGCTGAGGGCCATCTGCACGTCGCCGTTGCGCAGGGTCGCGATCGCCAGGTTGTAGCGGCTGTAGGCCGTGGCACGGACCGCTTCGGTGGACGACAGCATGTAGCGGAACGCCTCGATCGATTCCGGCGAGCGCGTGTTGAGCGTGGCCGTGGCTTCGCGCGAGCGCTTCTGCGCCAGCTGCAGCATGCCGAGCGCCGAGCGGAGATCGGGCAGGCGGAACTCCGGCAGATGCGGCTGGGCCAGGGTCAGCTGCTTCTCGGCGCCGGCCAGGTCGCCAACCGCGAGCCGCGCTTCGCCCAGGGCCAGCCGCTCAATGGCAACCGCGGCGCGGATCGCGCGGCGCGGCGACAGGTCGTCGCAGATCTGCTGGGCGCGATCCAGCAGCCCTTCCTGACGCAGCAGCCGGGCGGTTTCCAGCCAGTACGGCGCTTCGAAGGTCGGCAAGCTGCCGTTCGGCAGGCGGCGGCGTTCGGCAATCGACAGCAGCTCGATCAGCGCGCCGCTGCTGTCGTCCAGCTGCAGCAGCTTGCGCGCATGGCCCAGCGCCGGGTCGTGGTCATCGCCCGGCCGATAACGGCCGGCGCTGCCGATCAGGCCGTCGAAATCGATGCCGAGCAACGAGCCCTCACCCGGCGCGCGCGCCGTCGAGCGCTGCAGCCGCAGGCTGGCGCCGGTGATGGTGCCGGTGTCGAACAGGGCCGCCAGCTCGACCGGGCCGCTGGCGCGGTCCAGCGGGAACTCGGCGCTCAGCCGGCGGGCTTCGGCATCGCCCGCCTTGGCGAGCCGCAGCAGCACGTGCAGGCGCTGGGCACCGGCGGGAATCGGCAGTCGCGCGATCCGCAGCGGGCTGTCCTTGTCGGACAGCGCCTTGGCCTGCGCGGCGGAGAAATCGACGGTCACCGCCGGGGTGTCGTCGATCGCGTACTGCAGCGATTCGACTGCGCCGCGACCGAGCCCGGTCTGCCGGATGTAGAGGTCGAGCCGATGCGCCATCGGGATGCTGCGCTCGTCGGCCAGCACGCCGGCTACCGCCAGCAGGCGGTGCGCCTCGTACTCCAGCCCCTGGGCGTCGCGGCTCGGTACGGCGGCCGCGAGATTGGCCGGCGCGACCACTTCCGCAACCGGCGGCGGCACCACGGCGGCCTCGGGCGGCAGTACCGGCGGCTGCTCGGCCGGCAGCACCACCGGAGGCGGCGCAGCGTCGACGTTCGGGGAGCCGCCGTTGTCAGTGCCCGGAAACGGCGAAGCCGCTGCCACGCCTTCCTCGGCGTGCAGCGGCTGCGTCGTCAGCAACAGACTGGAAAGCAGCAGTGAAAACGTTCGCGAATTCCTCTTTTCCCGCCTCACTGCGTCTCCTTCTGGGACGGGACCAACGTCAGGCTTTCGCGTGCGTCGGCTCCTTGGTCATGAACTGCGACAGGTCGATGTTCTCGCCCACCGCCAGATCTTCATTATCGGCGAACTTCGGCTTCACGAGCCAGACGATCAGCGGCAGCACCACCAGCGACAGCACCATGTTGATCAGCATGATGGCCACCAGCAGCATGCCCATGTCGGCCATGAACTTGAACTCCGACAGGAAGTACCACGGCAGGATACCCGACAGCATGATGGTTGCCGTGAACATGATGGCCTTGCCGGTGGTGGTCAGCGCCACGGTGATGGCCTTCTCCCAGTTCTTGTTCTGCGCCTGGTACTCCTCGACGATGCGCGACAGCAGGTAGATGCCGTAGTCGATGCCGACGCCGACGCCCATCACCGCGACGATGACGGCGTTGATGTCGAGGCCGATGCCGAGCGAGTACATGGCGGCGTTGAGCAGGAAGTTCGACATGTTCACCGGGATCAGCAGCAGCATCGCGGCGACCACCGAGCGGTAGGCGTAGCCGGCGATGATCGCGATCGCGAGATTGACCATGCCGAGAATGAACCAGTGGTAGCGGTGCACCACGTTGTTCATCGCCTGCTGCAGCGCGATGAAGCCGGTGCCGAGGCGGACCGTGAACGCCTCATGGTCCTTGCCGACCGCGTCCACCGCACGCTGGGCGCTGGCGAGCGCGGCGTCGACGGTTTCCTGCTTGTTGTCCGCGTACCACAGCGACACCGTGGAGTGCTGCGCTTCGAAGTCCATCACGTGGCCGAAGTTCAGCGGGCTGGAACCGAACATCACCGCCTGGCCGGCCGAGAACGCGGCGCGCTTGTTCGGGTCCACCGGCAGCCATTGCGGGTTGCCGCCGGAGAACAGGCGGTTGCCTTCGTACATGTAGTCGCTGAACGACAGCGTGGCGCGCGGCTTCAGGATCGGATCGGATTCGACGATCGCCTGGATCTGCGAACGGATCTTCATCGCTTCCGCCGACAGCGCGACGCGGTTGGTGCCGTCCTTGTCGTTCTTCGCCTCGATGACGATTTCCAGCGTGTTGGTACCCGGGAACTGCGAGTTGATGGCGCGGATCGCGGTGTTGAACTCGGAGTTGTAGTGCAGCAGGTTCGAGCCTTCGACCGGGTTGCCGATCTTGATCTCGAACGAGGCCCAGACACCCCAGATCAGCAGGAACACCGAGAAGATGCTGGTGTACAGCGCCGGCTTGCCGTAGGTGATGCTGGCGATCTTGCGCAGCAGGTCGCCCTGGACCTTGTGGATGCCGGTTTCCTTGCCACCGCCGCCGGTGATGCGGTCGATGTTCTTCGGCAACGGCAGGTAGGACAGCAGGATCGAGATCAGGAACACGCCGGTCGGGATGATCCACAGCGCCCAGGCGCCGCAGAAGATCGCGTGGCCGTACATCGTGCGGATCGGCGCGATGGCGATGAAGATGATGCCGAACACGTCGGTCATGATGCCGAGGATCGACGGCGCCATCATCACGCCCATCGTCACTTCGGCGGCCTTGCGCTTGTCGCCGAGGTGCTTGAGCACCTCGTAGTAGCGCTCGGTGAACTGGATGCAGTGCGAGAACGTTCGCGCCACCAGCAGCAGCGGCACGATCATCAGCAGCGGTTCGACCGGGAAGCCGACCCAGCCGATGAAGCCGAAGCCCCAGATGCCGGCCATCGCCGCGCAGACCACCGGCACGACCACGCCGGCGACGTTGCGCATGTACAGCACCAGCGCGATGAACAGCAGTGCGCAGGTGACGCCGAAGATCTGGTAGGTCTGCTTCTGGAAGCGGTAGACCCAGCCGGTCAGCGCCGGCTGGCCGGCGAGGAACACTTCGTGGTTCTCGTCGGCAGCCGCCTTGACCAGGCCATCGACGTAGTTGAACGCCACGCCGTACTGCACCGAGGTCTGGAAAGTGGCGCTGATCAGAGTCGACGAGCCATCGGCCGACACGTAGAAATTGCGTGCGTTCGGCGACTGGGCAACGCGACGGCGGAAGTCCTCGACCTCCGCCGGGTCTTTCGGCACCGCGTCACCCATCAGCGGGCGCACGTCCACGCCCTGCGGCGTGGCTTCGACGTAGCGCAGCTTTTCGGTGGAGATCGAGATGATCTGGTCGTGGTCGACGCCCTCGGTCAAATCGATGTTGCGGGTCAGGTCCCAGACCTTCTGCAATGTCTCGGCGTGGTAGATGTCGCCGTTCTTGCGCTTCAGCATCACGAACATGGTTAGTGGATTGCCGAAGTTCGGATGCGCGTTGTAGATCTTCACGAACTCGTCGTCCTGCGGCAGCAGGTCGGCGAAGATCGTCCGGATTTCCACTCGCGGAATCCCGGCCGCGAAAGCGAGAGTGACGATGACGAACCACACCGAAACCATGGCGCGGCGATCCATCACCCACTTGGCGAGCCGGAAGCGAAGGGGCATTGCGTTGGGAGCAGAGGACATGGCGTTCTTCAGAGCAAGGGTTCAACGAATACCGTTCGTACGGAACGAAGCCGGTACGACGGTGCGGCGAATCGTGGACGGTGCAACGGCGCCTTCCACTTTGTAGACGAACCGGATGGCATTGCCCATCCGGTTCGTCCCTCCAGATGGCCGCCTGCAGTTCTCGCCGACACTGCAGGTGGCCGGCACATCAGAACTGGTAGCCGAGTCGCAGCGTCAGTTCGTTGGTCTGGCCGATCAGGCGCACGATGTTCTTGTTGGAGTTGTTGCCCCAGGCGTTGTCGTGCACGAAGTTGTAGAACATGTTCAGCGTGATGTTGCCGCGCGGCTTCCAGACCAGACCGGGCTGGAACAGCACGCCGCCCTGAACGTCAACCAGCGTTGCGAAGCTCGCTTCCCAGATGTAGTTCGGGAACGGCTGCAGCATCGCGAACACCGCATAGTTGGCGCCGGCCTTGACTCCCGGCGTGATCTTCGGGTTGTTGCTGGTCGGAACTGCCGGGTCCAGAACCACGCCATTGCTGGAGTAGTTCTCGCTGCCGTAGCCATCGAGCAGCAGGCCCACCAGATCGCTCTCCTTCTGCCAGAGGTACTGGAACACCATGTAGGTGGCCGGGAAATCGGTGGAGAAGCGCTGGTACTTCTCGGCCACGAAGCCGACCTGGATCTCGCTGCGCTTGTCGAAGCCCTGGCGCAGGTCGACCGCCGTGAACACGCGCTTCGGCGTGTAGGTCGCTTCCAGATTCATGATGATCTGGTCGAAGATCGAGCCCGGCTCCGCTTCGGTCACATAACCGCCGCCGAGACCGAAGACGTTTTCCTGGAAGTACTTGCGCTCGATGTGGCCATGCAGGCCTTCGGCCGCCGAGAAAAACGCGCTCAGCTCGCCTTCGGCCGCCGCGAAGTCACCGTTGACGGTGCGGGCCAGCAGCATCTGCGACGACTCGAACTCGTCGATCGCGCGATCCAGGCCTTCGAGGCCGTCGAGCTTGATGTAGCCG
Organism: Gammaproteobacteria bacterium; assembly: GCA_026398815.1. Classification (GTDB taxonomy): domain Bacteria; phylum Pseudomonadota; class Gammaproteobacteria; order Nevskiales; family Nevskiaceae; genus Nevskia. Next base: position 89,934 of record JAPLSA010000018.1, read on the forward strand.
GCGTAGTTGAACCATTCCTCGGCGGTGAACACGCCGGCCGGTGCGACTTCGAACGGCGTGCCGGCCAGGATCGGACCGCAGCCGTCGCCGCCGGTGCCGAGCACCAGATTGCAGTACTGGTTGAAGGCAAGACCGAGCACGTTGGAGTTCGGCAGCGACTTGTTGACGCCGGACTGCGTCCAGCGGATGGCGCCCAGCGGGTTGTAGCGCCGGGTGTACATCGCCTGCAGGTTGTAGTTGCCGAACTCGCCCTTGAAGCGGATGCCGAAGTTCGCCTTCTTGTAGGCGCCATCCTGCCAGTAGCGGTCGTGCAGGTAGAACTGGGACGGCACCACGTTGTACGCCGTGTTGACGTTGTTGATGATCGTCGGAATGAACTGCTGGGCGAAGAAGTCACCCGAGATCTGGTCGGTGATCTGCGTGGTCACGCGGATGCCCGGTGCCGATTCGCGGGAGTCGGCGTACTCCTCGACCGCGCGGTTCAGGATCAGATGGCGGCGAAGGTCGAGACCGTTCGCGGTGTCCATGATGCGGAAGAACAGCAACTGGCCCCAGGCCACCGTCTGGTTGCCGAGGCGCACCGTCGTATTGCCGCTGTTCCACTGCAGGAAGAAGGCCGGCAGATCGACCTGGTAGTTGCGGCCGGAACGTTCGAAAAACAGCGGGTTCTTCTTGCCGTCGACCGCGAAACCGAGCTTGTCGGGACGGCCCTGGAACTGGCGATCAGGCGTCGTGCCGCCGTCGAACCCGCCGTTGATATTGGCGTAGTCACCGGCTGCGAATTCCTCCATGCCCAGATGATCCGGATGGTAGGCGGCGCGCAGGCGGGTGATCAGCGACCAGTCGCCCCAGGCGAGGGTCGGGGTGATCTCGAAACGCAGCAGGTTGTAGTTGGTGAGCTGGTTCTTCTTCGGCACGTAGCGGGTGAACGTGTCGTTGGTGCCCTGAAGATTGGTCACGCCTTCGGTCGGCGGCAGCACGGCGATGCTGCCCAGCGGAATGATGCCGGCGGGGCCGATCAGCGCATCGGTCGGCAGCAGCGGCTGGGCATAGTTCAGCGCCGGGTTGCCGACCACGCGGCGAATCGGCACGCCGTTGGCAAGGTCGCCAAACTGGTTGGCCTGCTGCACACGGTCGTCGGTGCTGAAGGCGACGTCCCAACGCAGGAAGCCGTTGTAGGAAAAGTCACCGCCAAGAAACTTGCTGCCGGCTCCCCCGGCAGCCTGCACGAACTGCGGCGTCAGCGCCGACAGCCCGATGGCAAGAATCCCCAGTTGTTTCGCCTTCTTCAGTCGCATGTTGCCCCCTCAAGCGTTCTAGTAATCGATTTCAGGACTGCGCACGCCGTCGTGCTTGCGGCGTTGCGCGGCCCCGACCCTGCCCTTGAATAAACTGCGTCAGCCGGCGATTTCGATGATCCGGCCCGAGTGGCCAACGGCCATGATCTTTCCGGTGCTCGCTTCGGTTCTGACCGCCTGGTACCAGTCGGTGGTGACGTCCCCTTCGGTCACCTGCGACCAGTGAATGCCGCCGTCCTTGCTGGTGGCCATCACGCGCATGCCGGTGATCACCACCTTGCCGCCCGGTGCGGCGGCAACGCCGAGGAAGTTGGATTCGGTCTTGACCGAGTTCTTGAACCAGGTGTTGCCGCCATCGGTCGAGATCAGCACCTGCCCGCGCTGGCCGACGGCGTAGCTGTTGCGCGTACGGCTGTCGGAGATATGGGTCGCGAAGATGGTCGGCGTGCCGGCCACCAGCGGATTCAGCACACGCCATTCGCTGCTGCCGGCTGCGAGGCGGAAGATCAGGCCGAATTCGCCGGCAATGGTGATATCGCCGGATTCGGCGACATGCACGCTGTAGATGGTCGGCTCGCCGGTGCCGGGCGCGTTTTCATCCGCGTAATGGCTCCAATCCGGCGCGGCCTGGCTCCAGGTCTTGCCGCCGTCCTCGGAGCGGATCAGCGTGCCGAACTCGCCGCCGGCCACCGCCAGCCCTGCGGAGTTCACGCTGACCGACAGCAGGCGCCGTTCGATGCCGCTTTCGCCCTTGGCCCACTGGCCAGGCGCGTCTTCGACCATCACCAGGCCCGCCTGGCCGACGGCGATGGTGTGGCTGCCGCGGCGCTCGACCGCCAGCAGTGCTGAATCGGTGATGGTCTGCTTCACCGGATTCCAGGTCGCGCCGGCATCGTCGCTGGAAGCGATCGCGCCACCCATGCCGACCGCAACGCCCTTGCCGGCATCGAAGCTGATGCCGAAGAACGCGGAATGTGGAATGCCCTGTGCAAGGGTACGGATGACACCGTTGTCCTTGTCCGCCGCGCTGGCCGCTGCGGCCAGACCGAGTGCTGCGGCGCCGATGAAGCTGAGGATTGCTGAACGCACATCAATCTCCTGAAAGCCTCTCCGCCCGGCTGCGCCGAGCGGAGAGGAAGGTTCTGGGCCGGAGGGTGGCCTCAGACAGTGCCAAGTCGCGCGATGGCGGATTGGGTACAGAACTTCTCGTAGACGGCGTTCTCGTCCGGCGAGTAGTACGAGCTGGAGTAGCCGCCCGAGATCTGCTTGACGTGATTGAGTAGCGACATGCGGTTCGACTGGATGTCGTGGATGTGCACCGAGGTCCACGACCAGTTCGGATGGCCGGATTCGTCCTTGTTGACGAACTTGCCCTGGATCTGCGGTCCGAACGCCGGGTCCACCTGCTTCCAGATCGCACCGCGACGGTCGTAGGTGATGTAGGCGATGACCATCGCGTTGCGGACGTCGACCCAGATCTTCTTCTTGCCGACCGGCGCACGCGGGTAGCCCGTCGGCTCCGATTCGATCACCACGCACTCGGGCACCAGTTCCATCGTGTAGTCCATGAAGGTCTGACCCTTCGGACCGCCGTGACGGTTGTGGTTTTCCCAGTTCGGGTGCTCTTCACCGCGGAAGTTGCCGCCGAGTGCCGCGAGGTGCGGTTCACGGCCGACGATCTTGGTGTTGCCCCAGGTGCGCATCGGGTCGCCGGCTGCCCAGGCATCCGACAGGAACAGCGTGATGCCCGGCACCAGAGGCTCGAAGCGCTGGTTGGCCGGGAACTGGCGCACGCGACGGAACTGCGGCAGGTAGCCGTAGATTTCCGGGAACTTGCGCTGGTCGTAGTACCACGGCACCAGGAACGAGGCGCCGGCCTGTTCCTGCGGGCTCGTGAAGAACACCGACTGGAACCGCAGCATGTCCTTCTTGTCTTTGAAGTACTTGTCCTTGCCGGTACGAGCGGTGGTGTTCAGCTCGGTCCAGAAGAAGTCGTAGGTGTAGGCCGGCGAGCCATCCGGGTTGATGTCGAAGTCGCGCACGGCGTACTGCGACATGTCGTGACGGCCCCAGCTCAAGGTCAGGTTGGCGATGCCTTCGTCGCCGGTCTTGATGTCCGGGAACGGGTTGCCGCCGATCCACGGGCCACCCGTGGCTGCTTCCACCACGTTGCCGGTGTCGTCGAACTTGGCCTTGCCTTAGTTCTTCAGCGTGGCTTCCATGTACTGGTACGGGAACATTTCTGCGATGTTCTTCGTGGGGGCACGGATCTTGAACTTGCGGCCGTGCTTCGACACCTGCTCGAAGAAGATCGGGTCCAGCAGGTGCTTGACGTACTCGACGTTCTTGGCGGTGATCTCGTCACCAACCTTGATCTTGCCCTTGGTGTTGACTTCGATCGACGTCACTTCGTCCGGGTAGGCCTTGGTGACTTCGCCGGTCGCGGCGATGGTCGGCCAGACCGGCGCCAGCACGCCGCCGCCAACACCGGCAGCGACGTTGGCCATCATCTTTCTGCGGGAGAAGTCGAAATCGTATTTTCTGATGCGCATCGTTTTAGTCCTCCAGATGGAAACCGCAGCTGGGCAGACGGCAGCCTCCGGCCGCCTGACAGCGTGAGCAAAGATTGGTTACGAGTGGGGGAGAGTCCCCAGCCTAAGGTACGGCTCCGAACGAATAATCAGATGCCGCGCTGTCACGCATTCACCCGGGATTTCGACACGTTGGCGGCGGCCGGAAACGAACGCGCACGCACACGGACCCGTGCTGTTCCCAGCCTGAGAAGCGTTGTCGTGCATGCTGGTTCTCCTCCCGCATTGCCCATGTTTTAAGCGTGTCAGGACCGTCATCCGCGAGACTTCACCATCTGTCTCGCAGTAATCACGTCACTGCACTTGTCGCGTCATCGCAGCGTTTTCGACTGCAATCCGATACCGGCTAGGTCGGCTTCAGCCGTCCGGCGATCGGCAGTCGGATCCGTTTCCGATGACCGCAATCGTATGGTGCCATATTATTTTCTGATTGCAAGCGCCGCACAGCGCTTTCTGCGACCGGCCGACTATTCGTTGCCTGCGCCGCACCATGCATCAGCCCGCAGCAGGAGAACCCCACCTTCTGGTTGGGGTCCTGCCGGTTGCCGCCGGATCAGCCCTGCAGATCGACCGCGAAGTCGGCGCCGGTGCAGGCGCGGAGCATGTCCAGAGTCACGCCGTCGGCCAGCTCGGTGAGCCGGACACCGCCGCCGCGACGGTCGATCTCGAACACCGCGAGGTCGGTGATCAGCAGGTCGACCACGCCCTTGCCGGTCAACGGCAGCGTGCATTCCTTGAGGAATTTCGAGTCGCCGCCCTTCTCGCGGTGGTCCATCACCACCACCACGCGCGGCACGCCGGCGACCAGATCCATCGCGCCGCCCATGCCCTTGATCATCTTGCCGGGCACCATCCAGTTGGCGAGGTCGCCCTTTTCCGATACCTGCATGCCGCCGAGGATCGACAGGGCGATATGGCCGCCGCGGATCATGCCGAACGAGTCGGCGCTGCTGAAGTAGCTGGTCTGCGGCAGCTCGGTGATGGTCTGCTTGCCGGCGTTGATCAGGTCGGCGTCCTGGTCGCCCTCATAGGGGAACGGCCCCATGCCGAGCATGCCGTTCTCGCTCTGCAAGGTGACCGTCATGCCGTCCGGAATCATGTTCGCGACCAAGGTCGGGATGCCGATGCCGAGGTTCACGTAGTAGCCGTCGCGCAGCTCGCGGGCGGCGCGGGCGGCCATCTGTTCACGGGTCCAGGCCATTACCGGTTCTCCCCTGCAGTCGGGCGCGGTCGGGTGGTCAGGCGCTCGATGTGTTTTTCGTAGTGCCCGCCCTTCACCAGCCGCTGCACGAAGATGCCCGGCGTGTGGATCTGGTCGGGATCAAGTTCGCCCGGCTGCACGATCTCCTCGACTTCGGCGATGGTGATGCGGCCGGCGGTGGCGATCATCGGATTGAAGTTGCGCGCCGTCTTGCGGTAGACGAGGTTGCCTTCGGTATCGGCCTTCCAGGCCTTGACCAGCGAGATGTCGGCGGTCAGGCCGGTTTCCATCACGTACCAGTCGAGCGTGCCGTCCGGATTCGGGAACTGCCGCGTTTCCTTGCCCTCGGCGACCTTGGTGCCGTAGCCGGTGCGCGTGTAGAAGGCCGGGATGCCGGCGCCGCCGGCGCGGATGCGTTCGGCCAGCGTGCCCTGTGGATTGAACTCGATCTCGATCTCGCCGCTCATGTAGCGGGACTCGAGAATCTTGTTCTCGCCGACATAGCTGGCCAGCACCTTGCGGATCTGGTTGTTGGCCAGCACCCGCCACATGCCGTGACCATCGCAGCCGACGTTGTTGCCGATCACGGTCAGATCCTTCGCCCCGGAATCGCGCAGCGCCTCGATCAGGTTTTCTGGAATGCCGCACAGGCCGAAGCCGCCGGACATGACGGTCATGCCGTCGAAGGTGATGCCGGCCAGCGCGCTGGCGGCATCGGAATAGATCTTTCGGGACATCTCGGGGCGACTCCTCGGAAGTGACGCTTGTCGTTCTTGTCGGTTCAGCGGCCGGCCGCAGCCAGCAGGCGGCGGGCTGCCTTCAGGTGCGGAATGTCGAGCATCTTGCCGTCGAGCGACACGGCACCGGCGCCGCTGTCAAAGGCTGCGATCACGCGCTGCGCGAAGGCGATCTCGTCCTCGCCCGGCGTGAACGCGGCATTGATGATCGGCACCTGATCCGGGTGGATCGCGATCTTGCCGGTGAAGCCGTCATAGCGCGCAGCCTGACTGTTGGCGCGGCAGCCGTCCGGGTTCCGGAAGTCGACATAGACGGTGTCGAGCGCCTCGACGCCGAGCGCGTGGCAGGCCAGCAGGCACTGGCTGCGCGCGTGTTCGTAGACCGGCCGCCAGCGGCCATCCTCGGCACGCGGATCACCGGCGCCCATCGCCGAGCTGAGATCCTCGCCACCCCAGAGCATGCCGCGCAGGCGCGGGATCGGCTTCCTCAGCAACTCGCCCATGCGCAGCACGGCGGCCGGCGTTTCGGTGCAGACGGCCAGGATCGCCGTCGACCCCAGCGGCCGGCCGGCAGCGGTTTCGGCCATGTCCAGGTAATGGCTGACCCTCTCCAGGCATTCCGGGCCGAAGATCTTCGGCAGCACGATGCCGGCCGGGCCGCTGCCGATCACGGCGGCGAGATCGGCCAGCGTTTCCCCCGATGCCAGATCGTTGACCCGGATCCACACCTCGCTGCTGCCGGCATAGGTCTTCAGGTAATCGACCAGCATCTGCCGGGCCAGCGCCTTGCGTGCCGGCAGCACCGAGTCCTCGAGATCGAAGGCCAGGGCGTCGGCGCCGCAGGCGACCGCCTTGGCGAGCTTGCGCTCGTTGTCGGCCGGCACAAACAGAAGGGATTTCATGATCGGTTCAGGCGTGGGGCAGTGGGGCGCATCGGCCGCCTGCCGCTCCGGCAACAGCGGCTTCGGCACGGCGGTTCTGGAGCAGCGCGATAATAGTATGGTACCGTATTAGTATCGAAAAACAATCGCGCCGACGATGACAAACCGTCTCCGCGATCGGCTTGCGCCACATGGTCCGGAGACAGAGTCTTGAGTCAGCACAGGAAAGGTATCGCATCGTACGGTGCCTGGATTCCCCGGTTGCGAATGAGCCGCGCGGCGATCGCCGATGCGCATGCCTGGGCACTGCCCGGTCTGAAGGCGCAGGGCAAGGGCGAGCGCGCCCTGTGCAGCTGGGATGAAGACGCCATCACCCTGGCCGTGGCCGCCGCCCGTGACTGTCTGCGCGACAACGGCCGCAGCCGGCCGACGGCGCTGTCGCTGGCCTCGACCACGGCCCCGTTCGCCGATCTGCTGAACGCGGCGATCGTCGCCAGTGCGCTCGACCTGCCGCCGTCGACCGCCTGCCACGATACCGGCGGCAGCCTGCGCGCCGGCCTGTCGGCGCTGGCCCAGGCGCTGGAATCGACCAGCGACGGCGACACGCTGGTGATCGCCGCCGATCGCCGTTCGGCCAAGCCGGGCAGCGTGCAGGAGTTCCAGTTCGGCGCCGGTGCTGCGGCACTGCAGGTCGGCGACGATGCCGGGATCGCACGCTATCTGGGCCGCGAATCGGTCACCCACCTGTTCGTCGACCACTTCCGCGCCACCGGCGAGAAGCACGATTACTTCTGGGAAGAACGCTGGATCCGCGACGAAGGCGTATCGCGTGCGGTGCCGGCCGCGGTCAAGAAGCTGCTCGCCCGGCTCGGCAAGAACGCCGCGAACGTCAACTGGTTCGGCCTTGCCGGCGCGCCCGGCGGCTCCGACAAGCTGGTCGCCAAGTCGCTGGGCATCGCGCCGGAACGGCTGATTCCCGACCTCGCCGCCCAGGTCGGCGACTGCGGCACGGCACATGCGCCGCTGCAGCTGATCCACGCGCTGGAGCAGGCGAAGCCGGGCGAGCTGATCATCGTCGCCGCGTTCGGCCAGGGCTGCGAGGTGCTGGCCTTCGAGCGCGGCGAGAGCACGCACCAGCCGGCGATGGGGCTGGCGAAGTCGATCGCGGCGCGGATTCTGGAAACCGCGTACCTCAAGATGGCCTCGTTCGAAGGCGAGATCGATCTCGACTGGGGCATGCGCGCCGAAGCCGACGTGAAGGCCGCGCTGACCCAGCACTACCGCGCGTCGGACCAGATCAACGCCTTCACCGGCGGCCGCTGCACGCGCTGCAACACGGTGCAGTTTCCGCGCCTGCCGAACTGCGTGTCCTGCGGCGCCTCCGATTCCCAGACGCCGTTCAGCCTTGCCGACGAAGGTGGCCAGATCGCCACCTGGAGCGCCGACTGGCTGCAGTTCTATCTGGCGCCACCGCTGTACGTCGGCCTGGTGCAGTTCGATGTCGGCGCCCGGCTGCTGATGGAGATCGTCGAGGTCGGCAGTGCGGGGCTCGATGTCGGCACCCGGCTGTCGATGCAGTTCCGGGTCAAGGCGCGCGACCGCAAGCGCCATTACAGCCGCTATTTCTGGAAAGCGGCCCCGGTTCGCTGAACGCCGAAAGCACGAGAGAACAAGACATGGCAACGGGCATCAAGGACAAGGTCGCAATCCTCGGCATGGGCTGCTCGCGCTTCGGCGAGCGCTGGGATGTCGGCAGCGAGCAGCTGATCAACGAGGCCTTCCAGGAGGCGTTGAAGGACGCTGGCATCGAGCGCACGCAGATCGAGGCCGCGTGGTTCGGCTCGGCGCTGGACTCGGTCAACGTCGGCAATTCGGCGATTCCGCTGGCCACCGCGCTGCGTCTGCAGGGCATCCCGGTGACCCGCGTCGAGAACATGTGCGCCACCGGCACCGAAGCACTGCGCGGCGCGGCCTATGCGGTGGCCTCCGGCGCGGTCGACATCGCGCTGGCGGTGGGTGTGGAAAAGCTCAAGGACACCGGCTACGGCGGCCTGCCGGTGCCCGGCAAGGGCACCTTGAACGATCTGTGGATGCCGTACTGCTCGGCACCGGCTGGCTTTGCCCAGCTGGCCGCCGGCTATCGCGCCAAGTACGGCATCGACCGCGAGCTGTTCAAGCGGGCGCTGGCCACGGTGTCCTGGAAAAGCCACCAGAACGGCACCAAGAGCCCGAAGGCGCACCTGCGCAAGGCGGTGGAGATGGACACGATTCTGAAGGCGCCGATGATCGCCGAACCGCTCGGCGTGTTCGACTGCTGCGGCGTCAGCGATGGCGCGGCGGTGGCGATCGTCACCACACCCGAACTGGCCCGCGCGCTCGGCAAGCAGGATCGGGTGTCGATCAAGGCGCTGCAGCTGTCGTCATCGTCCGGCCGCGAATCGGGCATGAGCGACTGGGACGGCGCCAGCGTGCCGAACACCCGCATGGCCGCCGCCGCCGCCTACCGCGAAGCGGGCATCGACGATCCGCGCAAGCACCTGAGCCAGATCGAGGTGCACGACTGCTTCTCGGTCACCGAGCTGGTGACCATGGAAGACCTCGGCCTTTCCAACGATGGCGAAGCCTGGAAGGACGTGCTCGACGGCAAGTACAACGCCGACGGCGCGATTCCCTGCCAGATCGACGGCGGCCTGAAGTGCTTCGGCCATCCGATCGGCGCCACCGGCCTGCGCATGGTCTACGAGCACTATCTGCAGCTGCTCGGCCGCGCCGGCGATCGCCAGCTGAAGAACCCGACACTGGGCCTGTCCCACAACCTGGGCGGCGTGCCGTACAACGGCGTGGCGGCGATCAGCATCGTCGGCCTGATGTAGGCGGATTGGTCGGACGGCCGACGATTGCAAGTGCCCGCCACTGCAGGCCGCGCCGGCCATCACCCCGACCAAAGACTGGCTCGATTCGTGCGGTAACGTACGACTGGCGCTGCAGTTGCGGAAATTTCTACACTCCGCGCCATTCCTCGTTCTCCATTGCCCCACCATGCCTGCACCAAAAACGAAATCCGAACGGGTCGCAAAAGTCACCAAGGCCATCGCCCAGGCCCGTGGCACCGACGATGTGTCGCTGGCCGGCAGCCCGCGCGGCGGCGGCGCCGACCTGATGCCAGCGGAGCTGGACGACCACGCGCGCGACGGCATCCGTCTCAGCTTCCTGATTCACGACGTGTCACGGATGCGACGCAGCGCCTACGACCATTACATGAAGCCGCTGGGCATCACCCGCGCGCAGTGGTGGGTGCTGGCCCACCTGTCGCGCCATGACGGGATGATGCAGACGCAGCTGGCCGATGTGCTGGAAGTCGGCAAGGCCAGCCTCGGCGATGTCATCGAAAGTCTGGAAAGCGGCGGCTGGGTGTCGCGCCGTCCGGACCCGACCGACAAGCGCGCCAAGCGCGTCTACCTGTCGAAGTCGGCCCAGGGGCTGATCAAGCGGATGACGCAGCTGGAAGTGGAATTCAACGAACGGGTGCTGGCCGACCTGTCGCCGGACGAGCAGACCACGCTGTTCAAGCTGCTGCTGAAGGTCAAGCAGTCGATTTCGCGCATCGCCGCCGCCTGAACGGCCGCATCGGCAACAGCAACAGCAACAGCAACAAGAAAGCCCGATGCCGGCATCACCGGCATCGGGCTTTTTCGTTGCTGAGTGTCGCTCAGCCGGGCATCGCTGCCGCCACCCCGCCGCGCACCGGGGCCGCGCGCCGCTCGCCGGCGGCTTCCCGTGCCAGCTCTTGGTACATGAACCAGGTGGTGCCGATCAGATAGGTGCCCCAGACCGCCATCGGCAGGTAGAAGCCGAACAGGCCGTGATAGGCGAACGGCCCGCTCTTGAAGAACGCCGGACCAGCGGCGGTGATCAGGCTGGCGGCGCCAGCGAAGGTCAGCCAGGTGAACCAGCGCGGGATCATCGGCACCGCGCGGGTGTCCTGCAGTTCGACGATGCCGGTGGCGATCATCTCGATCGCCAGGTAGATCCAGCCGAGCAGGAAGGCGAACCACGACCAGTCGTACCAGGCCTGGATCACATCGCTGCCGAACTCCGGCCGGTAGGCGGCCACGATCCACGCGCAGCAGTTGAAGAAGATGATCAGCGAAATGAAGATGCCGCAGACGCCGGCGGTGATCGACCACAGCGGGAAGCGGCCTTCGATCTTCGACAGCATGATGCCGAACTGGATCGAGCCCGGCGTCAGCAGGCCGGCGGCGATGTAGAAGATCGTGCAGCCGATGATCGTGCCCCAGCGGTGCGTCTCGGTGAACCACTGCTTGGTGGCATCGAGTCCGCCATCGGCCGGAAACGGCGCGTAGAAATGGCCGATGCCGAGCCAGCCGACCACGGTCAGCGCGGCAAAGATCCAGGTGCACCACAGTCCCATCTTCTGTGAGTTGATGCTCGCTTGCTGCTGCATGTTTTCTCCTCCCGCGTGATGGCCGGAACGCGGCGAGGGCCGCTGCGTTCCGGCCGGATTGGCTTCAGAACACCATGACCGGCTTGATCGCGCCGCCCTTCTCGGACGAATGCGCGGCCTCGTTGATTTCGCTGAACTTGAACTTGGTCACCAGCCGGTCGAACGGGAACTTGCCGGCCTTGAACCAGGCCGCCATCCGCGGAATGAACTCCTTCGGATCGGCGTCGCCCTCGGTGATGAACTTCACGCCGACACCGCGGATCAGCATGCTCATCATGTTGGCCGGCAGGTTGGCATCCGGCGGCGGTACCGCGACCAGGCCGAGCATGCCGTTCGGCAGCATGGTTTCCACGGCCACGCCGATCACCGCCGGGATGCCGGTGGTGTCGAAGGCATGGGTGACGCCGCCGCCGCCGAGTTCCTTGACCTTGGCCAGCACGTCGGACTCGGCCTTGGGGTCGATGACGTGGGTCGCACCGAGTTCCAGCGCCAGCTTGCGGCGGGACTCGTTCGGCTCGACGACGATGACCGTGCCGGCGCCGATGGCGCGCGCGCCCAGCAGCCCGGACAGGCCGACCGCGCCGCCGCCGAAAATCGCCAGAGACTGGCCGGGCTTGAGCCCCAGCGAGTTGACGATGGCGCCGGCGCCGGTCTGGATGCCGCAGCCGAGCGGCCCCATGATCTCCAGCGGCAGATCCTTGTCGATCACCACGGCATTGCGCTCGTGGGCCACTGCATAGCTGCCGAACGAGGACTGGCCGAAGAAGTTGCCGGCGATCTGAGTACCGTTCTGGCTCAGCGGCGTGGTGCCGTCACCGGGCCGGACGCCGGACATGTTGTTGGCCAGGAAGTTGTAGCAGTAGGCCGGCTTGGCATCGTCGCAACTCGGGCAGGCGGCGCAGGAATTGAAGCTGAGCACCACGTGATCACCCGGCTTGATGCCGGTGACATGGCTGCCGACCGATTCGACGATGCCCGAGCCCTCGTGGCCGAGCACCACCGGCATCGGCACCGGGAAGCCGTCGCGGAACACCAGATCGGTGTGGCACATGCCGACGCCGACCATCTTCACCCGCACTTCGTGCTCGCGCGGCGCCGCGACGGTGATCGATTCGATCGTGAACGGACCGCCGACCTGGCGGACGACGGCGGCGGTGGCAGCAAGGGACTGGCTGGACATGGCGTGAACGGTTCCTGAGCGTGGGTCGAGGGATGCGGAAAGGCTCAATCGGCAACCGGGCCGCCCAGCGGCCGGCAGTGACGATCAAGCGATCGGTATGGGATGCCTGGGTCGGGCGGGCGATGCCCATCGAAAGGCTGGCCGCGGCCCGTGAGGGTGGCGCACCGATGACGGATTGCTGCGGATCTCGGGTCGGCGTCCAGGTCCATGACCGTCTCCTCTCGCGGGCCGCAGGACATGGCTGCGGCATGACTGTGGCCGGTCCAGACGGGCGATTTCGCATCGCCGGAAGCACTGGCCGCACCTTGTTGTCAGTAATAGTATTGTACCGTACTATCTGCCGCAAGCATCCCGTGACCGTTGCCGGTCGCTGAAGACATGCGGTTCGCGACGGAGTCCGTGATGGGTCTATTGAAGAAGCTGTTTGGCGGCGGTGAAGCGAAGTTCGTCGAGGTGGCGCCGTTCGGTTCGCGCTATGAAGTGCCGTCGGGCGAAACCATGCTGGAAGCCGCGCTGAAGAACGGCGTGCCGTTCCCGCACAACTGCACGGTCGGCACCTGCGGCTCCTGCAAGTGCAAGCTCAAGGCGGGCCGGGTGTCGGCGCTGACCGACTTCGGCTACACGCTGTCGCAGCAGGAGATCGCCGCCGGCTTCATCCTCGCCTGCCAGGCCATTCCGAAGGACGCGCTGACCCAGGTCGAAGTCGAAAGCCAGGCGCTCGACGCGCCGAAGGCGGAGTCGTTCAAGGGCCGGATCGCGGCCACCGAGACGCTGACCCACGACATCGTGCGCATCACCGTGGCGCTGGACCGGCCGATCCGTTTCGTCGCCGGCCAGTACGCCAACCTGAAGTACGCCGGGCTGGAGCGGGCGCGCAACTATTCGTTCGCCGATGCGCCGGACCGCGACGGCCGCAGCGAAGTCAGCTTCTTCATTCGCAAGGTGCCGAACGGCGCCTTCACCGAAGCGCTGTTCAAGGGCGAACTGGACCAGTTGCCGCTGGAAGTCGAAGGCCCGCACGGCAACTTCCACCTGCACCCCGGCACCTCGCCGATGATCTGCATCGCCGGCGGTTCCGGCCTGGCGCCGCTGCTGTCGGTGCTGGAAGCGGCCCGCAAGGACCGCGTCAAACGCCCCTGCGCGTTCCTGTTCGGCGCCCGCACGCAGGCCGATCTCTACGGCCTCGACCAGATCCAGCAGATTGCCAACAACTGGGCCGGCAACTTCGTGTTCCTGCCGGTGCTGTCGCATGAGCCGGCCGACAGCAGCTGGACCGGCGCCCGCGGCCTGGTCACCCAGTTCATTCCCGATGCGCTGCCCGGCATCGCGCTGAACGACGCCGAGGGCTACATGTGCGGCCCGCCGGGCATGATCGACGCCGGCATCGCTTCGATGACCGAGTACGGCGTCAAGCTCGACGCCATCTATTACGACAAGTTCACCGACCAGAGCCACATCGCCAAGATGCCCTGAGCGGTGCGCGCAGCGCCGTCCGCCGTTCGAGATGAACGGCACGGCGCACGACTTCGGTATGGGCTGCCCTGCAGGCCGCATGGGCAGACTGCAATTTCCAAGATCCGCCGGTCACCGCTGGACATCACCAGCGACGGACGACCACCAGCAGCGGGCAGCGGCCGTCCTTGAGCGTGGGAGACAGCAATGACGCAGAACCTGAAACACGGCCTGTTCGTGGTGCTTGGCATCGTGGCGCTGTTCAGCACCTGGCCGCATGCCTTCGACTGGATGGCCAACGGCGGCAACATCCTGAACCCGGTGGCCTTCTTCGGCGACGCCATCAAGGCCGGCGGCACCGCCGCCTTCCTGAGCATCGACATGGCGATCGCCTGGGTGGTGTTCATGATCTGGGTCGTGTTCGACGCCCAGCGCATCGGGCTGGGCCTGCGCTGGGGCTGGGGCTTCGTCGGCCTGTCGTACATCGGCGTGTCGCTGGCCTTTCCGCTGTACCTGGTCGTGCGCGAGCGCTTCCTCGACCGCCAGCGTCACGCGGGCTGAACACAGCCGCTGCCGCGCCGGTATTCTCCCGGCCCCCTGCGGCCATTCGGACACCTAGAACATGACTTCCCTTCGCGCGACAGCCCTGATTGCTGTCGGCTCGCTTGCCAGCCTCAACGCCCACGCCACGCTCGGCATCTTCGAGCACGGCTCCGGCATCAAGGCGATGGGTTTCGGCGGCGTCAGCTATGTCGGCGCCAGCGAAAGCACGGCGCTGAGCGCCAACCCGGCGCAGGCGATCGCCATGGGCAACCGCTACGACGTGGGCGTCGACCTGCTGCGGGTCAGCGGCGGTGCGGAAATCATCGGCAATGCCGCCGGCCCGGACGGCGCCTACCAGTACAAGAGCAACTACTACCCGATCCCCCAGGTCGGCGCGAACTTCAAGATCGACGACCGCTGGGCGTTCGCCGTCACCGCCTTCGCCGCCGGTTTCGGCCCGGTCTATCCGCAAAGCCCGTACGCGCGCTTCGCCGGCCCGAACGACAACGGCGTCTCCGATTCGGCGCAGACCTCGCTGAAGATCGGCGGCCTGTCGCTGGCGGTCGCCCACCGGCTGGGCAGCCACAGCCTCGGCATGTCGCTCAACCTGCAGCACCAGTGGCTGTCGGTGGAAGGCCTGCTGCCGTTTGCGCCGCTGTCGGAAACGCCGGATGCGGTGTCGAACCAGGGCCCGCACACCAGCTACGGCATGAGCCTGACCATCGGCTGGACCGCGCCGCTGACGCCGTGGCTCGACGCCGGCCTGTCCTACCGCACGCAGGCGCTGCAGCTGCGCATCGAGGAATACCGGGGCCTGCTGCCGGACCAGGGCAAGCTGGAAATCCCGGCGATCTTCGGCGGCGCGCTGCTGGCCCGCCCGGCCGACGGCTGGCGGCTGGCGCTCGAGTACCAGCATTTCGGCTACCAGCGCAGCAACGGCT
Source organism: Gammaproteobacteria bacterium (assembly GCA_026398815.1). Lineage (GTDB taxonomy): Bacteria > Pseudomonadota > Gammaproteobacteria > Nevskiales > Nevskiaceae > Nevskia. Next base: position 105,223 of record JAPLSA010000018.1, read on the forward strand.
TCGGCAACGGGATCGATCGTCTGGCCGCCGGCCGGCCGCTCGGTTCCGCCAACGGCCCGGGCTTCGGCTTCAACAACCAGAACGCCTACAAGCTCGGCGTGGAGCATGAGGTGTCGCCATCGCTCACCGTGCGCGGCGGCTTCATCTACTCCACCCAGCTGCTGTCGCGGCACAACATCCTGCTCAACCAGCAGTCGCCCGGCACCTCGAAGTTCCACCTGACCCTCGGCAGCACCTGGACGGTCGCCAAGGTGCACGAGCTGTCCGGCTTCTTCGCGATGTCCGAGCGCCGCCGCGTCAGCGGCGAGAACTCGATCCCCGCTGCCTTCGGCGGCGGCGAAGCGACGATCGCCAACTGCAACATGAGCATCGGCATCTCCTACGGCCGCCGTTTCGGCGGCGACTGAACCGCCCAGCCGCCATGCGCCAGACGCCACCGCCGTTTCCGGACCTTGCCATTCGGCATCCACGTGGAGCGGCGCTGGCGCTGGCCGCAGCGCTGCTGGCCAGCAGCGCGCAGGCGGCACCGGTCGACCGGGTACTGACCGTGGTCGCCACCGTCGAGGCGACCCAGAGCTGGGAAAAGAACGACCCCAAGCACCCGGCGCGGCAGTGGTCGAAGGGCAGCACCCGGCAGCGCTACGAGCTGCGGGTGCCGATGCGCAGCGACGGCGAGCTGCAGATCCGCAACCTGCTCGATCCCGATCTCAATGCCCGGCTGGAAGCCAAGACCGTGCACCTGGCGCGGCAGGCAAAGAAGGCCATCGAAGCCAGCGGCGGCAAGCTGAAGCTGCCGTCGACGCCGGCCGAGGAAGCCGAGCTGGCCAAGCGCATGCAGTACGACCAGATGAAGTGCCGCGGCGACGCCGTGTGCAACCAGGAAACCCAGCTGTTCTACGCCGCGATCCTCGCCGCCACCCAGTATCCGGAGGCGATGGAAGAGGAAGACGAGCCCGGCCGCTATTACCACTTCCTGCCGTACAAGGGCTGCGCCGGCGCATCGCGGGTGACGCTGGAAATGGACATCGCCGGCGAGCGCTGGAACAAGACCATCGACCGCCTGGTGCCGTTCCAGGAACACCGCACGGCCGACAGCCTCAACGCCAGCGACGGCCTGCCGCTGTGCAGCCATTTCACCATCGTCTTCGACCCCGACGACGCCAAGCGGCCGCTGTGGGTGGAGAACATCCACATTCCGTCGCCGGTCGGCGTCACCGAGTTCACCGAATCCAAGCACACCTCGCGGGCCACCGAGCCGCAGCCGATGCCGACGGCGGCGCTGGAATGGATCACCGACACCCTTCGTCATGCGCCGGCCAGCGGCAAGGCATCCGCAACGCTGCCTCTGCCGTTGTCACTGAACGGCAACTCGACCTGGCTGGGCCTGTGGGCCGGCACCGCGAAAGTCAGCCTCGAGTGGTCGTTCCCGCCGGTGTCACCACCGCCACCGGCCGCCCCACAGCCGGCGCACCGCTAGCGGCGCGCCCCGACCGGCACCGCCCATGCGCATCCACACCGTCCTGCTGCTGACCTGCATCGCCCTCACCACCGCTGTCGCCGGCTGCGCCCGCAGCCCGCACCTCGCCGAACCCAGCGGCTTCTTCGTCGCGCTGAAAACCTGCCGCGCGCGCTACGCGGAGATCGACGCAAAGATCGATGCCGCCGGCGTCCGCGACGGCGTGTTCTACCGGGTGCCGGGCTTTCCGTACCTGCGCAGCGACCGCCTGCTGGCTTCGTTCCGCGACGAGGTCAGAACGATCGACGAAGTCGGTGCCTGGCTGCGCCGGATGCGCGAGTTCGACCAGGAAGCCCGCGAGTTCGAGTACGAGAATCTCGGCCTCGATTCCCAGCAGCGCGCGATCCTGCGCGGCGAATTCCTGAACTGCGGGCGCGGCCTGGCGGCGCTGGAATTCGATGATCCGGACAACTTCAAGCTGGTGCACGACACCATGGTGCCGCCGGACGCCTATTCGTCCGCCACCCGGGCGCTGGGCCTGTATCCGCTGACCCTGCCGCTGCAGCGCGCCCGCCTGCGTGCCCACGAGGACGCGGTGCGGCGCGCGTTCGCCAGCCCGCGCAGCGAACGGCTCGGGCCCGAGGCGCCGCTGCGCTGGCAGGTGCAGCCGGTGGAGGACGTGTCGCTGATCCCGACCCGCGTCAGCGATGCCTACCCGGACGAGCTTGGCTTCCCCGGCCTGGTCGATTCGGCCTGGCGGGCGATCGCCGAGGTCAACGCGCCGGAGCTGCTGATGGCGGCCGGCACCGGCCAGCGCCAGCTCGGCACACCGGTCTGGGTCGACGACGGCCACGGCGGCGCGCGGCTGGACATCGACACCCGCCAGCACACCGTGCACTACCAGATCGGCTTCACCCGCTTCGGCGGCGCGCGGCTGATCCAGGTCAACTACTTCCTGTGGTTCCGCAGCGCCGATGCGCTGCCGGGCGAGGCGCCGGTCGACAGCCTGATCTGGCGGGTCACGCTCGACAACGAGCTGCGGCCGATCGCTTACGACAGCGTGCGCGGCTCCGGCCGCGAGCACTTCTGGTTCGCCGTGCGCGCCGATCTGCCGCGCCGGCCGAGCGCCGATGACGGCCTGAGCCCGTTCTTCCCGCAGGACCCACCGGCGCCAGCCGAACCGAGCTTGATCCTGGCGCGCGACGGCGGCCTGCGCGGCGTCACCGCCGCCGACACCACGGTGCCGGCGCAGCGCTACCAGCTGGGCCGCTTCGAAGAGCTGTACCGGCTGCCGCTGCCGGGCGGCGGCACCCGCAACCTGTTCGGCGCCGACGGCACCATCGCCGGCACCCGCACGCCGGCCCCGGAGTGGTACGCGGTCAGCGGCGTGCCGCGGCCGGGCGCGCTGCGCCACTTCATGCGGCTGCCGGTCAGCTACGTCGGCGAGCAGCACTTCGACGACGCCTACGTGCTGGAACAGGCCTTCGTGCCGCCATCGCCGGCTGTGGTCGGCCAGCCCTGAACGATCGCGCGCCCGTGACGACATCGAGTCATCACGATGCCGACATCGACGCCGACGCGATGGCCGGCTTCATCCCCGGCCACGACATCGAGCAGGCGGCGATCGCCGGCTTCGAAGCGCGACTGCAGGCGCTGCTGCCGCGCGCGCCGCTGCGGATGCCGGTCGACGAAAACCGTTTGCGCCTGCTGCTGGAACGGGTGTCGCAGGGCGATGCCGAAGCCTTCACCGCGCTCTATGACGAGACCAGCCGCTACCTCTACGCCGTGCTGCTGCGGATGCTGCGCGACCCCGGACAGGCCGACGAGGCGCTGCAGGACTGCTACATCCGCATCTGGCGGCGCGGCAGCACCTATGCGCCGGAGCGCGGCGACGCCGCCGGCTGGCTGATCGGCATCGCCCGCTACCGGGCGATCGATGTGGTGCGCAGCCGCCAGGCGCAGGCCGAACGCCTGAGCAGCCACGCGTCCGATCTGCGCGACGCCGCCGTACCTCCACGATCGCCCGAATTCGACGCCATCGTGCTCACCGACATCGACCGCCTGTCCCGCTGCCTCGACACCATGGACGACGCCCATCGGCGCTGCCTGCTGCTGAGCTTCTACGAGGGCTATTCGAACCAGGAACTGGCCGATCACCTGGGTCTGCCGCTGGGCACCGTCAAGGCCCGCATTCGCCGTGCGCTGGTACGCCTGCGGCAGTGTCTGGAAGTGGGCCGATGATCTACGACCATCCCGAACTGATCGACCGGCTGGCCGCCCAGTACGTGCTGGGCGCGCTGCGCGGCCCGGCCCGCGCCCGCTTCGAGCGGCTGATCGCCACGCGTCCGGATGTGCGCCGCCGGGTCGGCGTCTGGGAAAGCCGCTTCGCGCCGATCGCCTACGGCCTGCCGGCCGTGTCGCCGCCGGCGGCGCTGCGGGCCGCGCTGATTGCCGAGACCCGGCGGCAGCCTTCGTCATCGTCATCGTCATTGCCGACATCGCCGATCAGCCCGGACACGGCAGCACCAGCGCAGCGCCAGACGCGGCCGCTGCGCCGGCGCGCGGTCTGGTTCCGGCGCGTCCGCTTCCTGGCCGCCGCCTGCGCCTGCGGGCTGCTGATCGTCGGCGGCCTGATCGAACTGGCTGGCGCTCGCCTGAGCTTCCCAGCCCAGCCGCCGGCCGACCGCGCCGACCGCACCGAGCTGGCCGAACCCGAACTGGGCGACGACGAACTGCGCCCGCTGCCGGTGCTGCTGGCGCGCCTCGGCATGCCCGGCTCCCGCATGGGCTGGATGATCAGCCTGTCGCCGGATCACCGGAAGCTGGCGATCACTGCCAGCGACGACTACCTGAGCACCGGCCGCGCCAGCGTGCAGTTGTGGTGGCTGGCCGATGACGGCGCGCCGCGACCGCTGGCGATCCTCGGCACCGAGCGCGACTCCACGGTCGTCGTCGACGTGCCGCAGGGCCTCGATGCCAGCCGCACCGTGGTGTTCGCAATCACGCTGGAACCACCTGGCGGCTCGCCGACCGGCAAGCCGACCCGCCCGGTGCTCGATCGAGCCGACCGGCCGCCGCCGATCTGATCCGCAGCGCCGAACGCGCTGCTCCATCCATCGCTTCTTTCGCTTTTCCCGCAGCCCTTCCCGGATACCTGACGACGATGAAACTGCTCCGCTACGACGCCGGCTACAGCCGCCGGAAATTCCTTGCCGACGCCGCCAAGGGCACGCTGTCGACCGGCGTGCTGATGCCGCTGCACGAGGCGATCGCCAAGACCGGCGAGATCAGCAAGGCCTATCCCGAGGAACTGCTGTCGATCGAGGGCTACACCAAGGGCAAGATCAAGACCGGCGACATCATCGACGCCAGGAACGTCGAACTGGTGAAGGACCTGATCGAGCCGGTGCGCTACGAGCAGATCCTCAAGCAGGGCCGGCGGCTGAAGATCGTCAAGACCACCACCGATGTCATGCGACTGTCTCCGTGGGAGTACATCGAAGCAACGCTGTCGAACAGCGGTCGCGGCATGTTCGACGCCAAGGGCAACGTCGTCGACAAGAACACCGGCGGCCCGTGGATCGGCGGCAACCCGTTTCCGAATCCGACCAACGGCATCGAACTGTTCGCCGCCCAGACCCTGAGCTGGGGCCGCCACGACGCCTCGTTCTACGCGATGAAGCTGACCACCATCGATCAGGGCGGCCAGGAGCGCTTCAAGTACTCCGGCGGCTGGGCAGAGATGTCGCCGATCGGCCGCGTCAGCATGGACCCGAAGCCGTACTGGGAAGAGCAGAAGAGCAAGCTGCGCTTCCAGAGCGTGTTCTTCCTGGAGCCGCAGGCCTATCGCGGCACCAGCTTCCTGAACGTCTGGGACTACGACCACTCCACCTTCCCGCAGCTCTACGGCTATGTGCCGGAGTTCCGCCGCATCCGCCAGTTCCCGACCAATCAGCGCTTCGAACCGCTGATCCCCGGCCTGACCCTGTTCCTGTCCGATGCCTGGGCCGCCGGCGACCCGCTGCACACCTGGGGCAACTACAAGATCGTCGGCCGCGGCCCGTTCCTCGGCGGCCTGTCGGACAGCTGGAATCACGACAACGACAACTGGGAACACGGCACCCACGGCGGCCCGAAGGGCAAGACCTTCTGGGACGCAACCGTCGAGCTGATCCCCGAAGCGATCATGGTGGAAGCCGAACCGCTGAAATTCCCGCGCGCCCCGATCGGCAAGAAGCGCGTCTGGTTCGACGCCCGCAACCAGGTCGTCGTCGGCATGGTCACCTACGACCGCAACATGCAGCCGTACCGCTCCTTCGACGGCGCCTACACGCTGTACGAAGCCGGCTCGAAGCGCGTCATGGACGGCAAGCACCCGTACTGGAGCTGGGCGCATGTCACTTCCAGCGACATCCAGACCAACAGCGTCACCCGCATCGAACAGGTGCGGGCGGTGGAAGGCCAGCATCAGTCGGGGGCCAATGATCCGAAGCTGTATGACCGTTATCTGACGCAGGCGGCGTTGCAGCGGTTGGGGGCGGTTTGAGGCCGGAGCGCGGCTTGCGTGTTGGCGCTGCCGGCCTGGGGATGACCGTTGCTGCTTGACGGGGCCTGTGGTGTGATCCGGCGCGGATGCACGATAACGTGGGGTGCGGGCGTTATCGTGCGTTTTAATGGCTAATTCCAGTTAGGCGGCACAGGAATCGCCGTCGCGGCCATCACAACCAGCACCCCGGGCTCCCTTCATGCACGCCTACTTCACTGTTGTGAGCTTGCTCTTGCTGGTGTTGAGCGTCGTCGCCTTCTCGGACAACCTCTTTACTGATGTAGGCCAACCCAGCAACAGGGACCCGAAGTTCATTGTTCATGGTTTGTTCGGCCTTGCCTGGTACATCCTGTTTGCAACGCAGGCGAATCTCGTTCGGATCCGGAATCTCCGTCTGCACAAGGCGGTCGGAGCCACCACGCTCCTGGTGGCTGCCGGAGTAAGTCTCTCCACCCTGTATCTGTTCATCGTCAAGTGGAAAGGGTGGGACGACATGGAGCCCGTCATTCGTATGAACAGGCTCTTGCTGCCGGCATTTGCCACCTGCATTGTTCTTGCGTGGAAGCTGCGGACGAAGCCAGCTGTACATAAACGTCTAATACTGGTCGGCACGCTGTTCATGATCGAGCCGATTTTGAGCCGCGCATACGACCCTTTAGTTGCAGATTGGGCAAAGGTCACCTTGGCTTCGGTCTACACTGAACAGATCGATGCCATCGGCTTTGAACTGTTCCTGTGGGGCACGTGGATCGGTCTCTTCGTTTCCCTGCTCATCTACGACCTCAGGACGCAAGGTCGGGCCCACCCTGTCACAGCTGCTGGCGTCGTCTGGCTAGCCTTTTCGGTCGTAGTGTGTACGTTCCTCTAGGCAAGTGCCGCCCACCCCCTCGCTCAAGTCTGGCGCGGTCGTGCTCTGCCGTTTTTCTTGACTTCGGCATCCCGAGCCGAATCTCAACCAAGCAGCGAGATGGCCCGGATAGAGCAACGCGAAATCCGGGACGGCATTAATGCCGAAGATTGTGTCTCCCGGATTTCGCTGCGCGCTACCCGCGCTAAGCTGGTTAAATTCAAACGTCGAGCACCTTTGTGAAGATCATCGCTTACCGCATCGCAAGCGCTCTGCTTCTTTGCGTTACGGCCGATTCTGCCGCCGGGGGAACTCTTGGAACGAAAGAGCTGGAGTCACTAATGGCCCAGAAGCCAAATGTGCGCGCCGCGCTCATGTCATCTCTCACGCTTTCCGAATCAGCATTCGCAGAGACACGCTTGGGCTCTCACTTCCCGCACCTGGAGGGCGCCAGGATCGGGCCCTACACCATCCGTGCTACCAGCCAGGACGGGCGCAATGTCGAGATCGTGCTGTGCACCACCTATCGTTTCCTGGACGGCAAGGGCCGAGCCGTTGCAAACGCAGCAATGGAAACCGCCCGGTCCATCGATGAACGGCTGGACGCTGTGCTCATTCAGGAGCCTCAATCTGCGGAACGACCGCCGAAGTGTCCATGATCTCGTCGTTGATCAGGCAGCTAATGCAGCCGACGTTTACACCGCTTGTGGCTCGATCATGTGCTTAGAGGTCACTGCAGTACGGCGTAACCGCAATTGATCACGGGGCTTAGCCCATTGAAGTCATTAGCTAGGTAGTCCGGATAGAGCAGCGCGAAATCCAGGACAGCATTGATGCCGAAAGATTGCGCCTCCCGGATTTCGCTGCGCTCTATCCGGGCCACGCTTGCTGTCAGAATGGTGCCGCCGACTCGGACGTCGGTGCAGAGGGAGAACAAGAGGAAATGTGATCAGCGGTGTTTGCAGGAACCGTACGATCACATTACCCATCCGTGTTGTGACTGTCCTGAGCTCTTGCGTTCGCGCAGGATGTGAGGACAGACCTTAAATCCGGCTGCTGTAGTGGGCCAAGCATGGCCCGGACCATCACCATTCACAGAGAAACCATGAAATCCAAAATCATCTCGTCGTTGGGCATTGCCTGCGCAATCACGCTCTCGGGCTGCGCATCCGTGAATATGGCCTCGAAAGAGGCTTCTGCAAAAGCCAAACAGTTCAACCCGCCAAGCCAGGGCAATGCGGGTCTGTACGTCTATCGCGACAGCTTTGTCGGAAAGGCATTGAAGAAGGACGTCTGGGTCGATAGCAAATGCCTTGGCGAAAGCGCTCCAGATGTCTTCTTCTTCACTGAAGTCGAAGGCAACAAGAGCCACAAGATCGACACAGAATCCGAGTTTTCTCCGAATGGACTCGAGCTCACGACGGAAGCCAACAAGAACTACTTCGTCCGGCAGTACATCAAAATGGGTGTGTTTGTCGGTGGTGCCGGCGTCGAGCTGATTCCGGAACAGGAAGGCCAGCAGGCGGTAGCGAAGCTCGAAATGGCATCGCCGGGCAGTTGTAGCCGCGCGCGTTGATCTTCAGGGCAACCGGTCAGCGCAGCAGGGCGGGTCGCGACCCGCCCTACCGAAGCATCGTCAATCAAGATCCAAGGATCGGGTGGATGCGTCTCCCGCCCAATCCTCAAGGAATTAAAGGGGCTAGGCTCGAATTAATGTCGACCCTGCTTTATGTCCCGAGTCGCATCGCACTGTTTCGCGCTGTCGCGCGAGTTACTTTCTTTGGCGCGCAAATAATGTAACTCGCGCGACAGCGCGAAAGTGCAGCACGAAGGCTCACAACAAAAACGAGACACCACGCTTTTCACCGAGCCAGGCGCATGCAGCCCTGGATTCCGGCTTTCGCCGGAATGACGGTGAGACGGGGATGCAGTCGGGCCGAAGCGCCGTCGAGCGGGTCTGACCCGTCGGCCTCGACCTCATTCGATCGGATACCGGATCGAAACGTCTTGTGCTTGACTACGCGTGCCACCGGTGGCGGGTCTCGATACCCTTCACGCTGCCTTTCACCAGCTCAAGCCCAGGCACACGCCGCTCTGGATTCCGGCTTTCGCCGGAATGACGAATTCGGAGGGCGATGCTCAATCGGATCGCCCGTCAGCAAGCAGCGGCGCAGCGCGCAAGCCGTGAGCCGTGAGCCGTGAGCCGTGAGCCGTAAGCGATCAAGCCGCGAACCGCGCCCTCACCGAACCCAGGCCCGCAATCCTCGCCTCGAAGCGATCCCCCGCCTTCACCGCCACCATCGGCCCGAGCGCCCCCGACAGGATCGTGTCGCCGGCCTGCAACGGCCGGCCGACTTCGACCATCTTGCGCGCCAGCCACAGCACCGCGTTCAGCGGATGCCCCAGGCAGGCGTGGCCGACGCCGGTCGACACCACTTGGTCGGCGCGGGTCATCTGCATCGCGCAGTCGCGCAGGTCCAGCCCGGCCAGCCCGGCCAGCCGCATTGGCGTGTTGCCGAGCACGTAAAGCCCGCTCGAAGCGTTGTCGGCCACGGTGTCGACGAGGCGGATGTCCCAGTTGGCGATGCGGCTGCCGACGATTTCGATCGCGGCCACCGCGTAGCCGACGGCGCGCAGCACGTCGGCCATCGTCGCCTGCTCCGTGGTGATGTCGCGCTCCAGCACGAAGGCGACTTCGGCTTCGACCTTCGGCTGCAACACGCGGTCGAGCGTCACTGCCTCGTCGTCGCAGACGGCCATGTCGGCGAACAGCATGCCGAAGTCCGGCTGGTCGACGCCGAGCTGCTGCTGCACGGCCGTCGAGGTCAGGCCGATCTTGCGGCCGGCCAGGCGACGGCCGGCCTTCAGCCAGTGCCGGGTGTTGATGTCCTGCACCGCGTAGGCCGCAGCCAGATCACCGGGTGCAAGCCGATCGCGGATCGGCGCGATCGGCTGGCCGCTGCCGTAGGCCTCGCGCAGCGGCTTGGCCAGCGCCGCCGGTGACGTCGGCTTTGCTGCTGTTGCTGCTGCTGCTGCGGAGGCCTTGCCGGCTTTCGCACGCGCTGCCATCAGGCAGCACCACCGAAGAAGGCGCGAGCCACGCGGTTGAACTCTTCCGGGTCTTCGTACTGCGGCCAGTGGGCGCTGTCGGCTTCCATCACGTACAGCGTCGAACCGGGGATGCGGGCATGGGCGGCGCGCGCCGAATCGAGATCGTGGATCGGGTTGTCACGCGTCCACAGCAGCATGGTCGGCACCGTGATCTGCTCCAGCGGCACCAGGAACTCGTCGTGGCGCGGCAGCATGCGGTTGACCTTCGGCGTCACTTCGCGGCCTTCCGGCATCAGGTAGTAGCGCAGGCGCAGGTTGACCAGCTCGTCGGTGACCAGGCGGGCATGGTTGCTCGGGTGGATCAGCCATTCGATGCGGTGCTTGACCATCTCGAAACTCGGCGCGACACCGGCGGCCTTCTTCGAACGCTCCATCAGATCCAGCATGTCGGCGCGGCCCTTTTCCGAGACGATCGGAATGCCGGCGCCGGTATTGAGCATCAGCTTCAGCACCCGCTGCGGGTACTTCACGGCGAAGAAGCCGGACACCCAGCCGCCCAGCGATTCGCCGGACAGATGGGCGCGTTCGATGCCCATCGCGTCCATCAGCTCGCGCACCTGCTCGGCCAGCACCGGCGGGGTGTATTCCATGTCCTTGCGGGTCGACAGCGCATGGCCGACGTAGTCGAAGGCGATGCAGCGGAACTGGTCGGACAGCGGCACCAGGTTCTTGCTGTAGGCCTCCAGATGGCCGCCGATGCCGTGCTGGAACAGGATCACCGGCGCGTCCTTCGGGCCGGCCTCGGCAATGCGGATGCGGCCGTAGGTCGGCGTGTCGATGTAGCGGATCTCGGCACCGACAAAATCGTTCCACAGGCTCATCGTGTTGCTCCGGGGTTCTTGGACAGCGGGGGGTTCTGGTTGTGGTCGGATGCGTGGCTCGACAGCGCCGCCAGATGGCCGCTGACAATCAGCTTCCATTCGGCGAGCAGGCTGCGGAACAGCGCTTCGTCCTGCTGCCACAGCGCGCGCACGGCGAAGCCGCGCACCACGCTGATGGTCAGCCACAGCACTTTTTCGGCCTTTTCGCGTGGCACGCCGCGCGCCACCAGCAGCTCCAGCCATGCCTGCTCGACACCGAGACGGCTGCTGCGCGCATGGGCGTAGATCTGGTCGCGGATCGCGCGGCTCTTGCTGCCGGCCAGCACCAGGTCGAGCACCACGGTGAAGTCGGGCCCGAGGAAGAATTCGATGCCGTCCTCGATGATCGCGTCGATCGGATCGGCGGCAGCAGCAACCGACGCCGCGCGGCGCGCGCCGCGATTCAGGCTGGCCTGCAGCAGGTGTTCGGCGGTGGCCACCACCAGGCTGTCCTTGCTCGGAAAGTGATGCTGCAGCGCGCCGCGCGACACCTTGGCGACTCGCGCTACTTCATCGGTGCGCAGGCCCGCATAGCCCTTGCGGCGCAGCACCACCGATGCCGCTTCCACGAGCCGCTGGCGCATCTCGTCGGAGCGTTCGGCCTGGGTGCGGCGGCGGGTCGCCACCGGCTTGTCCGGACGGGGCAGCTTCGGCTTCGGCGTCTTGCCGTCAGCAGACGACATGGAGCACACCGTCGATGACTTTCACCGGATAGGTCTGCAACGGCTCGCTGCACGGCGAGTTCAGCGCTTCGCCGGTGACGATCGAGAACTCGCAGTAATGCCAGGTGCAGGTCACGCGATCACCATCGACGGTGCCCTCGTCGTTCAGCGAGGCGTTCTCGTGCGTGCAGGTGTCCTGCGTCGCGTAGTAGCCGCCGTTGATGTGGAACAGCGCGATGCGAGTGCCGTCCGGCAGGAAGGCGCTTTTCATCTCGCCGTCGAGCAGTTCGGATTCGGGAATGGTGGCGACGGTCTGGGTCATGGGTCGTGTCGGTGTGGGACTGCGCAGCCGGCGGTTCGCGCCGGCTTCAGAGCATCGTGGTGCCGCCGTTGACGCTGATCACCTGGCCGGTGACGAAGGCGGCTTCGCGGCTGCCGAGGTAAGCGACCATCGACGCGACTTCTTCCATCGTGCCCGGCCGGCCCATCGGCACCACGTCGATGACCTTGCGCACCAGTTCGGGATCGCGCTTGGCCACTTCATCGAGCTGCGGCGTTTGCACCACGCAGGGCGCCACGGTGTTCACGGTAATGCCTTCGCGGGCGTATTCGCGGGCAAGACCGGTGGTCATGCCGTGCATGCCGCCCTTGGCGGCGTTGTAGGCGGCGTGATCGAACAGGCCGTTGCGCACCGAATCGGCACCCAGATTGACGATGCGGCCGTAGCCCTGCGCGCGCATCGTCGGCAGCGCATACCAGCAGCACCAGATGCAGGTCCACAGATTGCGGTCGATGGTCGCCTTCAGCGTGTCCGGCGTGTGATCGAGGAACGGCCGCAGGATGCCGCCGCCGGCGTTGTTGACCAGCACGTCGAGGCGGCCGAAGTGATCGAGCGCGGCCTGGATCGTCGCTTCAGCCACATGCTGCTGCGACAGGTCGCCAGGCACGCCGGCCACTTTCACGCCGTAGTCGGCGATCAGCGACGCGACCGCGGCATCGACCTGCGCAGCATCGAGATCGCCGATCACCAGATTCGCGCCTTCGGCCGCGAAGCGCTCGGCACAGGCGTAGCCGATGCCGCGACCGGCGCCGGTGACGATCGCCACCTGGCCTTCGAAGCGGAGGCCGGTCATGAGCGCTGCTCGATCGCGCCGATCTTGCCGAACGCCGGCGTGGCGACGCTGCCCCAGGTATCGAGCGTGGCCGGCACCGGTTCCAGCAGCCGCGCTTCACGGGCACCGGCTTCCGGGAAGCATTCCATGCCGAAGCTGTATTCGACGGTCATGCCGTCCGGATCGAGGAAGTACAGGAAGATGCTTTCCGACGGCAGGTGCCGGCCCGGGCCGAACACGATCTCCACGCCGGCCGCCTTCATGCGGTTCATCGCCCGGCCGATGTCGTCGATGTCGCTGACCATGAAGTTCACATGGTTCAGGTGATCGTGATCGCCGCTGAGCACGGCCATCGAGTGGTGCAGCGGGTTCGGGAAGCAGCGCAGGAAGGCCGCGAAGCCGGGCACGAAGTCCGAAGTGCGGAAGCCGAGCTGCTCGTTCAGCAGGCTGACCGTGCCGTTGAAGTCGGCGACATTGAGCACCACATGGCCGAGCCGCTCGATCTTCGCCAGCCGCGCCTCGAAGGGCTTGGCCATGAACATCATCTGCACGAACAACTCGATACACAGGCCGCTGCCGGGAATCCGGAAGCGCAGTGCATCGACCTGCCGCAGCGCCTTCTTTTCCTCGGCCGACACCGCTTCCACGGCCAGCCCGATGCTGGCCAGATGCGCGCGCGCCGCGGCCAGATCGGCCGCCGATTCCAGTTCGAAGGCGATGCGCTTGAGCCCCGGTGCCGCCGCCGGATAGAGCAGCAGCGCGTGGTGATCACGCGAGCAGCGCAGCGCGACACAATCGTCGGTGGTGGCGCTGACGTCGAGGCCGACCAGATCGCGATAGAACGCGGTGCTGCGCGCCAGATCGGTGACGTTCAGCGCGACGTAGCCGAGGCGCCTGTAGCGAAAGGGAGAGGTCATCGTTCGATCACTCGTTCAGATACTGCGCTGATGCAGGAATCACGGGGTTCGCGAGTGCCGCCGGCGCCGAAACCGTCATTCCGGCGAACGCCGGAATCCAGTACACGGAACGCGACTGCTCGCCGCGCCATCCGGGGCTGCCGTGCAGGCGACCCTGGATTCCGGCCTGCGCCGGAATGACGATGAATGGGCAATGCGTTTCATCGGTAGCGGGGACATGCCGGCTGACGGGCCTGCTCACAGAATGATGCTGATGCGGCCATTGGGCTTCAGGCCATCCATGTCGAGGACGCAGCGCTTCTCGTGGATCAGCAGCCGGCCGTCCTGCACCACCAGCCGGTAGCGATAGCTGCCGATATAGGTTTCGGTCAGGCCCATCTTGGTGCGGAAGGTCAGCACCGCCGCGCCGACATCCAGCTCGGCTTCCGAACGGCTGCGGATGCGCACGTTCGACACCAGATGCCGGGTCTTGGAGCGCGGGAACTCGGCGTGTGCGGTGCGCTTCAGCAGGCGTTCGACGCGCTGTTCGAGACGGAAGCGGTCATCGGCGACGTAGAACAGCGAGCTGTCCGGCGAGGCGTTCGGCGCCACGTCGGTGGCCGGCACGTTGTAGGTGGCATCCATCGTGAACAGGGTCAGCCATTCCTTCAGGCGCCATTCGTCGAGCATCTCGGCTTCGAGGAACATGAAGTCCTCGACCTGCTCGCGGGTCACGTTGGCGAGAGTCAGCGTGCTCATCAGCGGTCACCTCGCGCCGGCGCGGCCGTGGCTTTCGTGCAGGCCTGCCACCGGGTCCAGAACGCCCGCATCTGCAGTTCGTCGTCGTAGTTGACCTTGTCCTTCTTCATGCCCTTGGAGATGTCGCTCCACGGCGCTTCGAGCATCGATTCGAAGCCGCGCTGGCACTGCTCCAGCGCTTCGACATCGTCCGGCGTGGCGAAGCCGCCGGGGCCGAGGAATTCGAGAAAGTTCGACAGCCGGTACTTGCGCGCCCAGGCGTTCTCTTCCTGCGGCGCCAGCGCCCAGCCGAACACGTTCATCGCATCCGGCGCGGTCGGGTAATAGGTGCGCACGGTGATCGCCATGATGTCGTTGATGACGAGGTTCGGAAAAATGAACATGTTGCGGTTGGAGAACGCGATGCGATCGGCGCGTTCCTGGCCGAAGCGCTCCACCAGCCGCGCGTGCACCTTCTCCAGCTCCACCTTGCCTTCCTCGCCCCACAGTGGAATCCACTGCGCCACCGGCCGGCCCCAGGGCGCGCGGTACTCGATCACCGCGTGGCCGTTGCCAAGATCGTAGCCAGTGCCGTCGAACGGCACCGGGCTCATCGAACCCTGCGAGTTCTTCAGGTAGTCGACATAGGTCGCGTGGGTATTGATCGCGTGGTAACCGTCGATCGAGTTCTCGGTCAAGAGCTTCCAGTTGGCGCGGATCTGGTACTCCTGCGTACCGCCGACCAGGGTCATCATCGTTTCCGACTGGTCGGCGACGATGTCGATCCATTCCTTGGCACCGGCCAGATAGTCGGGCAGCGACTGCACGCCGGCATCGAAGCAGATGAACCAGAAGCCGCGATAGGAATCGATGCGCGGCACGGCCACCAGATTGGCCTGGCCATCGGCATTGAAATCATCCGGGTAGCAGTCGCTGCCCGGCTGGCTCTTGAGCTTGCCGTCGGCCCCGAACACCCAGCCGTGATAGAAGCACTGGAACGACTTGGCGTTGCCCTTGCGCTCGCGGCAGACCTGGGCACCGCGATGCGGGCAGGCATTGAAGAAGGCGTTGATCGTGCCGCCGGCGTCCTTGGTGAACAGGATGCTGCGCTTGGCGACGATGCGGGTCACGAAGTCGCCGGGCTTGACCAGCTCCGACTCATGCCCGATGTACAGCCAGCACTTGTTGAAGATCGTCTCGTACTCGGTCTTCAGGATCTCCGGATCGACGAAGCTGCGCCGCGCCACCTTGAAGCGATGCTTCTCCTTGTCGGTCCAGACGACCGGCAGCTCGGACAGCGGAATGGGTTTCGAATCGACGGGTGCGTTCATGGGTGCGTCCTGTTCAGACAATGACGAGACTGGCCGCAGCGGGAATGTCGAATTCCTCGCCGCAGGCTTCGCAGGTGATGTCCACGCAGCCGCGTGGATCGCTCAGGTAGCCTTCCAGCGGCGCATCGCAGCGGGGGCAGTGGAACCAGACCTGGACCGCTTCGACCTTGACCTGCATGACGCAGAGTCGTGCCTGGCCCGGCAATCTGACGGCAGTGGAAGTCGGCTTCATGTGCGCCTCGGGCTTTCGAGCAGTTCGGGGAAATCGGCTTCCAGATATTCCTGCTCGCCACGCGTGCCAGCCGCACGGCGCCCGGCTTCGGTGGCGCGCAGTTCGTTGCGGCGGACCTTGCCGGACACCGTCTTGGGCAACTCGCAGAACTCCAGCACACGGATCTTCTGGTACGGCGCCAGCCGCTCGCGGGCAAACAGCAGGATCGCCTTCGCGGTATCGGCGTTTGCGGCATGTCCCGGCGCCAGCACCACGCAGGCCTTGGGCACGCAAAGGCGCTTCGGATCGGGGCTGTCGAACACCGCCGCCTCGGCAACGGCCGGATGCTCCAGCAAGGCACTTTCCAGCTCGAACGGCGAGATCCGGTAGTCCGAACTCTTGAACACGTCGTCGGTGCGGCCGACGTACCAGTAGTAGCCATCGGCATCGATCGATGCGACATCAGCGGTGCCGTAGTGCGAGCCGCCGAGCGCCTTCGCGGTCTTCGCCTCATCGCCGGCGTAGCCGGCCATGATCGCGGTCGGCCGGGGCGTCAGCCGCACCGAGATTTCGCCTTCCTTGGCCGGCTTGCCGTCGAGATCGAGCAGGTCGATCGCATAGCCCGGCAGCGGCCGACCCATCGAACCCGGTCGCAGCGGCTGGCCGGGCGGGTTGCCGAGCATTGCCGTCGATTCGGTCTGGCCGAAGCCTTCGCGGATGCTGATGCCCCAGGCGCTCTTCACCTGCTCGATCACTTCCGGATTCAGCGGCTCGCCGGCGCTGGTCAGCTCGCGCAGGCGCACCGGATGCGCCTTCAGGTCTTCGAGAATCAGGCTGCGCCAGGCGGTTGGCGGCGCGCACAGGCTGGTGACGCCGCAGCGGGCGATGGTCGCCAAGGTCCTGGCGGCATCGAAGCGGCCCTGGTTGTAGATGAACACCGTCGCGCCAACCTGCCAGGGCGCGAAGAAACAACTCCAGGCGTGCTTGGCCCAGCCCGGCGAGCTGATGTTCAGGTGCACATCACCCGGCTGCAGGCCGAGCCAGTACAGCGTGCTCAGATGGCCGACCGGATAGCTGGTCTGGGTGTGCAGCACCATCTTCGGCTTCGAGGTGGTGCCGGAGGTGAAGTACAGCACACAGGGATCGCTGCCCTGGGTCGGGCCATCCGGCGCGTAGTCGAACGGCGCCTGCGCCACATCGGCGTAGCCGGTCCAGCCGGGCGCTGCGCCGCCGACGACGATCTTCAGGCGGCCGTCAGCGATGCCGTCGAATTTGGCGACGCTGGCAGCATCGGCGATCACCGCCCGCATCGCGCCGCGTTCGATGCGGTCCTGCAGATCAGCCGCCGACAGGATCTGCGTGGCCGGTGCCAGCACCGCGCCGAGCTTGATCGCCGCCAGCATCGTTTCCCACAGCTCGACCCGGTTCGGCAGCATCACCAGCAGGCGATCGCCACGAGCGATGCCAAGGCTGCGCAGCCAGTTCGCGGTGCGATCGGACGCGATCCGCAGTTCCTCGAAGCTTCGCTTCAGTTCGCTGCCCTGCTCGTCGACGATCCACAGCGCGGTGGCGTGGTTGCCGCGCGCCAGATCGTCGAAATGATCGAGCGCCCAGTTGAACGCCGGCAGCTGCGGCCAGGCGAATTCGCGGAGCGCCGACGGGTAATCGCTGCGATGGCGCAGCAGCAGGTCGCGGGCCGCACGGAAGGCGGCGGTGGCGGGGCTCATCGGATCAGGCGGCCAGCAGGCCGCGTTCGCGGGCCATGTTGATGGCGGTGTCTTCGATCATGTCTTCCTGTCCGCCGACCATCTTCTGGCGGCCCAGCTCGATCAGGATTTCCCGCGCCGGCACGCCGTACTTCTTCTCGGCGCGGCGGGCGAACAGCAGGAAGCTCGAATAG
>JAPLSA010000019.1 GCA_026398815.1 Gammaproteobacteria bacterium
CGGCGACCTTCGCCCCCGCCTCGACCTCTTTCAGGATCCGGACGATCTGTTCTTCGGAAAACTTCGACTTCTTCACGCAGAGCTCCTTCGTTCAAAGAAACTCTACCGGCAGGTGTCTTCGAAAAACGAGGACGCTTCAGTGGTGCTACTGCCGGAGCCGGGCGAAGATGCAGGCGTGGTGGAGCGGCTGGCCCGAAAGATCGTCGACGCCATCGGCGCACCGATGATCCTGCATGGGCAAGAGCTGGAAGTGACGCCGAGTCTCGGCGTCGCAGTGTTCCCGGATGACGGTGCCCATGCCGACACCCTGATGAAGAACGCCGATACCGCGCTATACCGGGCCAAGGCGCTGGGTCGCAACGCTTACCGGATGTTCAGCAGCGATATGGCCAAGGTCGCCGACCGGCGCCTGAGCATCGAAGCCGCGATGCGGCAGGCGCTGAAGCGGAACGAGTTCCGGCTGCACTACCAGCCGCAGGTCGATCTCGACAGTGGCGCGGTGACCGGCATGGAAGCGCTGCTGCGCTGGACCGATCCGCTGCTCGGTGTGATGTCGCCGGCGGACTTCATTCCGGTGGCCGAGGAAAGTGGGCTGATCCTGCAGATCGGGGAATGGGTGCTGCGCACGGCAACCCGCGAAGCCGTCGATATCCAGCAGCGCAGTGGCCACGACTTGCGACTGGCCGTCAATCTGTCAGCGCGACAGTTCCGGCAGAACGATCTGGTGGAGATAGTCGCCGACGCGCTGACCCGTTCTGGACTGCCGGCGGCTCAGCTGGAACTGGAAATCACCGAAGGCGCGCTGATGGCCGATACCGATGAAACCCAGGTCCGTCTCAAGGCCCTGCAGGCACTGGGGGTGTCGATCGCGATCGACGATTTCGGCGTCGGCTTTTCCAGCCTGTCCTATGTCACCCGCTTCGATATCGACACACTGAAGATCGACCGCTCGTTCATCGCTGCGCTGCCCGGCAGCGCCAGCGATGCGGCGGTTGCCAGAACAGTGATCGCGCTCGGTCAGGCGCTGGATATCACGGTGGTAGCCGAAGGTGTCGAGAACGATGCCCAGCTCGATTTCCTGCGCGGCCATCGCTGCGATCTGGCGCAGGGTGCGCGCTTCGGCATGCCGGTCGAGCCGGCGAGCTTCAGCGTTCAGGGCTTCCATTTCGCTGCGGCTTTGTCGCCCGACGATTTCATCGCCCGGCTGCCGGAGCTGGCTGCTATTCGAGCGTGAGGATGTAGTCCCAGTGCTCCTTGCGCACCGGAATGATCGACAGCCGATTGCCCTTCATCAGCAGCTGGAAGCCGGGCAGGGCGGCTTCCTGCGCTTTCAGTTCGGCCAGCGAAATGGTCCGCTTGAGCTTGCGCTGGTACTTGACGTCGACCAGCAGCCAGCGCGGTTCTTCCGGCTTGGCGGTCGGGTCGTAGTGCTCGTGGTCCTGGATGAACTGGGTCGGATCCGGATAGGCGGTGGAGGCGATCGTTGCGACGCCGACGATGCCGGGAATCTCGCAGTTGGAGTGGTAGAAGAACACGCCGTCGCCGACCTTCATGCCGTCGCGCATGAAGTTGCGCGCCTGGTAGTTGCGCACACCGTCCCAGGCTTCGGTCTTGTTCGGGCGGCCGGCGAGATCGTCGATCGAGAAGCAGTCCGGTTCGGACTTCATCAGCCAGTAGTTCATCGTCAGGTTCGGGGTTTCGGGAATCGGGTCCAGCCGCGTTCGGTAACCACGGCATCGAGGCGGACATCGAAGGCTTCCATCGGCAGCGCCTCGACCGCCTGGGCGGCGTAAGCGTAGCCGATGCGCTGCGGCCGCCGGCCGAGGCGCGGCGCCGCCAGTGCGCGGTCGTAGTAGCCGCCACCGTTGCCGAGCCGGCCACCGTCGGCATCGAAGCCGAGCAGCGGTACCAGGATCAGGTCGAAGTGACGCGCGCCGTGCATCGGCCGCCGCGTCACCGGTTCCGGCAGCCGCAACGGGCCGGTGCGACGCAGGGCGGTACCGGCGTGGAACGGCACGAAACGCATCCGCCAGTTGCGCAGCGTGACCGGCACCGACAGGCAATGGCCGGCGCGCAGCAGCGCCCGGCGCAGCGGCAGCGTCGAGAGTTCGGAGTGCACCGACAGGTAGATGGCGATCCGGCAGCGGCGCGGCAGGCGCTGGACCAGTGCCCGTGCGGCGAGTCGCGCAGCCTTGCGGCGATCGGCTTCAGGAAGGCGGCTGCGGCGGCTGCGCAGCACGCGCCGCAGCGCTGACTTCTGCGCTGCGGAGGAAAGTGGAAAGGTGTCTCCCGCCTGTGCCGTCATCCGTCTTCGACCTTGAGACGGAGGTCTCAAGTGGGCACCGCACAATACATTCGGGCTTCCCGCTACGGGGCGGGCCTGCACACCCTGCGTCGTTATGGTTCCCGTTGCTGTGAATTAGGCTCAAGGGTTCCTGACGAACATCGAACACCGCAGGAGACACGCCAAGAACATTAGCACGAACCGCCTTGTTTCAAGGCTGGCGGACGCTGCCTTCAGTCGGCCGAATCGAGCGTCTGGTCGATGTCGAAGGCCATCTGCTGAAGCTTGTCGACGACTTCCTGATCGGGCCGTGACAGCGCCGGATCGCCCTTCAGCGCCAGCAGCTCGCGGGCCAGGTTCAGCGCCGTCATCACGGCGATGCGCTCGGCGCCAAGCGCCTTGCCGCGCCGGCGAATCGCGGTCATCCGCTCGTTGAGATAGTCGGCCGATGCCACCAGGCCCTCGTGCTCGTCCGGCGGGCAAGTCACCGTGTATTCGCGCGACATGATGCGCACCGTCACGGTTCTCAGGTCCGGCTTGTCGGCGTCGCGGCTCATCGGGCTGGCTCCAGGCTCAGACGTTCGGATCGGCTTCCAGCAGCCGGATACGCTCGACCACCGCTTCGATGCGCCGCTTCAGTTCGGCGTTCAGCGCCAGCAGGCGGTCGCGTTCCTGGATCGCCCGCTTGCGCTCCAGACGCTCCTGGCGAAAGGCGGCGATCAGTCGCTGCACGCGTTCATCGAGATGGGCGACTTCGCTGTGGAGCATGGGCGTACGGTGATGGACGGCGAAAAGTATAACGCGGGCCTGTCTGGCGACAGGCCCGCGTCATGACCGCGAACCGCTTTGCAGATCAGCGAGCCGCCGCGCTTACGGCTCCAGGATCACGAAGAACGCGCCCTGGCCGCGCAGCACCTGCAGCAGCAGCTGGCCTTCCTTCTGCGCTGCCAGCCGCTCGAACTCGGCGACGGTGGCGACCGGGCGGCGGTTGACGCTCAGCACGATGTCGTTCGGGCGCAGGCCGTTCTTGGCGGCCACCGAGCGCGGGTCGACCTGGGTGATCATCACGCCCTTCACGCCAGCGGTCTTCGCGGCTTCCGCGGCCGGACCGGCCAGCGGGCCGAAGGTTGCGCCCTTCAGCGCCGGGTGCAGCGTGTCGGCGGCGGCGGTGCGCTCGTTGTCGGTGTTCTTGCCGACGGTCACGGTCACATCCTTCTGCTTGCCGTCGCGCAGGATCTTCATGCTGACCTTGTCGCCGACCCGCAGCAGGCCAACCATGTAGCGCAGCTGGCCGAAATCCTTGATCGCCTTGCCATTGGCTTCGATGACGATGTCGCCATCCTGCAGGCCGCCCTTGGCCGCCGGCGAATCCGGCACCACCTTGCCGATCAGCGCGCCCTTGCCGCCCGGCACGTTGAAGGCCTTGGCCAGTTCCGGCGTCAGTTCCTGACCGCCCTGGATGCCGATGCGGCCGCGCACGACGCTGCCGTTCTCGATCAGCTGCGTCATCACGCTCTTGACCAGGTTGGTCGGAATCGCGAAGCCGATGCCGATGTTGCCGCCGGAGCGCGACAGGATCTGGCTGTTGATGCCGATCAGCTCGCCGCGCAGGTTGATCAGCGCGCCGCCGGAGTTGCCCGGATTGATCGAGGCATCGGTCTGGATGAAGTCTTCGTAGCCTTCGCCGAGACCCTGGCGGCCGAGGCCGGAGACGATGCCCGAGGTCACCGTCTGGCGCAGGCCGAACGGCGAGCCGATGGCGACCACGAAATCGCCCACTTCAAGCTTGTCGGAATCCGAGATCACCAGCGCGGTGAGGTTCTTCGGCTCGATCTTCAGCACCGCCAGATCGGTGTCCGGATCGGTGCCGACCAGCTTGGCGTCGAGTTCGCGGTCGTCGCTCAGGCGAACCTTGATGGTTTCGGCGTCGGCGACCACGTGGTTGTTGGTGATCACGTAGCCCTTGGCGGCGTCGACGATCACGCCGGAGCCGATGCCCTGCGGCGCTTCACGCGGCTGCTGTTGCTGCTGCTGGTTTTCCGGCACGTCGAAGAAGCGGCGGAAGAACGGGTCGTTGAGCAGCGGGTTCTGCTGCTGCGGCTGGGCCTTGCCGATCACCGCGATGTTGACGACGGCCGGCAGCACGCCCTTCAGCATCGGCGCCAGCGACGGAATCTGGCCGGTGGCCGTCGGTGCGGCGAGCAGGCTGGTCGGCACGTCGGCGTGCAGCGGCGCCGGGGCGGTGGTCGACAGGCTCAAGGTGGCCACCGTGGCCAGCACGCCGGCGACGCTGGCCACCGCTGCTGTTTTCATGAAAGCGCGAAGGTTCATCATGACTTTCCTGGAAGGTTCCGTTCTGTTGGTCGTTCGGGAAGAACGTGGCGGTGTGACCATGGCGTGAGCGGCAAGTTTCACCTGCGTTTCACGGTATTTTCGTCCTACTGCGGCGGATTCAAGCGCGAGGCTTCGAGGCCAGGCCCTGCCTGCATCCGCGCTGCCGGCCGCCATGCCGCACGCAGTCCGGCGCCGGCCAGCCGGGTCAGCGAGCCGATCAGCTGCTCGCGCAGGCCGCGCTTGACCCGGAAGTGGATTTCGTAGACCTCGCGCTGCTTGACGGCGTCGAGCAGCAGGTCATCGCTGGTCTGCAGGCGGTCGACGAGCCCCAGCGCCAGCGCCTGCGTGCCGTACCAGTGCTCGCCGGTGGCGACGCGGTCGATCGCCAGCTGCTGGCGATGGTCGGCGACGAACGACTTGAACAACACATGGATCTCGTCCAGTTCCTGCTTGAACTTGGCGCGCGCGGCGTCGGTGTTTTCGCCGAACATCGTCAAGGTGCGCTTGTACTCGCCGGCCGTGTGCAGTTCGACGTCGATGGCGTTCTTGTCGAGCAGGCGGTGGAAGTTCGGCATCTGCGCCACCACACCGATCGAGCCGATCACCGCGAATGGTGCGGCGACGATCTCGTCGGCGACACAGGCCATCATGTAGCCGCCGCTGGCGGCGACCTTGTCGATCGACACCACCAGCCGCAGCCCGCGATCGCGGATGCGCTTGAGCTGCGAGGCTGCCAGGCCGTATGAGTGGACGATGCCGCCGCCGCTGTCGAGTCGCACCAGCACGGCGTCGTCGGGACGGGCAACCTGCAGCAGCGCGCTGATTTCCTCGCGCAGTGCGCCGACCTGCGAGGCCTCGATGTCGCCATCGAAATCGAGCACGAACAGGCGCGGCTTCGGCGCTGGCGCCTCGCCGCGCTTGGCGGCCTTGCGCTCCGCCTTCGCTTCCGCCTTGCGCTGCTTGGCCAGCGCCTTGTGTTCGTCGTCATCGAGCAGGTCGAGGTTCAGCACCTCGGCCATGTCCTTGTAGCGCTCGTTCAGATGCTTGACCTCCAGCCGCTCGCCGACCTGGCCGCGGCTCTCGCGGACCACGTTGGCGACCAGCGCGACCACCGCCACGATGGCGACGATCCAGGTCAGGGTCTTGGCGAGGAACAGGCCGTACTGCAGCAGCAGGTCTTGCATGGCGTTTCCAGACGCTTATTAAGGAGAACAGGCGGTCACGCGCACGGCGTCAGGCGGGCGGCGACCGGGCGGGCGAGGCGCACCGCCTTTTTCGTCCACAGGGAATGGGGGCGATGATCGCGCATTCAATGAAGGGGTATGCGGGCGACGGTGGCGCGGCGGCTGCCCACCGGGCACTGATAAAGTGCCGCCATGAACGAACCCGCCCGACGATTGCTGCCGCTGCACGCCAAGGTTTCCAGCGCGCTGACTCGCGAGGCGCGCTACGAAGGCGCGCTGCCGGTGGCGCGGCTCGAACGCCTGCGCGCGGTGACCGCCGATGCCGACGGCAGCCTGCAGGTCGAACTGCAGCTGCTGCGCGACAAGACCCGGGTGCCGAAGCTCGAAGGCCGCGTGCGCGGCGAGCTGTCGATGATCTGCCAGCGCTGCCTGCAGCCGTTCCGCTGGCCGCTCGATGCCGCCATCGACCTGCGTTTGGTGTTCAACGAAGAAGAAGAGAGCCGGGTGCTGAAGGATTCCGAGCCGCTGCTGATCGAAGACGACCAGCTGCCGTTCCACGCCGTGGTCGAGGAAGAGGTGCTGCTGGCGCTGCCGTACGCGCCGCGCTGCGATCGCGACGACTGCGAACCGGGCTGATCGGCGGGCGCAGAATTTTCCTGCCTTTTTCCAGGCAATCAGGGTAGACTTCGCGCCCCTGGGCGTACCCTGAGCCCACCGGAGTTCCCCATGGCAGTCGCAAAATCAAAGAAATCCCGTTCCCGCCGCGGCATGCGCCGCGCCCACGATGCCCTGAGCGCGCCGACCCTTTCGGTCGACTCGACCTCGGGTGAGACGCACCTTCGCCATCACGTCACCGCCGACGGTTTCTACCGCGGCAAGCGCGTGATCGAGCTGAAGACGGCTGAAGTCGCTGACGAAGCCTGAGCTTCGCTGGCAGCGCGCTGAACGGACCTCTCCGCTTCCGCCCGCTGCCCCGGCGCAGTCATGACGGCGCCTGTCCTGCTGGCCCTTGACGCGATGAGCGGTGACCACGGTCACCGCATCGTCGTGGACGCGGCTCTGCGGGCACTGGACGAACACCCGCAGCTGAGCCTGATCCTCGTCGGCGACGAGGCGGTCTTGGCGCGCGAGCTGGCGGCCCACCGGCGCAGCCAGGAATCCCGTATCCGTCTCCAGCACGCGACCCAGGTCGTGGCGATGGACGAGCTGCCGTCGAAGGCGTTGCGCGGCAAGAAGGATTCGTCGATGCGGGTCGCCGTCGACCTGGTCAAGTCGGGCCAGGCGCAGGCGGCGGTGTCGGCCGGCAACACCGGCGCACTGATGGCGATCGCCAAGTTCGTGCTCAAGACGCTGCCGGGCATCGACCGGCCGGCGATCATTTCGCCGATGCCGACGGTCAGCGGCGCCACCCATGTGCTGGACCTCGGGGCCAATGCCTCGTGCTCGGCCGAGCAACTGTTCCAGTTCGCGGTGATGGGCTCGGCGCTGGTCACGGCGCTGCATGGCGTCGAGCGGCCCAGGGTCGCCTTGCTGAACATCGGCGAGGAAGAGATCAAGGGCAACGAGATGATCAAGCAGGCGGCGGTGCTGATCGCCGGCTCGAAGCTGCACTACACCGGCTTCATCGAAGGCGATGGCATCTTCCTGCATCCGGTCGACGTGGTGGTCTGCGACGGCTTCGTCGGCAATGTCGCGCTGAAGGCCGGCGAGGGCGTGGCCAAGCTGGTCACCCATTTCATGCGTGAGGAATTCACTCGTGACTGGCTGACCAAGGCCGTGGCGCTGATCGCCCGCTCGGTGCTGCGCCAGCTGGCCCGGCGCATGGACCCGCGCCGCTACAACGGCGCCAGCCTGGTCGGCCTCAACGGCACGGTGATCAAGAGCCACGGCGGCGCCGACGCGCTGGCCTTCGCCAATGCCATCGAGGTTGCGCTGCGGGCGGTGCAGAACAACGTGCCGGCGCGCATCGCCTCGCTGCTGGCGGAATCGCTGGGCGCGTCGCCGACGACATCCGCGGCCGTCTAGGCGCGCGCCGTGAACCGCTTCCGCGCCAATCCCCGGCTGCTGGCGCCGCTGCTGGCCGGCATGGCGATGCTCGGCCCGTTTTCGATCGACGCCTTCTTCCCGGCGTTTCCGACCATGGAAGCCGAGTTCTCGGTGACCCGGGTGGCGATGCAGCAGAGCTTGAGCATCTACCTGGCGTCGTTCGCGGCGATGTCGCTGGTCCACGGGCCGCTGTCCGATGCCTACGGCCGGCGCGGCGTGATTCTCTGGTCGATGCTGCTGTTCGCGGTGGCTTGCGCCGGCTGCGCGCTGGCCGACTCCTACCACATGCTGCTGGCGTTCCGCGCCATGCAGGGCGTCTGCGCCGGCGCCGGCATGATCGTCGGCCGGGCGATGATCCGTGATCGCCACGACGGCGCCGATGCCCAGCGGCTGATGTCGCAGGTCAGCTTCATCTTCGGCTTTGCGCCGGCCGTGGCGCCGATCATCGGCGGTCTGGTGCTTGGGCTGGCCGGCTGGCGGGCGATCTTCTGGCTGCTGGGCGGCTTCACCCTGGCGCTGGTCGCCGCCTCGCTGGCGGCGCTGCCCGAAACCCATCCGCGCGAGCGCCGCACCCGCTTCGCGCTGCGGCCGCTGCTGCGCACCTATCGCAGCGTGCTCGGCGACCGCCGCTTCCTGCTGCTCGGCTTCGCCGCCAGCCTGAACTTCGGCGCGCTGTTCATCTACATCGCCTCGGCGCCGTCGGTGGTGCTGGACCTGCTGAAGCTGTCGGAAACCCAGTTCGCCTGGCTGTTCGTGCCGGTGATCGCCGGGATGATGCTCGGCTCGGCCACGTCCGCGCGGATGGCCGGCCGGATGAGCCCGCTGCGCACGGTGCGCGTCGGCTTCGGCCTGATGGCGATCGGCACGCTGCTGAACCTGGCCGGCAGCATCGGCCTGCGGCCGCAGGTGCCGTGGTTCGTGCTGCCGGTCGGCCTCATCGGCACCGGCGTGACCCTGGCCTTTCCGACGCTGACCCTGCTGATGCTCGACCGCTTCCCGGCGGTTCGCGGCGCGGCCGCTTCGGTGCAGGCCACCATCAGCCTCGGCGTCTCGGCGCTGGTGTCCGGGCTGGTCGCGCCGCTGGTCGACGCCTCGCCGGTGCTGCTGGCCTCGGCGGCGGCGGCGATGACGGTCACCGGCTACCTGCTGTGGACCTGGTACCGGCGGATCACGCCGGATATCGGCCCGCAGGTGCTGTCGGCGGCGCTGGAACCGGCCGTGGCGCCGACGCCGTCATCGGCGCACGTCCAGCGCTGACAACAAACGCTGAGCAGCGGTGCCGGCTCAGTCGCCGCTGAGCAGCAGTTGTCCGTTCAGCGTTGCCGAGCGGCTGCCGTCGGCGCTGTGCAACTGGGTGCCGAACAGCGACAGCGTCCTGCCGCCGCGCGCGTCTGGAGGCGAAAAGCTGACGCCGGCACAGGCGGCGGCGACGCAACGCAGCGTGTCACCGGCCGAAGCGTCCGACATTTCGACGCTGCGGATGCTGCCGTTCCGATCGGTGCGCAGCCTGATCACGCCGCCATCGACGTTGCTGAAGCTGTACACCGGCGTGCCGTCTTCGCCCTGCGCGTAGCCATTGCCGCCAAACGCGCAGAAACGCGTGTAGCTGTTGTCGCTGAAATTCAGAGTGACGCCGGTATCGCAGACGGCGCCGACATTGCCCAGCGCGCCGAGTCGCGCGGTGAGGGTCACCGGCCCGTCCTGCGTGCCATCGTCCACCGGCGCTTCCCGCGCGAGCCGCGTGTCGCTGAGCGTGATCTCCTGCCGGCCGTTGAAATCGGGCTTGCCGAAGCTCAGGCCCGAACAGGCTTCGCCATCGCAGCCGTATTCCGGGCTGCGATGGCCGTACTCCACGCGCATGACGGCACCCGCCGTGGTGTCGATCAGCAGATAGGCATCGCGACCGAGCGAATACCGATAGCGGCGCCGGCTGCCGGTCTGGCTGGCCAGCGCCGAATCGGCGCAGAGCTGCTTGGTCTTGCCGGCGGATGAGGTGAGCTGCACCTCGCCCTCGCGGCAAGCCTGATCCGGGCCTGGCTGCCCGGCCGGCAGCGTCGGTGCAGGCGTGGGCGCCGGCCTTGCCGCTGCTGCTGCCGTTGCGCTGGCTGCTGGCGCAGCAGCCTCAACGGCGGCAAGCGGTGCCGGTGCCGCCGTCCACCAGCGAAATGCCGCGACCAGCAAGGCAACGGCCAGCAGGGCTGCAACGATCGATCGCTTCATGGTGGCGGCGGCAGGCGTTCCACGGGACGATCAGGGCCGCAGGCCGCTGACCGGCACCAGGAACCGGCACTGGCCTTCCTCGCCACCCTGACGGACGCCGATGGTGTTGGCGGTCGTGGTGGTCCTCGGCGGCGTGGTCAGGCGCGCTGCGACGAAATACCAGGCCGAGGTGGCGACGCTGGTGCCGTCCGGATCATCGAAGTTGATGTCGCTGCGGAAGCTGACGTAGTCGTTGTTGCGCGCCGGATTCAGGCCTTCCGGCGAGCCCGGATACTGATTGAGTCCCTGCGCGGTGCGGCCGGCCAGCCAGATGCCTTCGTCGGCGCCGTCGAGCCGGTAGGCGATCGAGGTGGCGATGCCGTTGAAGCCGAGGCGGCCGAGGTCGTTGACCTCGAAGAAGTCCGGATCTTCCGCACCACAGGTGGCGAGCGGCGGCTGCCAGCGGCGGTTGTTCAAGGTGATGCGGATGCCGAACACGTAGTCGGTGCTGGTGCCGCGCCGCCAGACGCGATCGTCAAGCCGGCCGATCTCGGTGCCGTTGGCGATCACCGCCTGGTTGTTGTTCGACGCATACAGCGCCCAGGTATTGCCGCCCAGGCCGGGGAAGGTGCGGACGCCGTTGGTGGTCGTCGGGAAGGCGCCGGTGACCCGGCAGACACCAGCGGTCGGATTGCGATTGGACTCGGTGCCCTGACAGACTTTGAGCACCGGCGTGCCGGCGGTGGTCAGCACTTCAAAGCCGGCGAAAGACGGTGCCGCCGCCAGACTCAGTCCGAGACCCGCGCCGAGGTTCAGCAAACTGCGCACATGCTGTTTCATGACATCTCTCCTGTTGCAGGACGGAAGTCGACCAGGCTCCGGATGAGCGGCCGACCCTTCCGTCGGTAATCGAATGCAGGCTTCGAGCTGCGGCAGCGCGGTCGGCGTGCTGCAGCCGTTGCCGGGCGGAATCCTCAATCCGGCGTCATGGCTTCAGGCCGTTGAGGTTCACCGCGAACTGGCACTGGCCTTCCTCGCCGCCCTGCCGGAGCCGGATCGCGTTGGCGACGGCGCTGCTGCTCGGCGGGGTCGACAGGATCACGCGGACGAACATCCACGAGGAATTGGCGTTGCTCTGGGAATCCGGATCGTCGATGTTGACGTCGGTGCGGAAGTCGACCCAGTCGTTGGCGCGCGTCGGACTCAGGCCGTCCGGGGAACCGGCGTACTGGTTCAGCCCCTGATTGGTCCGTCCGGAAAACCAGGCGCCTTCTTCGGCCGTGCCCTGGCGATAGGCGATCTGCAGGCCGGTCAGGCCGCTGAAGCCGTTGCGGAACATGTCGTTGACTTCGAAGTAGTCCGGCGTGGTGACGGCACAGGCCGGCGAAGGCGGCGTCCACAGCGTGTTGACCATCTGCAGCCGGAAGCCGAACACGTATTCGGTGGTGCTGCCGCGACGCCAGATGCGGTCATCCAGGTTGCCGATCGTCGTGCCGTTGGCGATCACCGCCTGGTTGTTGTTGGTCGCGTAGACCGCCCAGTTGCTGCCGCTGAGGCCCGGGAAGGTGCCGGTGCTGCTGCCGGTCGGAAAGTTGCCGGTGACCTTGCAGACGCCGGTGGTCGGATTGCGGTTCGCTTCGGTGCCCTGGCACAGCTTGAGCACCGTGGTGCCGCTGTCGGTGATCGTTTCGAAGGCCGCCTGCGCCGGCATTGCCGCCGCAGCCAGGCCGATGCTCGTCAGCGCCAGTCTGGCGCCCAACCCTTGCTTGTTCGTCATCGTCTTCTCCTCGTTTCACGCTCAGGTCTGTCGACGCCGTTCTGGATGAACGGCATCCGCCGTTGGGAAGCTGCTTCAGGATTCATTGGCCGAACTGGTACGAAACGCCGCCGAAGAATCCGCGCGGCGCACCGGGACCGACAAAGGTGGTGTTCTGGTGTTCGTTCGAGTTGTAGTTGTAGCCACCGGGGCCGATCGCGCCGTTGACGCTCGGCGTGTACGGCGTCACGCCGAGCCGGCCGGCGCTGAAGTAGGTCTGGTCGAGCAAGTTGGTGATCCGGGCGAACACCGTGAAACCGCGCGGCAGGCGGTACGAGGCATCGAAGTTGATGACCGCGTAACCCGGCACGTAGCCCTTCTCGGTGAACGGCCGGCCGCCGGTGAAGATGCTGCCGACGCGCGGCACCGGCCCGAAGCCATCGGTGATCTGGTCGCTGCCTTCCGGCTGGTGGGCGTTGTTCTCGTTGCCGCGGACGAAGGAACGCGAGTGGGCGATCGCGCTCAGGCCCAGCTTGAACGACCGGGTCAGCCGCCAGTCGATGCCGGCCGTGAGGTTGTGCAGCGGCACGCCCGGCAGCAAGGCACCAGGATCGACGCGGATCGCTCTGAACGTGCCGCGGCCGTCGTTGGCATCGGCGGTCGGCGACAGCACGTTGCCGGGCACCGAGTTCTGGTTGAAATCGGCACTCGAGTTGTTCGGGCTCAGCACATAGAACTCGGACTCGAAGGTGGCCGAGGTCAGCGAATAGCTGGCACGCAGATCGAACGCGCCGGCGCTGCCCTTGATGCCCAACTCGAAGCCTTCGCGGCGGGTCTTGTCGATGGTGTCGAAGAAGCTGCGCGTCGGCGAGGCACCGGCGAAGTAGATGTCGTCCTTCAGGTCGGTGCGGAACACGCTGGCATTCCATTCCCAGGCGCCGAACAGCTGTCCGCGGGCGCCGACTTCCGCCGACAGCGAACGGATCTGGGGCAGATAGGGATCACCGGACAGGGCGGTGGGCAGCGCGCAGGTCGGGCCGACCTGGCTGCGCGGCGCGGTCTGCGGCGGCACATAGACGCCGGTGACCGGATCGATGAAGCCGGGCGCGGTCTGCACTGGCGTCGGGTCATAGGCGCAGCCCAGTTCGATCACCGACGGCGCTCGCGCACCGCGGCTCAGGTTGACGTACAGGTTCACCGTCGGGATCGGCAGCCAGTTGAGGCCGAACGAGGGATTGAACGAGTAGAAGCCGAACTTTTCCCGCGTCACGTCCTGGGCTTCGCGCGCCAGGTTGTTGGGGATGATCGGCCCGAGCGTGTCCGGGCAGGAGGCCAGGTCGTTGCCCGGGCAGAGGATGAACGTAGGCTCGCGGTTGAGGACTTCGTGGATGTCCTCGCCGATCCGCGCGGTGACCTGATTGTCGACCTTGTTGATGTTGTAGCGGGCTGACAGGGTCACGAACAGATTGTCGCGGGCGCTCCAGGTCTCGCTGAAATAGGCGCTCCAGGTCCGCGACGTGCCGTTGAAGGCGTTGATGGTCAGCGGATTGGCGGCCGCGTAGTAGAGCGGATCGATATTGTCCGGGTCGAGGTAGACGCGGCGGTTGTCGTCGATCAGCGCCAGCTGCTGGGTGGCACGGTAACGCGCCCGGCTGTCGTCGTACGAGGCTCCGACCAGCAGCTTGTGATCGGCCAGGTTCAGGTTCCACTGCAGCGCGCCGCCGTAGGTCAGCTGACCGATCCGGGTGCGGGTGTAGACGCCGTTCGGCGTGCCTTCGACGACACCGGCGGCATCGCCGAAGACGCCGTTGCTGCCGAGGCCGTAGGCACCGTTGCGTGCCGTGCCGAGGCGGCTGACGTTCCGGCACAGACCTTCCAGGAACGGATCGTTCAGCGGTGGCTGCAGGCCGCCGCCGGTGACCGTGTCGCGCAAGCCGTCGCCGTCGACATCGGCATAGCGGCAGACCGGGTCGTCCGGATTGGTGATGACGCGGTTGGCCTGGTTGCCGCTGAAGAAGAACTCGTCGAAATCGTCGTAGGCATCGCCGTTCAGGCTCTTGCGGCGGCTGTCGCGGCGATACAGCTGGGTGGTCAGGCTGGACTGGTCGGTGAGATCGAACAGGCCGGACAGATTGATCTGCGAAGCGCGGTTGCGGGTCTGGTCCGGCGAGGTGAACACCGCCGAACGGTCGTTGCGGAACATCTCGATCGGCACCAGGCCGTTGCCGATCAGGCGGTTCCCGGAAACCAGCGCGCTGGCGGTGACGGTGCCGACATCGAGCCGGTAGTCGGCGCGGCCGAAGCCCTGCACCAGCCGGCTCGGCGAGTTGTCGCGCCAGCCGTCCTCATCGAAGTAGTGGACGGCACCGAAGCCGGCCAGCGGCCCCTGGCTGCCGCCGGCGGCGACCTGCAGCTGGCGTCGCCCGAACGAGCCGGCCAGCGCATCGGCTTCGACGCCCTTGGCGGTGAAGCCGCTCTTCGAGCGCAGGCTGATCGCGCCGCCCAGCGTGTTCAGGCCGAACACCGGGTTCGAGCCGGGGAACAGATCGAGCCGCTCGATCGCATTGGTTGGCAGCAGATCCCAGTTGACGATGTCGCCGAACGGTTCGTTGACCCGCACGCCATCGAAGAACACCGACAGGCCCTGCGGCGTGCCGAGCTGCGGGCCGGCGGTGAAGCCGCGGAAGGTGACGTCGACCTGAAACGGATTGCCCTGGTAATCGTTGACGGTGACCGACTGCAGGCGGTTGTTGAAGAAATCGGCGATGCCGATCGAA
Source organism: Gammaproteobacteria bacterium (assembly GCA_026398815.1). Classification (GTDB taxonomy): domain Bacteria; phylum Pseudomonadota; class Gammaproteobacteria; order Nevskiales; family Nevskiaceae; genus Nevskia. The sequence continues at coordinate 14,581 of JAPLSA010000019.1, forward strand.
TGCGAGGCGCGAATCTCCTCGGCGGTGGCGCTCTGGATGGCGCTGGGAATCTGGTCGCGCGTCAGGTTCAGGCCGGGTAGCGGTCCGGCCGAAACCGGCGGCCGTTCACCTTTGACGTCGACCGGGCCCAGCTCGATCTTCGCCGGGCCTTTCGGACTGTCGGCGGCGGCCGGTGGCGGTGGCGCGTCGCTCTGGGCCTGAGCTTGGGTTTGGGCCTGGGCATCGGCGACGAACATCAGCAGGCCGGCCGCGAACAGCCTGGCAGCCGGGCGCTGGCGGAAATGGCGGATGGCGCGTCGGTCGTTCATTCGAGGAAGCTGCGATCCGGCGCGCTGAGCAGCTGGCCTTGCAGGCTGACCCGGCGATCGCCCGGCCGGTCGCCGAGCAGCACCTCCGGCACCGTGACCGGCGCGATGCGCACCGGGTGCGCGCTCTGGACATTGGCCGGGCCGATGCTCACCGCCGACAGGCAGGCGGCATCGGTGCAGGCGAAGCTTTCGCCCTGGGCGCGGTCGTACTGGAGCCTGCGGACCAGACCGGAAGGGCTGGCGACGATCGTCAGGTAGGACTCGCTGCGCGGCTGCCGGTTGGCGAAGCTGTAGGCGTAGTCGCCGAGCTGGGCGCCGGGGAACCGGCCGATGTTGGCGTCGCGGATCACGAAGCCGGCGACCGTGCCTTCGTCGAGGTCGTAGGGCGGGCACAGATCCCAGGCGTCGGCTTCCCCTTCGATGCGCACGCGCAGCGTTTCGCTGGCCGGGGCGGCCGTGCAGTCGGGCGGGATGCGGTCGATGCGATTGCCGAGATTGATGCCGCCGTCGAGCGTCACCGGGCTGCCGCCGCTCAGGCTGGGCAGCACGGTGCCGGTCAGGCTCAGCGTCCGCTCGGCATTGGTGAGGTTGCCGAGCGTCACGAAGTCGCCCAGCACGGCGCCATTGCAGGCGTCGCCGACGCATTCGTACAAGGGCACCAGCGCCAGGTCGTCCTCGTCCTGCTGGAACAGCGTGATGCTCAGCAGGCGGTTGCCGTCCACCCGCACTTCCGGCACCGGAAGGACGTCGATGGCCGCGCGATAGACATAGCGCGCGCTGGCCACCGCCTCGAAGCGGACATTGGCGCTCGCGCACTGCGCCGTCGCGCTGCCATCGGCCGAGGCGACGAACAGCGGCAGTCCCTCGGCGCCATCGCAGTTGATCGCCGGCCGGCCGGGCACGCCGCCGATCGCGGTGCCGACCAGCAGCGCGGTGCTGCCGTCAGCGGCCGTCAGCACGGTGTTCGAGAAGCTCAGCGGCCGCGAGCGATCGCTGACTTCGCCGCCAACCATCACCAGGCTGCAGCCCGCGTCGACGCAGCGGTACGGCGGCAGGCCCGAGCGGCGCAGTTCGATGCCGATCACCGTGTTGTCGCGCAGCCGCAGGCTCAGCGTGTTGCCGCGGATATCGAACAGACGGAACACCAGCACCGAGGCATCAGCCTCGTCCGGCAGCGCGTCGCGGGTCGCCGGACAGAACGGGTAGAACTCCGGGCCCACGGTGATGCCGATCTGCTCGCGGGCGCAGCGCGCCAGTTCGCCGACGCGGTTGTTCGGATAGCTGCCGGGCACGAACTGGTTGCGGGCGATGCTGGCGCTCAGGCGGGCCAGCGTGTCGTGCATCGGATCGCCCGCCACCGGGACGAACGGCGTGGTCACCCAGTCATCCGTGGCGACCGACGCCGGCACGACGATGCCGAGTTCCTGGCGCAGCAGGCGCACCACGGTGGCCTGGGCGTTGGCGATCGCCTCATCGGTGAACGGCGCGAAGTCGGCGATCCGGGCAAAGACCGGGATCGAAGAAGGGGTCAGCAGCCGGTTGAAGTAGGTCGCCGGCTCCTGGCGGGCCAGTTCCAGCACCACCAGCCGGGTCAGCGGCGTGACATTGATGGTGCCGCTGCTGGCCCGAGTGACCGCCGCGACATCAAGCGGAACGGCATCCGGGTTGTCGAGCGGATCGGCCGAGCCGAGCACCAGATACGGCGCCGTCAACGCCGCCAGCGGCACGATGAAGCGGCCGTTCGATGCGAAGCGGCCATCCCGGGGAAAGGTGCCGTTGCTGGCCACCTGGACTTCGGTGCGCGAGGCCGGCTGACCGATGCTGACGACGCCGGAGAAGGTCGGCAGCACCGGCGGCGGATCGGCGATGCGGCCGTCGTCGCGGCCGCAGCCGGCGAGGAGTGCCGCTGCCAGCAACGCGGGAAATCTGCGCGAGCGGATGTTCATCGGCACCGCCGACGCCGCAGCGCCACCAGCATCAGCAGCCATAAGGGATTGATGGCGCCACCGCCTCCCGACGACGGTGCCGGACCAGGGCCCGGGCCGGGCCCTGGTCCCGGATCGATGGCGGCGGCCGTCGTGGTCCGGAACTGGGCGCTCAGGTTGCCGATGGCCACGGTCGTCACCGTCGTGGTGCCTGGACGATCGGAGCTGGTGTGGCGCACGCGCAGGCTGTCGCCGTTGGCGATGATGCCGACCGGGGTCACGAACGGCCCGCCGTTGATCGAGTACTCGCCGTTGATCACCGAGATCAGGGTCGGCACCTCGATGCCGCCGACGGTGATCGCGTTCGATACCTGCGCGGTCAGCAGCGCAGTCCCGTCGACGGCCGTGAATGCATAGGGATCCGGCGAGGTATCGGCGGCGCGGGTGATGACCACGAAATCGCCGGACACGCCACCGAGGGTCAGGGTCGCCCGGCTGGTGGTGGTGAAGCCGGCGGCGGCGATGTGCTCGACCCGCACCGCCGCGCCGTTGCCGACCCGCCCCGGCGCGGCCGTGAACGTCGCACCGTTGACCGAATAGCGGCCGTTGGCGACGGCGATCGGCACCGGCGCCTCGATGCCGGCCACGAACACGGTGGCCGAGATCACCGCGTCGCCGGGTGTCGCGCCGCTGGCGGCTGCGATCGTGAAGGCATCGGGAATCACGTCGGCGTCGCGCGTGGTGACATCGAACCCGGCCGAGACGCCGCCGATGTTCAGCGTCGCCGTCGTGGTGGTCGCGAAGTCGTTGCTGGCGGTCTGCTGCACGCGCACGTTGTCGCCGTTGGCGATCGTGCCGGTGACCGTCGTGGCGGCACCGCCGTTGATCGAGTACTGGCCGTTGACCACGCTGATCGTCGCTGGCGCTTCGATGCCGCTGACGATCACCGCGCCGCTGCTGATCACCGCGCCGGGCGATGCGTTGTTGAACGGCGCGAAGCTGAAGCCGTTGGGCACCGTGTCGGCACCCCGGGTGGTGACGCTGAAGCTGCCGGTGACGCCGCCCAGGTCGACCGTTGCCGTCGTCGTGGTCGCAGGCAGGTTCGCTGCCGTCAGCTGCAGGCGAAGGGTGTCGTTGTTGCTGACCAGGCCGGCGAGCGCGGTGAACGGGCCGTCGTTGATCGAATACAGGCCGCCGGACACCGTGATCGCAACCGGCACTTCGATGCTGCTGACGATGCTTGCCGCCGAGGTCACCCGTGCGCCGGGCTCGGCTCCGGTCACCGGGGCGAAGCGCGGCGGATCGGCGCTGGCGTCGCCGGCGCGGGTGGTGACCGTGAACGAGCCCTGCCGGCTGCCGATGCGCAGGGTGGCGGTGACCGGCGTCGAGAACTGCGCCGAGGCGGTCAGCCGCACACGCACCCTGCTGCCGTTGCCGACCGTGCCCGGCGTCGCCGTGAAGGGGGCGCCGTCGATCGAGTACAAGCCGCCGCTGATGCTGATCGCTTCCGGCTCGGCCAGATCGGAGACGGTGAACGCGGCCGAGGTCACGGTGGCGCCAGGTTCGGCATCGGTGACCGGCGGGAAGTTCGCGCCGCCCGGCGTGCCGTCGGCGGTTCGGGTGGTGATCCTGAAGTCGCCGCTGACGCCGCCGATGGTCAGGATCGCTGTCGTCGTGGTCGCTGGCAGATTGGAAGCGGTGCCCTGCACGCGGACCGAGTCGCCGGCGTTGACCAGGCCGGCGCCGCTGGTGAACGCGCCGCCGTTGACCGAGTACAGGCCGCCGCGGATCGAGATCGGCGCCGGCGAATTGATGCCGGCCACGGTGATCGCATCGGAGATCACCAGGCTGTTCGGTTCCGCGCCAGTGACGGCGGTGAACGCGAACGGCGTCGGCGTGGTGTCCGGGGCGTCGACGGTGGTGACGCTGAACGGGATCGCCAGGCCGCCGATGTTCAGCGTGGTGACGGTGGTGGTCGAGAAAGCGGTCGAGGCCGACTGCTGCACGCGCACCGTATTGCCGTTGTTGACGGTGCCGATCATCGCGCTGGTGAACGGCCCGCCGTCGATCGAGTACAGGCCGTTGCTGACGCTGATCGAAGCCGCCGCCTCCAGGCCGGAAACGGTGATCGGCGCCGATGTCACGGTGGCGCCGGGTGTGGCGCCGGTGACCGGCGGGAACGCCACCGCATCCGGCGTGGTGTCGGCGGCGCGGGTGGTGACGCTGTAGCGGCCGCTGACGCCGCCGATGACCACGGTGGCGACAGTGGTGGTTTCGAAGGCCGTCGATGCCGTCTGCTGCACGCGCACGACATCGAGGTTGGAGACGCTGCCGGCCGCTGCGGTGAACGGCCCGCCATTGATCGAGTAGCGGCCGCCGCTGACGGTGATCGGCGACGGCGACTGCAGCCCGGTGATCACCGCGCTGTCGGACACCACCACCGCGCCCGGTTCGGCGTTGCCGAGCGCCGGGAAGCTGAAGGGCAGCGGCACGGTGTTGCCATCGCGCGTGCGGACGGTGAAGTCACCCGACACGCCGCTGACGGTCAGGGTCGCGGTGACCGTGGTCGAGAAGTTCGCCGAGGCCCGGGTACGAACGCGAATGCGCTCGCCGCCGTACACCTGGGTCGGATCGCTGACGTAGTCGCCGCCGTCGATGTTGTAGCTGCCGTTGGCGATCGACAGGTTCGCCGAGGTGTCGATGCCGGCGATGACGATTTCGTTGCTGGTCTGCGTGCTGCCGGGCTCCACACCGCTGACCGGCGTGAACGAGAAGGGATCGACCGTGAAGTCGCCTTCGCGCGCAGTGATGGTGACCGGGACGTCGGTGAAGCCGGTGGCACCGTCGTTGTCGGTCACCGTGAGCCGGAAGGTCAGCACCGACGTCGCGTCAAGCTCGGGGGTGGTGAAGCTGGCGTTGGCCGAGAAGGCGCTGTCGATGCTGACTTCGGGCCCGCTGGTCTGGCGCCAGCTGAACTGGGCCACCGCGCCGTCGCTGTCGCTGCTGCCGTCGTCGAACAGGCTGATGCCGTTGCCCGGGCCGGAGACGGTCGGATCGGCCAGGGCACGAGCGACGGGGGCCGCGTTCGGCGACAGCGGCAGCGAGGCCAGCACCGCGTCGCGATCGGCGGCGCGGTCGGCGTACTCGCTGTTGAAGTGCACGTACTGCAGGTCGACGGCCGGATCGTTCAGCGCGTCGGTGACCAGGATGTGATCGCTGGCGCGGGCGTTGCCGGCGACGATCTGCGTGTAGCGCTCGGCGGCGTCCGTTACCCGCAGCGTGCCGAGATTGACCAGCGCCGGCAGCGTGCCTTCGCTGTTGCCGGCACCGAGCGGACCGTTGCGCAGGATGCGCAGCGGCGGCCGGAAATCATCGGCGTTGAAATCGCCGAGCACGATCACCCGCAGCCGCGCATCCAGCGCCACCGCGTTGCGGACGAAGGTGTGGATCGCCGTTGCCTGCAGTTGTCTCTGGACCTCGCTGGCAGCCTGCGCAGGCTGGTTCAGGCCGGTGAGGCTGTCGTCGCCATCGGTCTCGACGAGATGGCTGCCGACCAGCAGCAGGTTGCGGCCGTTGAAACGGTAGCCGGCGACCAGCGGCTTGCGGCTGTTGGCGAATGCCGGGATTTCCGGACGCAGCAGCGCCGGCGACAGGTTCGGCGTGATCGGGCCGATGGTCGGGCCGGACAGCAGCGCAATGAAGCTGCCGGGCCCGCCGGCGCCAAAGGCGCCCGGGTTCGGGCTGACCCGCGCCGGGTTGTACAGCTGCACGATGCGGCCATTGGCGCCGCGCGGGCCGCCGTCGGCGTTGTTGCCCGGATCGATCTGCACGGCGACATAGGCCGGGCCGCCGGCCGAGCGGATCGCGTTCAGCAGGCCCTGGATCGTTGCGGCGGCGCTGACGATGCCGTCGTCCACAGCACCGCTGTCGTCCCCGATGCCGCTCAGGTTGACGAGATCCGGTGCTCCGAGACGGCTGACGATCTGGCTGGCGATGCGCGCCATGCGCGCGGTCTCCGCCGGGCCCAGCGAGCCGAGGGCGTAGGTGGCCACGCTCAGGCGATTGCTGCCGGGCGCGATCCGGCTGCTGTCCACCGGCAGGGCGTTGCGGGTGACGGCCGGGGTGGCGGTCAGGCGCAGCACGTAGCTGCCGTTGTCGTAGCTCAGCACGCCGCGCGCCAGCGGCAGGCTGTCGCCGACGTCGGCGACCGGGCCCGCGATGCCGGGCAGGCCGCCGCTGAGGCGAATGCGCTCGGGGTTGTCATCGATGACGCCGGGGCTGCGCTCGGTCGCCGTCAGGCCGCCACGGGCGTTGCTGCCGGTGGCGTTGGCGCCGTTGTCGCCGACCACCCAGAGATTGCCGGCGCCGTCGCTGGGGCCGATGACCCGGGCGTTGCCGACCTGCACCCGCATGCCTTCGAGGCTTTCGAAGAAATCGAGGCCGTCCTGGGCCGGATCGAAGAGCGCCGTGGAACTGGTTTCGAGATTGCCGGCGCTGTCGTTGTCGATGATCTCGGCAGGCGGCACTCGGCCGCCGCTGCCGATGATGGTGGCCGCCACCGTGCTGTTGGCGAACGGGAAGGTGCTGGCCGCCACCGTGCTGGCGACCACTTCGGTGACCGACAGATTGTTCAGGCCGTTCAGCCCGCCCGGACGGAACTCGTTGACCCGGCCGCTGACCGCCACCTGGCTGCCGACGGTGACCGTCGGCGCACCGGCGGTGCGGACGAATACCGCATCGGAAGTGGCCGGGTTGCCGTCGCCATCCGGGTCTTGCAGGTAGAAGCCGTCCGCGGCGACTGCGGTGACGATGCCCGGCACCTCGGTGACCGTCTGGCCGACCAGCGGCGAGCGATGCGCAGCGCCCTGGATCTGGTAGATGCGCGCCCCGGCGACGGTCGGCACGGCTTCGTTGTCGACGATGGTCACGCCGACGCGATCCGGCGAGCCGCGCACGGCGTTGTCCAGGGTGTCGAGCACTACGGCGATCGTTTCCGCGCCTTCGAACACGCCGTCGTCGCGGGCGGTCAGCGTGATGCTGCCGGTGGTGGCGCCGGGCGCGATGCTGATCGTGCTTGCCGACGGCGAGTAGTCGACGCCGTTCCGGGCAAATTCGGCGAAACGCAGGCCGATGGTGACGGGATCGGTGAACGCGGCCGACAAGGTGGCGGTGATGGTGGCAACGCCGCCGCCTTCGCTGATCGTCGCAGTGCTGGTCGACAAGGACACGGTCGGACGCGGCGTAGCCGCCGGGGCCGCAGGGCTGGCGAGGTTGCGCGGGTTCGCGGCGACTGCATCGCCGGGGAAATCGACGGCGTTGTCGTCGCTGTCCTGCGGCTGGCCGCCGATCACGCGGCGGTAGTAGGCGAGGTCGGCCACGCCGGTATTGACCGTCGCCCGTCCGGCACCTTCGCGGCAATGGCTGCCGGCCGGCTGGGCGACGGAGACCGGCGAGCCGATGCCGTCACGAACGGCGCCGGTCGCGTCGAGGATCTGGATCCCGGAGCGGCCCGCGAACGCGGTGGTCAGAAATTCCCCGAACTGGTTGATCGGGGCATCGGCGGGTGCGCTGCGCGCGTAGCCCGGCCCGCCGAGCAGGAAATAGCGGCGCGGCGGCAGCATGACGCTGCCTTCGATGGTGCCCAGCAGGTTGAAGCTGGCCGCAGTGCTGCCGAAACAGCTGCGGATGGTCCAGCCGTTCAGGTCGACCGGCGTGGTGCCGGCGTTGAACAATTCGATGAAGTCATCGCTGGGGCTTCCAGGTCCGCGCGTCGCGAACTGGCTGATCACCACGCCACGGGCGTCCTGCGCCGATGCCGGCAGCGTCGGAATCGACAGCAGTGCTGCCAGCACGGTCAACGACAGCGATCGCGACATCATCGGTGGCTCCCTCCCCTCAGCTGGCACGAACGTTTCTTGTGCGCCTGCCGCCGGGGACCGTCATTGCGGTGCCGCCGCGCCAGCAGACTTTATGTTTCCGGCAGCCGATGCTTCGGCGGTCGGTGTCGAGGCGGTGAAATTACCGTCCGGGCTGCGTGCCGAGTAGGTGAAAACTTCCCGACGTCAGTCCGCGCGACGGCCGCCGGTCGGCATGGGTCGGCAGCAGATGGCGACGGTCGGGGCGGGAATCGGGACGGCGTCAGGCAGCGGCGGCGAGCGTCGCGGTGGCCTGCGCCGGGCGCAGCGGGGCCGAAGCGCCCGGCATGGGGCGCTCCGAACGAGGGCGGGGGTTACTGGACCAGCTGGTTCAGGTTGAAGATCGGCAGCAGGATGGCCAGCACGATCAGCAGCACCACCGAGCCCATGGTCAGGATCAGGATCGGTTCGAACAGGCTCATCAGCGCGGCGATCAGCGTTTCCAGTTCGCGTTCCTGGTTTTCGGCGGCGCGGTCGAGCATCTCGTCGAGCTTGCCGGAGGCTTCGCCGCTCCCGATCAGGTGCATGGTGATCGGCGGGAACAGCCGGCTTTCGGCCAGCGACTTGTTGAGGCTGGCGCCTTCGCGGACGCGCTTGGCGGCGGCGTCGATCGCTTCCTTCATCGGCAGGTTCTCGACTACCTGGCTGCCGATCCGCATGGCGTCGAGGATCGGCACGCCGGAGCCGAACAGGATGCCCAGGGTGCGCATGAAGCGGCCGGTGTTGGCGCCGCGGGCGAGGCGACCGATCAGCGGCAGGCGCAGCACCCAGAGGTGGTACTTGCGGCGGAAGTTGTCGCTCTTCAGTGCCTGCTTGAAGACCAGGAAGCCGAGGATCAGCGCCACGAAGATGCCGAGTCCCCAGGCCTGCAGGAAGTCGCTGGTGGCGATCAGGCCCTTGGTCAGCGGCGGCAGATCGGCGCCGATCGAATCGAACACGCCGACCACCTTGGGCACCACGTAGGCCATCAGCAGCGCGATCACGCCGATGGCGACGAAGGTCAGGATCGCCGGATAGAAGGTGGCGAGCATCACCTTGCTGCGGATCGCCTGCGAGCGTTCGGCGTAGTCGGCCAGACGCTCCAGCACCGAATCCAGCTTGCCGGCCGATTCGCCGGCTTCGATCGTGGCGCGGAACAGCGGCGGAAAGGCGCCGGGGAAATCGCCGAGCGCCTTGGCCAGGCTGTTGCCTTCGGTGACCCGCGAGCGCACGCCGAGCGTCACCCGCTGCACGCGCTTGGACTCGCTCTGCTGCGACACCGCAGCCAGGCCTTCATCGAGCGGCAGGCCGGAGCGGATCAGGGTCGCCAGCTGGCGGGTGAACAGCGACAGCTCGGTGGAATTGAAGCTGCCACCGCGGTTCATCGAGAAGCCGCCGGCGCTCGCGGCCTTGACCGCCTTGTCGGCGACTTCGCGGATTTCCAGCGGCGTCAGGCCGCGCTCACGTAGGCTCTGCCGGACCTGGCGCTGGGTGTCGCCCTCGATCAGGCCCTTGACCTGTTTGCCGCGGGCATCGAGGGCGCTGTATTCGTAGGCGGACATGGCTCAGGGCGCGGGCGGCGGCAGGAAGCGGAAGGCGGGAAACGAGGCGCGGCAGCCGGCACGGACCGCCGCGATCATTCCTCGATGGTGACGCGCAGCACTTCGCTCAGCGTGGTTTCGCCGGCGATCACCTTGTTGCGTCCGGACTGCAGGATGCCCGGCGTGCGCTCGCGGGCAGCCGCTTCGAGAATCTGCTCCGAGGCGTTGTCGTGGATCAGCGATTCCAGCCGGCGATCGACTTCGATGATCTCGTGGATGCCGCTGCGGCCGGCGTAGCCGGTATGTCGGCACAGCGGACAGCCGACCGGCTTGTAAAGCACCAGATCGGTGCGCTCCGGCACGCCGAGCTGCTCCAGTTCCACCTGCTTCGGCGTGTACGGCATCTTGCAGTGCTTGCACAGGGTGCGCACCAGGCGCTGCGCCATCAGGCCGACCAGCGACGACGACAGCTGGTAGGGCTCCACGCCCATGTCACGCAGGCGGGTGACGGCACCGACGGCGGTGTTGGTGTGCAGGGTCGACATCACCAGATGGCCGGTCTGCGAGGCCTGCACGGCGATCTGCGCGGTATCGAGATCGCGGATTTCGCCGACCATCACCACGTCCGGGTCCTGACGCAGGATCGCGCGCAGGCCCCTGGCGAAGGTCATCTCGACACGCAGATTGACCTGGGTCTGGCCGACGCCGTCGATGTAGTACTCGATCGGGTCCTCGACGGTCATGATGTTGCGGCTGCGGTCGTTCAGGGTCGACAGCGCCGAATACAGCGTGGTGGTCTTGCCGGAGCCGGTCGGACCGGTGACCAGCATGATGCCGTAGGGCCGGTTGATGATCCGCTTCAGGGTCGCGGTCTGCACCGGACCCAAGCCCAGCTGCTCGAGATCCAGGCGCTCGGCCTGCTTGTCGAGGATACGCATCACCACGCGCTCGGCATTGGCGCCGGTCGGAATCGTCGACACACGCACGTCGACCTTGCGGCCGCCGAACGCGCGGCTGATGCGGCCGTCCTGCGGCAGGCGCTTCTCGGCGATGTCGAGCTTGGCCATGATCTTGACGCGCGAGATGATCTTCGGCGCCAGCGAACGCGGCGGGTTGAGGATCTCGCGCAGCACGCCGTCGATGCGGAAGCGCACCGTCACCCGGGTTTCGAAGGTCTCGATGTGGATGTCGGAGGCGTTGTCCTTGATCGCCTCGACCAGCAGGCCGTTGATGAACTTGATGATCGGCGCGTCGTCGTCGGACTCCAGCAGGTCCTGCGCCTCTGCCAGCGCGGCGGACAGCGAGTCGAGGTCGGCCTTGTCTTCCTCCAGGCCGTCGGCCAGCGCCGCGCTGGCGCCGGTCTGGCCTTCGTAGGTGCGCTGCAGCAGCGCATCGAATTCCTCGAGGCTGACGGCCTTCAGCTTCACCGGACGGCGCACGAAGCGCCGCGCTTCCTGCACGGCATCAAGGCTGACGCCGGGCCGGCAGACGAGTTCGACGGTGTCGCCGAGATCGGTCGACACGATCAGCCCGTGGCGCTTGGCGAACGCGAACGGCGGTCGACGCAGGGCGTTGCTGACAGCATCCATGGCCATCGTTCCGGCGGGCTTACGGGGTCGGCGCGGCGGCGTCAGCCGGTGCCGGGCTGGCGGCTGGCGCGGCGCCGGCATCCGGTGCGGCGGCCGGCGCCGGCGGCACCACTTCCAGCGGTGGCGTCGCGGCCGGCTTGGCGTACGGCTCGTAGCTGTCGAACTGCGGCAGCACCGGCCGGGCGCCGCCGATCAGCGGCACCGCGCCCTGGGCCGCCCGCACCTCGGCGTTGCGCACGCCGTCGTAGCGCTTGCGGGTGTAGTAGTCGGCCTCGGTGCGGTCATCGAGGATCACCGGATGAATGAAGATCATCAGGTTGGTCTTGGCCTTGCGGACCGAGCGCGACTTGAACAGGTTGCCGAGCACCGGGATGCTCGACAGCAGCGGGATGCGGCTCTGCGAGTCGGTCAGCTGGTTGTCGATCAGGCCGCCGATGAACAGGATCTGATCGCCTTCCACTGAAACCGAATTGGTCACCGTGCGCTTGTTGGTGATCAGGCTGGCGGTGCCGGCGCCGCCGCTGGCGATGCCGGAGCTTTCGAGGTCGATCTTCAGCTTCAGGCCGCTGTTCTCGTTGATCGTCGGGGTGATGCCCAGCTTCAGGCCGACTTCCTTGCGTTCGATGGTCTGGAACGGGTTGACCGCGCCATTGGTGGCGCCGCCGCCGGTATTCGAGAAGCTGCCGGTCAGGAACGGCACTTCCTGGCCGACGCTGAGCTTGGCTTCCTCGTTGTCGAGCGTGGTCAGCTGCGGCGTCGACAGGATGTTGGTATCGCCATCCGACGCCAGCGCCCGGAGCAGCACGCCGAAGAACGAGCCGCCCTTGGTGAAGCCGCCGCCGCCTGCGGTGGCGCCGGAGCCGATCAGCGAGGCGGCGGCCGACAGGATGGTGCTGGTGCCGCCGGTGGCGGCGCTCGTCGCGGCGCTCGCGCCAGCGCTGGCCAGCGTGGACAGCGCGCCCTGCGTCGACTGGTTGAGGATGCCGGTGATCGCACCGACCTTCGGGTTGTAGGCGGCGTAGTCGAGGCCCAGTTCGCTGGCCTTGGTCTGGCTGACCTCGGCGATGATCGCCTCGACCAGCACCTGGCGGCGGCGGATGTCGAGCTGGTTGATGACGTTGCGGATCGCCAGCATTTCCTTCGGGCCGGCGGTGACGACCAGCGAGTTGGTGTCCTTGTCGGCGATCACCCGGGTGCCGTTGGCGCCGCCACCGGACGATGCCGCGGCCGCCGGCGCGGCACCGCCGGCGGCGCTGGCGGCTGCCGGTGTCCGGGCTACCGTGGCAGCGGCCTGGGCATAGCCTTCGAGGATCGGCGCAAGGTTCTCGGCGCTGGCGTAGTTCAGGTAGAACACCTGGGTGTCGCCACCGCTCGGCCCCGGCATGTCGAGCCGGCGGATGATTTCGGCCATGCGGCCGCGTTCGCTCTTCTCGCCGCTGATCAGCACGCTGTTGCTGCGTTCGTCGGCGATCACCGAACCTGCCTGCGCGGTCGGATCGGCCTGCTTGGCGGCCTGTGCCAGCGTGGTGAGGATGCGCACGACATCGCCGGCGGCGGCGTTCTCGAGCTTGATGACGTCGATCTCGCGGTCACCGCTCTGGTCGATCTGGGCGATCAGCCGTTCGATGCGGGTGACGTTGGCCGCGCGATCGGAAATGATCAGCGAGTTGTTGCCGGCGTAGGCCGCGAAGTGGCCGCTCTGCGAAATCAGCGGCCGCAGGATCGCCACCAGCTGCGAGGCCGACACGTTCTGCACCGAATAGACGTGGGTGACGATCTCGTCGAGCGGCACGCCGCGACCGTTGGAGATCAGGCCGCCGCCGTCGGTGCGGGCGTTGGTTTCCGGCACGATCTTGATCGCATCGCCAGCCGGGATTGCCGCGAAGCCCTGCACCTGCAGCACCGCGAGGAAGGTTTCATAGACGCCGGCCGCATCCATCGGGCTCGACGACACCACGGTGACCTTGCCGCGCACGCGCGGGTCGACGATGAAGTTCCGGCCGGTGACCTCGCTGACGGTGGCGATCAGCGTGGAGATTTCCGCGTCCTTCAGGTTCAGCGTCACCTCGGCGCCGCGGCTGCGGGCAGCCTGTGCGATCGAGGCCGCGCCGGTGGCGGCGACCAGCGCCGCGATGGCGCTGCTCAGCACGGCGCGTTTCAGGGTCTTGCGTGAGTTCATGTCGGGGTCGAACGGGCTTCGGGTTCGGCTGCCGCAAGGCGCGCCATGGAGTCGGGGACAGCTATTCGAGATTGATGCTGAAGCTTTGCGGCTGGCCGCCGCGATCGACCGTGAGATTGATCTGGCTGCTCTGGCTCAGCTCGTTCAGCATCTGCAGCGAGCGCGCCGGGTCGTTCAGCGCCATGCCGTTGACGGCGGTGACGACATCGCCCGGGCGCAGGCCGGCGGCCGCGAACACCGAGCGGTCGCGGCCCGGGTAGATGCGGTAGCCAGTCAGCCCGTTGCCGCTATTGACCGGCTGCACACGGATGTAATCGGCCACTTTCGACGGATCTTCAAGCAGCTGCGAACGGATCTGCGACAGCGATTCGGCGGCGCTGCCGTCGATGCTCTGCTCGGGCGCTGTCTGCAGCTGGTCGATCGGTGCGCCGGTCAGGCTGCTGGTGCTGTCCTTGTCCAGCCGCAGCGTCTCCAGCTTGCCGTTGCGGTTGAGGATGACGCGGTCCGGGAAGATCGCGGTGAGCTGCACGCCGCGCGACACGTCATCGCCAACGGCGTACGGCTGTTCGTCGCCCCCCTGCGAGGCGATCAGCGCCCGCGAGCGGCTGTCCTTGTCGTTGCGGCCGTTCGACAGGATGCCGAGCAGGGTCAGGTTCAGCTGAGTGTCCGGCGCGGCGGCCAGGTCGGCGAGCGCCGGTGCCGCAGGCGCGGTGTACTGGCCGAACAGGTGGGCATTGCCGATCGCGTTGAGGTCGACGCCGCGACGCGTCGCCGTGGCTGCGGCCTGCGCCGGCGGCGGCTGCCAGACCGCATCGGCCGGCGCCGGAACCAGCGCCCAGACCAGCTCGGCCGCCAGCTTCGCGATCACCACGACCAGCACCACGCTGGCCAGTTCCGGCAGCCGTCGACCATAACGGGCAGTCAAAGCCGGCACGCGGCCGGGCAGCGCTTGGAGTCTCGACGGGGAAAATGTAGCCATTGTCAGCATGATAACGGGGCTTTGTGACTGGCGGGAGCAATCCGGCAGGCGGGTCCGACGCCGGTTCAACGTGCCGTCCCGGCGGCTCCGCCGGCAGCCGATCGACGGTCGGGACCGGCAGCGGCCACTGTCCGCAATTCGGTACACTGCGCCGCATGGCTGATCGAAACTCACGTCCTGATTCGGATTCCGGCACCGGACTCGTCGTTGACGAGGCCAAGCCGCGCCTGCAGCAGCCGCCGCTGTACAAGGTGGTGATGATCAACGACGACTTCACGCCGATGGAATTCGTCGTGCAGGTACTGCAAACGTTCTTTCATCATTCCCGCGAGCAGGCCGTGCAGATCATGCTGCAGGTGCATCAGGCAGGGCGCGGCACCGCCGGCATCTTCCCGGCGGAGATCGCCGAGACCAAGGTCGCCCAGGTCAACAGCTTCGCGCGCAAGAGCCACCACCCGCTGCTGACGGTGATGGAAAAGGTCTGAGCGTCGGACTTCGAACCCGCGCTGCTGTCCCGTCGCCCTTAGTCGACGACGCTGCTCTCCCTTCACCCACCCTGTTCGATGGCCGCCGTACCGGCGGGCCACGTCTGCAGCGCCTGCGGCTGACATCAATCTGACGCCCGCATGGCGACGGATTTCCGTCGCTCGCTGCTGTTCAGTCAGCACCGGGGTGGTTGATTTGCATCACACCGACTTCTCGGGAGCGCCGGATCGGCGCACTGCCTGCGCGCTTGCCACCGCCAGCAATACCGTTTGACGGCCGCGTCTGACGAGGGTCGCCGCCGGCTGCAGCGAAGGCGTCGGAGACCGCCCTCGGCGATGGATCGTGGTGCGGGTTTTGCGTGTTCCAAATTCGTGCAGAGACGATGCATGATGGTCTGGTAAAGCCTTGAGTCCGGCCCCAGAGTACCGTTCAGCCCTTTTCAGGAAGTGACCATGCTCAGCGACGAATTGCAGAAAGCCCTTGATGCAGCGTTCCTCGCAGCCCGCAGTGACGGCCATGAATTGTTGACCGTCGAACACCTGCTGCTGGCCCTGTTGTCCGACTCCAACGTCAGCGAAGTGCTGACCGCCAGCGGCGGCGACCTCGACAAGCTCGAGGGCGGCCTGCGCGAGTACATCGCGCAGAACATTCACTCGAACAAGGACGCCGGCGGCAACCAGGAAGTGCAGCCGACGCTGTCGTTCCAGCGCGTGCTGCAGCGGGCCATCTATCACGTCCAGGCTTCGGGCAAGAAGCGCGTGTCGACCCTGAACGTGCTGGTCGCACTGTTCGCCGAGAAGGACACCCACGCGGTGTTCCTGCTCAACGAGCAGGGCGTGACGCGGCTGGATGTCGTCAACTACATCAGCCACGGCATCGCCAAGAACAACCAGCCGGCGGCGCCGCAGGAACAGCAGAACGAGGTCGACGACAAGGACGACACCGGCAAGGGTGCGGGCAAGTCGGCGCTCGAGCAGTTCGCGGTCAACCTGAACCAGCGGGCGCAGAAGGGCCAGATCGATCCGCTGATCGGCCGCGCGCACGAGATGGAGCGCGTGATGCAGACGCTCTGCCGCCGGCGCAAGAACAACCCGCTGCTGGTCGGCGAAGCCGGCGTCGGCAAGACCGCGATCGCCGAAGGCCTCGCCTGGCTGATTACCGAAGGCAGGGTGCCGGAACTGCTGAAGGACGGCATCGTGTTCAGCCTCGACCTCGGCTCCCTGATCGCCGGCACCAAGTACCGCGGCGATTTCGAGAAGCGCTTCAAGAGCGTGATCCAGGAACTCGCGCGCACGCCGGGCGCGATCCTGTTCATTGATGAGATCCACATGATCATCGGTGCCGGTGCGGCTTCCGGCGGCGTGATGGACGCCTCCAACCTGCTGAAGCCGATGCTGGCCAACGGCGAGCTGCGCTGCATCGGCTCGACCACCTACCAGGAATATCGCGGCATCTTCGAGAAGGACCGCGCGCTGTCGCGGCGCTTCCAGAAGGTCGACGTGCCGGAACCGAGCGTGCCGGAAACCATCCAGATCCTCGAAGGTCTGCGTGCGCGTTTCGAAGAGCACCACCAGGTGCATTTCACCAGCGGCGCGATCAAGAGCGCGGTGGAACTGGCGGCCAAGCACATCACCGACCGTCACCTGCCGGACAAGGCGATCGACGTCATCGACGAGGCCGCCGCCCGCCTGCGCCTGCTGCCCGAGGCCAAGCGCCGCAAGACCGTGCAGGTGCGCGACATCGAGGAAACCGTCGCCAAGATCGCGCGCATCCCGCCGAAGTCGGTGTCGAGCAACGACAAGGATCGCCTGGCCACGCTCGAACGCGATCTGAAGCTGGTGATCTTCGGCCAGGACAATGCCGTCGAAACGCTGGCCTCGTGCATCAAGCTGTCGCGCTCGGGCTTGGGCAACCCCGACAAGCCGATCGGCAATTTCCTGCTCGCCGGCCCGACCGGGGTCGGCAAGACCGAGGTCACGCGCCAGCTGGCCAGCCAGCTCGGCATCGAGCTGATCCGCTTCGACATGTCCGAGTACATGGAGCGGCACACGGTGTCGCGCCTGATCGGCGCGCCTCCGGGTTATGTCGGCTTCGATCAGGGCGGTTTGCTGACGGAAGCGGTCATCAAGCATCCGCATTCGGTGGTGCTGCTCGATGAAATCGAGAAGGCGCACCCGGATGTCTTCAACCTGCTGCTGCAGGTCATGGATCACGGCACGCTGACCGACAACAACGGCCGCGCGGCGGATTTCCGCAACGTGATCCTGATCATGACCACCAATGCCGGTGCCGAGGAATCGTCGCGGCGCGGCATCGGTTTCACCGAGCAGAACCACACGACCGACGCGCTGGAAGTGATCCGCCGCGGCTTCTCGCCGGAATTCCGCAACCGCCTCGACGCGATCATCCCGTTCGCGCCGCTCGGCAAGACGGAAATCACCCGGGTGGTCGACAAGTTCCTGATGCAGCTCGAGGAACAGCTGGCGGCCAAGCACGTGACGATGGAAGTCGAACTGGAAGCCCGCGACTGGCTGTGCGAGCACGGTTACGACGTGAAGATGGGCGCCCGGCCGATGGCGCGCGTGATCCAGGAAAACATCAAGCGCCCGCTGGCCGAGGAACTGCTGTTCGGCAAGCTCGCGCATGGTGGCCGCGTCACCGTCAATGTCACCGACGACGGCAAGATCGGTTTCGAGATCGAAGCGCGCGAGAAGGCGGCACCGACGGCCGAGCCGGCCTGAGCAACCGGCGCTGAAACGAAAAAGCCCGCGAAAGCGGGCTTTTTCTTGGCCGTCGTGACCGGCTGGGTGTCGGCGACGGGGCTGCGTTAGTCAGTCAGCACGGGGCGCTCACTGGATTCCGACTTTCGTCGGGATGACCGCACGGTGACACTGTGCGGTCACTTGTCGCGGAAGGTGATCCGGCCCTTGGTCAGGTCGTACGGCGTGAGCTGCACGGTGACTTTGTCGCCGGTCAGGATGCGGATGTAGTTCTTCCGCATGCGCCCCGAGATGTGCGCGGTGACGATGTGACCGTTTTCGAGTTTGACGCGGAACGTCGTGTTCGGAAGTGTTTCGGCGACGATGCCGGGCATCTCGATGTGATCTTCTTTTGCCATCAGGTTGACAACCAGGGGGTCTTGAAAGGACGCGGCATTATCCGGGAACGTCCTCCGAGTAGCAATGCAAGGATTTCATTCATTTTCCAGACGCTGCCAATGTCCGCCGCGCAGCACCTCCAGCGGCTGGAAGCGGCGCTTGTAATCCATCTTGGCGCTGCCTGAGACCCAGTAGCCGAGATACACGTGCGGCAGGGATTCGGCGCGGGCACGGTCGATCTGGCTCAGGATCGCGTAGGTGCCGAGGCCGCGCGACGCCAGGTTCGGGTCGAAGAACGTGTAGACCGCCGACAGGCCTTGCGGAACCCGGTCGATGACGGCCACCGCGACCAGCTCCTGCTCGAGGCGAAACTCCCAGAATTCGGTCGCCCCCCAGCCGCAGGCAAGGAATTCGCGGAAAGCGTCGGCGTCTTCCGGGTCCATGCCGCCGTTCTGGTGGCGGACCGCCAGATAGCGCCGATACAGCGTGTAGTGCTCGTCGGTCAGGCGCAGCGTGATCGACAGTTGCAGATCCTGGTTGCGTTGCCAGCAGCGACGCTGGGCGCGATCGGCAACGAATTCCTGACTGAGGATGCGTGCCGACTGGCACGCCCGGCAGTTCATGCACATCGGCCGGTAGGCGTAATCGCCGCTGCGTCGGAAACCCTGGTCGAGCAGCGCGCCGTAGACGCCGGGATCGAGCGGAAACGCCGGGTCGACGAAGGCGCTGCGGGCATGGCGGTCTTCGAGATAGCCGCAGGCGTGGGCGCTGCCCATCAGCAGTCGCAGACTCTGCATGGTCATGCCTCGACCGCTCCGCTGCGATGCTGCGGATCGCTCGGCACGGCGATCTCGTAGCACCAGCTGCCGGTTCGCGACGGATGCTGCACCGACGCGCGCAGCCGGGACAGGAAGCGGTCGCGCGGGATTTCGGCGGCGCCCAGCGTTCGCAGATGCTGGGAAGCGATCTGGCAGTCGATCAGTTCGAACGACCAGGCCTTCAGCTGCTGGCACAGCCAGTACAGCGCCAGCTTCGAGCAATCGGTTTCCACCGAGAACATCGATTCGCCGAAGAAGGTCCGGCCGAGCGCCACGCCGTACAAGCCGCCGACCAGGCGGCCGTGCCGCCAGACTTCCGCCGAGTGGGCGTGGCCGGCTTCGAACAACTCGCGGTAGGCGCGCTTCATGTCCGGTCCGAGCCAGGTGCCCTGGCTACCGCGACGGCTGGCGGTACAGCCGTCGAGCACGTCGGAAAAGGCGCGATCGAGGCTCACTGCGTAGTCCGCCCTGCGAATGCGCTTTTCCAGCGAATGCGACACGTGGAAAGTCTCGGGCTCCAGCACGGCGCGCGGGTCCGGACACCACCAGAGGATGGGTTCGTTCGGGTTGTACCAGGGGAAGATGCCGGTGGCGTAGGCGCGCAGCAGGCGCGTCACCGACAAGTCGCCGCCGATCGCCAGCAGGCCGTTCGGATCGCGCATGGCGCGATGCGGGGCAGGGAACGCCTGGTTCGGATCGTCCGGATCGAGCCAGTGCAGGCGGACGGGATTATCCATGCCTCAGGCTTCCGGAACGTCGGCGCGGCGGTCGCGCTTGTACGGCGAATGGGCGTCGAGCAGCGCTTCGCGCTCGCCGACGTAGTCGCGTTCGCGCTGCAGATGGTCGCTCACCGCATCAAACAGCCGGGTGTCGGCCAGCCAGTGCGCCGAACGGGTGATCTGCGGAACGAAGCCGCGCGCCAGCTTGTGTTCGCCCTGCGCGCCGGCGTCGAAGTGCCGCAGCCCCTCGCGAATGCAGTAGTCGATGCCCTGGTAGTAGCAGGTCTCGAAATGCAGGCCGTTGTAGTGCTCGGCCGCACCCCAGTGACGCCCGTAGAGCGTATCGCCACCGCGCAGCAGGATCGCGACTGCCACCATCTCCGCCCCCGTGTATGCCAGCACGAGTCTAACGGCGGTGTCGGGCTGTCGCCCGTAATCGAGGAAGAAATCCTGTGTCAGGTAGGGGTACTGGCCACGCTCGGCATAGGTATTGGCGTACAGGCGATAGACCTGCCGCCAGCCGGACTCGTCCAGTTCATGGCCGGCGCGGTGCTCGAAGCGGATACCGGCTTCGGCGATCCGCCGTCGCTCGCGCAGGATCTTCTTGCGCTTGTCGCTGCTGAAGGTGGCGAGGAAAGCGCCGAAATCCACATAGCCGGCGTTGTACCAGTGGAACTGCACGTCATGGCGCTCGACCATGCCGGCGGCGGCGCAGGCGGCGAAATCGCGGTCGTCGACGAACAGCGCATGGATGCCCGACAGGCCGGCGCTGCCGGCCAGTGCCGGCAGCTGCTGGGCCATCGCCTGCCGTGCGGACTCGTCGCGCGCGCCGATCCTGGGGCCGGTGCACGGCGTGAACGGAATGGCCGAGATCAGCTTCGGGTAGTACGGCCGGCCGATGCGCCGGCTGGCATCGGCCCAGGCGAAATCGAACACGAATTCGCCGTAGGAATGGGACTTCAAATACAGCGGCACCGCTGCTGCCGCCATCCCCTGCTCATCGCTCAGCACCGCGTGGCAGGGCGTCCAACCTTGGTCGGCGCCAACGCAGCGGTGCGCTTCCAGCGCCGCCAGAAAGGCGTGGCGGGTGAACGGATAGCCAGCTGGGAACAGCGCATCCCATTGTGCTGCCGGCAAGGCGGCAGCACTGTCGAGATGCCGGACGCGCATGGCGCGGCGGATGACAGCCGGGGAAGCGGGGTCTGTCTAGTGGAACGTCAGCGACGCCACCTCGGCCCCACGCAGCGCCCACTGCACGCAGGTGTCGTGCTCGAAGCGGGAGATCTTTTCCTCTTCCGACGGCGGAGCCGCTTCGGCCAGCCGGCCGTCGGCATCGAACTTGATCGCCGCGCCGGCCGTCTGGATCTTCATCTCGGCAGCCGCTTCGTCGTCCCACGACACCTGCAAGTAGCGGACGCGCCGCTCGGCGAATTCCGGCAGCTTGTTCGAGCCGGCGGCGATCAGCGCCGCTTCCTCGGGCGAAAACTCGCGAATGGCGCCGTCAGGGGCGAGCACGAAATGACGCACTTCCATCGTCATGACCAAGCCTCTCGATAAGTGATTGAACTGTCGTAAGAGTGACGCTTCCATCCACGTTTTCAAGTGCGTCCGGGTGGTGATTCCTGCCCTCTCGTCGGTGCCCGGAAGGCGCGGAGGCGGCTGGTATACTCGCGCCACCCCCGACGCCTGTTTGCCGTGCCCTCGATCGCTCGATTCTTTCGCTTCGGAAGCAAGAAGCAAGCCGCGCAGCCGCTGCCGCGCAAGGGCGCTGCGGGTGCACCCGCAGCCGATGCCACCTGGATCGAACGCCTGCCGAACGAAGCGGCCTTGCTCGGCAGTGTCGGCGTCTCGCTGTTCCTGCTGGTCGCACTGCTGAGCTTCAGCGCCGATGATCCCGGCTTGTCGTCGTCCGGGGTCGGCAGCAGCACGCGCAATCTGGTCGGTATGGCGGGCGCCTGGATCGCCAACGGCCTGCTGAGCAGCGTCGGCCTGGTCGCCTACCTGTCGCCATTCGCCGTGCTGTGGCTGGGATCGCGCGCCTATCGCGGCTTCGATGCTCCGCTGCATCTGCCGCTGGGTGTGCGGGTGACGGCCTGGTTCGTATCGGCGCTGAGTCTGGCCGGCCTTGCCGCGCTGTACGGCGGCGTCAGCCTGGGCTTGCCGCAAGGCGGTGGCGGGATCGCCGGCAGCCTGCTCGGCCAGGGGCTGACCAGCGTGCTCAACCCGCTCGGCGCCACGCTGCTGTTGCTGACCTTGTTCGTCGTGGCGCTGCCGCTGGCGATGATCTTTTCCTGGCTCAGCGTGCTCGATGCAATCGGCAGCCGCACGCTGGCCCTGTTCGGGCGCTTTGGCCGTCGCGACGATGCCGACGAACTACCGCAGGCCGACCCGGACCAGTCGCTGGCCGAGCCGCCGCGCGAAGCACGCCGGCGCAAGCCGAAGGCGGAGTTGGCGCGCACCACGCCGGACCTGGATCTGCCGCTCGACCTGCCGCCGGACCGTCAGCCCTCGCTGATCGGCGCGGCATCGCCTGCGGCCGACGACGACGCCCTCGATGCCGCCGAGCGTGACGAGGCCCATGCCCGTTTCGCCGCCGACTTCGGCCATCCGTTGCCGACGGCAGCCGAGCGTGTCGACGTCGATGATGCCGACAACTCCGATGACATCGACGCGCCAGCGCCAGCCGTGCGGATCGCGCCTGCAGACGCGAGCGACCTCCCGCCATGGCTGGCGGATGCGCCGGCAGCGGCCGATGCGGCTCCGAAGCCGTCCGGCGCGGTCCCGGCCGTCGCCGACACCACGCTGGTGATGGTCAAACCGAAGAAGCCGGCCAAGCCAGACGCCGTGCCGCCGCCGGTGTTCAACGGCGAACCGCTGCCGCCGCTGTATCTGCTCGACCCGCCGAAGCCGGGCGGTCGCCGCTACACCGCTGACGAGATCGACCGGCTGTCGCGCGAGCTGGAGCGCCATCTGGCCAGCTTCGGCGTCAAGGGCACCGTGGTTGATGCCATGCCGGGCCCGGTGATCACCCGCTTCGAGCTGCAGCCGGCGTCCGGCGTCAAGGGCTCGCAGATCACCAACCTGTCGCGCGATCTGGCGCGCGTGATGTCGGTGGCCTCGGTGCGCGTCGTCGAAGTCATCGAGGGCAAGAGTGTCATCGGCCTGGAGATCCCGAACCAGAAGCGCGAGATGGTCAGCCTGTCGGAAATCCTGGCGTCGACCGCCTACACCAGCGCGCCGTCGCCACTGACCATGGGCATGGGCAAGGACATCGCCGGCAACCCGGTCTCGGTCGACATGGCCAAGATGCCGCATCTGCTGGTCGCCGGCACCACCGGCTCGGGCAAGTCGGTGGCGATCAACGCGATGATCCTGTCGATGCTGTTCAAGGCCACGGCCGACCAGCTGCGGCTGATCCTGATCGACCCGAAGATGCTCGAGCTGTCGGTCTACGAAGGTATCCCGCACCTGCTGACGCCGGTGGTCACCGACATGAAGGACGCTGCCAACGCCTTGCGCTGGTGCGTCAACGAGATGGAGCGGCGCTACCGGCTGATGTCCGCGCTCGGCGTGCGCAACCTCGCCGGCATGAACAAGAAGGTGCAGGACGGCATCGACGCCGGCGAGCCGATCACCGACCCGTTGTCGAACTTGCCCGACCTGTTTGCCGATGCCGAGCTGGATGGTCCGGTGCTGGGCCCGGCGCTGGAGCCGATGCCGCACATCGTCATCGTCATCGACGAACTGGCCGACATGATGATGGTGGTCGGCAAGAAGGTCGAAGAACTGATCGCCCGCATCGCGCAGAAGGCGCGTGCCGCCGGCATCCACCTGATCGTGGCGACGCAGCGGCCGAGCGTCGACGTCATCACCGGCCTGATCAAGGCCAACATCCCGAGCCGTGTCGCCTTCCAGGTGGCCAGCCGCATCGACAGTCGCACGATCCTCGACGAGATGGGCGCCGAAACCCTGCTCGGCCACGGCGACATGCTGTATCGCCCGGTCGGCGCCAGCCGCATCCAGCGCCTGCACGGCGCTTTTGTCGACGACCACGAGGTGCACAAGGTCGTGGCCTACCTCAAGCAGGTCGGCGAGCCGAACTACATCCCGGACATCACCGCCGGCGAGCCGGAAGAGCGCGCCGCGCCCGAGCCTTCGGCCAGCGATGCCGAAGCAGACCCGCTGTACGACAAGGCTGTGCAGGTGGTCATGGAGACCCGCAAGGCCAGTGTGTCCTGGGTTCAGCGGCGGCTGTCGATCGGCTACAACCGGGCTGCGCGGATGGTCGAGCAGATGGAAGCGGCCGGCATCGTCGGCCCCAGCGGCCCCGGCGGCAATCGCGAAATCCTGATCCCCGGCGGCCGCGACTGAGGCGCTTCGGCACTGCGGCAGCCGGGCGTTTGTCCTGCTACCGCGGCACCGACTGCTGTGTCAGATTACCGCGCGCTGCGCCTCCGGCAGGCCTGGATCGCGCCGTCATCCCGCAGACCACAGAACCGTCACAAGGCTCGAGAGGAGGCATCCATGAAGTCGATTCAGATCGCTGCTGCCGTCACCCTGGTTTCCGTTTTCGCTGCTGGCTGCAAGCCGTCCCCGGCCCCGGAAGCGACTGCACCGGCCGACACTGCCGCTGCAGCACCCGCGCCGGCCGAAGCCGCTGTGCTGACGGTGATCAAGTCGGTGGCGATTGATGCCCCGGCCGACGCGGTGTGGATGAAGGTCCGCGACTTCAACAACCTGAACGGCTGGCACCCGGCCGTTGCCAAGACCGAAATCGTCGAAGGCAGCAACAACGCGGTTGGCGCCGTGCGCCTGCTGACCCTGGCCGGCGATACTCCGGCGACGATCAAGGAAAAGCTCACCGGCTTCGATGAGGCCGGCAAGACCTATCGCTACGAAATCGTCGAGGGTGTGCTGCCGGTGACCGCCTACAACTCCACGTTCGCGGTGACCACCGACGCCAGCGGCAAGGCGATCGCCACCTGGTCGAGCACCTTCAAGCGTGCCGATACCGGCCCGACGCCGGCCGCCGGCAAGGACGACGCTGCGGCAACCACGACCATCGAAGGCGTCTACACCGCGGGTCTCGACAACCTCAAGAAAATTCTCGAGGCGAAGTAAGGCGCACGGCACCATCCCTGTGCATCTGAAAAGGCCCGCTCGCGGGCCTTTTCTCGTTGAAGCGCTGCGACTCCGGTGCCCGCGCTCAGCGGCGCTTCAGCATCCAAGCGATAATTTCCGCACGTCGCGCCGCAACGGCGCCTGGGTTGCTCGGGCCATGTCCAGACTGTCGAGATTGCTGCTGTCGATTCCCTTCTGCACGGCGCTGGCCGTGCACGCCGATACTGCGCAGGACACGCTGAAGCGCTTCGTCGACGGTGTTCAGACCTTCGAGGCGCGCTTCGACCAGACCCAGACCGACGAGCACGGCGCGGTCACGGCGCGCTCCAGCGGCCGTTTCCTGCTGTCGCGCCCGACGGCTGGCGCCAAGACCGATATCGGCCGGTTCCGCTGGGCCTACGAGAAGCCGTACGAACAGCTGTCGATCTGCGATGGCACCAAACTCTGGGCCTACGATCCGGATCTCAACCAGGCCACGGTCCGCAATGCGAAAGCGGCGCTGGCCGGCACTCCGGCGGCGCTGCTGTCGCAGCGCGGCGGCCTGACCGAGGCCTTCATCGTGCAGGACGGCGGCGGCGACGGCGAAGCACGCGTCGTGCGCCTGCTGCCGAAGGCGAAGGACGGCGATTTCAAGTCGATCGAACTATCGATTGACAAGGCCGGCGCACCGCTGCGGATGCGCTTCAAGGACCCGATCGGCGGATCGTCGGAAGTGAAGTTCAGCAACGTCGCCACCAACAAGCCGATCGACGCCGCGCAGTTCCAGTTCACGCCGCCGAAGGGCACCGAGATCGTCGATGGCGATGGTGCGCCGGCGCTGCGCTGATCCCGGCCGGCGCCGCGAACGCCGGTGAATGCTTATGCGCCACTGGCCGAGCGGATGCGGCCGCGCACGCTCGACGAGGTCGTCGGCCAGGCCCATGTGCTCGGTCCCGGCTCGCCGCTGCGGGTGGCGATGGAATCCGGGCGCATTCCGTCGATCGTGTTCTGGGGGCCGCCCGGGGTCGGCAAGACCACGCTGGCGCGTCTGATCGCCAACCACTCGGAAGCGCAGTTCCTGACGCTTTCCGCAGTAATGGCCGGCGTGAAGGACATCCGCGAGGCGATGGTCAGCGCGCAGATGGAGCGCAACGCCAAACCGCCGCGACGCACCGTGCTGTTCATCGACGAAATCCACCGCTTCAACAAGAGCCAGCAGGACGCGCTGCTGCCCTATGTCGAGGACGGCACCGTCACCTTGATCGGCGCCACCACCGAGAACCCGAGCTTCGAACTCAACGGCGCACTGCTGTCGCGGCTGCGCGTGTTCGTGCTGCGCTCACTCGATGCCGTAGCGATCGGCGACTTGCTGAAACGGGCGCTGACCGATCCCGAGCGCGGCATGGGCGAGGCGGCTGATGCGATTCCCGACGCCTGGTTCGAACGCATCGCCGACAGCGCCGATGGCGACGCTCGCCGGGCGCTGATCCTGCTGGAGACGGCAGTCGAACTGAGCCGCGCCGCCGGCCGCCAGGACGACACGCTGCTCGATCAGCTGATCGGCCGTGGCCTGCGCCGCTTCGACAAGCAGGGCGAAAACTTCTACGACCAGATCAGCGCGCTGCATAAATCTGTGCGCGGCAGCGATCCCGACGCGGCGCTGTACTGGTTCGCGCGGATGCTCGATGGCGGCGTCGATCCCGGCTATCTGGCGCGACGCATCCTGCGCATGAGCGTCGAAGACATCGGCCTGGCCGACCCGCGCGCACAGCGCATGTGCCTCGATGCCTGGGACAGCTACGAGCGGCTCGGCAGTCCGGAAGGCGAACTGGCGCTGGCGCAGGCGGTGGTGTTTTTGTCGGTGGCGCCGAAGAGCAACAGCGTCTATCGCGCTTACAAGAACGTGCGCGCGGCGGTCGAGAAGCACGGCTCGCTTGAGGTGCCGATGCACATCCGCAACGCGCCGACCAAGCTGATGAAGGGCCTCGGCTACGGCGACGGCTATCGCTACGACCACGACGAGGAAGACGGCGTGGCCGCCGGCCAGCAGTTCCTGCCGGATGCGCTGCTCGGCAGCGAGTTCTATAGCCCGAAGCCGAGAGGCCTGGAAATCAAGATCAGCGAGCGGCTGGCGCAGCTGCGGACGGTGGCGCGGGGCAAGCCGTCGCGCTGATCGCAGGTGCTGATCGCGGCCGGCGAGGGCAGACGGCACGCATCAGCGGCTGGCCGGCGTCATCGGGCCGGGCGCCGCGTCTGGGCTCATCATGCTCGAATGTGTATGATTACGTCGATTCATGCACATGAGGTTTCGCCATGCGAACCAACATCGACATCGACGACGACTTGATGGCCGAAGCGATGGCTGCGACCGGCGCGCGCACCAAGAAGCAGGCTGTCGAGGACGGCTTGCGCCTGCTGGTGCGCATGCAGCGGCAGCAGGAATTGCGCAGCCTGCGTGGCAAGGTGGTTTGGGAAGGCAACCTCGAGGTCAGCCGCCTGTCGGTGCACGAGCCGTCGCGGTGATCGTCGCCGACAGCTCGGTCTGGATCGACTTCCTGAACGGCATCGACGGCCCGCAGGTCGAGCTGCTCGATCGCCTGCTCGATCGCGACACCGTCGCCACCGGCGATCTGATCCTGACCGAAGTGCTGCAGGGCATTCGCGAGGATCGGGAGTTCCGCAGAGTCGCCGGCCTGATGGCGGCGCTGCCGAGCCACGAGATGGCCGGCTACGAGATCGCCCGGCGCAGCGCCGAGAATTACCGGAAGCTGCGCGCCCAGGGTTACACCGTGCGCAAGACCATCGATCTGCTGATCGGTACCTACTGCATCGAGCATGGCCTGACCTTGCTGCATCGGGATCGCGATTTCGAGGTCATGGAGCGCGGGCTCGGCCTCAAGGTGCTGAGGGCGCACGCGGCATGAATCCGTCGGTCTTGCTGGCCGTTGCCGCCGGTGGCGCGCTGGGCTCGGTGACGCGTTACGCGCTGTCCAGCCTGCTGCGCAGTGCCGCGCCGGGCTTTCCGTGGGGCACCCTGGCGGTGAACGTGGCTGGCGGCCTGGCGATGGGGCTGATCACCGCCTACGCGATGGGCCGGCCGGCGGCGTTGTCCGACACGCTGCGCATCGGCCTGACCACCGGCATCCTCGGCGGCTTCACGACGTTCTCGGCGTTCTCGATCGAAACCTTGCTCTTGTGGCGTGATGGCCAGCCAGGGCTGGCGTTCGCCAATGTTGCTGCCAACGTTGCGCTCAGCCTCGGCGCCTGCGCACTCGGCTTCTGGCTGGCGCGGCAGCTGGGCTGAGATCAGGGCCGGCGCGGCTATACTTCGCGCCACTTTTCGCTGCCGGAAAACCCCTGCGATGCTTGATCCCAAACGCCTGCGCAGCGACGCCGCTGCCGTTGCCGCCCAGCTTGCCCGGCGCGGTTACGTGTTCGATCTGGCGCGCTTCAACACACTGGAAACCCAGCGCAAGCAGCTGCAGACCGAAACCGAAAACCTGCAGGCCGAGCGCAACGCCGGCTCCAAGCGCATCGGTCAGGCCAAGGCCAAGGGCGAAGATGTGACGCCGATCTTCGCCGACATGGAGCGCATCAAGGCCCAGCTGGTCGGCAATGAAGCCGCACTGAACCAGCTGCAGATCGAGTTCGACGACTTCGCCGGCAGCCTGCCGAACGTGCCGCATGCCTCGGTGCCCGATGGCAAGAGCGAGGCCGACAACGTCGAGATCCGCCGCTGGGGCACGCCGCGAGCCAGCGAGGGCGCCAAGGATCATGCCGATCTCGGCGAGGCGATCGGCCTGATGGATTTCGCCGCCGCAGCCAAGCTCACCGGTGCCCGCTTCACCGTGCTGCGTGGTGGGCTGGCGCGACTGCATCGCGCGCTCGGCCAGTTCATGCTCGATGTCCACGTCAACGAGCACGGCTACGAAGAGCTGTACGTGCCGTTCGTGGTCAACGGCGCCAGCTTTCGCGGCACCGGCCAGATGCCGAAGTTCGGCGACGACCTGTTCTGGCTCACCAACGTGCCCGGCGAAGGCCAGCAGTGGGGCCTGATCCCGACCGCCGAAGTGCCGGTCACCAACCTGCTGCGCGGCGAGATTCTCGATGCCGCCAACCTGCCGAAGAGGTGGGTCGCCCACACGCCGTGCTTCCGCGCCGAAGCCGGCTCGGCCGGCCGCGACACCCGCGGCATGATCCGCCAGCACCAGTTCGAGAAGGTCGAGCTGGTGATGGCGACCACACCAGACGTCTCGTACGCCGCGCACGAGGAACTGACCAAGCACGCCGAGAACATCCTGAAAAAATTGGAGCTGCCGTTCCGCACCGTGGTGCTGTGCACCGGCGACATGGGCGCGAATGCGGCCAAGACCTACGACATCGAGGTCTGGCTGCCGAGCCAGAACAAGTACCGCGAGATCAGCTCCTGCTCGAACTTCGAGGACTTCCAGGCGCGCCGCATGCTGGCCCGCTACCGGCATCCGGAGACCAAGAAGACCGAGCTGCTGCACACGCTGAACGGCTCCGGTCTGGCCGTTGGCCGCACCCTGGTGGCGATCCTCGAGAACTACCAGAACGCCGACGGCTCGATCACCGTGCCGACCGCGCTGCGCAGCTACATGGGCGGCCTCGAACGCATTGGCTGAGTTCCTGCAGCCACCGTCGCCGCCGGAGCTGCCGACCCGGCTGACGCTCGTGTGTCCGCTGTGCCGCGCGCCGCTGATGCGGGCGCCGAAGACCTGGGCCTGCGCCAGCCGCCACAGTTTCGACGTGGCCCGCGAAGGCTATGTGAATCTGCTGCCGGTGCAGCAGAAGGCCAGCCGATCGCCCGGCGACAGCGCCGAATCGCTGGCCGCCCGCCGGGCGTTCCTCGGCGCCGGCCACTACGCGCCGTTGCGTGCTGCGGTGACCGCGATGCTCGCCGCGCTCGATGTCGACACCCTGATCGATCTCGGTTGCGGCGAGGGCTGGTACACCAGTGCGTTCCCCGATGCCGCCCGCGAAGTGATCGGCATCGACATCGCCAAGCCGGCGATCCGGATGGCGGCCAAGGCCTATGGCTTGTCGTGCCCGGACATCACCTGGCTGGTCGGCAGCGGTGCCAGCCTGCCGGTCGAGAACGCGGCCGTCGACGCCATCGCCTGCCTGTTCACGCAGCTGCACGTCGCCGAGATGGACCGCGTGCTGAAACCGGGCGGCCATGTCGTGGTGGTGACGCCGGCGGCCGACCATCTGGCCGCGCTGCGCCGACGGCTGTTCGAGACGCTGGTCGAGCATCAGCCTGACAAGTTCATCGCCGGCTTCGAGCCGCGCTTCGAGCTGGTCCGGCGCGATGATCTTCGTACCGAGCTGTCGCTGGACAACAGCGCGCTGCGCCAGCTGCTGGCGATGACGCCGTATGTCTGGAAGGCCAAGCCGGAGCGGCGCGCCGCGCTGGAAGCCAGCCCCCGGCTCGACACCACCGCCGCCTTCAGCCTGCTGCTGTTCCGCAAGCTCGGCTGAGCCGGCCGCTCACGGCACCCAGCGGATCGGTTCCAGCGCCTTCAGCAGGAACGGCATCATCCGGTCGGCCTGATCCCAGCCCCAGCGGAACGCACGCTCGAAATCGGCATCCGACGGCAGCAGGTTGACCGGCGACAGCGTCGGCTCGAAGCGCATCAGCCAGTCGAAGTACGGCCGCTGGCTCGGCAGCTGCAGCTGGATCGCCTGGGTCACCGGCCACAGCCACAGGTGGCGGGCATCGAACTGCGGATGGAAGCAGTCGAGCGCCAGATAGAACGCGTTGCGGGTGCCGATGCGGCCGGCCCGCACGCCTTCCCAGGCGATCCGCGCCGGCACGTTGGCAGCCACGCCGCCATCGGCGAACAGCGCCACGTCGTACTGGCGGCGCAGGTCGGCCAGCACCGCGTCGCTGCTGGCATCACGGGCCTTCGGTTCGTACTGCAGCACGGCCGGAATCGCCGCCGACAGGCCGACCGCGTCGATCACCCGCAGCTCGCGCGTTGCTTCGTCGCGGCCGAGCACGATCGCCTTGACCACCTTCGGATTGAAGAAGGTGCCGACCAGCAGCATGCGTTCGGCCAGCAGCCGCGACAGCGAGCGATGCCGCACCCGGGCGCCGACCAGCTCGCGCAGGGTCGCCGGCATGTGGTCGTAGACGCTCTTGCGGACGCCGGCGATGACCGCCTCATACGGAATCTCCAGATCCTTCAGGCGCAGCGGCGTGCCGTCCGGGTGGCGCATGTGGCGGGCCATGCCTTCGAGATGCAGGCGCATCAGGCCGGGCAGGGTATGGGTGGCGCCGACATGCGGCGGCGCGAAGATGTCGCGGGTCTTCAGGCTTTTGGCCCAGGCCAGGATCGCCTCGATATCGAGATCGCGCGAGCGGGTCAGGAAGGCGCCGATCAGCGCACCGATCGACGAGCCGACCAGATAGTCCGAGGCCTTCTGCTCGGCACGCAGCCGTGCCGCCGCGCCGATGTAGACATAGCCGGCGCCGCCGCCGCCGCCCATGATCGTGACCAGTGCCTTGTGGCCGACCTCGGCATCCAGCTCGGCTTCGGAAAAATCGTTCTGATGCCGGCGCAGCAGCTGGCGGCGCGCGGTGACCAGCGCCGGATACAGCTCGCGCAGCGCATCAACGGCGCCGCCCAGCCGCTTCTCGGTGATCGCCTCGCGGCGCAGCGGCTTGTAGAGCAGCTTCAGCACCTGCTCGCGCAGCGGCGCGATCAGATCCTGCGCCAGTTCGACATCGGCACGCCGCGGCGCACCGTCGATGCCGCCCGGCGCGAACACCTGCAGGCGCGCGAAGCTCAGCAGATAGCGCAGCTGCTGGTACTCCCTCGGCACCAGGAACATCTGCTTGATCAGCACGGCGCGGACCAGCGTCATTTCCATGCGCTGGAGGGTCAGCAGCTGCTTGTCGGTCGGAGCGGTCATGAGGACGGAAACAGCAGGGTGAGTTCAGCGCCGTTCGACCGGCCAGCCGTCCGACTCCGGCCAGTGCCGGAACGGCCGCACGGCACCTTGCTCGCGGACTTCGGCGACTTTCGCGGGGTCGATGACGGCATACAGCCAGCGCGGTTCGTTGAGCGGGCCGATCGCGATCACGCCATCGTCCGGGAAGCCGCGATCGGGCGGGCCGTAGACGCCGGCGGCACCGATGTTGACGTCGACCGCCGGCGACCACGCGGCCTCGCCGACGATCGGCGACTGCACCACATAGCACTGGTTTTCCAGCGCCCGCGCCTGCGCGCCGACCTTCACCCGGTAATAGCCGGCCAGCGTGTCGGTGCAACTCGGCACCAGCAGCACTTCGGCACCGGCCGCGCAGGCGGCACGCGCCAGCAGCGGGAATTCGGCGTCGTAGCAGATCAGCACGGTGAGCTTGCCGAGCGCGGTGTCGAACACCTTCAGCGGCGCGGCTGACGAGATGTTCCACTGCTCGCGCTCGAAGCGGGTCATCACGCATTTGTCCTGGTGCTCGACCTTGCCGTCGGGCAGACACAGGAAGGCGCGGTTCACATACCGGCCGTCATCCAGACGCCACGGAAAGCTGCCGGCCAGAATGGTCACGCCGTGCGCCAGCGCCAGCCGCGCATGCAGCGCGCGCCAGGCCTCGCGATGGACCTGCATCGCCGCGATCTGGCCGTGCAGATCGCGGCGCGTCGCGGCATCGAGATGGGCCAGCGACATCGCGCCGTACTCGGGAAACACCAGCAGCTGCGCACCCTGCACAACGGCGTCGGCAACCCAGCGCGTTACCAGCGCCTCGACCTCGTCCCACGAGGCTGGCGAGAACACCGGGAACTGCGCGGCGGCAACCGTGAACGCGCGATCGCTCATGGCAGGCGCTTGAGCCAGAAGGTCATCGGCTTGGCAGTGGATTCGGTTTCGCCGATGTCCGGCCAGGAAAAGGTGGTGACGATTTCCGGCGCCTTCGCGTAGCCGCGCTTGCCCCAGAAGCGGTCGTTCGGTACGTAGCCGGCCGGCTTCAGCGGATGATCGTCCGGCCGCTGCACGGCGCAGAACGCGCAGACCTTCAGGCCCTGTTCGGCGGCGTGGGCTTCGCGCAGCTCGAAGAATTTCACGCCGACGCCGAAGCCGCGGTATTCGGGCAGCAGCACCGACTCGCCGAAGTAGTCGATCTCCTCGACCCGATGGCCGCCGGCAATGAACGGCGCCTGCGCGTCGGCCCCGGCATCGACCAGCGGCAGCACGGTGGATGCACCGATGCAGCGATCACCGTCCCAGACCAGGATCGCGAGGCTGCGCGGGCAGTCGATGTAGGTCTGCAGGTAGTGGCGCTCGTAGTCGCGCGAGCCTTCGTACAGATACGGGAAGGCGCGGAACACGGCGATGCGGACATCGGCAAGGGCGTCGAGCTGGTTCGCGATCTCGGTGCCGCACAGGAGTTCGATACGTAATCTGCTCACGAAGCAATCTCCGTCGAAGGTAGAAGCTGACGGTTGCTAGCGACCTTCAACATGCTGAATCCACACGACCTCATTCGGGTGATGCT
This sequence comes from Gammaproteobacteria bacterium, assembly GCA_026398815.1. GTDB lineage: Bacteria > Pseudomonadota > Gammaproteobacteria > Nevskiales > Nevskiaceae > Nevskia. The sequence continues at coordinate 47,738 of JAPLSA010000019.1, forward strand.
CAACGACTGTCGAAAGCGCGTCCTGAACTTCCTCCTGCGTAGCGTCCGCGAGTGTGTAGTTGAACAGGGTGTGGCTTATGCCATCTGAGCACAGCCTTAGGTGCTCCTCTGTCGAGACTGTATCCGCGCCGCTCCAAACCGCGGCTCCAGTCGCTTTCGCCAGTGCGATTGCTTTCGCCAAGCCGTCTTTAGTCCGCGCCAAATAGACCACGGACGTTTAGGCCCCGACCTGCTTCAGCCAGTCGTTCAGGTTGTAGTAGTTGGTGACGCGGGCGACCTTGCCGTCGCGGATATCGAAGAACGCGCCGGCCGGCAGGCGGTAGGTCTGGCCGTTCGCTTCCGGCAGGCCTTCGTCGGTCTTCAGGTACTTGCCGAGCACCAGGAATTCGACTGCGGCGCGCGAGCCATCGAGGTTGACGTTGATCGAGATGTCGACGATCTCTTCCGAGTACGAGCGGTTCATCTTGCCCATGAACGCCTCGAACGCGGCCTTGCCGATTTCCCGGCCACCCTGATTGACGTCGTGGATCACGTCGTCGGTCAGCAGGCCGAGGAAGGTCGGCCAGTCGCGGCGGTTGAAGGCGCCGTAATAACGGCTAAGCAGCTCACGGGTGGCATCGACGGACATGGTCTTGATCCTCAGGTGGAACGCGCGCCTCGGGCGCGCAGGAAATCGCCGGACTTGCCGCCGGTCTTCTTCAGCAGCAGCACGTCGCGGATGCGCAGGTCGGTGCCGGCATGGGGCTTCAGCATGTCGTACAGACACAGGGACGCGATGCTCGCCGCCGTCAGCGCTTCCATCTCGATGCCGGTGCGGGCGTGGGTGGCGACCTCGACCAGCACGGTGACGCTGGTCGCCGTGAAGTCGTAAGTGAGATCAAGCCGCTCGACCGGAATCGGGTGGCACAGCGGCAGCAGCTCCCAGGTGCGCTTGGCCGCGAGGATGCCGGCGGCGCGGGAAATCTCCAGCGCATCGCCCTTGTCGAGGGTCTTTTCGCGCAGCCGGACCAGCACCTCGGCCGGCACGTCGACTACGGCCTGGGCCACGGCGACACGCAGGGTCACTTCCTTCGGACTGACGTCTCTCATGAGCGTTAAGGCAGGTTGAACGAATTTCTACAGCGTGATGACCCGATGCCGCAGGTCACCAACCGCGTCATTCCGGCGCAGGCCGGAATCCAGAGGACGGTGGCGACACGAGCTAATTCGTGACTGGATCCCGGCCTGCGCTGGGATGACGGACGGTGACGGCGGCTCACAGCGATTCGACCGGCTGGATCGGCGTGCCTTCCAGAAAGCGCGCCTGGCCGTCGAGATAGTGTTCTTCCTTCCAGATCGGCACTGCCTGCTTGATCGTGTCGATCGCCCAGCGGCAGGCCTCGAAGCCTTCGGCGCGATGGCCGCCGCGGATCACGACGACGACGCTGATCTCTCCGATCGCAAGCTCACCGACCGCATGGGCGACGACGGCGCGGACGCCGAAGCGGGCTTCGGTCGCCGCCTCGATCTCGCGCAGCCGCGTTTCGGCGAGCCCGCGATGGGCGTGGTAGCTCATGCCGCGCACGGCCTGGCCTTCGTGGATGTTGCGCACGGTGCCGGCGAACAGGTTCAGCGCGCCGGCCGTGGCCGGCTGCGGCTCGACCAGCCAGTCGGCAAGATTCAGCGCGCCATCGCGCAGGCGGGGCAGGGATTTCAGGTCGGACACGGTTCAGCCGGCGGACACGGGCGGAATCAGCGCGATCACGTCGCCATCGGCGAGCGGTGCAGTCGGCGAGGCGATGGCGTCGCCAGCAGCGATTGCGACCGTGTCGCGGCGGGCGGCGAAATCCGGGTAGCGCGCAGCGAGGGCATCGAGCGCGTCATTGCCGGTCGCGCCATCGGCAAGATCGAGCGTGATCGCGTCCGACCCGCACCAGCGCGCGCTTGCGCCGTAGCACTCCACTGTCACGCGCATGACTTATCCGGCCCTCGCGCCAGCGCGTTCGCCGATGCAGCAATCAGTGATTGCAAAGCGCATCGGCTCACCCACCCAGCGAGTTCATCGCGATCGGCCGATCCGAATAGCCCGGATTGGCCGCGTAGCCGGCGTCCTTGTTCCACACCGTGGTGCGGATCAGTGCCGACAGTGCCGCGTCGTCGGCACCGGCGCGCATCGGGTCGCGCAGGCTGGTGCCGTGCCGGGAGAACAGGCAGGGATACAGCGAGCCGTCGGCGGTGATCCGCAGGCGGTCGCAACTGGCGCAGAACGGGTTCGAGACGGTGGCGATGACGCCGACATCGGGGCCGCCGCCCAGCTGGTAGTACGCCGCCGGGTCGTTGGAGCGCGGCAGGGCGGTGACCGCGTACTCGGTACGCAGCGCATCGAGGATGTCGGCCTGCGGCACCACGCGGTCGCGGCTCCATTCGCCACGGCCGTCGAGCGGCATGAATTCGATGTAGCGCAGCGGCAGCTGCTCGCGGGCGGCGTAGCGCGCCAGCGGCAGGATCTCGCTTTCGTTGATGCCGCGGATGATCACCGCGTTCAGCTTGATCGGGATGCCGGCGTCGCGGGCGGCGCCGATGCCGGCCAGTACTGGACGGATGCCGCGGCCGCCGGAGAGCTTGGCGAAGATCGCCGGGTCCATCGCGTCGAGGCTGATGTTGAGATCGTCGACGCCGGCGGCCTTCAGGCTCGCGGCGCGCTTTTCCAGCAGCGCGGCATTGCTGGTCAGGCTGATCCGTTCCAGGCCGAACGGCCGCAGCGCCTGCGCGTCTTCGATGATGCCTTCAAGGTCGCGGCGCAGCAGCGGCTCGCCACCGGTCAGGCGCAGCCGATTCACGCCGAGTTCGGCGACAAACAGCATCAGGATGCGGGATAGCTCCGCACGGCTCAGGCGATCGGCCCGGTCCATGAACTCGGGGCGCTCCGGCATGCAGTACGGGCAGCGGAAATTGCAGCGATCCGTCAGCGATATCCGCAGCTTGCGCTTGATCCGGCCGAAGCGGTCGGCAATCGGGCTGGGCGGCGCGGTGGTCGGGCGAGGCAGCAAGGTCATGCCGCATTGTACGACCTGCCACTGGCCGGATGGCGGCCGCGATTTATGCTGCTTTCAGCCGATTAGGCGCGGCGGCGCAGGAACACCGGCTGGGCGTGATCGGCGGCCTGCTGGTAGGGCACGCTGAATTCGTGGATCGCCGCCAGGCAGGCCGCCGGGTCCTGACCTTCACGTAGTTCGAAGCTGGTGAAGCCGCAGCGGACCATGAAGCCGATCTGGTCGCGGACCACGGCCTTGCCGGTCGCCCGCAGCTCGCCCTTGTAGGCGAAGCGTTCGGCCAGCAGCCGCGCCTGCGAATAGGCGCGGCCATCCGGGAAGGCCGGGAAATCGAGCGCGATCAGCGGCCGGTCGGCGATCTCCGGCAGCACGCCGGCGATATCGATCGTGTTCGGGATCTTCACGCCGATCACCCGCCCGGACGCCAGCAACGCTTCGCGCTCGGCCTGCCAGCGGCTGTAGCTGACAATCAGCTTGCCGGTTGCCGGCAGCGCGGCATCATCGGCCAGCAGCGTGTAGTCATCGGCTTCGACGCGCAGGTTGCGCAGCAGGATGGTGCTCATGCTTCGGCCTCGACCTTCGCGTACAGGCGGGTCTTGAACGGCGCCATGCCGACGCGGCGGTAGCAGTCGAGGAAGGATTCGTCCTCGCTGTGACGCTCGGCCAGATAGGTTTCGATGAGGTTCTGCACGGCATCGGCGATGTCGGCGCGCGACACGCTCGGGCCAGTGCGATCGCCGAGGCTGGCATCGTTGCTGGACGAGCCGCCGAGGGTGATCTGGTACCACTCCTCGCCCTTCTTATCGACGCCGAGAATGCCGATGTGACCGACGCTGTGATGGCCGCAGCCATTCATGCAGCCGGACATGTTCAGCTTGATGTCGCCGATGTCGTGCTGGTCGTCGAGATTCTCGAAGCGCTCGAAGATTTCCTCGGCGACGGCGATCGAGCTGGCGTTGCTCAAGCTGCAGAAATCGAGTCCCGGGCAGCAGATGACGTCGGTCAGCAGGCCAATGTTCGGTGTCGCAAGGCCTATCCCGGCCAGCGCCTGCCACAGCGGATACAGATCCTTCTGGGCAACGTCGGCAAACACCAGGTTCTGGGTGTGGGTCACCCGCACTTCGCCGAACGAGTAGCGGTCGGCGAGATCGGCCACTGCATCAAGCTGGGCGGCATCGATGTCACCCGGGGCCACGCCCTTGGCTTTCAGCGAGGCGAACACCGCCGAGTACCCGGGCACCCGGTGGGCCTTCAGGTTGCGGCGCGTCCAGGCAGCGAATGCCGGGTGGGCGGCGAGCTGAGCGGCGTAGCTGCTGTCGTCTGCGGCGGCTGCGTCGTAGCGCGGCTGCGAGAAATGCTGCTTGACCCGGTCGAGATCGGCCTGCGTCAGCTTTAGATAGGAATCCTTGATCTGCGCCCATTCGGCTTCGACCATCTCGGCGAACTTCGCCGGGCCGGTTTCCTTGACCAGGATCTTGATCCGCGCCTTGTAGATGTTGTCGCGACGGCCGAGGCGGTTGTAGACGCGCAGCACCGCTTCGCAGTAGCTCAGCAGGTCGGCTTCGGGCAGGAAGTCGCGCAGCTTCACACCAATGATCGGCGTGCGGCCCAGGCCGCCGCCGACGTACATCGTGTAGCCGAGTTCGCCGTGTTCGTTGCGGACGATATGCACGCCGATGTCGTGCACGCGGGTCGCGGCGCGATCGGTGGTCGAGGCGCTGATCGCGATCTTGAACTTGCGCGGCAGCCAGTTGAATTCCGGGTGCAGGGTCGCCCACTGGCGGGCGATCTCGCAGTACGGGCGCGGATCGACCAGTTCGTCAGCGGCGACACCAGCCAGATGATCCGAGGTGAAATTGCGGATGCAGTTGCCGCTGGTCTGGATCGCGTGCATCTGCACGCTGGCCAGATCAGCCAGGATGTCGGGCACCGATTCCAGCGTCGGCCAGTTGAACTGGATGTTCTGCCGCGTCGTCAGGTGGCCGTAGCCTTTGTCGTAGGTGCGGGCGATGTGGCCGAGCATCCGCACCTGCTTCGACGACAGCAGGCCGTAGGGAATCGCCACCCGCAGCATCGGCGCGAACCGCTGCACGTACAGGCCATTGCGCAAGCGGAGCATCCGGTACTCGTCGTCCGGCAGTTCGCCGGCGAGGTAGCGCCGGGTCTGGTCGCGGAACTGCGCGACCCGTTCGTCGACCAGTTTCTGGTCGTATTCGTCGTACTGGTACATGGCGCCACTGCTCGCAGGCCCGCCGGGACATGGCGGGTGCGCACTGTAAAGCTCGGGTTGGGGAATATCCTAATAACTTTCCGAAAGTTGGCCGTGCGCCCGCTGGCCGCGCCACTTCACATCATCTGCAGCCGGGCGACGATTTCCTGCACCCGTCGCTGGCGCGCATCGGGCTCGATGATCTCGGCCACTTCCTGCACCGTTTCGCGGCTCAGGTGCGGCGCGAAGCGAGTGATGAAATCGACCATGTAGCCGCGCAGGAACTTGCCCTGCCGGAAGCCGATGTGGGTGGTGCTCGGCTCGAACAGGTGCTCGGCGGAAATCTGCACCAGGTCGTGGTCGATCGCCGGGTCCCAGGCCATCGACGCGACGATGCCGACACCCAGCCCGAGCCGCACATAGGTCTTGATGACGTCGGCATCGACGGCGGTCAGCACCACATCTGGCTTCAGGCCGTGGGCGGCAAACGCCTGGTCGAGCTTGGAGCGGCCGGTGAAGCCGAAGGTGTAGGTGATCACCGGATGCGCCGCGATGTCGGCCAGGCTCAGCTTGCCCTTGTTGGCGGCGCCACCGAAGGCCTTGGCCAGCGGATGGTCCGGCAGCACCAGCACGCTGCGGTTCCAGTGGTAGCAGGGCAGCATCACCAGCGGCGCGAAGTGTTCGAGCGCTTCGGTGGCCACCGCGAAATCGGCGGTGCCGTCGACCGCCATCTTGGCGATCTGCTGCGGGCTGCCCTGGTGCAGGTGCAGGGTCACCTGCGGCCAGGCCTTGCGGAATCCCTGGATCACTTTCGGCAGCGCGTAGCGGGCCTGCGTGTGGGTGGTGGCCAGGGTCAATTCGCCGCGGTGCGTTTCGCGGAATTCCTCGGCCACGTTGCGGATGTTGTCGGCTTCCAGCAGCAGGCGCTCGGTGTATTCGATGATCCGCTTGCCGGCCGGGGTGATTTCCACCAGGTGCTTGCCGTTGCGGACAAAGATGTCGACGCCCAGCTCATCCTCCAGCAGCCGGACCTGCTTCGACACGCCGGGTTGCGAGGTGAACAGCGCATCGGCGGCGGCCGTGACGTTCAGACCGCGCTTGGCGACCTCGAGGATGTAGTGCAGTTGTCGAAGCTTCATGGACCATCGGTTATAGCTAAATATTATTTAAGAGTATCAATTTATCGACCTCCCGATCCTTCGTGCCCCGTCGCGCGGCGGTGGCCGCCTGAACGGCGGCGATCCTGCAGCGGACCGCAGCCGCCGGCTGCGCGCGCCATCGGCCGGCGCCGACCGGGGATAATGCGGCGTCCCGCCCTGCCTGCCCTCATGTCCAACCAGCCTGCCGCCACGCCCCGCTATTTTCCGGTCACGCTGCGGCTCGACGATGCCCGCGTGGTGGTGGTCGGCGGCGGCGAGGTGGCGGCGCGCAAGATTCGCCTGCTGCTGCGCGCCGGGCCGCAGATCGAGGTGCTGGCGCTGGCGCTGAATCCGGAGCTGGAGCAGTGGTGCCGCGACGGCGTGGTCCGCCACCGGGCCGCCACCTTCGATGCCGCCTGTCTCGACGGCGCCCGGCTGGTGATCGCGGCGACCGACGACCGCGCGCTGAACCGGCAGGTGGCCGCCGAGGCGCGGGCGCGCAACATTCCGGTCAATGTCGTCGACGACCCGGAGCCGAGCACCTTCATCACGCCGGCGATCATCGACCGCGCACCGCTGACCGTCGCGATCTCCAGCGGCGGTGCGGCGCCGGTCGTCGCCCGACGTCTGCGCGAGCGGCTGGAAGCGGAATTGCCGCAGGCCTACGGCGCGCTGGCCCGCTACACCCAGCACCGGCGCGACCGGGTCAAGACCGCGCTCGAAGGCCCGGCGCGGCGCGCGCTGTGGGAGCGCTTTCTCGACAGCCCCGGCGCCGAAGCGGTGCTGCGTGGCGACGAGGCGGCGGCCGATGTGGTGCTCGACCAGCTGCTGGCCGATGTTCGGCCGCTCGGCGAGGTCTACCTGGTCGGCGCCGGCCCCGGCGATCCGGACCTGCTGACCTTCCGCGCGCTGCGCCTGATGCAGCAGGCCGACGTGGTGCTCTACGACCGCCTGATCGGCCCCGGCATCCTCGATCTGGTGCGCCGCGACGCCGAGCGGATCTTCGTCGGCAAGCGCCGCAACCAGCACACCGTGCCGCAGGACGAGATCAACGAGGAGCTGGTGCGGTTGGCGCGGCAGGGCAAGCGCGTGCTGCGCCTGAAAGGCGGCGATCCCTTCGTGTTCGGGCGCGGCGGCGAGGAAATCGAGCGGCTGGCCCAGGCCGGCATTCCGTTCCAGGTGGTGCCCGGCATCACCGCCGCCAGCGGCTGCTCGACCTATGCCGGCATTCCGCTGACCCACCGCGACTACGCGCAGGCCTGCATCTTCGTCACCGGCCACCCGCGTGCCGATGGCCAGCTGACCTTGCCCTGGGACGCGCTGGCCCGACCCGGCCAGACGATCGCCATCTACATGGGCCTGGGTTCGCTGCCGATGCTCAGTGCCGAGCTGATGGCCCACGGCCTGCCGGGCGACTGGCCGGCAGCGCTGATCGTCGAGGGCACCCAGGCCACCCAGCGGGTGATCGCCTCGACCCTGGCGGCGCTGCCGGGCGAAGTCGCCGCCGCCGAGATCAAGGGCGCCAGCCTGGTGATCGTCGGTGAAGTGGTGAAGCTGCGCGATCGGCTGGCCTGGCGCTGAGCCAGCCGGCCGGCGCCGTCCCGTCAGGGAACCAGCACGGCCTTGCCGGTGACCTTGCGCGCCTGCATGTCGAGCATCGCCTGCGTCGCCTCGGCCAGCGGATAGGTCTTGGAGATGAACGGCTTGAGCTTGCCTTCGCCGTGCCAGGCGAACAGCTGGGCGAAGTTCTCGGCATTCAGTGCCGCTTCACGGACGATGAATGCGCCCCAGAACACGCCGATCGCCGACGCGCCTTTCAGCAGCAGGCGGTTCAGGGCGATTTCCGGAATGGTGCCGGCGGCGAAGCCGACCACCAGATAGCGGCCGTTCCAGTTGATCGCCGAAAAGCAGTCCTGGGCCAGATCACCGCCGACCGGATCGTAGATCACGTCGGCGCCCTGGCCCTTGGTCAGCTTCTTGACCGCTTCCTTCAGGCTTTCTTTCGAGTAGTCGATGACCTCGTCGGCACCCTGCGCCCGGCACAGCGCCAGCTTTTCCGGGCTCGACGCTGCGGCGATGACGCGCGCCCCCATCAGCTTGCCGATCTGGATCGCCGACAGGCCGACGCCGCCGGCCGCGCCCAGCACCAGCAGCGTTTCGCCGGTCTTCAGCTGGCCGCGCTGCTTCAGCGCGTGGATGGTGGTGCCGTAGACCAGCGTGAAGCCGGCCGCTTCGATCAGGTCGAAACCTTCCGGCAGTTTCAGCACGCCTTCGGCCGCCGCGTTGACTTCCTCGGCGTAGCCGCCGATCGGAATCAGCGTCGCGACCCGGTCGCCGACCGCCAGCCGCGTGACCTTGGCGCCGACGGCGGTGATCACGCCCGACACCTCGGCGCCCGGCGTGAACGGCGGGTTGGCCTTGAACTGGTACTTGCCCTGGATCTGCAGGATGTCAGGGAAATTGACGCCGGCCCCGGCCACCTTGATCCGCACCTCGTTGGGGCCGGGCGGCGGCAGCGTCACCTCGCCGAACACCAGTTTTTCCGGACCGCCGAGTTCAGTGCAGAGAATGGCTTTCATGGTGAGGGCAGACGTGGCGATGAACGGGACGCTAGTGCGCGTGCGGCCGCGAGTGGTCGTGACCGTGATGGCGCAGCTGGTAGTTGCGCAGATGGGCCAGCGCCAGCAGCAAGGCGCCGACGATGGTCAGCAGCCGCTCGCCTTCGGCATCGAGCAGGCCGAACTGGATGCCGAACGCGGCGAACACCATGAATGCCATGCCGGCCAGGCCGAGCGCCGCGACCGGGCTGCTGCGATGCCGCCGCCAGCCCCAGCCCAGCGCGATCAGGCTGGTCGGCACGGCGGCCAGCAGCAGCCACTGGTGGAAGCGTTCATCGGTGACCAGGCTCGAGGCCGCCAGCGGCAGCGCGGCGACCAGCACCGGCAGCGCCAGGCAGTGCACCAGACACAGCGCTGACAGCAGCATGGCAAGGCCGTCGAGGCCCCGGATCGGGGTCTCCTCGGCGGCAGCGGAAAGTGGGGGGGGAGGCTTCATCGGGGCGGAAGATTAGCATTGACCTGCCCCGCCTGAACCGGGCGGGGCCGCCCTTGTGCTGGCAGGGATGACGGCAGCGGCGCGCCGGCTGGCGAGGCCGGCAACGGCGATGGCGACGACCGCCGGAGGGTCTGCCGCAGGCATGCCCTCCAGCGGTCGCCGCCGGTCGATCGCCGCCGGCTTGCGCTCAGATCGCCAGACGGAAGCCGACGTAGACCGACGCGCCGGGCGCCGGTGCGAAGTCCTTGACGAACGAGGTGGCGCGGCGGATGTCGTCGTCCAGCACGTTGCGGGCGCGCAGGAACAGCTCGCTGTCGGCGTTCGCGTCGGCCGCCAGCTTGAAGCGGTAGGCCGCCTCGATGTTCAGCAGGTTGTAGCCGGCGGTCCGGGTTTCCAGCGCCGTGAAATCGTTCTGCGCGAACACCCGCGTGTAGCTCAGCGAGGCATGGAACGGCCCGTACTGCGGATCGACGCCGACGCCGGCCCGTGCTGGCGTCACGCGCGGCAGGTTGCCGCCGCTGCGCAGCTCGCCGATCACCCGGTCGCCGAACAGCCGCAGCGACAGGCCCAGCGGTCCGTCGCGCAGCAGCCGGTAGGCAGCCTGGCCCTCGAAGCCGTAGAAGCGGGCGTTGGCCTGCCGGTAGTTGACCAGCAGCAGATTGCCGTCCGGATCGAAGTTGCCGTCCTCGTCGACGCGATCGGCGATGCCGTCGCGGCTGACCGCCGCATCGACCTCGGCCGCCGCCACGCGGGCCGGCGCCCGCGCCGTCGCCTGTTCGCCCTGATTGCCGCCGCTGCTGCCATCGGCGTTAAGGCCGGCGTCGACCTCGTCGAGGAACAGGTAGTTGCGGATGCTGTTCAGGTACAGCGTGCCTTCCACCGACAGCCGGTCATCGTGGTGATCGAAGCCGACCTCGATGTTGTTGGCGGTCTCGATCGACGCGTCCTGGAGCCCGCGTTCGAAAGTGCCGGTGGCCAGATGCGGACCGAACGCGAACAGTTCCTCCGCTGCCGCCGAGCGCTGCGCGCGGCTGAAGTTGACCTTCAGATGATCGTGCGGGCTCAGGTTGTAGATGCTGCCGAGCGAGAAGCTGACCGGCGTGAAGTCGCGGTTCGGGCCAGGCAGTGTGCCGTCGTCGGTGAAGTTCGGCTTCACCGTGTCGCGGTTGACGCGCACGCCGGCCTCGAACTTGCCGCGCGCCCACGGCCGTTCCTCGATCAGGAACACGCCGACCTGCGTGGTCCGGGTCGACGGCACGAAGGCTTCCTCGCCGATCGCCGAGAAGCGGCGGAAATCGTGCTGCACGCCGAACACGCCCCGGAAGCCGAACAGCGGCGCGTGGACGATTTCCAGGCGGCTCTGGTTCTGGCTGTTGCGGAACAAGGTGCCGGGCTCTTCCGGCGCTTCGAATTCGGTGTGGTCGTAGGCGTTGAACGCGCTGCGGAACTTCACCGATTCGATGCCCGGCAGCGGCCGGTCGAGAATCCCCTGCAGGTCGTAGCGGGTCTGGTCGAGGTTGATGAACGCAGCCTCTTCCTGCGGCAGGCCGTAGACCGCGCCGAAGGTCGACACCGCGAAGCTCAAGGAACTGCCGCCGCTGACGTAGCCGTACGAGAAGCCGGTGGAATTGGTCTGCGTGCGGCTGTTGGCGAGCCGCCCCTCGCTGCCTTCGCCATCGACGCGGGCATTGCCGGGAATGTCGTAGTCGCTGGCCTTGCGGCCGGCGGCGTCGACATGGAACTGGTGGTGGCCGATGCCGTAGTCGAGTTCCAGCGCGCCGTTGCGGTCATCGGCATTGCTGCCGAACTGGCCTTCGAGCACGCCGTGGAAGCCGTCGTCGACGCTGGTCGGCAGCCGGCCGTTGAGCACGTTGACCACGCCGCCGAGCGCGCGGCTGCCGTAGATCAGCGTCGCCGGGCCTCTGAGCACTTCGATCGCCCGGGCATTGCTGACATCGATGCCGACCGCGTGGTCCGGGCTGACATCGGAAACATCGAGCGAGCTGATGCCGTTCTCCAGGATCTCGACTCGCGGCCCGGCCTGGCCACGGATCACCGGGCGACCGGCGCCGGCGCCGAAATCGGTGGTCGAGATGCCGGGCTCGTTCTCCAGCGTTTCGCCGATCGTGCCTCGGCGCTTGCGGTTCAGTTCGTCGCCGTCGACGACCGTGGTCGGCTGCACCAGTTCATCGGAGGTCTTGCCCAGCGGGTTGGCGCGGACGGTGATGGTGTCGAGCTCGACGGCGGCCTCGTCGGCCATGGACAGCAACGGGAAACTGGCGGCGGCGGCCACCAGCGGCAGCAGGCGGGTGGCACGGCGGACAACGGATGCAGGACGGCCCTGCGGAAGGACGGAATTCATGGGGTTCCTCGATACAGACGATGCGACGCGAGCAGGCAAGGGCTCGCGCACGAAGGTTCAGCAGTTCGTCAGACGAGGCGGGATGGCGGGCCGCGCGACGGCGGCGTCCGCAGGCTGGGTCGCGCCGTGGGGGCCAGCCGCGCAGCCGGCGGGCCTTCCAGCGCCAGTGGCGGCAAGGACGGCGCCAGGCTGGCCGGCGGCGGTCCGGCCGAGGCATGACCGACCGCGCACAGCTCGCAGGCCACCAGCTGTTCGCCGGCGTTGAGCTCGTGCTGGATGCCGTGCACCACGGCCAGCCACTGGCCGACCACAAGGGTCAGCACCAGCAGCCAGAGATGGCGGGGTCGGATCGGGGTCATGTCGGGGATGCGGCAGGCTGCGAATCGTACGACATTCGAACCGCTGCGCCGTTCCGACCGGAGCGGAGCGCTAGACCTCCAGCTTGTAGCCGACGCCGTAGATCGAGCGGATCAGCTCCTGTTCGGGGCTGGCGGCATCCAGCTTGCGGCGCAGGTTCTTGATGTGGCTGTCGACCGTGCGGTCGGTGACGATGCGGTGATCGGTGTAGAGCCGGTCGAGCAGCTGGTCGCGCGAGAACACCCGGCCCGGCGCATCGGCCAGCGTCTTCAGCAGGCGGAACTCGACCGGCGTCAGCGCCAGCGGCTGGCCGCGAAATTCGGCGCTGTAGCGGGACTCGTCGATCTGCAGCGCGCTGCGCGGCGTGCTGTCGTCGGCGGCAGTGGTCGTGCCGGCCCGGCTGCGGCGCAGGATGGCGCGCACCCGCGCCACCACCTCGCGCGGGCTGAACGGCTTGCAGATGTAGTCGTCGGCGCCCAGTTCCAGCCCGAGCAGGCGATCGATTTCCTCGACCCGGGCCGTGACCATCACGATCGGCACCTCGCTGAAGCGGCGCAGCGTGCGGCAGACGTCGAGGCCGTCCTTGCCGGGCAGCATCAGGTCGAGCAGCACCAGGGCCGGCGCCAGCTGCCGCACCTGGGCCTCGACCTCGCGGCCGTCGGCGCAGACCCCGGTGCGATAGCCGGCCGCCTTCAGGTAGTCGGCCAGCAGCGCGGCGAGCTTCGGCTCGTCCTCGACGATCAGGATCAGCGCGGCCTCGTCGCTCATCGCTCAGCGTCCGGCGGCTGCCAGCGGCAGGCGCAGTTCCACGCGCAGGCCACCCAACGGCGAGGCTGCCGCCTGCAGGCTGCCGCCGTGGGCTTCGGCGATCTTCAGGCTGATCGCCAGCCCCAGGCCGGCGCCGCCGGTGGAGCGGTTGCGCGAGCTTTCGACGCGGTAGAAGCGGTCGAACAGTTTGGCCAGCGCTTCGTCGGCAACGCCGGGCGCGCTGTCGTCGAAGCGCAGCAGCAGGACCGCGTCGGCGATCGTGGCGCTGATCCGCAGGCGGCCGCCGGCATCGGTGTAGCGCAGGCTGTTCTCCAGCAGGTTGCCGAACAGCTGGCCGAGCCGGCCTTCGTCGGCGATCACCCGCAGCGGCGCGTCGGGCAGCGCCAGTTCCAGCGCCAGCCCGCGCGCCTTGTAGCGTTCATGCCAGGGCTGCACGGTTTCGCGCAGCAGCTCGGCGACATCGAGTGCGGCCATCCGGTAGCGCAGCGCGCCGACATCGGCGAGCGACAGCTCGTAGAGATCGTCGACCAGCTTGCCGAGGATCGCGGTTTCCGCCTGCAGCGAGCGGATCGACGCCGGCGTCACCGCGCGGACACCGTCTTCCAGCGCTTCCAGTTCACCGCGAAGCACCGCCAGCGGCGTGCGCAGCTCGTGCGAGACATCGGCGATGAACGCCCGGCGCAGGCCTTCGTTCCGCTGCAGCGCCAGCGCCAGGCGGTTGAAGTCCTCGGCGAGCTGGCCGAGTTCGTCGCCTGAGCCGGCGTCGATGCGGGTGTCGTACTGGCCGGCGGCCAGCGCGTGGGTGCCGCGGGCGATGCGGGTCAGCGGCGCGATGAAGCGCCGCGCCAGCAGCATCGCGACGGCCGCCGCCAGCGCGATGGTCAGGCCGCCGATCACCCAGCTGGCCCAGAGCTGCTGCTCGGCGAAGCGCTGTGCGGCCGCCGTGCTCACGTTCTGGAACGGCACCAGCGCCACCCAGCCGACGGTGCGGCCGTCGACCTGCACCGGCCGCAGCAGCGCGCCTTCGCCGACGCGGGTGCCGATCTGGGGATTGCCGGCGATGAAGCCGCGCTGCTCGTCGAGCAGGGCCAGACGCAGGTTGACGCCGGTCAGATCCGATTCGGGCGGCGCCGGTGGTCGCGCGGCAGCTGTTGTGGCGGCGGGCGGCGGGGGCGGCGGCCGCTCGCGGTCGTCGGCGCGCTCGCAGTCGGCGTCGGTGCTGCTGATCCGGCCCGGCCCGCCCGGCCGCAGCAGCCGGAACCACTGGCGCGGGTTGTCCTTGAAGCAGTGCCAGCCGCCCTGCTGCTGCCAGGTCGCCGCCAGCACCGGCAGCAGCGCCTCCATCCGTTCGACGCCCTGGTCGTTGAGGTAGCCGAGGAAGCCCCGGTTGAAGGTCAGCCGCGACGCCAGACCCATGGCCACCGCCACCAGCACGCTGCTGGCGAGGATGGCGAGGAACAGTTTGGCGGTGATGCCCGGCTTGAACATGGGCGCAGCGTGGCAGGGATGGCGGCCTATTTCCGCTGCTGCGCGCCTGGATCACAAGGCCTTCCGGCCGATTCCACGAGAACTCCACGATTGGCCGGCCCGGCGGCGGGCCGCTTCCACCAGGCCTGCATCGTCTCTGCACATTCGCCGCGCACAGTGCCGCCCAGGCCGGTTGCCGTTCCTGCGACCGCCCATTCTCCAAACGTCTTTCAGGGCTGGCCCGACACCATGAGCGCTTCCACCACCGTCCCGGCGCGTCGCCGCCTTCGTCGCTGGAGCCTCGCGGCTGCCGTGCTGCTGCTGGTGCTGGCAGCCGCCGCCGCAGTCTGGCAGCGCACGAAGACGGCCGATCCCGCTGCCAACCTGCGCTTCGCCACCGTCGAACGCGGCAACCTGGAAAAGACCGTCACGGCGGTTGGCTCGCTGAAAGCCAAGAACTATGTCGATGTCGGCACCCAGGTGTCCGGCCGGGTGCTGAAGATCCATGTCGAGATCGGCGACAAGGTGGCCAAGGGCGAGCTGATCGCCGAGATCGACCCGACTGTCTACGCCTCGACGGTGGCCAAGGACCGCGCCAATCTCGACAACCTGCGCGCCCAGCTGGCCCAGCGGCAGGCCGAGCAGCTGCTCGCCGATCAGCAGGCTGCCCGCAATGGCCGGCTTGCGGTCGGCAATGCGGTCAGCCAGGACGTGGTGCAGCAGGCCGAGGCGGCGGCTCAGGTCGCGGCGGCCTCGGTTCATTCGGTCAAGGCCCAGATCAAGGCCGCCGAAGCCACGCTCGAAGGCGATCTCGCCAATCTCGGCTTCACCAAGATCTACGCGCCGATGGACGGCACCGTGGTGGTCCAGGACACCCGCGAAGGGCAGACCGTGAACTCGGTGCAGTCGGTCGCGGTGATCGCCCAGGTCGCCAATCTCGACGTGATGACGGTCTGGGCGCAGGTGGCCGAAGCCGATGTCGGCAGCATCCGGCCGGACATGCCGGCCTACTTCACCACGCTCGGCGCGCCGGAGCGGCGCTGGCAGGGCACGGTGCGCCAGGTGCAGCCGACGCCGACCACCACCAACGATGTGGTGCTCTACAACGTGCTGGTCGACGTCGACAACCGCGAGCGCGCGCTGCTGCCGGCGATGACCGTGCAGGCCTTCTTCGTGCTGGCCGAGGCGAAGGACGCGATCCTGGTGCCGCTCGGCGCGCTGAAGCCGGACCCGGATGCGCGCCGCCCGAACGGCGTACCTGGTGCGTCCGGCCCGGAAGCCGCCAGCAGCGGTGACCGCCCGCGCCGCAGCGGGAACGATGGTGAACGGCCCCGGCGCCGCCAGCCGGCAGCCGGCGACGGCGCTGCGCCGATGACCGCAGAGGCAGCACCGGCCGCCGATGGCGAGCACGGTGCGGCGGCCGGCGAGGGCGGTGCTGGCGCCGATGCGCCGCGCGGCCCGCGTCGCGGCCGGCCGTGGCGGGTGCAGGTCAAGGCCGCCGACGGCAGCCTCGTATGGCGGCAGGTGCGCGTTGGCCTGGCCACCCGCACCGAAGCCGAGGTGCTGTCGGGGCTGGCAGTCGGTGAGGAGATCGTGGTCGGCGAAAAGGGCAGTGCCGCGCAGGCCGGCGGCGGCAACGGCGCCCGCGCCGCGCCGCGCATGCCGGGCGGCATGGGGCCGCGGCTGTGAGCGCCGGTCGGCCAGCCGCGACCGATGCCGTGCCGCTGCTGCAGCTCGATGACGTTGCCCGGATCTACGCCGGCGGCGACGGCGCCGAGGTGCGGGCGCTCGACGGCGTCACCCTGTCGATCGCCAGCGGCGAGTTCGTCGCGATCATGGGCCAGTCCGGTTCCGGCAAGTCGACGCTGATGAACCTGCTGGGCTGTCTCGACACGCCGAGCCGGGGCCGCTACCGCGTGCGCGGCATCGATGTGTCGACCTTGGAAAAGGATGCGCTGGCGGCGCTGCGCCGCGACTGCTTCGGTTTCGTGTTCCAGCGCTACAACCTGATGAGCACGATCACCGCCGCCGAGAACGTCGAACTGCCGGCGATCTACGCCGGCACCGCCAAGGCGCAGCGGGTGCAGCGGGCGGCAGCGCTGCTCGGCCAGCTCGGTCTTGGCGAGCGCCTCGGCCACCGGCCGAACCAGCTGTCCGGCGGCCAGCAGCAGCGGGTGTCGATCGCCCGCGCGCTGATGAACAACGCCGAGGTGATCCTGGCCGACGAGCCGACCGGCGCGCTCGACAGCAAGAGCGGCGAGGAAGTGCTGGCGCTGCTGAAGGGCCTGCACGCCGAGGGCCGCACGATCATCCTGATCACCCACGATGCGCAGGTGGCGGCTCATGCCGAGCGGATCATCCGCATCAGCGACGGCCGCATCGTCGACGACAGCGGCGCCCGCACGGCGGTCTCGGCACGGCGCGAAGCGCTGCCGGCCCGCCGTCATCCGCACTGGCTGCCGGATCTCGGCGAGGCGGTGAAGATGGCCTTGCATTCGCTGCGCGGCAACCTGTTCCGCTCGGCCCTGACCCTGCTCGGCGTGGTCATTGGCGTGGCGGCCGTGGTGACCATGCTGGCGATCGGCAACGGCAGCAAGGCGCAGGTGATGAAGAGCATCGAGTCGATGGGCAGCAACCTGCTGCTGATCCAGCCCGGCGCGCCCGGCACCCGGCCGAGCGGCGAGCTGGCGATGCTGAAAGAAAGCGATGCCGAGGCGGTGCGGGAACTCGACGGCGTCGCGGCGGTGTCGCCGCAGCGGCAATCCCGGCAGACGCTGCGCTACGGCAACGTCGACTACAAGAGCAATGTCGCCGGCGTCTGGCCGACCTGGACCCAGATGCAGGACTGGAAGCTGTCCGAAGGCGTGTTCGTCAGCGATGACGACGTCAAGACCTACGCGCCGGTGATCGTGCTGGGCGCCACGGTGGCGCAGAACCTGTTTCCGGACCTCGCATCGCCGGTCGGCCGCTACGTGCTGGTCGGCAAGGTGCCGTTCCAGGTGGTCGGCGTGCTGGCCGCCAAGGGCGCCAACGCCTTCGGCTCGGACATGGACGATGTCGCGCTGATTCCCCTGTCGACCGGCTTCGCCCGGGTGTTCGGCAAGCGCTTCCTCGGCGGCATCAACGTCAAGCTGGCCAGCGCCGAGGTCGCCGACAGCACCGAAGCCGCGATCACCGAACTGCTGAGCGCCCGCCACGGCACCATCGACTTCCAGGTGCGCAGCACCAGTTCGCTGATGGAGATGGCGACCACCACGCAGAACACGCTGACCCTGCTGCTCGGCTCGGTGGCGTTCATCTCGCTGCTGGTCGGCGGCATCGGCGTGATGAACATCATGCTGGTCAATGTCACCGAGCGGACCCGCGAGATCGGCGTGCGCATGGCCACCGGCGCGCGGACCAGCAACATCCTGCTGCAGTTCAACACCGAGGCGCTGGTGATCTGCGGCATCGGCGGCGTCATCGGCGTGCTGCTCGGCATCGCCGCCGCGCTGGTCGCCGAGGCGCTGGGCAGCAAGGTGGTGTTCACCGTTGCCCCGGCGCTGTTCGCGTTCGCCTCCGCGTTCATCACCGGCCTGCTGTTCGGCTACCTGCCGGCGCGCAAGGCCGCCCATCTCGATCCGGTCGTCGCGCTGGCTTCCGAGTAGCGCGCAGCACCCCGCCCATCTGCCATGAATGCCACCCGATTTCCGCTCGCCGCCGGCCTTGCGCTGCTGGTCTCCGCCTGCAGCCTGACGCCGGAGATGACGCCTCCCGCGCTGCCGATTCCGGCGCACTACGCGCAGGCCGATGCGCTCGACCCGGCCGGCGCGAAGACCGTCGATGCCACGTGGTGGCAGCGCTTCGGCAGCGCCGAGCTGGACCAGCTGATGGCTGATGCGCTGGCCGCCAACCACGATCTGGCGGCGGCCGTCGCCCGCATCGAGCAGTCGCGCGCCAGCGCCAAGGCGGCGCGTGCGGCGCTGCTGCCGACGGTCAGTGCCTCAGGCTCGGCGTCGACCAGCCTGCGCGATGGCGACAGCGGCGACGAAGCCAGCGGCGCAAGCCTGAGTGCTGCCTACGAGCTGGACCTCTGGGGTCGCAACGCGGCCACTGCCGCATCGGCACAGGCCCGTCTCGACGCCAGCCGCTACAGCCGCGATGCCGTGGCGCTGGTGCTGCAGGGCGATGTGGCGAGCAACTTCTTCCAGATCCTGGCGCTCAAGGATCGGCTGGCGCTGACCGAGGAAAACCGCGCCGCCGCCGCCGAGCTGCTGCGCCTGGTGCAGCTGCGCTTCGACAACGGCGCCGCCAACGCACTGGAACTGGCGCAGCAGAAGACTGCGCTGCTCAACATCGAAGCGACGCTGCCGGCGCTGCGCCTGAGCCTGGAGCAGAGCCACCACGCGCTGGCCGTGCTGCTGGCGCGGGCGCCCGGTGGCTTCACGGTGGCCACCACATCGCTGGCCGGGATCGTCGCGCCGGCGATCGCCGTCGACGCGCCGGCCAGCCTGCTGCTGCAGCGGCCGGACATCCGCGCGTCGGAAAGCCAGCTGATCGCCGCCAATGCCGACATCGGCGTCGCCCGTGCCGCGCTGCTGCCCAGCCTGTCGCTGTCGGCTTCGGCCGGCCTTGATGGGCTGATCACCAGCGGCAGCAGCACCCTGCTGTCATTGGCGGCCTCGCTGACCCAGCCGATCTTCAACAGCGGCCGGCTGCAGAGTCAGGTGAAGCTCGCCGAGGCGCAGCGCCAGGAACTGGTCGAGAACTACGCGCAGACCGTGCTGCTGGCGCTCAAGGATGTCGAGGACAACCTGATTGCGGTCGGCAGCAACGAACGGCGTGCGACGCTGCTGACGCAATCGACCGAACAGGCGCGCCTCGCCTACCAGCTGGCCCGCACCCGCTACGACGCCGGTGCCGATGACTTGCTGACCCTGCTCGATGCCCAGCGCACCCGGCTCAACGCCGAGGACAGCCTGGTGCAGGCCGGGCTGGCCCGGCAGACCGCCGCCATCGGCCTGTTCAAGGCGCTGGGCGGCGGCTACTGATCCGCGAACGGCCGCCTGGCGTGCAACGAAAAACCCCCGCAGCGCGGGGGTTTTTCATGTCAGACGAGGCCCGTCAGAACGGGATGTCGTCGTCCTCGAAATCGGCCGCCGGCGCGGCCTGCGGCTGCGGAGCCGGACGGCTCGGCGCCGGGCGCGAGGCCGGGCCGCTGCTGCGGGCCGGCGGCATCTGGCTGTAGCCGTCGTCCATGCCACCACCGGCGCCACCGCCACGGCCGTCAAGCATCTGCATGTCGTTGACGTTGATCTCGGTGATGTAGCGCTCCTGGCCTTCCTTGTCGGTGTACTTGCGGTAGCGCAGCGAACCCTCGACGTAGATCTTCGAGCCCTTCTTCAGGTACTGGCCGGCGATCTCGGCGAGCTTCCGGGTGATCACCAGGTTGTGCCACTCGGTGCGTTCCTTCTTCTCGCCCGAGCCCTTGTCGTTCCACGATTCCGAGGTCGCGAGCGTGAGGTTGCAGAACGCGTCGCCGTTCGGGAAGTACTTCACCTCGGGGTCTTTCCCGATGTTGCCGATCAGAATGACCTTGTTGACGCCGCGTGCCATGCTGCCTCCGTGCTGCTGAGATTTTCGAAAGTGAGTTGTTGTTCCCCGAAAAAAGCTGGGGATCGCGAATAAAAATTGATGGTGGTGACCTCATTAAATCAAGGGCTTGCCGAAAATTTTCTGCAACGCCGTCGGTGTCGCGCACCACATGCTCGGGCGTTACGGCGGTCAAGGATACTCGTTTGGCGAATTGACCTGCTCCCCTGAAACAGTGCCATCGGGCAGTTAGCTAGAGTCCGCCCTGAGAGCAGGAGCGGACATGAAGAAGCGGTTCAGCGAAGAGCAGATCATCGGTTTCTTGAAGGAGGCGGATGCCGGGGTTCCCGTGA
>JAPLSA010000001.1 GCA_026398815.1 Gammaproteobacteria bacterium
CAGGACCTGCTGAAGAAGGCGAACGAACTGTTAAAAAAAGATCTGGGCATCGACCAGCGGCTCCTGACAAACCGGGAGAAGACGGAGCTGGTTGATGCCCTGAGGTCGACCTACACGCTGAATGAGCTGCTGGCCGCAGTCGGCCTGCCGCGCAGTTCTTTTCTATCACCTGGCCCGGCTCGACATGTCTGACAAGTACGGCGAGGTCCGGGACGCGATGGTCGACATCTTCGATCGCAACTACCGGTGCTACGGCTATCGCCGGCTGCATGCCTCGCTTAGCGACCGATCGCTGCGGATATCCGAGAAGGTCGTTCGTCGCCTGATGAAACAGGAGGCGCTGGTTGCCGTCGGCAGGAGGCGCCGTCGATACGGCTCGTACATGGGCGAGATCAGCCCGGCGCCCGAGAACCTGCTGAATCGAGATTTCAGCGCGGAATCGCCGAACGAGAAGTGGCTCACCGACATCACGGAGTTCCAGATCCCGGCCGGCAAGGTATACCTATCCCCGATGATTGATTGCTACGACGGGAAGGTTGTCAGCTGGTCAATCGGAACACGGCCCGACGCTGAGCTCGTCAACACGATGCTGGATGCGGCCATCGAGACCGTTGCAGCCAGCAGCAATAGGCCGGTTGTCCATTCCGACCGAGGTGGCCACTATCGCTGGCCAGGCTGGCTGTCCCGGATCTCCGACGCCAGCCTCGTCCGGTCCATGTCTCGAAAAGCCTGCTCGCCCGACAACGCAGCATGCGAAGGCTTCTTCGGTCGACTGAAGAACGAACTGTTCTACCCGCGGGACTGGCTGTCCACGACCATCGAGGAATTCGTTGCCGCTTTGGATCGCTATATCCGCTGGTACAACGAGGAACGGATCAAGATGTCGCTTGGCTACCGCAGTCCGATGCAGTACCGCAGAAACCTGGCAATCGCGGCTTAACCCGTCCAAGTTTTTGTCCGCATCCCCTGCTGGTCAACTTTCAATGCGCCGCAACAGAAAAAGAGAACAAAATCACAATAAGCGCGAATATCAACTTGACTATATTCCGCACAAAAAGTAACAATCAATATGGCGTGCAAAAATTGAGCATCTGTTGGTGAAAGCTCGTTTTCTTAAAGTGGAATTAAAAAACTCGTCAGGAAACTATAATATAAATTTAAAAACGATGAGCAGGAATAACGAAAACGATGAATGAATGGAAGCGAGTCGTTTCTTAATGCGTTAAAGCGGGATTTGAAATACCCAAAAAGGGAGGCTACATCCGTGAACAGAAAAAAATACTGTAATCAATTAGTCAAATACAGCATTGTGATGTCGTTGGTGCTGTTCATGAACAGTAGTCGATCCGATGACGTGATCCCTGAGTTTTACAAAGACCCAGGTGGAAGTCCCAATCGTTCGTCCGTGATAACTAACTTGAATGAAGAAATTGATCCTTTTACAGGAGGACTATCGCACAAGTACGTTGATATCGATCTTCCTGGCAATGGAAATTTTAACTTACAAATTGTTCGATCATATAACTCCGGATCATTGGATTCGGTAACCCCTGAGAGATATGACTCGTTGCTTGGTGCTGGGTGGACTATCCATTTTGGACGTGCTCTCAAATTTAATAATTCATTAGTCTGTCAAAACACCCAAGGAAATACCTCGTCGGATAATCCAGTAATTGAGCTTCAGGATGGAACGCGGCAATTACTAGCATTCACTGGTACAACCGCACCTATGGCTCTCACAACACAAAGATGGAGGGCGGATTGCAACGGCAACAACGGTTTAATTGTGTATTCACCCGAAGGTGTGAAATACGAGATGACTCAGCTGGTTGCGTTCGCAATAAATGGTTCTACGCAATACTCGTGGTATACGACCAAGATAACAGACCGGAATGGCAATAATGCAACGATATCTTATGCTGGCCCGTCAAGTTCTCAAATAAATAGCGTCTCAACAAGTGACGGGCGATTAGTTACATTTACTTATGCTGATGCAGGCTTAGATACTCGTAGAATTACGAAAATAGCATCTGGTCTCGCGGTCTGGAATTACTCATATACAGCAATTCCTGGGACGGTGAGCGGTCGATATTATCTTTCTAAAGCTACACGTCCAGATGGATTGTCATGGAATTACTCTTATAACCCCAAGCAAACAGTGGCTGGGAGTTTGTGCTTGTCAAGCGTTACTTATCCAGAAGGTGGGGTAATTAACTATGCATATTCATTTGTTAATTTTGAAGCTGGAACAGCCCTACAATCAAAATATACTGCCACTGTAATATCTAAAAAAACATTGAGCACAGGGCAATTTTGGAATTTTACGTATTTACCAGGCAGCGCAAATGCATATGACACAACGACGGTAGATGGTCCATCTGGCTCAACAATCTACAAGCATGTTGGGGCTAATAATTCGATCACCGGAAAAGTTTGGACGGTAGGGCTTTTGATTTCAAAAACCGTCAACAATATCCAAACTGAGTCGTACATCTGGGAGCCGCAACAGATATCACCTGAACTCTACCGTCGCCCAGGGGCGTACTTTAACTACAACGATAACGCAACATACGCACCCGTTCTAAAGCAAAAACAAATTACAAGAGATGGAGCTTTTTACCGCACGGATTTTGCAAACTATGACGCAAATGGTAATCCGCAGTCTATCATCGAAGCAGGTGCTAATGGTGCCTCAAGAAACAAAGCGCTAACTTATAACGTTATCCCAGCAAAATGGATTATCAGAGATTTAAAAAGCGAGACTTATAATGGCAGCTCAGTAGTAAGATCATTCGATTCAAATGGCAACCTTTCTTCTGTCAATTCTGACGGAGTGATAACTTCGTATACCTACGACGCACAGGGAAATGTCTCCTCAGTAACATTTCCAAGATCGTTAAAGCATAGCTATTCAAACTATCGGAGGGGTATTGCGCAGGCTGAAAGCCAGCCTGAGTCAATAGCTATTTCAAGAGTTGTAAATAATGAGGGAAATGTCACATCAGTTACAGACGGTGATGGCTTTACGACGAGCTACTCTTTCGATGGTTTGAACCGGCCAGTAACTGTACGTTTCCCTCAAGGTAATCAGACAACAATTTCATATGCCGCAAGATCAAAGACTGTTACCAGAGGTTCTTTGATAGAAGAAACAACCTATGATCAGTTTGGTAGAAATACTGGCGTTACCTTGGGCGGCGTTTCTCGATCTAAAACGGTCGATGCTTTGGGCAGAACGGTATTTGAATATAACCCCGCAGCAGCTAATGGGCGAACTTTTCAATACGACGCTCTTGATCGTGTAATAAAGATTGTCAATCAAGACGGCACAACAGTAAATATTTCGTATGGTCCAGGAAGAAAGACTGTAACGGATGAACGAGGGAAGAATACTACATATAACTATATTGGCTACGGCAATCCTGATGTTTTGTTTTTGATGCGCATCGATGCGGCCGATCCGTCCGCGACCGTTACTCTGACAAGAAATAGTAAAGATCTCGTTACTTCCGTGAGTCAAGCTGGATTTACGAGAAATTACAGCTACAACAGCAATTATTATTTGACGTCAATTACGAATCCCGAGACCGGAATAACAAGCTATTCTAGAGACTTAGCTGGCAATATGACTGCCAGTGCGGTCGCCAATTCTGGGAGCACATTGTACTCATACGACGGACAAAATCGATTGATTTCCGTTGTTTATCCAGGATCCACACCGTCAATTGCAAATACGTACAACAAGCGAGGGAGGATTTTGTCGGCCACATCATCGCTTGCTGTAAGGTCTTATGCTTATGACAACAACGGAAATTTGGTAGCAGATAAATTAAGTGTGGATGGATATGACTTCACTCTGGGCTACTCTTACAATTCGAATGATCAGATCGTTTCCTTGACATATCCAAGAACAGGGCATCTTGTCAGTTATCTGCCTGATGTTCTTGGGCGTCCAACGCAAGCGTCAGGCGCTGCAACAGGTGTGACCTATTGGCCATCAGGCCAAATCAAGCTGATTAACTATGCCAATTCAACCAGCACCATTTATGAACAGAATTCGCGGTTGTGGCCTAGTAAGTTTTCTACCTCAAAAGGTGGGGTAACCTATTTAAACAGCACCTACACCTATGATGGTGATGGAAATTTAGTTTCAATCACAGATTCGGTAGATTCTACATATTCTCGAACGCTTGGCTATGACGATTTGGGGAGGCTCGTAAGTTCCGCAGGGCCTTGGGGAGCTGGCTCAATTTCATATACACCGTCAGGGAATTTAAGCTCTCAGGTTCTAGGATCTGGAAGCCTTACATATCAGTACGATACTTCAAACCGTCTTAAGTCTGTTGGTGGTATACGCAACAAGTCGTTTTCGTATGATGTATATGGGAATGTCATTAGTGATAGTTCATTTACTTACCAATACGACAGTACGCCTAATCTTATATGTGTGAACTGTGCCAATGCAGGGGCCCGCATTCAGTACGGTTATGACCCCGTAGGGAGACGCATTTTCTCGATGGCGTCGGGCGTAAAAACCTACGAGTTCTTCGATAGCAATGGAAGCCTTCTTCTCGAGTTTTCGCCGTCACAATCCAATAAAACTGTTGAAAATATTTATCTTGGTACAAAAAGAATAGCTAGTATTCAATCTAACCCGAGTGCCATCACTTACACCCACGTCGATCCATCGGGAACACCGCAGCTCGCTACGGATGCGACCGGCGGAGTGCTTTGGAAAGAAAATTATGAGCCTTATGGAAAAAAAATTATTGGCTCGCAGGGGTCAATAACAAGCAAACTTGGTTTCGCTGGCAAGGTCGGTGACCAATTAAGTGGTTTGACATTTATGGGCGCTCGATACTACAGCGCGGAACTGGGTAGATTTATGGGTGTTGACCCAGAAGGATTTGATCCAGCTAATTCAAGTAGTTTCAACCGGTATGCTTACGCAAATAATAATCCACACAAGTTTGTGGACAATGATGGTCACAGCCCGATCGACATTGCATTTTTGATTTACGATATCGGTAAGCTTGGCGTTGCTGCTTATAGTGGAGTAGGCATTGGAGCTGCCGCTGCTGATGTTGCATTAAGCGCGGTTGGGGTTATTAGCCCTGTCCCTGGAGCTGGCCAAGCGCTTAAGGCTGCAAGGGTTGTAGAGCATGGTGTGGATGCTGTTCGGGCAGCCGAAAAAGGTGCAGATGCAGTAAAAGCAGAAAAAACCTATCAAACTTATACAAAATATAATAAAGATACGGGCGAAACATATGTCGGGAGAACATCTGGTTTTGGCACTCCTCTTGAAAACATTGCAAAACGTGACGGTAGTCACCATAAAAGCAAGGAGGGTTTTGGTCCAGCTAAGCTTGACGCGAGTAGCAGCAATCCGGCAGCAATTCGCGGCCAAGAGCAATTAAGAATTGAGCAGTTCGGCGGTGCGAAATCAAATGGTGGCACTTCGGGTAACGCGATCAATAGTATTTCCAAAAGAAATAAAAAATATGAATCGTATATAAATGCCGCGAAAAAAGAGTTTGAATAATAGATGAAAAGAAAAATGCCAAAAGTTGGGTCTCTGCTGCGTATTTCAGTTCAAGAAGGTTATTATTTCGCGAGGGTTTTAAATAATCTTCAGATAGCTGTCTACGAGTTATTCATCTCCCGAGGCTGTGCAATCGAGTTGGAGGATGTTTACCAGTCAAGAGTAATTTTCAAGATGACGGTGATGAAATCGGCTCTTGTTTCGGGGCGCTGGGAAACAATCGATTGTAGGGATTTAGACCCTATTTTGAGTTCGCCAATTGAATATTTTACTTACGATAAAATAACTAAAAGGTATTCAATCTATAATAGCGCCGACGGCTCGTTGCGCCCTAGTACTTACGAAGAATGTAAGTCCCTTGAGGCTGCAGCTGTTTGGGATTCCGTCCATGTCGAAGACAGAATTAGGGATCACTTCAATGGAGTTGATAATGCTTGGGCGGAGGATGTGCGAGTAAAAGATTGAGTTGAATAAACTTGTAGAAGATTCGTTGATATAGCGCGTTTGTAAGTCATGAACTTCTGCCGGAAATAGTGTCAGTTGGCAGTTAACTGGAATCCGTCCTGCGACCAGGAGCGTATATGATCAAGCGGCGCACCGGAGATCAGATCATCGGCTTCTTGAAGGAGGCGCACGCTGGTTTCCGGTGAACGACCTGTGTTGGCATTACGGATTCAGTGGCGCCCCGTTTTACAACTGGTGGACGAAGTTCGGCGAAACGGACATTTCGGTTGCCATGGTGCTCAAAGCGAGGGAAGTCGAGGATGCGCGACGGAAGCGGTTGCTGGCGGAAGCCATGCTCGACATCGAGGCGCTGATGTGACCTGCTGGTCGAATTTCGGACCACGTCACGCTTAAGATTCTGGCTCCCGCTATGAGCGAGGAGCACATGAAGCAGGCACGATTTACTGACGAGCAGATGGTCCGGATTCTCCGGGAGGCAGATTTGTCACCGGTAGCGGCGGTGGCGAAGAAGCACGGCGTATCGGAGCCGACGATCTATGCGTGGCGGAAGCGGTTCGGATCGCTGGAAATGATGGACGTTCGGCGGCTGAAGACGGTCGAGCAGGAGAACGCCCGGCTGAAGAAGCTGCTGGCGGAGCGGGATCTCGAGATCGAGGTGATGAAGGAGATCACGCGGGGAAAATACTAGGCGTGCCCGAGCGTCGTCGGGCCGTGGTTCATGCGGTGAATCGCGGTCTGTCACAACGACGTTCGTGCGCGCTGATCGGAGTGGCGCGGTCGGCGCTGGGCTACGCGTCGGTGCTGGCAGCCAAGGACGCCCCGGCGGTGTCGGCAATGAAGCTCTTGGCCGCGCAGTACCCGCGCTACGGCTACCGGCGCATCCGGATCTTCCTGCGCCGGGAAGGTCATGCGATGAGCGTCGATCGCTGCCATCGGCTCTGGCAGCAATCGGCGCTGCAGGTGCCACGCAAGCAGCCACGGCGGCGCGCGGCACCACGAACAGATCGGCCGCAACCACCGACTTCGCGAAATCACGTCTGGGCCTACGACTTCGTGTTCGATGCCTGCGCGAACGGCCAGCAGCTCAAGTATCTGACGATCATCGACGAGTACACCCGGGAATGCCTGGCCATCGACCTCGCCGGGTCCATCCGAAGCAGGCGGGTCATCGACGTGCTGGCGAGGTTGATCACCGTTCACGGCGCACCGCGGTACCTGCGCAGCGATAACGGGCCGGAGTTCGTTTCCCGAGCGATCCTGGACTGGATCGTGACCTCCGGCATGAACACCGCCACCAGCGATCCCGGCAAACCTTGGCAGAATGGCACCGGCGAATCGTTCAACGGCAAGCTGCGTTGAAGCGTCCTCGTTTTTCGAAGACACCTGCAGGTAGAGTTTCTTTGACGAAAGGAGCTCTGCGTGAAGAAGTCGAAGTTTTCCGAGGAACAGATCGTCCGGATCCTGAAGGAGGTTGAGGCCGGGGCGAAGGTGGCCGAAACCTGCAGGAAGCACGGGATCAGCGAACCGACGTACTACGCCTGGAAGTCGAAGTACGCTGGTATGGATGTCTCGCAGCTGCGCCGGCTGAAGGAGCTTGAAGGCGAGAACGCCAAGCTGAAGAAGATGTACGCGGAGTTGGCGCTGGTGTATCACGCGCTGCAGGACGTGATGGCAAAAAAACTTTGAGCCAGGTGCAGCGAATGTCCATGTGCCTGGCGATGCAGACGGACCACGGGGTAAGCCTTCGGCGATCGCTGACGGCATTGCGGCTGTCTCGGGCGGCGCCATATACGCAGTCGCGGCGACGCGACGACACTCCGCTGATCGATGCGATGACGGCGTATCTGGCCGACAACCCCGGACAGGGTTTCGGGCTGTTGTACGAAGCGTTCCGGGCCAAGGATCATCCGTAGGGAAAGACCCGGCTCTGGCGCGTGTGCTGTGCGCTGAAGATGAACCTACCGCGGCGCGGCAAGCGGCGGCTGCCGGATCGCATTCAGACGCCGCTCGCTATCCCGCTGGCTACCAATCACACGTGGTCGGCAGACTTCATGGCCGATGCCCTGTGGTCGGGTCGACGTTTTCGGATCTTCAACGTCAACGACGACTTCAACCGCGAATCGCTGCGGATCGAGATCGACACCAGCCTGCCGTCCGCCCGGGTCATCCGTGCGCTCGACGAACTGATCGAGACCCGCGGCAAGCCGCAGCGCCTGCGGCTCGACAACGGGCCGGAATTCATCAGCCAGGCCCTGCAGGACTGGGCGGCCCGTCACGGCGTTGCGCTCGTCCACATCCAGCCGGGCAAACCGACCCAGAACGCCTACATCGAGCGATTCAATCGAACCTTCCGGACCGAAGTCCTCGACCGCTACGTCTTCCAGACCCTCCACGACGTTCGCCGAATGACCGAAGACTGGCGGCATCGCTACAACCACCACCGTCCACATCGCGCACTCGGCGGACTTCCGCCTGTTCCGTACGCGCTGGCAAAATCACCAACACCCTCTATCTCAGGCTGTCTCTGAAAAACGAGGACGCTTCACTACCTATTCGCATTAAATCATTTGACTCAAGGTATCACTCGTTACGGAAAGAAAATATATTCGTGAACTGAGTAATTCCAAGGGAGGTTGCAGATGTCATTTCATTTATTGTTCGGTGATGACAGAACAATTTTTCAGGGTGCGTTGACTAAGAAAGCTTTGCTGTCTTTACCTGATGAGAGGTTCATGATGAGCGGCGTTTGCAACAGCGTCGGCGATCCTTTGCTTTACGGCGCGATACCAAATCAGGAGCGGCGGCAGGCCTTCTGGCTTGAGTTGAAGGCGCTGGGTGTCGCAGGTCGTAATTGCCACGTGTTCGCGACATCAAAGAACGTGGACAGGTTTTGGAATTCTTTGAGAAGCGCTACGCATCGCGGCCGTTCAGCGTGAAGACTAGACGTATGGTTCTCTGACAGCTGGCCGTCCCAGAACTTAGTTGTCCGATCAATTGGACCGGTTCGAAAGGTCGACTTCATGTCTACGGCTCCGGATCGTGCGCTACGTAGTGATGCTTGCGACGTTTGTGTATGCGGGGCTTTCGTCCTGGTAGATCCGGAGCACGCGCTCTTGACTCGCTTGTACGCTGTCGTTGCACTACTCATTTGATAAGATTGCGGTTATGCACGATTTTTTCAGAAGCCTAGTCGAGACTGATTAGATGGATGGGGCGCAAAGTCGGAGCCCCTCTGGTCACGGGCTGTTCACGCGGCTTCCGTCCAGCCTGTTTTCGCCCCTCGCGTCCCCGGGGCGGGAGTGGTACTGGAAGTTCATTCTCGACCTGTATGACAGGCGGTTCGGCCCCGACGCTGCCGGCGGAGCGGCCGAGGGCATCCTCCGGAAGTACGTCACCCAGGATGCCGAGAATTTCCTGCTGAACCACCTGGACTGGATGATGGATGGCGGAGACGCCGCCTCCCCGGTTTCGGTTCGGTCGAGCCAGCTGGTTGATCGCCTGATCGAGTCGGGCTGGCTGCAGATTGATCGCCGCGGCACGAAGACCTACGTGCGGATGCACTACACGGTCTCCGCCTTCCTCGCGCTGATGATCCAGTTCGCCGACGAAGGCCCGACGGTCGTCGCCGGCCAGGTCCAGTCGATCCACAACAACCTGGTGGCGGTGAAAGCGGACCCTGCCAGTCAGGCTGCTGCGTTCAATGCAGCCGCGCGGGACACCGTGAAGCTGTTCGGCTACCTCAACGCGATGACAATGCGCGTCAGCGAGGTGATGGACAAGCTGTCCAAGAGCGACCACCTGTCGCTGTACCTCCGTGACTTCTTCACCAACTACATCAAGACGATCTATATCGCCGACTATGGCGAGTTGCGGACGAAGAACCATCCGCTTCGAAACCGACGCGCGATTCTCGACATCGTGGGCGATCTCGCCGATTCGGAAGCCTCCCGGGCCACGCTTGTTGCCTGGTACATCAAGACGCTCTCCCCGGGCGACGCCGCCGAAGGATCGCGACTGTTTGATCGGGATGTTCGCCGGTTCGAGCGGTTTTCCGAAGTTGATCGCTACCTCGATCGTCTGGACGAGAGCATCACCAAGGCGATCAGCCAGAGCGTGTCCTACATCGACTACCGCGTCCGCAACCATGGTCGGATCGACCGGGTGCTGAAGCAGCTGATGGATGCGGTGGTCGAGATCGATGACCCTGAAGAGCGGAAGGTGGCTTTCACCGAAGGCGAGCTGTTCGGCGAGCACATGCTGCGCGATGCCCCTGAGGCTAAGCCGATCAAGGTCCGGACGCTGATCACAGATGAGCCAGAAACTGCTAGACACATCGCCATCATCAACCTTAATCGCTTGAAGAACCTTGCCCGCCAGATCGTGCCGGCGCGGCTCGGCGAGTACTGCATGAAGGCGGTTGCGGCCGGCGGGGATTCGACTGCGATGCCGATGAACGCCGTGTCTGATTTCACCGACTACATGGCGATCCTCACCTACGGAATTGCCGAGACCGCCATGAAGTCCGTTGAATCCGAAGGGGTCGCTAAGCTCGACGGGTTCGACACACAGGAAGCACGCAGGAAGCTCCAGGGCAGCAGCATCGGGGTTGCGCTACGGGGCTACGAAGTCGAGGTCTTCGAGAATGAGCGGGTCGAAACTGAACTGATGAATGCGCCGCGCTTCGTTTTGCGTCGCAAGGCGGAGGCGAGATGAAGTACTGGGAGCGGGTCTGCGAAAAGCAGGAAGTCAAGGCGTATACCGAAGAGAACTTCGAGGCGGCGGCCTACCACCTGATGGCCGCTCAGGTGCTCTACCAGAGCAACAAGCAGCAGATCCGGGACTACCGCCTGATCAAGGCCTACTTGGACGATTTCAACCGGCTGTTCAGCGCGTTCGGGATGACGATCGACGTCGACAACCTGAACGGCTACGTCGTCGCCCTGCCGCGCGAGAACAGCATGTTCCGCAACACCAAGCTGACCGTCGAGGAGACCCTGTTCATCTCGATCCTGCGGCTGGTGTACGACCAGCGGATCAGTGCTGGCGAAACCGACAAGGGTCGGGCGACGATCGACATCTCCGAGCTGATGCAGATCTACAAGACCGAGACGGGGCGCGAGCTGACCAACAAGCCGGGCGAGATCAAGCTGCTGGTGGCCACGGCCAAGCGCTTCGGCATGGCGCGGACGATCCAGCCGGAGGATGGTTCGGACGAGACGTTCGATATTGAGATCCTTCCCGGAATCGTGCGGCTGCTCAGCGAGAACCGGGCCCGCAAAATTGCGGCCGATTATCAGGAACTGTCCTCGCGCCGGCGTGTGGAAGCGGAATTCTCGACGCTGCCGGCAGCGAGCGAGCCGAGCAACGATGAGGCCGCGGATGACGAAACCGATCCGGCGGCCGACGCAGCCCGTGAGGTGATCGAGTGAAGGTGATCAAGCAGCTGCACCTTGTGCAGTACTTCCTGTATGAGAAGAGCACCTTCGATTTCCGCCACGTGACCGCATTCACCGGTGGCAATGGGGTGGGCAAGTCTGCCCTGCTGGATGCGGTCCAGATCGCGATTCTGGGCGCCCACGGCAACTACCTGAACATGAATGCGCAGGCGTCCGAGGGGAAGCAGACGACGCGATCGGTTCGCGGCTACTGCCTTGGCATCTATGCGCCCAGTGACCCGGGCGCCAAGCTCCGCGTGAAGCGGTCCTCGGCGAACACCTTCATCACCCTGGTGGGCGAGGACACCGAGACGGGCGTCCCCTTCAGCTTCGGTGTTGCGCTGACGGCTGTCGAGTCTGAAAACGACCACCGGATCGCCGGCCTGTACGTGGTGCCGAACGTCGCGCTGAAGCTCGAGGATCACATCGAGCGCCTGCAGGGCGGCGAAGCCCCCAAGCTGTGGGATACCTTCTCGATGGATCTGCGCAGGATGGCCGCTGCGGCCGGCGTGACCCCCGAGATCGAGAACCAGCCGACCAAGTACGTGAAGTCGGTGCTGTACCTGCTCGGAGGCAAGTACGGGAAGATCCGCGACAAGATGTTTCTGAAAGCCTTCCGCAAGTCGATGGGCATCGGCGGCGTGACCTCGGTCGACGACTTTGTTCGCGACTTCATCGTGGAAGAGCAGCCGGTGACCCGGGGCGGCGCGGTGAAGCAGATCGAAGAGTTCAACCGCCTTGAGGATCTGATCGCGAAGGTAATCAAGAAGATTGGTTCCCTGGAAGAACTGCGGCGCAAGTTCGACCGTATTCAGCGCCTGGTCCGCGAGAACGTCGCGCTCAGCGTTCAGGAGAAGAACTACGACGTCGAGCGGATCGGCGAGAAGATCGGCGATCTCGAGGACAGCATCGAACGGGCTGAGAAGAGCGTGAAGGCCGGTGAGCTCGACCTGGCGCGGATGCGAAATCGGATCACCGAGATCGGAACCCGGATGGAGCAGATTCAGGAGCACCTCGTCACCGATGACGCCGCGAGGCTGAAGCGGGAAGAAGAGCGGAACCTCCAGCCGCTGACGAAGCTCCGGTCGGAGCGGTCTTCCCGAATGGCGGCTGCCTTCCTGAACCTGCGGCAGCCGATCGCGAACATCCAGGCGTCGATCTATGTGCAGGCGCACGCCAAAGAACTCGACGCGGCCTACAACCAGCTGGACGACGCGATCAAGCAGGTCGAAATCGATGACTCGGGTCTGAATGCGGCGATTGATCGCGCGACCGCGGTGCTGGCCGCCGCCAAGAAGACGATTGATGCCGCGCTGGTACAGGCGCGATCGGCGCTTGAGGTGGCCACCGCTCGGCGCAAGACGGCCGAAGGTAATTTCAAGAACGCCGAGCAGGGCAAAGCGCCGCTTCAGGACAGCACCGTTCTGGCGCGGAGGATTCTCGAAGAGCATGGCATCGCGGCGACGCCTGTGTTCGAGTTCCTCGAGGTGATCGATCCCTCGTGGCAGCCGGCGATGGAAGGTTTCCTGGGCTCGAACTGCGAAGCCCTGATCGTTCGGCCGGACCTGATCAATGAGGCGAACAAGGTCTTCGAGGAGGAGTTCAGGAAGCTCCCGAAGAACGTGCGCCCCTACAAGGCCAAGATTGTCCAGCCGAAGCACTTTTCTCGCGACATGGAACGCGTTCCCGAGCGGAACGAGATCGCAAGCCTGCTGCGCGGCAAGGGCGAGTACGGCGATGTTGCTCGCGGATACGCGATGCTGCAGTTCAACCGGATGGTCATGGTCAAGACGGTCCAGGACCTTCAGACGTTCCCGCGATCGATGAAGATCGACGGCCAGTTCAGCGCCAACGGCTCGACGAGCTGGGTGCGCTTGGTCGATCCGGAGCGATCTCAGATCGGTGCCGCGCCCCGTGTCATCGACATGGACCAGTATCAGCGAGACCTGCTTCTGGCGCAGCAGGCCGAAGGGTTGGCTAATGCCGACTTTGAGCGAATCGAAGAGGTGCAGCGCCTGATACTCCGGGCGCCAAACTCCGAGGAGCTCAAGACCGAGATCGCCGCCCTGATGCCGGACTTGCTGGATGCGATCCGGCATGTGAACGAGTGCCAGGCCCGGATCGACAGCATCGACACGACCAAGACCCAGCATCTCGAGAAGGAGCTTGAAGGGCTCAAGACCACCAAGGGGGAGATCGAAGACGAGCGGGAAAAGACGTCCGGTCTGATCGGAGGGCTGGAGAGCAACATCGCCACCTTCCGCAGCAGCAAGACGGGGCTGGAGAACGAACGGCTTTCCGTCAACGAACAGATCCATCTGCTGCGGATGAACAATCCTGGCATTGACCAGGACGCCGAGACGATTCGGGCTCGATTCGATGGTGATCCGCTACTGACGACTCTGAGCAAGAAGATCGAGGCGTGCAAGGCCAAGCACCAGGCGAACCTGACCTCGGTGGACAATGCAATTCCCGTAGCGCTGGATCAGTTCCGGACCTTCCTCGACAACTACGACTACGACCTGTTGGAAGAGCGCACAGACTGGAAGAAGGCGATGGCCTTCACCAGTCAGGAGTACGACCTGCTGCATGGCACGAGGCTGGCGGAGTACCGCCAGCAGTCCGAGCGCGCTCGTCACGCGGCAGAAGAGGCATTCCGGACCGACGTCGCCACCAAGATCGTGGAAGCCGTCGAGGAGATGCGCCGGTCCATGCGGGATCTGAACCGTATCCTGCGCGAATGCCCCGAGTTCTCGAATGGCGACCGCTACGAGTTCAAGGCCGAAGTCGTGCCGGAACACGCCGACCTACTGCGCTACATCATGACCGCGGTTGACGGTGTGGGCGGGCTGTTCGCTGAACGGTCCGAAGCGAGCGAGAAGGTGATGAACTACATCGCTTCCTCCGCCCGTGGCGATGCGCCTCAGAAGGGCAACCCGATCGAGGATTACCGCGAGATGTTCCGGTTCGATGTCCAGATCTTCCGTCACAACGAAAAGATGTGCCTGCTCAGTTCGCGCTTCGGAAGCGCGTCGGGTGGTGAGCACAAGGCACCGATGTACATCATCCTCGCCGCAGCCCTTCACCACGCCTACCGTCTGGGCGACCAGAACGGCACCGGCGGAGCGCTGATGCTGGTCGACGAGGCGTTTGAGAAGATCGATGAGCAGAACTCGATCGCGATCACCAAGTTCCTCACCGGGCTGGGCCTGCAGGTCATCATGTCGGCCGCGGACGTGAAGCACACCCAGCTTACCGGGGTTGCCGATCGCGTCTATTCGCTGACTAAGGTGACCGACACCCGCATTCACTCGAGCTATGTCGACACGACCAGTCGGCTGCACGATCTGCTCAGCTCCGACCTTCTGGCGCTTCATCCCGAGCTGATCGACCAAGAAGAAGCGCGGCTGACTGCGGCTACCGGCACCGCCGAGCCCGCGCAGGCCTGACGGATGAACACCGGGTCCAACGGCGAAGCGGTGGCCACCGCCGCGCTCGTCAAGCTGGAGGGGTTCGGCGAGAGCGCCGTGGTCCGGGGTGCCGATGGCCCGAAGTTCTACCGGCTGGGTTCGGGGCGGTTCGGCGGATACTTCAAGCTAGAAACGCTTACGGAGCGGCACAACTACGAGCGGCGGATGATCGCGGCTGAAACCGCCGGCGCGGTGATGCTGCGCTGGGCTGGCAAGCCCGATGACGGGGTTCCGCTGGAGGCGGTCGCCGTCGCTGATCTGTCGAAGCTGTCGAAATTCCTTGGCAAGTCTCCCTACTTTCAGGAGGTCGAAACGGCGGTCGCCAAGCTCGCTTCCTTCATGGATACGTGGCCACGGCTGGTCTGGGTCATCGACCAATGGAAAAAACGTGGCACGGCTCGCGGGTTTACGCCGACCGACGTGAAGGACATCGTGGATGCGGTGCGGGTGCTCGAGGCAGTACAGCCGCTGCCGGAGCTTGATCTGGCCGTGCGCCGGATCAGCGTTTCACTCTTCCAAGACTCGAAGCGAATCGAGGCCCTTGCCGCCGCACTGGACTTGCTGACTGCCGAAGAGCCCCGAAGCCCTGCGAGGTCGATGGAGGAAGTGCTCAACGAGCTCGGACTGATCCGCTTTCCACAGCCGCTGCTGATAGCCGGTCCGGGCCAGCTGAAGCTCAAAGGCGCCCAGAATTCAGTGCCGGTGCTGGACCCGTTTATCGGCATTTCACCTGATGCGCTGGAGGCATTGACTGACCCGGGCCGCTACTTGCTGACCGTCGAGAACCTGACCCCCTTCAATGAACTCGCGCGTGGCCGCGCTGGGCGTCTCGAGGGAACGGTGATCTACGTGGCCGGGATGCCCGCCCCATCGCTCCTGCGGGCGCTGGGGGCTGCCTACCGATCGCTTGCGCCGGGGGTTTCGTGCTACCACTGGGGAGACTTGGATCTCGGCGGGTTCCGCATTGCTGCTCGTATCGCGGCGGCCGGACCGCCGGCGGGCCTGAAGCTCTGGCGAATGGCCCCTTCCGAACTCGGATTGGCCCCGGGGCGAAAGGTCATGAACAAGTCGGAGATCGATGAGATCAACCGCATCTCGCAGCGGCACGGCTTCGGCGTGACCATAGGAGATGCGCAGGAAGCCATAGAACAGGAAAGTCAGGACGTGCTGCAGCCCTGAGGCCTGACACGGCGATTCGGAGGAATCGTGGCGCCGGCAGGCTGCCGAGGAAGCGCGAGTTGTGGGCAAGTCGCTCGGACGAAAGTGGGATCCCCCGCCATCGTCGACGCCGAATCATCCCCCGGTGGTCGGGCGCGTGGCGGCGCCTTCGTTGGATGAGGTGTTCGGGTCAGACGGAAATTCGATCGCGCCGGGAGCTTTGTGAACAGCCTACTTGCAGAATCGCGCCCCGAGGTACTGATGGGACGTGCCTGCGATTGAGACTAACAATGGCGGCCGCAGTCCACGGGGAGGCGGCGATCTCATCCAAGCGGCTACGTTGTTCTGTAGTAGCACCAGAACCTCTTGACGGCCTTCGAGCTGTTGTATACCTTTTCGGTACAACGTCTGAACAACAAGATGCGCGATGGAGCGACGATTTCAAGCAACCCTGAACCGATCGCAGGGGCGTAGTGCCTGGACCGTTATCTTCCGGCACCCCGTTCGAGTCGACCCCAACACTGGCAAGCCGGGTCTTCGAGTCCGACAGGGCCTCGGCACTTCGGTGGAATCCGAAGCTACGGAGCTCAAAAATCAGCTGAACGAACTGCTGGCCGACGAAGCCTATTGGAGCGTCTCGTCCCGGCCCGAGGCGGATAACCGCTTTCCCCGACGTGTCGTTGAAATCTTCTACCACGGGATGGAAGCCGAACCGAGCGACTTCGGGGCTTTGCGCGACGCCGTGATCCGGCTCCCTAGTTCGGCAGACTCCGACTACCGTCGCGTCCTCCTGCTGGGGACTACCGGAGCCGGAAAGACCACATTGCTTCGGCAACTGATTGGGACCGACCCGGAGTCCGAGCGGTTTCCGTCGACATCGACGGCGAAGACGACGGTCCATGAAACAGAAGTCATTCTTGAGCCGGGCCCCTATCGCGCAGTCGTCACGTTCTTCCCGATCGAAGAGGTCCGCGAGCACCTCAACGAGTGTATCTCGGAGGCGGTGCTTGCCGCCTATCGTGGCGAAATCGACGCGGAGGTGCTGCGCAAGCTCCTCATGCACGTCAATCAGCGCTTTCGGTTCAACTACATTCTTGGCAACGGCCCCAAGACACTGCTTGTGGAGGACGACGAAGACAGCGACGACGAGCTCGTTGTCGCCGAAGACGATCGGGCCACTGACGGCACGATCGACCTCGTAGCGACAGAAGCACTGCTATCCCGTGCTGTGTCGACGCTGCGCCTGATCGCCAAACGTCACGGCAATCAGCTGAAGACCGAACTGGGTGCGTCCGATGAGAAGGACCAGCGTGTTGTCGATGAGTTGTTTGAGGAGGAGCTTGACCGTCGTCTTCGTGAAGACGAGGAATTTCATCGAATCAGCGACGAGCTGATGGATGAGATCGAGCTACGGTTCACTCAGCTCCAGGACGGGACCATCCGTCGAAACAAACAAGGGTGGCCGCAGTCGTGGACCTACGAAACCGTCGACCGCGCAGAGTTTCTCAAGGCGGTCACACGATTTTCCAGCAACCATGCGCCACGTTTTGGACGCCTCCTGACGCCACTCGTGAACGGCGTGCGCGTTGCCGGGCAGTTCGTTCCTGACTGGAATGGAGGGCAACAGCCAAAGCTAGTATTGCTGGATGGCGAAGGTCTCGGGCATACGCCGAAATCAGTCGCTGCAATCTCGACGTCCCTGACGCGACGTATCCAAGCTGCTGACGCTATCGTGCTCGTGGATAACGCAACCATCCCGATGCAGGCCGCCCCGGTGGCGGCAATGAAGGAGATGATCACTTCGGGTAGCGCGAGCAAGCTGCTGTTGGTCTTCACGCATTTCGATGAGGTCAAGGGCGATAACCTCCCGAACGCGTCGGCCAGAGAGCAGCATGTTCTCGGGTCGGCGGAAAACGTACTCGCAGCGATCGGGGAGGAACTGGGTCCCTTCGCTGAGCGCGCCCTCCGAGGCCGCCTGAAGGATGCCTGCTTCTTCCTCGGCAGCCTCGACGAAAAGCTGGACACCGCCAAGAAGCCAAACAAGCGAACGATCAGCCAGTTGCAGGCCTTACTGTCCTCGATCGACGGAATCGTCGAGAAGCCAGCCCCGGTGCCGGCTAAGCCGGTATATGACCGCATGAATCTGGTGCTTGCGATCAAGAACGCGGCCGAAAGCTTTCAGGACGCTTGGTGGCCGCGTCTGGGGCTTGCTTACAAATCGGGGGTTGGGAAAGAACACTGGAAGCGAATCTGGGCGCTCAGTCGGCGCCTCAGTACTCCCGGCAGCGAGGATCAGTACGACACCCTCAAACCTGTGGCGGATCTGCGAAAGCAACTTCAGGATCGGCTCTATGTGCTGCTGCAGAATCCTCTCAGGTGGAGTCCAGCGGAACCCACCGATGACGCCGAAAAGCAGCAGGTGTACGACTCCCTCGCCAACGCCTTGTCTTCAAAGGTGCTCGATCTCGCAACGCGCCGAGTAAGAGCCGAGCGAATGCCGGAGTGGCAAGCGGCGTTTAATCAGTCCGGGCGTGGGTCAAGCTATACACGGGCGTCGATCATCGGAGCTCAGATTTACGGGCGAGCAGCGCCGATCCCCGACGCCACGCCGTCGCCTGATCGCAACGCGTTCCTTCACGAAGTGGCGGCGCTGGTCGAGGCCGTGTGCAGCGAAGCCGGGGCAAAACTGGATTAGCTGCTGCGGGGCCGGGGCGGATTACGACGACAGTAAGCGCTATCGGATCGAGAGAGGCCGGTAACCGCCTCGTTCCGGCGAACTAGAAGAATCTACAAGAGAAGATCAAGCCTCATGGCCAAGACACTTGAAGCACACGACAAGCTGATCCGCGAGATTTTCGAGGGCAGCTACCAATTTGAGATTCCAGACTACCAGCGCCCTTACGCTTGGACGACTGAGCAGACGACCGAACTATTCGACGATCTGGTCTCGGCGATGCAGGATGCCCGCGCTTCCGGCGCGAGCAGCCAGTACTTCCTTGGCAGCATCGTCCTCATCAAGAACGACCGGGAGCCGAAGTCCTTCGTCGTCGATGGCCAGCAGCGCCTGTCCACGCTCACGATGCTGTTTGCTGTGCTGCGCACCGTGATGCCCGACGCGGCGGACGACATCACCGACTTCCTCTATAAGAAGGGCAAGGTCAGTCTCGGCGAGAAGAACGAGTACCGCCTCATTGCCCGTGAAGAAGATGTCGAGTTCTTCCGCGCCAACATCCAGGAGCCCAATGGCATCGCCCAACTGGTCGCCAGCACTGACAAGCTGGAAGACAGCCGCCTGCGCTACCGCGAAAACGCCACGCTACTGCTGGACAAAGCCAAGGCGCTGCCGCCGGAAGATCTGAATGCACTTTGGAAATTCCTCGCCAACGACTGCTCGCTGGTTGTCATCTCCACGCCCGACCTTGAAGCCGCCTACCGCATCTTCTCGGTGCTGAACAATCGTGGCCTCGATCTTGCGCCCATCGACATCATCAAGGCCGAGGTGCTGGGTTCGATTCGCACTACGGCGGGCGAGGCTAAGAGCCGCGCTTACGCCAAGGAGTGGAGTCGCATCGAAGCCGCCCTGGGCCGCGACGCCTTCGGCGATCTGTTCGGCCATATCCGGACCGCTTATGCCAAGCAGAAGCAGCGGGCAACGCTGGTCAAGGAGTTTCAGGATCACGTCACTGAATACAAGAAGCCCATCGACCTGATCGACAAGGTCATTAAGCCTTATGCGGAGGTTTGGGACTTCGTGCGCGACGCCGATTTCGAGGCCACTGAACAGGCCGAGTCGATCAACGAAACCTTGTCATGGCTCAACCGAGTGGATTTCAAGGACTGGGTGCCCCCGGGCCTCGTCTATTTCAAGCGCTTCCGCCAGCAGCCCAAGAAGCTCGCAGAGTTCTTTCAGTCTCTCGAACGACTGACCTATTTCCTGCTGGTCACGAAGGTCGGCATCAACGAGCGCATTGAGACCTACGCCAAGCTCACCAGAGAAATCGAGCCTGACGCGTTCGACGGCGATCTGGCCGGGCTCAAGACCCTGGAACTCACGAACAACCAGAAGCGCGAGTTCCTCGCCGCGCTCGACGGCGACATCTATCGCAAGCTGCCCAAGGCACGAATGGCGCTGATGCTGCGTCTTGAAGCCCTGGTCAGCGACGGCAGCAAGAAGCAGGCGTTTGATCATCTTTCGCTGGAACACGTCTTGCCGCAAACGCCGCCTGCCGGTTCAGACTGGATCAAATGGTTCCCCGTGGATGACGAGCGCGACTCGTGGACGCACCGACTCGCCAATCTCGTGCCGTTGCACATCCGCAAGAACCCGGCCGCCAGCAACTACGACTTCGCCACCAAGAAGGACGTTTACTTCAAGGGCAAAGGCAAGGCGTCGCCCTTCATCCTGACGCAGGAGGTGCGCTCGGAAGGCGATTGGACGCCCGAGCTCCTGGCCGAAAGGCAGAAGCGCCTTGTCGGTGTACTTGAAAATCACTGGAACCTCGCCGTCGCCTCGGGCGACAAAGCCGCGGAAGCGGCGGCGAGCTGAGGACGGGCAGATGACACAGCCGCTTCTGACGCCTTACCAAAGCCAGTACGTTGCCTGGCTGCTCACCCGCCGTGCGGCGGGCGATTCCATTGAATCGCTGGCATCCACGCTGGTCGATTCACAGGTCGATCTGAACCCGCATCAAGTCGATGCCGCTCTCTTCGCCTGCCGTAATCCGCTATCACGTGGCGTGATCCTCGCGGACGAAGTGGGTCTCGGAAAAACGATCGAGGCGGGCTTGGTAATCTCGCAACGATGGGCCGAGCGACGGCGCAAGATCCTCATCATCGTTCCCGCAAACCTGCGGAAGCAGTGGCATCAGGAATTGCAGGATAAGTTCAACCTACAGGCGCTGATTCTCGAAACTAGAAGCTACAACGCCATCCGCATGCAGGAGCAGCAGAACCCGTTCCTGATGCCTTCCGGTCCGATCATCTGTTCCTACCAGTTCGCCAAAGCCAAGGCCAAGGACATCAAGGACATCGCATGGGACTTGGTCGTGCTCGACGAAGCGCATCGCCTGCGCAACGTCTACAAAACCAGTAACGTCATCGCTAAGACACTCAAGGAGGCGATGGCCCACGTCCGCTCCAAGGTGCTGCTCACGGCCACGCCTTTGCAGAACTCGCTGCTGGAGCTCTACGGCCTCGTCAGCATCATCGACGACCGTGTATTCGGCGATCTCGACAGCTTCCGCTCGCAGTTCACCGCGCAAGGCCGCGATCAAGCTTTCGGCAGTCTGCGCGAGCGACTTTCCACGGTCTGCAAGCGCACCTTGCGCTCGCAGGTGCAGCCTTACGTGTCGTACACGGCTCGCAAGGCCATCGTGCAGGAATTCACGCCTTCGACCGAAGAACAGGAACTGTCCCGGCTCGTCGCCGAGTACCTGCGTCGCCCCAATCTTCAGGCCCTGCCGCAAAGCCAACGGCAATTGATCTCGCTCGTTCTGTGGAAATTGCTGGCGTCCAGCACACATGCGATTGCGGGCGCATTGGAAACGATGGCCAAGCGCCTGCAAGGCGTGCTCAACGCCACCCCCGTCGTCGATCTTTCCGAGGAACTGGACGACGACTACGAGTCACTCGACGAAACTGCCGAGGAGTTCGTCGAGGACGGTGACAGCCAGGCATCAGAGGCCGCCGGACCCAGCAAGGAGGAGCGCGTCGCGATCTTGAGCGAGATCGACGAACTGCGCCATTTCAAGATGCTGGCCACCAGCATTCGCGACAACTCCAAGGGCAAGGCGCTACTCACTGCGCTTGACCGGGCCTTCGCGGAGTTGAATCGTCTTGGTGCGGCGAAGAAGGCCATCATCTTCACTGAGTCCAAGCGTACGCAGGCGTATCTGCTTGGTTTGCTGGCCGGCACGCCGTACGTGGACGGCATCGTTCTCTTCAACGGTACCAACAGCGATGCTCGTGCGCAGGCCACCTACAAGGACTGGCTAAAGCGCCACGAAGGCACCGACCGAATCTCCGGCTCCAAGACGGCCGACACGCGCGCGGCGCTGGTAGAGCACTTCAAGGAGCGCGGCACCGTCATGATCGCCACCGAGGCTGGTGCCGAAGGCATCAACCTCCAGTTCTGTTCGTTGGTCATCAACTACGATCTGCCCTGGAATCCGCAGCGCATCGAACAGCGCATTGGTCGCTGCCACCGGTACGGGCAGAAGCACGACGTGGTGGTGGTCAACTTCGTAGATCGCAGCAACGAGGCTGATGCCCGCGTCTACGAGCTGCTGGAGCAGAAGTTTCAGCTCTTCGATGGCGTGTTCGGTGCCAGCGATGAAGTACTTGGTGCGATTGGCTCCGGCGTGGACTTCGAGCGGCGCATCGCCGACATCTACCAAAACTGCCGCGATCCGGGCCAGATCAAGGCCAGCTTCGAGCAGCTCCAGCTTGATCTGTCCGGTGAGATCAGTGAAGCGATGGTCAAGACACGCCGGCTTTTGCTGGAAAACTTCGACGAGGAAGTGCAGAACAAGCTTCGTGTCCGCGCAGAGGACAGTCGCAATGCTCGCAGTCGCTTCGAGCGGATGTTGATGGATTTGACCCGCGCCGAGCTGAGCGACTGCGCCACTTTCGACGATGATGGCTTCGACCTTCGGCATGCTCCTGCAGGCATCGAGAGCAGCGGCCCAGCGGGTATCGAACCTGGACGCTACGAATTGCCGCGCCGCTCGGGTGAGGCGCACTTGTATCGGGTGAGTCACCCTCTGGCGCTATGGGTAACGCAACAGGCCAAGACCCGCGCGCTCGATGGAGCCAAGCTGGTGTTCGATTACGACGGCTACGGCACGAAGATCAGCACGCTGGAGGCTTACCGTGGCAAGGCCGGGTGGCTGACCCTGAAACTGGTCTCGGTCGAGGCTTTGGGCAACCAGGAGCAGCACCTGGTGGTCGCCGCCAGCACCAGCGACGGCAGCGCGCTGGCCGAGGAGGATCCGGAGAAGCTGCTGCGGCTGCCAGCCACCACGAAGGCGGCGGGCCTGTTCAACAGTGCGGGAGACGCGACGCTGTTGGCAGATATGGAAGTCCGCAAGACTGAACTGCTGCGCGAGATCAACCAGCGCAACCTTGGCTACTTCGAGCAAGAAGTGCAGAAGCTCGATGCCTGGGCGGATGACTTGAAACTTGGCCTTGAGCAGGAGATCAAGGAGATCGACCGCGAAATCAAGGAAGTGCGTCGCACGGCCGCGACATCGCCGACGCTGGAGGAAAAGCTGTCGTGGCAGAAGAAGCAGCGCGAGCTGGAGGGCAAGCGCGGCAAGCTGCGGCGGGAACTGTTCACCCGGCAGGATGAGGTTGAAGCGCAGCGTAATGAAATCATCAGCCAGCTGGAAACGAAGCTACAACAACAGGTGAAAGAACGCACGCTGTTTACCATCGAATGGGAGCTGGTTTAATGCCCGCCGCCACGCCCCGGCCACTTGAGCTGGATTTGTTGTGCCAGAAACTCGACGGTGACTATGCACCTCACATCGTCGGAACTGGCACGAATGACAATGCCAGGCGCAGCAACTTTCTCTCGAAAGCGGTCGCCGCATTTGTCATTCATGAAGCCGCTGGGGCGACCGTGCTTGAAGCGACCGCAGCCACCATTGATGGCGGAAACGATCACGGCATCGACTCGGTTTTCATTACCGTAGATAACCGAATCTGGCTCGTCCAGTCCAAATACATCGAGTCCGGGTCGGGAGAGCCAGCACTTGGTGACGTTTCCAAGTTCCGTGACGGCGTGGCCGACCTACTGCACGGCAAGATGGAGCGGTTCAATAACGCATTGCAAAGTCGGCACGCTGCTCTCGCAGCTGCACTGAACAGCGAGCTTTGCAGGGTCGAAGTTGTGCTGGCGCATACAGGCGGGGCCATTCACGATGACCGTCGGCACATCTTTGGCGACCTTGAGCGTGGCTTCAACGGAACGAATCCGGGCTTCGTGCGCTGCCGTTCGTTCGGCCTCACCACCCTGCATGATCTGCATCTAAGTGGTGCTTCGGCAGCGCCGATTGATGCCGAGGTTGAGCTACGAGATTTCGGTCACACAGATAGGCCGTATCGCGCTTTCTATGGTCGCCTGCACGCCAAGCGCCTGGTCGAGCTTTGGAGCCAGTATCGGGATCAGTTGGTTGACCGCAATATTCGGAGATTCAAGGGGGCAACTACGGTCAATGCGGGCCTCAGCGAGACGCTGAAGACCGAAGCCGAACATTTTTTCTATTTCAACAACGGTGTCACCTTTCTGTGCAGCTCGATTGCCGAGCAGCACCCGCGAGACGCGAACCGGCAGCGCGGTAGATTCCGCATACGCGGCATGTCGATCATCAATGGTGCCCAGACGGTCGGTGCCATTGCGCAGGAGCCAGTGACCCACTACGACGAGCATCCTGCTGAGGTGCTTGCCACGTTCGTTTGTCTGGAGAATGCGCAGGATGACTTCGGCGACCGTGTCACTCAATCCCGAAACCGACAGAACGCCGTCGATCTGGAGGACTTCGCTGCGCTCGACGAGCGTCAGGATGGCTGGC
Source organism: Gammaproteobacteria bacterium (assembly GCA_026398815.1). Classification (GTDB taxonomy): domain Bacteria; phylum Pseudomonadota; class Gammaproteobacteria; order Nevskiales; family Nevskiaceae; genus Nevskia. The sequence goes on from JAPLSA010000001.1 coordinate 24,644, forward strand.
AGAGCACTCTGCGAATGGCGGGCGTCACCTATCTAGTCAAGCAGGGTGAGGACGATCCGTCGCTATCAGGCAGCTGCTTCAGCGTGCGCGAGCTGGCACCTTATCTAGCCTGTGCTGTGACAGGCGGCGAATGGCCGCACTACGTCGTAGCAGCCAAGAGTGACAAGAAGAAGCTCTTCGGGCGCGAAGGCTTCGTCTCGGCGCAAGATCCTCTGCGCCATGCCTACGACCATTTGTTCGCGGATTCACTCACTGCACGGCGGATGTGGCGCGCTGCACAGATCGGTCGCATCGTCATCGAAACCGTGAAGGCCCGCGCGAGTGCCGAGCCTGATCCCGCCGGTCAGCCAGGCGGAACGCTTACCGCCAAAGACATCCTGGGCAACGCCGGTTGGCTGATTCTGCACGTCGTGTTCATCCGGCAAAGCGGTTTGATGGACGGCGCGGAACTCTATCTAACTACTGCGGAAAAGCAGGCGTTGTCCCAAGAAGTTGATCGGGTGGCGAACAAGGTCGTGGAAGTCGTGCAGGCCAATACCAACTGGGGAAAGCAGGCGCGCGCCGTATTCGAGAACAAGACCGACTGCCAAACCGTCAAGGCACGCCTCATGGCGGCATTGGCACAGCGGAGCTAAGGGGAAGACCGTGGAAGCAGACATCAAAGGCTTGGTAGATCGGCTGGAACTTTCCCAAGCCAAGGCGATGATGCCTCTCTACGAGGCGATCTCGAATGCCGTCGATGCCATCGAGGAACACCGAGACGGCTTCATCAATCACTCGATCCGTATCCGTCTGATCGCCTCCAACGATCTTGCCCATCAAGCCGGGGACGGGACGCTGATCGTGGATGGCTTCGATGTCATTGACGATGGTGTTGGCTTCAACGACAAGAACCTGGCCTCATTCAAAAAGGCTCACACGCTCTCCAAAGTGAAACTCGGCGGTCGAGGTGTTGGACGCTTCACATTCCTGAAAGTCTTTTCATCCGTTCACATTCGCAGTGTCTTCAAGGCCGACGGCAAGCCCGCGCTGCGTGAGTTCGATTTCAGCATCCAGGACGAGTTGAAAGGCGCAGATAGCACGTCGGAGGTCAACGACGCCTGCGGCACGCAAACGTCCCTCCGGGGCATGGACGAAAAGTTTCGGGCCGGGTGGCCAACACAGCCGGAAGCCATCGCCCAGCGCATCATTGGACACTTCCTCATCCGGTTCGCAGCGCGTTCGTGCCCTCCGATCATTTTGGAGTCGCCCGGTCACGCACCCATTGCCTTACATGCTCTGTTTCAGTCCACCGTGGTGGCGCACATTGAGGAAAAGTCCTTCGAGGTCTCCGGCCATACTTTTAATTTGCAGGCTTACCGTCACCGCGATGGCCGCTCTCGTCACGAGCTGAACCTGTGTGCCAACGGGCGAGAAGTCACCACGAGCAAGTTGCGTGACCTATTGCCAGAACTCCCGGAGAAGCTGCTCGACGAGAACCAGACGCCCTACACCCTGATCGTGCTGGTCACGGGCGAATACCTCGATGACCACGCTAATCAGGAGCGCACACGCATCGCTTTTCAAAGCGATGAGGAGCCTGAGCTTGAGCAGTCGTTGGTCTCTCGGCGGGCGTTGAATCAGGGCATCTCTACCGCATTACGTCCGCTGCTTTCGGATGACTTGAAGTCAACCAACGAAGAAAAGCGTGCGCAGATCGAGAGGTTCGTTGAACAGGCCCCCGAATACAGAGCACTCACGCATCCACGCTACAAAGAGATCATCGAGCAAAGGATTCAGCCCGGCTTGTCGGAAGACAAGCTGGACGAGGCGCTGCTGCATGTGAAGCGCAGCGTCGAGGATGACGTTCGCAAAGAGGCCAGGCATGTGGCGGCGCTGTTCGAGACCGAAACCTTCGAGCAGTATCAGGAGCGGTTCAAGGAGGTCGCGGAAAAGGCCAACGAGATCGGCAAGGCCCAGCTCGCAGCCTATATCGCGCACCGCCGAACGATTCTTGACCTGGTGAACAACAGCCTCAAGAAGAAGCGGTCAGACGACAAATACCCGCTCGAACGGGTGCTGCACAAAATGATCTTCCCGATGGGGATGACATCGAAAGACATCTTCTTTGAGCAGCAGAATCTTTGGGTTATTGATGAGCGGCTGTGCTACCACACGCTGCTGACCTCCGACAAAAAGCTCAATAGCGTGGCCGGGCTTGAGAACACCTCTGGCAAAGAGCCAGACATCTTCACGTTCTTCTACGACACTCCAATCGGCGTCGCAGAGCCTGACAACTTGCCAGGCGGTGGTGTGGTCATCATTGAGTTCAAGCGGCCCGGACGCGACGATTACAACAAAGACCCCGCTGACCAGGTAATCCAACGCTTTCGGGAAATCGCCGAGGGCGGCGTCACAGACGTAGAAGGGCGGCAGATCAACCCGACCGGCTTGCGTTACACCGGCTACCTCATCGCCGACCTGACGCCCTCGCTGCATCGGCAGGTGTTCGGGCGTTACCACAAGACGGCTGACAACGAGGGGTATTTCTCACCGTTGGCGACGGGCAACGGATACATCGAAATCCTTTCCTACGACAAGCTGATGAAGGATGCCGCGCGTCGTAATCGCATTCTCTTCGACAAGCTCGGTCTTCATAAGAATTAAGGCGACATGACTATGAGCAAGCAAAAACTAGAGCTCACCTGGATCGGGAAGGACAAGCGGCCCAAGCTGGAGCCGCGCATCCTGCTTGAAGACCCGAGCAAGTCGTATCACGCCAAACATCGCGTGACAGACGGCGACCACTTCGACAACCGACTGATCTTCGGGGACAACCTGCTGGCGTTGAAGGCGCTAGAGCATGAATTTACTGGGCGGGTCAGGTGCATTTACATCGACCCGCCTTACAACACAGGCTCCGCCTTCGCTCAATATGAAGATGGCCTTGAGCACTCGATCTGGCTGGGTCTAATTCGTGAGCGTCTGGCCCTTCTGCGCAACTTATTGTCGGAAGATGGTAGCTGCTGGATTCAGCTTGACGACAACGAAGCCCAGTACTGCAAAGTACTCGCAGATGAAATCTTTGGCAGAGACAACTTCATCGCCAACGTGGTTTGGAACAAGTCCTACGCTGTGCGAAGCAACGCGCAGTTTTTCTCGTCAGCCCACGAACATATTCTGGTTTACGCCAAGGATCGCGCGCGCCTTCGGTTGAACCAATTTGGCCGGTCGGCGAAGCAGACGGAGAGATACAGCAATCCCGACAACGATCCGAGAGGGCCATGGCAGTCCGTCACGATGACAATTAGTCTGGTAGGTGGAGCGCGAGGTAGACAGTACGCGAAGACCGGCGTTTCCGAGAATATCTTCGAGGTCAAGTCACCGAGCGGAAAAGTGCTCCTACCTCCCCCAAACCGTTGCTGGAGTCGCAATCCAAGCGGCTTCAAAAAGCTAGATGCTGAGGGTCGTATTTACTGGGGGCCAAGTGGCGAGAACGCCCCACGACTCAAGATGTATCTGAGCGAAGCAGCGGAAGGGGTGATGCCTACAACGCTATGGGCTGATGGCGCAGAGTTCGGGCACAACCAAGATGGCATTCGAGAGTTGCGAGCCTTAGATGTTGGGGACTTCCCAACCCCCAAACCGGAGAAGTTAATCTCGCAGGTAATTTCGCTGGCAAGCGACCCCGGCGACATAGTGCTCGACTCCTTTGCCGGTTCTGGAACAACGGGTGCTGTTGCCCACAAGATGGGTCGGCGCTGGCTCATGGTCGAGCTCGGTGAGCACTGCCACACTCACATCCTTCCGCGCCTTCGGAAGGTAATTGATGGTGGGGATGGCGGCGGCGTTACGGAAAGCGTCAGCTGGGAAGGCGGCGGCGGCTTCCGCTACTACAGCCTCGCACCCAGCCTGATTGTCAACGACCGTTGGGGCAACCCGGTAATCAACCCCGAATACAACGCTGGGCAACTGGCCGAGGCACTGGCCAAGCTGGAAGGCTTTGCCTACGCGCCGTCGGAAGCGCGCTGGTGGCAGCACGGCCATTCCAGTGAGCGCGACTTCATCTATGTCACCACACAGAACCTGTCCGCTGACCAATTGCAGGCGCTTTCCGAGGAAGTCGGCTCCGATCAAAGCCTGCTGGTGTGCTGCTCGGCTTTCCGCGGCGTGACGTCCGCGAAGGCGGCGGAGCGCTGGCCCAACCTGACGCTGAAGAAGATTCCCAAGATGGTGCTGGCCCGCTGCGAATGGGGCCATGACGACTACAGCCTCAACGTGGCCAACCTGCCAATGGCGAAGCCGAATCCGGTTGATCCTGCCGCTGACGATAGCGCGAAGAAGACCAAGGGCCGGAAGGCTGCCTCCGCGAACACCAACCAGGGCGGCCTTTTTGAACAGAACGCTGGGGAGAACAAGTAATGAACACCCGCGTCCTGCACGCCGTCACCGGTCGTCTGTCTCTTCGCCCGCCGCAGGCGGAATCTCTTTCCAAGCTGATGCGAGCACTCGAAGCCGCGCCCGAGCTGTTGGGTCATGAGCGGGATGTCACATCCATTCTCTCCATGCTGAAAGCCGAGTTCGCCACGCTGGGGGACTTCGAGCGCGAATTCCCTTCGCTGTGCTTCGCTCTGGCCACGGGCGTGGGCAAGACGCGGCTTATGGGTGCCTTCATCACCTACCTGCACCTGGCGCACGGCATCAACAACTTCTTTGTGCTGGCGCCCAACCTGACCATCTACAACAAGCTGATCACGGACTTCACTCGCAACACGCCGAAGTATGTGTTCAAGGGCATCGCCGAGTTCGCCCAGCAACCGCCGCTGATCATCACCGGCGACAACTACGACCAGACCGGCGCGGCGGTGGATGACCAGCCGCGTGGCTTCGCCCACGACGTGCGCATCAACATCTTCAACATCTCGAAGATCAACTCCGAGGTGCGCGGCGGCAAGGAGCCGCGCATCAAACGGATGCGCGAGGTGCTGGGCGACAGCTACTTCAACCATCTGGCGAATCTGCCTGACCTCGTGTTGCTGATGGACGAGTCGCACCGTTACCGCGCCAGCGCGGGCGTGCGCTCCATCAACGAGCTTAAGCCGCTGTTCGGCCTGGAGGTGACGGCGACGCCGTTCGTGGAATCCAGCCGGGGGCCTGTGCCGTTCAAGAACGTGGTGATGGATTACCCGCTGGCGCGGGCGATGGAAGATGGCTTCGTCAAGGAGCCTGCCGTAGTTACGCAGCGCAATTTCGACGCAAAGGCGCATACGCCAGAGGAAGTCGAAAAGACCAAGCTGGAGGACGGCGTCCGCCTGCACGAGACCACGAAGGTGGAGCTGTTGACCTACGCCCGCGAGAACGGCGTCAAGCCGGTCAAGCCTTTCATGCTCGTGATTGCGCGCGATACCACGCACGCGGCGAGTCTTTTGGCGCTTCTGGAGTCGGACAAATTCTATGAGGGGCGTTACGCGGGCAAAGTGATCCAGGTGGATTCCAGCCGCACCGGCGCGGAAGAGGAGGAGATGATCACACGCCTGCTTGCCGTGGAGAGCGTGGACGAGCCGACCGAGATCGTGATTCACGTCAACATGCTCAAGGAAGGCTGGGACGTGACCAATCTTTACACCATCGTTCCGCTGCGCGCGGCGAATGCCCGCACCCTCATCGAGCAAAGCATCGGTCGCGGTCTGCGCCTGCCCTATGGGAAGCGCACAGGCGTGGCGGCGGTGGATCGCTTGAACATCGTCGCACACGACCGCTTTCAAGAGATTATCGACGAGGCCAACCGTGGTGATTCGCCGATCCGCCTGAAACAGATCATCCTCGACGCGCCGAGCGCCGACGACAAGAAGGTCAGCGTGCAGGTCGAGTCTGGCGCGGCGGCTCGCCTCGGCCTCACGGACACGCCGGTTGTGCCGACCGGCGCATCTGATGCAGCAACTGGATCGGCCGCCGCCATCGTGCCAAAGCCGGTCTTCAACACCGAGGCGGAGAGGCAGGCTGCCCGCATGGTGATGGAGGTGATCGGAAAGTACGAGGTCAAACGCCATCTTGTACCCACCAGTAGCGCGCTGCTGAAGCCAGAGGTGCAGAAGGAAATTCTTGCGGAGGTGACGGAGCGGCTGAAGCCACTACAGGGCGAGCTCCTTGCCGGGGCGGACAAATCAGCGCCAGTGCTCGATCTGACCTCAGTGGTGGCCAAGACCACGGAGATCGTGGTGCAGCAGACCATTGATATCCCGCGCATCGCCGTGGTGCCGAAAGGCGTGGTCACGACCGGGTTTCGTCCGTTCAAGTTGGACGTGAGCCAGCTTCACCTCCAGCCGGGCGAACGCGAGATTGTCGGTCAGATGCTGCGCACCAATGAGCAGTTCACGCTGGCTGCCGAAATCGGCCTGAAGGAACAGCGCCCGGAGGACTACATCGTCCATGCGCTGGTGGACTTCGACGACGTTGATTACTTCACGCACGCCGAGCTGCTCTACGACCTTGCGGGACAGATGGTGCAGCACCTGCGCGGCTATCTCTCGGAATCCGAGGCCGTCAGTGTTCTGGACCGGGATCGCCGCCTTATCGCGCGGGAGATGCATGCGCAGATGATGACGCACTTCTTCGAAGAAGCGACAGAGTTTGAGGTGCAGGTTAGTCGGGGCTTCACGGAGCTCAAGTCCTGCAACTACACCGCCACTGCTGGACAAGCGCCACGCCATTACCGTGAAACCGTTGAGGACGTCGGCCGCATCAAGCAAATGCTATTCGGCGGCTTCACGCGATGCTTATACCCGCTCCAGAAATTCGATTCGGATACGGAGCGCCGCTTCGCGGTCGTCCTCGAACGTGACGCCACCAAGTGGTTCAAGCCCGCGAAGGGGCAGTTCAAGATCTACTACAAGCTCGGCACGGAACAGCCAGAGTACGTTCCCGATTTTGTGGTGGAGACGGATTCGGCGATCCTCTTGGCGGAGACCAAGAAGCGGGACGATCTCAAAACCGAGGAGGTGAAGGCCAAGGCTGCGGCAGCCATCCGCTGGTGCAAATACGCATCCGAACACGCCGCAAGCGTCGGCAGCAAGCCATGGAAGTACATTCTGGTTCCGCACGATGAGATCGTGGAATCGAAGCGACTGCTGGAATTCCTGCGCTTCGAGCAGAAATGGTGAAGTACGTTCTCACCCAAGCCGTTGGCGCGGCCTCCAAGGAAGCTTGCTGAGCGTTTCGCCATCTGTGTTGTATCTCCGACAGTTGACCTTTGCTCAGAGTGGGAAACGACCATCTGATGCCTGTCGAATTCGCTCTCGGATGGCACTTCGACAAATCCAGATTTAGCTGGTAGCAGACCTTGGTCAGAGAACTGACAAATCTAGGAATTGCGCTGAAACCGCGGCAAATCCAGGAATAGCGGTTTCCAATCTGAAACTGACCCAGAAAAATCTGGGTCAGCCGTTGTCCCTACGCGCTGCAGCAGGATCAATCCCAGCTCAACGCCCCACCGGTCTGATACTCGGTCACGCGGGTCTCAAAGAAGTTCTTCTCTTTCTTCAAGTCCATGACTTCGCTCATCCACGGGAACGGGTTTTCCGCACCCGGGTAAAGCTGCTTCAGGCCGATCTGCGAGCAGCGGCGGTTGCAGACGAACTTAAGGTACTCGTTGAACTGGCTGGCGTTCAGGCCGAGCACGCCGCGCGGCATGGTGTCGTGCGCGTACTTGATTTCCAGTTCGGTGGCCTCGCGCAGCATCACCGCGATTTCTTCCTGGAACGCAGCGGTCCACAGGTGCGGGTTCTCGATCTTGATCTGGTTGATCACGTCGATGCCGAAGTTCATGTGCATCGACTCGTCGCGCATGATGTATTGGATCTGCTCGGACACGCCGACCATCTTGTTGCGGCGGCCGAACGACAGCAGCTGCACGAAGCCGACGTAGAAGAAGATGCCTTCGAACACGACGTAGAAGGCGATCAGGTCGCGCAGCAGGCGCTGGTCGTTTTCCGGGGTGCCGGTGTGGAAGGTTTCATCGGCCAGACTCTGCGTGAACGGCAGGCTCCATGCGGCCTTGTCGTGGATGCTCGGCACTTCGCGGTACATGTTGAACACTTCGGCTTCATCCAGCCCAAGCGATTCGATGCAGTACTGGTACGCGTGCGTGTGGATCGCTTCCTCGAAGGCCTGGCGCAGCAGGTACTGGCGGCACTCCGGGTTGGTCAGGTGCTTGTAGACGGCGAGCACGAGGTTGTTGGCGACCAGGCTGTCAGCCGTCGAGAAGAAGCCGAGCGAGCGCTTGATGATCATGCGCTCGTCGTCGGTCAGGCCGTTCGGGTCGTGCCACAGCGCGATGTCGGCGCTCATGTTCACTTCCTGCGGCATCCAGTGGTTGTTGCAGGCGTGCAGGTACTTCTCCCAGGCCCAGTGGTACTTGAACGGCACCAGCTGGTTGAGGTCGGCGCGGCAGTTGATGATCTTCTTGTCGTCGACCTGGATGCGGCGGGCACCGATGGTGATGTCTTCAAGGCCGGTGGCGCCGGCTTCGGCCTTGGCCTGCGGCGGCGTCAGCTTGAATTCGCTGGCTTCCGGCACGCGCGGCGTGGCGCTCGGCGCTGGCGCGGCATAGGCCGGGCGGGCAGCGGCGACCGGCGCACGCGGTGCGGCGAGGATCGGATCGACCATCGGCGGCACCGGCGGGGCGAGGGTGGGGGCTGCGGGGGCGTCGTCCCAGTCAAGCATGGTGGATCTCCGGATTTCTGAACGTTGAAAGATGGATATTTATACACCCGCCTCGCGGTTGCGGTGGGCAGGTGGCAGGGAATTCGGCAGCGGATTCGAGGGCGCAGCGGCCGCGTTGCGGACGCGCTGCACCGGCTGGCCGCCATGGACAACAAGGCCCGGCCGGATGTTCGGCATCCGGCCGGGCGCTGCCCATTCGGCCTGGGCCTTCCTTACTGGCACGCCTCGCAGTCCGGGTCGAGGATCGAGCAGACCTTCGGCGCCACCGGTTCGCTGGCCGCTGCCATCGAGGCCGGCTTCGCTGCCGCAGCAGCACCTGCGGCCGGTGCGGCGGCGGTCTTGCCGACCTGATTCAGGCGGCCGTCCTGGATGGTGGTCTTTTCGGCGTGCGTGGCGCCCAGGGTGCGCAGGTAGTACGTGGTCTTCAGGCCCGACAGCCAGGCGTGGCGATACAGCTCGTCGAGCTTCTTGCCGCTCGGTGCGGCCATGTACAGGTTCAGGCTCTGCGCCTGGTCGATCCACTTCTGGCGGCGGCTGCCGGCGTCGACCAGCACCTTGGCGTCGATCTCGAACGCGGTCTTGTAGATCGCCTTGATGTCGGCCGGCACGCGGTCGATCTTCTGCACACTGCCGTCGAAATACTTGAGGTCGTGGACCATCACTTCGTCCCAGAGATCCAGCGCCTTCAGCTCGTTGGCGAGGTACTCGTTGACCACCGTGAAGTCGCCCGACAGGTTCGATTTGACGTACAGGTTCTGATAGACCGGCTCGATCGACTGCGACACGCCGGTGATGTTGGCGATGGTGGCGGTCGGCGCGATGGCCATCGTGTTGGAGTTGCGGATGCCGGTCGTCTTGATCTGCAGGCGCAGGCCGCTCCAGTCGAACTGGCCGGACTCCTGCACGTCCTGCCGCAGGTACTGGCCACGGGCGTCGGCGAGCAGCTTGATCGAGTCCAGCGGCAGGATGCCCTGATCCCACAGCGAGCCCTTGAAGCTGGCGTAGGCGCCGCGCTCGACAGCCAGATCGGCCGAGGCCTTGATTGCGTAGTAGCTGATCGCTTCCATCGAGCGGTCGGCGAACTCGATCGCCTCTGCGGACTCGTACGGCAGGCGCAGCTTGAACAGCGCGTCGTTGAAGCCCATCACGCCGAGACCCACCGGGCGGTGGCGCAGGTTGGAGTTACGCGCGGTGGCCACCGAGTAGTAGTTGTACTCGATGACGTTGTCGAGCATCCGCATCGCGGTGGTGATCGTCCGCTGCAGCTTTTCGACGTCCAGCTTGCCGTCAACGATATGGGCCGGCAGGTTCACCGAGCCGAGGTTGCAGACCGCGATTTCCTGGTTGGCCTTGGTGTTCAGCGTGATTTCGGTGCACAGGTTGGAGCTGTGCACGACGCCGACATGTTGCTGCGGGCTGCGCAGGTTGCACGGGTCCTTGAAGGTGATCCACGGGTGGCCGGTCTCGAACAGCATCGAGAGCATCTTGCGCCACAGGTTCAGCGCCGGAATGCGCTTGAAGTTCTTGATCCGGCCCTGATCCGCCAGCGCTTCGTATTCGGCGTAGCGCTTCTCGAACGGCAGGCCGTACAGCTCGTGCAGGTCCGGCGTTTCTTCCGGGCTGAACAGCGTCCACTGGCCTTCTTCCATGACCCGCTTCAGGAACAGGTCCGGCACCCAGTTCGCGGTGTTCATGTCATGGGTGCGGCGACGGTCGTCGCCGGTGTTCTTGCGCAGGTCGAGGAATTCCTCGATGTCGCGATGCCAGGTTTCCAGGTACGCGCAGACTGCGCCCTTGCGCTTGCCGCCCTGGTTCACTGCCACCGCCGTGTCGTTGGCAACCTTCAGGAACGGCACCACGCCGTTGGACTTGCCGTTGGTGCCCTTGATCCAGCCGCCCATGCCGCGCACCGGCGTCCAGTCGTTGCCCAAGCCACCGGCAAACTTCGACAGCATCGCGTTGTCGTGGATGGCGTTGAAGATGCCGTGCAGATCGTCCGGCACCTGGGTGAGGTAGCAGCTCGACAGCTGCGGACGCAGCGTGCCGGAGTTGAACAGCGTCGGCGTCGACGACATGAAGTCGAACGACGACATCAGCGTGTAGAACTCGATCGCGCGGGCTTCGCGGTCGATCTCGTTCATCGCCAGGCCCATCGCCACGCGCATGAAGAACGCCTGCGGCAGCTCGAAGCGGGTGCGGTTCGAGTGGATGAAGTAGCGGTCGTACAGCGTCTGCAGGCCCAGGTAGTCGAACTTGGCGTCGCGCTCCGGCAGCAGCGCGCGGCCGAGCTGGTCCAGATCGAACAGGCACAGCTTGGAATCCACCAGCTCCAGCTCGGAGGCCTTGTGGATGAACTCGCGGAAGTAGTCGGCGTAGATCGCCTTCATGTCCTCGAAGGTCGGCCGCGTCTCGGTCATGCCGAGGAAGCTCAGTGCCTCGTGGCGCATCGCGTCGCACAGCAGGCGGGCCGACACGTAGGTGTAGTTCGGCTCCTTCTCGATGCGGGCGCGGGCGGCCAGGGTCAGCGCCTGGCTCAGCTCGGCTTCGGCAATGCCGTCGTAGAGATCGCGCAGTGCCGAGCCCAGCACCTCGTCGGCGTCGACGCCGCTCAGGCCGGCGCAGGCTTCCGTCACCACGCGCTGCAGGCGCGCCTGGTCGAGCGGCAGCAGGCGGCCATCGTCCATCTTCACGTTGAGCGCCGGCGTCTCGATCTGCACCGAACGGGCGGCGGTCTCGGCAGCGCGCGCGCGCGCCCGCTCTTCGCGATACAGCACGTAGTCGCGGGCCACCTTGTGCTCGCCAGCACGCATCAGGCCGAGTTCGACCTGATCCTGGATATCTTCAATATGCAGGGTGCCGCCGCTGGACAGGTGACGGGTCAGCGCGGCGACCACGGAAGCGGTCAGTTCGTTGACCCGATCGCGCACCCGGGCGCTGGCGGCCGCCTGGCCGCCCTCGACGGCGAGGAACGCCTTGGTCAGCGCGATGGCGATCTTGTTGGCGTCGAAATTGGTGACCTTGCCGTTGCGGCGGATCACCTTGATGGCGCCCGGAGCGGTCGCGGCCAGTTCGGCGGCGCTGGCGGCCGGTGCGATTTTTTCGTTGCCGGTGCTGAGGTTGGGCGCGCGCGTCGGCGTCGCGGAAACATTCTGGGTCTGCATGGGTTCGGATTCTCCCCGGGAAGAAGGGCTGCTGCGGCGGTGGGTCTTTGCGACCCGCCAATTATTGGTTTACCCAATATATAGGGGTTCAAACTTCGGTCAACCCCAACATGGTGTGTCCAAAGCTGTGCACAGCCATTGGCACCGGCGGTGGACAGGCTGTGGACAAGCCACTTAAGCCGCCGTCCTGATTGGGCTTATCGCAGGCCGCAAAGGCCGCGCTGCGGGGCCGGATCCGCCGCTGCCGGCGCGGCTGCGCCCCAAGTCGGCGCAGCGAAGCCGACGAACGGTCGCCGGCAGCGGTGCAAACTGTCGGCCCCGGCGAGGCCGGCAGCGGCCGGCTGGCGCCGGAGCGGTTCAGGTTCGACACGCGGCTGCCATCGGCAGCACTGAAAATGGCGCGGGATTTGCCTTGAACTCGAATCCAGGCGGCGACGACCCGCCGCAGGTCTGATCGCGGCTTCCGTTTGTGACCCCGTGCCGGAAACCCCGCCGGCAATGAATTATGACTACTAGCCCCCAGCCCGCACCGCTTCGCAAAATAGCGCCTGCCGGTCATAAACTTGCTGGCCCAAACCCCGATAAGCATTAGACAAGTTGCATATCCTTCCTCCGGTTTACCCCGTTTCCCAGGAATCGTTCCCATGACGCTGCTGCCTGTCCTTCTTGCCGGTGGTGCCGGCTCGCGCCTCTGGCCACTTTCGCGCGAGCAGTACCCGAAGCAGTTCCTTGCGCTGACCAACGCGCACAGCCTGTTGCAGAACACCGCGCTGCGCACCCAGACGCTCGCCAACGTGGCGCCGCCGCTGGCGATCTGCGCCGAATCGCACCGTTTCATCGTCGCCGAGCAGCTGCGCGCCGTGAACATGACCGGCGCCAAGGTGCTGCTGGAGCCGGAAGGCCGCAACACCGGTCCGGCCACCACCTGCGCCGCGCTGCTGGCCGCCGAGCTGTACGGCCCGGAAACGGTGCTGTTCGTGATGGCTGCCGATCACACGATTCCTGACGAGGCCGCGTTCGCGAAGGCTTCGGCGATCGCCGTCGAGGCCGCCAAGGCCGGCCACATCGTCAGCTTCGGCATCCAGCCGACGCACCCGGAAACCGGCTTCGGCTACATCAAGGCCGGCACGCCGCTGCCGGTCGATGGCGCCCGCCTGATCGCCGAGTTCGTCGAGAAGCCGCCGCTGGCCAAGGCCAAGGAATTCCTCGAGGTCGGCGGCTACTACTGGAACGGCGGCATGTTCCTGTTCCGCGCCGACGTCTTCCTGGCCGAAGTGCAGCGCCTGGAGCCGGAGATGTACGAAGCCTGCGTCAGCTCGCTTGCCAACGGCCAGCGCGACGCCGACTTCGTGCGCCTGCACGGCCCGTCGTTCGGCAATGCCCGCAACGAGTCGATCGACTACGCGGTGATGGAAAAGACCGACAAGGCGGCGCTGGTCGTGCTCGATGCCGGCTGGGACGACGTCGGCTCCTGGAATTTCCTGGCCAAGCTGCCGCAGGTCGATGCGCGCGGCAACGTCGCCCGCGGCGATGTCATGGTCGAGGATTGCGACGGCACGCTGGTGCATGGCACGCACCGCCTGGTCACAGTGCTGGGCCTGAAGGACACCGTGGTGGTCGAAACCGTCGACGCGATCCTGGTCGCCTCGCGGGATCGCCTGCAGGACGTCAAGAAGGTCGTGCAGCGCCTGAAGGCAGCCAAGCGCACCGAAGCGCTGGCGCGGCCGCGCGTCTATCGGCCCTGGGGCTGGTACGAAACGATCTCGCTGTCCGATCGCTTCCAGGTCAAGCGGATCATGGTCAAGCCGGGCGAAAAGCTCAGCTTGCAGATGCACCACCACCGCGCCGAGCACTGGGTGGTCGTCAACGGCACCGCCCGGGTCACCAATGGCGAGAAGGTGTTCCTGCTCGGCGAGGACGAATCGACCTACATCCCGCTCGGCCACACGCACCGTCTGGAAAACCCGGGCAAGGTGCCGCTGGAGCTGATTGAAGTGCAGTCCGGCAGCTATCTCGGCGAGGACGACATCGTCCGCTTCGAGGACGTCTACGGCCGCACGCCGCTGCCGGCCGGCATGCCGTAACGGCCTGCGGGCAGGGCCCCGACGCCGGGTGGCGCGCCTCGATGCGAGGCTGCGCCACCCGGCGTTTTCATTTGTGGTGCTTCAGGCCCGCCGTGGTGATGCGACGGCCCTCGGCATCGATCACCGCTTCGCCATCTTCCTTGCTGAAGGCACCGAGCTGCGCGGCGGTCAGCAGGTCCAGCACCGTCTCCGACGGCCTGCACAGCGCCACACCGAGCGGCGTCGACACGATCGGCCGGTTGATCAGGATCGGGTCGGCGAGCATCGCGTCGATCAGCTGGGCATCGCTGAGGCCCGGATCGTCGAGCCCCAGCGTGGCGTACGGCGTGCCCTTCTCGCGCAGGAAACTGCGCACCGGCTGGCCGCTGCGGGCGAACAGGTCGACCAGCGTCGCGCGGTCCGGCGGCGTCTTCAGGTATTCGATGACGGTCGGCTCAAGGCCGGCGTTGCGGATCATCGCCAGCGTGTTGCGCGAGGTGCCGCAGGCGGGGTTGTGCAGGATGGTGATGCTCATGTCGGAACCAGGTCGGGACGAGGGGAAGGCCACAGCCAGCCGCCGGCCAGTCCGCCAAGTGCGGTGCCCAACAGCTGGGCGATGACGAAGCCGCCGACATCGGCGGGCGCGATGCCGGCGAAGCTGTCGGTCAGGCTGCGGGCGAGGGTGACGGCCGGGTTGGCGAAGCTGGTCGATGCGGTGAACCAGTACGCGCCGGTGATGTAAGCCGCGATCAGCAGCGGTGTCCACTGCGGGCGACTGGCGCGGCTGCCGAGCAGGGTCAGCACCAGGCCGAAGGTCGCCACCGTCTCGGCGATCCACAGCCCGGTGCCGTGGCGGAGCTGCTGGCCGGTCTGCAGCAGCGGCAGCGCGAACATCGCGTGGGCCAGCACCACGCCGGCTGCCGCGCCTGCAAGCTGCGCCGGCAGATAGGCCACGAACCGGCGGGCCGGCAGCTCGCCGCGCAACCAGCACAGCGCCGACACCGCCGGATTGAAGTGGGCGCCGGACAGCGGCCCGAAGATCACGATCAGCACCAGCAGGCCGCAGCCGGTGGCGAGGCTGTTGGCCAGCAGCGCCAGCGCCAGGTTCCCGCCGCTCAGCCGCTCGGCCATGATCCCGGAGCCGACCACCACCGCCAGCAGCAGGGCGCTGCCCAGCGCTTCGGCGGTCACGGCCCGGGCCGCGCCGGTGTCGCGCATCGCGCCGGACTCAGCCGCAGCAGTTCGGTGCCGCTTTCGGCCCGCAGCTGCTGCGCGCAGCCGGTGCGGCCGTCGTCGTCGCGCCCGCCTCGGCTGACGGCGTGCAGCTGCCGCCCTGGCGCAGCAGGTCCGGCCCGGTGCCGCCGAACATCGGCACGCTGCCGAGCGTATGGAAATTCTCCCAGGCGATGCCCTGCGGGTCCTGCAGCCAGGTCTTGTCGGAGCGCGCATAGCAGCAGGTGGCGCCATGTTCGGCGACGCCCGCAAGGCCCGCTTCCGCAAAGCGCGTTTCGAGCGCGGCCAGTTCCTCGTCGGAGTCGACCTGCAATCCCAGATGGTTGATGCCGATCGTGCTGCCGCACTGCTGGTGCGAGATCGCGAAATTGATCCGCGGGTCGTCGAGCATCCATTTCGCGTAGCCCGGCTGGCTCACCGACGGCGCGCTGCCGAACAGCTTGGAATAGAAGCCGATGCTTTCATCGAGGTCCTTCACCGAAACATGGACGTGGAAGCGATTCATTTCAGTACTCCGAGGATGGGCAGGCAATCAGGAAGACAGCAGGTGCAGCGGTCAGCAGCAGGAATCGGGCGCCGGGCAGCAGTCGACAGCGGCGTCGGTGTCGGCATTCGCCGGCGCGCAGCCGGCGCTGTCGCCTCGGCAGCAGTTCTCGGTCAGAAAGGCCAGCAGCGCGCCCATGCGCGCGAAGTTGGCGGCGTAGATCACGTAACGGCCGTCCTGGCGCGGAATCACCAGGCCGGCGCGGTCGAGTTCCTTGAGATGGAACGACAGCGTCGCCGGCGCCACGCCCAGCGCATCGGCGATCCGCCCTGCCGACAAGCCGTCCGGGCCGGCCACCACCAGCGTGCGGAACACCGCCAGCCGGGTTTCCTGGGCCATGGCGGCCAGCGTTGTCACGGCATCCTTGATTTCCATATTTCGACAATAATCGAAATATTAAAGCCTAAGCAAGCGATGATCCGTCGTCGTCGATGCGCCACTCCGCCGCTACCGCCACTGCGGCTGCCGTCGGCGGACCGGCCTGCCGCGTCGCGCCGCGTGATCGCCCGGCCTCGGTACAGTGCGGCATGCCCGCTCCACCGCTGCCGCTGCCACCGCAGGCGTTCCGCTTCATGCTCAAGCATGAAACGCGGGCGCTGGTGCGTCCGGTGCGGCCCAGCGACCTGCCGTACTTCGTGCGCGGCTTTGCGCAGCTGTCGGCGGAATCGCGGCACCTGCGCTTTTTCTCGCAGGCGTCCGAACTGAGCCCGAAGCAGCTCAAGTTCATGACCGAGCCCGACCATCGCCAGCACGAGGCCTGGGGGGCGCTGGACCTGAAGGGGCCGGAGCCGACCGGCATCGGCGTGGCCCGCTACGTGGCGCTTCCTGAGCGTCCGGGCGTGGCCGAAGTGGCGCTGACCATCATCGACGCCTACCAGAACCACGGCGCCGGCACGCTGCTGCACGCCTGCCTGCACCTGACCGCGTCACGCCACGGCATCCACACGTTCTACTACGACGTGCTGTGGGAGAACTCGAAGTTCCTGCGCTACCTGCGCTCGATCGGTGCCCGGGTGACCGGCAGCGAAGCGAACGTCGCCAGCCTCGAACTGCCGGTCTACGCCGCGCCGCGCGACGTGCCACAGAACGACGGCACCTCGGTGCGCTTTGCCCGTCTGCTGCATGACGTGATGACGGCCACGCCGGTCGATGCCTGAACGCCGGCTTCAGCCGGCAGCCGGGGTCTCGCGCAGCGCCGGCTTGCGGCTCAGGATCATCGACAGCACGATCGCCGGCAGGCCGAGCGCTGCCGTGTAGCAGAAGAACAGCGGGAAGCCGATCGCTTCGATGATCGCGCCGGAATAGCCGGCCAGCCACTTGCACGGGGCCGACCAGAACATGCCGAGCAGCGCGTACTGGGTGGCGGTGTAGGCCGGGCTCGGCAGCGCCGACAGGTAGACGACGAACGCGGTGCCGGCGATGCCGACGCCGATGTTGTCGAAGGCGATCGCGACGGCCAGCCCGGCGAGATCCGGCGGATGCGAGGCGATCCACGAGAAGTACAGGTTCGCCAGGCTCACGGTGACCACGCCGATGGTCAGCGTCCGGCCCACGCCCCAGCGGGCGATCAGGCCGCCGGCGACCGCGACGCCGGCCATCGTCACCAGCACGCCGAAGATCTTCGAGATGCTGGCGATTTCCTTCAGCGTGAAGCCGAGCGACAGATAGAAGTTGTTGGCCATCACGCCCATCGTGAAGTCCGACAGCCGGTAGACGACGATGAAAGCCAGCACCAGCACGCCGTGGCCCGGATGCAGGCGCCGGAACAGGTCCAGGAACGGGCAGACCACCGCGCCGATGAACCAGGCGCCGGACTCGCGCAGCCAGCGCGGCCAGCCGGAGCGTTCATGCAGGAAGGCCGTGACCCGGGCCTCGTGCGCGAAGCCGCGGCGCGGATCGGCGGTCGGCTCGGTGATCAGGCAGGTGGTGATCAGGCCAATGACCATCAGCGCCGCCATCAGCAGGTAGGCGCTGCGCCAGCCGAACTCGGCTGCCGCGAACAGCGCGCCGGCACCGGCGGCGATCAGGGCGATGCGATAGCCGATCTGGAAGGCGCCGGTCAGCGGGCCGGCGCGGTCGGCCGGGGTCGATTCGATGCGCCAGGCATCGAGGGCGATGTCCTGGGTCGCGGCCGCGAACGCCAGCAGGATCGCCAGCACGGCAACGTGGACCACGTCCTGCGCCGGATCGGCGAGCGCCATCTGGATCAGCGCCAGCACCACGGCGGCCTGGGCCAGCAGCATCCAGCTGCGCCGCCGGCCCAGGCGGCCGAGCAGCGGCAGCGGCAGGCGATCGACCAGCGGCGACCACAGGTACTTGAACGAGAACGCCAGCCCGCACCAGGAAAAGAAGCCGATGGTCGCCCGCTTGACCCCGGCCTGGGTCAGCCAGGCCGACAAGGTCGAGAACACCAGCAGGAACGGCAGCCCGGACGAAAAGCCGAGCGCCAGCATCGCCTGCATCTTCGGGTCGGCATAGGCGCCGAGCCGGGCGCGCCAGCCGCCAGCCGCTGCGGTCACGGCGCGTAGTCCAGCACCACCGGCGCGTGATCCGAGAACTTCACGCCCTTGTAGACATGGGCATCGGTGATCCGCGCTGCCAGCGACGGCGTCACCACCTGATAATCGATGCGCCAGCCGACGTTGTTGGCGTAGGCATTGCCGCGGTTCGACCACCACGAATAAGCCTCGCCTTCCATCGTCGGGTGTTTGGCGCGGAAGCCGTCGACAAATCCAAGTCCGTCGGGCTGGGCGCCGAACAGCGTGTCGAGCCAGGCGCGCTCGTGGGGCAGGAAGCCGGAGTTCTTCTGGTTCGAGCGCCAGTTCTTGATATCGATGTTGCGGTGGGCGATGTTCCAGTCGCCGCAGATCACGTAGTCGCGGCCGCTGGCTTTCCATTCGCGCAGGCGCGGCAGGAAGAAGGCCAGGAAGCGGTCCTTCGATTCCTGGCGCTCCGGGCCCGAAGAGCCGGACGGCAGGTACAGCGACACCACCGACAGATTGCCCTGGCGCACTTCCAGGTAGCGGCCCTCGTCGTCGAATTCCGGCTCGCCAAGGGTGTCGAGCACCGCGTCCGGCGCCTGCCGCGCGTACACCGCCACGCCCGAATAGCCCTTCTTGACCGCGCTGCGGAAGTGCGACGAATAGCCGGCCGGATGGAACAGCGCCTCACCCAGGTCTTCGATCTGCGCCTTGGTTTCCTGCACGCAGACGTAATCGGCATCGACGGTGGCCAGCCAGTCGAAGAAACCCTTCTTGGCCGCCGAGCGGATGCCGTTGGTGTTGATCGAGACGATGCGCATGGGGCGACGGGCGGCGGACGGGATCGTGGAGCGGCGAATGCTAGCGCAGCCGGCTGCGGAGGCATCCGGCCCGTGTGCGAAAATCGCCGCGCCCGGCCGTCTCCGGCCCCGTGCTGCCGACTGCCCGCCCGCCTCCGCCCGCCCGACCGAATCCGATCCGCATGAAGCCGTATCAGACCACCTTCCTCGACCTCGCCCTGCAAGCCGAAGTGCTGAAGTTCGGCAGCTTCACGCTGAAATCCGGCCGCGTCAGCCCGTATTTCTTCAACCTCGGCCGGATTTCCTCCGGCGCCGCGCTGCGGGCGCTCGGCCGCGCCTACGCCGAGGCGCTGATCGCCCATGGCGTGGAGTTCGACCTGCTGTTCGGTCCCGCCTACAAGGGCATTCCGCTGGCGGCGGCGGTCAGCATCGCGTTCGCGGAACTGACCGGCCGCGACCTGCCGTTCGCCTACAACCGCAAGGAAGCCAAGGACCACGGCGAGGGCGGCGTGCTGGTCGGTGCCGATGTGAAAGGCGCCCGCGTGGTGGTGATCGACGACGTGCTGACCGCCGGCACTGCGCTGCGCCAGTCGCACGAATTGCTGATCGCGTCAGGTGCGCACCCGGTTTTGGCCATCACCGCCCTGGATCGTCAGGAAGTCGGCGCCAACGGCCGTTCGGCAGTCGCCGAACTGGTTGAAAAGACGGGCCTTCCGGTGATCTCGCTGGTCACGGTCCAGGACTTGCTCGGCTACCTGCATGAACAGGGCGGACGGACGGACATCGTGTCGGCGATCAGCGATTACCAGCGGCGCTACGGCGTTGCCTGAACGGCTGCGCTGGCGGCTGCGCGGCTTCGGTGGCGCGGCCCTGCTGCTGGGGCTGGCGCTGCCGCTGGTCGGCGATGCCCAGTCGCGGTCCGTGTCGCCGGGGCGCAAGGCGCCGGTGCAGTGCTGGACCGACGATCGCGGTCAGCGCGCCTGCGGCGATGTCGTGCCGCCGGCCGATGCCCGTCGCGAACGGGCGCTGATCGATCCACGCGGCGTCGTCACCCAGGTGCTGCCGGCGCAGAAATCGCCAGCCCAGGTCGAGGCCGAAGCCAAGCGCGCCCGCGAGGACGAGCAGCGCCAGGCCTATGACCGCTACCTGCTGCAGGCCTACCGCGACGTGCCGGCCATCGAGCGGGCGCGCGACGAGCGTCTGGCCGCGCTCGACGCTCGCCGGCAGCTGACCGAGAAAGCGATCGCCGACACCCGCGCCGCACTTGCCGAGCTGCGCGGCCGCCAGCCGGCCTCGCCGGCCAACGGCGCGCAGCTGCAGGCGCGGATCGACGAGTTCACCGCCGCCGAGGCCGATCAGCGCAAAGCGCTGAGCCGGCTGCATGACGAGCGGGCCCGCATTCACGGCGATTTCGATCGCGACATCGGCCGCTTTCGGGAGCTGCGCCAGGGCAGCGGCGGCTGAGCTGCGACGGCCTTCGGGCCCTGGTTCCAGCTGCGGCCGGAATCGCCGACAATGCCGGCAATTCCCTTGTTTTTGATGACGGTCCATGGCGGTCCAGCTCTACCTTGCTTCGCGCTCGCCGCGCCGGGCTGCCTTTCTGGCAGCGCTCGGGCTGCGCCATGAACGGATCGACGGCGAGGTTCCGGAAGTGCCGCGCCCCGGCCAGGCGCCGGCCGATTACGCGCTGGAAACCGCCGTCGCCAAGGCGCGCGCGGCTGCCGTCCACGCCCGGCTGGACGTTCCGGTGCTGGCGGCCGACACCGATGTCGCCATCGACGGCGACATTCTCGGCAAGCCGCGCGATGCCGACGACGCGGTGACGATGCTGCGCCGGCTGGCCGATCGCCGGCACCAGGTGGTCAGCGCGGTGGCGGTGCTGCACGGCAGCCGGCTGGAAACGGTGGTGACCCACACCGACGTGGTCTTCGGGCCGATCGACGAACGCGACGCCCGCGCCTATGCCGACAGCGGCGAGCCGCTCGACAAGGCCGGCGCCTACGGCATCCAGGGCTACGCCGCACGCTGGGTGCGGGCGGTGCACGGCAGCTACACCAACATCGTCGGCCTGCCGCTGCTGGAAACCGCCGAGCTGCTGGCTCGCTTCGGCGTTTACGCCGACCGCCCGGTGCAGCCATGAGCACCGAGATCCTGGTCAACATCGGCCCGCAGGAAACCCGCGTGGCGCTGGTCGAAGGCGGCGCGACGCAGGAGATCTACGTGCAGCGCGCCCAGCGCCACGGCCTGGTCGGCAACATCTACAAGGGCACGGTGGTGCGCGTGCTGCCCGGCATGCAGGCGGCGTTCGTCGACCTCAGCCTCGATCGCACCGCCTTCCTGCACGTGGCCGACATGGTCGGCGCCGACCAGAACGGCGCGCCGCTGCCGCCGGTGGAGCGGCTGCTGCACGAAGGCAAGGAAGTGCTGGTGCAGATCCTCAAGGACCCGATGGGCACCAAGGGCGCGCGGCTGACCACCCTGCTGTCGATTCCGTCGCGCTATCTGGTGCTGATGCCGTTCGAGAAGCACGTCGGCGTGTCGGCGCGCATCGAGGATGATCACGAACGCGTGCGGCTGAAGGGCATTCTCGAAAAGATCGTGCCGGAGCTGTCGCCGAACTGGGGCGTGATCGCCCGCACGGCGGCCGAAGGCGCCGACGAGGAATCGCTGCGCGCCGATCTTGCCTTCCTGACCCGACTCTGGGTCAGCGTCGACCAGCAGACCGCGTTCGCCAAGCCCGGCCACCTGGTGCACGGCGACCTGCCGCTGTCGATGCGCGTGCTGCGCGACCTGCTCGGCACCCAGGTCGAGCGGATCCGCATCGACAACGCCGAGGAAGCGCGCCGCGTGCAGCAGTTCGCCAAGGTCTTCGTGCCGCAGGCGGCGGCGCGCATCGAGGCCTACAACGGCCATGCGCCGATCTTCGACCTGTACGGCGTCGAGGACGAATTGAACCGGGCGCTGGAGCGCAAGGTCGATCTGAAGTCGGGCGGTCATCTGGTGATCGACCAGACCGAGGCCATGACCACCATCGACGTCAACACCGGCGCCTTCACCGGCCATCGCAATCTCGAGGAAACCATCCTCAAGACCAACCTCGAGGCGGCCGGCGCGATTGCCCGCCAGCTGCGCCTGCGCAACCTCGGCGGCATCATCATCATCGACTTCATCGACATGAAGCTCGAGGAACACCGCACCCAGGTCCTGCGCACGCTGGAAAAGGAAATCGCCCGCGATTCGGCGCGCACCCACATCTATCCGTTCAGCCCGCTCGGGCTGGTCGAGATGACCCGCAAGCGCACCCGCGAAAGCCTCGGCCACATCCTCTGCGAGCCGTGCCCGACCTGCGAAGGCCGCGGCGTGGTGAAGACCGTCGAGACGCTGTGCCACGAGATCGCCCGCGAAGTGCAGCGCGCCGCCCGCATGTACGAGCCGAAAGCGTTCCTGGTGCTGGCCGCGCCGAAAGTCATCGAGCGGCTGCAGGAAGAGCAGAGCGGCGGCCTGGCCGAACTGGAGGCCAGCCTGAAGCGGCCGATCAAGCTGCAGGCCGAATCGCACTACGGTCAGGAAACCTTCGACGTGGTGCCGGTGTGAGCCGACGCGCCCCGGGTGCCGGCGACGCGTGAAGCGGACGCGCAAGCGCTGGTGGACGCGACTGATCACGCTGCTGGCGGTGCTGACCGTCGCCGCAGCCTCGATCAGCGCCGTCTTCACCGTGCTGGTGGACGCCGTGCCCGGCTACCGCTTCGATCTGCAGGACGCCATCGGCCGCGCGGTCGGACACCCGGTGCGGATCGGCGCGATGGCGCTGACCTGGCGCGGGCCGAGGCCGACGCTGGACCTGCGCGACATCGCCCTGCTCGATGATCACGGCGGTGCGCTGCTCGACCTGCGCCGGCTGCGCCTGGGCCTGAGCCCGACCCGGCTGATCACCGGCCCGCGCACGCCGGACCGGATCGAGATCGACGGCCTGCAGCTGGCGGCGCGCGTCGACGCCGATGGCCGGCTGCAGATCGACGGCATCGACCTCGACCGCACCGGCGACCGCTCGCTGGCCGACGAACTGGCCCGCTTCGCCGAACTGCGCCTGCACGACGCCCGCCTGAACCTGCGCGACAGCCGTCTCGGCGACACCGCGCCGCTGGCCTTCCGGCTCGAACACGCCCGCCTGCGCCACGGCCGGGCCGGCTACCGGATCGAAGCCCAGCTGCTGCCGCCGGAGACGCTGGCGCGCCGGCTGCGTTTCAGCGCCCAGCTCGAAGGCAGCCTCGCCGAGCGCGACAGCCTGCATGGCCAGTGGGCGCTCGATGTCGAGGATTTCGCCGGCTGGCCGTGGCTTGCCGCCCGGTTCAAGCCCGGCGCGGTGCTGGCGCTGGACGACGTGCAGCTGAAGGCCAGCGGTGCCATCGATGCCGGCCGTCCGGCTGCCACCCAGCTGAACCTGCACAGCGGCGCGCTGGCGGCGCGGATCGGCATGCAGCCGCTGGCGGCGCTGCGCGCGGTCACGCTCGAGGCCACGCTGACGCCGCTCGACGGCGGCTGGCAGCTGGCGGTTCCCCGCGCCTCGATCACCGGTCCGCGCGGCCCCTGGGCGCTCGATGGCCTCAGCGTCCAGCAGGCCGCAGACGGCAGCCGCACGGTGATCGCGCCGCAGTTGCGGCTCGACGATCTGGCGCCGTGGCTGGGTCTGCTGGCCGAGCTGCCGGCCAACCGCGCGCGGCTCGCCGACCTGCGCGGCGATCTGCAGGCGCTGCGCCTGAGCCACGCTGCGCCAGCACCCGATGACGGGCTGGCGGCGCTGTCGGTGCAGGCGCGGCTGCTCGGCGTTGGCCTCGACAGCGATGCGCAGCAGCCCGGCTTCGCCGGCCTCGACGGCGAGCTGCAGGCCAGCGCCGACGGCGGCGTCGTCCGGCTGGCTGGCACGCCGCTGCAGCTGCACCTGCCGAAAGCCTTCGAGCAGCCGCTGCCGCTCGATGAAGTGCGTGGCGATCTGCACTGGACGCGCAGCGGCGACGACTGGCGCATCGATGCGCCGTCGCTGGCGCTGCGCATCGGCAGCAGCAGCGCCGACGGCCTGCTGCAGCTGACGCTGCATCCGGCCGGACAGGTGCCGGACCTGAAGCTCGACCTTGGGCTTAAGTCCGATGCGGTCGCCGCGCTGAAGCCGTACATGCCGCTCAACTGGGCGCCGAACAGCCGCGCCTGGCTGGAGCGGGCGATCCAGCAGGCACGCGTCACCGGCGGGCGTCTGCTGATCGACGCGCCGCTGACGCCGCGCGATGCCGACAACCGCCCGACCATCCCGTGGCGGCTGACGCTCGATGTCGACGACGCGGTGCTGGCCTTCGCGCCGGACTGGCCGGCCGCTGAAGGCATCGCCGCGCAGCTGGTGTTCCACGACCACGGCCTCGACATCTTTGGCCGGCAGGGCCGGATCAGCGGCCTCGCAGCCCGCCGGCTGGAAGCGCGGATCGCCGATTTCTCGGCTGCCGAACTGGTGCTGTCGGCCGATATCGCCGGCGACGCCAGCCAGCTCTACCGGCTGTTTCGCGAGTCGCCGCTGAAAGCCCGGCTCGGCGGGCTGATCGGCCGCACCGAGGCCAGCGGCCCGGTACGCGGCGACCTGCGGCTGCGGATGCCGCTGAACCTGCCGCAGCCGCCGGTCGATGCCAGCGGCAGCCTGCAGGTCGATGGCGTGACCCTGGCGGTGCGCGGCATGGCCGAGCCGCTGCGCGAGGTGCGCGGCGAGCTGGTTTACGGCAAGTCGATCGCCGCCGAGGCGATCAGCGCACGGCTCTACGACACCGCGCTGGCCGCGCGCATCGCCGCCGAGCCGGGCAGCAGCGAGCCGGTGCTGAGCGGCGACTTCAGTCTGCAGCCGGGCCGCGACGACGGCCTGTCGGCGGTCTATGTGCCGGCCTGGCTGCGCGCCGGGCTCAGCGGCAGCACCGAGGCGCGGCTGCGGCTGCCGCTGGGAGGACCGGAAGCCGGCCGGCTGAGCCTGACCAGCGATCTGCAGGGCGTCACGTCCAGCCTGCCGGTGCCGCTGGCCAAGACCGCCGGCTCGGCGCTGCCGCTGCGGCTGGGTCTGTCCGGCGATGGCGGCAGCACGCACCTGCAGGTGGCGGTGGCCGACAAGCTGAAAGTCGGCATCCGCTTCGCCGAAGGCGGCGAGGGCGGCAGCGGGCCGATTCGCGGCGTCGAGGCGCTGTTCGGCGCGGCGCTGCCGGAACCGCGCGCCGATGCCGACGGCCTGGTCGTCGGCGGCACGCCGGAACTGCTCGACCTGTCGGGCTGGCTCGGCGTGCTGTCGGCCGCGGGCGGCGATCGGCCGGGCGGGGCGGCCGCAGCGCCCGCGCTGCCGCTGGTGCGCGCCGATGTCAGCGCCGCCCGCACCAGCCTGCGCCGCTGGCAGTTCGGACCGATGCGGCTGCTGGCGCTGCCCGCAGCGGCGTCCGGCGGCGGCATTCGCGTGCGCACCGAGGGTGCTGCGACCGGCACCGTCGACTGGCAACCCGACGACGACGGCGGCCGGGTGGTGGCGCGCTTCGAGCGGCTGGCGATCGAGGCGCTGCCGCCGCTGCCGCCATCGGAAGCCGGTGTGGCGCCGCCGGATTCGCCGTTCGATCCGACCCGCGCGCCGGTGTTCGACGTCGATGCCCAGCAGCTCAGCCTGGGCGACGTCGCGCTCGGTCACCTGCAGGTGGCGACCGCGCGCATCGCCGATGGCCAGCGCATCGACCGGCTGGCGCTGGACGGCGGCCGGCTGGCCGGCAGCGCGCACGGCAACTGGCTGCGCCGGGAGTCGGCGTCGAGCGCGGCGCTGGATTTCGATCTGCGCGCCGATGCCATCGGCGACGTGCTGCGGGTGTTCGGCTACACGCCGAACCTCACGGCCGAGGACGCCCACTTCATCGGCAACGTGGTCTGGCCACGGGTGCCGGCCGGGCTGGAGCTGTCGCAGGCGACCGGCGACATCGCCATCCACCTCAAGCGCGGCGCGCTGAAGGCGGTGGAGCCGGGTGCCGGCCGGGTGCTGGGCCTCGTCAACCTGTACGCGCTGCCGCGCCGGCTGCTGTTCGATTTCAAGGACGTGGTCGATGACGGCCTCGGCTTCGACACGCTCAAGGGCCGCTTCGCGCTGGCCGATGGCAATGCGGTGACCGACGATCTCGACATCAAGAGCCCGTCGCTGAAGATCGAGATGCGCGGCCGCATCGGCCTGGCGGCGCGCGACTACGACCAGAAGGTCACCGTGATCCCGGACATCTCGACCGGCGTCACGGTCGGCGCGACCCTGCTCGGCGGGCCGATCGCCGGTGGCATCCTGCTGGTTGCCCAGCAGCTGTTCGACAAGCCGTTCAACCAGCTCGGCAGCTTCAGCTACCGTGTCACCGGCAGCTGGGACGACCCGACCGTGCTGCAGGGCAGCGCCGAGAGCCCGCCGCCGCCCAACCCCGCCAGCAGGACCCTCGACACCGTGGATGCACGCAATGGCTGAGCCGGCGCTGATCAGCGCGATCCAGATGAATTCCACCGCCGACGTCGCCGCCAACCTGGCGACTGCCGGCCGCCTGCTGGCCGAGGCCCGCGCGGCCGGCGCGGTGCTGGCGGCGCTGCCGGAGAACTTCGCGATCATGGGCGCCCGCGACACCGACAAGCTGGCGCACGCCGAGCCGTACGGGCACGGGCCGATCCAGGACTGGCTGGCCGCGACCGCGCAGCGGCTCGGGCTGTGGATCGTCGCCGGCACCGTGCCGGTGGCGGTCGACGGCGATCCGGGCCGGGTCTGGGCGGCGAGCCTGGTATTCGATGCCGACGGCCGGCAGCGCGCCCGCTACGACAAGATCCATCTGTTCGACGTCGATGTGCCGAGCGCCAGCGGCGAGCGCTATCGGGAGTCGCGCACCATCGCCCACGGCGATCCGTCCGGCTTCGCGGTGGTCGACACGCCAGCCGGCCGGCTCGGCCTGTCGGTCTGCTACGACCTGCGCTTCCCGGAGCTGTACCGGCAGCTGGCGGGCATGGGCGCGGAAATCCTCTGCGTGCCGGCGGCGTTCACCGCCAGGACCGGCGAGGCGCACTGGGAAATCCTGCTGCGCGCCCGGGCGATCGAGAACCAGTGCTATGTGATCGCGCCGGGCGAAACCGGCAGCCACGCCGGCGGCCGCCAGACCTGGGGCCATTCGCTGATCGTCGGCCCCTGGGGCGAGCTGCTGGCCTGTCGCGAGGCCGGCGAAGGGCTGGCCACCGCCGCCGTCGACCTGACCGCGCTGCAGGCGCTGCGCGCCAGCTTCCCGAACCTGTCGCAGCGGCGCATCGGCGTCTGAGCGCCCGCCGCGCCCGCCCGCCGATCGTCGTCCGCGTTCACACTGCACCCCTTTCCTTTTCGTCTGCCGACATGACCACCGCTCTCGATCTTGCTTCCGCCACCCTGCTGGCACCCGCCGCGCTCGACGAAGGCGCGATCCAGCGCGTGCTGTCCGGCCTGATGAAGCCGGGCATCGACGCCGCCGACCTGTACTTCCAGAACTCGGTGTCGGAGTCGTGGTTCTTCGAGGACGGCATCGTCAAGTCCGGCGCCAGCCACACCGAGCAGGGCGTCGGCGTGCGCGCGATCGGCGGCGAGAAGACCGGCTTCGCCTATTCCGATGAACTGAGCCTGCCGGCGCTGGTCGATGCCTCGGGCGCGGCGACGGCGATCGTCCGCCACGGCCAGACCGGCTCGCTCGGCAATGTCGTCCCGGCCTCGCGCCCGGCGCTGTACCCGGCGGCGAGCCCGCTCGACAGCTGGCCGACCGAGCAGAAGCTCGCGCTGCTGAAGCGCGCCGACGCGGCGGCCCGGGCGATCGACCCACGCATCACCCAGGTGATGGTGTCGCTGGCCGCGACCCACGACATCGTGCTGGTCGCCGCCGCCGATGGCACCCTGGCGGCCGATGTGCGGCCGCTGGTGCGGATGAACGTCACGGTGATCGCCGAACACCAGGGCCGCCGCGAACAGGCCGGCGGCGGCGGCGGCGGACGCGGCAGCTACGGCGATTTCTTCGGCGGCGACGCTGCCGAGCGCTACGCCGCCGAAGCCGTGCGCCAGGCGCTGATGCTGCTGGAAGCCGGCCCGGCGCCGGCCGGCGCGATGACCGTGGTGCTCGGCGCCGGCTGGCCCGGCATCCTGCTGCACGAAGCGGTCGGCCACGGGCTGGAAGGCGACTTCAACCGCAAGGGCACCTCGGCGTATTCGAACCGCATCGGCCAGAAGGTGGCGAGCCCGCTGTGCACCATCGTCGATGACGGCACGCTTCCCGGCCGCCGCGGCAGCCTGACGCTCGACGACGAAGGCACGCCGACGCAGTGCACGACCCTGATCGAGAACGGCATCCTGCGCGGCTACCTGCAAGACAAGCTCAACGCCCGGCTGATGGGCATGGCGCCGACCGGCAACGGCCGCCGCGAATCGTTTTCGCACCTGCCGATGCCGCGCATGACCAACACCTACATGCTGCCCGGCCAGAGCGACCCGGCCGAGATCATCGCCTCGGTGAAGAAGGGCCTGTACGCAGTCAATTTCGCCGGCGGCCAGGTCGACATCACCAACGGCAACTTCAGCTTCTCGGCCAGCGAGGCCTACCTGATCGAGGACGGCAAGGTGACCCGGCCGGTGAAGGGCGCAACCCTGATCGGCAATGGCCCGGAAGCGATGAGCCGGGTGTCGATGGTCGGCAACGACTTGAAGCTCGACACCGGCGTCGGCACCTGCGGCAAGGACGGCCAGAGCGTGCCGGTCGGCGTCGGCCAGCCGACGCTGAAGCTCGACAACATGACCGTCGGCGGCACCCAGGCCTGAGGTCCGCGCGATGAAACCAACCCCTTCCGCCACCGGCCCGGTCGCCGGCCGTCGCAAGGTCACGCGCAGCGCCGACAACGGCAGCGCGCCGGCCGGCGCCGGCCGCGGCATCGTCGTGCGGCTGAGCCGCATCGGCGTCGTGCAGGTGATCCGCCTGCCGGCCGAACTGCGCTTCGAGGCCGAATCGGTGCGCCTGATCCGCGACGGCGACCGGCTGATCGTCGAGCCGGTCGGCAAGGCCGAGGCCGCCACGCCGCTGCCGTTCGCGACACCGGCGCCGGACAGCGGCCCGCGGCCGCGCCGCCGGGCGCCCGATGCCGATGCCCGCGTGCCCGGCCCGGTCGGCCCGAAGATCGGCCGCTGACATTTCTGACCGCCTCCCACGACCCCGAATGAAAAGACCCCTTGGCCGCCTGCGCATCATCGGCGGCGAATTCCGCAGCCGCCTGATCGACTTCGATGCCGACGCCGGCGTGCGCCCGACGCCGGACCGCGTCCGCCAGACCGTGTTCGACTGGCTCAACCCGATGATCGACGGCAGCGCCGTGCTCGACCTGTTCGCCGGCAGCGGCGCGCTCGGGCTGGAAGCGTTGTCGCGCGGCGCGGCGCAGGCCAGCTTCGTCGAGACCGGCGCCCGGCAGGCCGACGACATCCGCGCCGCGATCGGCAAGCTGGGGGTCGCGACGCGCGCCGAGGTGCTGCGCGGCGACGGCATCAGCTTTCTGCGCGGCACCGCCAGCCGCTACGAGATCGTGTTCGTCGATCCGCCGTACGACTCGCCGCTGCTGGCCGCCACGCTCGCCAGCCTGCCGCCGGTGCTGAAGGCGCTGAACCGCATCTACCTCGAATGGCCGAAGGGCCAGCCGCCGCAGCTGCCAGCCGGCTACACGGTGCTCAAGGAAAAGGCGGCCGGGCAGGTAAGCTACGGGCTGATCACGTACGCGCCACCGGGAGATCTGCCGCCGTGAGTGTCATCGCCGCCTATTCGGGCACCTTCGATCCGATCACCCTCGGCCACAACGACATCATCCACCGCGCTGCGCGGATGTTTCCGAAGCTGATCGTCGCGGTCGGCTCGAACATCGCCAAGAACCCCAAGTTCTCGCTGGAAGAGCGCTGCGACCTGATCCGCGCGGCGGTCACCGACCTGCCGAACGTCGAGGTCGTCGGCTTCAACGGGCTGGTCGTCGACTTCGCCAAGGAACACGGCGTGACGGTGCTGGTGCGCGGAGTCCGCAATGTCGGCGACGTCGAGTACGAGAAGCAGATGGCGGTGATGAACCGCGACCTGTACCCGACGCTCGACACCGTGCTGCTTGCGCCGAGCCCGGAGTACGCCCACCTGTCGTCGAGCCTGGTGCGGGAGCTCACCGGCCTGGGTGCGCCGGTCAAGAAGCTGGTACCGAAGGCGGTGATTCCGGCGCTGCTGGCGCGCTTCGGCCGCAAGCTGCGCTGACCGTCGGCATGAGCGGCGAGCGCGCGGCGGTGGATCTTCGCGAGCGCCTGCTGGCGCTGATCGGCCTGCAGCAGCCGGCGGCCAGCGCCGGCCCGCTGGCCGATGCGCTGCTCGCGCGGTGGCAGCGCGAAGCGCCGGCCGGCGAGCCTTTCGATGCGGCGATCGCCCGGCTGCAGCAGCTGACCCGGCAGCAGCTCGGTCCACTGGCCGAGACGGCGGCCGATGCGGCGTCCCCGGTGACGATCGAACCCGATGCCGCCACCCGCAAGGCGCTGCGCGCCTGCTTCGCCACGCTCGGCACCGATGCCGCGAAGCTGATCCTGGGCTACTACGAGTTCGGCGGCGATGGCGGCGGGCCGGCCGCGCGGCAGCGCCGACGCCAGCAGCTGGCGACGCGGCTCGGGGTCACGCCGGAAGCCTTGCGTGACCGGGCGCTGGCGGCTCGCGCCGGGCTTGAGGCCGGCGTCCGCGCCCGCTGCGCCGATGACGGTGCCGGCGCATGAACGCGGTGGCGGACGCCGACTGGCGTGGCCTGCTGCTGCGGCAGCTGCCGCCGGCCGAGACACAGCGGCTGGAGTGCCTGCTGCTCACCGATCCGGCAGCGCTGGCGGCGCTGCGCGATGCCGAAACCGATCTCCACGATGACGCGGCCCGGCTGCAGCTGGCGGCGGCCGAGCAGGCGGCGTTCGATCGCCATCTGCTGAACACGGCGGACGGGCAGGCCCGCCAGCGCTTCAGCCAGGCGATGAAGCCGCAGCCTCAGGAAACCCGTCGCGGCCGCCGCTACACGCCGCTGGCGCGGCCGCGCAGCCGCTACGGCCTGCGCATGGCGCTGACCGGCGTGGTGATCGCCGCCGGTCTGGCTCTTGTTCTCGGCGTGTTCCGGCGCGACCTGCTGACCGGTGTCAGCCGCCATCTCCACGCGACCGCCAGCCCGGCAGTCGTTGCGGCGGAGCCGACCTTGCTGCTGCTGGCGACCGGCGCGGCCGGCGCTGCGCGTCCGGC
The DNA here is from genome assembly GCA_026398815.1 of Gammaproteobacteria bacterium. Classification (GTDB taxonomy): domain Bacteria; phylum Pseudomonadota; class Gammaproteobacteria; order Nevskiales; family Nevskiaceae; genus Nevskia. The sequence continues at coordinate 55,930 of JAPLSA010000001.1, forward strand.
CGTCAACGTGGTGCTGCGCGCCGGCGCCAGCGGGCTGCGCGTGCAGGCGGAAGTGACGCATGCCGAAGAAGCGCGGCTGTACCGCATCCGCCTGTTCGACGACGCCGATCCGTCGACCGCGCTGTTCGAAGCCGGTGATCTGCCATTGCAGACGCTGAACGGCTACCGCTTCATCGAAACGCTGCTGCCGGCCTCGGCGCTGGCCGGCGGCGCGCGCCGCTTGCAGGTGGATGCGCTGCCGCCGGCAGGCGCGTTCAGCGACCGCTGGCTGATCCGGGCGCGCAGCACGGACGCGCCGCCGATCGCGCTGCCGGGGCGCTGATCCGCCGCCACGCCGCGCCGCTTACGGCGTCAGGCGGCTGCGGAAGGCGAGGTAGTCGGCGGTGACCCGATCCGGCGCTTCGAGCATCGGCAGGTGGCCGATGTTGTCCAGCATCACGACGGTAGCGTTCGGCAGCAGCGACTTCAGGATCGCCGCGCCGGACGGATGTAGCACGCGGTCGCGGTTGCCCCAGGTGATCAAGGTCGGCGTCGCCAGCGGCGGCTGCAACGCGGCCAGCTGGCTGTCGAGCGCGCCGGACTGCTCGCGGATCTCCTCGAAGATTTGTTCGTTGAGCCGGAAGTTGGCGATCTGCCGGCGCGCCAGCACTGTGCGCACCGGCGCCGGGATGAACGGCGGCCGCTGCATCACGAACTGCAGCAGGCGGCCGAAATCCTGCTCGCTGCGGGCGAACAGCGGCGGCGGCATGCCGGCGGCGATCAGCTTCGTCATCTCGCTAGGCTCGGCCGACATCACGCCGGCCGGCGCCAGCAGCCACAGGCTCTGGACCTGCTCCGGATGGGCCACGGCGTAGGCCGCCGCGATCCAGCCGCCCATCGAGTTGCCGGCCAGATGAAAGCGCGCCAGGCCCAGCTGCTTCGCGATCGCTTCGACGCGCACCACCTGGTCGCCGATCCGGTAGCGGGCATCGGCCGGCTTGTCGCTTTCGCCGAAGCCGGGCAGGTCGACCGCATAGACGCGGTAGTGCGCGGTCAGGCCGCTGGCGGCGACCCGGGTCCAGTTGTCCTTGTCGGCGCCGATGCCGTGCAGCAGCAGCAGCGGCGGCGCCTCGCGTGGACCGCCTTCGAGGTAGACCAGATGCCAGTGGCGGCCATCGGCCTCGATGTTCATTTCCGAGCGTTCGAGCCTGGCGCGCATCCGCTCCAGGCTCATCGCGGTATCGGCCAGCCGCGCCGGCGCCAGCAGGTACAGCGCGGCGTAGACCAGCACGGTGACGGCCAGCAGGGCGACCAGCAGCTTCAGGATCAGGACCACGGGATTCTTCCGGACGCGGGAACGGGGCAGGGCAGCGGATGGTAGCGGCGGCCGGCCGGTTGCCGGCGATCAGGCCGACAGCCAGCGCGCGATCAGGCTGTAGACGCGGGCGTCGCGCGCGAGCCGCAGATGATGCAGCGCCGGCAGCAGCACGGTGTCGGCCGGCGCGAACGGCACGCACAGCGAGCGGTGCGGATGGCGGCCGGCGGCGCTGTCGGGCAGCACCAGGCCGTCGCCGATCAGGCGGCTGCGCGGATCGTCGCTCGAGTCGCCGAGCATCGCGCCGACCGCGCAGTGGCGGGCTTGCGGCAGCACCCGCACCGGCCGGCGCATGTCGCCGCCGACCAGATCGGGATCGTGAGCGTTCCAGTCGTCATGGCGCAGGCTGCCGTGGCGCAGGTCCTTGATGCCGGCCGAGCGGGCATTGATCGCCACCGCCAGCGGCCGGGTGATGTCGACCAGATCGAGCAGCCGCGTCGCGGCATGGCCGAAGCGCTCCAGCGGCGCGCCGTGATGCGGGCTGCCGAGGCAGACCAGATGGCTGACTTGGGCCGTCCAGCGGGCGCCGCGTTCCAGCCCGTGATGGCCGGCGCTGCGCGCGATCAGGCCGCCCATGCTGTGGCCGATCAGCGCGATCCGGCGGACCCGGACCGGCCAGTTCGCCTGCAGCGCGTCGAGCAGCCCGGCAAAGGCTTCGCCGTTCTCGGAAATGTGGCGGCCGCTGTTGTAGCGGACCTTGAGCGTGGTCCAGCCCTGTTCGCGGGCCAGCCGCGCCGGGAAGCTGTCGGCATCGGCGTGAAAGCCGTTGCCGGCGTTCCAGATCCGCTCGTCGCAGCACAGGCCGTGCAGGAAGATGGCGATGTCGCCGCCGGCAGCCGGGAAGGCGGTGGCCAGTGCGGCGCGGTCGGTGGCGACCGGCGCGCCGTGCTCGTCGCGCAGGCCGAAATCGATCGCCAGGCCGTTGCCGCTGCGGGCCAGGAAATCGCCGAACACACCGTTGGTGGCGCTGATCACCGCTTGCAGGCGGCTCATCGCGACGTCTTTTGCAGCGCGATGACCCGCGCTGCGGCGTCGCAGCCGACCGCGCTCAGTCCGCGCACGGCCTGATGGACGCCACGGGTGATGCCGTCGTGGAACTGCCGGACCACGCCGCTGGCCTCGGCCACCACCGGCACCCGGGCGAGGACCCGAAACGGCTTGTCGGCGATCGCGAGGTGCATGTCCTCGACGCGGCGGCTGCCGGCGTCGATGCCCGTCTTCAGTAGGGCAATGGCGCCCTGCAATTGGCGCGATGATTCGGTGGCGGGCATCGGTCGGACTCGGTTGATGTGAACAATCGTGCACAAAACCCGGGCGATTGTCCACTTGCCGATCGTGCACCCGCTGAAAATCCTGTCCGCCTATTCCGAGGAGCCTGTCCGTGTCGATGCCTGCCCTGCTGCAAAACGCGTTGCGCCTGCCGGTGATCGCCTCGCCGATGTTCATCGCCTCGAACCCGAAGCTGGTGATCGAGCAGTGCAAGGCCGGCATCGTCGGCTCGTTTCCGGCGCTGAACGCCCGCGGCGACGGGGCGCTGGAACAGTGGCTGACCGAGATCGAGACGGCGCTGGCGGCGGAGCGGGCGGCGCATCCGGGCAAGCGGATCGCGCCCTATGCGGTCAACCAGATCGTGCACGCCTCCAACGACCGGCTGGCTGCCGACATGGCGGTGTGCGTGGCGCACCGGGCGCCGATCATCATCACCTCGCTGCGCGCGCCGGATGCCATCGTGCCGGCGGTGCACGGCTACGGCGGTCTGGTGTTCCACGACGTGATCAGCGTGCGGCATGCCGAAAAGGCGCTGGAAGCCGGTGTCGACGGCCTGATCCTGGTCTGTGCCGGCGCCGGTGGCCACGCCGGCACCCTGTCGCCGTTCGCGCTGGTCGGCGAGATCCGCAAGTTCTACGACGGCCCGGTGATCCTGTCCGGCTCGATCGCCAGCGGCGACGCGATCCTCGCCGCGCAGTCGATGGGCGCGGATCTGGCCTACATCGGCACCCGCTTCCTGGCCACGCCGGAAGCCAATGTCAGCGACGATTACCGGCAAGCGATCGTCGATTCCTCGGCGGCCGACATCACCTACACGCCGTACTTCTCCGGCGTGCACGGCAACTACCTGAAAAAGAGCATCGTCCGCGCCGGCATGGACCCGGACAAGCTGCCGCACGCCGACGCCAGCAAGATGAATCTGGGCAGCAGCGCCGGCGAATCGACCAGCACCGCCAAGGCCTGGAAGGACATCTGGGGCGCCGGCCACGGCGTCGGCGTGATCGACCAAGTGATGCCGACGGCGGCCGTCGTCGACCGGTTGGAAGCCGAGTACCGCGCGGCGCGGCAGCGCCTGCTGGCGGCGGCGGCCGTTTATCCCTGAGGCCGTCGGCCTGCCGCCTTGGCGGCAGCCATCCGGCGTGGCCCGAACAGCGTGTCGAGCATCGGCGCGACCAGTTCGTCGAGCCGCCGGCCGATGGTCAGCTGGCCGGCCAGGTGCAAGGTCAGCAGGCCGTGCATCGCCGCCCACACCACATGCGAGCCGGTCAGCGCATCGCCGCTGATCAGGCCCTGGTCGACCGCCTGCTGGTAGGCGGTCTGCAGCGTCGCCAGCGCCCGCTGCCGGGCGGCGTGCAGTTCCGGGTATTCGGCCGGCGGGGGCTGCCGCAGCGCGAACATCAGCCGGTATTCGGCGGGGTTGGCTTCGGCAAAGGTGATGAAGCTGTGCGCCATCGTGTGCAGCGTCACCAGCGGCGGGTCACCGCGCGCCAGCACCGCTTCCATGGTCGTCGTCAGCCGGTCGAAGCACATCGCCCGCAGCGCGACGAAGATGTGCTCCTTGTTCTTGAAGTAGCGATACGGCAACGCCTGACTGCGATCCATCGCGGCGGCGATCGCGCGCATCGTCACGGCGTCATAGCCATCGCGTTCGTAGAGCCGGGCCGCCGCTGCGCAGATGTCGGCGCGCACGCCATCGGCGGCTTCGGCGGTAAGGCGAGGGCGTGCCATCGATTGACGGGCTCGGGCGGATTTAATTAACGTTGTTCAAAGAATCTGCAGCATCGCCGTGATGCCACGAGCACCGTCCGTGCCAGCGCTGCGGCCTTGCCCGGCCGCCATGTCGTGGCCACCACCCGCTCTGCCCTTGTGCGGGATGTCCGGTCCCCTCCGGCATCCCGCAACCTTTGTCGGCGTCGTTGGTGTCGGCGATCAGGCTGGCAGCATCTGGGCGACGAAAGCCTCGAAATCCGGCTTGTCCATGTAGCGCGGCACGGCGTAGGTCCAGTGCGCTTCCGACATCGCCTTGTCGGTGATCGCCGGGATGTCGCCGGCCTTCAGCTTGTCGACCCGGGTCGGGATGCCGAATTCGGCGTTCAGCGCCCGCACGTGGGCAATGAACTTGTCGGCCAGCTGCAGCGGCGTTTCATCGCCGGTCTTCAGGCCGCTGACCTCGGCCAGCTTGGCCAGGCGATCACTGCATTCCGGCTTCGAGAAATCCAGCACGTACGGCAGGACGATGGCGTTGGCCAGCCCGTGCGGCAGGTGGTAGTAGGCGCCGAAGTTGTGGGCGATCGCGTGCACATAGCCGACGCCGGCGGTGGTGAACGCCACGCCGGCCTTGAACGAGGCCACGGCCATGTTCTGGCGCGCGTCGATGTTGCCGCCGTCGCGGACCGCCGTGGCCAGGTTCTGCATGATCAGCCGGGTCGCTTCCAGCGCTTCGGCGTCGGTCATCGGCGTGTGGTTGCGGGAGATGTAGGCCTCTACCGCATGGGTCAGCGCATCCATGCCGGTGGCGGCGGTGATCGGCGCCGGCAGGCCGGTCATCAGCGCGCCGTCGAGGCAGGCGCCGACCGGCACCAGCTTCGGGTCCATGATCGCGAACTTGCGGGTCGTCGAGGGATCAGACACCACGGCGGCGATCGTCACCTCCGAGCCGGTTCCGGCCGTGGTCGGCACCGCGTACAGCGGCATCGGCCGGAAGATCACCCGCATCAGGCCGGCCATGTGGACGATCTTGTGCGGATTGCGGGCGCGGGCGGCGATGACCTTGGCGGCGTCGATCGATGAACCGCCGCCGATCGCCAGGATCGCCGTGCAGCCTTCCTTCTTCAGCAGCGCCAGGCCGGTTTCGATCTGCTCAATCGTCGGGTTCGGCTGCACGCCGTCAAAGACCACCCAGCGCACGCCGAGCGCGGTGAGCTTTTCCTGCAGCGGCGTCAGCAGGCCGATCTTGACCAGCATCGCATCGGTGACGATCAGCAGATTCTTCACGCCGGTCCGCGTGGCGATGTGCTCGCACAGCTGCAGCGACGAGCCCGGGCCGCTGAACAGCTCCGGCGTGCGGAAGGTCAGGATCTTCGTCGACCATTTCAGCAGAAGCTGAAAAAACTTGAAAAACAAAACCTTGAGCGAAAATGGCAGCACGCGGATTCTCCGGGGAAGGGCAGCGCGACCGCGCGGGAATCACGGCTCGCGGGCGGACCATACGCCAAGGTACTGGCCCGCGCCAAGTGGCGTACAGGCGTTGACTGAACCGGCTGACGGCGTGCTGGCTGCGCGTCAGCGGCGGTCGCGATCAGCGCGCAGCCGGTCGGCCAGCGCCGCCGCCGCGCCGCGCAGCGCCGGATGGGCAGCGGTGACCTGCACCGTCGCGATGCCGGCGAGGTAGTCGGCAAAGCGGCCCTTGGCCTCGAAACGGGCGCGGAAGAACGGCCGGTCGAAGGCGCTGCCGAGGCCGGCGATCACGCCGCCGCCGAGGTAGATGCCACCGAACGCGCCGAGCGTCAGCGCCAGGTTGCCGGCGAAGCTGCCGAGCATGCCGCTGAAGGCCTGCGCGGCTTCCACGCAGATCGGGCAGCTGCCGGCCTGCGCGGCTGCCGCGATCGCCGCCGGGGTTTGCGCCGGGGTGGGCGGCAGGCCGTGGATGTCGCGCAACGCGTCGACGATCAGCACCAGGCCGGGGCCGGAGATCAGCCGTTCGGCCGAGACATGCGGAAGGCTGCGACCGACCACCTGCAGGATCGCCGTTTCGCGGGCGTCGATCGGCGCGAAGCTGCAATGGCCGCCCTCGCTGGCCAGCGGCTGCCAGCGATCACCGCAGCGGACCAGGCCGGAGACGCCGAGGCCGGTGCCGGGGCCAACGACGCCGATCGCCGCCTCCACCCGCCGCGTGCCGCGGCCGATGGCCAGCAGTTCGGCCTCGCCCAGCAGCGGCAGTGCCAGTGCCAGCGCGGTGAAATCGTTGAGCACCAGCAGCGTTTCGATGCCCAGCGCACGGCGCGTGGCATCGATCGAGAACGCCCAGTGGTGGTTGGTCATCCGCACCGCATCGCCGGCTACCGGCGTGGCGATCGCGATGGCGGCGGCCGTCACCGTCGGCTCGCCCTGGGCGGCGAGATAGTGGCGGATCGCCGCATCCAGGCTCGGGTGCTCGGCGCAGCGCAGCACCTGCACGGCGGCGATGCCGTGACCGTTGTCGGTCAGCGCGAAGCGGGCGTGGGTCCCGCCGATATCCGCCAGCAGCTGGGGCATCGTGCAGGCCCTAATTCAGCCGCCAAAATGAAAACGGCACCGCCCGGCGATGAGGCCGGGCGGTGCCGAGGCGTCGATGCAGCAGCGGTGACGCGTGCATCACCGACGCGTTTCCAACTGCAGGAACCTGCAGTCGGGGCACGGCTTAGCGCTGCGGGGCGCCTTCCTTCTTCTCTTCCGGAGCAGCTTCGGCAGCGGCCGGCGCGGCTTCGGCCGGCGCGGCTTCCGCAGCCGGAGCGGCTTCGGCAGGGGCAGCCGGAGCGGCTTCGGCCGCAACCGGTGCGGCCGGGGCTGCTTCTTCCTTGCCCTTGCACGCGGTCAGCATCAGCAGCGCGGCGCAGCACAGACTCAAGCCTTTGATCTTCACTCGATAACTCCTTAACGAACCGACACGCGGCGGCAGGTGGAACAACGCGGGTGATGAAAGGCTAGCAGTTTGGACGCGTTTTGACTGCAATCCGTGCATGAAACGCGCCATTCACGCGGTCAAAAGCAGTTTTCCGGTCAGCTGGAAGCGCCCGGAAATCGCCTGCGTCGCGCCGTTGTTCGGCTGCTAACGTGTTGACCAGACCCCGAAAACCGGATGCCCGACTGATGCGACACGCGCTGCTTGCCGCTCTGCTGCTGGCCTTCGCCGCCCTGCCGGCCCGTGCCGCCCCGGCCATGGTGCTGATGCTCGGCGAGGTGCACGACAACACCGCCGGCCACGCCGCGCGCCTGGATCTGTTGCGCGCCCGGGTCGACGCCGGGCTGCGTCCGGCGCTGGTCATGGAACAGTTCGACCGCGAACACCAGCCGCTGCTGGATGCTGCGCAGAAAACCTGCGCAGATGCCGATTGCCTGATCGCCAAGGCTGGCCGCGCCAACTGGGACTGGCCGCTGTACCGGCCGCTGATCCAGTTCGCGCTGGATCGAAAATTGCCGCTGCTGGCCGCCAATGTATCGCGTGAAGACGCCGCCCGGGCCATGCGTGGCGGCCTGGCCAGCGCGCTCGACGCCGCGACCCTTCGGCAGTTCCATCTCGACGCGCCGCTGCCGCCGGACATCGAGGCCGCGCAGCTGACATCGGTGATGCAGGGCCACTGCAATCTGCTGCCGGAAGCCACGGCCCGGACGATGATCGGCGCCCAGTTGGCGCGCGATGTCTGGATGGCGAAAACCGTGCTCGATGCGCTGGCCCTCAGCCCGGATGCCGTGCTGATCGCCGGCAACGGCCATGTGCGCCGCGATGTCGGCGTGATTCGCTGGCTGCCGGAAGCCGTTGCCCGGCGCAGCGAGAGCCACGGTTTCGTCGAAGGCACGGCCGACACCGATGCCACCGAATTCGACGTGGTGCACGTCATCCCGCCTCAGAGCCGGCCGGACCCCTGCGCAGCGTTTGCCAAGCAGCGGCGCAAGTAGCGTCGGGAATCACCGCGCGCTGCCGAAGCTGCGCGAATCGGCGGCTCGATTGGGCTGGCAGGCAGCGAGCAGGCTGGTACGCGAGTCACGCGCTGAATTTGGCGACCTGTGATGTCCTAGAGCTTGTAATCAAATCCGTCGAAAGCACGATAACCGTGTAGTCGCAGAGGCTGCCGGCACGCAAGACTCTGATCTGTATTCACTTCAAAACTTGCTTAAGCGTGAATACGCAGCATCTAAGCACTCACCCGATCTAAGACGCCGCATTCTTGATGTGATCGATCAGATGCTGAAATTGGAAATGTATGGGGTGGACGAAATCGTTAAGCCGTTACGAACGGCACTAACGTGCGGGGGGCAGGCAAACATCTGCTTGGGGTCTGTTTGCAGACGATCGGCGCTAGGCACCCGTTCCTAGGCGGGCTTGCTCATCGCAGGCGAATGACTGCGATTTTTTACGAGATTTACCAAAACTTACCGGTTTTACCGAATACATCACAGGAGCAATCACTTCTGCAGCCCACTACTCCACCGTCACACTCTTCGCCAGATTGCGCGGCTGATCGACATCGGTCCCGCGCAGTAGCGCGACGTGATATGCCAGCATCTGCAGCGGCAGCGTGTAGACGATGGGTGCCTGCAGCGGGGTGATGTGCTCGGGCATCGTGATCACTTCCACGCCTTCACTGGCGGTGAAGCCGGATTCGGGGTCGGCGAAGACGAACAGCTGGCCGCCTCGGGCGCGGACTTCTTCGAGATTCGACTTCAGCTTTTCGAGCAGCGCGTTGTTCGGGGCGACGGCGATCACCGGCATGTCGGCGTCGATCAGTGCCAGCGGGCCGTGCTTGAGTTCGCCGGCCGGGTAGGCCTCGGCGTGGATGTAGGAGATTTCCTTCAGCTTCAGCGCACCTTCCAGCGCCACCGGCCAAGTCGGGCCGCGGCCGAGGAACAGTGCGTGGCGCTTGTCGGCGAAGTGTTGCGCAAGCGCCTTGATCTGCGGCTCCAGCTTCAGCGTGCGTTCGATCATTTCAGGCACATGGGCGATCTGCCGCACGTACTGCGCTTCCACCGCCGCGCTCATGCCGTTATGGCGGGCCAACGCCACGCCGAGGATGCCGAGCGCGGCGAGCTGCGTCGTGAATGCCTTGGTCGAGGCGACGCCGATCTCCGGGCCGGCGCGGGTCATCAGCACCAGGTTGGCTTCGCGTACCAGCGAGGATTCCGGCACGTTGCAGATCGCCGCCGTCGCCAGATAGCCAAGCTTCTTCGCTTCGCGCAGCGCCGCCAGCGTGTCGGCGGTTTCGCCGGACTGCGAGATCGCCAGGAACAGCGTGTCCGGCGGCACCACCGGGTTGCGGTAGCGGTACTCGCTGGCGACCTCGACGGTGCACGGCAGCTTGGCGCCCTGTTCGATGTAGTAACGCGCGATCAGGCCGGCGTGATAGCTGGTGCCGCAGGCCACGATATGAACATTGCGGATCTTCGGCAGCAGCGCTTCGGCCAGCGGGCCAAGCGCGGCGGTCAGCACCCGCCTGCCGGTGATGCGTTCGGCCAGCGTGTCGGCGATCGCGCGCGGCTGTTCGTGGATTTCCTTCTGCATGTAGTGCGCGTATTCGCCGCGCTCGACGGCTTCGGCCGACAGGCTCGATTCGCGTACCGGGCGTTCGACTGCCTGGCCGTCGCGGTCGACGATGCGGACGCCGCTCTCGCGAATCTCGGCGACATCGCCTTCTTCCAGGAAGCTGAACTGGCGGGTCACCGGCAGCAGCGCCTGGACATCGGAGGCGACGTAGTGCTCGCCTTGCCCGTAGCCGACCACCACCGGACAGCCGGCGCGCGCCGCGACGATGCAGTCCGGGTCCAGCGGCGATAGCACCACGATCGCGTAGGCGCCGTGCAGGCGCCGGATCGCAGCCTGCACGGCCGCCCGCAAGGAGCCGTTGGTGGCCAGCTCGTCCGCCACCAGATGAGCAACGACTTCGGTATCGGTTTCGCTGCTGAACACATAGCCGCGGCCGCGCAGTTCCTCGCGCAGCTCGTCGTGGTTTTCGATGATGCCGTTATGCACCAGACCGACGACATCGCTGCTGAAATGAGGATGCGCGTTGCGCTCGCTGGGCACGCCGTGGGTGGCCCAGCGGGTGTGCGAGATGCCGCGATGGCCGGCGATCGGGTGGGCGGCGATGTCGTTCGCCAGCTGCTGCACCTTGCCCTGGGCGCGACGCCGGGCCAGCGCGCCGGCAGACGTCAGCAGCGCCACACCGGCCGAGTCGTAGCCGCGGTATTCCAGCCGGCGCAGGCCTTCGACGAGGATCGGCGTGACATCACGAGGCGCGACGGCGCCGACGATTCCGCACATGGCATGGAGGACGATTGGGGGGCCGCGTTATTGTATCGGCAACGGTCTGCGTGCCTGCGGACACCCGCATTCGGTTCCCGGAGTCGCCCTTGAGCATGCTGCTGGCTGCGCTGTCGATGTTGATCGCCCTGTTGACCGCGGGGCTCGGCTGGGCGTTGCTGCGGCTGCAGCGGCGGGTCGATGCGCTGCACGGCCAGCTGGTCGGCGATCCCGCTGCGGCGCTGGCGCCGGGGCGGATCGGCCCGGTGATCGAGATCCGCATCCTCAACCCGTTCGATCTGGCGGTGAAGGAAACGCCGCTGGCCGGCCCGGCGGCCAAGGTCGCGCCGCGGATGATCGAGCGGATCGTCTATTCGCGCGCCGCCCAGCAGATTGCCGAGCAGCTGAAAGCGCAGGGCGTCGAGGCGCAGGTGACCACTCATGGCGCTTGAATGGCTGCTGGGTACGGCGCTGCTGGCGACCATCGTCCTGCTGGTATTCGCCGCGCTGCGGCTGCTGAAGCTGAAGGCTGAACTGCAGCAGCTTGACGCCGACCTGCAGCGGGCGCTTGCCGATGGCCGCCACCAGGCCGAGCGGCTGGCAGGCCTGGAGACGCTGCGCGAGGCGCAGGCGACGGCCGAGGAGGCGATCGCCGCTGGCGGGTCGGTGGTGCGCGATGTGCACCGCAATATCGCCAGCATTCCGTTCGACGTGCTGGAGTCGATCCCGGCGACCCGCGAGCGCGCGAAAGCGGTTCGCGATGTCCACGACACCATCACCAACGGTGTCTACGGCGCACTGGCCGGGCTCAACCGGGCGGTGGGACGCGAGCTGCGCAAGGGGCTGAAGGCCGGCGAGCGGCCGGCAGGCGAGGTGATCGGCCCGGCCGCTCCGGCGGCATCGTCGCCGCCGGCCGCTGATTCCGATCGCGATGCTGAGGCCGGAATGTCGAAGCCCCCGTCGCCGAAGCGCTGAGCGCAGGCAAAAAAAAACGCGAGAACGGCGTTCGGCCGTCTCGCGCAGTGCTTGCAGGATGCGGGCCGTTGCGTTCGACGGGGACGAACGACAGCCGGAGGAGAATCCCGTCCTGCGACAGCGAAATGTTCAGGCGGCGGGCTGGCTCGCTGCCGGCGGCAGGGCGCCGCCACCCGGCAGCGTCGGTACCGCACGCAGCCGGGCGCTGATGTTGTCGATCTGCATCAGGCTCAGGGCCTGAAGCAGGGAAATCCGTTCCAGCGTCTCGCCGTCGATCAGCACGGTGACCACCCAGACGCCGCTGCCATCGTCCCGCCGCAGCTGGCGCAGCGAGCCTTCGGCCGGCAATGCGTACGCCTGCAGCGTCTGGCTCAGTGCATCGAGCCGGCCGGCGCCCAGCATCACCCGGTAGACGTCGGCGGCAACGAAGGTGCTGAGCATGGCGGCGGGCTCCCGTGTCGGGTGGATCAGCCGCTGGCAGCGCGGCGAGTGCGTTGGTGGCGACATGGTGCGGGGCAGGTGTGCCGGTGTCGTTGACGCAGTTCGCATCGCGGCGGATACCGGACGGCGGCCTGTGCGCTGGCGCACAGTGCAGCGCCTCGGCAGCGCGGAACACAGCCGCCGCCAGCCTGTGACGGGCCTTTGCCGACATCCGCTACAGTGCAGCTCCCTTCCAGCGGAGACATGCATGGGCATCATCGGAACGCTGTTCATCGGCCTGATCGTCGGCTTGCTGGCCCGCTGGCTGAAGCCAGGCTCGGACAGCATGGGCATGATCCTGACCATCGCCCTCGGCATCGCCGGCTCGTTCTTCGCCACCTACGTCGGCAGCCTGCTCGGGCTGTACCAGCCGGGCCAGCCGGCTGGCTTCATCGGCGCGGTGATCGGCGCGATCGTGCTGCTGTACCTGGTCGCTGCCATCAAGGGCCGCCAGGGCTGAAAGCCTGCGCGACGTGCCGGCATGCGACGCGTGCCGGCCGTCGTCATACCGTGACGTCGACGCGCCGCATCTGATCTCTCCATGAACGGAACCCTGCTGGCGCTGCTCGGCTACGTGCTGCTGCAGCTGGCCGTGGTGTTCCTGCTGGCGCGCCGGCCGCAGACCGAAAGCGACTACCTGCTGGCCGGGCGCAGCCTTGGGCCGTGGCTGGCGGTGTTTTCGGTGTTCGCCACCTGGTTCGGGGCCGAAACCTGTATTGGCGCGACCGCCGAGGCCTACGCCGGCGGGCTCGGCGCCGTGGCGGCCGATCCGTTCGGCTACGCGCTCGGCATCGTCGCGATGGGCCTGGTGTTCGCGGCGGCCCTGCGTCGGCGTGGCCTGCTGACCCTGGCCGACCTGTTCCGCCATCGCTGGGGGCCGGGCATCGAGCGGCTGGCGGCGCTGGTGATGATTCCGTCGTCGCTGCTGTGGGCGGCAGCCCAGGTGCGCGCCTTCGGCCAGGTGATCGCGTCGGTCAGCGAACTGAGCCTGATCGCCGCGACCGGCCTCGCCGCGCTGGTGGTGATCATCTACACCGCTGTCGGCGGCATGTGGGCCGATGCCTGGACCGATCTGGTGCAGGGCCTGGTGCTGATCCTCGGCCTGGTGCTGTTGCTCGTGGTATTCGCGCTGGCCGGCGGTTTCGAGACGCTGCCGGAAACCGCTGCGGCCGCTGCCGCCCGTGCGCCCGGGCGTGACCGGCCGCTGATCGAGGTGCTGGCGGTGCCGGTGTTCGGCACCATCGCCGCGCAGGAACTGACCTCCCGGGTGCTGTCGATGCGCGATGTCACGCTGGCCCGCTCGGCCACCGTTGCGGCCGGCGTGGTCTACCTCGCGGTCGGCCTGATTCCGGTCGTTGTCGGCCTCGGTGCCGCGGCCACGCTGGGCGCCGACCTCGAGCCGGAGCAGGTGCTGTCGCGCTACGCGCAGACCCAGCTGCCGCCGGTGCTGTACGTGGTGTTCCTCGGCGCGCTGCTGTCCGCCATCCTGTCGACCCTGTCCGGCGCGCTGCTGGTGGCGGGCTCGCTGGCTGCCCGCAACCTGATCGCGCCGCTGGCCGGCGAGCGGATCACCGAACGCGGACGGCTGCGCCTGAACCGGGCTGCCGTCGTGGTGTTCGGAGTGATCGCTTATCTGATCTCGCTGGGCAGCGAAAGCCTGTACGCGCTGGTCGAACAGGCTTCCGGCCTCGCTTCGGCCGGCGTGCTGGTGCTGATGGTGGTCGCGATCTTCATTCCGGCGCTGGGCGGGATCGCCAGCGCGGCGGCGGCGCTGCTGGCCAGCGTCGCGGTCTACACGCTGGCCTCGGCGCTGGACTGGACGATGCCCTACCTCGCCTCGCTGGCCGCCGCTGCGCTGGCCTACGCCGCGCTGGCGCCATTCGGCCCGCGCAGTGGCGACACGGTGCCGGCGCGCTTTAGCCGTACTTGATCGAGCAGCCGTACGGCGGCGTCGCCGGCTGCGCGACCGGCTTGCCGGCCAGCACCGCGTCGAGCGCCTGCTTCAGATACGGCGTCGCCTTGGCCACGTCCTCGGCATCCGCACTCGGGATGCTGTCGATCGCGCCGGCATAGGCCAGCACGCCGTTGCCGTCGATGACGAACAGGTGCGGCGTGGTCTTGGCGTCGTAGCGCTTGCCGAGCGCGCCGCTGGCATCGAGCAGCACCGCCGTCGGCGCCGCGCCGCGCTCGCTGGACAGCCGGTCGGCGCCAGCGCCGTCGACGTGGCCCTGCTTGCCGGGCGCTGACGACAGCACGGTCAGCCAGGCGACGTTGCGCGCCGTGTAGGCCTTCTGCAGCGCCTGCATGTTGCCGCTCTTGTAGTGCTTCTGGACGAACGGGCAGCCGTCGTTGCTCCACTCCAGCACCACTGGGCGGCCCTTGAAATCGGCCAGCGAAACGGTCTTGCCGTGGCTGTCGACGGCCGTGAAGGCCGGCGCGGGCTGGCCGACGGTCGGGCCGGCGAGGGCGGTGGCGGCGATCAGCAGGCCGGCGGCGACGCCGGCCAGGCGGGCTTTCAGGTGCATTCGCGAGTCTCTCGGGGGCGGGGGAAGTGGTCGGGTCCGGTCATGGCGCCGCTGGCGGCAGCGCGTCGATGACCATCGATGGCGTCAGCAGCTGCGGCAGCACGGTGGCCTCGGCGGCGCCCTGGTAGACCAGATACAGCGGCACGCCGTTGCGGCCGAAGCGTTCCAGGGTGCGGGTGATCAGCGGGTCCTCGCGGGTCCAGTCGCCAACCAGCCAGACGACCTTGCGTTCGGCAAACGCCTGACGGACGTCGGCAGCGGCCAGCGCCACGCGCTCGTTGACCTTGCAGGTGATGCACCAGTCGGCGGTGAAGTCGACGAACACCGTACGGCCTTCGGCGCGCAGCTCGGCCAGCCGCGCTTCGGAATACGGCTCGTGTGCGACATCAGCGACCGCGCCAGCCGGACCGGCCACCTGCTTGGCCAGCAGCGGGCTGGTCAGCAGCGCCAGTGCCGCGCCGAGCGCCGCCAGCTTCAGCACGGCCGGCAGCCGGCCGCTGCGGTTCCACAGCCACAGTGCGAAGGCGATCAGGGTCAGGCCGAGCAGCGCCACGGTCATGCCGTTGCGATCGGTCAGGCCGCCAAGCACCCAGAGCAGCCAGACCGTGGTCAGGTACAGCGGAAAGGCCATGAACTGCTTGAAGTGCTCCATCCACTTGCCGGGACGCGGCAGGGCTTTCGCCAGCGAGGGCACGAAGCCGATGGCGAGGAACGGCAGTGCCAGGCCCAGGCCGAGTGCGGCGAACACGGTCAGCGCGACGTAGGCCGGCTGCGACAGCGCGTAGCCGAGTGCGGTGCCCATGAACGGCGCGGTGCAGGGGCTGGCCACCGCCACTGCCAGCACGCCGGTGAAGAACGAGCCGCGATAGCCCTCGGCGCTGGCCAGCGACTGGCCGACGCCCATCATCCGGGTGCCGAACTCGACGACGCCGGACAGCGACAGGCCCATCGCGAAGAACAGGTAGGCGAGTGCCGCGACGAAGCCCGGATGCTGCAGCTGGAAGCCCCAGCCGATCGCTGCACCGGAGCTGCGCAGCGCGATCAGCAGACCGGCCAGGCCGACGAAGGTGAGCAGCACGCCGGCGGTGTAGGCCAGCGCATGGCTGCGCTGCTTGGCTCGCGTGGCGCCGCGGGTATCGACCAGGCTCATCGCCTTGATCGACAGCACCGGGAACACGCAGGGCATCAGGTTCAGCACCAGGCCGCCGAGCAGCGCGAACAGCAGCACCAGCAGATAGGCCGGCGGCGCTTCGGCGGCCGGCGCGCTTGGCTCCGCCGCCGGTGGCGCGTCGACGGTCGGCGGTACCACCCTGACCGGGCCCGGCGTGGCGCTGATTTCCCAGGCCTTGTCGCCGCCGCTGCCGTGGATCACCAGCACGCCGTCGACAGTGGCGGGCGCCTTCACGTAGTAGTCGCTCAGCGTCTGCGACAGGCGCAGGTTGCCGTCGGCATCAAGCACCCGGCGGGTGGTGGCCGAGTGGTTGAGCAGGTCGTTGGCGTACGGGAAGAACGCCAGTTGGTCGGCACTGCCGATGCCGGTGCCGCGAATCGCAAGCGCCAAGGCCTTGTCGTCGCCCTTGTCGTGGATCTGGAAACGCAGCTGCCAGTCGGCCGGTGCCGGCTGTGGCAGCTCGCTGCGCGCCTTGGCGAAGGCGTCGCGCCAGCGCTCGTCGCTGCCGGCGGCGCCGGCATCGGCGGCCAGCGGCAGCTGCAGTTCCAGATCGGCGCTGCCGGGGATGCAGATGTCCTTGCAGACCAGCCACTTGGCCTTGGCCCGCAGCAGCAGCGGCTCCGGGGTCTGGACATCGGCGGCCACCGTCAGCGTCACCGGCATCAGCACCTGCTCGGCGTAGCCGTAGTTGACGATCGGTCCGAGCGTTTCCCGGTGCGGATACGGCCATTGCAGCGCGCCGGCGCTCAGGCCATCGGGCAGCGTCCAGCTGATCGACGTGGCCAGCCCGGAATCGCCGGGGTTACGCCAGTAGACGTGCCAGCCGGCTTCCGGCTGCAGGCGCAGGGCCAGCGTGTGCTCGGCACCGGCGCGCAGCGCGGTGTTCTCCGCCACCAGCTCGGCTTCGACGTGGTCGGTCTTGACTGCCGCCGCATGGGCAAGCGGCATCTGCAGCAGCAGGGCCGCAGCGCAGGTGAGTAGGGGCGAAGCAAGGCGCATGTCGGAATCCGGAACCAGGAGGTGCGCGGCAGTGTATGCAATCAGCCGCCGCTGCAAGGCTGCCGGCAGCGCCAAGGGTCTGGTTGTCCGGATGCACGGCATGCTGATGATTTCATTAAAATTTATCCATTCTTGACGGCGCGGCGTCGAAGACCCCGGGCAACGGCTGGCGAAGCGGCGCGGCCAAGGCGGCGCCAACCCGTCGTCGCCGTTCGACCGACACTCGCCGTGCGCGTTCCATGCCAACGGGATCGGCGCCTGCTACGTCGGCGCGCATCGCCGTCCGGCCACCGGCGGCGGCTGTCGCGGCTACGATGGGCGTACCGCTGTTCCGACTGCTGACTGATCGAACGATGAATCCGAAACTGATGCTGATGCTGGGTGCTGCCTACGGCTTTGTCGGCGTCGCCTTCGGCGCCTTCGGCGCGCATGCGCTGCGCAGCCGGCTGACGCCGGATCAGCTGGCGGTCTGGCGCACGGGTGTGGAGTACCAGTTCTGGCATGCGCTGGCGTTGCTGGCGGTCGGCCTGCTGGCGCTGTCGCGGCCCGGGCCGTTGTTGAATGCGGCCGGCTGGAGCTTCGCGATCGGCGTGCTGCTGTTCTCCGGCAGCCTGTACCTGCTGACCTTGAGCGGCGTGCGGGTGCTGGGCGCAGTGACGCCGTTCGGCGGGCTGCTGTTCCTGGTCGGCTGGGCCCTGCTGCTGGTGCACGCGGCGCGGAGCTGACGCCGGCGGCCGGTACACTGCGCGGCCGTTCTGCCCACGAGTCGTCCGCCCATGAAGCATTTTCTCGTCGAAAGCACCTATCTCGTTCCGCTGGCCGCGCTGGAAGCCGTGCGCGGCGCGCATCGCGCCTACCTGCAGGCCGGCATCGATCAGGGCATCGTGCTCTGCGCCGGGCCGCAGGCTTCGGGCGCTGGCGGCGTGATCCTGGTGCGCGGCGATTCGCAGGCCACCATCGAAGCCTTCTTCGCGTCCGATCCATTCGTCCGCGAAGGCTGCGCCCGCTACCGCTATATCGAGTTCCGGCCGGTGCTGCATGCGCCGCTGCTGGCCGACTGGACCGGCCCGGCCTGAGCGCATCAGCGGCGCGGCGCTACTCGCGCGCCTCTTCCACCCAGCGATTGCTGCCGGCGGCAGCGTCGATCGCCGCCGCCAATGCCCGCAGCGCCGGCGGCGCATCGCTGCAACCGAGATCGTGGTCGATCTGGCGCTGCTGGCCGGCGTCGGTGATGGTGATGCGTACCGATGCCATGTCGGTCGCCGCCGCGCCGCAGCGCGGATCATCCGGCGTGTAGCGACCGCGCAGCGCCGCGTACGGCGGCTGCCGGAGTTGCGCCCGCAGTTCGGCCACCACGTCCGACGACACCGTGCCGTGCTGCTCGCCGGGCACCGCGACGAAGCGCTCGCCGAAGTAGCGCACCGTACCGTCGCCATCGAGCCGCAGCCGGTACGACGGGCAGCGGCCGTAGCAGCCGCTGCGCTGCAGTTCCACCGCAAAGCCGGCCGGGCCGAGGTCCGGCGCCGGCGTTGCGCCAGCTGACCGCTTCGCCACCGGCCTCGAAGCCGCATCGGCGGGTTGGACCGCAGTCGCGGTGGTGGTGACCGCAGGCGCGGGGTGGGGCAACGCTGCCGGATCGCCGGCCGGCGAGGTCGCGGCGCAGGCGGACAGGCCTCCGAACAGGCTGACGCCCAGACAGAACAGCAGGCAGATCTTCATCGCCGCAGCCTAGCCGGCGCCCGACCATCGCGCATAAAAAATCCCGGGGCGCCGAAGTGCCCCGGGATGTTTAGTCAGTCACCTTCGGCGACCGACCTGCTGCCGCGTTTCAGTCGAGGCGACGCCGACGGCGCAGCCAGACGGCCAGCAGGCCCGGCAGCAGCATCAGATAGCCGAACGAACCGCCGGCCGGAATCGTCGCGTTGACGGTGACCAGGTCTTCCGCCGTTGCGCCGGTCTGCATGTCGGTAACTTGCAGGCGGAACACGTACGCCCCGGTCTTGCCGGTCTTGAAGCTCGGCGTCGCGGTGTTGGCCGCATTCAGCGTCACCGCTGCGCCGCCGGTCTGCACCCAGGCGTAGCTCAGCGAGCCGCCCGGCGCGGCAGCGGTGGAACCACGGCCGTCGAGCAGCACGTCGCGGAACGGTCGGGTGGTCTGGTCCGGACCGGCATTGGCCACCGGCGGCGGCAGCACCGTGATGGTCACCGAATCAGTACCGGTTGCGCTGCGATCGTCGCCGACGGTCAGCGTGAAGCGGTACTCGCCCGGCGTGGCCGGCGTGAACGTGGCCGTCGCGGTGTCGGCACCGGTCAGTGCGACCTCCGGCCCGCTGGTCTGCGACCAGGCGTAGCGGGTGACGCCGACATCGTCGCTGGAACCGCTGCCGTCGAGCGTCACCGTGCTGCCGGCCACGACCGTACGATCGTCACCGGCGGCCGCCACCGGGGCGGCGTTGTCGGGCACGCCGTCCTCGGCCACCACGGCGCTGAACGGAGCCACCGTGACGCCGGTGAACGACACGTTGTCGATCGACCAGCCGAACTCGCCGGTGCTGATATCCGACAGCAGCCGGAAGCGCAGGCGCACGGTCTTGCCGGCAAAGCTGGCCGGCAGCGTCAGCGTGACCGGTTCGAGGAAGCCGCCGTTGGCGTCGAAGTTGTCGCCGACGAAGCCGCTGGCTGGCGCTTCCGCTCCGGACGGCGCGAAGGTTCCGTCTTCTGACAGCGCCAGCACCAGGCCGTTGTAGCCGCCGCCAGAGGTGAAGCTGCCGCCGGCTGCCACCACGTCCTGCCAGGTTTCGCCGCCATCGCTGGTGATCTCGATGACGCCGCCGTCGTAGCCGACCGGCGTGCCGTCTCCGGTGAAGCCGGCGAACTCGAACTGGAAGTAGTGCTCGAAGCTCATCGTGAAGGCGCCCTCGGCGGTCGCCGTCGGGCTGCCGGTGTCGGCAACCAGCAGCGGCGGCGTGGTCAGGCGGGCGTCGGTCGGCGAGCCGTTGTCCGGGATCGACCAGATGTTGCCGGACTCGAACAGGAACGGTGCCTGATCGCCATCGACGATCTGCCAGTTCTCGCCACTGCCGATCAGCGTGCGGCCCCAGTCGACGCTCGAGGCCTGCGGCTGTTCGATGTCGTCGGTCCCGCGCTGGTTGGCGACGATGTCGTAGTTGACGTCCAGCGTTATGGTCTGCGCGCCGGGCTCGAACACCGCGGTCGGCGAGGAGCCGGCATCCGGGAAGTCGAGTGTCAGCGTGACGCGCTGCGCGGTGCTGGTCGCCGACACCAGCTTGACCTCGATGGTGCCGGTGACCGTAGCGCCGATGGCGATCGGGCCCGGGAAGGTGATGGTGCCGGTAGCCGTCGGCGGCACCGGCGTCGCCGCCGTGCGTTCCGCCGTGGTCTGGAACAGCAGGTCGCCGTCGGCGCTGACGGTGGCGGTCACTGCATCGGTGATCGCCGATGTGCCGTTGTTGACCAAGGTCACCGACAGCAGCGCCGTTTCACCCGGATCGAGGATACCATCGTTGTCGATGAAGCCGATGGCGCCGTCGACGTACGCGAAGTCCAGCGAGGCGTCGGTCACCGACAGGTTGCCGGCGAACACGGTGAAGTCCTCGACCGCGCGCGGGTTCTGGTTGGTGGCGCTGTTGCGGTCCGGGGCGATGGCACCGGCGCCCATGCCGCGTTTGGCGAAGGCCGCCGCCGCGTGGTTGTAGTCGCCGGCATCGGTCGCCATGGCAGCGGCGAGGATGGCGTCACGCGCTTCCAGCAGGGTCGGCGCGTTGGGCGTCATCTTCAGGCCGGCGATCACGTAGTCCTTCATCCGCTCCTGGGCCTGGACGAAGCTGTAGCGCGGATCGTTCAGCAGGCTGGCGTAGAACTCCCAGAGCGTATTGGCCCAGATTTCGCCGGTGTTGTGAACTTCCGAGTTGGCACCGAGGTTCAGGAACGGCGCAACGCCGGTCGGCAGTGCCACGCCGTCGGAGATGTGCTTGAAGGTGAACGGGAACAGGCTGAAGCTGGTCGAGTAGGGGGCACGACGGATTCCGTAGTAGGAATCGGCCGTCGCATAGACCGCCTGCGGATAGGCGCCCTCGAAGTTGGTGTTGCCCGGGGCGTTGCGGTCTTCCGGACGCACCGTCAGCATCATCGCCGAGAAGTCGGCCCAGCCTTCGCCCATGCCGCGGCCCTGCTGGTTCGACAGGCCTGACGCATTGCCGACCAGACGGTTCGACGTGTAGTGGAACCATTCGTGGGCAATGATCTGGGTGTCGAGCGTGCCGTCGATGTCGGTCGACGCGCTACGACGCAGCCGTGCCGTGGTTGGCAGCGCTGCCCGAATCGCCGCGCCATCGGCCTGCGAGACCGACAGCGTGCCGATGGTGATCGCCGGATCTTCGCCGCCGAGGCCGGGTGCCGCGCCAGGCTGATTGTTGGCGATGATCACCCCGGTGGCACCGGCATCCTGGGCGGCCTTGACCTTCACCGCAAAGCCGCAGGTGCCGCGATTGATGATCGCGATATTGCCGGCGATGGCCGCTGAATTGCTCAGCGCCGTGCAGCCATCCGCCGGCTCCGAGGCCACGACCGGGCCGCTGACATCGAAAACCTGTGCGCCGAATGCCGCGGTGTTGAACGCCACCGAGCCGACCGGAGCGGCAACCGTCAGTTCGCCATCGACCGCGCCGTCGAACAGGTACATCTGCTGGCGCGGCGAGGCGCCGTCCGCCGGAGTGCGCTGATTGGCGTTGTTGCGGCCGCTGAAGTCCTGACCCTCGGCCAGCAGCACGTCGCCTCCTTCGCCGCCGCGTCCGTAGTTGTCGGTCTGGGCATTGCCGGCGGCTTCATTGAAACCGTTGTCGTACCACCAGTCATGCAGCCAGTTGTTGATGTAGAACAGGTGGGTCGCCGCGTGCTGGCGCTGGCTTGCCGTCGTCGGGTCCGCGTCCGGCGTGTACGGGTACGAAAAGGTGTTGGCGGCGTTGACCGTGCCGCGCTGGTCGTCGGTACCCGGCGTGAAGCCGTCGACCCGATCCGCCGGATTGGTACCGGGCGGGCGGACGCCGCCATCGACGAGATCCAGATAGGCGTCGACGTTGTTGCCGAGCGTGGTGGTGGCATCGTCGGCCAGCCAGGGATCGCCAGTCGAGATCGGACCACTTTCCAGGGTCACCAGATTCGGTGTCGCGGCAATGCGCGGCAGCTTCTGGTTCTGGGTGCCCGGCGCCGGATATGGCGCGGTGTCGTTGCCGATCGGGGTATCGAACGGCTGCTTGATGCCGTCGGCGTCGGCGAAGACGCGGTAGCTGAATGCGGCGTCTTCCGACAGGTTCTTGCGGAACAGCACGGCGCCGTCGGTTGCCGACACCACATAGCTGTAGCCGTAATCGTCGACCAGATCGACCGAGCGGCCGCTGACCTCGACGTACCAGGCCGAGCTGAGCTTGCCTTCGTTGTAGTACCAGACCTTTTTCGCGCGCGGCGTGCCGTAGGCGCGAATCTCGTCACGCTGGCTGCCGATGGCGAAATGGGTGTAGTCGCCCTTCTGGGTCTTCACCGTGAACAGCGACGGCGCGGTCTTCTGGCCGGTGACGTCGGAGAACGCACGGGCGAGTGCCTGTTCGGCGGTCAGCGAGAAGGCGCCGCGTGCCGAGGTCACCGCGCTGTTTTTCGAGGTCTTCTCGAACGCGCTGGACGGCGCGAAGTAGCCGGAGGTCGCGACCAGCTTCAGGTCGCGGCCCATCATCACACTGAGGTTCTTGCCGAACACCTCGACGCCGTCGTAGTACTGCCGGAAGCGGGTGATGATCGGCCCCCGGCCGACGTCATGGACGTCGACCATCCGGGCATCGGCGACGCTGGCCTTCGACAGCTTCAGCGGTCCGGCCTGCTTGAGCAGGTACTCGCGAGCGGCGGTTTCGGCCAGCTTCTGGCGCTTGATCGGCGCAAGGGCGGCAGTCGGTGTGCGGGCATCGGCCCACAGGAAGGTGGTGGCGTCGAGCTTGGCGTCGTAGTTCGACGGGATGCCGGCGCGGGTCGGCCGGGCCTGGCTCGATACCGTCACCGAGCCCTTGCGTCCTGGCGCATGGCCGCGCAGCGCGGCCGACTTGCGCTTGACGAGGCTGCCGTTGCTGCTGTCGCGCGACGCGGCGCTGAGCGCGGCGTCGTAGTTGGTGGGCGCCTGGGCCGCGAGTGCGCTGGACGCACCGAGTGCCGCAGCGATCAGCCCGATCGCATATTTCTTCATGATTGAACCCACTCCCGGTAAGTGCTGCCGATGTCCCCGACCGTTGCGCCGGCCGCCGCTGGATGGCGGCCTGGAGCACGGACTTCGATGGGTCGTCGACGCGAGAGAACAGCCGGCATCGCGCCGTTCTCCGGGTCGTTGACGGTCACTGCTGACCCGAGAATAGGCCGCAGGTCTGTCTCGAGCAAACGCTTGATTCAGGATGGATTTCTGTTGCGTTGCAACAGTGAAAACTGATCAGGACGTCAGGAATGTCGCGGCGCGTCAGCGCTGCGCGTCATCGCCGGATGCAGCGACCGGCATCAATCGGCAGCGCTTGGCGAGACTTATCGAACCCGCTCAGGCGGTGCAGACGCAGTACAGCGGCCGGCCCGTTGCGGGCCGGCCGTTTCCTTCAGTGGGCGGCGCCGGTGACGGCGGCCGCGCCGCGCAGCAGATGCTGGTTGTAGCGGGCGATCTGGGCGATCGCCGGAAAGCGGAAGCCGCTCGACGCGGCCAGCGGTGCGGTGGCCGCGGCGAGCACCAGGCTCAGGTGCACGGTGTCGTCCTGGATGGCATCGCCGAGCAGCGGGTTGGGGGCGCGGCGCAGGCCGTCGAGCATGTCGAGCAGCGCGCGGATGCGGGCTAGCGCGTGGTCGCGCGTGGTGTCGTCGCCATGAATGGTGGCGCGCACGGCCGCAGCGGCGGCCTCCAGCGGGTGGGTGTCTTCGGTGATGACGGCGGTGATCCGGCCCCCTTCGGTGAGCGTCGCCACCGGCTTTTCGCCGCGCGCGTTTTCCGGCGTGCGGGCGAGGCTGGCGTAGTGCATGAAGTAGTCATGGAAGCGGTCCGGGCGAATGACCCGGATCGGTTCGGGGGCCGATTCCGCCTGATCGAGCATCACCGCGCAGGCATCGAGGTGCAGGATGATCGAGCGCATCTCGATCAGGGCCCGGCTGCCGGCCGAAGCGTTCTCCTCGCCGAGCGCGACATAGAAGCGCTGGATCGCCTGCGACAGCGGCACGTGAATGGCGTCCGGCGACTGCTCGGCGATCGCCATCTGCCGGGTCAGACGTTCGGCGTGGTTTTTCAGCGCCGGCAACTGCGGCCGCGCTTCCGGCAGGAAGCTGGCGATGGCTTCCGCTGCCGCTTCGAGCGCCAGCGCCTCATCCGGCGGCGCCTCGTCGTAGACCAGGCGGTGATGCGCGGCCAGCGTGGCGCGGGCGAACACCAGCGGCACGGCGCCGCGGATGCGGGCGGCCTGTACGGCGTCGATCACCAGGAGCCAGGCGTTGTCGACGGCGTCGCTGCCATCGAACAGGAAGCCGTCCAGGTCTTCGTACAGCTGGCGGATCAGCTGTTCGGAAAAATCGTGCGGGTGGGGAGGTTCGCCGGCGGCAGCCGGATCGTGGGCGCTGACCATGTCGATCGGGAGATTGAAGGGAATTCGGGAGGCGGCGTCAGATCAGCCGCAGGCGCGACAGCTCTTCCTTGTAATAGGCGTAGAAGATCGGCGCCGCGATCAGTCCGCTGATGCCGAACGCCGCCTCCATCGCCATCATCGCGATCAGCAGTTCCCAGGCGCGGGAGCGGATCTGCGAGCCGATGATGCGGGCGTTCAGGAAGTATTCGAGCTTGTGGATGACCACCAGATAGGCGAGCGAAACGAACGCCAGTTCCAGCGAATGGCTGATGCTGACGGCGACGATCACGGTGTTCGAGATCAGGTTGCCGAGGATCGGCAGCAGACCGGCGAGCAGCGTGACCAGCACCAGCGTCTTGACCTGCGGCAGGTCGACGCCGAACAGCGGCAGCGCCACGCCGAGGTAGATCCAGGTAAACAGCGCGTTGATCGAGGCGATCCAGGTCTGCGCGAAGACCACGCGGCGGAACGATTCGGACAGCCGCGCGCCGCGTTCTACGATCGCCCGCGACAGCGGTCCGCGGGTGCCGTTCGGTGTCGCCTCGCGCAGCGCCAGCATCGCGCCGACGATCATGCCGATCAGGATGTGGGCAAGGCTGCGGCCGAAGGACTTGCCAAAACCCTGTACGGCTGCGCCGTGCTCGCGCAGCCAGCCGACCAGATCACGGCGCAGCGCTTCGGCATCGCTGGGCAGCGAACTGACGATCCACTCCGGCAGCCGGTCGCGGGAGTTGTCGATGGCCTCCGCCAGCCGCACCAGCAGTGCCGGTAGGCTGTCGGAGCCGTTGCGCAGCACATTGCTGACAGCGAACACCGCCGCCGTCAGCAGGCCGACGACGATCACCCCCAGCAGCGCCACAGCCACCACCTTGGCGGATTCCCGCCCCAGCGCGGCTACCCGCAGCCGTGCGGCGAGCACATGCACCAGTTCGTAGACCAGCAGGCCGCCGATCAGGGCCGACAGCAGGTGCAGGTACAGCACCGCGACCATGAAGACAGCAGCAGCGACGAGCGACAGGACGTCGGCCCGGAGCAGGCGGGCACCGTTGGCAGTGGGGTTCATCCGGGCATCTTAATGGAGCGCTCCCGGCGTCGTCCGAACCGCAATGCCTGGCGATCGGCGAAAATGCCGGCATGCAAATCGGAACCCATCTGATCGAACCTGCGCTGGTGCTGGCGCCGATGGCCGGCGTCACCGACCGGCCATTCCGCATGCTGTGCCGGCGGCTGGGTGCCGGCCTGGCGGTGTCGGAGATGACGATTTCCGATTCACGCATGTGGAAGACCGAGAAATCGCGCACCCGCATGGATCACGCCGGCGAGCCCGGCCCGGTGTCGGTGCAGATCGCCGGCCATGACCCGCAGCTGCTCGCGGAAGCGGCCCGGCACAACGTCGGCCACGGTGCCGACATCATCGACATCAACATGGGTTGCCCGGCCAAGAAAGTCTGCAAGGTGGACGCCGGCTCGGCCCTGCTGCGCGACGAGGCGCTGGTCGCGCGCATCTGCGCTGCGGTGGTGGCCGCCGTGCCGGTGCCGGTGACGCTGAAGATTCGTACCGGCTGGTCGCGCGCCGAGCGCAACGGCGTCGCGATCGCCCGGATCGCGGAAGCCTGCGGAATCGCCGCGCTCGCCGTGCACGGGCGCAGCCGCGAGGACCGCTTCGAAGGCTCGGCCGAATACGACACCATCGCCGCGATCAAGCAGGCGGTTCGGATTCCGGTGATCGCCAACGGCGACATCCGCACGCCGGAGCAGGCCCGCCACGTACTCGCCGTCACCGGCGCCGATGCGCTGATGATCGGCCGCGCCGCCCAGGGGCGCCCGTGGATCTTCCGCGAGATCCGACACTTTCTCGCCACTGGCGAGCACCTGCCCCCGCCGTCGCGCGCGTGGATCGGTGCGTTGCTGGTCGAGCACCTGACGGCGATGGCCGGCCTGTATGGCGAGGCTCAGGGCGTGCGAATCGGGCGCAAGCACATCCGCTGGTACTGCGACGACCATCCGGATGCCGAGATTTTCTGGCGTTCGATCAGTACCGAGACCTGCGGCGAGACGCAGCGGCAGGCGGTGGCGCACTTCTTCGGCGTCGAACCGACGGACCGCTGGGCCACGGCCGCCTGAGTCGACGCCCACAAAAAAGGCCCGGCAGCTGCAGTGCCGAGCCTTGCGACGTACCGCGCCGGGTCAGGGCGTCGACGTCTTCTTCGCAGCAGCCTTCTTTGCCGGGGCCTTCTTCACGGCAGCCTTCTTCGCCGGCGCAGCAGCGGCCTTCTTGACGGGAGCAGCGACCGCTTTCTTGACCGGTGCAGCAGCCTTCTTGGCAACAGCCTTGGTGGCAACAGCCTTCTTCGCGGGCGCCTTCTTGGTGGCGACTGCTTTCTTCGCAACAGCCTTCTTCGCAACCGCTTTCTTTGCGACGGCTTTCTTGGCAGCAGCTTTCTTCACAGCCATGGGAACCTCCCAACTTTCAAGGTAATGACCCGATCGATCAGCGCCTTTCGCCGAGGATTCCAAGGTCACAGCCAATGGTGTCATCGCTGGACAGCAAACACAATATCTAGTAGCACGCGGCGGTCGAACCGGCCTGCAAGGTGCACAACGGCCGCTGGTGGCCGGTCGCCGCAGTTGTGAAAGCCCGGGCCATCGAACGCCATCGGTTCAGGGGCTTGGCGGCGATGCTGCAGTGCGGCGAGGATTTCGCGGTCTTCCGAGCTTGTTCGCCCCTGCGAACAAGATTTTCAGATTCGAAGGCCATCTGTTCTGCTCCGATGGTGGCGTCGGTGGCGACGGCCGTCGCCAGCCGCAGGCGCAACCAATCTTCCCGATGCGGATACCGGAAGCAGTGCCCGGCCGGCCGGTGATGGGCCGGACGGACGCCGGAAAGACCTTGTATGACGGCCTTCCGGCCGGCCTCGGCAAGCCTGACCTGATGTTGAGGTGCGACAGGAAAACCGCAGCGTGACGGGCTTCTCGGCGACTGTTCTGCCGGTTAGACAGCGGCAAAATTAGCGCGTACAGTGCAGATGCAGTCGTTTCAAGCAAGGTATTCACCGTGGTCAGTTTCCCCGCGACAAACGGGTTCTGTCGTTTCCCCGGCTACATTTCTTGATCGTCCGCAAATGCGATGCAGCACGCACCGCGAACATATCGTCAACTATCGTTAAAGGAATGTAGCAATGTCAGATTCGACCGGCACCGTTAAGTGGTTCAATGACGCCAAGGGCTTCGGGTTCATCACCCCGGCCGATGGCGGCGAAGACCTTTTCGCCCACTTCAAGGAAATTCAGGGCACCGGCTTCAAGACCCTGAAGGAAGGCCAGCGCGTTGAGTACAAGGCGCAGCGCGGCCCGAAGGGCATGCAGGCGACGCAGATCCGCCCGCTCTAATCGAGCTCGCGTATTGAAAAACCGCAGCTCCGGCTGCGGTTTTTTTATGTTCGGCGTTCTGATGCCGATATTGTCTACAAGCCTTTCCTCGAGCGACCCGAGATGACCGCTGCAAAGTCTCAAAGCCGTCCGCCGTACAACATGCCGGCGCTGATCATGTTCACCGTCAGCACCGGGCTGCTGCTGACCGTGTTTCCTTGGTATCTGATGACCTATTCGATCGGCATCGGCGCCTGGATCGCCGGGCTGGTCCTGCTTTACGCCTGCGGCCTGTCGATTACCGGTGGCTACCACCGCTTGTGGGCGCACCGCGCGTACCAGGCGCACTGGAGCCTGAAACTGTTCTATCTGCTGTTCGGCGCGATGGCGTTCCAGAACTCGGTGCTGATCTGGGCCTCGACGCACCGGATTCACCACGCTAACGTCGATGACGTCGACCACGATCCGTACTCGATCAATCGCGGCCTCTGGTACGCGCACATCGGCTGGATGCTCCGCGACTACCCGAGCGCCAAGACCGATTTCTCGAATGCCCGCGATCTGCTCGACGACCGGCTGGTGATGCTGCAGCACCGCTACTACCTGCCGCTGGCGCTGTTCATGAACATCGGCCTGCCGATGCTGATCGGCCTGGCTGCCGGGGACGTCTGGGGTTACCTGATGATCGCCGGCCTGCTGCGGCTGGTGGTCAACCATCACGTGACTTTCCTGATCAATTCGCTGGCGCATTACTGGGGCCGTCGCCCGTACACGGTCGAGAACACGGCCCGCGACAACGACCTGCTTGCCTTCCTGACCTACGGCGAGGGCTACCACAACTATCACCACCTGTTTCAGTGGGACTATCGGAACGGTGTCCGCTGGTGGCAGTACGACCCGACGAAGTGGCTGATTGCCGGCCTTTCATGGGTCGGCATCACCCGCGAATTGCGCCGGGTGCCGGAGTTCCGCATCCAGCGCGCGATGCTGCAGCGCCAGTTCGAAGCAGTGCGCGAGCGCATGACGCGCTGCAAGCACGAAGGCCGTCTGGCGGCACTGCGCCAGCAGTTCGAGCACGAGATGGAAACCTTCCGGGCCACGGTCGATGCATGGAGCCAGTTGCAGAGCCAGCGCATCGAGGCCGCTCGCGACAAGCTGGCCGACCAGTGGCAGCACAGCGACATGCGCCAGCAGCTGCTGGTGCTCGAGGATCGCCTGCGCGAGCAGCGCGAGCGGATGCGCTCGATGCACCTGCAGATCGCCTGATCAACTGCGGGCGGTACAACAAAAAAGCGCAGCTCCGGCTGCGCTTTTTTGTTGGGCGGTCGGCCGCGAACGCCTACACGGTCAGTACGATCTTGCCGATGTGCTGGCTGGATTCCATCAGCCGATGGGCATCGGCCGCCTGCGCCAGCGGAAAGCAGGCAGCGATCGGCAGGCGGATCCGGCCGGATTCGATCAGCGGCCAGACCTGCGCCCGCAGCGCCTGCGCCAGCACCGCCTTCTCGTCATGGCTCTGCGGCCGCAGCATCGAACCGGTGACGACGATCCGCTTGCGCATGATCGCCGTCAGATCGATGGTCGCCGTCGTGCCGCGCTGGAAGCCGACCAGCAGCAGGCGTCCATCGACGCCCAGCGCCGCCAGATTGCGGGCGGTGTAGTCGCCACCGACGATGTCGAGCACCACGTCGACGCCGCGTCCTGCCGTCAAACGCTGCACCTCGTCGACGAAATCCTGGCTGGCATAGTCGATCGCCGCATCGGCTCCGAGCGCGAGGCAAGCCGCGCACTTGTCGGCGCCTCGGGCCGTCACCAGCACCCGCGCGCCGAAGGCCTTCGCGAACTGGATCGCGGTGCTGCCGATGCCGCTGGTGCCGCCGTGGATCAGCACTGTTTCGCCAGCCGCCAGCCGGCCGCGCCGGAACAGGTTGCCCCATACGGTGAACGCGGTTTCCGGCAGCGCGGCGGCCTCGATCATCGAGTATCCGTCCGGTACCGGCAGGCAGTGGGCGGCCGGCGTCACACAGTACTCGGCGTAACCGCCTCCCGGTGTCAGCGCGCAGACAGCATCGCCGATCCGCCACTGCTCGACATCGCGGCCGATCGCCGCCACCGTGCCAGCGACCTCGAGCCCGAGAATCGGCGAGGCGCCCGGCGGCGGCGGATAGACGCCCATCCGCTGCAGCACGTCCGGGCGATTGACGCCGGCCGCCGCGACGGCGATCAGCACTTCGTTCGGGCCCGGTTCCGGACGCGAGCCCTCGGCAAGCTGCAGGACCTCCGGCGGGCCCGGCCGGTCGACACGAACATGGCGATGAACGGTATTCATGCCGCCACTGTAGCGGCGAAAAAACGGAACAACTGTTCTGTTAAGGTTTTGCGACAGCCGGCCGAACCGCGCCGCCGGTGCCCTCCGCTTTCCGACCCCCGAACCTCATGCCCGTATTCCAGCCGATGAAGGTGCGCGTGCCGCGCGACCTCCACACCGTCACCACCGTGGCCGACGACGTCGAGCGCGACGGGCCCCGCGCCGGCCTGTCGGCCGCCGACACCAAGGCAATCTGGTCGGCGCTCAAGGGCCTCTACCGGACCGGTGCCTATCCCGGCATCGCGTTTACCCTACGCCGCCACGGCCAGCGGGTTTTCGACCGGACGCTCGGTCACGCCGAAGGCAATGGTCCGGCCGATCCCGTCAGTGCGCCGAAGCGCCTGCTGACGCCGGCCACGCCGATCTGCCTGTTCTCGGCCTCCAAGGCGGTGACCGCCGTACTGGTCCACAAGCTGGCCGAGGACGGCGGCATCCGCCTCGACGAGCGGGTCAGCCACTACCTGCCTGCGTTCGGCCAGGCTGGCAAGCAGGACACCACGATCAGCGACGTGCTCGCCCATCGCGGCGGCTTCCCGATGATGAAGATCCGGGCCGCCGACAAGAAGGTCGAACTGATGGAGGACTGGGACCGGGTGATCGAGCTGATCTGCGCCTCGCCGCCGACTGCCAGCCGCCAGCAGGCCTATCACGCGATGACCGGCGGCTTCATCCTCGGCGAGATCATCAAGCGGGTCACCGGCACGCCGATCACCGCCTATCTCGATGCCGAGATCCGCAAGCCGCTGAAGTTCCGCCACTTCACCTACGGCATCGCGAAGAAGCATTGGTCGGACGTGGCGCTGAACTACGAGGCCGGCGCGCCGGTGCGTTTCCCGCTATCGACGGTCGCCGAGCGCGCGCTTTTCGTGCCGTTCCCGGAAGTGGTGCGCGCTTCGAACACCGGCAGCTTCAAGCAGGCGGTGATCCCGGCCGGCAACATCTACGCGACCGCCGATGAACTGAGCCGCTTCTTCCAGATGCTGCTCGACGGCGGCAGCGTCAACGGCAGGCAGATCCTGAAGCCGGCGACCGTGGCGCGACTGCGCCGGCCGGTCGGCCGCATCGGCCTCGACCGGATGCTGATGATCCCGCTGCAGTACAGCGAGGGCATGATGCTCGGCGCCCGTCCTGCCAGTCTCTTCGGGCCGGACACGCCGGAGGCCTATGGCCACCTCGGCTTCATGAACATCCTGGGCTGGGCCGATCCATCGCGGCATCTGTCGGCGGCGCTGCTGACTACCGGCAAGGCCATTCTCGGCACCCACCTGATCGCCCTGAGCCGCCTGCTGGCGACGATCAACGCGCGCTGCGCCTGATCGCGCCCGGACCGCGTGCCCGCCCTGATCCGGCGGGCTGTTTCCGTCAGCGCTTCGGCTTCAGCATCGTGCCGGTGCAGTTCGGGGCGCCGCAGCGACATTCCCAGATCTTCTTCATCCGGGCCGTATGGCGGCATTCCAGCTTGATGCCGTAGTCAAAGGTCAGTTCCTCGCCGGCCTCGATCTCGCGAATCGTCTCGATGATGATGCGGTCGCGCTTCGGGTCCTGGTCCGGCGATTCGATGACGTACGGCTTGCAGTTCGGATCGCAGCTGTGATTGATCCAGCGGGCGTCATTGGCGTCGAAGTTGCCGTCGATGACGTAGCGATCGTTCAGCGTGAACAGGAAGGTATGGCCGGATTCGACGGTGTTGGCATAGGCCTTGTCGATCCAGGCATGGGTTCGCAGGCGGCCGGCGTAATCCATCACCTCCAGCCCTGCCGGCAGCTTCTGAGCCGCGAAAACGCCATTGCCGTGAATCGCCGAACGACGGGTGACGGTGTAGCCAGACATGCGGGAACCGGGAAGGGATCGTTCCGCATTGTGAGCCAGAAGCAGCGCGCTGCGCATGTCGGGCCGTGCCGAAGTCGGCGCCGTGCGCGTGGGCAGGAATGCCTCAGTCGTCCAGCGAGCGGCGCAGCGCCTTGATGCCGCCGCGCCGGGTCTTGTCGTCGACCCGGCGCTGCTTCGCCGCCCGGCTCGGCCGGGTTGCCCGACGCGTTGCCGGCACGTGCAGCGCGCGCACCAGCAGGTCGGCAAGACGGGCAAGGGCGGCTTCGCGGTTGGCTTCCTGGCTGCGGTGCTGCTGGGCCTTGATGACCACCACGCCGTCGCGGGTGATCCGCTGATCGGCCTTCAGCAGCACGCGCGCCTTCAGGTCCTCGGCCAGGCTGGAAGCGCGGATGTCGAAGCGCAGGTGGATCGCCGTCGAGGTCTTGTTGACGTGCTGGCCGCCATTGCCCTGCGCGCGGATCGCGTTCAGCTCGATCTCCTCGAGCGGAATGCTGAGGCGCGCGTTGATCACCAGCACGGCGGCAACGCTCAGCCGCTGTTGGCGGCGACGCAGACCTCGGCGGTCTTGCCGGCCTGCAGCGTGTCCAGGCCGGTGCCGATCCGGTGGGCGAGATCGGCCATCGCCCGCTGGTGGCCATCGGCCAGCGCCGGGAAGCCGTCGGCGATGCTGGCCGCCACCTGGCTGTCGCAGGTCGCCGCGCGGGCGGGGTCGTGCAGGCTTTCGACGGTCCAGCCGGCGTCGACCAGCGCCTGCCGCCCGAGCACCGAATCGAAGCGCCGCAGCACCACGCGCAGCCGGTACAGCGGCAGCGTGCTGTCGGCGGCGCTGCCCGGACCGGTGGCCGTCGCACCGAGACCGTCGATCAGCGCCGCCCGCACCTCGTCGGCCAGCGGCGCGGCCCAGCGCTGCTCCTCGGCCGGCTGCAGCTGGCTGCGCCCTTCGCGCACGATCAGATAGGGCGTGTCGACCTGCGCCGGAATGCTGACCGTTTCGACGATCACCCGGTACGCCGGGTCCTGGGCGGCGGCCACGGCCTCGCCGGACTTCGGCGGCACCAGCGTGTAGTAGCGGATCGGCGGGGCGCTCTGGCAGGCCGCCAGCAGCAGGCTCAGCGCGACAACGGTCAGGGGCTTTCGCATCGGGACTTCAGTCATGGGTCTGGGCATCGGTTTTCTCCGGCGGTGCGGCGGTCGGCTCGGCTGCCGCCGGCCGGCCACGCAACAGCGACTCCGGATGCTTTTCGAGATAGTCGGCAAGCACCCGGAACGAGGCAGCGGTCCGGTTCAGCTGTTCCAGCATCCGCCGGGTGTCCTGCTGCAGCGGGGCTTCCGGCGAGGTGAGGTTCTGTTCCAGCGAACGGATCGCGGTCGCGGCATTGTCCAGCGTGCGCCGCGCCTGCGGCGCGATGTCCTGATCGAAGGTACGCAGCAGCGTATTGGCGCTGTTGACCATGGTCCGCAGATCGGCGCCCAGTTCGGCGAACGGAATCTTGTCGAGCTTGGTGACGATGCTCTCGATCTGCGTCTGGATTTCCTCGAGGCTGCCGGCGGCGGTCGGGATTTCCGGCGTCGTGTCGCCGGCCGTCACCCGTCGGGCCTTGGCGCCCGGCTTGAAGAACAGGGCCACGTACTGCTGGCCGGTCAGCAGGTTGCCGGCGCGCAGCTGCGCGGTCAGCCCCTGGTCGATCAGTTTGTTCAGCACCGCCAGCGCCGGCCGCTCGCTGTCCGCTGCCAGGCCCTTCAGCGCCGACCAGGCCGGGCCCAGCCGCTCCAGGTACAGCTCGACCATCACCTTCGAGTAGAAGCTCTGCTGGCGCACGTCGTACTGCGGCTCAATGGAGCGGATCGCGCCGATCACCAGGCCGTTGAAGTCGACCGGCGTGCCGGCGGTCAGGCCGCGCGTCGACTGGCGCAGCACCAGCAGTGCGCGCACCGACGGGCCATCCGGCGGCGCCAGTGCAGTGGCGATGCCGTCATAGAGTTCGAAGCGGCTGTCCTCGCGGGCCGGCTCGCCCGGCTTGCGCTCGTCCAGCGGCTGGAAGGCGATGCCGCCGGCCACCACCGTGGCCAGCGACTGGGTGTTCAGCCGCAGCCCCTCGGACGACACGGCGAGGTCGATGCCGCCGGCGTTCCAGAAGCGGACGCCGCCGGTCACGAAGCGGTCGTACGGTGCGTCGATGAACACCCGCACGGTGATCCGCTTGCCGTCCTCGTCGAGCGTGGCATCGACTACGCGGCCGACCGCCACCCGCCGGTAGTAGACCGGCGCGCCGATGGTGATCGAGCCGGCATCAAGCGTGGTCAGCGTGAACTGCTTGCCTTTCTGGTCGTGGGTGACTGGCGGCGGCTTCTCGAGGCCGATGAAGTCGCGCTGCTGCTCGCCCGAGCGGCCGACGTCGACGCCGATATAGGCGCCGGACAGCAGCGTGTTGATGCCGGACACGCCGCCGATGCCGATCCGCGGCCGGACCACCCAGAAGCGGCTGTCCTTGACGGCGATGCGCTTGGCGTCCGGCGTCAGCTCCACTTCCACAGTGACGCCACTGTCGTCCTCGCGCAGCTGGATGCTCGACACCTTGCCGACCACCACGTCCTTGTAGCGGACTTCGGTAGCGCCGTTCTGCAGGCTTTCGGCGGTGTCGAAGCGGATGGTGATCGTCGGCCCGGTCTGCAGCCAGGTGCGGATCACCAGCGCCAGCCCGACCAGCGCTGCCACAAGCGGCACCAGCCAGATCAGCGACAGCCGCTTGCGGCCGTCGCGGCGCGGTTCCGGTGCGGGCAGCGCGGACATCGAAGGGGTTTCGCTCATGTCGGGAGACGGTCGGTGGCGCGGCGGTCAGGGATCCGGGTGCTGTCCCAGATCAGGCGGGGATCGAAGCTCATGGTGGCCAGCATGGTCAGCACCACGACCGCCCCGAAGGCCACGATGCCGGCACCGGGCTCGGCATTGGCAAGGCTGCCGAAGTGTACCAACGCGATCAGCAGCGCCACCGCGAAGACGTCGAGCATCGACCAGTGGCCGATGAATTCGAGAATCCGGTACAGCCGTGCCCGCTCGCGCGGCAGCTGTGCGGAGCCGCGCTGCACCTGCACCAGCAGCAGCGCCAGCGCGCCCATCTTCAGCAGTGGCACCACCACCGAGGCGGTGAAGACGACGATCGCGAGGTCGTAGGCGCCGTCGTTCCACAGCGCCACCACGCCGGACATGATGGTGTCCGACCAGCTGCGGAACAGCTTGGTCGAGCGCAGTACCGGCAGCAAGTTGGCCGGCAGGTAGAGGATGAACGCCGCCACCAGGAAGGCCCAGCTGCGAGTCAGCGAATCCGGCTTGCGGGCATGCAGCGGATGGCCGCAGCGCGGGCAGGGCGCGGCGTCCGGCGGCTGTTCGACGACCAGCCCGCAGGCTTCGCAGCCGATCAGCCCGAGTGCTGCGCCGCGCGGGATCAGCGGCTCATCGGCCATCGTGGATCTCCCACAGCGCGCGCAGCTCGAAGGTGCTCAGCGCGGTCAACAGGATGGTCAGCACGCCGAAGCCCCAGAGCCCGGCCTCGGCGGTGACCCGCGCCAGCGACGACATCTTGATGATCGACACCAGGATGCCGATCAGGAACACCTCGACCATGCTCCACGGCCGCAGCCAGCGCAGGCCGTGCATCGCGGCGCCGAAGCCTTTCGGCCGCGCCGGCAGCCGTGCCGCGTGCAGCACGAACAGGTACAGCGCCAGCTGCGCCAGCGGGAACAGGAACACGGTGCCGGCGGCGATCGCCGCCACCGGCCCGACGCCGTGCGACCAGGCGCTGGCGACCATCGTCATCAGCCAGCCGCGGGTGGTGACGCCGGCCGACTGCATGGTGACGATCGGCGCCGCATTGGCCAGCACGAAGACGATCAGCGCTGCCACCGTCAGCGCCAGCATCGCGTCGATGTCCAGCCGCGAGCGGCGGTACAGCGTTGCGCCGCAGACACGGCAGTCGGCCGCTTCGCCGGGCGCCAGCGGGCCGCGTTGGTGCACGCTGTCGCAGTGTTCGCAGATCGCCAGCTCGGGCCGGAGCCGCAGGGGCGCGGGCGCGCCGTCCTTCATGTCCATGCGGCAAGCATAGCCTGTGCCTGCCGCTACACTGCCGCGCCCGCACCGCCCGCCACCGCCATGACCGCCAGCTCCGCCGCCGATCCGCAAGCCGTTCTCGAAGCCCGCGTGGTCGAGCTGGAAGCGCGGCTGGCCTGGGCCGATGACACGCTGTCGACCCTGGGCGGCGAGCTTGCCCGCCAGCAGAAAACCATCGAGGCGCTGGAGCTGAAGCTGAGGTCGCTGAACGAGCGGCTGGCCAGTGCCGACGAACCGGTGTTCCGCGGCACCGCACGGGACGAGATCCCGCCGCACTGGTAGGCGGCTGGCTGCGACTTCAGGCGGCGGCCGGCGCGTCGAAGGATTGCAGCGCCTCGGTCAGCGTCTCGGCGCAGGGCGCGTCGATCTTCAGCGGTTGCAGGTCGTCGGCGCGGCTGCGGCCGCGGGTCAGCACGGCGATCGGCAGGCCGCGCTCGCGGGCAGCCAGCGCGAAGCGATAGCCGGAATAGACCATCAGCGACGAGCCGACCACCAGCAGCCCGTCCGATGCGGCCAGCGCGGCGAACGTCGCGTCGACCCGTTCGCGCGGCACGTTCTCGCCGAAGAACACCACGTCCGGTTTCAGCAGGCCGCCGCAGCGGGCGCACGGCGGCACCACGAAGCGGCTGAAATCGAGATTGTCGAGATCGGCGTCGCCGTCCGGCAGGGCTGCGGCGCTGTGATGCGCCCAGTCCGGATTGGCGTCGAGCAGGCGCTGCTGGAAAGGCTCGCGCGGTGTGCGGTCGCCGCAGCCGAGACAGACCAGCTGGTCGAGCCGGCCGTGCAGGTCGATCACCTCGGTGCTGCCGGCGGCCTGATGCAGGCCGTCGACGTTCTGGGTCACCAGCCGGCGAATCCGGCCGGCGTCCTGCAGCCGCGCCAGCGCCTGGTGCGCGGCGTTCGGCCGGGCCGCCGCCAGGTGCGGCCAGCCGATCAGGTTGCGCGCCCAGTAGCGGGTACGCTGCAGCGGATCGCCGCGAAAGATCTGGCCGGTGATCGGCGGCCGTCGCTTCCACTGGCCGTCGGCATCGCGGTAGTCGGGAATGCCGCTGTCGGTCGATACGCCGGCGCCGGTCAGCACCAGCAGGTTCGGCCGCGCCTGCAGGAAGCCGGCGAGCGCCGCAGCTGCCTCAGTCATCGACCGGGATGCCCAGCTGCCGCGCCTGCTTCTGCCAGCGCTGCAGTTCGCGCAGGTAGATGCGCAGTTCGCAGTCGGCGCAGCCGCCGCCGCAGCAGTCGTAGTCGACCGGGGCTTGCGGCTTGGGCGGCAGGGCGGACGGTGGATCGGCGTTCATGGCGGCGGCAGGATAACGGCTCGCGGCTGCCGATCGGCAATCGCCTGTGCCAAGCTTGCGAACGAGTGTTTACCTGAACCGAACGAAGGACAATCACGATGGCCGAGAAGAAGACGGGTCTGGCGGCAGCGCTGCTCGACGCCCATGTCGAGTACCTGATCGACGAGCTGACCAGCAACGGCCTGCAGGCGCTGATCGACGAGGAAGTCGACGCCGCGCTGGCGCTGGCCGGCAAGCTGACCTTGGGGGCGGTCGTGACCCGCAAGCAGATCAAGGACACCGCGCGGATCTTCGCCGCCAAAATCGAGTTCGGACCGGGCCTGCCGGAAATGGTCGGCGACATCGCCCGCAAGCTGTTTGCCCACGCGGTCCACGACAAGACCGAGATCGGCAGCCTGCTGACCGACCAGCACTTCGAGGACTTCACCGTCCAGGCGCTGGAACTCGACACGCTGCGCGAAAAGATCATCCGCGGCGTGGTCACC
This sequence comes from Gammaproteobacteria bacterium, assembly GCA_026398815.1. GTDB lineage: Bacteria > Pseudomonadota > Gammaproteobacteria > Nevskiales > Nevskiaceae > Nevskia. The sequence continues at coordinate 93,796 of JAPLSA010000001.1, forward strand.
AGCCCGCTGTATGCGGAGTTCGCCTCGGATCTGCTGTACAGCGGCATCACCGGCTATCTGGCGCAGAGCAACGTCACCAAGAACATTCCCGGCGCCAGTTCGATGCTCAAGCTCGGCCGGGCGGCGCTGAATGTCGCCAAGCCCAGCCTGGAAGCCTCGATCGAGGAAGGCCTGCGCAAGTACATCGCCAAGGCCGTGCAGGCGTCGACCGCCCGCAGCGCCGAGTTCCTGATCCATCACGCCGATGCCGAGGCGCTGAAGGAACTGGCGCTCGACACCTGGGACCGGATCAAGGAACAGCCGATCGGCGGGCTGCGCGAGGACATCGACGCGCGCCATGTCGAAGAACTGTTCGTCACCGGCTTCGAAGCCTGGCGGCACCTGCGCCAGCAGGACTGGTACACGGTGATCATCGACGCCGGCATCGACGGCTTCTTCGACAAGTACGAGGACGCCACGCTGGCCGCACTGCTCGATGACCTCGGCGTCGGCCGTCCGCAGATCGTCGACGAGGCGCGCCGCTATGCGCCCAGCGTGATCAAGGTGCTGAAGAAGAAAAAGCTGCTCGAGCCGATCGTCCGCCGTCGCCTGGCCGGCTTCTACGGCTCCCCGGCCCTGCAGGCGGTGCTCGACAAGGCCGGCGGCTAAACCCGGCGCCGACGTCGCGCATCGAAGCCGGGATAGCGGCCGCCGTTCCGGCATCGCTACCATCGCGCCCATTCCCGTCCTGCCAGCCCTGCCATGTCGAGCGCGCCCGATCCGGCTGAACCGACGCCTGCCGCCGCTTCCGCCGTCGCCGCCCCGGCGGTGGCGCGGACGCGGCTGATCGAACGGCATGGCTGGCAGCGGGCGGTGTTCGAGGTGGCCCTGCTGATCGCTTCGGCGATGCTGGCGCTGGCCGTCAACGACTGGACCGAGGAGCGCGAGCGCACCCGGCTGGCGCAGCGCGTGCTGCTGGAGCTGAAGCTGGAGATCGAGCAGAACCAGCAGGCGATCGGCGAAGCGCTGCCGTATCACGAGAAGATGTACGACGGCTTCCGCGCGTCCCGGCAGGCCCTGAACAAGGGCGAGGCCTGGGAGTATCCGGCGGCATTCGATGGCCTCAACCAGATCCTGTTCCAGCGCGCCGCCTACGACGCCGCGCTGCTCAGCCAGACCTTGCCGCACCTCGAATCCCGCACGCTGTCGGCGATCTCCGCGCTGTACACGCAGCAGGAGGAATACACGCAGAACCTGCGCATGTTCGCCGCCGCCACCTTGCAGACCGACGACAAGGACAGTCGCCGCGACCTGCGGCTGACCGAAAACTGCTTCAAGCAGATGGCCGCCAGCGAGCGGCGGCTGACCACGCTGCTGGAGAAGGCGAAGGCGGCGATCGGCAGCGAGCTGGGCGGCACGCCCTAGGGCCTGTCATCAATTGCTTTGCTCGTTGCGGCGGAGGTCGTTTTTGCCCAGTGCAACGAACGAGGAGCGGCCACGGGTTGTTCCATTGGCGCGACGAGAGAGGCAGCAATGGGCAAAAACGGCCCCGCCCCGAAGGGTTGCGGCCAAAAAGCCGCCGGGACTTCGTTGCGAACCTTGGCCATAGGGTGGCTATGGCCTGCGGTTCGCGCCTCGCCCGGCGGCTTTTTGACCGGCAACGCAGCGACCTCAGTAACTGATGACAGGCCCCGGTACCGATCCGCGGCATCGCACCGCTGACCGTCTGCCTCGACCACTGCGGACCGATGACCCGCACCGTCGCCGACAACGCCGCGCTGCTCAACGCGCTCGCCGGCTACGACCGCCGCGACCTCACCAGCGTCGCCCGGCCGGCCGAGGACTATGTCGCCGCGCTGGCGCAGCCGGTATCGGGCCTGCGGCTGGGCAAGCCGCTCGGCTTCGAGGAAGGCGTCGATCCGGAAATCCTTGCCGCCTGCGAAGCCGCGTATGCCGTGCTGGCCCGGCTGACGCGCGGCCTTCGCGATGTCAGCCTGCCGAACACCAGCGATCTGAGCATCGCCACCCTCGGCTATGCCGGCGAAACCTGGGCCTGGCACGAGCAGACGTTCAGGGCATCGCCCGCCAAGTACCAGCTGGCCAGCCGGCGCCGACTCGAAGGCGCGGCCAAGAACGAGCCGAAAGCGCCGGACTACATCCGCGCCAAGTGGAAGCTCGACCTGCTGCGCCGGACCATCGACGACGCCTTCGCCGATGTCGATCTGGTGGTGCTGCCGACGATGCGCGGCATGCAGCCGGTGCTCGACGAGATGTTCGAGCGCATCCGCAACCCGAAGCCGACGAATCCGCCGAGCTTCACCAACTGCGCGCCATTCAACGCCAACGGCCTGCCGGCGATCTCGATTCCCTGCGGCTATTCCAGGGCCGGCCTGCCGATCGGCCTGATGATCGCCGGGCCGCGCTGGTCCGAAGGCCGGATCCTGGCGCTGGCGCAGGCCTACGAACGGGAAACCCGCTGGTACCTGCGCAAGCCGCCGCTGACCCCGGCCACGGTGAAGCCGCCGGTGCTGATCTGACCGGAGCCCCGCACGTCGCGCCGCCGTTCACAGGGTGCGGACGAACCAGTCGACGGTAAGCTCCCGCGCCCGCCGGGCCAGCGCAGCGCCGGGATCGAAGACCCGGAAGATGTGATCGGCGCCGCCGATCAGCACCGCTTCGGCAGGCCGGCCGGAGGCGATGCGGAGGAACGCCGCCTCGTGCTGCGGCAGACAGTCGTCGCTGCCGCGCACGCTCAGGAAGACACCGGATACCTCGCCAGCGCGCGGTCGAGATCGATGCCGCGAAAGCCTTCGTGGAACGCGCGCGTCGTAGTGATCTTCTTCCAGCCCGGAACGTCCTGAGTCGCCTCGCCATCGCGCAATGCCGTCGCGACGATCGCCGGCGCGCTCTGCTGCCACATCGCGAACTGATCGCCGCTCGGACTGGACCCAAGTGCCATCGAGCGGAACCACGCCAGCTGCCGGCCGGCGGTCTCGATCGCGGTGCTTGCGCCGAGGCTGAAGCCCAGGACGCCGATGCGCCGGCCGTCCACCCCTTTCTGCTTCAGCAGGAAGGCGTGAGCGACAGCGCAGTCATCAAGGCGGGTGACGAAGGGCGATTCGATCCGGGTGCGCAGGCGATCGCCCTCGCCGCGGAAGTTGATCCGCAGCGGATCCGCTCGCCCCGCCGGGTCGAGCGGCCGCCCGACCCGCGGAACGCCATGCCGGCCTCAGCGCCGCTTGGGGTCCGCCGCCCAGAACGGCGCCAGCCGGGCCTTCGTGAACAGCGATTTCGGGATCATCGAATGGATGCCCTTGGTCTCGTCGACGACCTGGGTGACGCGGAAATCGACGGCGATGCTCGACAACGCGAAGGCGCGGGCGAAGTCCAGCCCGTAGGTGTCGGCCAGCAGGGCATTGGTTTCGCGGATCGCCATCTGCATGGCGTTGTCGAGATCCGGATCAAGGCCGAAGGCCATGAAGTGCGTGGCGCTTTCGGCGCGCGGCGCCGACAGCAGCCGGCCCTTGTGCAGGATGAACTGCAGCACCGAGGTGTTGGCGGTTTCGATGGCGTTGACCGTCACCTCGCCATCACCCTGCGCGGCGTGGCTGTCGCCGGTGAAGAACAGGCCGCCCGGATGGAATACCGGCAGGTACAGCGAGGTGCCGTCGACCAGTTCCTTGCAGTCGAGATTGCCGCCGAACAGGCCCGGCGGGCCGCTTCTGCGGTTGGCACCTTCCGATGCCGCCGGCAGCAGGCCCATGACGCCCTGGAACGGGCCGAGCGGTACTTCGATGCCGTCGCCGAAGTGGCCGCTGCGGCGCTTGCCGTCAAAGGTCACCACCACCGTGTGCGGTTCCTTGACGTCATCGGGAATGCCGCCGCGACCGGGCCGCTGGCTGACCGTGCCGTAGGGGATGCGCGGCGTCACCTTCAGCACCCGCACCTCGATGGTGTCGCCGGGCATCGCGCCTTCGATGGCGATCGGGCCGACCAGCAGGTGGCCGGTCTTGATGTCGGCGTAGCGCTCGGTCTTCTTGACCACGGCGTCGATCTCGCGGATCGCTTCGGCTTCCTCGGCGTTGACGGTGACGCCGTTGGCTTTGAGCCAGGCGAACGGTTCCTCCTCGCCCCAGCGGTTGCCGCCGCCACCGTCGATGCGCACGGTGGCACCGGATTTGACGGTCAGGATCGGCGCCTTCTGGGCCGGGAAATTGCCGACCACCGAGTTCTCCGGCGTCAGCCGCAGCCAGTGATCGGCCTTCGGCAGGGCCACGCCGGCGTGGGCCGGCAGGGCCAACGCGCCGAGCAGCAGCAGGGCGGCGATGCGCGTCGGCAGGGGGACGCGGCGGTTTTCAGTATTCATCGAAGATCCTCTGGATGTCGGCGATATCGGTGCTGCGGGTCAGCGCCAGCTGCAACAGGATTCGCGCCTTCTCCGGCACCAGGTTGTCGCCGGGAACGATGCGGGCTTCGCGGCGGCGCGGCGTGTCCTGCACGCGGCCGCCATGGGTGCGGGCGGTGGCGACCACCACCACGCCCTTGGCCTGGGCGCGCTTGATCGCCTCGGTCTGGCTGGTGGTCGGGCTGCCGGCGCCGGTACCGTCGACGACGATGCCCTTGACGCCGTGGGCGACCATCGCGTCGATCACGTAGCCCGGCGCATCGCGGTAGGCGTAGGCGATCTCCACCCGAGGCAGGTCCGCGTAATCGCGGCCGGCGAACTCCGACTGCGTGGTGTGGCGGCGCAGGGGCGCGCGGTAGAACTTCACCTGGTCCGGATCGGCGTAGCCGATCGCGCCGACGTCGATGCCCTTGAAGGTCTGCACCCGGTAGGCCGAGGTCTTGGAGACATCGCGGGCCGGCGTGATCACCTGGTTCATGCAGTGGAGGACGCCCTTGCCGGCGGCGTCCTTGCTGCCGGCGACTCTCACCGCGTCATAGAGATTGCGCGGGCCATCGCCGGACAGCGCCGTCCACGGCCGCTGCGAGCCGACGAAGACCACCGGCTTCGGCGAGTCGACGATCAGATTCATGATGTAGGCCGATTCGGCCAGCGTGTTGGTGCCGTGGGTGACGACCACGCCATCGACCGTCGGATCGCGCAGCAGCACGCGCAGCCGCGCCGCGACGCGCAGATCGTCGCCCTGGGTTTCGCCGCTGGCGCGGTCGACCGGCGGGCGGCCGTCTTCCAGGCGGATGTTGGCGATCGTCGCCAGTTCCGGCTCGTCGGCGAACCAGTCCTCCGGATCGACTCTCGGCACGCCCTTGCCGCCGTAGTTGGCGACGTTCAGGCGCGGCGTGCCCCGGCTGGCGATGGTGCCGCCCATCGACAGGATCACCACCGTCGGCAGCGCGGCAGCATCGGCGGGCGCCGGCGGCAGCGGCGCGTAGGTCGGGATTTCAGCGGCGCCGGCGGGCAGCAGCGGTACCGTGCACAGCAGGCTCGCGGACAGTGCCGCGGCCATCAGGGACAAGCGTTTCATGGCAGCTCCGGACTGGGCTCAGTACTCGTCGAACATGCGCTGGATCTCCACCGGGTCGGTGGTCCGGGTCAGCGCCAGGCGCAGCAGGATGCGGGCCTTGTGGGGTGGCAGGTTGTCGGCGGTGACCTGGCCCTTGGCCGCCACCTTTTCGCTCTTGACCACCCGGCCGGAGCCCTTGCGGTCGCTCTGCACGACGACGATGCCCCGGTCCTTCAGCGCCGCCAGCGGCTCGGAATAGCCACCGCTGCCGACGATGCCGCGGGCGCCGGCGGACACGAAGCCCTTGATCGCGGCATCGTCGGCTTCCTGGTAGGCGTAGAGCACATCGACTCTCGGCAGCGTGCTCAGCTTCGAGACATCGAACTCGCTGTGCGCCGTGTGGCGGCTGGTCGGCCGGCGATAGAAGACGATGCGGTCGCTGTCGGCGAAGCCGAGCGGCCCGGCATCGCGGGCGACGAAGGTGTCGACCCGGTAGGTGTTGCCTTTGGTGGTATCGCGGGCGGCGTTGATCTCGTCGTTGAGCAGGATCATCACGCCCATGTCGCGGGCCGCCGGCGTCGCCGCGACCCTGACCGCGTTGTAGAGGTTCATCGGGCCATCGCGGCTGACCGCCGTGAACGGCCGCATCGCGCCGACCACCACCACCGGCTTGTCCGACTTGACCACCAGGTTTAGGAAGTACGCGGTTTCCTCGAGCGTCGCCGTGCCGTGGGTGACCACGGCACCGGCCGCTTCCGGCTGCGCCAGCCAGGCGTTGATCTGCTGGGCCAGCAGCAGCAGCTTCGGCGTGTCGATGCCGCCGGAGCCGATGTTGCTGATCTCGGCATAGCTGAGCCGGGCGATGTCGCGCAGTTCCGGCAGGTCGTCGACCAGTTCGGTCGGCGACACCTTGCCGTCGCTGTACTCCATCAGCTTCTGGCGGTGCGCGCCCTTGCTCTGGATGGTGCCGCCGGTGGTGAACAGGCGCACCTCGGGCAGCGCGGTGGCGGTGTCGGCGCGCACCGGCAGCAGCGCCAGCAGCACGGCCAGACCGGCGCAGCACGACAACGGGCGAATCATGGGCAGCCTCCTTCGGGTGGGCATTTCGGGAACCGGCGGATCACGGCGTGGCGGCCGCCAGTCGGGCATCGAGCTGTTGCAACTGCCGCTGCCAGCCGTCGCGCAGCCGGTGGGCGTCGTCGACGCTCATCGACGGCCGTCCGGGATGGGCGACGCTGCCGCCGCGCGCCAGCGCCCGGTCCAGCAGCTGCAGCGGCTCGGCCAGGCCGTCGCGCTGTAGCGCCAGCGTTTCGGTGGCGGCGGCGCGGCCGTCGAGCTGCGGCAGCAGCGCGTACTGCAGCCAGCGGTGGCTGTAGAGCAGCAGCGCCAGTTCGGTGTCGCGGGCCGCGCTGGCTTCCAGCCGGGCCAGCGCCCGCAGCTTCGGCAGCGCCTCGTCCATCGCCAGCCGGGCGCGGCGGGCGGCGCGCAGCGCAGCGTCACGATCGCCGTCGCGGGCGGCTTCAACGGCCTGCTTCAGGCTGTCGGTCCAGGCCAGTTGCGGCGGCACCCAGGTAGCGGCAGCGGCAGCTGTCATCAGCCCCAGCGGCAGGCCGAAGACCAGCAGCGGGCGCAGCCATTCGCGGCGCGTCGGCGCGCGCAGCGTGGCGCTGGCCGGTGACGGCGCGGCCGGCGCGCGGCCGTCGAGCGTGGCGGCGGTGCCGGGCTGGCGCAGCTTCCAGATGAAGCCGTCGAAGTAGTAGTGCATCAGGGTCGACGTGAAGCCGAGCGCCAGCAGCGGAATGGTCAGCCAGACGCTGTCGAAGCCGGTGGTCAGGCCCTCGCCGTAGGCCAGGCAGACCAGCACGTAGAGCAGCGCCGCCCAGACGCTGTTGCGGCTGTGCAGCCAGCGGAACCAGCCCGGGCGCGCAGCGCCGGGACGGGCCGCGAGATTGCGGTTGTAGCGCCAGACGATCGCCAGGTACTGGGTCATGTGGACGATGCCGATCACCGCGAAGCCGACCTTGAACGACCAGCCCGGCGCCCAGGCGCGGATCAGCGCGTTCGGCGTGTAGCTGAGCCACATCGCCGCGAAGCCCAGCACCAGCAGCGCCAGCTTGGCGCGGCTGATGAACCAGCCGCGCCGCCAGCAGACGATCAGGTAGGCGGCGTAGACCAGACTGCCGAGCGCCGCCAGCAGTGCCGCCAGATCACCCAGGGCGGCCAGCGCCGCCATCGGCAGCGTCTGCAGCAGCGGCAGGCCCAGCCAGCGGTCGAGATCCACCAGCAGCTCCGGCAGCCAGGCGCTGGAGGCCAGCAGCAGGTAGACCATCCAGACGCTGCAGACCATGCGGTCCATGCCGGCGGCCAGCTTCGGCGGCGCGGCGTTGCCGCGGTCGTACAGGCGCATGAAGCCGTAGTGCTGCATCAGGAAGTGCCACGGGTCCCAGATCGTCAGCAGGATGAACAGGTAGAAGAACGGCTCCAGCCCGTAGCCGCGCTGCTGCAGGTGGATCAGCACCGCCAGCGCCAGCAGGAACGGGATCACCGGCATCAGCAGCCAGCGCCAGCGATCGGCGTGGTAGGTGTCGAGATCGCCGTACAGGCGGACCCAGGTCGGCAGGTGATGAGCCACGGTCAGCACGACGTGGGTGAGCAGCACCAGCGTCGCCGCCTGCCCGGCCGGCAGCCAGGCGAACGCGGCGATCGCCAGCAGCAGGCTCAGCACCGGCGCGGCGATGATCAGCAGGCCGTCGAGCGCTGGCGACAGCACCCAGCGCTGGCGCGGCGGTGCCGCAGTGCTGCGGGCCAGCGGCACGGCAAACGGCTCGGCGATGATCGGGCTGGGGTTCATGGCGTTGCGAAGAGCACGGGAACGGTGCGGCCTGTTCCTGTGACGCAGCCCGGCAGCGGCCCCCTACCCCGCGTCGAAGCGCGCGCCGCCGATCACCAGCAGGCCGTGCGCCGACAGGTCCAGCAGCGCTTCGTGCAGCGCCTCCGGCGTCAGCGCCGGCTGTCGCTGCGCCAGCGCGCCGACGGTGATCGACGGCTGCTCGGCGATTTCCCGCAGCAGGCCGGCGGCCGGCGAATCGGCGGCCAGCGCGCAACCGTTGACGCGCAGCGTGTCGGCACTGCGCACCGGCGCCTGTGCCGTGGCCAGGCGCAGCGGCGTCTCGGCGCCGAGCGCCTGCTGGCCGGCCAGCCAGGCCAGCTCGAACTCCGGCGGCGGCCGCTCGGCCAGCGCCCGGGCGCGGCGGAAATCGGCGAGCAGCGCCGGCTCCAGCAGCAGCTCGCGCAGCGCTTCCACCGCCGTGCCGAGTGCCGCCGCCTGCGCGGCGGCATCGTCGACCAGCCGCCGGCGCAGCGGCACCAGCGCCGGTGCATGGCGGGCCAGCACCCAGGCCAGGAAGTCGTGCAGCGTCGGCGGCTCGATCAGCACTTCGAGATGCGCGCTCGGCAGTTCGTCGGCGAGGCGCCGGTGCCACCAGCCGCGCGGCAGCGCCAGCACGTCGCCGGCTTCCAGCCACACATCGAACACCGGCACGCAGGGGCAGACCGGCGCCAGGCTGGCGCTGTCCTGGCCGGGCAAGGGATCGTCGATGCCGCAGCCGTACAGCAGCCAGCGGCTGCGGCCGATCAGCTGGATGATCTCGGCATCCTCGGTCAGCCAGCGCGCCTCGCCGCCGGCCTTGTCGCTGAAGCTTAAACACGCGCTGGCGCGGGTGGGCTGGCCGTGACGACGGCCGATCGCCGCCGCCAGTTGCCGCGCTTCCAGCAGGCTGCGCTCGACCTCCGGCAGCAGCAGGCAGGCGCCGTCGCGCAGCAGCGTGTAGACGCGCTCCTTGACCAGCAGCAGCCGGCCATCGGCCAGGTCGACGTACTGCGCCGGCTCGATCGCCAGCCCCTGCCGGCGCAACTGCAGATATTCCGGGCGCGGCGGCAGCGCGTGCAGCAGGCGATCGAAACCCTGCCAGTCGATGCCGTGATCGCGGCAGGCGGCGCGGCGCACGCGGGGCCCGGCGTCGTCCGGCCGGCCGAACGCGGCCGGCTGGGCACCGGATTCGGCCGCCATCACCGGCCTCAGGGCTCGCCGGCCAGCGGACCGAAGTCCGCCGGTGGCTCGCGGCGATGAGTGGCCGCCTCATAGGCCGAGGCGATGCGGATCAGCAGCGGTTCGTCGAACGGCTTGCCGACGATGTCCATGCCGACCGGCAGCCGCGCCGGCACCGGGCCGACCAGGCGGATGTGGTCATCGCCTACCGTGCGCTCGCCGCCACCGCCGGGGTTCGGCGGGTATTCGACCTTCGGCGCGCTCGGATCGCGGATCAGGTCGTAGACCTCGGTGGTGAAGCCGGCCGGCACGGTGATCACCGGAAAGCCCTGCTGGCCCAGGAAGCTCCAGACGCTCGAACGGCCGTTGACCGGCGGCCCGGCCGGCGCGCCGAGCTTGGTCGGCGGCAGGCTGCTGGTCGGGTAGACCAGCGCGTCGAGCTTCTGCTCGGCCATGCAGGCCAGCACCAGCTGCTGCACCGAGAAGCGCCGCAGCATGCGTTCAGCCAGGTTCAGCTCGCTGGCCTTCTCGGTGCTCTCGCGGGTCTTCAGGCGATCCGGGAAGTTCGGGTCCTGATGGAAGCGCGCCTTGCTCATCAGGTCGGCATTGGTCTTGATGCTGGCGTCGCCGCGCTCCTGCAGGTAGCGGTTCAGCCAGTACTTGTTTTCGCCTTCGGCCTGCGCCGGCCCGAAGTCGCGCAGGGTGATCGCGGCCGGCACCTTCGAAGGATCGGCCGCCATCGACAACAGGGTGGCGAGGTGATCGCCCTTCGGCTTGCCATCGGCCTCGACCGGGAACAGCTCCGGGAAGCGCCGCGTGAACTGCTTGCCCTGCACCGCCGGCAGGTACTTCGCGAAGCAGGCGGTGAACAGGTCGCCGTCCGGGCCCGGGTCGACGACGGTCGCGCCAAGCGCCTTCAGGTCCTGCGCGGCGCTGCCGACGATGTCGATGGTCTGCTCGTCGGCCTTGGTGAACAGGGCCTTGTTCATGTACTCGCGGACCACGCCGATGCGCAGGCCATCGAGCCGCTTCGGCGCGGCGTAGCTGGCGTACGGCTGGCTCGGCGTGCGGCCGAGGCTGAACGCGGTCAGCTCGTCCGACGGGTGATAGCCGGCGATCACGTCGAGCACCCGGGCGGCGTCTTCCACCGTGCGGCAGATCGGCCCGACGCGGGTGTTGATGCCGATCTGGATCATGCCGGTGCGCGGCACCAGTTCCTGGGTGCCGGCGATGCCGACCGCGCTCGCCGCGCTGGCCGGGCCGCGAATCGAGGAACCGGTTTCCTCGGCGATCGCGCAGGTCACCAGATTGGCGCCCACCGCCGAGCCGGAGCCGCTGGACGAGCCGCGCGGCGTGCGCTCGGTGTCGTAGGGATTGCAGAAGGTGCCGCCGAAGGAACTGCGCGGCACCGCCGAGGCGTATTCGCCGAGATTGGACTTGGCGATGATGATCGCGCCGGCCTCGCGCAGCCGGGTGATGAACAGCGAATCCTTCGGCGGCCGGTCGTTGGCGTAGAAGGCATCGGCACCGGAGGTGGTGCGCATGTCGAAGGTGTCGTACTGATCCTTGATCGCGATCACCACGCCGTGCAGCGGCCCCACCAGCTTGCCGGTGCGGGCGAACGCGGCGTCCAGCGCCGCAGCGGTTTCCAGCGCGTCCGGCATCGCCGGATCGGCGTCCTGGGCGTCGGTCAGGCTGCGCGCCTTGCGGGCATCGAAGCCCCAGCGCTTGCGCGCCTTCGGACGCAGGTTCAGCGTCGACAGCGCATTGATCTGGCCGGCGTGCGGAATCGTCGTGATCGGCCCGAGGATGCCCTGCGGCTCGGCCACGCAGCGGCCGTTGTAGGCCTTGATCCGCTTCAGATACAGCTGCACCAGGCTGGTGGTGCTCAGCTCGCCGCTGGCCAGCGCGGCCTGGATCTCGGCGATCGTCGCTTCCTGCAGATGGAACGGAGGCTTCGCCGTGGCCGTCGGCGCGCAGGCCAGCGCGGCGGCAACCAGCAAGCCGGCGAACGCCGGATGAAGACGCGGAATGGACAGCATGGCGGCGCTCCTGCGCAGGGAACGACGGCCGGATCGGGGGGCTGCAGCGTGGCCGTCGCTGCTTTCGACGCAGCCGGGCCCGCGTACCCCACCTCGGCGTGGAAACCGCGTCAGCGCGGTGGGGGAACGGCCGCGATGGCCGTCTTCAGGACGACGGCCGCGTTTTTCGGCCGCATCCATCCGCCCGATGACCACCATGCGCCGTTTGATCGTCCCTGCCCTGCTCGCGGGCGCCGCCGTTCTGCCCTGCGCCGCCACCGCCAACGACCTGCTCGACAGCTATCACGACGCGCTCGATCAGGACCGCAGCCTGCTCGCCGCCCAGTACGCCCGCGACGCCGCGGTCGAGGCCCGGCCGCAGGCGCTGTCGGCGTTCCTGCCGCGGCTGACCGCCAGCGGCAGCCATGAACGCAGCCACAACGAGATCACCACGACCAGCAGCCGGATCATCACCGACCCGACCAATCCGGCGCCGACCGCCAGCAGCCGGATCGACTTCTACAACAGCTTCGATCAGGGCCAGGTGCAGCTGTCGCAGACGCTGTGGAGTTTCGAGGCGTTCCAGCGCCTGAAGCAGGCCGACATCAGCGTGGCCCAGGCCGAAGCCACCTACCGCAGCGCCCAGCAGAGCCTGATCCTGCGGCTGGCACAGGCCTATTTCGAGGTGCTGGCGGCCAGCGACGCGCTGCGCACCGGCAGCGCCGAACGGGCCGCCACCGAGCGCCAGTGGGCACAGGCCGAGCGGCGCCGCGAAGTCGGGCTGGCGACCCTCGTCGACGTCCAGGAAACCCGCGCCGCCTACGACGCCAGCATCGCCACGGTGATCGCCGCCGAACGCCGGGTCGCCAACGCCCAGCGGGCGCTCGAGGAAATCACCGGCCGGGAGGCCGATCCCGGCCAGGCGCTGGCCGAGGAGATGCCGCTGACCGCGCCGGCCCCGGCCCGGATCGACAGCTGGCTGGAAGCGACCCGCAGCGACAACTACGAGCTGCGCATCGCCCGGCTGGCCACCGAAATCGCGGCGCGCAATGTCAGCGCGGTGCGCGCCCGCCACTACCCGACCGTGGCGCTCAACGCCAGCTATGTCGAAAGCCTGAACAGCAGCGAGCGCAATGCCGATTCCACGCGCAGCGGCGTCGGCGTCAGCATCAGCCTGCCGATCTACGCCGGCGGCCTGATCGCCTCGCAGGTCCGCCAGGCCAGCGCGCTCGGGCTGCAGTCGAAGGCCAGCGAGGAAAGCACCCAGCGCACCGCCGAACGCCAGACCCGCGACGCCTTCCAGGGCGTGATCTCCGGCATCGCCAGCGTGCGGGCGACGCAGGCGGCGATGCGCTCGGCGCAGCTGGCGCTGGAATCGAGCCAGCTCGGGCTCAAGGTCGGCACCCGCACCGAGGTCGACGTGCTGACCGCGCTGCGCAACCTGTATTCGGCGCAGCGCAGCTATTCCCAGAGCCGCTACGACTACCTGCTGAGCGTGCTGAACCTGAAGCGCCAGGCCGGCCGGCTGGCAGCGGATGACCTGGCCGACATCGATGCGCTGCTGGTCCCCGCCAGCGCCGAACCGGGCGGCGCAGCGCTTACACCCGTGCCCGCATCGGCACCCGCAATGCGTTGAGCGGACGACTGGCTACAGCGGCTGATCGGTTCGCGCGGTCGTTGCGGCGTCAGGCCGGGCGGGTTGCGATCCGCCGGTTCGTTCTCGGCGTCATTGGCGGGTCTTGACCCGCCCTACTGCGCTACTTAACTGCTTTGGCTGCCTTGACGGCAGCTTTGAGGCTCTCCTCGGAGGCGCAGATAGAGATGAAGTCTTGCCAGCTAATCTTGATACCGTTTTTCTTTCCGGTTTTTCCCGTACACCAGATGAGTCCCGTCATGGTTGCGTAGCAGTCTCCAAGCTGATTTTTGTCATCGGCAGATCTCACTTCGAGTTCGATGCCGTTGGATTTCACCTGCATTTCTACATCAAACGATTTGATCCAGACTTTCATTTTCGCTCCCCCCTCTGTGGTTGTGTTCTAACGAGGCTGTACAAAAACGTAGTCAGCGAGCGCCGTCCAGTCCATTTTGGATATTGGAGTCGACGGCTGGCGATCCGGCATCCAGATTTCGTGGTGGTGAAGGATCGGCGTCACGGTCAATCCGATGTTCGTGTGCTGGGCTTTCCGGACGATAGCGCGATCCGGGCGGCCCTCCAAGCTCGATTCATGGCGCCTTGCCTTGCAGCTTCTGCACGTTGTGAACCAGGGCAAACAGTTTCCATTGCGCATCGACTTTTCTTCGGGACCGGAACGTGAATCGTCGCAGGCCATGGCTGTGCAGGTTGCCGAACACCGGCTCGACGATGCCCAGTCGGCGGCTGTACATCAGCCGGCCTTCACGACTGTCGATCCGGGCTTTCATGGCCGTGGTCTGCGGGTGGCTATCCTTGGCCTTGCTGCCGTCGAAAAACGTGACCTGCCGATAGACGCTGACCTCGGGTTTTCGAATGCACTTACTGCGCAGCGGACAATGGCCGCAGGTCGCCCGGCTGCCGTCAAAGCTCATGCCGCGCCGGCCCTTGATGATGGCCTTCGCACTGCTGAGTTTCAGGGCCTTGCCCGCCGGGCAGCGGCAGGTCTTGTCATCGGGATCGAATTGAAAGTCCTTCGGCTGAAACCACTGCGACCGTCGTTCGCCCGGCTGGCGCTGCTTGTCCTCCGGCTTGTGCCGGTACGCGTCGGCAAAGCGCGGGTCGCGAGACCGGAACCCGGTATCGGCCACCAGTGCCTTGATCCTGGCATCGGCCAGTTGCTGCAAGGTGGCTTCGGAGTGGTAGCCCGAGTCGGTCAGCACGGTGGCGGCTTTCAGCGGGTCTTGCTTGCCGATGGCCTTGAAGTCCTGCCGCACGCCTTTCCACACCCAAGTCGATGCCGACGAACTGCCGCATCGCTTCGGAGTCGTACAGCGCTTCTTCCACCGCCGGGTCCGACAAATTGAACCAGACCTGCAGGAAGTGAATCCGCAACATCCGTTCAAGACCAACAGGCGGACGGCCGACCTCGTTCTTCGGGTACACCGGCTCGATCAAGGCGCACAGCGCCGACCACGGCACCACCCGGTCCATCTCCGCCAGAAACACGCTCCGCTTTGTCGCCCGACCAAACTTCTCAAACCCCGTCGAGGCCAGCGATATCTGCTTCATGGCGTTGATCTCTCTGCTGTTTCCGGTAGCCGAATTTTATCGGAGTAGGTGCGGGTAAATCAGAGAATCCTTAGCGCCTGGGCTCAATACCGTTGAAGATCTCCGATGCTTTCTGCTCTGCCTCAGGATCAGAGGCCCACGCGAAATATTCAATACGATTTGAATGGCCGAAGACTTGTCCATGCGCCTCGACCAGAACTCCTTCTACGGAGGATGGCTTGAAAAACCAGTAAAGACGCGGACTTTGTCCTGTCGTCGTCTCCAAGACACTCGCGGCGCCTCGAATGTTGGCCTTATAGAACGATGCTAGAAACGCGGGGGTCTCCTGGGGACTGTATTGGTGTACGCGAAACCAAAAGCTGAGTCCCGGCATCGTGTATTGCGCAATGCCCAGCTGAGCACCGCCGGTCTCCACGACTTTTGAATCCGGCGGCAAAGCCACAACCCACTCACTACCGAGCCTCACGGTCTGTGAAGAATCCTGAGCCTTTCCGGTCTGTGCCGAAGCACAGGACGAAATAAGCATTACAAGCAGAGCTAGGGCGGGTGCTTTCATGGCGCTAACGCCAAATAGGGGACGTACCCCGTCCCGTTAGATAGTCCCCGAATCCGGCGCGCCGGTCTGCCAACGTGGTCAAAAACATCGGAAATTTTCGCAGCGCAAGGTGGTTGTCTCAAAGAACGGGACGGACGATATGGAAAACGGGACTTCGGCGGCAAGCGTAGCCCGGATTTCGCGTTGCTCCATCCTGGCTCCCTTGCTGACGGCGCCGCGCATCCTGTATCCGGCGCAGCGCGGCTATTCCCAGAGCCGCTACGACTACCTGCTGAGCGTACTGAATCTGAAGCGCGAGGCCGGCCCGCCGGCGGAAGGCGATCTCGCCGAAATCGACGCGCTGCTGACCATCGACACCGCACCGCCGCGCTGAAAGCCGGCGGCGTGGTGGCGCGGCTTCAGCGGCCGATCTGCTCGCCCGGCAGCGGCGGCGTCAGCACCGGCAGCCGGCGCGCGTGGCTCAGTTGCTCGAAGGCGTAGCCGAGCGCGATCAGCTTCGCTTCGCTGAACGCCGGGCCGAAGAACGAGATGCCGACCGGCAGCCCGCCGGTGGTGAAGCCGGCCGGGACGATCAGGTCCGGATAGCCGCTGAGGTTGGCGAAGTTGGTGGCCGAGCGGCCTTCCGGGCCGCCGGTGACCGGATCGAGATCGGTGCGCGCCGGCCGCTTCGGCGAGGTCGGGTAGACGATCGCATCGAGCCGCTGGGTCTTGAGCAGGCCGTCGAGCGCGGCGCGCACCAGCGGCAGCGCGTGGTCGCGGACCGTGAGGTAATCGGCATCGTCGAGGCTGCCGCTCTTGGCTTCCTGCTTGAACAGGTTCCAGCGCGTTTCATTGGGAATCATGCCGTCGGTCGGCGCTACCAGCGCCTCGACACCGGCCATCAGCTCGGCATGCGACTTCGGATAGCCCGGCTTCAGCGTCTTCAGATAGTCGCCGATCTGGCTGCGGAACTCGGGGCGGCGGATCGCGTTGTAGAACTCGGCACGGCTGTCGAGCAGCCATTTCGGATAGCGCACGTCGACGATCGTCGCGCCGGCCTTGCGCATGGTGCTGAGCGCGGTCTCGATGACCCAGTCCACTTCCTCGTCCTGGCCCATGAAGTCGCGGGCGATGCCGATCGTCGCGCCGTTCAGGGCATCGGCCTTCAGGTATTTCGTGTAGTCAGTCTCGAACCTGCCGGCGCTCTTGTCGGTGGCCGGATCGGCCGGATCGACGCCGGTCATGGTGCCGAGCGACACGGCGATGTCGGCGACGCTCAGGCCCATCGGGCCGCCGGTGTCGAAGGACAGCGCCAGCGGCACGATGCCGTCGCGGCTCAACAGGCCGTGCGTCGGCTTCAGGCCGACCACCCCGTTGGCGGTCGACGGGCCGCGGATCGAGCCGCCGGTATCGGTGCCGAAGCCGAGCGGCGCGAACACCGCCGCCAGCGCCGCGCCGGTGCCGCCGCTGGAGCCGGACGGCGTGCGGGTCAGGTCGTGCGGATTGCGGGTGCGGCCGCCGAGCGAGCTTTGCGCGCCACCGGAGGCGAACTCGGAAAGATTGACCTTGGCCAGCACGATCGCGCCGGCCTCGCGCAGCCGCCGGACCATGTAGGCGTCGTCCGGCGGAATCGAGCCCTTCAGCAGGAACGAGCCGGCGGCGGTCGGCAGGTCGGCGGTGTCGTAGTTGTCCTTCAGCAGCACCGGAATGCCGTGCAGCGGGCCGCGCAGCTTGCCGGCCTTGCGCTCGCGGTCCAGCGCCTTCGCGGTGTCGAGCGCCTTCGGGTTCAGCGTGATGACGCTGTGGATCGCCGGGCCGCGATTGTCGTAGGCCTCGATGCGCTTCAGATACAGCGACACCAGCCGCTCGCTGCTCAGGCTGCCGTCGGCCATCGCCTGCTGCAGCTGCGGGATGCTGGCCTCGGTCAGCGGCAGCGGTGCGGCCTGCGCGGCCCATCCGCCCGCCAGTCCGCCGGCCAGCAGCACGGCAGCGGTGGCGATCGGCAGGACCCGCAGACGGCGCAGGAACGGGACAGGCTTCGGTTCTGGACGGCGCATCGGAATTCCTCTTCGAGAAACGGCGGGCAGCGGCCCGCGGCCGCCACCTTCTGCTGACGCCTGGTGTCCGCCGCGCCCTACCTCGCCGCCCCGCATGGCCCCGCATTGCAACCGCCGCCGAAACCCGCGAGCCTCCGCTACCGCCATCCGGGCGGTGTCCGCACTACCCCTGCCATGTCGCGCTGCCTGCCCTTGTTGCTGCTGCTGATGCTGCTCGCACCGCTGGCGCGCGCCGATGAGTCCGGCTGGTTCGACGACCTGCAGCGCGACACGCCGATGCGCAGGGCGCGCATCGATGTCGCCGGCCCGGAACCGGCCAGCTTCACCACGCTCGGCGTCGCGCCGTTCCTGACCGCGCAGGCGCTGGCGGCGTCCGATTTCTCGATCGAGGCCGCCCAGGTGTTCGACGACCAGGGCCGGCCGCGCGCCGCGCTGGGTGTCGACTTCGCGCCGGCCCAGCTCGGCCGCTCGCGGCTGGCGCTGGCCGACTACCAGCACAATCGTCGCAAGCGTTTCGTGTCGCGCATCCAGCTGTCGCTGGCTGTCAGCCGCGGTGAGAGCGCGCAGGACCTCAGCACCCGCTTCGCGCCGACCCTGCGCGTGGTGCTGCACGAGCAGCGCGACCCGCGCGTGCACCGGGGCCCCGGCTCGCTGCGCGACTGCTTCGAACGGCGCATCACGCCGCCGTCGGCCGCCCGCGACGCCTATCTGACCCAGGTGGCGGCGCTGCAGGCGCTGGATGAGCGGCTGCGCGCCGGCGTCCACGATCCGGCCGAGCGCACCGCGCTGCTGCAGCAGCGCGCCGAGGCCGCCGCCGAGATGCAGCGCGCCGACGCCCGCTATCGCGCCGAACTGCATGTGCTGGCGCGGCAGGGCATGCGCGAATGCCGCGACGATCCTGAAGTGGCTGCCTACACCTGGAACGCCACCGGCCATGCGATCGGCCTGTCGCCGACCTGACCTGCCCCCACAAATAGTGCCGATTGCTTGTTAGTGAGTCCGCTGTGGGTGGTTACTGCTCGATGGTCGTTGTAGCAGTGGAAGCGCCCTTTCGGTGCTCGGCGGCACGCTCGGCAGGCGTGCGGTAGCCGAGGCTG
>JAPLSA010000011.1 GCA_026398815.1 Gammaproteobacteria bacterium
GCGTGGTCACCGACTTCGGCTTCACGATCACCATGCCGCGTTCGATGGCTTCCTTGTCGACGCCACGGAGGAGCAGGCCGCAGTTGTCGCCAGCGACCGTCGTGTCCATTTCCTTGCGGAACATCTCGATGCCGGTGACGACGGACTGCATGGGCTCTTCGCGCAGGCCGATGATCTCGACCGGATCACCGATCTTGGCGGTACCGCGCTCGACACGACCGGTGGCGACGGTGCCGCGACCCGAGATCGAGAACACGTCTTCGACAGGCAGCAGGAACGGCTTGTCGATTTCGCGCTGCGGTTCCGGAATGTAGGAGTCCAGCGCGTCGTACAGCTCTTCCAGACGAGCAACCCAGACCGGGTCGCCGGCAATCGCCTTCGTCGCCGAGCCCTTAATCACCGGGCAGTCATCCGGGAAGCCGTACTTGCCGAGCAGGTCGCGCACTTCCATTTCGACCAGTTCCAGCAGTTCGGCGTCTTCAACGAGGTCGCACTTGTTCAGCCACACCACGATGCGCGGAACGTTGACCTGCTTCGCCAGCAGCACGTGCTCGCGAGTCTGCGGCATCGGGCCGTCGGTCGCCGACACCACCAGGATCGCGCCGTCCATCTGCGCGGCACCGGTGATCATGTTCTTGACGTAGTCCGCGTGTCCCGGGCAATCAACGTGCGCGTAATGACGCGCCTTCGTCGAGTACTCCACGTGCGACGTGGCGATCGTCAGGATCTTCGTCGAGTCACGACGGCCCTGCGATTCCGATGCCTTCGCAACCTGGTCGTACGGCACATACGTGCCCCAGCCCTTGTCCGCGCTGATCTTCGTCAGCGCCGCCGTCGTCGTCGTCTTGCCGTGGTCAACGTGACCAATCGTCCCCACGTTCACGTGCGGCTTGGTACGGTCAAATTTCTCTTTTGCCATGGCGAAGCTCTGCTCTCTGTCGGGTATCGAGGTGAACAACAAAACCCTCCAAGTCGGCTTTTATATGCCGGCTGGAGGGTCTCAGGATGGGTGCTCACAATCGGAATCGAACTGACCCCGGCCGAGGCCGTGGTCATGGATGACCGTGTTGGGAGGTCATCGCTTCGATTCCGATGCAAACGGAACCGCGTGCTGCGAATTGGTGCTCACAATCGGAATCGAACCGATGACCTCTTCCTTACCAAGGAAGTGCTCTACCGACTGAGCTATGTGAGCGTGTGGCGAACGGCGTACTGCGGTACGGCGACGGCGTGGAGCGGGTGATGGGAATCGAACCCACGTCAGTAGCTTGGAAGGCTACAGCTCTACCATTGAGCTACACCCGCCTGACTGCCCGACCCCGCTTGCTGCGAAACACTGTGGTGGAGAGAGAAGGATTCGAACCTTCGTAGACGTTAGTCAGCAGATTTACAGTCTGCCCTCGTTGGCCACTTGAGTATCTCTCCGCAGTGCAGCCGTCACAGCGAGCGGCGGATTCTGGTGACATTGGGCCGCCTCGTCAAGCGAAAAATGCACGTGCGCGACGAAATTCACGCAACGGACGCAAATGCCCGCCGAAACCTTCCCGGAACCCTCAGGTACCGCGCGGCTTGGCACGTGCCGTCGGGGCGGCGACCAGCGGATCGTCCGGCCACGGATGGCGCGGATAGCGGCCCTTCAGCTCCTTGCGCACCTCGGCGTAGGTGCGTGCCCAGAAGCCGGCCAGATCGCGGGTGACCTGGATCGGCCGCCGGCCCGGCGACAGCAGATGCAGCGCCACGGCCATGCGACCGTCATCCACCGTTGGCGTGCGCGTGGCTCCGAACAGCTCCTGCAGCTTCACCGCCAGCACCGGCGGTGCGCCGTCGGCGGCATATTCGAGGGCGACCCGCGAACCGCTTGGCACCTCGAGGTGGGTCGGCGCCAGCCTCGCCAGCCGCTGCTGCTGGGGGTAATCGAGCTGATTGTTAAGCAGGCTGGCCAGATCGAGCCGGGCCAGATGATCACGCCGGCTGATGCCGCCGAGATGCGGCGCCAGCCAGTGGTCGAGCTGCTCGTACAGCGTGTCGTCATCAAGCGCCGGCCAGTCCTCGGTCGGCCGCCAACGGCGCAGGCTCATCACCCGCGCCTGGAACTGCCGCGCCGCGTCGGTCCATGGCAGCGCCGACAGCCCGAGGCTGCGCAGGCCGACGATCATCGCCGCCCGCTGCCGCTCGCCTTCCGGCTGCGCCAGCGGCTTGCGTTCGAGCACGATCGCGCCGAGCCGCGTCTGGCGCTCGGCCAGCACCGCCTGCTGCTGCTCGTTCCACGTCACTTCGATGGTGTTCTCGATCCGCGCCGCATGGTCGCGCAGCACGTCGCCGGTGCTGATCGCCGCGGCCGCCCGGATGCGCCGAGGCGCGCCGGGTTCCCAGTGGGCGATCGCCAGCCACTCCGAAGCCGCCAGCGCGTCGCGTTCCGGCACCCGCGCCTCGCCGCCATCGGCGCACAGGTAGCCGACATCGCGGACGCTGCGCGACTCCGCGCGGCGCAGCGCCAGCCGCTCCGGATAGGCCAGCGCCACGATCCGGCCGATGGCGTCGACCTCCACCGCCTCGCGTTCGTCGGCATCGATCAGCCGCAGCAGCTGGCGCACGGTGTCGCGCATCCGCCGCAGCGCGCCAGGATCGCCGCGGCCGGCGACCGCATTGCGCACCGCCTGCGCGAGGTCCGGGCCGCTGTCGCGTTCGTCGAGCACGGCTGCGGTCCAGGCACCGACGCCGGCCAGCCCGGCTGCCTTGGCGACGACCAGCAGGTGGGCGATGCGTGGCGCCGCCGGTAGCCGCGCCAAGGCTCGGCCGTGGGCGGTGATCCGGCCGTCGCCGGCGATCGCCCCGATCGCCGCCAGCAGCTCGCGGGCCTGCGTCCAGGCGGCGGTCGGCGGCGGATCGAGCAGCGGCAGCTGCGCCGGATCGGCCGCGCCCCAGACCGCCAGTTCCAGCGCCAGCCGTGACAGGTCGACCGCCAGGATGTCCGGCGTGTCGTGGGCCGGCAGCTGGCCGTGCTGGTCACGGCTCCACAGGCGGATCGCGGTGCCCGGCCCGAGGCGGCCGGCGCGGCCGGCGCGCTGATCCGCGCTGGCCCGGGAAATCCGCTGCAGTTCCAGCGCGTTGGCGCCGGCGCCGAGATCGAAGCGGGCGACCCGCGCATAGCCGGCATCGACCACCGTGGTGACGCCTTCGACGGTCAGGCTGGTCTGGGCGATGTTGGTCGACAGAATCACCTTGCGGCGGCCGTCGCGGGTCGGCGTCAGCGCGGCGTCCTGCTCGGCACTCGACAGATCGCCGTACAGCGGATGGATCGCCACCTCGCGCAGCCGCGCTTCGAGCAGGCGCTGCGCGCCACGGATCTCGCGGGCGCCGGGCAGGAAGGCCAGCACGTCGCCGTCGCGTTCGGCCAGCGCGCTGGCGCAGGCATCGGCCACGGCCTGATCGATCGCCGTGCCCGGACGCGGCGGCGCGAAACGCACGTCGACCGGAAACATCCGGCCGCCGGCTTCGACCACCGGCGCATCGCCGAGCAGCTTGGCGACGCGGACGCTGTCGAGCGTGGCCGACATCACCAGCACCCGCAGGTCCTCGCGCAGGTTGGCGACGACATCCAGGGTCAACGCCAGCGCCAGATCGGCGTCGAGGCTGCGCTCGTGGAACTCGTCGAAGATCACCAGGCCAACGCCGGGCAGCTCCGGATCGGCCTGCAGGCGGCGAGTCAGCAGGCCTTCGGTGATCACCTCGATGCGGGTGCCTGCACCGATCTTCCGCTCGAAGCGCACCTGGTAGCCGACCGTCTCTCCGGCCTTCTCGCCCAGCAGGCTGGCCATCCGCGCCGCCGAAGCGCGGGCAGCGACCCGGCGCGGCTCCAGCATCACGATCTTCTTGCCGGCGAGCCAGGGGGCGTCGAGCAGCGCCAGCGGGATCACCGTGGTCTTGCCGGAACCCGGCGGCGCGGCCAGCACCGCGCGGCCGCCCGGCACATCCAGCGCCTGCCGCAGCGCCGGCAGCGCGGCCAGCGCCGGATACTCCGGCAGGCGGATCGGTCGGCCGGTGGACACGCTCAGTTGGCCCGCAGCCAGGCGATGCGCTGATCCAGCTTCTGCTGCCAGTTGACCGCCAGCCCCGGCGTGTCGCGCAACCGCTGCAGCGCGTCCGGGTCAGGCCGGTGCTCGTGCACCAGCGCCCAGAACGCAGCCAAGGTCGGCGCGCCCGACGCGCGCTCGAGCAGTTCGATGCTGTCGCCGAGTTCCACCGTGCCGGTCTCGATGACCCGGTAGTACCAGCCGGCGATGCCGTCTTCGGCGATCGCCCGGGTCATGCCGTCGACGCCGTGGCGGGCCTCGATCTTCCAGCACGGCTGGCGCGGCTGGCAGAGCTGCACCCGCGCCGTGCCGACCGCGAACACGTCGCCGATGCAGACCGTGGTCTCGTCGGCGCCGAGGGTCGAGAAATTCTCGCCGAGCGTGCCGGGGCCAAGGGTGGTCGCGGCCTCCGGAAAGCGCGCTGCCAGCCGGGCATGGGTTTCGGCCGGGAAGTGGTGCAGCGCCTTGTCCGGCCCGCCGTGCACGCGGCGATCGGCCTGGGCATCGCCGCTCAGGCCTTCACGGCCGATGGCCATCCGGCCGCTGACCGGGGTCTTGAAGATCGCGGTCGGCCGGCCGTCACCCGGCATCGCCTGCACCTGACCGGCGTAGAGCCCGGTGATGATCAGTTTCATGCGGATATTATGGGCGACGCCGACACGGCTCGGCCTTTCCCGCTCCGAACGACTCATGCAAAGACGTGAACTCCTGAAATCGCTGTCGGCCGGTGCCGGCGCGCTCGCCACCGGTGTGTCCGCCAGTGCCGAAGCTGCTGCCGCGCCGAAGCTCAAGCTGCTCGGCAAGCCGCAGCCCTTCGACTATTCGTGGCTCAAGGGCCAGGCCCGGCAGATGGCCTCGGTGGCCTATCTGGCCGCACCGCGCGATCTGCCGAAAACCCTGCAGGGGTTGGATTTCGACCGCTACCAGAACATCCGCTTCAAGGCCGACCGCAGCCTGTGGGCGAAGGACGACCTCAGCTTCCAGGTGCGCTTCTTCCACATGGGCCTGTTCTTCAAGGACCCGGTGCGGATGTTCGAGATCGTCGGCGGCCAGGCCCAGGAAATCGCCTACGACTCGACCCTGTTCGACTTCGGCAAGTCCGGCGTCAAGGCGGCCCAGCTGCCGACCGACCTCGGCTTCGCCGGTTTCCGCGTGCTGTTCCACACCGATCTGGAGCGCGATGTCGGCGCCTGGCTCGGCGCCAGCTATTTCCGCGCGGTCGGCGGCGACTGGCAGTACGGCATGTCGGCGCGCGGCCTGGCGATCGACACCGGCGCGCCGACGCCGGAGGAATTCCCGCGCTTCACCGCCTACTGGCTGGAACGCCCGGCACCCGGTTCCAACAAGCTGGTCATCTACGCGCTGATGGATTCGCCGAGCGTGGCCGGCGCCTACCGCTTCGAGATCGCGCCGGGCCAGAGCCATGTGATGGAGATCGATGCAGCGCTGTATCCGCGCCGCAAGATCGAGCGCCTCGGCATCGCGCCGGGCACCAGCATGTACCAGACCGGCGAGAACGACCGTCGTCTCGCCTACGACTACCGCCCGGAAATCCACGATTCCGACGGCCTGCAGATGTGGACCGGCGCCGGCGAATGGATCTGGCGGCCGCTGGTCAACCCGACCGGTCTGCGCTTCAACAGCTTCCTCGACAACAATCCGCGCGGCTTCGGCCTGATGCAGCGCGACCAGAACTTCGACCACTACCAGGACGACGGCGCGTTCTACGACCTGCGGCCGAGCCTGTGGGTCGAGCCGAAGGGCGACTGGGGCAAGGGTTCGGTGCAGCTGGTGGAGATTCCGACCGCCGACGAGACCTTCGACAACATGGTCGCGTTCTGGAACCCGGAAAAGAAGCCGATGCCGGGCGAGGAACTGCTCTACGCCTACCGCCTGCACTGGGGCCGCAAGCCGCCGGTAGCGCCGCGCCTGGCCACCGTGCAGGCCACGCGAACCGGCCTCGGCGGCGTGGTCGGCCAGAAGCGCCAGTATTTCTCGTGGCGCTTCGCGGTCGACTTCGCCGGCGGCGACCTGGCCCTGCTCGGCAGCAACACCAAGGTCGAGGCTGTCATCAGCGCCTCGCGCGGCACCATCGAACTGACCTCGGCGCGGCCGCTGCATGCGATCAAGGGCTATCGCGCGATCTTCGACATCCGCCCGCCGGATGACTCCACCGATCCGATCGACCTGCGGCTGTTCCTGAAGTCGGTCGGCCAGCCGCTCAGCGAAACCTGGGTCTACCAGTACAACCCGCCGGCGCCGGCGGACCGGCACCTCGACCGGCTGTAAGGCCAGGCCTGCACTGGCGCAGCCGCACGGCCTGCGGTTCGGCCCCATCATGGCGGCCGAACCGCAGGAGGAATCGTGACGATGTGGCAACTGACCGTGCCGTGGTGGGAGCTGGTGCTGCGCTCGATCGCCGTCTACCTGTTCCTGCTGGCGCTGCTGCGCGCCACTGGCCGGCGGCAGGTTTCACAGCTGTCGCCGTTCGATCTGGTGCTGCTGCTGGTGCTGTCGAACGCCGTGCAGAACTCGATGAATGCCGGCGACAACTCCCTGATCGGCGGCCTGATCTCGGCTACCACGCTGATCGCCATCAACTACCTGTTCGACTACGCGACCACCGCCAGCAAGCGCTGCGAGCACCTGCTGGTCGGCCGGCCGCAGATCCTCATCCGCAATGGCCGGCTGCGCCCGGACACGCTGGCCGCAGCCGACCTGTCGCGCCGTGACCTGAACGCCGCGCTGCGCAAGGCCGGCTGCATCCGCATCGACGAGGTTCGCGTGGCCATGCTGGAAACCAATGGCGCGATCAGCGTCGTGCTGCGCCGGAGCAAGGGATGAGCCTGCCCAACGCGCGCCGGGTCGCCGTCATCGGCGGCGGGCCGGCCGGACTGATGGCGGCGGAAACGCTGGCGGCAGCCGGCTGCGCCGTCGATGTCTATGACGCCATGCCGAACTGCGGCCGCAAGTTCCTGATCGCCGGCCTCGGCGGCCTGAACCTGACCCATGCCGAAGCGTTCGCGCCGTTCGTCTCCCGCTACGGCAGCCGCGCCGAAACGCTGCAGCCGATGCTCGAAGCCTTCGGCGCCGCGCAGCTGCGCGACTGGGCGAAGGGCCTCGGCATCGACACCTTCGTCGGCACCTCGCAGCGCGTCTTTCCGGCCGACCTGAAGGCCGCGCCGCTGCTGCGCGGCTGGCTGCGCCGGCTGCGCGAGGCCGGCGTGCGCTTTCACCTGCGCCATCGCTGGACCGGCTGGAACGCCGATGGCGCCTTGCAGTTCGATGGCCCGGACGGCGCGCTGGCGGTGACGCCGGACGCCACCGTGCTGGCGCTGGGCGGCGGCAGCTGGCGGCGGCTCGGTTCCGATGGCCGCTGGGCTGCGCTGCTCGCCGGGCGCGGCATCGACATCGCGCCGCTGCAGCCATCCAACTGCGGCTTCGAGGCCGGCTGGAGCGCGATCCTGCGCGAACGCGGCGCCGGCCAGCCGGTCAAGCCGGTGGCCGCCCGGCTGGCGCCCGCGCAGGGCGGCGACGGCGCGTTTCATCAGGGCGAGTTCATCGTCACGGCGGTCGGCGTCGAAGGCAGCCTGATCTATGCCCTATCCGCCGAACTGCGCGACGCGATCCGTCGCGATGGCCACGCGCAGCTGCAACTGGATCTGCTGCCCGGCACGCCGCTCGACCGGCTGGCCGCCAAGCTGGCGGCGCCGCGCGGCAAGCAGTCGATGGCCAAGCACCTGCACCGCTGCGGCATCGACGGCGTCAAGGCCGCGCTACTGCGGGAATGCGCGACGGCCGACGTGTTCGATGATCCGGCGCGGCTGGCCGGCGCGATCAAGTGCCTCGACGTCCGCCTGCTCGCGCCCCGGCCGATCGACGACGCCATCTCCACCGCCGGCGGCGTGCGCTTCGAAGCGCTCGACAGTCAGCTGATGCTGACCGCGCAGCCCGGCGTGTTCTGCGCCGGCGAAATGCTCGACTGGGAAGCGCCGACCGGCGGCTATCTGCTGACCGCCTGCTTCGCCAGCGGCCGCGCCGCCGGACTTGGCGCGGCGGCATGGCTGGCGGCCTGATGGCGTTTGCTCAGGCCGGCGACCGACGCCCGGGCAGCCACATGGCATCGCCATAGCTGAAGAAGCGGTAGCGATGCGCCACCGCATGGCGATATGCGGCGATCACCCGCTCGAAACCGCCGAACGCGCAGACCAGCATCAGCAGGGTCGATTCCGGCAGATGGAAATTGGTCAGCAGCGCATCGACACAGCGCCATTCGTAGCCCGGCGTGATGAACAGCCGTGTTTCGCCCTGGTACGGCTGCACGCGGCCGCTCGCCGCTGCGGCCGTTTCCAGCGCCCGCACCACCGTGGTGCCGGCCGCCACCACGCGCCCGCCGCGCGCCTGGGCTGCAGCGACCGCATCAGCCAGCGCCGCCGTCACCGTCACCCGTTCGGCGTGCATGCGGTGCTGGCTCAGGTCATCGACCCGCACCGGCTGGAAGGTACCGGCGCCGACGTGCAAGGTCGCGAAGGCGATGTCGACGCCCCGGGCGCGGATCGCCGCCAGCATCGCGTCGTCGAAATGCAGGCTGGCCGTGGGCGCGGCCACCGCACCGGGCTCGCGCGCCCAGACCGTCTGGTAGCGGGCGTCATCGTCGTCGCCCGGCTTGCGCTCGATGTACGGCGGCAGCGGCAGCTCGCCGTGGGCATCGAGTGCCGCCAGCAGATCGTCGGTGTCGAACTGCAGTTCGTAGAGATCGTCGTGCTTGGCGATCACCGTGGCGGTCAGTGCACCGTCGGCGCCGAAGGCCAGACGGCCGCCGGGCTTCGGCGTCTTGCTGGCGCGGATCTGGGCCAGCGCCTGCCGGCCGTCGAACACGCGCTCGATCATCGCCTCGATCTTGCCGCCGGAGTCCTTCGTCCCATGCAGCCGCGCACGGATCACCCGGGTGTCGTTCAGCACCAGCAGATCGCCGGCCCGCAGTTCGCCCGGAAGATCGACCACCTGGGCATCGCGAAAACCGGAAGCATCCGGGGCCACCACCAGCATCCGCCCGCCGCTGCGCGTCGCGGGCGGCGTCTGGGCAATCAGGTCCGGCGGAAGGTCGTACGAAAAATCACGGAGCTGCATGGGCAACGGGTCGGATGGCGGCAGGACGGCTGCTATGATGCGCGCCGCGCAAGTCTCATCGCGTGCCTGAGTGGCGGAATCGGTAGACGCAGCGGACTCAAAATCCGCCGAGGCAACCCCTCGTGAGAGTTCGAGTCTCTCCTCAGGCACCAGTTCGACGTTTCAAGACGGTTCAGGTCAACCCGTCTTTCTCGAAAAATCAAAGGTTTACGAGAAGACGTCGATTCACGTTGTATCAGGGCGTCCCCTGTACGCCCACGGATGTCTGGGTAACTTCCAAAACTTGGGAAAGTTACCCATGGTGCTGACCGGCACGCGCCCATACCAGCTCGGCGCTGCCGCCGGACTGAGCCTTTACGTCCAGCCAAATGGCCACAAATGGTGGCGGTTTCGCTACTGGTTCTTCGACAAAGAAAAGATGCTGTCCCTCGGCACCTATCCTAAGGTCATTCTGCAAGAAGCCAAGAATCGCCGCGACGCCGCCCGCAAAATGGTGATATCCGGCGTTGCCCGCCGCCGCCGGCGCGAAGCGGATCAGTGAAGAGACTCTGTGCATGTGTACATCGATGCACAGAGCCGCATTGTCATCCAGATCGGGATGAATGATCCCTGTTCTACTTAGTGGCCACTCTTGCCGCGCTGTCAGCCTTTACCAGCCGAGGCGGCATTTTTTTCGGCGTTGAACCCGTCGAAATTTTCAAAGACACCCATGAAACCAGGCACTGTCTTCTGGCGCGCCCAGTCGCGCTGGAGTTCGCAGTACATCTGCACACGGCTGATTAGCTTTGCACCTGCCTGCTCCATACGCCGAAGCGCCGCTTCGTGGGCAGCTAACGATGTGCCGCCGACTGCATCGATCGGCACATAGACCTCGTAGCCCTCTTGGATTGCGTCAATCGCGGGGAACGTCAGGCAGGCCTCTGTCCAAAGTGCCGTCATGATGAGCTTCTTGCGACCTATTTTCT
The DNA here is from genome assembly GCA_026398815.1 of Gammaproteobacteria bacterium. Classification (GTDB taxonomy): domain Bacteria; phylum Pseudomonadota; class Gammaproteobacteria; order Nevskiales; family Nevskiaceae; genus Nevskia. The sequence continues at coordinate 10,169 of JAPLSA010000011.1, forward strand.
TTACAGCCTCCTTGAATTCGGCGTCTTCCCAGCTGTTGATCGAGGTACGGTCATAGGTGGGCAAATGACCAAGCACGGCCTGAAGCTCAGGGATTGGCGGCTTGTTGCGACCGGTTGCGACATTTACGGTCGAATGAACGATCGGAAGCTTGTAGTTAATCGCCGCCTTGGCAACGCTCGTGATATTGAAAACCAGCTCGTCGCGCGGCATCGAGCGAATCGAAGAAACCTGGATCGGCTGATAGTCGATGATAATGAAGGCGGAATTCTCAGGCGTCAGAAGGTGGTCGATCTGAGGGTTTCGAGTAGTTTCGGATGTCATAGGCTGTTCTCCTCTGGTTGTTTCTGGCTTTTGTCGCAGGCAAAGAACACCGCATCTTCCGATTAAGAAGGCACGGCAAGACTTACTGCTTGGCGGCCTGATTAAAACGACCGCTGTTGAAATCCTCGATGGCTTGTCGAATTTCTGTCTCGCTGTTCATCACGAACGGGCCATAGCCCACCACGGGCTCGTCGATAGGCTTTCCCGTCAGGACTAACACAACAGCGTCGCCATCGGCATGAATCGTCGCACTAGTACCTTCACGAGAAAAACGCACAATCTCAGCTTCGCACGCATCCTGCCCCGCAATGGTGACGCGCCCCGACAGAACCGCAATCAACGATGTGTGGCCTTCAGGCAGACTGAATGTCACGGTCGTATCCGCATCGAGCCGAACATCCCACATATTTATGGGCGTGAACGTGGTCGCCGGTCCTTCGACTCCTTGGAACTTGCCAGCGATGACGCGCGCCCTGCCGCCGTTAAATGGAACGAATGGAATATCGTCATTCGTAATCGCCTGATACTTCGCGAGCGTCATCTTGTCCTTGGCGGGAAGATTGACCCAGAGCTGTACCATGCGAAATGGCCCACCCGTCTTCGAGAAACCGGGCGAGTGGAATTCTTCATGCAGGATGCCGCCCGCAGCCGTCATCCACTGGACATCACCCGCACCAATCGTGCCCCCGCCACCGCTGGAATCCTCATGGCTGACCTCTCCGTCATAAACGATCGTCACGGTTTCAAAACCGCGATGGGGATGCTGTCCCACGCCGCGCGGCGCGCCACTATTGGGGGCAAATGTATGCGGCCCCGCATAGTCAAACAACAGGAAAGGGCTCAGTAGTCGGGCGTCACCCTGATAACCAAACAAGGTGCGGACGGGAAAACCGTCTCCAACCCAATGCCCGTCACCATTGGCATGCAGAATTGCTTCGACAATTTTGCTCATTATGCTCTCATCAGGGCAGCACTTGAAAAAGCTCGGTCGCCGGGGTTTTTTAATTGTGTTGCAGTGAAATATATTCTCATACCAGATATTCAACAAGTACGATCCTTAAGGATACCGCGAATGGTAAAGCCCAAATCATCATGCCCTGCCGAAGCGACGCTTTCTATAATCAACGGACGCTGGAAGCTGATGATTATTCATTATCTTCTTAAAAGAACGCAGCGATTCAACGAACTGCAGCGTCAACTCGGCGGCATAACCCACCGCACGCTTGCCAAAACTCTCAAAGAAATGGAGTCTGATCTTCTGTTAGTGCGCCACGATCATCGAGAAGTTCCGCCACGCGTGGAATATTCACTCACCGACAGGGGCGCGAGCCTTGAATCGATCCTTGTTGCGATGGAAAACTGGGCCGAACTCAATGCAGAATCTGATCTGAAATGAGTCTACTACTTTCATATTTCGAGCATATGCTTTCTAGCAATAGCTCCGGGTCTCGGAATCCATGTGGTGCGATGCTTCCAAATCGTAAATCTGGTTACTCAGAGGCTGGCATCAGTACCTCGGGACGCGAATAGCTGGCACTTCGCCCCGGTCGGGGCCCTCACGAGAAGGCCGCGCTGAACACGATCATGACCGCGCATCTTGGCGACGCATTCGAAATGATGGATCGGCGAGTGAAGAAGGGCTTCCCGAAACGAGCCACCTGCTTTTCCCGCGAACGACTTTAGCTTGGCAGGTGATGTGCCATGAGCCCGTTCCCGCTGAACCCGCCCACCCCGCTGCCGACCGCTCCGGAATCAGGAAGTCATTGTGGCCTCCGGAATATCGTGCTCGACGATCTATCGCTAGACGAGGCAATGCAGCTTTCCCAATGCAATTCACGCTGTTCGCAGCCCCGCCTGTCCTAGCCCTGCCTCACGGGCCACTGGCTGCCAGCTTGCGGGGTTGCGACGATTACCGGCGCAATTGCGGTGGGGGTCGGGCGTTGGCGGGTCGGGCCGTGATGTCGAAAGCGGCCGTCGTGGGGTACCGTCTTCGCTGCTGTCTGCTGCATCCCTGACGACAAGAACGATCACTGACCGAGGAGACGCCCGATGACCGTCGTGGAACCCCGTCCGCCGTTGCCGCCGTTCACATTGGAAACCGCCACGCAGAAGGTTCGCCTGGCTGAAGACGCCTGGAATTCGAAGGACCCGCAGCGGGTGTCGCTGGCTTACACACCGGATACCCGCTGGCGCAATCGCAACGAGTTTTTCGTCGGCCGCAATCAGGTCGTCGAGTTCCTGACCGCGAAGTGGGCGAAGGAAAGTGACTACCGCCTGATCAAGGAACTATGGGCGTTCGGCGAGCAGCGCATCGCGGTGCGCTTCGCTTACGAGTGGCACGACCACGCCGGCCACTGGTTCCGCAGCTACGGCAACGAGAACTGGCAGTTCGACGGCCACGGCCTGATGGCGGTGCGCCACGCCAGCATCAACGATCTGGCGATCGGCGAAGGCGATCGCAAGTTCCACTGGCCGTCCGGCCGGCGCCCGGACGATCACCCGGGCCTGAGCGCGCTGGGGCTTTAGCCTAGGTCCGTCGACGCCGGGTCGCCGGCGAGGGCGCGCAGCAGCGCTTCGCTGGCGGCATCGGCCGGGTACAGGGTTTCGACGCGCAGGTCTTCGGCGGTCAGGTCGCGCGGCGTGTCGAAGCGCGACAGCATCGCGAACAGCTTCAGGTCCTGGCCGGCGATCCGGAAATGGGTGGCCAGCACCGGCGACAGCCGTGCCGTGACATCGACATTGCGGGCAGCGGCGGCGATGCCCGGGAAGCGCAGCACGCGTTCGCGCAGCCGGGCCGACGGCGGATGGTCGAGCGCTTCCAGCGACAGCCGCGACAGGATGGCGACGATCGCCTCGTCGGCATTGACCACGAAGGCGCGCAGGCCGTCCGGGTGCAGGCTCATCTCGATCATGTTGCGCGGGCCGTCGCCGCAGACCCGCGTCCACAGCGCGTCCTCGGTGGTGCCGGCCACTCCCGCTGCGGTGGCGATCATCCGCCGCGTCGCCTCGTTGGCCATCACCAGGTTCCAGGCGCGGTCGATGACCATCGCCGGGAACGGCTCGTGGTGGCGCAGCATCCGCGCCAGCGCTTCGCGCAGCGGCGTCATGTCCGGCGCCTCGATGGCCCGCTGGGCGTAGATCGGCGCGAAGCCGGCGGCGATCAGCCAGTCGTTGCGGTCGGCCAGGCCCAGATCCAGCGCTTCGGCCAGGCGCAGCAGCATCGCCCGGCTCGGCTGCGAGCGGCCGGATTCGAGAAAGCTCAGATGGCGCTGCGACAGCCCGGCCGACAGCGCCAGATCCAGCTGGCTGCGGCGGCGCTGGCTGCGCGCGCGGCGCAGCGTGTCGCCGAAGCGGCTGCCGACAGCAGCGGCTTCGGCGGGCATCGGGTGGATGGCGTTCATGAGCAGGATTGTGGCGAGCACGCGGCCGGCGCGCGATGACCTGCGAGGTAATTGCAGCGTCGTCTGCCGAAGCCGAGTCTGCAGCCGCCGCCCAACCTGCGGCTCACTTCCCGGAGATGCACCATGACCCTGCCCCGCCCCGTGCTGCTTGCCATCCTGCTGCCGTTTGCCGTGCTGACCGCCTACGCGCTGAACGCAGTCGGCTACATCGGCATCTTCGCCAGCCACCTGCACCCGGCCGGCCTGCAGGTACTCAGCGACCTGGTGATCGCGCTGAGCCTGGTGATGGTCTGGATGGTCGGCGATGCCCGCAGCCGCGGCATCACCGTCTGGCCCTACCTCATCGCCACGCTGGCGCTCGGCTCGTTCGGGCCGCTGGCCTACCTGCTGATGCGCGGCAGCCGCACCGGCGCCGGCGCGGCGCCGGTCCGCAACTGGGCCTGATCGCGATGCCCGGCCGCTGGCGTGAATGGCTGTTCCTGGCCGGCTACGGCCTGCTGGCTACCCATGAGCTGGATGCCGTGCTGCGTGCGGAATGGCGAGTGCTGCCGGGCCTGTCGATGCTCGACGAAGCACTCGCCCGCCCGCTGTTCATCGGGCTGCACGTGCCGCTGTTCGCGCTGCTGACCGGCTGGATCGGCAGCGCCGAAGCCGGCATCCGGCAGCGCGCACGGCACGGCATCTGCCTGTTCCTCGTCGTGCACGCCGGCCTGCACCTGCTGTTCGGCGGCCATCGCCACTACGACTTCCACGAGGCCGGCAGCCGCCTGCTGATCTTCGCCGGCGCGCTGTGCGGCCTCGGCTGGCTGGCCTGGCCGGCAGCGCCAGCGTCGGCGGCGGATCAGAAGTTGTAGCGCGCCGAGAACTGCAGGCGGCTCAGGTCGCCGGACAGGTTGCCGACGGTGTCGCGGCGGGCGTAGCGGTATTCGGCGCCGAAGGTGATCTTCGGGATCGGCGAATACAGCAGATTGGCGGTGACGCTGCGGACGATGCGGGTCACGCCGCTGCCGAGCATGGTGCCTTCGCCGGTTTCGCCGACATTCGCGCGGTAGGCCGACAGGGCCAGGTTCGAACGCCACTGATCGTTCCACGGATGTCGCCAGGCGACGAAGCCGTTGATGATCTCGATCGCGTGCAGCTTGCCGGCCGGGTCGATCACCGCATCGCCCACCGAGTTCAGCGCGAGGTAGCGGCCGATGCCGTCGCCACCGCTGAAGGTGAAGCGGAGGTCGTCCTGGCCCCAGAGCGGAATCTTGCCGGCCAGGCTCAGGCCCCAGCCGAGCGAGGAATCATTGCTGCCCGGCACGAAGCCGCGATCGGTCAGCTGGCGGGCGACGCCGGCCAGCGAATAGTCACCCCAGTGCGCGGTCTTGTAGTTGTAGCGCCAGACGAAGTCCGGCAGCGCGTTGTCGTTGGTCACGCCGAAGGTGTTGCCGCCGGTCTGCGCCACCGTGGTCTCGCCATTCTCCAGCGCCAGCTGCAGGCCGCCCCAGGTGTAGCGGATCATGGTCTGGCGGCCGAACACGGTGCCTTCGCTCGGCCAGTTGATCAGGTCGATGATGTCCGGCAGCGCGACCATGTTCTGCATCGTGGTCCAGTCCTGGCCGATGCGGAAATTGTCGAAATCGATGTAGCCGAGCCGGAACGCCGGGTTGTAGGCATTGGTCACCGCCTCGTTCGGAGCGCCGGCAAGGGTCTGGGTCAGCTGGCCGGCGATGAAGTCGATCTCGGTGGTCACGCCGACCTTGTGGCCCAGCACCGTGCCGGAGCCCTTCAGGTAGAGCCGCGTTTCCTTGGCATGCAGATCGTTGTAGGTGCGCGCATTGCCGGCGCCCGGCGCGGCGACGGCGATCGAGTTCGGAATGAAGGCATCGCGGCCCAGCCCCTGGGCAACCGGACCATCGCTGTAACGGCTGATGATCGCGTCGGCCTTCACATAGCCGCCCCAGACCAGCTTGAAGTCGCCGCCATTGCCATTGCCATTGCCGTTGCCATTGCTGGCGGGCGCTGCCGGTGCGCTGGCGGCGACGGTAGCCGGCGCGGCGGGAGCGCTGGCTGCGGCCGGTGGCCGGGCGGCCAGCTGCTGCTCCAGCGCCTCGATGCGCCGCTTCAGGTCGGCGATCACGGCGGCGGTATCGTCATCGGCGGCAGCCGGGCCGGCGATCGCACACCCGGCGGCGATCAATGCCACGATGAATCGGCTGCGTGCTGGGCTCATTTCCTCACTCCTCGTTGCCTTGTTCGGTATGCCGACAGGGATGCCGGTTGCGGCATCAAGGGCCGCAGCGAAAGGGTGACGACGAGGGGTAACCCGGAACATTCACCTTAGGTCGAATCGCGACCAAGGTCGTACGGTGGTGCAATCATGGCCGTCCCGTGCCGGGCGAGGCTGCCGACCATGCTGCGATTGCTGATTGCCGATGACCATCCGCTGTTCCGCGCCGCGCTGACGGCAGCGGTGGCCGATGCCGTGCCGGGCGCCACCGTCGAGGCCACAGCGTCGATGGCGGACCTGCTGGCGGCGCTGGAACGGCAGCCGGACTGCGATCTGGTGCTGCTCGATCTGCGGATGCCCGGCAGCAGCGGCTTTTCCTCTCTGATCCAGCTCCGCGGCCTGCGTCCGGACCTGCCGGTGGCCATCGTCTCGGGCGAGGAAAACCCGCTGGTGGTGCGCCGGGCGATCGATTTCGGCGCCTGCGGCTACATCCCGAAATCGGCTTCGCTGGCGGTGATCGGCGAAGCCATCCGGGCGCTGCTCGACGGCAACGAATGGCTGCCCGAGGGGCTGGCCGAGGTCGTCGACCAGGGCGCGGCCGAACAGGCGCTGACCCGCCAGATCGCGACCTTGACGCCGCAGCAGTTCAAGGTGCTGATGGCGCTGGCCGAAGGCCGGCTGAACAAGCAGATCGGCTACGAGCTGAACGTCACCGAAGCCACCGTCAAGGCCCACGTCACGGCGATCCTGCGCAAGCTCGGGCTGTACCGCCGCACCCAGGCGGCGCTGCTGGCGCGGCGGCTGCTCGACGCCAGTGCCGACACCCTGACGCCGGCGCTGGACAACACTCAGTCGGACATCGGCGACGACGACTGAAGGTCGCTATCGGCGGCGTCGGCATCGACGCTGTCGGCGTCGCGGATGCGGATCGTGCGGCTCATCAGCGCCCGCAGCGCCGCCGGCTTCACCGGCTTCGGCAGCCGCGCGTAACCGGCCGCCGCTGCGGCATTGCGGGCCGCTTCGGTCGGATCGGCGGTCAACACGATGGCCGGCACCGCCACACCCCAGCGCTGGCGCAGCGCGGCCATCAGCGTGATGCCGTCCGGCCCCTCGCCGAGGTGGAAATCGATCAGCGCCAGGTCCGGCACTTCCTCGCCGGCGGCAGCGCAGGCCTGCGCTTCCTCGGCGTTACGCGCGGTCACCACCCGGCAGCCCCAGCGGCCGAGCAGCGCGCGCAGCGCGTCGAGCGTGGCTTCCTCGTTGTCGAGACAGAACACCAGCCGGCCGTGCAGACGATCGGTGGAGCGCGCCACCGGCGCCGGTCGCAGCGGCGCCACCGAGGCACGGTCGCCGACCGGCACCCGGATCGAGAAGCTGCTGCCGCGCCCGGGCACCGAGCGCAGCTGCAGCCGGTGCTGCAGCAGCCGCGACAGGCGGTCGGCGATCGACAGTCCGAGCCCGAGGCCGTGGTCGAAATCCCGGCCCACTTCCAGCCGCCGGAACTCCTCGAAGATCTCCGGCTGACGTTCCGCCGGAATGCCCGGCCCGGTGTCGATGACGGCGATCTCCAGCGTGTCGCCGCGCCGCCGGCAGCCCAGCAGCACATGGCCGCTGCGGGTGTAGCGCACGGCGTTGGACAGGAAGTTCTGCAGGATCCGGCGCAGCAGCGCAGGATCGGTCTCGACGATCGCCGACGACGGCACGAAGCGGAATTCCAGACCGCGCGCCCGGGCCAGCGCCGAGCACTCGTTGGCCAGCGGCGCCAGCACCCGGTCGACCGGGAAATGCTCGCGGCGCACCGGCTGGGCATCGGCATCGAGACGGGAGATGTCGAGCAGCGCGCTGATCAGGTTTTCCGCCGCGTGCAGCGCGCTTTCCACCTGCCCGACCACCCGCGCGGTGTCGGCCGGCACCGCGTCGCGGTCGATAGAGGTCACGAACAACCGTGCGGCGTTCAGCGGCTGCACCAGATCGTGAGTCACGGTGGCCAGGAAGCGCGACTTCGCCCGGTTGGCGCGCTCGGCAACACCGCGCGCTTCTTCGAGCGCGGCGGTGCGTTCCGACACGCGTTCCTCCAGCTGCTCGTTGACCACTTCCAGCGCCTGCTGGGCCTGCTTGTAAGCGGTGACGTCGGAATAGCTGGTGACATAGCCGCCGCCGCTCATCGGGCTGCCGCGCACCTCGATGACCCGGCCGTCCGGCATCAGGCGTTCGTGGCTGTTCGGCGTGCCGGCGCGCAGATGGGCGATGCGCCGCTCGACCTGGATGTCGATGTCGCCGGGGCCCAGCAGGCCGCGCTCGGCGTTGTAGCGGAACACCTCGGCGATCGGCCGGCCGACCTTGATCAGGCCGTCCGGGTAATCGAGCATTTCCAGATAGCGCCGATTCCAGCCGACCAGGCACAGGTCCTTGTCGACCACCGACACGCCCTGCGACAGATGCTCCAGCGAGGCCCGCAGCAGTTCGCGGTTGAACTGGATCTCGTGCGCGGTCTCGTCGAGCAGGCGGATCACGTCCTCCAGTTGCATGTCGCGGCCGCCGAGTGCGGAACCGAGCACCAGGCGGGCGCTAGAGGCGCCGAGCGCGCCGGACAGCAGCAGCTCCACATGGCGGGCCTGCTCGGACGACACCCGGTCGTCCGGCTTCGGCGCCGGCCGGCCGAGCCGGCGGGCGTGCAGTTCCAGCTCGCTGCGCGCGCGGTCGGCGCCGAAGAAGCGCTCCAGCAGCACCACCAGATCGCCGACGGTGGCCGCGATGCGGGTCGGCGATTCGCGCACCGCGCGCACCGCCGACGGCACGTCGAGGAAGCGGCCGGCCTGCAGGCGCTCGCGCAGCCCGGCCTTGAACGCCAGCGGCACCAGCAGGTAGGCCAGCGTGTTGACGCCGAGGCTCCACAGCGTGCCGTGGGTGATGTCGTCGACGCCGCTCAGGCCGAACAGCGCCTGCGGCCGCAGCCAGGCCAGGCCGAACGGCCCTTCGGCGAGCAGCGCGCTGTTGCCGGTGGCCAGCAGCGCCGGCAGCAGCAAGGTGTAGGCCCACAGGCCGAAGCCGAGCAGCAGGCCGGCCTGGGCGCCGGCGCGGGTGCCGCCGCGCCAGACCACGCCGCCGACGATCGCCGGCGCGAACTGCGCCACCGCCGCGAACGACAGCAGGCCGATCGCGGTCAGCGAGCCGATGCCGGTGTAGATCCGGTAGTACAGGTAGGCGGCGGCGATGATGGCGACGATCGCGGTGCGGCGGATGTTCTTGATCAGCCGCGACAGATCGCCGCCGGCATCGATCCGGAAGCGCCTGGAACGCAGCACGGCCGGCAGCACCAGTTCGTTGGAGATCATCGTCGATAGCGCGATGGTTTCGACGATCACCATGCTGGTGGCCGCCGAGAAGCCGCCGAGATAGGCGATCAGCGCCAGCCCGCCGTGAGCCTGCGACAGCGGCAGCGCCAGCACGAAGGTGTCGCCGGCGGCGCCGGGCGGCAGGCGGTCGAGCCCGGCGGCGGCGATCGGCAGCACGAAGACGCTGATCGCCAGCAGGAACAGCGGAAACACCCAGCGGGCGCGCCGGAGATCGCCGGGCGTGGCGTTCTCTACGACCGCGACATGGAACTGCCGGGGCAGGCACAGCACGGCGGCGGCGGCCAGCAGCGTCTGCGCGGCGAAGCCGGCCTGCCAGCGGCCGTCGCGCTGGTCGGCCTGGGCATCGAGCCGCGCCAGCGCGTGGGCCCAGGCATCGCCGAAGCCGTCGTAGAGCTGGTAGCAGACGAACAGGCCGACGGCGAGAAAGGCCAGCAGCTTGATCATCGACTCGAAGGCGATCGCCAGCACCATGCCGTGGTGGTTCTCGCTGGCCACCACCTGGCGGGTGCCGAACAGGATCGCGAAGCCGGCCAGCAGCGCGGCGACGAACAGCGCGCCGTTGTCGAACACCCGGTCATCGACCGGCGCCGTGCCGCTGCCGTGCGCCAGCAGTTCGAAGCCGAAGGCCACCGCCTTCAGCTGCAGCGCGATGTACGGCACCACGCCGAGCACTGCCACCACGGTGACGAACATCGCCAGCCGCTGGTTGCGGCCGTAGCGGGCGCCGATGAAGTCGGCGATCGAGGTGATGTTGTGGCGCTTGCTGATCTCGATCAGCCGGGCGACGAAGCCGCCGGCCAGCAGGAAGACCAGCATCGGGCCGAGATAGATCGGCAGGAAATCCCAGCCGCTGGACGCCGCCCGGCCCACCGCGCCGTAGAACGTCCACGACGTGGCGTAGACACCGAGCGCGAGGCTGTAGGTCCACGGCTTGGCGCGCAGGGTGACCCGCAGCGGCGGCCGGACCCGGGCCTGGCGATCGCCGACGGCGGCGATCGCGAACAGCACGGCGACATAGATCGCCGAGATCAGGAACAGCGACCAGACCTCGAGCATCCCGGCGTCTCCCGCGCCGGACCCGCTGCCGGCAGCTGCCGGCCAGCATAAGCCAGCGACCACACCGGTTCAGGCACCGTTGCCGGGCCTGCGACCAAAGTCCGGGGGCGGGATCGCCCCGCTTAGACCAACGTCGCATGGAGGCCGCCCGGCATCGCCGATAGGCTCGCCTCACAGCATCGCAGCACCCACGATGCACGTGCGAGGAGAGACCATGACAACAACAATCAACCAGGCCCGCGACGGCGTCGAAGCGTCAGGCGGCGTCACCGTCGCGCCGGACATCCTGCGCATCCTGAACAGCGCCGCGTTCGTCGAGCTGCGCGCCCGCCGGCGGCGCTTCTCGGCGATCCTGACGGTGCTGATGCTGACCATCTACTACGGCTTCATCCTGGCCATCGCCTTCGCGCCGCACTGGCTGGCGGTGCCGATCGACGGCGTGATCACGGTCGGCATCCCGCTCGGCCTCGGCGTGATCCTGTCGGCGATCGTGCTGACCGGCATCTACGTGCGCCGCGCCAACGGCGAATTCGATGCGCTGACCGCGCAGGCGATCCAGGGAGCGCGCCCATGAGCCGCTTGATCACCCGGACGGCGGCGGTTGCCGCGCTGCTGAGCCCGCTGGCCGCCGTGGCCGCCGCGCTGGAAGGCCAGGCCGAGAAGCAGAGCCTGAACCTGACCGCGATCCTGATGTTCCTGGCCTTCGTCGCCGCCACGCTCGGCATCACCTACTGGGCCGCCCGGCGCACCCAGTCGCGGGCCGATTTCTACACCGCCGGCGGCGGCATCACCGGTTTCCAGAATGGCCTGGCGATTGCCGGCGACTACATGTCGGCGGCTTCCTTTCTCGGCATCTCGGCGCTGGTGTTCGGCTCCGGCTTCGACGGGCTGATCTACTCGATCGGCTTTCTGGTCGGCTGGCCGGTAATCATGTTCCTGATCGCCGAACGGCTGCGGAATCTCGGCAAGTTCACCTTCGCCGACGTCGCCAGCTACCGGCTGGACCAGCTGGCGATCCGCAAGCTGGCGGCCGCCGGCACCCTGATCACCGTGGCCTTCTACCTGATCGCCCAGATGGTCGGCGCCGGCCAGCTGATCAAGCTGCTGTTCGGCCTCGACTACAACATTGCCGTGGTGCTGGTCGGCGTGCTGATGATCGTCTACGTCACTTTCGGCGGCATGCTGGCGACCACCTGGGTGCAGATCATCAAGGCGATGCTGCTGCTCGGCGGCGCCAGCTTCATGGCCTTCATGGTGATGCGCCATGTCGGCTTCTCGGTGGAGACGCTGTTCGAGCAGGCCACCGCCGCCCACAAGGACGGGCTGGCGATCATGGCACCCGGCAAGCTGGTCAAGGACCCGGTGTCGGCGATCTCGCTGGGCCTGGCGCTGATGTTCGGCACCGCTGGCCTGCCGCACATCCTGATGCGCTTCTTCACCGTGAAGAACGCCGTCGAGGCTCGCAAGAGCGTGTTCTACGCGACCGGCTTCATCGGCTACTTCTACATCCTGACCTTCATCATCGGCTTCGGCGCCATCGTGCTGGTCGGCACCAACACGTTCTATCTCGACACGGCATCGCCGCAGGGGGGCCTGCGCGGCGGCAGCAACATGGCGGCCATCCACCTGGCCCACGCGGTCGGCGGCGATGTCTTCCTCGGCTTCATCTCGGCGGTGGCCTTCGCGACCATCCTCGCCGTGGTCGCCGGGCTGACGCTGTCCGGCGCCACGGCGGTGTCGAACGATCTCTACGCCCACGTGTTCAAGCGCGGCAAGGCCAACGAGCAGGACGAGATCCGGGTGTCGAAGTACGCCACCGTCGCGCTCGGCATCCTCGCCATCGTGCTCGGCATCGCCTTCGAAAAGCAGAACGTCGCCTTCATGGTCGGGCTGGCCTTCGCGATCGCCGCCAGCGCCAACTTCCCGATCCTGCTGCTGTCGATGGTCTGGCGCGGCCTGACCACCCGAGGTGCGCTGCTCGGCGGCAGCCTGGGCCTGCTGTCGGCCGTGAGCCTGACGGTGCTGGGCCCGGCCGTCTGGGTGAAGGTGCTCGGCCACGACAGCCCGGTGTTCCCGTACGACGCACCGGCGCTCTTCTCGATGAGCCTTGCCTTCTTCGGCTGCTGGATCGGCTCGGTCACCGACCGAAGTGCGAGAGCCAGGATCGAGAAAGGCCGATACACCGAACAACTGGTCCGCGCCGAAACCGGCTACGGCGCGACCGGCGCAGCCAGCCACTGAAACCGAAATGCCCGCCCACCGGCGGGCCTTTCGCGTTCCGGGAGCTTGCCTGCAAGAACCGGGCGCGATGTTTGCTTTAGCGCCGCACCGCCATCAAGGGTGTGCCGTCACTGGCACACTCCGGCCGGAGGAGACACCCCCGCTCAAGGGGCAATGACTACGAGGATGAAAAACAATGAGCAGTGACAACTTCCAGTCGGTCCTGACCGAAAACCGCGTATTCCCGCCGTCGGACGCGTTCGTCGCCAAGGCCCGGGTCAATGCCGACCAGCTGAGCGCCCTGCGCGCCGAGGCGGCAACCGATTTCCGTGCTTTCTGGGGCAAGTTCGCCCGCGACGAGCTGAGCTGGGAAACGCCGTTCCAGACCGTGCTCGACGACTCGGACGCACCGAACTACCGCTGGTTTCACGACGGCACCCTCAATGCCTCGTACAACTGCCTCGACCGCCATCTGGCGACGCGCGGCGACAAGGTCGCCATCCGCTACGAGGGCGAAAAAGGTGACACGCGCAATTACACGTATCGGGAACTGCACACCGAGGTCTGCAAACTCGCCAATGCGCTGAAGGGCCTGGGTCTGGTCAAGGGCGACCGCGTGGTGCTGTACCTGCCGCATTCCGCCGAAGCCGTGATCGCGATGCAGGCCTGCGCGCGCCTGGGCATCACCCACTCGGTGGTGTTCGGCGGCTTCTCCGCCACCGCGCTGCGCGACCGCATCGAGGACACCGGTGCCCGCGTGGTGATCACCGCCGACGGCAATCAGCGCGGCGGCAATTTCATCGAGCTGAAGAAGGGCGTCGACGATGCGCTGGCGCTCGGCTGCCCGCTGGTCGAGAAGGTGGTGGTGGCCAAGCGCACCACGCAGACGGTGCCGATGGCCGCCGGCCGCGACCTCTGGTGGCACGAGCTGACCGCGACCGTGCCGGCAACCTGCGAGCCTGTGTTCGTCGATGCCGAGCACCCGCTGTTCCTGCTCTACACCTCCGGCTCCACCGGCAAGCCGAAAGGCATCCAGCACTGCACCGGCGGCTACCTGCTGGGCGCGATGAAGTCGGCGCAGTGGGTGTTCGATCTGAAGGAAGACGACCTGTTCTGGTGTACGGCGGACGTCGGCTGGATCACCGGCCACAGCTACGTGACCTACGGCCCGCTGGCCAATGGCGCCACGGTGATGATCTACGAAGGCGTGCCGACGATCCCCGACGCCGGCCGCTTCTGGAAGATCTGCCAGGACCACGGCGTGACCATCTTCTACACCGCGCCGACCGCGATCCGCGCGCTGATGAAGTCCGGCGAGGAGATTCCGAACAAGTACGACCTGTCGAAGCTGCGACTGCTCGGCTCGGTCGGCGAGCCGATCAATCCGGAAGCCTGGATGTGGTACCACCGGGTGATCGGCAAGGAGAAGCTTCCGATCGTCGATACCTGGTGGCAGACCGAGACCGGCAGCATCATGATGAGCCCGATCCCCGGCGCCACGCCGACCAAGCCGGGCTCCTGCACGCAGCCGCTGCCGGGCCTGTTCGCCGACGTCGTCGACGAGCTGGGCGATCCGGTCAGCGGCAAGACCGCCGGCGGCTACCTGGTGATCACCAAGCCCTGGCCGTCGATGCTGCGCACCATCTGGGGCGACAACGAGCGCTACAAGAAGGCCTACTTCGGCCAGTTCCCGGCCCGTCCGGACGGCTCGCTGCTGTACGTGGCCGGCGACTCCACGCACCGCGATGAGGACGGCTACTACTGGATCCTCGGCCGGGTCGACGACGTGCTGAACGTCTCCGGCCACCGCCTCGGCACGATGGAAGTGGAGTCCGCCCTGGTCAGTCATCCGCGCGTGGCAGAAGCCGCCGTCGTCGGCCGTCCGCACGAGATCAAGGGCGAAGCGGTCTGCGCCTTCGTGATCTGCAAGGGCACACGCCCGACCGGCGACGAGGCCGCCGCGCTGATCAAGGAACTGCGTGAGCACGTGTCCAAGGAAATCGGCCCGATCGCCAAGCCGGATGACATCCGGCTGGCCGACGGCCTCCCAAAGACCCGCAGCGGCAAGATCATGCGCCGGCTGCTGCGCTCGATCGCCAAGGGCGAGGAGATCACGCAGGACATCTCCACGCTGGAGAATCCGGCGATCGTCGAGCAGCTGGCCGGCAAGGCCTGACACGCGGCAGCAACACGGTTCGCTTCACAAAAACGGCGCCCTCGGGCGCCGTTTTCTTTTGCCGCTGTCAGATCGTCTTCAGGTGCGCGGACGGCGACCCATCGCGGCAGCGACGGCACGCCTGACGGACCGCCGCAGGGTCATCAACGCTGGGGCGCTTCCGACTTCTTGTCGAGAATGCGCGTCAGGTTGACTTCAATCCAATCGGCCAACGCGCAGACTTTCTCGGCCACTTCATGGCCAAGCTCGGTCAGGCTGTATTCGACGTGCGGCGGCACGACATCGAATGCGACACGGTTGATCAAGCCGTCGCCTTCCAGCCATTGCAGGGTCTGCGTCAGCATCCGCTCGCTCACGCCGCCGATGGAACGGCGCAGTTCGCTGAATCGATGCGTCCTGCTCTGCAGAACGATCAGCACAAGCACGCCCCAGCGACTGGTGACGTGCTTCAGGATTTCCTGGGACGGGCATTCGCTTGCCAGGACATTGCCTCGTTGCGCCGACAGCACGGTTCCGCGTCGGGACTGCTTCTTCGCCAGATAGCGCGAGTGCGTTGCGGTGTCCGCCGATGGCGCGGGGATACTTACTTTCATGTGTGTACTTCCGAAAAGTGGGTGCCCAACGTAGATTCGCCAGCATATCGGGTGCCGTCGCGAATGCCGATCCCTCCATCATCCACACGCTGCCAATTTGATCATGATCGCCAACACGCGACGCCTCGGCCGTACGCTCTCCATGGCAATGCCGCTCCTCGCTGCAGTGGCCTCGCTGCCCGCAACAGCGGGCGGCGGCTACTTCATCCTGGGATACGGACCCATGGCAGGCCAATCCGCCGGCACTGCAACCGCCATCGGCTTCGACGGTTTTGCCGGTGCCAGCAACCCCGCCAAACTGGCGATGGCGGACGATCGTCTGGATGTGGACGTGCTGCTGTTCAATCCGTACCGCCGCATTTCGCGTTCCGGCGCAATTGACCCGGACTACGACTTCACCACTACCAGCAAGAATGGCCTCTTCATCCTGCCAGAAGCCGGCTACGCCCATCGCATCAACGATCGCCTCAGCTGGGGCGTATCGCTCTACGGCAACGGCGGCCTGAACACCGAGTATCCCGGCGACACCGGCGTTCCCGGCAGCAACCGGAATCCGGCCGCATGCGGGGATCGCCCCGGCAACTTCTTTGGCGGCTGCGGCAAGCTGGGCTTCGACCTGTCGCAGATCATCCTTGCGCCGACGCTGGCCTGGACCTTCAGGCCCAATTACAGCGTCGGGATTGCACCGCTGCTGGCATTGCAGCGTTTCAAGGCCTACGGCCTGCAGGCCTTTCAAGGCATCTCGGCGAGCCCCGAGCAGGTGACCAACAATGGCTACGCGTCGTCGTTCGGAGCGGGCGTCCGTGTTGGCCTGTTCGGCCGCGTCACGCCATGGCTCGATCTGGGTGCCGCCTATTCGACGAAGGTCTATTTCCAGAACCTGGACGAGTATCGCGGCTTAATCGCCGGCCAGGGCTCATTCGACATCCCGGCCAATTTCAGCCTAGGTTTCGGGGCCAGGCCCGTCACTGGCGTCACCATCGGCGGCGATGTCCAGCACATCCTGTTCAACAAGATTCCGGCGCTCGCGAATGGTGTCGCCAATTCGGTGATCAATCCACCGAACGATGCCTTCGGTTCCCCCAACGGCTCGGGTTTCCACTGGCGCGGCGTCACCACCTACAGGCTGGCGGTGGAATGGGCGGCGACGCAGCGGCTCACGTTGCGGATGGGCGGTGCTTACGGACGGCATCCGACCCGAGGAACCGATGCCAACTCCGTCAGCCTCAATCTGTTCGCGCCGAGCGCGCGGTGGCAAGCGACGCTGGGCGGCACGTTTGCGATCTCTCAGAAAAGCGACGTACATCTCGCCTATGGCCGCTACCTGGACAGCAAGGTCAAAGGCCAATCGGCCACTGACGCGCTGGGGATCGGCGGCGAAGAATCGATCAATCCCCACGTCAACACGCTGCTGCTCGGGTACTCGCGGCATTTCGGAAAGTAGGCGCACGCTCGGCAGCGTTCCGGACTTCAGGGCCTGCCGAACGCCCGCAGCAACAGGAGCTCGTCCCGGTTATCGGCCAGTTCGATCTTGTTGACCTGCATCCGCGATCGGATCGACCGGGCGCACCGCCGCCGCGCTGCGCCGGAATTCTCCGGCCGACACGCCATGCCGCTTCTGGAACACCCGGCAGAAGCTCGACAGGTCGTTGAAACCCCAGCGGCTGGCGATCCGGGAAATCGGCAGCTGCGCCTGGGCCGGGTCCATCAGGTCGCGCTGGCAGCGCTCCAGACGCCGCTCCATGACCATCTTCGAGAACGACAGGCCCTGGTCCTCGAACAGCTTGTGCAGGTAGCGCGGCGAGATGCGGAAGCGCGCCGCCACGCTGTTCACGCCGAGCCCCGGATCGGCGATCCGCGCGGCGACATGGGCGGCGATGGCATCGCGCAAGCCCTGCTGGACCGCCGCCCGGCCACGGTCGGCGGTGTCGACCGTAGCCCCGAGCGCGATCGACAGCAGGTTGCCCAGCGTGTCGATCATGGTCTGCTGGGCCGCCAGCGGAATGGCTTCCGAGCACTGCATCAGCGAGCGCATGTAGGTGCCGGCGACCGAGCCCAGCGCGCCGTCATCGTGCAGGCGCACGGCGGTGGCTTCGCGCGGCGCCTGCAGCCGCGGCATCAGCAGTTGCCGGGGCAGGCGGATGCACAGGATCCGCCAGTCCTCGAAAGCCAGCTCGTAGCTGCGGGTGGTATCGACGATGTAGAAATCGCCCGGCTGCACCAGCGCTTCGCGGCCGTCCTGACGCACCACGCAGCGGCCTTCGAGCTGCAGGTTGGCGAAGAAGTACTCGCTGGGGTTGCGGCGGATCTCGCGCGCCCGGCGGAACACGGTCTGCGCGCGCGAGCGGACCTCGGAGACGGTCACATCGAGCAGGTCCTTGCTGGCCACGCGGCTTTCGAAACGGCCGACGGCATCGGCTACCGGGTCCAGCGCGGTGAACGCTTCGCACAGCACTTCGCGCCAGTAGGGGTACTGCTCGGCCGGCGGCCGGTCCTCGGTGGTCCAGGTGCGCATCGGTGCCGCCTCCCGCTCGGTCGCTCGGTCCTGCTCAGGATCATACGTCCGCGATGCCGCACGATCCCTGCCAGGGGCGCGCCCGCAGGCCGTGCGCGAACCGTCAATTCGGCGGTCGGAATCGGTCAATCCGGCGCTTGCCGCCGCGCGTAAGCTCGAATCACCCCGCGCAACCACGATCAAGGAACGCCCACGATGGCCATCGACTTCTCCTTAAGCGACGAACAGAAAGCCCTGCAGGCCGGCGCGCGCCAGTTCGCCGCCACGGTGCTGAGCCAGGTCAAGCCGACCATCACGCCGATTGCCCGGCCGGAAGACCGCTTCTTCGCGACCCAGCCGTTCTACGCGCAGATGGCCGCCGCCGGCTTCATCCACGCGCTGTTCCCGAAGGCCTACGGCGGCGGCGGCATGTCGACCGTCGACTTCGCGCTGGCCTCGGAGGAACTCTGCGCCGTCGACATCAACGTGCCGACCACGCTGCTCGGCACCGGCCTCGGCATGGAGCCGATCCTCGGCTTCGGCAGCGAAGAACAGAAGCGCCGCTGGATCGGCGAAATCCTCGCCGCCCCCGGCGAACGGCTGGCCGCGCTGGCCTTCACCGAAGTCACCGGCGGTTCCAACTACGACTGCCCGGACCCCAGTGCCGGCGTGCAGACCTTCGCCCGCCGCGATGGCGACGAATGGGTCATCACCGGCCAGAAGCACTACACCACCAACGGCTGCGGCTGGGACGGCCGCGGCGCGCACCTGCTGAGCGTGGTCTGCCGCACCGATCCGACCTTGCCGCCGGCCGAATCGTTGGCGGTGATCGTGGTGCCGGGCGCGACGCCGGGGGTCGAGGTGGTCGGCTATCTCGACACCGCCGGCCATCGCGCCGTGGTGTCGCCGCGCATCCACTTCAACGAGGTGCGCGTGCCGATCGGCAACATCATCGGCAAGCCCGGCGACGGCGCGAAGATCTGCCAGCACGCGTTCAGCTGGACCGCCGCGCTGATCGGCGCCGCCTGCACCGGCGTGATGCGCGCCGCCTTCGACGTGGCGCTGAACTTCGCCAAGAACGACAAGCGCTCCGGCACCGTGCCGGTCATCGAACACCAGAACGCCGGCTACATGCTGGCCGACCTGAAGATGCGCATCGAAGCCGCGCGCTACCTGACCTGGAAGGCCTGCCACCAGCTGGACGTGACCGACCGCGCCAGCGACGAGCTGGCGATCATGACCAAGGTCTACGCCTCCGAACTCTGCGTGCAGGTGGTCTACGACGCGATGCGCCTCGTCGGCGTCGACAGCTACACCGAGCTGACGCCGCTGGCCGGCCTGATGCAGGACGCGCTGTGCTTCCCGCTGTACGACGGCGGCAACATGGGCGTGCGCCGCCGGCAGCTGCACCGCAAGTTCAAGGCTGAAGGCTACGACCCGATGGCGGCGGCGGAGGGGCGTTGAAACGCCGCTGATCGGCCCGGTGCTGGCCGCTGGCTGAGAAGCAGGCGTATCCTTACTTTTCCGATTTTTGTAAGGATGACGTCATGAGCGAAGCCACCATGACCAGCAAGGGCCAGATCACCATTCCAGCGGAGATTCGCGCCGCGCTTGGCCTGGACACCGGCGAGCGCGTGGTGTTCACGCAACTCGATGACGGCACCACGGTCATGCGTGCCAAGACCCGGTCGATCAACGAATTGCAGGGCTTGCTGAAGCCGATGGACAACAAGCGGCGCAAGCCGGTGCCGATCGACGATCTGAATCTCGGCTGATCCGCGTCACGCCGCCATGGCCGGCCTCGACACCAACGTCCTCGTGCGCTGGCTGGTTGACGACGACGTGGAGCAGTCCGCGCTGGCAGCCGAGCGCTTCCGGATGGCAGCGCGCCAGCAGCAGCCGCTGTTCGTGCCAGTGACGGTCGCTCTGGAACTGGAATGGGTGCTGCGCTCGCGCTATCGCTACGCCAAGGCCGACATCCAGCGGGCGTTCAACGCCATGCTCGAAACCCGCGAACTGCTGTTCCAGTCCGAAGACGCGCTCGAGCGGACGCTGCATGCGTGGCGCAACGGCAACGCCGATTTCGCCGACTGCCTGCATGCCGGCCTGTGCAGGGCCGCCGGCCATGCGCCGTTGCTGAGCTTCGATGTCCGCACCACGCGGACGACGGATATCGAACTGCTGAAATGAGCCGCACCGGACGAACGCCGTTCCGGGAACGGCGTCGCCGCGCTGGAACGCAGCCCTGACCGAACGCGGCCCTCCCCTCAGCGCTTCTTCAACGCATCCGCCAGCGCACTGCCCAGCGAGCCGAGCTGCGGCGCGGCCTGACGCTGCGGCGGGCGCTGGGTGCTGCGGCGGTCCGGCGCGCGTTCGCTGCCCCGGGCGCCGGAGACCGGCGCGGCCGAGCCGTCGTCCTTCTTCATCGACAGCTGGATACGCTGCCGCTTCACGTCGACATCGACGACGCGCACCTTGACGATCTGGCCGGCCTTGACCACCTCGTGCGGGTCCTTGACGAAGCGGTCGGACAGCTGGGAGACGTGCACGAGGCCGTCCTGATGGACGCCAATGTCGACGAAGGCGCCGAACGCGGCGACATTGGTCACCGTGCCTTCCAGCACCATGCCGGGCTTGAGATCCGCGACCTCGTTGATGCCGTCGGCGAAGGTCGCGGTCTTGAATTCCGGGCGCGGATCGCGGCCCGGCTTTTCGAGTTCGGTGACGATGTCGCGCACCGTCGGCAGGCCGAAGCGCTCGTCGATGAACTGCTTCGGGTCGAGCTTCTTGAGCGCGACGGCATCGCCCATCAGGCTGCGCAGGTCACGGCCGCAGGCGGACACGATGCGCCGCGCCACCTCATAGGCTTCCGGATGCACCGACGAGGCATCCAGCGGCTCCTCGCCATCGCGAATCCGCAGGAAGCCGGCGCACTGCTCGAAGGTCTTCGGCCCGAGGCGCGGCACGTCCAGCAGCGCCTTGCGCGACTTGAACGCGCCGTGCTGGTCGCGGTGGAAGACGATGCCTTCGGCGAGGCTGCGGCTCAGGCCGGACACCCGCGCCAACAGCGGCGCGGAGGCCATGTTCAGATCGACACCGACGGCGTTCACGGCGTCTTCGACCACCGCATCGAGCTGCTTCGCCAGCCGGTACTGGTCGACATCGTGCTGGTACTGGCCGACACCGATGGACTTCGGATCGATCTTCACCAGCTCCGCCAGCGGGTCCTGCAGCCGGCGGGCGATCGACACCGCGCCGCGCAGGGTCACGTCGAGATTCGGGAATTCGTTGGCCGCCAGTTCCGACGCCGAATAGACCGAGGCGCCGGCTTCGCTGACGACGATCTTCTGCGGCTTCGGATCGGCGAGCAGCGGCAGCATCTCGGCCACCAGCTTTTCGGTTTCGCGGCTGCCGGTGCCGTTGCCGATCGCGATCAGCTCCACCTTGTGCAGCTTGCACAGCCGGGCGATCTCCGCCTGCGCGCCACGCACGTCATTGCGCGGCTGGAACGGGTAGACGGTGGCGGTATCGAGCAGCTTGCCGGTGGCATCGACGACGGCGATCTTGCAGCCGGTGCGGATGCCGGGATCAAGCCCCAGGGTCACTCTCGGGCCGGCGGGTGCGGCCAGCAGCAGCGCCTTCAGGTTGCGCGCGAACACTTCGATGGCCTCGGCCTCGGCGCGGCTGCGCAGTTCCATCATCAGGTCGACCGACAGGTTCATCGACAGCTTCACGCGCCAGGTCCAGCGGCAGACATTCATCAGCCAGGCGTCGGCTTCGCCACCGTCCTGCCTGATGTTCTGCGTGGCGGCGATCATCCGCTCGACCGGCTTGTACGGCGCCGGATCGTCGGCATCGACCTCGATGTCGAGGCTCAGCATTTCCTCGTTGCGGCCGCGCATCATCGCCAGCACGCGGTGGCCGGCGACCTTGGCCAACGGCTCGCGATGGTCGAAGTAGTCGCTGAACTTGGCACCGGCGTCTTCCTTGCCTTCGATGACCTTGGCGCGCAGCTCGCCGCGTTCGCGCAGATAAGTGCGCAAGGACCCGAGCAGCGCGGCATCTTCGGCAAAGCGTTCGGTGAGGATGTCGCGGGCGCCATCGAGCGCGGCCTTGGCGTCAGTCACTTCGCCCTGCACGAACGGCGCGGCGGCCACGCTCGGCACGACGCTGCGATCGTTGAGGATCAGGTCGGCCAGCGGCTCCAGGCCGCGCTCGCGGGCGATCTCGCCACGGGTGCGGCGCTTCGGCTTGTACGGCAGGTAAAGGTCTTCGACCTCGGCCTTGGTGGTGGCGGCGTTGATCTTCGCTTCCAGCTCCTCGGTCAGCTTGTCCTGGCTGCGGATCGATTCCAGCACCGTCGCGCGGCGGTCTTCCAGTTCGCGCAGGTAGCCGAGCCGCTCTTCCAGGGTGCGCAGCTGGGTGTCGTCGAGCCCGCCGGTGACTTCCTTGCGATAGCGCGAGATGAACGGCACCGTCGCGCCCTCGTCGAGCAGGTCCACCGCAGCGGCCACCTGACGCGGCTGGGCGCCGATCTCGATGGCGATCAGATTGAGGATGTCGCGACGGACGCGTTCGGCGGTGGCGGCAGCAGCAGAGGTCATGCGCAGGCGAGGACGGGAAACGGGCCGCGACCATAGCGCCATGCCCGCGCCGCGCCAAGATTGACAATGGCGCGGCGTTGGCCTCGCTGTCAGGCCGCTGCGGCGGTCCTCGCTGCCGTAGCCGGGTCGCTGGACGCCGCCGACGCCGGCACGAACTGCAGCACGCCGTCATCGACCGGCGCTTCGAGCAGGATCGGCTTGTCGCGCCGGTAGTCGTGTTCCACCCGCCACGGCCCGCTGCGGCCCTGGCGCGGCAGGGTGCTGGCGGCGCGCTTCACGTAGTTCGACTTCAGCCCGCCGAAGATGTTGTCGTCGGCGATTTCCCCGGGCGGCGCCACGGCCACGAAGCGGCTGCTGCCGCTGGCCTTCAGGTGGTTGACCAGCCGGCAGATGTAGCGGGCGGCGATGTCGGCCTTCAGGGTCCACGGCGCATTGATGTAGCCGACGATCCAGGCGCAGTTCGGCAGGCCTTCGAGCAGGGTGGCCTTGTAGGTCAGCCGCTGCGCCGGGTCGATCGTCTGGCCATCGACTGCCACCGTGATGTTGCCGAACACGCGCACATCCAGCCCGGTGGCGGTGACGATGATGTCGGCGGGAATCTCGCGGCCGTCATCGAGCTTCAGCCCGCCTTCGGTGAAGCGTTCGATGCCGGCGGTGATCACTTCGGCGCGGCCGCGCTTGATCGCCTGGAACAGGTCGCCGTCCGGCACCGCGCACAGGCGCTCGTCCCAGGGCTTGTAGCGCGGCGTCCAGTTGCGCATGTCGGCCTGTTCACCGAGGGCCTTGCGGACGCTGCCGATGTACAGCTTCTTGGCCACGTCCGGATAACGCAGCGAACCGAAATACATCAGCCGCAGCAGCGCCAGATTGCGCGCCCGGGTCAGCGCGAAGGCCCACTTCTTCGGCATCACCTTGGTCATCGCCTTGGCGATCTTGTCGGTGCCGGGAATCGAGAACACATAGGTGGGCGAGCGCTGCACCATCGTCACCTTGGCGGCCGACTCGGCCATCGCCGGCACCACGGTCATCGCGGTGGCGCCGGAACCGATCACCACCACGCGCTTGCCGGCGTAGTCGAGATTTTCCGGCCAGAACTGCGGATGGATGCGCTGGCCCTTGAACGCGTCCTGGCCGGGGAAGTCCGGGTCGTGGCCGCGATCGTAGTTGTAGTAGCCGGTGCAGTTGACCAGCACCCGGCCCTGGATGCGTTCCTCGCGGCCGCTGGACTCGTCGAGCACGGTCACCGTCCACAGGCTGGTGGCGGTCGAGAACTCGGCGCGCAGCACCTTGCGGTTGAAGCGGATGTGCCGCTCCACGTCGTACTCGCGCGCGGTGTCGGTCAGGTAGCTGCGGATCGACTCGCCATCGGCCAGCACCTTGAACGCATGCCAGGGCCGGAAGCTGTAGCCGAAGGTGAACATGTCGGAATCCGAACGCACGCCGGGATAGCGGAACAGATCCCAGGTGCCGCCGATGCGGCCGCGCCGGTCGATGACCGCGAAGCGGCTGCCCGGGCTGTCGCGCTGCAGGTGGCAGGCCATGCCGATGCCGGAAATGCCGGCGCCGATGATCAGGACATCAAGCGGGGTGCTCATTGCGGACTCCTCCGTAGCGTGGATGCGCCGGCCGCGAACATGACGCCGCCGGTCACGCCCGGATGATGCGCCGAAGCAGCGGCGACCGGCATCCGGGCAGCCCCGGCAGCCTCCGGCCAACGGCGATGCGCGGGCCGCGCCGTCTGTGCCGATCCAGCCCTCCCGCCGCGCACCGCAGGCCGGCTACAGTGCGGCCACAACCAGAACAAGCCGAGGAGACCGCTGCGATGAAGAAGCTCAATCCGCTGGATGCGTCATGGCTGCAGGTGGAATCCCGCGACACGCCGATGCATGTCGCGCAGCTGCAGATCTTCTCGCTGCCGGCCGATGCCCCGGAAGGCTTCGTGCTCGATCTGGTCGCCCGCGCCAAAGCCAGCAAGGACTTGCAGGAGCCGTGGAACCTGAAGCTGCGCGGTGGCCGTGCGCTGCCGGTGTGGATCGAGGCAGACCGCGTCGACATGGACTACCACTTCCGCCATCTGTCCGTGCCCCGCCCCGGCGGCGAGCGCGAACTCGGCGTGCTGGTGTCGCTGCTGCACTCCACCCAGCTCGATCTGAGCCGGCCGCTGTGGGAGTGCACGATGATCGAAGGCCTGGAAGGCAACCGGGTGGCGCTCTACACCAAGATCCATCACTCGCTGGTCGATGGTGTCTCCGGCGCGCGGATGATGTCGCGCGTGTTCTCGCCCGACCCGGAGGCCCGCAACATGGTCGCGCCGTGGCGCGTGCCGCCGCCGGAAAAGACCCGCCGCGAGAAGGTGCCGACCGCGCCGGCAGCCAACCCGATGCAGGTCATCAAGGAGCAGTTCGGCGCCAAGACCAAATCCGCTTCCGCGCTGATCGCCGCGCTGCGCCGCTTGCGCCGCGCGAAGAAAACGCCGGGTGATGCGCTGGTCGGCCCGTTCATGGGGCCTAAGTCCGTGCTCAACGGCCGGGTCAACCAAGCCCGCCGCTTCGCGACCCAGCAGTACGACCTGGCCGAACTGAAAAGCCTGGCCGCGAAAGCGGACTGCTCGCTGAACGACATCGTGTTGTACCTCTGCGCCACTGCGCTGCGCCGCTTCCTCGGCGAACTGGATCAGCTACCAGCAGCGCCGCTGACCGCCGGCATTCCAGTGAACGTGCGGCCGGCCGATGACCAGTCCACCGGCAATGCGATCAGCTTCATCATGGCCACGCTCGCCACCGATATCGCCGACCCGCTGGCCCGGCTCGCCGCGATCAAAGCGTCCACCGCCCGCGCCAAGGAACACCTGCAGGCGATGCCGAAATCGGCGCTGACCCAGTACACGATGATGGTCATGGGCCCGTACACGCTCCAGTTGCTGACCGGCCTCGGCGGCCGCGCGAAGCCGGTGTTCAACATCACCATCTCCAACGTCCCCGGCCCTGACCGGCCGCTGTACTGGAACGGTGCGAAGCTCGAAGCGACCTACCCGGTGTCGCTGATCGCGCATGGTGGCGCGCTGAACATCACCTGCCTGTCGTATGCCGGCACGATGAACTTCGGGTTCACCGGCTGCCGGGATACCTTGCCGCATATGCAGCGGATTGCGGTTTATACGGGGGAGGCGTTGGAGGAATTGCGGCAGTTGCTGACTACCCAGTGAAGCGGTCGCCGGATCGCGTGCCGGCAGACTCTGCAGCCGGAGGCTCAAGCGCCAGCGCGGGGATCAGGCCGTCAGGTGCTCGTCCGGCCGTGCAGCGGCCGTGAACACCATCTTGAGTCCCAGCGCATGGGAGACTTTCAGGATGGTGGCGAAGCTCGGATTGCCAGTGCCGGACAGGGCCTTGTAAAGCCCTTCTCGGGTCATGCCGGTATCCCGCGCCAGTTGGCTCATGTTCCGGGCACGCGCGACATCGCCAAGGGCATGCGCGATGGCCGCAGCGTCACAGCCGCTGTCTTCGATGACCGCCTCAAGGTATGCGGCAATGTCGGCCTCGTCCTTGAGGTAATCGGCCGCGTCATAGCGGCTGAACGTTTCTTGGGTCATGTCTGATCTTTCCACTGCGCAGCAAGGGCCTTGGCCTGCGCGATGTCCTTGTCCTGCGTGGACTTGTCGCCACCGCAGAGCAGGACCACGACGACGGGGCCGTGCTGCGTGAAATACACCCGATAACCGGGGCCATGGTCGATCCGCATTTCCGACACGCCTTGCCCAACAGCCTTCACATCGCCGGGGTTGCCCAGGCTCAGCCGCAGGATGCGCGCCAGCACCTTCGCCCGCGCCTGCCGATCCTGGAGAGACGCCAGCCAGCGATCAAACGTGGCGCTTTTGACGACATCGACCATTCGTCAACCATAGTTAACAGGCTCACAGGTGTCAACTATTGTTATCGGCGCTCAGTTCACTTAGCCCGGATTGAGCAGCGCGAAATCCAGGAAGCCCCACTGCCGGAGATCTCCCGTCGCGGATTTCGCTCAGCTCTTTCTAGGCTACGCTTGCCGTGTGTTTCTGACTCGACCACCGTTCTTGAGGCAGCTTCGCTGGGAAGAACACTTAGGGATGAAGTAGCAAGATTTCCTTAATTGCTCGGATAAGACCGGGACTAATCTTGCGCAGATCGTGATGTTTGAGCCGACGGGTAGCAATCTTCTTCTTCGTGTTTCGCGGATGCGCCGTCGCGGATTCACAGCGAAGATCATGCAGCGTCTTGAACTCAGTACAAACTGTCGGCAGTGCGGCTAGTAGTGTCGGGTTTGCTAGCATCGCGCCGTAGTTGCCGAATCCTTTGCCCGGCAGGTGAATTTCGAACAGCCGCTCAAAAACCAAGTCACACAAACTATCGAGGCCGACGATACATGCATCGATGCTGGACTCGTAGTGGCGCTGAACATTGAATGCCAAGCGCTCGGCCTGGACGTGCTGCGCAGCGAGCAGCCTGCCCCAGTCGTAGACCGGAAACGAATGGCCGAGAACCCTCGACAGTACGATGCCAACCAAGCTTTCTGCCTTCCCTATACGCTTTATCTTGCCGCCCAAAAAAAGGTCCGGCTTACCAGCATTTGCAATGTCGGCAAGCGCGGCAGTAACACGTAAGCTCTCATCTACGATGCGCACCGCCGCAACACGGTTCGCATCGGCGTTCTTCTCCAAGGTAATCGCGAGGTTTAGTAACGCCTCGTGGCTTGGCGTCCCGAGGTGATCGGAGCTGAGGCGGGCGACCACCTCTTTGACCACCCACGCATCACGTTCCGATTTCAGAAATTGCTCGATCTGGACATAGGTGACCCGATTCTCGCGAAGCAACCAAGCCCATAATGCAGCTTTAAACGATACTTGGGGTTCACCGCGCTTCTTAACTTCTGCTTTACCAATACGCTTCCGACAGTAGGCAGCACACCGCGCCCGAAAATCGTCGGGCATGTTTTGCAGCACCGCCATCAGAAGGTCGGCGTGGACCGAGTGATAAACCTCGTCCTGCTCCAAAAAACTGCATATGTCATCTGCCAGTCGCCGAGGAAGTCGGGCGTACCGTTTGAAGTACCCAACAATCGACGCGGCGAGTGCCGGCTGGGCTTTCATGATGCGCATCAACGGTTTATTCAGGCGATGCGACGGCTCTGCCCTGCCGAGCAAGTATTTGAACTTCGTCTTGTTCTCGGAAAGGAGCTTCACAGTTCTGCCGATCTCAAGCAGGCGCGCTTGCAGCTTGTCTTGCCGCACAACAGGCCCGAGCGCCGGTTCCGAAGGGTTGCTAACCGATTTTACCTCCGATGCTGGATCGGTGACCTCGCGAATGTTGATCTTGCTGCCCTGCGGAAACAGGCCAATGTCCTTCGTCGCCAGATCAAGACTAATCAACTGCTGTCTGAGCGGTACGGCGGACTTCGCAAATAACTTTATATCGTCAACGTAGCGCAGATATTTAGCTGGTCTTACCGCACCCTTTTCATCGAGATAGCTAAGCACTACCTCGGACAGAAGGCCGGAAGACAAAGGTCCTTGAGGGATTCCATGTCCTTGATAAATAGGCGCCACGCCGTGCGGCCAGTCAGCTGACGTCCATTGCTTGAGACAACGCATCAGAAAGTCGGTTAACTCATCGTCGATACCCAATCTGTGAAGGAACGTCTGCAAAATATGGTGATCGATGGAGTCGTAGAAGGCCGTGAGATCAAAGTTCGCGACGTGCTTGTAACCGTCGTAGATCATGGCCACTACCGCTTTTGAGTACGCCCTGTACCCGTCCTGCCACTTCATGTAGAAGAACTGCGAGGACTTGCCTGCGTACATGTGGCCGAATATGACCTTTCTGTAACGCTTTCTGATTTTCGGCCGGAGCTTGTCGGCGATCACATTGACCGCGGCTTGATAAACGATCTGATCATCGACCGTCAGCAGCGTGTATGGCCGCAGCAGGCCCGAAGGCTTCGGCAGAAAGAGCTTGGAGCCGTGCGACGGCTCATAGGCGTTCCTCGCGAGCGTGCGTCTCAACCTCCGGAGATTGCCAGATGAATTTCCCGCGTAGGCAGCGTAGGCGTCACGGAAAAAACTCTTGTAGTAAGCCTCGGAGTTGGACTGAACCCAGCGATACGCCCTAACCAAATTGGCCACTGAGTACATGCGCTCATAGTCGGTCGGCATAGGATGCCCTTAATTCGCAAACCGGAAGGATGTAGCAGGCTGAGCATGACTTCAGAAAGCCTTTGTTTTTGCTTGCTGGTTACTGACAGGCTTTGCTGAGAGGGAAATATCGAACTACAGCACTTGGCACTTTGCAGCCATCCGCGTCGCAGCCACAGTTGGATACCCAAACAGAAAAGGGGCCGTCACCGGCCCCTCGTCTTTGCAACTTGCAATAGAGCCGCGACCTCAAGCGTCCGTCACCGCCCCCAAGCTCGCCGTCGACACCAGCTTCGCGTACTTCGCCAGCAGCCCCTTCGTGTACTTCGGCGCCGGCTGCTTCCACAGCGCGCGGCGCTTGGCGATTTCGGCGTCGTCGACGTTCAGCTGAAGCAGCTGCTGGTGGGCGTCGATGGTGATCGAGTCGCCTTCATGGACGAGGCCGATCAGGCCGCCGACGTAGGCTTCCGGGGCGACGTGACCGACGACCATGCCCCAGGTGCCGCCGCTGAAGCGGCCATCGGTGATCAGGCCGACGGTCTCTCCGAAGCCCTTGCCGATCAGCGCCGAGGTCGGCGTGAGCATTTCGCGCATGCCGGGGCCGCCCTTCGGGCCTTCGTAGCGGATCACGAGCACGTCGCCGTGGTTGATCTTGTCCGCCATGATCGCGGCCATCGCCAGTTCTTCGGAATCGAACACGCGGGCCGGGCCGGTGATGACCGGGTTCTTGAGGCCGGTGATCTTGGCGACACAGCCTTCCGGCGCGAGGTTGCCCTTCAGGATCGCGAGGTGGCCGGCCTTGTACAGCGCCTTGTCGATGGTGCGGATCACGTCCTGATCGGCACGCGGCTGGCTCGGCACATCCTTGAGCACTTCGGCAATCGTCTGGCCGGTGATGGTGATGCAGTCGCCGTGCAGCAGGCCGGCGTCGAGCAGGATCTTCATGACCTGCGGGATTCCGCCGGCCTTGTGCAGATCGGTGGCGACGTACTTGCCGCTGGGCTTCAGGTCGCAGAGCACCGGGGTGCGGCGGCGCACGCGCTCGTAGTCGTCGATCGTCCATTCCACTTGTGCTGCGTTGGCAATCGCGAGGAAGTGGAGAACCGCATTGGTCGAGCCGCCGGTGGCCATGACCACGGCGATGGCGTTCTCGATGCTCTTGCGGGTGACGATGTCGCGCGGCTTGAGATCGCGCTTGATCGCTTCGACCAGCGCTTCCGCCGAGCGGGCGACCGAATCACCCTTTTCCGGGTCCGGGTTGGCTTCGGTGGACGAGTACGGCAGCGACAGGCCGATGGCCTCAATCGCGCTGGACATGGTGTTCGCGGTGTACATGCCGCCGCAGGCGCCGAAGCTCGGGCAGGCGTTCTTCTCGATGCCGTCGAGGTCTTCCTTGCTCATCTTGCCGGCACCAAAAGCACCGACCGCCTCGAACGCGGAGACGATGGTCAGCGGGATGCCCTTCCACTCGCCCGGCTTGATCGTGCCGCCATAGCAGAAGATGGCCGGCGCGTTGACGCGCAGCATGCCGATCATCGCGCCCGGCATGTTCTTGTCGCAGCCGCCGATGGCCAGCACGCCGTCCATGCTCTGGCCCTGCACGGAGGTTTCGATGGCGTCGGCAATCACTTCGCGCGAGACAAGTGAGTACTTCATCGATTCGGTGCCCATGCCGATGCCGTCGGTGACGGTCGGGAAGCCGAAGATCTGCGGCATTGCGCCGGCCGCCTTCAGCGCGGCGTCCGCCCGCGCGGCGAGGCCGCCGATGCCGGCGTTGCAGGGGTTCATCGTCGAGTGGCCGCTGGCGACGCCGACGATCGGCTTTTCGAAATCCCCGTCCTTGAAGCCGACGGCGCGCAGCATCGCGCGGTTCGGGCTGCGGTTGAGGCCAGCGGTGATCGACTGGCTGCGCTTGTTCAGGGGCTCGGACATGGGGACGATGCTCGTGTGGTGTGCAAACGGTGGCGCAGCGTACACCACGCTTGGTGTATCGTCATGCACATTCGATTCCGGAGCCCGCCCATGCGGACCAACATCGTGCTCGACGACGAGCTGGTGAAAAAGGCGATGCAGTATTCGCGAACCACCACCAAGCGCGACGCCGTGCACGCTGCGCTGGAGGAGTTCGTGGCCAACCGCGAACGCCGGCAACGCATTCTCGAGTTCTTCGGCTCCGACGCCATCGACCCGGCCTACGACTACAAGGCCGCGCGGGCCGGCGAGGCGCAGTAGGCCCGTGTATCTGGTCGACACCTCGGTCTGGATCGACGCACAGCGCCCGGTGCCCGGGCCGAAAGGCCTGCGGCTGCGCGAACTGGTTGATCAGCAGGCCTCGTTCGGGCTGGCGCCGGTGATCCTTCAGGAGATCCTGCAGGGCTGCCGCGACGAAGCCGCACTGGCCCGCACGCGCCATCAGCTGGCCCTGCAGCGCTGCTTTCTGCCGGTCGATCCGGTGAAAACCTGCGCCGATGCCGGCGCGCTGTACGCCCGCTGCCGCTGGGCCGGCGTGGCACCGCGCAGTTCCAACGACTGCCTGATCGCGCAGATCGCGATCGAATACGAACTGACCTTGCTGCATGACGACGCCGATTTCGAGCGCATCGCCAGCGTCGAACCGCGCCTGAAACTGGCCTGAAGGCGGCCGGGCTGAACCTCAGCGCCGGCCATGCGGGGCTTCAAACAGCAGCGCGGAACCGCTAGCCTTCACGCGGCCTCGTGCCGACGGCGCGGCTTCCATGTCGTGATAGGCCAGCGGCGGCCGGCCGAACCAGATCATCACGCCCATCCATTCCGGGCCGTGCGGGTCGCGCACGTTCGGCAGATACCAGTCGATCACCAGATGGGCGATCTCGTGCGGGATGGTCTGCTGGATCATCCGCACCGGGTAGCGCGCCAGCAGGTCCGGGTGGATGCGAATCCACTGCTCGGGCAGCGCCCGCGGCCGGACCATGGTCGCCGCCATGCCGGCGATGCCGCCCTTCAGGTCGTACCGCACCTTCGGCCGTGGCAGCGGCGCGGCGAGCGACGACAGATGCGGGATTTCGCGAGCGCGGTCCACCCAGTGATCGACCGCCCGCTCCAGCCGTTCGCGCACCTTCAGCGGATTGCGGCTGATCGCGCCCCGCTCCCATTCCACACCCTGGGCATCGCGCAGCAGCGGCACCTGCGTCCACGGCGCGGCCAGCGGCTGGTTCCAGAAATCGGCGGCGGTGGTCTTCATCGGTGGCGGATCATGCCGAACGCCGGGCGTTCAATGGCGCGCGCCCTTCCAGGTGCCGCCGTAGCGATAGCCGGGCCGGGCCTGCTCGGCCGGCAGGCAGGCCGGACAGGCGAAGCGCCAGGTCTTCGCCGGGGCGATCTGGAAGCGGCAGGCAGCGGTGCGGGCGGGGTCGACGGGAGCGTGGCTTCGGTACGATGCCGCGATGATGCCGCAGTCGCCGCCGATCACGCCCGCTCACCTGAAACGCCTGCGCGATTACTGGCGCTCGGCCGGCTGGCCGGTGCGCGACAACCTGGAGATCGACCTGCTGGTCGGCGGCCTTGCCGAGCTGCACCGCGATCCACAGGGCATCGAGACGATCCGCGTCAGCGCCGCCGGCATCGCTGCTCTCGGCAGCCTGCTGGCGCGCAACCGCGCCGCGCTGGACAGTCACGAGGCGCTGGTCCGGCAGGTCGCCGCGCAGCTGCAGCGCGACGGCTGGATGACCTTCACCGGCCGCAGCTTCAAGGTGAAGCCGGAAGCACGCTGGATCACCGTGCGGCCGGATGTCTTCGCGCTGCCGCGCACGCTCGACGAGCGCCGCATCCGGCCGCGCGTCTACGAAATCAAGGTGTCGCGTGCCGATCTGAAATCGGACCTGCGCAACGCCGCCAAGCGGCTCGGCTACGAGCAGCTATCGCAGCAGCTCTGGTACGTGCTGCCGGCGGCGATCGCCAAGCCCGCCGATCTCGATGCGATTCCCGAAACCTGCGGCGTGTTGCTCGGCGACGGCCACCGCCTGCACGAGCACCGCCCGGCGCCGCTGCGCGCGGAAATCAGCCTGCGGCCGATCCACTGGCTGCAATTGCTGGCCAGCTGCCGCGACGCCGAGGCTGCCGAGCCGGCCCAGCGGCTGCTGGGCGAATCTGCCGACGGTGCCGAAGCCGTCGAAGTCGACGCGCTGGCGGCGCCGCGCTGACCCTCATTCCCCTTTCCGGTTATCCCGCATGAACAAGATCGCCATCGTCGGCGCCGGTGTCACCGGCCTGAGCGCCGCCCGTTCGCTGACCGCCGCCGGCCACGCCGTCACGCTGTTCGACAAAGGCCGCAGGCCGGGCGGCCGCATGGCCTCGCGCGAAGGCATGGCCGGCAGCTTCGATCACGGCGTGCAATACCTGCGGGCCACAGCCGCCGAGGCAGACGCGATCGGCGCTGGCCAGCTGCTGCCCTGGCCGGCCATCGCGCCGCACGACGGCAGCGGCGGCTGGCTGGCGGCGCCCACCTTCAACCACCTTGCCCGCCACTGGGCCAACGGGCTGGACGTGCGCTGCAGCCACACAGTCAGCACGCTGCAGCCGGGCGCTACGGGCCGTGGCTGGCAGCTGCGCTTCGCCGAGACCGACGCCGTATTCGACTGCGACGCGCTGCTGCTGACCCTGCCGACACCGCAGGCGATCCCGCTGCTGGCGGCGGCGGGCGTCGCCCCCGGCCGGCTGGCCGAGGTGCGCTACGACCCGAACTGGACGCTGATGTGGACGCCGGCCGATCCGTTGCCGGCCGGGTTCACCCATTCCGCCGGCGCGGCCGACGCGCCGCTGGCCTGGATCGCCCGCGAAGACCTGAAGCCCGGCCGCAGCGGTCCGCCACGGCTCACCGTGCAGGCCGGCGCGCGCTGGTCGACCACGCACCTGGAACTGCCGGCCGAGACGGCCGCGCTCGAATTGCAGGCGCTGGCTGCGCGGCAGCTGGGCATCGGCAGCAGCAGCCTGGCCGCCACCGCCCACCGCTGGCGCTATGCCTTCGTCAGCCAGCCGCTCGGCGAACCGGTGCTGACCCTGGGCCGCGACCTGCATTACGCCAGCGACGCCGGCCTGGGCAGCCGGGTCACGCTTGCATGGCAGGCCGGGCGGGCCGCCGCCGCACGGATCGCCGCGCGCTGACACGCCGATCATTCAGCCAACGCTCATCT
Source organism: Gammaproteobacteria bacterium (assembly GCA_026398815.1). Classification (GTDB taxonomy): domain Bacteria; phylum Pseudomonadota; class Gammaproteobacteria; order Nevskiales; family Nevskiaceae; genus Nevskia. Next base: position 43,937 of record JAPLSA010000011.1, read on the forward strand.
GGCGCACGCCACTCTCGCCGCGCCTGATGACGCCCCCGCGCATCGGCATCGGCCCGATCGGGGCCACCACCGGACCCTTTGACGCGCAATGAACATCAAGACGCTGCTGACCACCGCCGCCTTCCTCGCCCCCGTGTCCGCCTTTGCGCAGGGCGGGCCGGGCGTCGATCTGTACGGCTTCGCCGGCCTCAACTTCCTCGAATACAACGACGGCTTCGAGAAGGTGAAGCCGGAAGGTGCCGATCTCGGCGTGCGCGGCAAGCTGTACCTTGGCGACACCGGCCTGTTCCTCGGCGGCGAATACACCTACTCGGATACCGATACCGATTTCGCCGGCTCGAAGCTGACCTACCAGTCGGACGAGTACCGGCTCGGCGGCGGCGTGCTGCTGCCGATGTCGCCGGTGTTCCGCCTCGGCGGCTACGGCCACTACGTCAACCAGCAGGTCGACACCCGCTTTGAAGGCCTGACCACCCGCGGCGAGGCCAGCGGCTTCGATGTCGGCGCGCTGTTCGAGTACGACGCCACGCCGGACATCCAGACCTACGGTCGCATCGGCTACATGAACCTGTCGCCGGAGGGCAGCGATGACGACCAGGACCGCGTCGACGGCGTCGACCTGCTGGCCGGCCTGAGCTTCCGCGTCAGCCATTCGCTGAGCCTGTTCGGCGAATACCGCTACACGCACCTGGAAAACGACTTCACCGAGCAGGACTACAACTCGGTGCGCGGCGGCGTCCGCCTGCGCTTCTGAGGCCCGGCGGGCGCCGGCTGACGTAAGCTCGGCGGCATCTCCCTGCCGAGGCGTCGCCGATGCCCGCCCTGCTCCCGCCGCGCGAACTTCGCCAGCGCTTCGTCGCCGAAGCCACCGCGAAGTTCGCGCGCAACGTGCCTGACTTCGTTCGCCTGCAGCAGCTGATCGCCGCCCGGGGCGGCCACTTCGTCAACGACCACGGCGCGATCCGTACGGCCGATCCGCAGCTGGCGGCGCTGTTCGTGCGCGCCGCCCGCGTGCTCGGCCTGCACCGCGACCGCGACTACCTGTTCCCGGCCAAGCGCCTGCGCAGCTTCGACCTGCAGGTGCCAGGCGATGACGCGCAGGCGTTCAAGATCTTTGTCAGCGAGGTCGATCTGCCCGCGTTCCCGCCGCCGGTAGCCGCGCTGATCCGCGACGATTGCGCCGCCCAGGCCGCTGCCGTCGACCACACCGCGTTCATCGCGCAGATCGGCAAGGCCGAGGCCGCCGGCGGACTCGCCGAGGCCGAAGCACGCGCGTTCATCCGGCACTTCTGCGAGGTGCTGATGGCCCGCAGCGGCCCGCCGCTGCAGCGCGCCACGCTCGACTCTGTGGCGGCGGAATCCGGCGAAGCCGCCAGCGCGCTGGCGCTGGGGCCGGATTTCAATCACGTCACCGTCGATGTCACGGCGGCCGGCTTCGGCGGCATCGAAGCGATGGCAGCGGCGATGCAGGCCGCTGGTCTGGTGCTGCTGCCGGCGATCCAGGGCGCGCCCGGCAGCATGCTGCGGCAGACCGCGACGATGGCGGCGACGATGGCGACGCCGGTGATCGAGGCTGATGGCAGCGCCGGCAGCGCCAGCACCGAAAAGCAGTTCGTCGAGATCATCGAGCGCGGCCAGGCGCGCGACGCCGATGGCGCAGTGCTGTGGACCGACGACGGCCAGCCTCGCACCTACCGCCATTTCCTGGCCGCCAATGCCGAGCAGATCTTCGGCGCCGCCGCGACCCGCAGCCGTCCGCCGCCACGCGGCTGACCGCAGCCCTCGCCGCCGCCGACACGGCAGCCGACAATTCGCCCTGATCCCGAATTTCCCCACCCGCCGATGACGATGACCGCGCCCGACCGCAGCCTGATGACCCCTGCGCCCAAGCTCCTGCTGTGGGAACTGCGTGCAGTGCCGGAACTGCTCGGCAGCTTCCTGCCGCGACCGTTCGCCGCCGAGCCGGCACGCGGCCAGGGTCAGCCGGTGATGGTGGTGCCCGGCTTCGCGGCCGATGACCTGGCCGTGGCGCTGCTGACCCGGCGGCTGAGGGCGCTTGGCTACCACGCAATCAGCTGGGGCCTGGGCCGCAACACCGGCAACCTCAAGAAGCTGCAACCCCGGCTGGTCGAGCAGGTGCAGCGTCTGGCCGCCAGCCGGGGCGCGAAGGTCAAGCTGGTCGGCTGGAGCCTGGGCGGCGCGATGGCCCGCGACATCGCCCGCGAGTATCCAGAGATCGTCGACCAGGTGATCACGCTGGGCTCGCCGGTGATCGGCGGCGCCAAGTTCACTGCCGTCGGCCGCAGCTACCGGAAGAAAGGCATGGACCTGGACCGGATGGCGCAGGCTGCCGATGCCCGCGAAACCGCCAAGACCATTCCGGTGCCGGTCACCGCGCTATACGACCGCCACGACGGCATCGTCAGCTGGGGCGCCTGCATCGATCGCCACAACCGCCACGTGCGGCACATCGAAGTGCGCTGCAGCCATCTCGGCATGGTCGTCGACCGCAGCGTGTTCGGCATCGTCGCCGAGACGCTGGCGCGGCCGTGAAGCTCCACACCGACTACACGCAGCGGGTGGTGATCGACACCACGGCGATGGCCTGGACGCCGTCGCCGCTGCCGGGTGTAGACCGCAAGCCGCTGGATCGCGACGGCGGCGAAGTGGCGCGCGCCACGAGCCTGGTCCGCTACGCGCCGGGCTCCGCCTTCAGCGCCCACACGCACGGCGGCGGCGAGGAGTTCTACGTGCTCGACGGCGTCTTCGAGGACGAGCACGGTGCGTATCCGGCCGGCAGCTATGTGCGCAACCCGATCGGCAGCCGCCACATTCCGAAGTCGACCGCCGGCTGCACGATCCTGGTCAAGCTCTGGCAGTTCGAGGCCGGCGACAGCGCGCAGTTCGCGATCGACACCGGCAGCGCTGCCTGGCAGCCAGGCCGGGTGCCCGGCCAGCAGGAAATCCCGCTGCATCAATTTGGCGACGAGGTGGTCAAGCTGATCGACTTCGCGCCGGGCTGCGCCTCGCTGTTCCACACCCACGGCGGTGGCGAGGAAGTGCTGGTGCTGGCCGGCACCTTGTCCGACGAGTTCGGCGACTACCCCGCCGGCACCTGGTACCGCGTGCCGCCCGGCTCCTCGCACACGCCGTTCTCGCGCGACGGCTGCCGGATCTGGTTCAAGGCCGGGCATCTGCCGCCACGGGCGAAGCTGCCGCCGGCGTCCTGATCGGCTGGAGCACTTGGTGGGCTGAAGTTCGCGTTGGGGCGCTGGATACCGGCTTTCGCCGGTATGACAGCCTGTGAGTGCAGCACCTCCCTCAACCCATCGTCATACCGGCGAAAGCCGGTATCCAGTGGCGGACCACAGCCCCGCGACGACGCGCGCTCAAACCCCCAGCCGCTCCGCGATCAGCTCGATCCAGTGCTCCACCGGCCGCTTGGCATCGCTGGCCAGATGGGTTAGGCAGCCGATGTTGGCGGTGGCGATGCGGCTCGGCTGGCCGGCTTCGAGGGCGACCAGTTTGTTGGCCTTGAGCGTGGCCGACAGCTGCGGCTGCAGGATCGAATAGGTGCCGGCCGAGCCGCAGCAGAGATGACTGTCGGCGACCACCGTGGTGCGAAAACCCGCCACGGTCAGCAGCCGCTCGACCTGGCCCTTGTTCTTCAGCCCGTGCTGCAGGGTGCAGGGCGAGTGGAAGGCGATGGCTTCCGGCTTCGCCGCCGTGCGCGCCAGCGCGGCATCGAAGGCGGCGGCTTCGCGGCTCAGCACCGTGGTGAGGTCGATCAGCGCGGCTGTGACCCGCTCGGCTTTCACGCGATACGCCGGGTCGCCGTGCAAGTGGTGGGCGTATTCGGCGACGAAGCTGGCGCAGCCGGAGGCGCTGACGACGATGCCTTCGGCGCCGCCTTCGAGCGCGGCACAGAGCCGGTCGATCGCGATGCGGGCGGTATCGAGCCCTGCGGCTTGCGCGTTCAGGTGGTACTCGACCGCGCCGCAGCAGCCGATGGCGAGCGGCACCGCGCTGATGCCGATGGCATCCAGTACGCGAGCGGCGGCGCTGTCGATGTCCGGCGCCAGCGACGGCTGCACGCAGCCGCCGGCGATCACCAGCCGCCGCGCGTGGCGCGCGGATGGCCAGGTGCCGGCCGGGCGCGGCAGCGGCACCGCGTCCTTCAGCGCCTTCGGCAGCAGCGGCCGGAACAACCGGCCGAACCACAGCAGCAGCCCGAACAAGGCCGGCTTCGGCAGCACCAGACGCAAGCCCCAGCGGATCAGCCGCTGCGGCGCGCTGCGCGGCACTTTCGCTTCGACGACCTCGCGGCCGATGTCGACCAGACGACCGTACTGGACGCCGCTCGGACAGGTCGATTCGCAGCTGCGGCAGGTCAGGCAGCGGTCGAGGTGGTCGCGGGTTTCCTCGGTCACGGCTGCGCCTTCGAGCACCGACTTGATCTGGTAGATGCGGCCGCGTGGGCCATCCAGTTCGTCGCCAAGAAGCTGGTAGGTCGGGCAGGTGGCGTTGCAGAAGCCGCAGTGCACGCAGGCGCGCAGGATGCGGTCAGCCTCCTGGCCCTGCGGCGTGTCGCGGATAAAATCGGCGAGATTGGTCTGCATGGGCGACTCAGAGATCCGGATACAGGCGGCCGCGATTGAGAATGCCGGCCGGGTCGAAGCTGGCTTTCAACCGCCGGTGCAAGGCCATCACCGGCGCTGTGGGCGGCTGGAAGGCGTGCCGGCAATCGACACCGCGCCAGCCGCTGGCGTGACCGCCGTGGCTGGCCGCGAGCGCCTGCACGGCATCCGCCGGCAGCGCACAGCGCAGCCAGCGCTGGCCGCCGCCCCAGTCGATCAGCTCGTCGACGCCGTCGGCAGCGAGCGCTGGCGCGGTCGGCCGGACCGCCAGCCGCCACAGCGGCGCGGGCCCGGCGAAGAACGAATCGGTCTGCTCGCGGATCGCAGCCCAGAACGCGCCGGCATCCGGCAGCGCTTCGCCACCGAGCCGGGCCAGCGCTGCGCCGACCGCCGCCGGGTTGCCGGCCAGCCGCAGCCGCAGGCGGCCGCCGTGATGCACCGCGCCGGCCAGCGGCAACGGCTGGCCAGCCAGGCGGTTCATGGTCGCGATCGCGTCGGCGGCCGGCACCTCGAAGACCCGTGTCTCGTCGGCTTCCGGCGTCGGCAGCACCTTGAAGCTGACTTCGGTGATGAGGCCCAGCGTGCCCATTGCGCCGGCCTGCAGCCGGAAGGTGTCGAAGCCGGCGACGTTCTTCATCACCTGGCCGCCGAACTTCAGGCAGTCGCCGCGGCCGTCGATCAGGCTGACGCCGAGCAGGTAGTCGCGCACCGCGCCGGTGTACGGCCGGCGCGGGCCGGACAGGCCGCTGGCGACGCAGCCGCCAACCGTCGCGCGGCCGCCGAACAGCGGCGGCTCGAACGGCAGGCACTGGCCGGATGCGGCGAGCGTGGCCGCCACCTCGGTCAGCGGCGTGCCGGCCCTGACGGTCAGCACCAGTTCACTGGGGTCGTAGGCGACGATGCCGGCGTGGCCGCCGGTGTCGAGCCGTTCGCCAACGGGCTCGCCGCCGAGGAAATCCTTGCTGCCGCCGCCCCGGATGCACAGCGGCGCAGCGCTGGCCTGCGCGGCGCGGATGCGCGCCTGCGCCTGTTCGATGAAATCGGTCATGGCGGGCTCAGAAGCGCGGCAGCTCGGGGTGCCGGGTCTGGCCGGCATGGATGTGCATGCGGCCCATTTCGGCGCAACGATGCAGGCTCGGCACCGCCTTGCCGGGATTGAGCAGCCCCTTGGGATCGAAGGCCGCCTTCACGGCATGGAAGGCTTCCAGTTCCAGCGCGTGGAACTGCGTGCACATGGCATCGATCTTCTCCACACCCACCCCGTGCTCGCCGGTGATGGTGCCGCCGACCGCCACACTCAGATCGAGAATCCGGTTGCCGAAGGCCTCGGCCTTTTCCAGATCACCCGGCTTGTTGGCGTCATAGAAGATCAGCGGATGCAGGTTGCCGTCGCCGGCATGGAAGACGTTGGCGCAGCGCAGGCCGAACTCGTCGGAATAGCCGGCGATCTTGCGCAGCACCTCGCCGAGATGGCGGCGCGGGATGGTGCCGTCCATGCAGTAGTAGTCCGGCGTGATGCGGCCCACGGCCGGGAACGCCGCCTTGCGGCCGGCCCACAGGCGCAGCCGTTCAGCCTCGTCCTTCGAGGTGCGCATCGCGGTGGCACCGCTGGCCTTGAGCACCGCTTCGATGCGCTCGATCTCGTTGGCGACTTCCTCCGGCGTGCCGTCGCTTTCGGCCAGCAGGATCGCTTCGGCATCGAGCGGGTAGCCGGCCTTGACGAAGTCCTCGACGGCTGCGATCGCAAGCTTGTCCATCATCTCCAGGCCGGCCGGAATGATGCCGGCGGCGATGATCGCGGCCACGCCCTGCCCAGCTTTCTCGACGCTGCCGAAGCAGGCCATCACCACGCGCGCCAGCTGCGGGCGTGGCAGCAGTTTCACGGTGACTTCGGTGACCACGCCGAGCAGGCCTTCGGAGCCGACCAGCAGCGCCATCAGGTCGTAGCCCGGCGCATCCGGCGCTTCGCTGCCCAGTTCGATGATCTGGCCGTCGGCGAGTGCCAGGCGGGCGGCGACCACGTTGTGCACGGTCAGCCCGTACTTCAGGCAGTGCACGCCGCCGGAGTTCTCGGCGACGTTGCCGCCGATCGAGCAGGCGATCTGGCTCGACGGGTCTGGCGCGTAGTACAGCGCATGCGCCGCCGCTGCTTCGCTGATCGCCAGATTGCGCACGCCAGGCTGCACGCGGGCCGTGCGGGCAACGGGATCGAGCGCGAGGATGCGGTTGAGGCGGGCCAGCGACAGCAGCACGCCGCCCTGTTCGGGCAACGCCCCGCCGGCCAGCCCGGTGCCGTGGCCACGGGCGACGACCGGCACGCCGCCGGCATCGCAGATCCGCAGCACGGCGGCCACCTGCTGCTCGTCGACCGGCAGCGCCACGCACAGCGGCAGGCGCCGGTACATCGACAGGCCATCGCATTCGTACGGCCGCATCTGTTCTACCGTGGTCAGCAGCGCGCCTTTCGGCAGCACCTCGGCCAGCGCGGAAAACAGGGCGGTGGAGTCGATCGGCGGAGGGGGCGGCGCGTTCATGGCCGCAGTGTAGCGGGCGGGTCCGGCCGTCGAAATTGGCTTTGTCGAGCCGGAATGCCCGAGGCCCGCACAGGGCGGGCCTCGGGGTTCAGCACTGGCGATCAGCGCCAGTAGCGACGGTCGTAACGGTCCTCGTCGTAGTGGCGCCAGCGATCGTCCCGGCGGTCATCGCGACGGTCCCAGCGGCGATCGTCACGGCGGTCATCGCGGTAGTCGTGGCGATCGTCATGATGGTGGCGATGCTGCACCGGCAACGGCCGGCCCCAGCCGTCATGGCGGTAGTCATGGCGATGATCGTGGCGGTAGCCATAGGGGTTCGGGCAGTACGGCTGGCCGGCCTGGCTCGGCAGCGCCAGCAGCAGGGTCGCGGTGGCAGTGGCGGCGAACAGCCCTTTCTTCAACATCGATGTGGTCGGCATGACGGCATCTCCTCGCCCGGTTCGGGCTGCACGCAGACCGGCTTGGCCTGTGCGATGGAGATTGCGCGCCGCGCCTTGAATCGAGCCTGAACCGCGCGGTTCACTTGGGATTCAGACGGTGTTGCGGTTCCTCGCTACTGATGCACCCCATCACATATCGTCATTCCGGCGCAGGCCGGAATCCAGTGTGGCAGGCACGGAAATGAGCGTGGGTTCGCGTACTGGATCCCGGCTTTCGCCGGGATGACGAGGGTGAGTGTGCGTGCTGGATCCCGGCCTTTGCCGCGATGACGGGAGCAGAGTTCCCATGCTGCATCTCGACCTCCGCCGCGATGACCGCGCAGCAGCGGGACCGGCTAGACGTGGCGCGCCGGACAGCCAATCAGGTGATCGTTGACCACGCCGACCGCCTGCAGATAGGCGTAGATGATCGTCGAGCCGACGAACTTGAAGCCGCGTTTGAGCAAGGCCTTGGAGATCGCGTCACTCAGTTCGGTACGCGCCGGAATCTGCTTCATCTCGGTCCAGTGATTGACCACCGGCTGGCCGCCGACATGGCGCCACAGCCAGGCATCGAGGCTGCCTTCCTCGTCGCACAGCCGCAGGTAGGCCTGGGCGTTGACGATCGTGGCGTTGATCTTGAGCTGGTTGCGGACGATGCCGGCATCCGCCATCAAGCGTTCGCGGTCGGCATCGGTATAGGCGGCGATCTTCTTTGCGTCGAAGCCATCGAAGGCGCGGCGGTAGCCGTCGCGCTTGGCGAGGATCGTCGACCAGCTCAGGCCCGCCTGCGCGCCTTCGAGGATCAGCATCTCGAACAGCACGCGGTCATCGTGCTGCGGCCGTCCCCACTCGGCATCGTGATAGGCGCGCTCGCCGGCCGTCTTCATCGCCCACGCGCAGGGCGTCGGCGTCAGCGCGGTGTTGGTCACGCGAACTCGATGCGCTGGCCGAACGGCTGCGGGCGCAGCGCGCCGTCGCGGTAGACCAGCTTGCCGTTGACCCAGGTGGCGTCGATGCGCGACTTGAAGCGGTGGCCGTCGAACGGCGACCAGCCGCACTTGTAACGCACGCTTTCCGGTGTCACGTCGGTGATGCCGCGCGGATCGACAACCACCAGATCGGCGTAGCCGCCTTCGCGCAGATAGCCGCGATCGACGATGCCGAAGCGTTCGGCCGGCGCATGGCAGGCGCGCTCGACGACCGTTTCCAGCGGCAGTTCGCCGCGCTCCACCAATTCCATCAGCGCCAGCAGGCTGTGCTGCACCAGCGGCAGGCCGCTCGGCGCCTTGAAGTAGCTGTTGGCCTTTTCCGCAGCCGTGTGCGGCGCATGGTCGGTGGCGATGATGTCGATGACGCCGTCGCGCACTGCCGCCACCAGCGCCTCGCGATCGGCCAGGGTCTTGACCGCCGGATTGCACTTCAGCTTCGAGCCGAGATGCGGGTAATAGCTTTCGTCGAAGTACAGGTGATGAACGCAGGCCTCGACGCTGATCTGCTTGGTCTTCACATCACCCTTGGCGAAGAACGGCAGTTCGCTGGCCGAGGTCAGGTGCAGCACGTGCAGCCGGGTGCCGTGCTTCTTGGCGAGCCCGATCGCCAGCTCGGTGGACTTGTAGCAGGCCGCCGCGCTGCGGATGTACGGGTGCTCGGAGAACGGCACGTCCTCGCCGTACTTGGCGCGCGCCGCGTCCTCGGCAACCTTGATCATCGGCGTGTCTTCGCAGTGGGTGACGATCATCACCGGCGCCCGCTGGAAGATCTTGTCGAGCGTGTCCGGGTTGTCGACCAGCATGTTGCCGGTGGACGCGCCCATGAAGATCTTGATCGCGCAGGCTTCGCCTTTCTTCAGCGCTTCCAGCTCCGACAGGTTGTCGTTGGTGGTGCCCATGTAGAACGCGTGGTTGGCGAAGGTGCGCCCGGCCGCGATGCGGTACTTGTCGGCCAGCGCTTCGCGCGTGATCGTCTGCGGGTTGACGTTCGGCATGTCGAAAAAGCTGGTCACGCCACCCGCCACGGCCGCCGCCGATTCGGTCGCCAGATCGCCCTTGGCGGTCAGCCCCGGCTCGCGGAAATGCACCTGGTCGTCGATCAGCCCGGGCAGCAGCAGCCGGCCCTTGGCGTCGAACACCTCGACACCGGTGGGTGCTGCGATCTTCGGCGCGATCTTCGCGATCCGCTCGCCGACGATCAGCAGATCGGCTTCGAAGCGCCGACCTTCGTTGATGAGTGTGGCGTTGGTGATGAGCATGGCTTTAGAGATCGTGTTCAGTGATGCCGGCAAGCTTCATGAGATGGTGCTGCAGCCCCTGCTTTAGCGCAGTGCTGCCGTGGACCGGCAGCGAGATGCGGGCGATTTCGCCGGGCTTCGCGTAGATATGGTGACTGCCGCTGATCCTTACCAGCACCCAGCCGCGCCGCTCCAGCAGCTTCGCGAACTGTTTGCCGGAGACGGTTTTCACACAGCGATTTCGACAACCCGGTCGGTTGCCGCGATCGGAAATTCCGAAAGATCGACGGCGAGGCAGCCTTCGACGGCTTCGTGGAGGTTGGCCATCAGTTCGTCAAGCGTCTCGCCCTGACTCACGCAGCCCGGCAGCGTGGGCACTTCGGCCCAGAATCCGCCCTCTTCCGCTTGATGAACAATCGCTTTCAGTTTCATAGCTGGCCCTCGTTTGCCAGGCAATTATGCGCCTCAGCTCAGGTCCCCCCAGAGAACCTGCAGCGCCGCCAGCGTCGCGACCCCGGCGGTCTCGGTGCGCAGCACGCGCGGCCCCAGGCCGATGCCAATGCAGCCGGCGCGGCGGGCGGCGGCGATTTCGGCGTCCGACAGCCCACCTTCCGGTCCGATCAGCAGCGCGATCGTCGCCGCCGCATCCAGTGTCCGCAGCGACACCGATTCGGTCGGCGCCAGCACCAGCCGCAGCCGGCCTTCGGCGGGCACGGCCAGCCAGGCGTCGAGCTTCTGCACCGCCACGATCTCCGGCACCCGGGTGCGGCCGCTCTGCTCGCAGGCGGACACCGCGACGCCGCGCCAGTGCTCCAACTTCTTGTCCCAGCGCTCGGCATCGAGCTTGACCACGCTGCGCTCCGACAGCAGCGGCACGATGCGGCTGACGCCGAGTTCGACTGCCTTCTGGATCGTGTAGTCCATGCGGTCGCCTTTCGACACGCACTGGGCCAAGGTCACGTCGAGGCGCGATTCGCGGTCCACCGGATGGTGCTGGTCGATGCGCACGCGCACGTCGCGGCGGCCGGCGTCGACGATCACGGCCGCGTACTCGCCGCCGCTGCCGTCGAACAGGGTCAGCGCCTCGCCGGCGCGCATCCGCAGGACCTGGGCGACATGGCGGGCGGCCTCGTCGGGCAGGTCGAGTTCGGCGCCGGCGGTCAGCGCGGTGGCAACGAAGATGCGGGTCATGGCAGCGGAGCGGTGGGGGTTTCGAGCGCCTGCTGGCGCTGTTCGGGATCGGCCTTGGACAGCTTTTCGGCCGCCTTGTAGAACGCCGGCAGGTCGCGGCCGGCCGCCTCGAACAGCCGGGCGAAGCCGGGAATCAGCGCGTGGTACAGGCCGAACGGCACCAGCTTGGCATTGTTGATCTCACCGTTCACGAAGTCGTCGTAGCCGGCATAGCCCTGCCATTCGCCGTCGCGCAGCGCGCGGTATTCGTCGCGCATCGTGGCGATCGCCTGCGCCTTGGCGCTGCGCCTGGCGTCATCCGGCTGGCCGCTGTCGTAGACCGTCTGCAGCCGCTCGCGCAGCCGCAGCATCAGGGCGATGAACTGCTCGGCGCGCACGCTGCGCAGGCTGCCGGCTTCCGGCAGACCGCGCGCCGCCTGCCAGCGGCGCAGGCCTTCGCGCTCGACGAAGCTGGCGAAGGATTCGTTGAACGCGGTGTCGCCGGGCAGGTAGAGCCGCTGGTGGGCCAGTTCGTGGAAGACGGTGCCGACCAATTCGTCATCGTCCCAGCGCAGCATCGTGTTCAGCACCGGATCGTCGAACCAGCCGAGGGTCGAGAACGCCGGCACGTCGCCGATGAACACGTCGTAGCCCTCCGCCTTCAGCCGGGCCGCTTCCTGGTCGGCCCGCGCGGCGTCGTAATAGCCGCGGTAGGCGACACAGCCGGCAATCGGAAAGCACTGCTCGACCGGTTCCAGCGAAAACGCCTGCGCCGCGAACAGGTTCTTCAGCACCCACGGCCGGCCGACATCGGCGTAGTCGGTGTAGCTGCCGTTGCGCGGCAGCGCCAGCACATCGGAGGCGAAGGCCCGGGCATCGAGCGCCAGCTGCAGCCGGGCGCGCAGGCGGGCGTCGGTCGACGGCGCAGCAAGCAGTTCGACGATCGGCTGGCGCGCCGCCAGCAGCCGGTACTGGCCCTGGGCCAGATGCGCGTAGTAGTCCAGGGTCGAGCAGCCGGACAGCGCGGCAAGCAGCGCGCCTGCGATCACCGCGCGCCGGATCATGCCGTGCGGGCCATCTCGAAATAGGAGCCTTCGATCAGCTGTTCGCGGCCCACGCCGAGCGCGGCCAGCGTCGTGTCGACAAACGCGCGCTCGGCTTCGGGATCGCCGCCGTCGGGCACCACCGCCTCGATCTCACCGAGCAGGCCGAGGCCATCGACCTCGTCCAGATGCAGCCGCACGTTGCGGCACAGCAGCAGGGTGCGACGCTTGCGCACCTCGGCCAGCACGCCGAGCGTGCCGGCAAGCAGGGCGCGCATCGCCGCCGGATCGGGCACCGGCACCAGCTGGTAGTCGCTGAGCTGCAGGCCGTCGCGCTCGACGCGGCCGTAGCCGATCAGGTAGCTGCGCTGGTCTTCCTCGCGCAGCTTGAGCTTGCCGGTGGCGACGACAAAAAAGGTATCGCGCTGGTTCAGCACCGCTTCCGGCCGGTAGCCGATGGCGATCGCCGCAGCCTGCGCGGCGGCGTGATCCGGCAGCCGGAATTTCGCTTCGAGATTGAACATGCGGAGATGGCGGAATCAGGCGGCGGCGACGGTCACCGGCACGCCGTTCAGCGCGGCATTGCCGCTGACCGGATCGAGCAGCAGCTCGTCGGTCAGGTCGTTCGGGCTGACGCCGGCATGCGCTTCGGCAATCGCCATGCGGATGCCGGCGCGGTCATGGCCCCAGCCATGCGGCAGGCTGACCACGCCCGGCATCATCGCCGCCGAGGCTTCGACCTCGACCTGCACCACGCCGACTCGGGACGCCACCCGCACCGTCGCGCCATCGGCAAGGCCGCGCGCGGCCAGATCGTCCGGATGCATCAGCAGCCGGTTGCGCACCGGGCCTTTCACCAGCCGCTGCGCGTTGTGCATCCAGGAATTGTTGCTGCGCACGTGGCGGCGGCCGATCAGCGCCAGCCCGGCGGCTTCCGGCGCGGCGTCCAGATGACGGGCGAACGCGGCCAGCTCGGCCATCATTTCCGGCGGCGCACAGAGCAGGAACTTGCCCGGCGTCTGCAGCCGCGCCGGCAGGCAGGGTTCCAGCGCACCGAGATCCAACCCGTGCGGCGCGGCCTTCAGCACCGCCAGCGACAGCGCCTGCGGGTGCTTGCGCATCGTGCCGTAGGGGCCGATCTGCAGGCCCATGTCGATCACCTGATCAGGTCGCGGATGCGGGCTGCGCTTCACACCCAGCCGCGCGGCGATGCGTGCACCGAGCGCCTCGAAGATCTCCCAGTCATGCCGCGCATGCGCCGGCCGCTCGAACAGCGGCGCGCTGTAGCGGGCCGTGTTGCGCACCGCGAAGGCGTGGAAGATCAGGTCGTAGTGATCGTGCTCCAGGGTGCAGGTCGGCGGCAGGATCACATCGGCGTGGCGGGTAGTCTCGTTCAGGTAGAAATCGATCGAGACCATGAAGTCCAGCGAATCCAGCGCCCGGTCGAGCTGGGTGCCGTTCGGCGTCGACAGCACCGGATTGCCGGCGACCGTGATCAGCCCCCGCACCTGGCCTTCGCCTTCGGTGAGGATTTCCTCGGCGAGGGCCGCCACCGGCAGCTCGCCGCCGAATTCCGGCAGGCCGCGCACGCGGCTCGTCCAGCGGCCGAAGCTGCCGGGCTTGGAGGTCGGGTTGTCGATCAGATCGACCGCCGGCCGCGTGAACATCGCCCCGCCCTCGCGATCGAGATTGCCGGTGGCGATGTTCAGCAGCTGGATCAGCCACTGGCACAGGGTGCCGCGCGCCTGCGTCGACACGCCCATGCGGCCGTAAGCGGCGGCACGCGGCGCGGCGGCGAATTCACGGGCGATGCGCTCGATGGTCGCCACCGGAATGCCGCAGTGCGCGGCCAGCTGATCGAGCTTCAGCGCGCCGATGTCGGCCAGCGCCACTTCGAGGCCGTCCTCGAACGCGGCCAGCCGGCCCGGATCGCCGAGGTTCTCGTTGTCGATCACCTTCAGCAGACCGGCGAGGAAGGCGGCATCAGTGCCGGGCCGGATGAACAGGTGCTCGTCGGCGACCTCGGCGGTTTCGGTGCGGCGCGGATCGAGCAGCACCATCCGGCCGCCGCGCGCCTGCAGCGCCTTGAGCCGCTTCGGAAACGCCGGCACCGTCATCAGGCTGCCGTTGGAGGCCATCGGGTTGGCGCCGAGGACCAGCAGATAGTCGCAGCGGTCGATGTCGGCGATCGGCACCATCAGCTGGTGGCCGTACATCCAGTAGGCGAGCAGCTGGTGCGGCAGCTGGTCGACCGAGGTCGCCGAAAAGCGGTTCCGGGTCTTGATCGTCGACAGGAAGCGCGGCCCGTGGGTAAGCCCGCCGTAGTTGTGCACCGTGGGATTGCCGAGATAGTTGGCGACCGCATCCGCGCCGTGCTGCTCGACGATGCCGCACAGCCGATCGGCCACGAGATCGAAGGCTGCGTCCCATTCCATCTCGACCCAGCCCTCGGCCGTGCGGCGGATCGGCCGGCGCAGACGGTCCGGGTCGTCGAACAGGTCTTTCAGCGCCACCGCCTTCGGGCAGATGTGGCCCTGCGACAGCGGATCGGCGTCGTCCGGGCGGATCGACAGGATCTGCTCGCCGGCAACCCGGATTTCCAGCCCGCAGATCGCTTCGCAGAGATTGCAGGCGCGGTGGTGGATGCGTTCGGCAGTGTCGTGGTCGGTCATGGCGCGGCTTCCGTCCGGGGCGGCCGCTACGTTACCGCAACCGTGACGACGGCCGGCCGCGTACGCCCCCGCCGATATACTCGCGGCCCCGTTCCACCCCGCCGTCGCCATGCGCTTCAAGGCCGTCACGCTCGATCTGGATGACACGCTGTGGCCGGTCGCGCCGACCATTCGCGGCGCCGAGGCCGCCGCCAACGCCTGGTTTGCCGACCATGCGCCGGCCGTGCTGGCCGACTGGGACCCGCCGGCGCGGCTGGCCCTGCGCCAGCGGATCGTCCAGGGCCATCCGCAGCAGGCCCACGATCTGGGCTTCATCCGCCGCGAGATGTTCCGGCGGATGCTGGCCCACAGCGGCCACGACAGCGGCGCTGCGGAAACCGTCTACGCGATCTTCATGCGCGCCCGCCAGCAGGTGACGCTGTACGACGGCGCCCTTGATGCGCTGGCGCGGCTGGCGGCGCGCTACCCGATCGTCGCGATTTCCAACGGCAATGCCGACCTGCGCACGATCGGCCTCGACACGCATTTCCGCGATGCGCTGTCGGCCAGCGATTTCGGCGCCGCCAAGCCCGATCCGGCGATCTTCCACGCCGCCTGCGCCACGCTGGCGCTGCCGCCGGACGACGTGCTGCATGTCGGCGACGATGCCCACACCGATGTGATCGGCGCGCGCCGCGCCGGGCTGCGGGCCGGCTGGATCAATGCGGGCGGCGCGCCCTGGACGCATGCCGACCACGGGCCGGATTTGGAGGCCGCGAGTTTTGCAGCCCTCGTCGAGCAGCTGCTCGCCTGAGGCGGCAGCCGCGATCAGGGGGCCGCTTTCGGCGGCTGCCGGTCGAGCCAGACGCCGAGCCCCTGGGCGTTCAGTTCCAGATCGAAGGCCAGCCAGTCACGCGCTGTGTCGTCGCTGACCGGCGCCGCCATCGCCGCCAGTTCTTCCAGCGCATGCAGCGTCAGCGCCTCGACGATCCGGGCATGACGGTCCGGCACGTCGGCCAGATGCAGGGCGATGCTCTGGTACATCGCCAGATCGCCGCGCAGATCGGCGGCCAGCTGCTGCACGTTGCCGACCCGGCCGTAGTGAGTCAGGTACATCCAGGCCGGATCGGCAGCCAGGAAGCGGTCGAGGGTCTGCAGCCAGGCGTCAGGCTCGAACTGCACCGGCGTCGTGGTCGGCAGCAGGGTGGCGCCGTTGGGGCCATCGAACACCCGGTAGGACAGGCCGAAGGTGTCGCCGGCGAACCAGCCGCGGCTCTGCGCGTCCCAGATCGCGTAGTGATGCCGGGCGTGGCCAGGCGCGTCGATGAAGCACAGCTCGCGGCCGCCGAGATCGAGCCGGAAGCCGTCATCGGCGACGATCACCCGGCTGGCCTCGATCGGCACGATCTCGCCGTACATCGCGGCCATCTTTTCCGGGCCGTAGACCCCGGTGGCGCCGGCGATCAGCGCCGTCGGATCGATCAGGTGCTTCGCCCCGCGCGGATGCACCACCAGCTTCGCGTTCGGGCATTCGCGCATCAGCAGGCCGGCGCCGCCGGCGTGGTCGAGATGCACGTGGGTCGGCATCACGCAGGCGACCTGTTCGAGCCCGATGCCGCGTGCCGCCAGCACCGCCTTGATGCCCGGCACCGACAGCGAGGTGCCGCAGTCGACGAACGCGTACTGGTCGCCGCCGCCGATCAGGTAGCAGCAGGCCTGGCCCGGCCGCACCTGTTCGGTGTCGATGCAGGTGATGGCGTTCGGATAGTCGACGGTGGCGGGAACGGCTGCGGACATGGCGATCGGTCGGTCTCGGCTCGCCCGGATTATAGGTTTCGCGCCGGCCCTTGCCTGTCCGGGCGGGCCAGCGCCCGCAGCGCAGTGCGGCTCAGTCCTGCCGCCACTTGAACAGCGCGGCGCCGAGCGCGAGGTAGACCGCGCTCATGGTCGCCAGCGCCGCCAGCGGATAGCCCAGCTGGGCGAGCCCGGCACCGTCGAGCATGATCGCCCGCGCCGCGTTCAGCAGATGGGTCAGCGGCAGGAACTCGGCGGCGACCTGCAGCGCCCGGGGCGCGCCATCCATCGAGAAGAACACGCCGCAGACCACCATCATCGGCGTCGAGATCACGTTCAGGATGCCGCCGGCCAGTTCCTCGCTGGCCAGCCGGGCCGACACCACCAGCCCCATCGCGATCATCGAGAAGGCGCCGATCGTGACCACCACCAGCAGGTCCAGATAGTGGCCTTCCATGCGCAGGCCGAGCAGCAGCCGGCAGGCGCCGAACACTAGGGCGTTGACCACCAGGATCAGCGCCAGCCGGCTCAGCAGCTGGGCGATCAGGAACTCCACCGCGCGCAGCGGCGTGGCGTTGAGCCGCTTCAGGTAGCCGTTCTTGCGGTAGCGGACGATCACGTAGCCGATGCCGAACAGGCAGGCGAACATCATGTTCATTCCGAGCACGCCGGGCGCCACCCAGTCGACGTAGCGGATCTCGTGGCCGGCGGTTTCCTCGCGCTTCAGCGCCGGGCCGCCGCTGCCGGCGATCAGGCGTTCCAGCAGCGCACCCTTCGGCGACTGGGTGTTGACCCAGTAGCGCGGCGGCTGCGCGGCGAGATCGACCAGCAGGTCGATGCGATGGCGTTGCACCTTGGGCAGCGCGGCGGCCACCGTGTCCTCGCGGTAGAACTGCACCTGCGGCGTGCCCAGGAACGGATGCAGGCCGGCATCGAGCTTCACGTCGGCCGGGGCGATCACCGCGACCTTGAACAGCGGCTGGCCGGGGCCGGAAAACACGAAGGCCAGACCGGCGACCATCAGGATCGGGAACACCAGGTTCCAGCCCAGCGACGAACGATCGCGCACGAATTCCAGGCTGCGCGCCCAGGTGGCGGCGGCGATGCGGCGAACCATGTCCTTCATTCCCGCAGGCCTCGTCCGGTCAGTTCGATGAACAGGTCTTCGAGCGCGCGCGGCCGGATTCGCAGCTGCGCCAGCGACACGCCCTGTGCCAGCAGTGCGGCGACCGCCGCGTTGACGTCCGGCGTCTGGATTTCCACGGTGTCGCCGCGGGCGATACCAGCTAGGCCGGTGGCTGCCAGCCGCGCGGCCTCGCTGGCCGGCAGTTCCAGCACCGAATCGTTGAAATGCTCGGCCAGCAGCTGGCTTGGCGCACCCCGGGCGATGATCCGGCCGCGATCGACGATGACGATCTCGTCGCACAGCCGCTGCGCTTCTTCCATGTAGTGCGTGGTCAGCACGATGGTCTTGCCGGCCGCCTTGATGTCGGTGACCAGGTCCCAGAAATTGCGCCGCGCCTGCGGGTCGAGGCCGGTGGTCGGCTCGTCGAGGAACAGCAGTTCCGGATCGTTGACCAGCGCGATCGCCAGCAGCAGCCGCTGGCGCTGGCCACCGCTGAGCTTCTTGGAATCGCGGTCGAGGAATTCCTCGAGCCGGCACAGCGCGATCAGTTCCTCGATCGGCCGCCGCACCGGATACAGCGCGCTGAAGAAGCGCAGGTTCTCGATCACCGTCAGGTGATCCTGCAGGGCGGTCGACTGGAACTGGATGCCGACCCGTTCGCGGTAGCGCGGCCCGAGCGGCTCGCCCCGGTAACGCACGGAGCCGGCGGTCGGCTTCAGCAGCCCTTCGCAGATCTCGATGGTGGTGCTCTTGCCCGCCCCGTTCGGGCCCAGCAGGCCGAAGCAGGTGCCGGCGCGCACCTCGAAACTCAGGCCGTCGACGGCCTTCACCTGCTTGAAATGCTTGACCAGATCGCGGACTTCGAGGACCGGCGGGGCGGCGTGATTCATCATGCCGCGCAGTCTGCCGCAAGGCGATCCGCAGCGCCGGTAACGGCGATTTTCTGGCCCGGATTTGCCATTGCCGGCGCTGCTGGCGACGGCGATCCTGCACGGACAAGAACAGTCCCGAGGAGACACCGATGCTTCGATCCCGCTGCCGGACCGCCGCGCTGGCCGCGCTGCTGCCGCTCGCCGCCGCCGCCGTGCCGGAAGGCCCGTCCTACCCGTCCGCCGCCTGGACGGCGCGCGAGACCGCCAACTACGCCAAGGTGCTGGAAGCGCCGACCGAACAGGTCGCCAACCCGGCGTTCATGCTGCGCCTCGGCACCCAGAGCACGCTGAACACCAGCAGCCTGCTGCTGCGGGATCTGCTCGACCCGAGCTGGGCGCTGGCCTACACGCCGGCGCAGGCGGCAGCGGTGGAGGCGCTGCACGGGCCGAACCCGGTGCTGAAGACGCTCGACGAGATCACCGCGCTGATCCGCAACGATCCGGCCGCCTCGCTGCAGCTGCCGCTCGGCGTGCCGGTGGCGCTGCCGCTGTGCTCGAGCTACGCCGGCCCCTGCGCCGGCGATCCCTATCGCTGGCCGTCGGTCGATCCGTTCTACACGCTCGAGGCGGTGGTCGAACCGGTGGTGTTCTACGACGCCGGCTGCGCCCGGCTGTCCGGCCGCGTCTGGAAGCCGCGCCAGTTGCTCGGCCAGCGGCGGCTGCCGGGCATCGTCATCGAGAACGGTTCGGTACAGGCGCCGGAAACCGCGTACTGGTGGATGGCCCAGGCGCTGGTGCGCGCCGGCTACACGGTGCTGACCTTCGATCCGCGCGGCCAGGGGCGCTCCGATTTCGCCACGCCGAGCCTGCAGCAGGGCACCAACATCAACCCCAGCGTGTTCTGGACCGGCCTGGTCAACGCCATCGATTTCATGCGTTCCAGGCCCGGCCGGCCGTACCCGCACGACGCCCGCTGCGCCGGCACCTACCCGACCCGCACCGCCGCGTTCAACCCGTTCCACGCCGCGCTCGATCTCGACCGTTTCGGCATCGTCGGCCATTCGCTCGGTGCGATCGGCGTGTCGGTCGTGCAGGGCTACGGCGCCCCCGGCGCCGACCGCTGGCCGGGGCTGATCGATGCCCGCAACCCGGTCGATGTCGCGGTCGCCTGGGACGGCCTGATCTCGCCGGCCGACGGCACGCCGGGCGGCGCCGGCGGTGCGCTGTTCGAACGGCTGCCGCAGTTGCTGACCACGGCGCTGGTCGATCAGGTGATCACCCGGGACGAACCGCGCTGGCGGCCGCGCGTGCCGACCATGGGCCAGTCCTCGGAGTACGGCATCGCGCCGCTGCCGCTGCTCGCGCCGCCGGACCCGGACGCGCACACCACCGGCTTTGCCGCCTGGAAGGCGGCCGGCATCCCGAGCTACGAGCTGACCATTCGCGGCAGCTCGCATTTCGAATGGAGCCTGATCCCGACCTTCCCGACCACCAGCTGGTGCCCGAACACGCTGGGCGGCCGCTGCAACGGCGGCTGGGGCCGGCCGATGGCCGAGCACTACACGCTGGCCTGGCTCGACCGCTGGCTGAAGCTGCCGACCGAGGCCGGCTACGCCACGGCCGATGCCCGCTTGCTGGCCGATGCCGACTGGCGTGATCGCACCAGCTTCCACTTCCGTTCGGCCCGCAGCTTCGTCACCCGCAACGGCCAGCGGAAGGTCTGCAGCGACATCCGCGCCGGCTGCCGCTGACCCGGGAAACGGGGAGAACGCGGCCGGGGCGCCGGGCCGCTCGCTGCAAACCCCGCCGAAGTGTCGTTGCCGGCACTTCGGCGGACGCGCTCATTTCTTCTTGCCGGGGCTCGTCTGGGCGCGCATCCGCACCAGGTCGATCAGATCCTCGCGGCGATAGATCGCCAGCTTCCGGTAGATGCGGGTGGTGTGGTTGGCGACTGTCGACACCGCGATGCCGTACTGGCGGGCGATCGATTTCAGCGTCTTGCCGTTGCCGAGCGCGCGGGCGATTTCCTGCTCGCGTGGCGACAGCGAATCCAGCGGCAGCGGCTTGCGCGCATAGATCAGGTACAGCTGGCCGGAGCGGCGCACGCGCAGGTGCAGCGGGCCGTGCACGAACTCGCCGCCTTCCTCGCCGAGCACCGCTTCCGGCAGGCCGAACGGCAACCGCACCATCGGCGTCTCGGCTGCGTGGTCGAGCATCTCCAGGAAACGTTCGCTGGCGGCGAACAGCGTGCCTTCGGAATCGGCCATCGCCGCCGAGCCGCGATTGGCGCGGCCCATCGCCTGCAGCCAGTCGTCGCGACGGATGAACTGATGCAGCGCCAGCGCACCGGCTTCGACCAGATGGGCCAGGATCCGGCGCAGGGTTTCCGCAGACAGCAGCTTGCGATCGAGCGGGAACTGCAGCAGCACCGTGCTGACGATGCCGCCGTCGCGATGCGCGTAGTGCACGGCGAGGCCGTTCTGGCCGCGCACCGGCACTTCGATCACCGCTTCCTGACGACCGGTCTGGAACACCAGCGCATCGAGCGCCTCGACGGTGACATGCGGCGTCGGATGCTGGGTCAGCTCGCCGCCGCGGGTGCCGATGCCGCGCGACCACCAGGCCGCCGAACTGGCGCCCAGCCGTTCGCAGACCTTCGCCAGCGCCTTGCCACGGTAGTCCTGCCATTCGTCGTCGACCGCGCTGCGGTAGAGGCCGTGAATCAGTTCGTCGGTCGAGTCCATCGTCTCAGCGAATCCTGCTGGTTCGTTTTATAGGTGTGATGCAACGGCCGGTGGAGGCACGCGGCGTTGACGCGTCATGCGCTGTTCGAAGCATCCGCGTTATCGCCACGCCTGCGCAAGTGGTGGCCGGCGCAGGGGCGAACCCGCAGATCGGCAGCCGCTGGCGACCGGATCGCGCGCGCATTCGGGCATGCTGCGCGCCGACCTGTCCCCGCGCCGCGCACCCGCCCGTGACTCCCGATCTGTTCGATGCCCTGCACGCCGCCCTGGCCCGCCTGCCGGCCTTGCCGGGCAGCTTCAATCCGTGGCTTCAGGCCAACGCCGACGATGCGGCCGACAACGGACCCGCGCGCCGGCTGGCCCATCTGCGCGCTCACGCGACGCGGCCGGGCCTGCGGCTGGTGCTGATCGGCGAGGCGGCGGGCTACCAGGGCTGCCGGATCTCGGGCATCCCGTTCACCTCCGAAGCGCTGCTGATCGACGGCAGCATTCCCGGCATCGCGGCCACGCCGCGGCTGTCGACCCGGGCTCGGCCGTGGAGCGAGCCGTCGGCGCGGGTGGTCTGGCGCACGCTGTACGAGCAGCAGCTGGCCGACTGCACGTTCCTGTGGAACGCCTTTCCGCTGCATCCGCACGAGCCGGACCGGCCGCATTCCAACCGCACGCCCAGCCGCACCGAACTGGCCGCCGGCGAACCGGTGCTGGCGGCGCTGCGGACGGCGCTGCCGGAAGCGCTGCTGGCGGCGGTCGGCAACAAGTCTTCGGAAGCGCTGACCCGGCTCGGCTACGCGCACGTGGCGCTGCGCCACCCAGCCTATGGCGGGGTCAGCGAATTCGTCGCCGGCGTCGGCCAGCTGGCCTTGCGTCTGCGGCCGGGGCGACCCGGCCGCTGAAGTTGGCGGCCGCCGCGCGAACGACACTCAGGCCAGCTTGCGCAGCCCGCGGCCAATGGCCAGCTGCAGCAGCTGCTTGACCAGTGCGGCCGCTCCCGGCACGGCGGCCGTGAACTCGATCCGCCAGTGCACCTGGCTGCCGCCGCCGGGCAGCGCCTTGAACACCAGCCGGCCGTGGTGGTTCTTCAGCGGCCAGCCGCCACGGGTGATCTTGTAGTCGATCGACTTGTCGATCACCGCGCCGACCACGGTTTCCTCGATCGCCAGCGGACCCATGCCGATGCGGCGCACCGAGCCGATGCCGTTGGGCGTCGACTTGCCGTCCTGGATGCGCTTGACCGGCACGCCCAACACGCTGCCCAGCCGGTCGTGATCGGCCAGCGCCGCGTACAGGTCGGCAACGGCGCGGGACGATTCCTGGGTGATCTGGACAATCTGCATCGATGAGGCCTCGGCAGCGGGGAATGGAAGGAGGCTGCAGCCTACAATGCCGCAGCGCAACAATGCCGATTTCCCCGTTGCCGGCGACCCGCCTTACTTCTTGGCCGGCGCCGCGCCGGACACCGTCACGGTGATCTTTTCCGACTGCACGCTCGGATTGAAGGCCTGCTGCTTCCAGTCGGCGAACAGCAGCTGCAGCGTGTGGCTGCCCGGCGTCAGGGTCAGCGCGGTTTCGGTCTGGCCCTTGTCGAAGTGGATGATCTTCGGGTTGTCGAGCGGCAGCGCCAGCGTGGCGTCGAACTGCGGATCGTCAACCAGCAGCACGTGGTGGCCGGTGTCGGCGCTCTGCACGCCCGGCGGTGACACGCCGGCGCCCTTCAGGCCGAACTGGACCAGCACCGGGCTGGCCACGGTGGCGCCGGTCTTCAGGTTGATGAAGTAGACCGAGGAGCCGGCCGGCGCCGGATTGGCGAGACCCAGCGACTGTTCGACCTTGGCACCGGCCTGCTGCTTGGCGGCGTCTTTCAGATCCTTCTTCCAGTCGGCAAGCGCCACGCCGGTGGCGGCGACAAACGTCAGAGCAACAAGAACTGCGCGCATCGGGAGATTCCTGGTCGGTGGTGAAATGGAGTGCTGAGCTCAGCGGCGGCAGTCTGCGCGGCAGCGGCTGAAAGCCGGCTGAACGCGCCGATGGTAGCGCGGCCGGATGATGCTTCGACGACCTCGGAAACGGGTGCTGCCGCGATGACGGATCGCGCCCGGCGCGGCACACTCGCGCCTCCATCCCGTCCACCGGAAGCCGCCCGATGTCGACCGCCGCCGCTGCGCCGCTGTATCGCCTGTTCCACTCGCCGGGCGCCTGTTCGCTGGCCCCGCACATCGTGCTGGAACTGCTGGCCGAGACCCACGGCGTCAGCTACGAGCCGGTGCGGGTGGTGATTGCCGACGGCGCCAACCGCAAGCCGGAGTATCTGGCGATCAATCCGCGCGGCCGGGTGCCGGCGCTGGCCTTCCGCGACGCCGGCGGCACCGAGCAGATCCTGACCGAATCGACCGCGATCCTGCTGTTCCTGGCCGGCCGCCATCCGGAAGCGGGCCTGGCGCCGACCGATCCGGTCGCCGCGATCCGGATCGTCGAATTCCTCAGCTGGCTGGCCACCACCATGCACCAGACCGGCGTGCGGACCGTGTTCCGGCCCGAGCGCTTCACCACCGGCACCGACAAGGCCGCCCACGAAGGCATTGCCGAGCAGGGCCGGATCACCGTGCGCACCGGCTACGCCGAGCTGGAGGCCAGCCTGGCCGGCCGGCGCTACGCGCTGGGCGAAACCTTCAGCCTGGTCGACGCGATGCTGGTCGTGCACTACCGCTGGGGCAACCGCTGCGGCATCGACATGCGCCACGACTACCCGCGCTTCGCCGCGCTGGTCGACCGCCTGCGGGCGATCCCGGCCGTGGCCCGGGTGATCGCCCGCGAAGGCATCCAGGTCGACTGAAGGTACTGCGCGTGCGGCCTCAGCCCTTCGGCTGCGGCACCACGCGCAGGTACGGCTTGAGCGTCTTCCAGCCGCCCGGGAACAGCTTGGCGGCGTCCTCGTTCTTCAGCGCCGGCACGATGATCACGTCCTCGCCCTGCTTCCAGTTCACCGGCGTGGCGACCTTGTGGCGGTCGGTCAGCTGCAGGCTGTCGATGACCCGCAGAATCTCGTCGAAATTGCGGCCGGTCGAGGCCGGATAGGTCAGGCTCAGGCGCAGCTTCTTGTTCGGGTCGATGACGAACACGCTGCGCACCGTGAAGCTGTCGCTGGCGTTCGGGTGGATCATGTCGTAGAGGTCGGCCACCTTGCGGTCGGCGTCGGCGATCAGCGGAAAGTTCAGCGCCGCACCCTGGGTTTCCTCGATGTCCTTCGCCCAGCCGTGATGGTCTTCCAGCTTGTCGACCGACAGGCCGATCGCCTTGACGTTGCGGCGCTCGAACTCCGGCTTCAGCTTCGCGGTGTAGCCGAGTTCGGTGGTGCAGACCGGCGTGTAGTTCTTCGGATGGCTGAACAGCACGCCCCAGGACGTGCCCAGCCAGTCGTGGAAGCGGATCGGGCCTTCGGTGGTGTCGGCGGTGAAGTCCGGGACGATGTCGCCCAGTCGCAAAGTCATGTTCGTTCTCCAGTCTCGTGCAGCGGGGTCGACATGATGCGCGCGCCGGCCGGCCGATCAATGGCCGGGCCAATCACCGTTTTTCATGTCCTTGGAACCTTTTCGGACGGCCTGTGGCGGCCGGCCCGGACGCTTCAGGCTTCGGCCAGCCCCGAGGCCGGATGGCGGCGCACCAGCTTGGCCGACTTGTAGGCGAAACGCAGCGTCAGCCCGAGCGCCGCCGCCGCCAGTCCGGCGGTCAGCCCCCACCACAGGCCGTCCGGACCCTGCTGGCGCTGGAACGCCAGCCACCACGCCACTGGCATGCCGATGCCCCAGTACGAGACCAGGGTCAGCAGCATCGGCATCCGGGTGTCCTTGAGCCCACGCAGCGCACCGTTGGCGGTGGCCTGCACGCCGTCGAACAGCTGGAACGCCGCCGAGATCAGCAGGAAGCCGCCGGCCTGCGCGGCGATCACCGGATCGGCGGTGTAGACGCTGATGATCAGACTGGTGAACAGCAGCATGATCGCCGCGTTCGAGGCCGCATTCAGCGTGCCCAGCCCGAGCCCGACCAAGCCGCGCCAGCGCGCGGCGGCGTGGTCGCCGGCACCGGCGGCATGGCCGACCCGCACGGTGGTCGCCATGCCGACGCCGAGCGGGATCATGAACACCAGCGACGAGAAATTGATCGCCACCTGGTACGAGGCCACCGTGGCTTCGCCGAAGCGCGCCATCAGCAAGGCCATCAGCACGAACAGGCCGCCCTCGGCGGTGATGATCGCGGCGATCGGCAGGCCCAGCCGGAGGATCTCGCGGCCGCCGTCGCCGGCCGCCGCGCGCCGGTCGCGCGACGCCTGCATCGCGTCGCGCAGCACCGGCACCCGGCGGTACTGCAGCCCGAGCACGGCCACCATCAGGCCGGTCGCCAGCGTCGAGGCCAGCCCCAGCCCGTTGATGCCGAGCGCCGGCAGGCCGGCATGGCCGAATACCAGCAGCCAGCCGAACAGCGCGTTGGCGGCGAGGCCGGTCAGCCCGGCGATGACGATCGGCCGCACTTCGCCGAGCCCTTCGGCGGCAAAGCGCAGCACGAACCACAGCGCGGTCATGAAGCCGGCCATCGAGAACCAGCGCAGGAAGCCGATGGCGTCGGCAGTGGTGTCGGCCGACAGGTTCAGCTGACGCAGCACGGTCGGCCCGGCCAGGTTCAGCAGGCCGGTCCACAGCAGGCCGGCGATCACGCCGAAACGCTGCGAGCGGCGCAGGAAGCCGCCGATCTCGGCCGCCGGCCGCTGTGCGCCGAACAGCTGCGCGGCGATCGGCGAGCAGGCCATCAACAGGCCCATGAAGAAGATCAGGAACAGGTTGTAGACATTGACCGCGACCGCCACCGCAGCCAGCGCGCGCGGGCCGAGCTGGCCGGCGTAGAGCGTGTCGATGGTGCCCATGCCGACGGCGGCGATCTGCGCCGCGATCAGCGGCAGGGCCAGACGAAGGTTGGCTTTCGCTTCGTCGCGAAAGGCCGGCGGAAGAAGACGGGACATGGTTGCATCCGGGTTCCGGGCACGGCCGGGAAGGTGATCTCCCGCGGCCGGGCCGGCGGGAAAGGCCGCGCATTGTGCGCTCGCCGACGGCGGCCTTCCAGCCGCCGGCCACCCGGCCGGCACCGATCGCGCCACCGATCGAGACAGCGACGCCGCCGCCTGTGCATCATCTGCCGTCCCCGTCGCTCCGCCTCGTCTTGAACCTTCCCGAAACCCAGTTCGCCGCGCTTGGCGATGACCGCGTGGCCTACCAGACCCTCGGGCCGCCGCCCGGCGTCGACGGCCGCGACCTGGTCCACACCACCGGCGTCTGGAGCCATCTCGACATCTTCTGGGAAGAGCCGGCTGCGGCCCGCTCGATGCGCCGGCTGGCCAGCTTCGCGCGGCTGATCCGCTTCGACCGGCGCGGCTGCGGGCTGTCCGATGCCCGGCCGCTCGATGGCGGCTCGATGGTCGACCACTGGTGCGAGGACCTGCTCGCCGTGCTCGATGCCTGCGCGTCGAAGCAGACCGTGCTGATGGGCAACATCGACGCCGGCCCGCTGCTGCTGGAATTCACCCGGCGTCATCCGGCGCGGGTGTCGGGGCTGATCTTCGTGTTCACCAGCGCCTGCTTCGCGCAGCGCCCCGACTACCCGCAGGGCCACCCGGCGGAAGTCGGCGAAGCGCTGATCGAGATGATCGCCCAGGGCTGGGGCCGCACCGAGTTCGCCGCCCGTTTCGACCCCAGCCAGGCCGACAACCCGACGACCCTGCGCTGGTACACCAAGCTGCACCGGGCCATGGCCAGCCCGCGCGCGGTGGTCGAGAACCTGCAGATCTCGGCCAGCCTCGATGCCCGCCACATCCTGCCGACGGTCGCCGTGCCGGCGCTGTCGATCGGCCGCCGCGACCTGAGCATTTTCCCGGCCGCGCAGAGCCGCTACATCGCCGATCACATCCCCGGCGCGCGCTACCTGGAATTCCCCGGCAGCGATGCCGACATGCTCTGGGAGAGCAGCGAGGAGATCCACGCCGCGATCGAGGAGTTCATGACCGGCCGCCGGCCCGTGGCCAGCACCGAGCGGGCGCTGGCGACCCTGCTGTTCACCGACATCGTCGATTCGACCAAGCAGCTGGCCCGGCTCGGCGACACCGTCTGGCGCGACCGGCTCGACCAGCACGACCGCGCCGTGCGCGCGGCGATCGAGGCCCACGGCGGCCGCCTGGTCGATTCCGCCGGCGACGGCACGCTGGCGATGTTCCCGATGCCCGGGGCAGCGATCGACTGCGCGCAGTCGCTGCCGCCGACGATGGCGCGACTCGGGCTCGACATCCGCGTCGGCCTGCATATCGGCGAAGTGGAACTGCGCGAAGCCGGCCGCATCGGCGGCATGGCCGTGCACATCGGTGCCCGCGTGCTCGGCCTGGCCGACGCCGGCGAAGTGCTGGTGTCGCGCACCTTGCGCGATGTCGTGATCGGCGGCCGCTACGAATTCAAGGAGCGCGGCGTGCACACGCTCAAAGGCGTGCCGAGCAAGTGGCCGCTGTACGCGGTGGAGCCGCCCGACGACGGTGACGAGGCCGACAGCGGCGGCCTGCGCGAGCGGCTGCGCAGCCTGCGGCGCTGAAACGCCACAGGCTGCAAGGGCCCCTCAGCCCTTGGCTTTGGCCTTGGCCTGATTGGCGACCGCTTCGGCGGCCGCCTTGGCGGCTTCCGGATCGCCCAGATAGCGGTGGCTGATGACCTTCAGCTGCTCGTCCAGCTCGAACAGCAGCGGGATGCCGGTCGGGATGTTGATCTCCAGGATCTCCGCCTCGCTGGCACCGGTCAGGTACTTGTACAGCGCGCGCAGGGAGTTGCCATGGGCCGCGACCAGCACGGTCTGGCCGGCCTTCAGCTGCGGCGCGATCGCGTCGTGCCAGTACGGCAGCACGCGGTCGAGCGTGGTGGCCAGCGATTCGGTGCCCGGCAGCGCGTTGATGTCGAGCTTGGCGTAGCGGGCATCGTTGGCCGGGTGGCCGGGATCGTCGAGCGTCATCGACGGCGGCGGAATGTCGTAGCTGCGGCGCCAGACCTTGACCTGCGCCTCGCCGTGCTTGGCCGTGGTCTCGGCCTTGTCCAGACCCTGCAGCGCGCCGTAGTGGCGCTCGTTCAGGCGCCAGGTCTTGGTCACCGGAATCCACTGCTGGTCCATCGCGTCGAGCGCGGCGTTCAGCGTGCGGATCGCGCGCTTCAGCACCGAGGTGTGGGCGCAGTCGAACTTCAGGCCTTCGGCCAGCATCAGTTCGCCGCCGGCGCGGGC
>JAPLSA010000023.1 GCA_026398815.1 Gammaproteobacteria bacterium
TCGGCGACCTTCGCCCCCGCCTCGACCTCTTTCAGGATCCGGACGATCTGTTCTTCGGAAAACTTCGACTTCTTCACGCAGAGCTCCTTCGTTCAAAGAAACTCTACCGGCAGGTGTCTTCGAAAAACGAGGACGCTTCACAGTAGCTACAAGAACGGTCGGCAACATAGGTACTACGGCGGCCTCATCAAGCAGTCGCCATATCGCGTGCCTGTTCCAAGTAGCGGCAGTTGGCATGTCACGGTAGATATGGCAGGACTCAGTGGCACAACGCGCTCTTCCATACGAGTTCTCCCAGGTGCGCTACCCGAAGCTCGCTCTTTGCCTCTCGCCAGTGCACCAAGCCTCGTGCAGCGCGACGCGCCTCCAGGCTTCGATACCACCCCGCGAACCTACGACGTCTTCATATCGCACGCTTCGGAAGACAAAGACGATGTGGTTCGTCCGCTAGCAATCGCGCTACAGCGGGAAAATCTCAAGGTCTGGTACGACGAGTTCGAACTTCGGATCGGCGACAGTCTTCGCCGAAAAATCGATCAGGGTCTTGCGAACAGCCGAGTAGGTCTGGTCGTGCTGTCACAGTCGTTCATCTCAAAGGGCTGGACGAACTACGAACTGGATGGAATCGTCACGAAATCCGTGTCGGGTGAGCAAGTACTTCTACCGATTTGGCACAACATATCGAAGCAACAAGTCATTGCGTTCAGTCCCTCGCTGGCAGACAAGGTTGCGCGGAACACACTGACTCATACGGTCGAAGAAATTGCCAAGGAAATTGCCGAACTTCTCGCCACAGGTCCCCGGTGAAGCCTAACCCCTCGCTCAACCCCTGACTCGCTACGGCAGATGGTGTAAGCCTAGGCCGCGCCACTTGTACTATCGTCGCAGCCTGGGCTTACACCATCTGCCTACGCTCTCGAGTTTGGCTCGAACGTTAGCGGCAACCCGCCATCCAACACGATCACCGTCTTCCGCGATCCAAACGTCCGAGACACGAACCTCGCCCGCTGCACCCGGTCCTGAAAGCAAAGAGCCGCCCGGTCTTTCGACCGGGCGGCTCTTCAGCCAGCGTTGCAGGGCCGGGAACTGATCAGTTAACGACCGGATTCAGCTCGCCCTTCGCATAGCGGTTGGCCATCTTGTCCAGGTGCACGACCTTGATCTTCGAGGCCTTGCCGGCGCTCTCGAAGGCTTCGAAGCGGGCCTGGCAGATGTCCTTCGCGGCGGCGGTGGCGACCTTGAGGTAGCCGCGCGGATCGAACTCTTCCGGCTTGTCGCCCATGTAGCGGCGGATCGCGCCGGTCATGGCCAGACGGATGTCGGTGTCGATGTTGATCTTGCGGACGCCGTGCTTGATGCCTTCGCGGATTTCCTCGACCGGCACGCCGTAGGTTTCCTTGATGTTGCCGCCGTACTTGCGAATGATCTCCAGCCATTCCTGCGGCACGCTCGACGAGCCGTGCATCACCAGATGGGTGTTCGGGATGCGGGCGTGGATGGCCTTGATCTGGCTGATGGCCAGCACGTCGCCGGTGGGCGGGCGGGTGAACTTGTAGGCGCCGTGGCTGGTGCCGATGGCGATGGCCAGCGCGTCGACGCCGGTCGCCTTGACGAAGTCGGCGGCTTCGTTCGGATCGGTCAGCAGCTGCGAGTGGTCGAGCACGCCTTCCGCGCCGACACCGTCTTCTTCACCGGCGGTGCCGGTTTCCAGCGAGCCGAGGCAGCCGAGTTCGCCTTCGACCGACACGCCGACGGCATGCGCCATCTCGACGACGCGGGCGGTGACGCGGACGTTGTAGTCGTACTCGGCCGGGGTCTTCTGATCTTCCTTCAGCGAGCCGTCCATCATCACCGACGAGAAGCCGGAGCGGATCGAGGCCTGGCAGGACGCCGGGCTGGCGCCGTGGTCCTGGTGCATGCAGATCGGGATGTGCGGGTAGGACTCGATGGCGGCTTCGATCAGGTGGCGCAGGAACGGTTCGCCGGCGTACTTGCGGGCGCCGGCGGAGGCCTGAAGGATCACCGGGCTGTCGCAGGCGTCGGCCGCCTGCATGATCGCGGAGACCTGCTCCATGTTGTTGACGTTGAAGGCGGGCAGGCCGTAGCCGTGCTCGGCCGCATGGTCCAGCAATTGGCGCAGGGAAATCAGTGCCATGGAAAGGTCTCTTGGGGTCTCTAGGGTGCTTGATGGGGGGCGGACGCAGGTCCGTCCGCAAGGGTAACCGACGCCGGCACCGTGCCGGAACAGGCAAGTGCGACTTCGGTCAGGGTCAGGATTACCCGGTCGGCGCCAGCGTGTTCCGCCGGTTCGCTGCCGTTGTAGCCGTACGGCACCATCCACACCGGCACGCCGGCGTTGCGGGCGCAGGCCACGTCGATCGAGGAGTCGCCGACCATCAACGTCTGGGCGGGCAGGGTGCCGAACTTTTCCAGCGCGAACAGGATCGGCGCGGCATCCGGCTTCTTGCTCGGCAAGGTATCGCCGCAGACCAGCAGATCGATCAGGCCCGGCAGCGGGCCGCCGGCCAGCAGCTGCTCGACAAAACGCGTTTCCTTGTTCGACACGATCGCGCATTTCACGCCGAGCGCGCGCAGCCGGGTCAGTGTCGACACCGTGTCCGCGAACGGCTGGCTTTGTGGAGCCAGCCGCGCGTAGTGGTGCTCGAAGCAATGCAGGGCGGCGTCGATGTCGGCGTTGCGCTTCGCGTCCGTGGTGCCGGCAGGCGCGACGGTGTCGTAGGCCTTGGCGATCGTCTGCCGCACGCCGTGGCCGATGAAGAAGCGCACGGCGGCGATATCGACCGGCGGCAGGCCTTGTTCGGCGATTGCCAGGCTGACGGCAGCACCGATTTCCGGCGCGGTTTCGAGCAGGGTGCCGTCGAGATCGAACAGCACCGCGTCGAAGGGCCGGCGCATCGGCTAGTTGCTCGACCGCTCGAAGATCGCCGGATCGCTGGCCGCTTCGACCACCTGCTGCGCGGCCTGGACGACCGCAGCGGCGGTGATGCCGAAGTACTCGTACAGCGCCGGTGCCGGCGCCGATTCGCCGAAGCTCGACATGCCGACGAAGGCGCCGTCGAGGCCGATGTACTGGTACCAGCTGTCGGCGGTGCCGGCTTCCACCGCCACCCTCGGCAGGCCGCGCGGCAGGACGCTCGCCTTGTAGGCGGCGTCCTGGCGGTTGAAGACATCGGTCGACGGCATCGACACCACGCGGGCACCGATGCCGAGCGCGGCGAGGCTGGCCTGGGCCTGCACCGCCAGCGTCACTTCCGAACCGGTGGCGATCAGGATCACGTTCAGCGGCAGCGTCGAATCGGCCAGCACATAGCCGCCGCGCTCGATCAGCGCCGCCGCCTCGTCGCCGTGCTTCTGCTGCGCAAGGTTCTGGCGCGACAGCAGCAGCGCTGCCGGGCCGTCGTGGCGCTCGATCGACGCCTTCCAGGCAACCGCCGTTTCCAGCGCATCGCAGGGCCGCCAGACGTCGAGGTTCGGAATCGCGCGCAGGGACGCCGCGTGTTCGACCGGCTGATGGGTCGGGCCGTCCTCGCCGAGGCCGATCGAGTCGTGGGTCAGCACGTAGATCACCCGCTGCTTCATCAAGGCGCTCATGCGCATGCCGTTGCGCATGTAGTCGGAGAACACCGCGAAGGTGCCGCCGTAGGGAATGAAGCCGCCATGCAGCGCCACGCCGTTCATGATCGCGGCCATGCCGAACTCGCGGACGCCGTAGCTGACGTAATTGCCGGCCGCGCCCACCGTGTGGAAGGCCGCGCTGGCCTTGGCGGCGGTCAGGTTGGAACCGGTGAGGTCGGCCGAGCCGCCGAGCAGTTCCGGCACCGCCGGCACCAGCGTTTCCAGCGCCACCTGCGAGGACTTGCGGGTCGCCACGGCGGCGGTCACGGCAGCGGCCGAGGTCAGCAGCGCCTGCGTGGTGGCCAGCCAGTCCTTGGGCAGCAGGCCGTGCTGGGTGCGCAGGAAGGCTTCGGCATCCTGCGGGTAGGCGGCCTGATAGGCCGCGAACGCGGCGTTCCAGGCGGCTTCCTTGGCATCGCCGGCGGCGCGGGCGTCCCAGGCAGCGCGGATGTCGTCCGGAATCTCGAACGGACCGTGGTTCCAGTCGAGTGCCGCGCGGGTGGCGGCGACTTCGGCGGCGCCGAGTGCGGCGCCGTGGACCTCTTCGGTGCCGACCTTGTTCGGCGAGCCCCAGCCGATCTGGGTGCGGGCGATGATCAGGGTCGGCTTGGCGGTCTGGGCCAGCGCTTCCTTGGTGGCGGCGTCGATGGCGGCGACGTCATGGCCGTCGATCGGGCCGATGACATGCCAGCCGTAGGCCTTGAAGCGGGCGGCGGTGTCGTCGCGGAACCAGCCTTCGACATGGCCATCGATGGAGATGCCGTTGTCGTCGTAGTAGCAGACCAGTTTGTTCAGGCCGAACACGCCGGCCAGCGAGCAGGCCTCGTGGCTGACGCCTTCCATCAGGCAGCCATCGCCGAGGAACACGAAGGTGCGGTGGTCGACGATCGTGTGGCCGGGCTTGTTGTAGCGGGCGGCAAGCAGCTTTTCGGCCAGCGCCATGCCGACGCCGTTTGCGATGCCCTGGCCGAGCGGGCCGGTAGTGGTTTCGACACCCGGCGTGATCGCGTATTCCGGGTGGCCGGCGGTCTTCGAATGCAGCTGGCGGAACTTCTTCAGCTCTTCGACGGGCAGGTCATAGCCGGCCAGGTGCAGCGCGGCGTAATGCAGCATCGAGCCGTGGCCGTTGGAAATCAGGAAGCGGTCGCGATCGGCCCATTTCGGGTTGTTCGGCGAATGCTTGAGGTGGTCGCGCCACAGCACTTCGGTGAGATCGGCCATGCCCATCGGCATGCCGGGGTGCCCGGACTTCGCGGCTTCCACACCGTCGATGGCGAGAAAGCGGATGGCATTGGCGAGCCGGCGGCGGGCTGCCGCGGTAAGCGTCTGAGTCATGGCGTAGGTCAGGTAAGGGGCGGAGCCGGCGTCAGGCGCGGCGCTTCTTGTCCATCAGACGCAGGATCATCGGGGTGAAGATCATCTGCATCGCGAGCCCCATTTTGCCACCCGGGCAGACGATGTTGTTCGGCCGGGTCATCATCGAGCCGTGCAGCATGCTCAGCAGGTACTGGAAGTCGATACCCTTGGGATCAGCGAAACGGATCACCAGCATCGACTCGTCGGCCGTCGGAATATCCCGTGCAATGAACGGGTTGGACGTGTCGACGGTCGGCACGCGCTGGAAATTCACATGGGTCCGCGAGAACTGCGGGCACAGGTGGTTGATGTAGTCGGGCATCCGCCGAAGGATGGTGTCGACCACCGCTTCCTGCGAGTAGCCGCGCATGTTCTTGTCGCGGTGCAGCTTCTGGATCCATTCCAGGTTGATGATCGGCACCACGCCGACCAGCAGGTCGACCGTCGCCGCGATGTTGTGCTGCTCGTCGGCATAGCCGCCGTGCAGGCCTTCGTAGAACAGCAGGTCGGTGTTCTCCGGCAGGTCCGCCCACGGCGTGAAGGTGCCCGGCTCCTGCTGGTACGGGCCCGCCTCGTCGGCGTCGTGCAGGTAGTGGCGGATCTTGCCGGTGCCGGTCTTGGCGTAGGACCGGAACAGCTTTTCCAGTTCCTCGATCAGGTTCGCTTCCGGGCCGAAGTGGCTGAAATGCTTGTTGCCCTGGGTTTCCTCCTCCTTCAGCCGGGCGCGCATGCCGAGCCGGTCGAAGCGGTGGAAGGCATCGCCCTCGACGATGCCCGGCTTCAGCTTCTCGCGGCGGAAGATGTGCTGGAACGCCTTCATGACCGTGGTGGTGCCGGCCCCGGAGGAGCCGGTCACCGCGATGATCGGATGCTTGACGGACATGGTCCTTTCCTCGTGTCGGTGCGCCGCGCGGTGAGCGGCGGCCGGTGATCTGGGACGCTCAGGCTTCCGAGCGGTACAGCGAGCGGTTGCTGAACAGCGGCGAGATGAACGGCCGGTCCTCGCCGGCATCGAATTCGGCGTGATAGCGCTCGATGCGCTCGACCTCGTTGCGCGAGCCGAAAATCACCGCTACCCGCTGGTGCAGGGATTCGGCCGGCAGGTCGAGGATCGGCCCGCGGCCATGGCTGGACGCGCCGCCGGCCTGCTCGATGATGAAGCTGACCGGGTTGGCCTCGTACAGCAGCCGCAGCCGACCGGGCTTCTTCGGGTCCTTGGTGTCGCGCGGGTACATGAACACGCCGCCGCGCATCAGGATGCGATGCACATCAGCCACCATCGAGGCGATCCAGCGCATGTTGAAGTCGCGGCCGCGGATGCCGGTCTTGCCGGCCTTGCATTCCTCGACATAGCGCGACACCGGCGGCTCCCAGAAGCGTTCGTTGGAGGTATTGATCGCGAACTCGCTGCAATCCGGCGGAATGCGCAGGTTTTCGTGGGTCAGGATGAAATTGCCGATTTCCCGGTCCAGCGTGAAGGCATGCGTGCCCTTGCCGACGGTGATCACCAGCATCGTCGCCGGCCCGTAGATCGCGTAGCCGGCGGCCATCTGGCGGCGGCCGATCTGCAGGAAATCCTCGACGGTCGGTTCGCTGTCCTGGTCGTGGGCCAGCACCGAAAAGATGGTGCCGACCGAGACATTGATGTCGATGTTCGACGAACCATCCAGCGGGTCGAAGTTCAGCAGGTAGCGCCCGCGCTTGAACTCCGGCGGGATGCGGATCGGCTCCTCGTTCTCCTCGGAGATCATCCCGGCCAGCGTGCCACCCCATTCGCAGGCGTCGATCAGCGCGTCGTTCGACAACACGTCGAGCTTCTTCTGCACCTCGCCCTGGATGTTGACCGCCTCGATGTTGCCGTGGAAGCCACCGAGCGCGCCTTTCGCCGACATCGCGGCGATCGATTTCACGGCCGCCGCGACGTCGACCAGCAGGCCAGCGAGTTGGCCGTTGTCGTCGACTTCATGCAGCTGCTCGATCAGGAATTTCGACAGCGTGGTTCTTCCGAGTTGCATGGCAGGCCTTTCAGGTCGGGTCGGCGGAGTCGGGCGTGTCGAACACGCGGGACGCGAGGATATCGGACGCAGAAAGCGTGCTCAGTGCATCGGCCGTGACATGGGGCTGTCCCTGGCCGATGCCGGCGAACAGCCGGTTGGCCTGGCGCAGCCGCGCGCGGTCCAGCGCATTGCGTACCGAACGGGCATTGGCGAAGTTCGGCTGCGTCAGCCGGCGGCCGATGTAGCGGCCCATCGCGGCTTCGGCCTCGGCATCGAAGCGGTAGTTCATCGCATCGACCATGCGGCCGGCGATCGACAGCAGCTCCGGCTGCGAGTAATCGGGAAAGTCGATGTGGTGGGCGATTCGCGAGGACATGCCCGGGTTCGACGAAAAGAAGGTGTTCATCCGGTCCTTGTAGCCGGCGAGGATCACGACCAGATCGTCGCGGTTGTTCTCCATCACCTGCAGCAGGATCTCGATCGATTCCTGGCCGTAGTCGCGCTCGTTCTCCGGCCGGTACAGGTAGTAGGCCTCGTCGATGAACAACACGCCGCCCATCGCTTTCTTCAACACTTCCTTGGTCTTCGGCGCGGTGTGGCCGATGTACTGGCCGACCAGATCATCGCGGGTCACCGACACCACATGGCCTTTGCGCACGTAGCCGAGCCGGTGGAGGATTTCCGCCATCCGCAGCGCCACCGTGGTCTTGCCGGTGCCGGGATTGCCGGTGAAGCACATGTGCAGGCTCGGCGGCGCGGCTTCCAGCCCCAGTGACTTGCGGGCCCGGGTCACGGCCAGATAGGCGGCGATCTCGCGGATGCGCCGCTTGACCGGCGCCAGGCCCACCAGTTCGCGATCCAGCTGGTCGAGCACCTCGGTGACGTTCGAGTCGCGAACGATCGCCTGGAGGTCGACGGTCTTTGCATCGTCCATGGGCCACCTGTCTGGCATCGATCAAGGAAAGCGGCGCGACGCCGGGTGCCAGCAACCCGGACGCCGCGCCGTGCGGAAGAACCGGTCAGTAGCGCTCGCCTTCGCTCTTGTCGGTGGCGTACGAATGGATGGTGTAGCGGATCGCGCGGCTGTCCACTTCCTGACGCACCAGGCCAAAACCCGGCTCGTTCTTGGGACGGTTGACGATGTAGGACATGGTCGGCGACTCCACACCGCGCGTGGCATCGAAGGCCGTCACCCGGATGTAGTGGCTCGGGAAGGTCTTCCGGCAGTTGTTGATCTCCATCAGGATGCCGGCGGCATCGCGCAGGTCGAACATCGGGTTGCCGAACATTTCCCAGTAGGTGTTGCGCGGGTGCGGATCGTCGGTGTACTCGATGCCGATCGCCCAGCCCTTGCCCAGCGCGTATTCGAGCTGCGCGGTGATCTGGGTGTCGGTGAGATCCGGCAGGAACGAGAACTGGCCCTGGGTCACGCGCCGGTTGTAGTTGGTCATCATGATCGTGTCTCCGGTGGCAGGGACGGGCGCTTCAGGCGCTGACCGTCGGGGTCGGCGCGTAGTCCGAGGTGTCGGTGGATTCGTAGTTGAAGCTGACATCGCCCCAGACATCGAGCGCCTGCTTCAGTGGCGAACACCACTTGCCGGCATCGCGCAGGATCTGCGGGCCCTCGTTCCAGATATCGCGGCCTTCGTTGCGGGCCAGGATCATCGCTTCCAGCGCCACGCGGTTGGCGGTGGCGCCGGCCTGGATGCCCTGCGGATGACCAATCGTGCCGCCGCCGAACTGCAGCACCACGTCGTCGCCGAGGTAGGTCAGCAGCTGGTGCATCTGGCCGGCATGGATGCCGCCCGAGGCCACCGGCATCACCTTGTTCAAGGAAGCCCAGTCCTGATCGAAGAACAGGCCGGTTTCCAGGCACTGCGGCGTGTGGGTTTCGCGCAGCGTGTCGTAGAAGCCCTTGATCATCAGCGGGTCGCCTTCCAGCTTGCCGACCACGGTGCCGGCGTGGATGTGGTCGACGCCGGCCATGCGCATCCACTTGCAGATCACCCGGAAGTTCATGCCGTGGTTCTTCTGCCGCGAATAAGTGGAGTTACCGGCGCGGTGCAGGTGCAGGATCATGTCGTTCTTGCGCGCCCACGCGGCCATCGTCTGGATCGCGGTGTAGCCGATGACCAGGTCGATCATGATGATGACCGAGCCCAGGCTCTTGGCGAATTCGGCGCGGGCGATCATCTCGTCCATCGTGCCGGCGGTGACGTTCAGGTAGTGGCCCTTCACTTCGCCGGTCGCAGCGGAAGCCTTGTTGACCGCTTCCATGCAGTACAGGAAGCGGTCGCGCCAGTGCATGAACGGCTGCGAGTTGATGTTCTCGTCGTCCTTGACGAAGTCGAGCCCGCCTTTCAGGGCTTCGTAGACCACGCGGCCATAGTTGCGGCCGGACAGGCCGAGCTTCGGCTTGGTGGTGGCGCCGAGCAGCGGCCGGCCGAACTTGTCGAGCCGCTCGCGCTCCACGACGATGCCGGTCGCCGGCCCCGGGAAGGTCTTCAGATAGGCCACCGGAATGCGCATGTCTTCCAGGCGCAGCGCCTTCACCGCTTTGAAGCCGAACACGTTGCCGATGATCGAAGCCGTGAGATTGGCGATCGAGCCCGGCTCGAACAGGTCGAGGTCGTAGGCGATGTAGGCGAAGTACTGCTGCTCGGTCTTGGTGCCCGGGCCCGTGTTCGGCACCGGATCGACCCGGTAGGCCTTGGCGCGATACAGCTCGCAGGCGGTCAGGCGATCGGTCCAGACCACGGTCCAGGTCGCGGTCGAGGATTCCCCGGCGACAGCGGCGGCGCATTCATCTGCCGGCACGCCTTCCTGCGGCGTGATGCGGAACATCGCGATGACGTCGGTTTCCTTCGGCAGATAGTCGGGCTGCCAGTAGCCCATCTGCTTGTACTTCAGCACGCCGGAGGCATAGCGCTTTCTGCCATCGGTGATCTGCTTGTCGTCGCTGTGCATCGCATCGTTGCTCATCGCGGAATCCTCTGGTGTTGGCCCGTCACGGATGAGCGACCTTATTCCGCGAGTCAGATAAGGTAAATTCACGATATCTGCATTGTTAAATAAGGTTTCCTGATGCTGAATGTCAGCCTCCGCCAGCTGCGCACGTTTGCATCGGCCGCCCGGCACCGCAGCTTTGCGCGGGCGGCGGACGAACTGCACCTGACCGCACCGGCCGTCTCGATGCAGATCCGCGATCTGGAAACCGCCGTCGGCCTGCCGGTGTTCGAGCGCAACGGCCGGACCATGAGCCTGACCACCACCGGCGAGTACCTGCTGGTCTACGCCCGGCGGGTGATCGCGACGATGAAGGAAGCCGAGGACACGCTGGCCCGCCTGCGCGGCCTGCAGGCCGGGCGGATCACCGTCGGCATGGTCGGCACCGCGCAGTATTTCGTGCCGCGGCTGTTGGCCCGCTTCCGGGTCGACTATCCCGGCGTCGAGGTACGGCTCACGGTCGGCAATCGTGATCAGCTCGACCGCCAGCTGCAGGCGCGCGAGATCGACCTGGCGATCATGGGCCGGCCGCCGCGCGATTTCGGCGTGCGCGCCGAAGCCTTCGCCGCCAACCCGCTGGCTGTGATCGCGGCCGGCGGCCACCCGCTGGCCGGCCTTCGCGACGTCGCCCCGGCGCTGCTCGATCGCGAGCCGTTCATCGTCCGCGAAAGCGGCTCCGGTACCCGTTCGGCGATGGAAGCCTGGTTCCGCGAAGCGCGGGTGACGCCGCCGCAGATCATGGAATTGAGCAGCAACGAAACCATCAAGCAGGCGGTGATGGCCGGGCTCGGGCTGACGCTGCTGTCGCTGCACACGGTGGCGCTGGAATGCGCGGTCGGCCGGCTGGCGGTCATCGATGTGGCCGGACTGCCGCTGAAGCGCGCCTGGCATGTGGTCAGCATCGGCACCATGAGCCTGTCGCCGGCGGCCGAGGCGTTCCGCTACTTCGTGCTGGAACGCGGCGATCGCCTGCTCGACGACCTGTTCGGCGCCGCACCGTAGGCGGTTTCAGCGGAAGTCGGCGTCTTCCAGCTGGCGGTACAGGTACTGGACGTTCTGCGGATGCAGGCTCGCGTAGGCGTTCCAGTCGGCGAACGCCGGCAGCTGCACCGCTGCCACGGTTTCCAGCAGGCTGGCGCCGCGCTGGTATTCGGCGCGCACGGCGCGGTCGATCTCGCGCAGATAGCGCTGCATGTCGTCGATCTGCCGCCGATCGCCGACCGGTCCGAAGCCGGGGACGATGCGCCGGATCGGCAGCGGGCGCAGCGCCTCCAGCGCAGCGAGCCATTGCGGGATGCGGGCATCGCGCAGGCTGGGGATGCGCTGCTGGCTGATCAGCCCGCCAGCGAACAGTGTGCCGCTGGCCGGATCGAACACGGCCAGCGTGCCCGGCGTGGTTGCTGGGCCGGCGTCGATCAGCTGCACGACACGGTCGCCGAGATCGATCGGCGCGGCCGCATCCAGCAGCCGGTCCGGCGTCACCAGCGCGGTGCCCTTCATCAGGCCGCCGGGCAGGACCTCGCGCAGATGGGTCAGGCAGTTCTCGCAGCGCTGGCGCATCAGCCGCGCGGCATCGCGATGCGCCAGCACCGCCACGCCGTGGCGCTGGAAGGCGCCGGCGCCGAACAGGAATTCCTGCGCAGGCTGGCTCAGCAGCAGGCCGGCGAAAGGCCGGTCGGCGCGCGCTGTCCAGGCCTGGTAGAGCCGCTCGCCGTGGGCGCGCGACACGCCGCTGTCGATCGCCAGCATCTGGCGGCTGCCGACGATCAGCCCGCTGTTGGCGATCTCGCCCCGGTTGTCGCGGCTGAGTTCGGTGGCGGCGCCGAGATCGGCATGCACGCCGTCGGCCAGCGTGCGGATCTCGGCGCGTGCAGGCGGGCCGGCGAGCAGCGTCGCCAGCGCCACCAGCAGCAGGGCGACACGCCGCAGGTGCCGGCTTGGGGCCATCAGCCTGGTGTCCGTCCGTATCGCGCCTGCAACTGCTCGCGCAGCGCATGGGCGCTGGCCAGCACGGCGGCGGCCAGCGCATGGCCGGCCACCACGTCGCTGAGGAAATGCACCTGCAGGATCACCCGGCTGGCGCCGATCAGCAGCACCAGCGCCACGGTCGCCAGCAGCAGCGGCAGGCGCGCGGCCGCTGCCAGCCTCGGCAGCAGCAGCACCATCAGCAGCCCGTAGACCGCCAGCGCGCCGGAGGCATGCCCGCTGGGGAAGCTGTAGGCCGGCTCGATCACCAGCCCGTGGTCGTGCAGCGGCCGGACTCGCTCGAAGCCGAGCTTCAGCGCCCGGTTCAGCAGCCCGGTGCCGGCGGTCACCACCAGCCACAGGCCGAGGTCCGACCACTGTCGCCGCAGCGCCAGCAGCAGCGCCACCGCGATGGCCAGCGCCAGCAGGGTGCGGAAATTGCCGAACTGGGTAATCGCGAAAGCGGCGTCGAGCAGGCCGGGCGAGGCCTGTGCGTGCAGGCCTTCGGCCAGCTGCAGATCCCAGCCGACGATCATCGGCGGCATCGTCGCCAGCACCGCGAACAGCGCGGTCGCGCCGAGGGCGATGGCGAGCCGGCTGCGCACCGTCGGCGGGCCTCGCCGCCACAGCCGGACCGTCAGCCACCCGGCGAACGCCAGCAGGGCGGCCAGCAGCGGCAGCGCGGCGGCGGGTTGCAGGCCTGCGGACAGCGCGGTCACCGCTCAGCGGTCCAGGGTCATCGCGGTGGCGGCGCGGCAGGTGAAGGCCTGCGTCGGGTCGTCGAAGTCCCAGCGTTCGATCCGGCAGCTGCCGCGCTGGGCATCGCAGTGGATCAGGTTGACCGAATTCGGCACGCCCGGCCGGGTGCGCCAGGACACCGCCGTGCCGGCCTGCACGGCCCAGACTTCGCGCGGCAGGCCGTGCGCCACCTTGAGCGGCGCGACGAACGGCAGGTGGATGTGGCCGCCGAGGATCAGGTTGGCGCCGGCCGCCGCCCAGCCATGCAAGGCCCGCTCGCGGCCGCGCAGCAGGTTGTGCTGGTCGGCGGCGGATTCGACATGCACCGGCTGGTGCGTCACCACCAGCTTGATGCGCGCGCCGCTGCGCCGCAGCCGCTCGCTGCTGCGGACCACCTGCAGCGGCGACACCGTGCCATCGACATGCCGGTAGCGGCGCGTGGTGCGGATGCCGACCACCAGCAGGCCGTGGTCCTCGTAGACCGGCTCCAGATTGCGGCCGAAGGTGCGCCGGTGGTTGCGGTAGGGCATGAACAGCCGGCGCCCGACATCGAACAGCGGCAGGTCGTGATTGCCTGGCACCACCAGGGTGCGGCCGGCGCTCAGCGCATCGACGAAGCGGCGCGCGGCGGCGAACTCATCGTGGCGCGCCCGCTGGGTGACATCGCCGGACAGCACGGCCAGATCCGGCCGCTGCTGCTCGGCCAGGCGCAGCAGGGCCTGCACGACTTCGCTGCGCTCGACGCCGAAATGGGTGTCGGACAGATGCAGGACCAGGCTCATGGCGCGGTGGCGGTGCCGTCCGAGGCGGTGGCCGGCGGCACCATCAGCAGCAGCGGCTCGGGGGCGATGCGGAACACCAGCGGCGACGGCAGGCGCGTCACTTCGCCGTCCATCGCCACCTTGTAGCGGCGCCGGCGACGCCCGCCCGGCGGACGGATGGTCAGGCTGCGCAGCGGAAAGCTCACCACCTGGTCGGCGTCGCCCAGCCGCCCGAGCGCGCCGCGCAGCAGCAGGCCCAGCATCGCCAGGCTGCCGACCGGCTTCAGCCCGATCGCCACCAGCCGGCCGCGGCCCAGCGCTTCGGCGTCGGCGATGCCGATCTGGGTCAGCTGCAGCGCGTTGTTGCCGACGAACAGCGTCGGCGTCCGCAGGGTCCGGGTTTCGCCTTCGATCTCGATTTCCACATGCAGTTGGCGGCGCTCGCGCAGGAAGCTCAGCAGGCCGGACACCATCGCCACCAGCCGGCTGCGGCCGAAGCGCGCCTTGAAGGCCTCGCGGTCTTCCAGCAGCTGCGGATAGAGGCCGAGACTGGCGTTGACCAGGAACACCCGGTCGTTGACCAGGCCGACCTGCACTGGCTGCGGGCTCGCCGCCAGCAGCGCGGCGACTGCCTCGGCGGTGTCCTGCGGAATGCCGTGGGCGCGGCCGAAATAGTTGAACGTGCCCTGCGGCAGCACCGCGAATGGCTGACCACAGCCGAGCGCCGCCTGCGCGACCGCATTGATGGTGCCGTCGCCGCCGGCCGCGACGACGATGCCGTCGGCCGCCTGCGCCCGCGCCACGGCCTCGCGCGCCAGTCGCGGGATGTCGCGGCCCTGCTCGGCCAGCAGCAACTGGTGCGGACGGCCGGCGTCGGTCAGCAGCGTACGGATGATCTCGGCCGTCTCGCCGGTGTCGTTGTGGCCGGAGCCGGCGTTCAGCACGATGAAGCAGGGACGGGCAGCGGCGGCGTTCATCCGGTCACAGGTTTTCGTAGCGGTTCATGTCGAGGATGCCGGCCTCCAGCGGCTCGGTTTCCCGCTGGTACTGCGCGAAGTCGTTGAAGATCGACCAGAAGTCCGGATGCGTGCGGCGCAGGCCCCACTGGTCGACGACCTTCTCGAGCCCGGCCTTGTCGGTGACCGCCGACAGGGCGGCGACGAAGCGGTCGAGTTCGGCCAGCGGCACGTCGAACGCGAAGTTCGGGTAATTGCCGTAGACGCCCTTGATCACGCTCAGCGTGTCGCGTTCCGGTTCCAGGCGGCC
Source organism: Gammaproteobacteria bacterium (assembly GCA_026398815.1). Lineage (GTDB taxonomy): Bacteria > Pseudomonadota > Gammaproteobacteria > Nevskiales > Nevskiaceae > Nevskia. Next base: position 14,726 of record JAPLSA010000023.1, read on the forward strand.
GTCCTCGCCCATGATGAAGGCGACGTTGCTGTGCGCGCGATTGTGGACGAGCGAATAGACCAGCCGCTGCGATTCGCCGCGCACGCGCAGCAGCACCACTTCGGGCAGCAGCGGAATCATCGGCAGCGTCTTGCCGGTGCCCCGGGCCAGTGGCCGCAGGCTGCGGTTGGCGGCGCGGGTGGTGGCAGAGTCGCCGGGCAGCGCGCAATCGCCAGCCGGGCAGCGGTTGATCACGTCATCCGCGCCTTTGACCTTGCGCAGCGCCTTCTGCAGCTGTTCGACATAGGCGGCCTTGGCGCCTTCGGCGTCGACGCCGGGCTTGAACTTCAGCTGCGTCGGCCGCTGGTCGTCGATGTCGGCATAGGTGGTGAACAGCTTCACCCGGCCGCCGTCCTGGTACCACTGATGCAGCAGCGGATTGCGCAGCTTCGGCGGCAGGAAGCGCAGGAAGTTGGTTTCGCCGTCGTTGCGGATCAGGTCGAAGTACAGGCGCGTCTGCAGCTGGTGCGAGACGTTACCGAAGACATCGAAGTTCACCACCAGCTCGTAGTAGGTGCGCTCGAACAGCGGGTAGTCCATCACCCACAGGGTTTCCGGCAGCGCGCCGATCAGGCCGTCCTTGACGAAGGCGTTGTCGTGGTGCCGGAAGATGGTCAGCACCGCATCGTGGTTGTGGCCGTCGCCGTCCCAGATGTCGCTGATCGCCGGCCCCTTCGGCATCGCCTTGGCGTAGGCCTGCAGCCGCAGCCGCGCGTAGTCGTTGCGCTGCGTGCGGTAGCTGAGCCATTCGGTGCCGGCCTTGATCAGCGACGAATCCTGGCCGGCGACATCGAGCAGCGGCGAGACCTGGTCGCGGTAGGCGGCATCGTTGACATACAGCTCGTGCGCCGGGTCCTCGAAGCTGACCCAGAACTGGTCGCGGATCACGTCGGTGGCGGCTTGCCCGGCGCAGACCGGGCCGCGAATGAAGGTGCGGACGAAGAACTGCGCGTCGTCGAGCATGAACTGGTAGCGCGCCTTGGCCGGAATCGGCGCGAAGGTCAGGAACGGATTGGCACGCGCTTCCTTGTCGTGGGCCTTGTGTTCCGGCTGCGGCGGCACGGTCCAGGCGTCCTTCAGGAACAGGGTCTGGTAGCGCGTGCGCCGACGTTCGTCGAGCGGATAGGTGATGTGGTTCTTCTGGACGATGCTCTCGTTGAGCAGCCGCAGGCGGTAGTGGAACGGGCCGTCCGCCGCCTGGTTCGGCAGCCGGGTCGCCACCGGCACGATCGGCTCGCCCGGCGGCGTGCGCGAGCGCAGCAGCTCGAAGAAGTGCGGGTTCTGCTCGCTGCTGAAGTACAGATGGCCGAGGAACAGGTGCTCGTACAGGTAGCGGGCGACCAGCTGCTCGCGATCGCCCGACCGGTTCAGCCAGCTTTCCCACTGGGCGATCTGCGCCGTTTCGCTGGCGCTGGGCTTGATGGCGTCGCTGTCGACCTGCGCGCCCTCGGCGATCCAGGTGGACAGCGTGGCGTACTCGCGATCGCTGAGCCCGGTGACCGCCAGCGGCATGCCCTCGTGCGGGTGCTTCTTCGCGAAGGCGTCGTACTCGTCCAAGGTCGGGCAGTGGTTCTGGCGCGTGAAGCCCAGCGGCAGGTCATCCGGCAGACGCTGGTTGGCGGCCCAGCGCTGCTCGCGGCCCAGCGCCAGCGCCCGTTGCAGCAGCGACGACGGCATCTGGCTGCCAGCCTCCGACTTGGTCAGCACCGGCTGCACCGGAAAGAAGCCACGCTGGCGCCAGTCGGCGGTGCTCAGCGCGTCGATGCCGAGACGGGTGGTGGGGGCGGTGTCCAGACGCGTGCCGTCGTAGACCTGCAGCTTGCTGGCGCCGCGTTCGACGCCGTCGGCGCTGGTCAGCTTGAGCTGGCAGGGCGCGTCGTAGCAGCCGTGGCAGGCGGCGCACTTGGTGTCGAAGATCGGCTGGATATCGCGGCTGTACTGGTAGGTCTGCTGGATGGCGACCGGTGCCGGCGTTGCCGTTGTGGCCTTTTTGATCGACAGCCCCGAGCAGGCGAGGACGATCAGGGAGGCGATGCAGACGAGCGCCGCGACGCTGAACCAGCGGCGGCGGGAGGGGAGGGCTGGCGGCACAGGCGATTTTCCGGAACGTGACGGCGGGATCGTAACAGGCGGGCCGGGTCGATCCGCCGCCCGCGCCGCCTGGTCATGGCGGAACGGCGGCGCCGACGTGGCCGGGCTTGACCGCCAGCCGGGTCTCGAAATGCAGGTCGCGGGTGTCGACCACCTCGGCCTGCAGTTCGCCGTCGGTGGTCGGCAGGAAATGAAAGCGGAAGTTGGGGTTCTCGCTGATCGAGAAGTCGATGTCGGCGCTCAGCACCGGCTTGCCGGCGTAGCGCACGGTCAGCCGGCGCACGTAATAGGCCGGCTCGTACAGCCGGGTCAGCTGATCGAGCACCAGCCCCGAGGCGTTCGGATGGCTGACCGCCAGTTGCGCAACCGCCGGTACCCCGGCTTCGACCGGGCCATCGACCCGGAAACGCATGCGGCCGGCATTGCGGGCGGCTTCGCGCGGGTCCTTGCCGGCGGGCGCCGAACAGCCGCCGGAGGCCTTCACGTGACGGCGGGCCATGTGCAGCGTGCCGTCGTTGAGTTCGGCGATGACGCGGACGTCGGTGTACTGCTCGACGCGGATGCGGGTTTCGATGTCGGCGCGGCCGCTGTCCGGTGTCAGCTCGAAGACCGCTGCGACCGGCGACGGGTTGTTGTCGACCAGCAGGTAGAGCGTGCGGATGTAGCGCTCCGGCGTCTGCGGCAGACCGGCCCGGATCGCGATCGGCACGGTCGCGGCGTCCTCGGCCCGTGCCGGCGCTTCCAGCTGCACGACATCGGCGTCGTCCTCGCGGATCGGGCGGTCGCCGAACAGGCCGTTGCGCAGCTTCGGCCAGATATCGACCGGCGAGGCCTGTGGCGCATCGGCGACCGCCGGCTGCAGGGGCAGGACGGCGCTGGCCAGCAGCGCGGCAAGGGCCAGCCGCAGCAGAGTCTGGGCGGGACGGCAGTGCAAGGTGTCGGCCATCGTCAGGGCTCCCATTCCAGCTCGGTGTACACGGTGGTGACGTTGCGGCGGTGGTAGTCGTCGAACAGCTGCCAGCGGCTGCGCTGCTCGCCGCCGTCAAGGCGCTCGACCGCATCGGCCAGCGACACCCCGTCGCGCAGCGCGGCGCGGCAGTCGCGCACCAGCGACGCCAGGTAGGCACGCTCGGCGGCGAAGGCAGCGGCCGGTGGCCGGTTCAGCGGCCCGTGGCCGGGCACCACGCGGGCCGGTTTCAGGGCCAGCAGCTCGTCGATCACGGCCAGCCAGCCGAGGACCTTGCCGTCGACGATCGGCACGCGGTCGACGAACAGCAGATCGCCGGTGAACAGCGTGCCGGTGCGTTCGTCGAGCACGGTCAGGTCGTGATCGGTGTGGGCGGTGGGCCAGGCGTCGAGCCGCAGACGGCGTCCGCCGAGATCCAGCGTCTGCCGGGTGTCGATCAGCAGGCTCGGCACCGCGCTGTCGCTGCCGGCGCCGAGCGCGCCGAGGCTGTCGTCGATGCCGTGCCGGTAGTGATCGCGGCGGCGCGCCAGTGCCGCGGGATAGGCAGCATGGCTGACCACCACCGGATGGTCGGCCGCGAATGCGGGATCGCCGAAGGCGTGGTCCGGGTGGACGTGGGTGTGGATCAGGTAGCAGACCGGCTTGTCGGTGCGCGCCCGGATCGCGGCGCGCAGCGCGCGGCCGATGCTGGCACTGCCGCCGCTGTCGATCACGGCGACGCAGCGTTCGCCAATCACGAAGCCGAGGTTGGCGATGTCGCCGCCGTTGTCCGGGCTGGCCAGCGCCTGCGCGCCGAGGTGGACGAACACGCCATCGGCCGGGCTTTCAAGCGGCCAGTCGTCGGCCACCGCTGCGAAGGCGCTGACCGCTGCGAACAGCCCGACCAGCATGCCGGCCCGACCGGCCGCCGTGCGGACGTCGACCGGTCTCATGTGATCGGCTCAGTTGATGAAGCAGGCCTTGCGTGCCTTGCCGAGCTGCTCGCGGAAGCTGTCGGCCAGCGCCTTGGCCACGCGCTCGTTGCGGATCACCTGGCCGCGTTCTCCGGCGATCGACGAGGCGTAGTACGCAGTGGAGCTTTCGACGAAGTCATCGTACGGCGTGGTTTCGCCGAACTTGTCGATCACGCAGGCGCACTTGTAGAGCATCTCGTGTGGCGGCTTGTCGGGGTACTCGCGCTGGCACATGTGCACGAACTCGACGCGGTCGACGGTCGGGTAGTCGTACGCCTGCGTCGGAGCGGCGGTCAACCCGGCGACGGCACCGAGCACGATGGCCAGGGCCTGTGCAGTTTTGCGAACGATCATGGCGTGGGCTCTCGAAAATGGAAAAGGCGATGCGGCCCGGCGGGCTTCAATCGTCCCGCGCCGGTGCAGCAGGAAGGCGTTCGAGCAACGGCACGCCGTAGTCGGCAAGGATGGCGTCGATCTTCGACTGGTTGCGCTCGATCAGGCCGTCGACGGTTTTCAGCCAGGCCTTGTCGGCGATGCGCACCGCCATCGCGATCTCGAAATCGAACTTGATGTTGCGCTCCGACTGCATCGGCAGGACTTGAAGGTCGGCGTCCGGATAGCGCTTGGCGTAGTAGCCGGCGATCGGCCCCCAGACGATGACGGCGTCGAGCTTGCCGGCGATCAGGTCACCTTCGATGATGCTGCCGGAACTCTGGTCGGGATCGGCGACCAGCACCCGGTACGGGACGCCGAGGTCGATCAGGCCGCGCTTGGCCAGCCAGTCGGAGGCCGGCGATTTGTCGATGACGCCGATCTTGAGCTTGGCGAGCTTTTCCTGCGGCAGCGCCAGGAACTGCTCGACCGTGGTGACCCCGGCCAGCGCCTTGCCGCGCGGGAAGGCCAGCGCATAGGTGGAGCGGTAGTAGGGACGGGTGGACGCCGTGCCCTGGCTGAAGCCGGCCGGCACGTCCATCACCAGGTCGCAGGGGAAATCATCACCCGGCAGCTTGAAGCGCAGCGTGTTGCGGATGAAGTTGAAGCGGGCGGGGTAGTCGAAGGCGACGACCTTGACGCCGAGATCAGCCGCGAACACTTCTGCGATCTTGTCCTCGAAGCCTTCGCTGCGGACGTTCTGGAACGGCAGGTTGTTGGGGTCGCGGCAGATCCGCAGCGCCTTGCGGCCTTCATCGGTCTGCTGCGCGACGGCGGGCAGCAGCGGCGTCGTTGCCGCCAGTGCCAGCAGCGTCATCGTTGACGTGCGGCGCAGGCTGCCCAGCAGGTGGACCGCCCCGCGCCGGAATCGTTCCTGCATGCCGGTGAACGGATGCATCGTGTCGCTTCCGGCGCGGGGCGCGGCTTCCATCACTCGATGCCCGTGACTTTGGCGGCAGTGATCTTGCCGTCCGAGCGGCCCTTCAGATAGGCGTAAAGCTTGTCGAGGTTCTCGACGACCTTCGGATTGGTGCCGAAGCTCGGCATGCCTTTCTCGAGCCGGCCGTTGGTGACGGTGGCCTTGAAATCGTCCTTCGACAAGGTCTTCAGGCTTTCCACCAGCGACGGGCCGACCAGACCTTCCTGGTTCGGGCCGTGGCAGCGGTCGCAGGCGGCGGCACGCCAGGTCTTGAAGCCGGTCAGCGTGTCGGCATCGACCTTGGTGCCATCGACGACGGTGTACAGCGGGGCATCGGCGGCCGATGCAGTGACGGACAGGCCGCCGGCGAGTGCGGCGACCATCAGGGACAACAGGATACGGTGCTGCATGTTGGACTCCTCCAAGTTGTTATCGCGTGGCCGGTTTGCGCTGGCAGCGCTGAACCCGCCCTGAATGTGCTCTTGGGCGGCTGCCGACGCCGCTGAACGGTCGTCGACAGCCTGCCGGTGGCTTGTTGGTCAGACGCCGAGCTGCGTGGCGTGGTGCTTCAGGTGATCGGCAACGAAGCTCTGGATGAACCAGTACGAATGGTCGTAGTCGGCGTGCAGCCGCAGGCTCAGGCGCTGCCCCGAAGCCCGGGCAGCGGCATCGAGGTGCTCGGGCTTCAGCTCGCGGGCCAGGAAGTTGTCCGCGAGTCCCTGGTCCACCAGCAGCAGCCCCGGATACGGCTTGGCCCTGATCAGCAGGCTGGCGTCGTACGACTCCCAGGTCGACTGGTCGGCACCGAGATAGTTCCCGAACGCCTTCTGGCCCCAGGGCACGGCGACCGGATTGGAGATCGGCGCGAACGCCGACACCGAATGCCAACGATCCGGGTTGCGCAGTGCCGTAACCAGCGCGCCGTGACCACCCATCGAATGGCCGAAGATGCCGCGCCTGCCGGCAAGGACCGGGAAGTTCGCCTCGATCAGCGCCGGCAGTTCCGCGTTGACGTAGGAACCCATCCGGTAGTTCGTCTTCCAGGGGGCCTGCGTGGCGTCCAGATAGAAGCCGGCGGCCAGGCCGAAATCCCAGCTGTCGGCTTCGCCGGGCAGGTTCAGGCCGCGCGGACTGGTGTCGCAGGCCACCAGGGCCAGGCCCAATTCGGCCGCCACCCGCTGGGCGCCGGCCTTGATCAGGAAGGTTTCCTCGGTGCAGGTCAGGCCAGCCAGGTAGTACAGCGCCGGCACCTTGCGATGGGCGGCCTGCGGCGGCAGGTAGACGCCGAACTTCATCGCCGTGCCGGTCTCCTTCGAGGCATGGGTGTAGAAGCCCATGCGGCCGCCGAAGCAGGCCTGATCGCTGCGCTTCTCGATCGCTCCCGACATCAGTACAGCACCACGCCGCGGATCGATTCGCCGCGCGCCATCAGATCGAAGCCTTCGTTGATCTTCTCCAGCGGCATCGTGTGCGTGATCAGGTCGTCGATGTTGATCTTCTTGTCCATGTACCAGTCGACGATGCGCGGCACGTCGGTACGGCCCTTGGCACCGCCGAACGCCGAGCCGATCCAGCGACGGCCGGTGACCAGCTGGAACGGACGGGTGCTGATTTCGGCACCGGCCGGTGCCACGCCGATGATCGTCGACATGCCCCAGCCCTTGTGGCAGCACTCCAGCGCCTGGCGCATCAGCTTGACGTTGCCGGTGCACTCGAAGGTGTGGTCGGCGCCGCCCTTGGTCAGCTCGACCAGATGAGCCACCAGATCACCCTGGACTTCCTTCGGGTTGACGAAGTGGGTCATGCCGAACTGGCGCGCCATGGCTTCGCGGGTCGGGTTGATGTCGATGCCGACGATCATGTTGGCGCCGACCATCTTCAGGCCCTGGATCACGTTCAGGCCGATGCCGCCAAGACCGAACACCACGCAGTTGGTGCCGTATTCCACCTTGGCGGTGAACAGCACCGCGCCGATGCCGGTGGTGACGCCGCAGCCGATGTAGCAGATCTTGTCGAACGGGGCGTCTTCGCGAACTTTGGCGACGGCGATTTCCGGCAGCACCGTGTAGTTGGCGAACGTCGAGCAGCCCATGTAGTGCAGCACCGGCTTGCCCTGGAAGCTGAAGCGGCTGCTGCCGTCCGGCATCAGGCCCTTGCCTTGCGTCGCGCGGATGCGCTGGCACAGATTGGTCTTGCCGGAGAGGCAGTAATCGCACTCGCGGCATTCCGGCGTGTACAGCGGGATCACGTGATCGCCCTTCTTGACGCTGGTCACACCGGCGCCGACGTCGACGACGATGCCGGCGCCTTCGTGGCCGAGGATCACCGGGAACATGCCTTCCGGGTCATCGCCGGACAGGGTGAACTTGTCGGTGTGGCAGAGGCCGGTGGCCTTGACTTCGACCAGCACTTCGCCCGGGCGCGGGCCATCGAGCTGCACGGTTTCGATCGACAGTGGCTTGCCGGCTTCGAAGGCAACGGCGGCGCGTACATCCATGGTCTTGCTCCTGTTTTTTTCTGTTGGGGCTGGGGTTGGGGCTGAGCGTGCGGTCCAGCCCCGGGTGCTTCGGGTGATGCAGTGACAGCGGGTCCGCCGTTGGCGCGACCGTGCAGCTGGCTTGGCGCCTGCCGTCAGCGCTGGTGGTGACCGGTGATGCGCGCGCCGTTGCCGGTCGCGCATCGGGCAGGTGGCGGTGCGGGGGCGTCAGCCATCGCCGGCGCTCGACTCGGCAGATGCGCGCGGATGGTGTTCTGCGGCCACGCCTTCACGCCGCGTGATGCCGTGACGAAACATCTTGCGATAGAGCGTCTTGCGGCTGACATGCAGTTGCACGGCCGCCGCACTGACATTCCAGCGGCAGCATTCGAGCACCCGCCGCAGCGCTTCCCGTTCGGCTTCGCCGAGCACGTCGTCGCCGTCCAGGTCGAGTTCGATGGCGTCGCTGGCCACGGCCGGCGCCGCGCTGCTGGTGCCGGCGGACAGCCATTCCTCGTCGAAATCGGCCAAGGTCAGGCAATCGTTTTCGGACATCGCGATCATCGTGCGCAGCACGTTGCGCAGCTGGCGGATGTTGCCGGGCCACGGCGATTGCAGCAGCCGGCGCATCGCGGCGTCGTTGATGTCGATCTCCGTATCGCGATCCCGGGATTCTTCGCGGATCAGGTTGAGAATCAGATCGCGGCTGTCGTGACGATCGCGCAGCGCCGGCATCCGCAGCGACAGCCCGTTGAGCCGGTAGTACAGGTCTTCGCGGAAACGCCGCTCGCGCACCTGCTGCAGCAGGTCGCAATGGGTGGCGCTGATGATACGGATGTCGACCGGAATCGCCTTCGATGCGCCCAGTGGAATGACTTCTCGATCTTCGATCACCGACAGCAGGCGCACCTGCAGCGGCAGCGGCATGTCGCCGATCTCGTCCAGGAACAGCGTGCCGCCATTGGCCTGCACGACGCGACCGGAATGACCTTCGCGGGTGGCGCCGGTGAAGGCGCCGGCCTTGTAGCCGAACAGCTCGGATTCGATCAACGTCTCCGGGATGGCGGCGCAGTTGACGGTCACGAACGGCTTGTCGGCGCGCCGGCTGGCGGCGTGGATGGCCTTTGCGAAACAGCCCTTGCCGGTACCGGTTTCACCGAGCAGCAGCACCGGGATGTTGCGATCCAGCACGCGACGGACAATGCGGACGTTGTTAGCCATCTGCGGATCGCCGTATTCCATCGCCGCCAGCGGTCCGCAGGTCGACGTGGCGGGCAGCTCGACATGATCGCGGCGGCCCTGCTCGGTGCGCAGTTCGCGCTCCGGCGGCTGGATGGCGCTCCACAGGCGCGTCTGGCTGGCGCGCGCCAGCAGCGGTGCCGGCCGGAATGCACGGCGGGATGCCAGCTGCATCTGGGTGGCAAGCGTGGTGTCGAACACTGCCTCCAGCGCCTGGCCACAGAGCGCGCGGTGATCCGGTGCGCCAAGCAGTTCCAGCGCGCTGCGATTGGCGCCGACGATCATGCCGTTGTCATCGAAGGCGACGATGCCTTCACCGGGTGTGGAGATGAATTCCTGCTGACGATGGAAACGCAGCATGTAGTGACGCTTGCAGCTTTCCAGCAGCGCGCGGTTCTCGATGTTCTGCGCGGCGATCTCCACCAGCGCCAGCGTGTGCGTCTGGGCCCGGTTGAAGCTGCCGGAAATGTCCAGCGCCGCCACCACCTTGCCCTGCGAATCGAAGATCGGCGTTGCCGAGCAGGTGAGCTCGGTGTTCTGCGCCAGGAAGTGCTCGTTCTGGTGGATCACCACCGAGCGCTGCTCGACGATGCAGGTCCCCATGCCATTGGTGCCGAGTTCCCGCTCGCTCCACACCGCGCCTTCACGCAGGCCGCTGCGCTTGGCCGTGGCGGCGAAGCCGGGATCGCCAACGTAGTGCAGGATCACGCCGTCCTGATCGGTCAGCATGATGCCGAAGTCGTTCTGGTGCAGACGCTTGCGTAGGCTCAGCAGCTCGATCCGGGCAATCGACAGCAGCAGGCCATGCTGCTCGCGCCGTGCCTGCAGTTCAGGCCGATCGACGACAGTGGCTTTTTTCGGTGTCAGCGGGTCGAGCGCGTAGGTTTCGATGCAACGCGCCCAGGAGTGGCGCACCCGATGGTTGATGTCCGAAGCCGGAACGAGCCCCTGTACTGCGGACTCCACCAGGCTGGCGTGACGCATCGCTTTCTGCGTGGTCAACATCGTCTCCTCCGTGCGCGCCATCGAACCCGTGGGTTCGTGGTCGTTATCGTGATGGCGTTCGGCCATCGCGCGCGGATCGTCGTGATTGGCGAGGCCTTGACGAGGAGGCTGTGATGCACCGGACGCCGGAAGACTACCCCCGTCGGTTGCCCGGTACAACAATCGGTTCGGCTGTGCCGAATGGGGTGTCGACGGCCCATGGAATGGACCGTCCGAGCCGTCGATCAGGCTGCCCGGAATGATCACCCAATCGCTGCCGGCAAGACTGTCGCGGCCATCCCAGCGCGTTTGTCGGCGGGCGGCAATCGGCATCTCGTCGGTCTTTTCTGCAGGCTCGATTGGCTGTGCGTTCCCGGCACGGCGGTTGCGGTCACGACCTTCGCTCATCTCAGCGCGTGCCTGACGGCAAGCTCGTTCGCGCACCCCGCAGTCGGGGCCGGCCGGCGGCGGCAAGTCGGGCGATAGCGTCGATGGACATGGCGAGGAGCGGGCTGGATGAGCGTTCGCGGATCGATCCGCTGGCAAGCGGGATTGCAGATCGCGTGCCATCCGGGAAGGCATGGCCGATGTTTGAAAATCAGCCACTTGAGGCCGGGAAAATACGGGACTGCTGCGCCTCGCAGACCCGCTGTTTCCTATCTGACCCACCCGCTGCGTCAGCGCGTGGCAAGACTCAGCGACGATCGAGCGTCAGCACCGTATCGAGCGCGGGAGCAGTGCGGTCGGCATCGACATGAGTCTTCAATTCGTAGAGGCCACCTGGCACGGCACTCGACAGCGTGAAGACATAGGACTTCGACACGAACTGCTTGAGACGATCCTTGAGCGGGTCGTCGCGATACGGGTTGATCGTCACCTCATGGCCATCGATCGTCTTGCCGGCATAGCGCAGCTGCACCGGCCGCACGGTCGCCTTTTCAGCCAGCGCCAGACGGATGCGCTTGCGGAAGTAGGCCTCCTGGCCGCCGAGGCGGTTGTGCAGGTCGCGAATGTCGTTTTCCAGGAAGTACAGGATCACCGGATTGCCGGTGCCGCCTTCGAGGCTCGACAGGTTCAGCCGGCGGCTACCGCTGAGGAAGTCGACCTTCAGTGCCCGTGCCTCCGGCTTGCCGGCGCCGACATGCAGGATGACCTGGTCAGTGAAACGGTCGCTGTCGCTGCCGGTCTGGGTGAAGACATAGGGCAGATCGGTGGCGTCCCGAATGTTCTGCAGATGGTTGTCGAGAAAGATCCGCTGCTCGGCGACCGAGATGTCGTCGCCATCGGCTGCCATCGCAGGCGGCAGTGCCGCCGCGGCGACAGCGGTGATCGAGACCAGCGCGCGCATCCATTGGCTGACCATGGAATCTCCTGAGGAAGTGGGTGAGGGAATGATGTGGAGTCAGTGTGTGCTGTCGCGATCGCCGGCGCGCAGTTCGGCGGCCATTTCGGGAGCGAGTGCATCGAGCCGCCGGGCGATTTCCTGGACCTCGTCGAAATGGCGCAGCTGTCGTTCCGCCATGCCGAGCTTCAACCAGGCTACGGCCAGCTGAGGATTGAGCTCCAGCGCCTTGTGGAATGACGGCACGGCGTCTGCGTATCGGTCCATCTGGCTCAGTGCATCGCCGCCGACGAACCAGGGTTCGGCGTTCCCGGGTTCGGCTGCTGCCCAGGTCTGCGCAAGCTGGGCCAGGTCAGTCCATTGCCGGCGGGCTTCGAGCACGGCCGCTCGCATGAAGTAGGGCAGCCGATCGACCGGCTGCGACCAGAACGGCTGTGTGTCGGCCGGCAGCGGCGCAATCGGACGGTAGTCGTCGTCGCCGGCCAGCGCGCTGTCGATCCAGTCCGCCGGAATCGAGAAGTAGTAGGCCTCCGCGCCCTTCAGGCGAAACGTCAGGATGCCGACCAGGCGGCCGTCCATCGTGAACAATCCGCCGCCGCTGGCGCCGGAGTTGAAGTAGGTGGCGCTCTGCAGCACCAAGCCGCCGTCAATCGGGTGCAGGGCGCGGATCGTGCCGACCTGGGTCGAAAGGCCGGCGCCGAACGTGTAGCCGGCGGCGGCCACTGGATTACCTACCTCAAGGTCGCGGGCACTTGCGCGTGGCACGGCGGCGACCGATGCCAGGCGAGGCACGTCGAGCAGGCAGAGATCGCGTCCGGCGTTGGCGCGCTGCCCGCGCACCGGCCAACGCAAGCCCTGGTAGAGCAGGGCAACCGACACGGCTTTCGCGGTGACATGACAATTGGTGACGAAGCGCCCTGGCGCCACGGCGACCGCACTGCCGAGTGAGTAGCTGCCAGCTTCGGTCACGGCTTCGACCTTGACGATGCTGGCGAGGATCGGATTGAACCGCGCCCGGTCCAGCTCTTCGGCGGCTGCCGCACCGACGCTCGCCAGTATCAACAGCAGGAGCCGCAGCGCGGCGCGCGCGATGGTCATGGGTTTGCAGGCATTGGATCTGGTGAGCTTGTCGTTGACGGGCCCGGGGCGGCAATAACGGCCATCGGCACGCCGGCTGACTGGGAAGGTACAAAAGGCGAGGCACTCGCGAACGAGCGGCAGCAGCGCAAAAAAATGGCGCTGCCGAGGTTGTCGGCAGCGCCACATGCATCCACCCGCGCTTGCGATCAGTCGCCCAGCGCGAACACCGTCAGCGAACCGCCCAGTTCGGTGTACTGGTTCAGTTCACGATAACCGCCGACCGCACCGAGGCCGTCCGTATCCTTCTCAAGGCCCGCAGCCATGCCGATGCCGGCCCAGCCGCCGATGCCCGAGAACACGCCGACGTACTGCTTGCCCTTGTGCTGGTAGGTGAAGACGTTGCCGATGATGCCGGACGGGGTCTTGAACTTCCAAAGCTCCTTGCCGTCCTTGAGGCTGACCGCCTTCAGGTAGCCTTCCAGCGTGCCGTAGAACAGCACGTCGCCTGCGGTGGTCAGTGCCCCCGACCAGACCGAGAACTTCTCCGGTTTCGACCAGACGATCTTGCCCGCGCCGGCATCCCAGACCGTGAAGTTGCCCATGCCGCCGTGGCTGTTCGGCGCCGGGAACATCGACAGCGTCGCGCCGACATACGGCTGGCCGGCGGTGTAGTCGACGGCGAACGGCTCATAGTCCATGCAGACGTGGTTGGTCGGGATGTAGAACAGGCCAGTCTTCGGATTGAACGCCGCCGGCTGCTGGTCCTTCGAGCCCAACGCTGCCGGGCAGACGCCCTTGGTGTTGACGTCCGGACCGTTCTGCGCAGTGGAGTACTTGGAGACGACCTGCGGCCGACCCGACTTCATGTCGACGTGGGTTGCCCAGTTGACGACCGGGTCGTACTTCTCGGCCACCAGCAGCGCGCCGTTGGTGCGGTCCAGCGTGTAGCCGAAGCCGTTGCGGTCGAAGTGGACCAGTGCCTTGGTCGGCTTCCCCTTGACCGGGATGTCGGCCAGGATCATTTCATTGATGCCGTCGAAATCCCATTCGTCGAACGGCGTCATCTGGTAGACCCAGTTGACCTTGCCGGTATCGAGGTTGCGCGACCAGATCGACATCGACCACTTGTTATCGCCCGGACGCTGCGACGGGTTCCAGGTCGACGGGTTGCCGGTGCCGTAGAACACCGCGTTCAGCGCGCGATCGTAGCTGTACCAGCCCCAGGTGGTGCCGCCGCCGATCTTCCACTGGTCGCCCTTCCAGGTCTTGAGGCTGGAGTCCTTGCCGACCGGGGTGACCTTGCCGTCCGTCCAGGTCGTCGTCTTGGCCGGGTCGATCAGCATTTCGGCATCCGGACCGACGCTGTAGCCCTTCCAGGCGGGTGTGCCGTCCTTCAGGTTGTACGCAGCCAGGAAGCCACGAACACCCCACTCGCCGCCGGAGATGCCGGTGATGACCTTGTCCTTGAAGACGTGCGGGGCATTGGTGTTGACGGCACCGAGCTTCGGATCGCCGTTCTTCACCGACCACACCAGCTTGCCGGTCTTGGCGTCGAGCGCGATCAGGTTGGAGTCAGCTTGCTGTAGCAGGATCTTGCCGTCACCAAAAGCGAGGCCGCGGTTGACGGTGTCGCAGCACATCTGCGGAATCACTGCCGGGTCCTGCTTCGGCTCGTACTTCCAGATGATCTTCTGGCTTTCGAGGTCGATCGCGAACACCTTGTTCGGGAACGGCGAATGCAGGTACATGGTGCCGTCGATGACCAGCGGCGAGCCTTCATGGCCGCGCAAAACGCCGGTCGAGAAGGTCCAGGCAACCTGCAGCTTGTTGACGTTCTTGTCGGTGATCTGGGCGAGTTTGCTGTAGCGCTGGTTGTATTCGTCGCCTGCCTGCGCCGCCCAGTTTTCCGGGTTGGCGAGGGCCTTGTCGAGGTCGGCCGCGGCATGCGACATGCCGGGGGCCGCAACGAGCGCAAAAGCGACCGCGGCCAGATTGGCCTTGTAACGGAAATTCATCTGTTTCTCCTCCGCATTAAGAAAATTACGGTTGTATCTGTTCGATCACACGCGGACTGCACAGCGGCTGAAACATCCGGCGCATCTTTTTTTGACTCCACTGCAAACAGGGGGCAGTGAACGGGTGCAGCTTGAATCGCTCCACGAGACGACTGCCGTGTTGCCCTCAATAACCGAACCTGCCGCCATGGGAGCAACAGCCGTGCCACCCTGGGCAGCCTTCCCGGTTAGTAAAAGAAGTCAATGAAAACAGCAAGATGAAGGAGTCCGTGATTGTGCATTTGCACAATGCCGGCGGCTCGCCGCAATGGCTGGCGCAGTTTTGACCCAAGTGTTTCGGCCCGCGTTGAAGGCCTGAGGAATTGCAACCTGGTTACCGGCCGCGCACGGCCTGCCGAAGGGAAGCCGGGGCCGATGGTCGGCGTGATGCCCGGCACGCAACCGGCGATGACGACGGAACGGCGACACAAAAAAAGGCCGGGGATCGCGATCCCCGGCTTGGTGTCCGAAACGGTCCGCAGATGGCGGCGTCAGATCATCTCGATCGCCACCGCCACGGCTTCGCCACCGCCGATGCACAGGCTGGCGATGCCGCGCTTGCCGCCGGTTTTCCGCAGCGCGCCGATCAGGGTGGCGAGAATGCGCGCGCCGCTGGCGCCGATCGGATGGCCGAGCGCACAGGCGCCGCCGTGGATGTTGACCTTGTCGTGCGGCAGGCCGTGGTCCTTCATCGCCGCCATGGTGACGACGGCGAAAGCCTCGTTGATTTCCCAGAGGTCGACATCGGCGGCCTTCCACGACAGCTTGTCGAGCAGGGCCTGGATGGCGAAGACCGGTGCGATCGCGAACTCGCCAGGCAGACGCGCGTGCGAGGCATGGCCGAGGATGCGGGCCAGCGGCTTCAGGCCACGACGTGCGCTTTCGGCTTCCGACATCACCACCACGGCGGCGGCGCCGTCGGAAATGCTCGACGAAGTGGCGGCGGTGATGGTGCCGTCTTTCGTGAAGGCGGCCTTCAGCGTCGGAATCTTGTCCGGCCGCCCCTTGGCCGGCTGTTCATCGTGGCGGATGACGACCGGGCCGTTCTTGCCCGGCAGTTCCACCGGCGTGATCTCGAAATCGAAGGTGCCGTCCTCGTTGGCCTGCTTGGCGCGCGCCAGCGAGGCGACCGCGAAAGCGTCCTGCGCCTCGCGCGTGAAGCCGTAGCGGCTGGCGCAGGTTTCGGCGAACTGGCCCATCGATTTGCCGCGCTCGTAGGCGTCTTCCAGGCCATCGATCGCCATGTGGTCGTAGATGGTGGCCGCGCCGTAGCGGATGCCGCTGCGGCCCTTCGGCAGCAGGTGCGGGGCGTTGGTCATCGACTCGAAACCGCCGGCGACCATGGTCGTGTTGGTGCCGGCCTTGATCAGATCATGGGCGAGCATCACGGCCTTCAGGCCCGATCCGCACATCTTCGAGATCTGCGTGGCGCCGACGGCATCGGGCAGCCCGGCGCCGCGAACCGCCTGCCGCGCGGGTGCCTGCCCCTGGCCGGCGATCAGGCAGCAGCCGAGGATCGCCTCGTCGACATCCGCCGGCGCGATGCCGGCGCGCTCCACTGCCGCCTTCACGGCGATTGCGCCCAGCTGGGCGCCAGACAGCGGCGACAGATCGCCCAGCAGGCCGCCCATCGGCGTGCGGGCAACGGAAACGATGACCACGGATGCGTGATCGCGGGATGAGGACATCGGGCACTCCAAGGTGGACGAGGAAATCGCGTCTGCGATTATCGCCCAGCCGTCTGGACGGCCGCGCTCGTCAAAGGTTGGGGGCGCCCTCGCTGCCGCCTACTTCAGTTCTTCTTCGATCGCGGTGACCTTGCCGTCGACGAAAACCACGCGCAGCCGTTCGCGTTCGACGCTGCTGCCGGTGTAGATCGTCGTCACGCCGGGGCCGTAGAAGCCGACCGGCCGGCCGAAGGCGCCGTAGCCGACGAAGCCCGGGTAATAGCCGGGACCGTAAAAGCCGCCGACGCTGCCGACCGAGCCGCCGTCATAGTCGATGTAGCGCCAGACCGTCGATCGTCCCTTTTCATCGGTCCGCTGGCTCACCCGCTGCGGCTGGCCCAGCGCCAGCTTGACGGCCGCCTCGCTGAAGCCGATCGCGACCTTGCCTTCCTTGACCAGCGCCTGCTGTTCGGCGTTGAGCGACTGGAAGGTGTCGGGATTGCGATCGATCCGCGACTGCGGCGACGCGCAGGCCGCGAGCAGCAAGGCCGAGGTCAGAACGGGGAGAAACAGGCGGGATGAAGTCGACATGACGGAGATCCTCCAAGAGCCGCAAGCCTGCTGGCCGCTGGCTGAATGACGCCTGAAGGTGCGTGGAAGTTTCGTCGACTGTCGTCGATTGGGGGTTTACAAATAAGAATCATTATCATTAAATCACTGTACGCACCGCAGCCATGCCGTCAGCGCCAGCCAGCCGGAACGCTTTCTCGAAGCGCATTTCAGCCGATGGAGACCGCATGCCGATGAGCCCCGCCGATCACGCCCCTGCCTTAATGTCCCGCGCCGGTCTGGAGGCCGGCCCCTTGCGTTCCCGGGCCTGGCTGGATGCCTGTTACCGCGCCGAACGATCCCGTCCGGCCGGTTTGCGCTGGCTGCATGCCTGGCGCTGGCCCGGCTTGACGGACGGGCCGCCGGACTTGCCGGCGGCGTCCGGCGGCTGGTTGCAGCAGCTGGTGCATGCCACGCGGGCACAGCTGGTGGTGACGCTGGGCACGGCCGATGGCGCCGCTGCCGTCTGGCTGGCCGAGGCGCTGCGCGCTGTGCCCGGCAGCCGCAGCGACCGCGCGCTGATCGGCTTCGAGCGCGATCCGGCGGCCGCCCGCCAGGCGCGCGACGTCCTGCGCCGTGCCGGGGTGTCGCGCTACGTCGACATCCGTTGCGATGCGCCTGCCCGGGTGCTGGCAACCATCGACGTACCAATCGACCTCGTCGTGCTGTTGGGCGGTTTCGACGACGATGCCAGCGAGCTGGTCGAACGGCTGCTGCCCCGGCTGCGGGCTGGCGGCTCGCTGGTGGTCCCGCGTTTCCGGCGTCGGCCGCTATTGGCCGCGGCGATCGACCCCCACTGCGCTGACGGCGGCCAGCTTGAGGCCCTGCAGATGCCGCTTGACGGTGGCCTGCTGTGGTCGGTGAAGCGCTGATGTGCAGCCGTTGCCCGAAGTGCCCGAAACCGTCCTGCGCAACGCGTACGACGCGGCCGCCCGCCGCCGTCGCCACTGCCGACAAGGCGACGACCATCCCCTTGGCAGCCTTGCTGGCGCGGGCGGCCGCCACGCCGCCCGCTGAACCGCCATCGGTGCTGCCATGAGCGGCGGCGCGCTGGCTGTCGGCGATGCGCCAATGGCGCTGATGGCGCTCGCCTGGTGGTGGTCGGGTGACCACGACGCTTCCTCGCGACTCGAACGGCTGGCGGCCAGCAGCTTGCTGGTGGCGGCCTCCGCCTGCCTGTGGAACGGGCTCGTCGGGCCAGAACAGCTCTGGCAGCACTGGCCAGTGCACGCCAGCCTCGCCGTGATGCTGGCCAGCCTGCGCGCGGTGGCACGCGAGATGACGGTGGACCTGCCAGTGCCGACGCTGCTGGGCCGGCTCGCGGCCTATGCCGGCGGCCTTGCGCTGGCGGCGGTGTCGGGCGGCTGGAATTTCGGCCAGAACGCGCTCAGCGCCTGGTAGATCGCCAGGTTGTTGCGCAGCACCACGTCGAATGCGGGCTGGAAGCCATCACGCACCCACTGGGTGGCGATGTGGATGTTGGCGCCGAGCAGGCCGGTGGCGATCACGGCGATGTCGATGCCGCGCGTCTCGGCGCCGGGAAACAGCTGCTCGATGAAGCGCCGCGTCAGTTCCGCATACTCGCGGGTGATCTGCCCGGCCAGTTCGCCGACCCCGTGGCTGATGCTGATCGCGTCGATCAGCATCACCCGCGCGCGGCGCGGATCGTCGCGGATGAACTCCAGCAGCACCCGCAGGCCGGCGCCGGCCAGTGCATCGATCCGTTCGCGATCCGGGCTGGCCGCCGTCTTGATCTGCGCCGCCATCAGCGCCGCCAAGGTCGCGCCTTTCAGCTGCTCGTTGAGCATCAGGTACAGGGCGCTGAACAAGGCTTCGAGGCTCTTGAACGACTCGTAGAAGTAGCGCTCGGTCAGCCGGGCGCCGGTGCAGATCTCGCGCACCGTCACCGCGTGGTAGCCCCGCGTGCCGAAGGCCACCAGGGCCGCATCGAGCAGCAGCGCGCGGCGCTGGGCGACGCGTGCCGCCATCGGCATGCCCTTGAGGCGTGATACCGCGCGGGTAGCGGGCGCCGCCGGCGCGGCATCGGGGTGGGGCGTGCTTTTCTTCATGTTCGGATATTGACATCAATCGATGTCAAAGTTTAGATTGACAACGTGCATTGTCAAACAAGAGGGGAACACGACGATGGCGTATGACGCGGGCAAACCGGTTGAACCGAAGCAGGTCCTGATCATCGGCAGCGGCTTCGCCGGTCTTGGCATGGCGATCAAGCTGCGCGAGGCGGGCTTCGAGGATTTCCAGATCCTGGAGCGCGGCAGCGATGTCGGCGGCACCTGGCGCGACAACCACTATCCGGGCTGCGCCTGCGACGTGCAGTCGCACCTGTATTCGTTTTCCTTCGAGCCGAACCCGGACTGGACGCGGATGTTCGCCCGCCAGCCGGAAATCCGCGCCTATCTCGAGAAGTGCGCCGACAAGTACGACCTGCGCCGCCACATCGTGTTCGGCGCCAACGTGCAGACCGCGCGCTACGACGATGCCTCGGCCAGCTGGACGGTGACCACCGCCGACGGCCGCAGCTTCAAGGCCCAGGTGCTGGTCTCCGGCATGGGCGGCCTGTCGAACCCGGCGATGCCGAACGTCAAGGGCCTGGAGAAGTTCAAGGGCAAGGCCTTCCATTCGGCCCACTGGGACCACAGCTACGATCTCGCCGGCAAGAAGGTCGCCGTGATCGGCACCGGCGCCAGCGCCATCCAGTTCGTGCCGCAGCTGCAGAAAGCGGCCGGACGGGTCGACCTCTACCAGCGCACCGCGCCGTGGATCATGCCGAAGCCGGATCGCGAGATCGGCCAGATCGAGCGGGTGCTGTACCGCCGGTTCCCGGCGCTGCAGAACGCCTACCGCACGGCCATCTACTGGGCGCTGGAATCGCGGGTGCTGGGCTTCGCGGTCAACCCGAAGCTGATGACGCTGGTGCAGGGCATCGCCCGCAGCCACATCAAAAAGCAGATCGCCGACCCGGCGCTGCGCGCCAAGGTGACGCCGGACTACACGATCGGCTGCAAGCGCATCCTGATCTCCAACGACTACTACCCGGCGCTGGCGCAGGACAACGTCGAGGTGATCACCGATTCGATCGCCGAAGTGCGGGCGAATTCGATCGTCGATACCAATGGGGTGGAGCGCAAGGTTGACGCGATCATCTACGGCACCGGCTTCAAGGCCCAGGACCCGATGCCGCGCGGCACCGTGTTCGGCCGTGGCGGCGTGGATCTGCTCGATGCCTGGAAGGACGGCCCGGAGGCCTACCTCGGCCTGTCGGTCGCCGGCTTCCCGAACTTCTTCATGCTGGTCGGCCCGAACACCGGTCTCGGCCACAACTCGATGGTGTTCATGATCGAGTCGCAGGTCGCCTACGTGATGGACGCGCTGAAGACGATGAAGGCGCGCCAGCTGCGCGCGGTCGACGTCAAGCCGGACGCCCAGGTGAGCTTCAACAAGGGGATCCAGGGCAAGCTGACCAAGACCGTCTGGACCTCCGGCTGCAAGAGCTGGTACGTCGACGCCAACGGCAAGAACACCACGCTGTGGCCCGGCTTCACCTTCGTCTACCGTGGCAAGACGCGCCGCTTCCCGGTCGAGCAGTACCAGCACGAAACGGCGACCGTTATCGCCACAGCCTGAAACCTGAAAAGCTCCGGGGCACAGAGGCACAAAGGGGAACAGCGAGGACACAGAGGGAAAACATCAAGACTTTTCTCTGTGCCCTTGTCGTCGTTGTACTTCGTGCCCCGGATTTGTTCTTCCCTGATTGATCCAATCGAGCGTCTAATCCGATGAAAAATTTCAACAACAAGGTCGCCGCGATCACCGGTGCGGCCTCGGGCATGGGCCGTGAACTGGCCGTCGAACTGGCCGCGCGCGGCTGCGCATTGAGCCTGTCGGACGTCAACCTGAAGGGCCTCGAAGAGACCGCTGCGCTGGCCCGCGAGAAGGGCGCCAAGGTCACCACGAGCAAGCTCGACGTGTCGAACCGCGACGCCGTCTACGCCTGGGCCGAGCAGACCGCCAAGGATCACGGCGGCATCAACCTGATCTTCAACAACGCCGGCGTGGCGCTGAACTCGCCGCTGGAAACGATCAGTCAGAAGGATTTCGAGTGGATCGTCGGCATCAATTTCTGGGGTGTCGTTTACGGCAGCCAGGCGTTCCTGCCGTATCTGAAGGCCAGCGGCGACGGCCACATCATCAACACCTCCAGCCTGTTCGGCCTGATCGGCACGCCGGGCACCGGCGCCTATTCGGCCACCAAGTTCGCGGTGCGCGGCTACACCGAAAGCCTTCGCATCGAGCTTGACCTGATGAACTGCGGCGTGTCGGCCACCTGCGTGCATCCGGGCGGCATCCGCACCGCGATCAACGCCAATGCCCGCATCGGCGACGGAGTCGAGAAGCTGATGGGCGTCAGTGCCGAAACTGCGCGTGAAAAATTCGACAAGCTGCTCAACATCACCACCGCCAACAAGGCGGCGCGGACGATCCTGAAGGCGGTCGAGAAAAACTCGCGCCGCGTCGTCGTCGGCCCGGACGCCAAGACCATGGATGTCGTCGTGCGCATGCTCGGCTCGGCCTACCAGCCGCTGGTGACCTCGAACATGAAGCGGATGATGCGCTGACGTCTCGCTGCTTCGAGAGCTGAAGAAGGCCGCCCGTCGTGGCGGCCTTTTTCATTGCGTAGACTGCTGTACATGAGCACGAACAAGACGCCGGACCGGTCGAAACTCGACCAGATCATCATCGACACGCGGCGCAACGCCGAACAGCGCGAACTCGGCTATCGCGAGCAGGCGCTGAAGCTGTATCCCTGGGTCTGCGGCCGCTGCGCCCGGACGTTCGACCGCGCCAACCTGCGCGAGCTGACCGTCCATCACCGCAACCACAACCACGACGACAACCCGTCGGACGGCAGCAACTGGGAGCTGCTGTGCCTGTACTGCCACGACAACGAGCACCAGCGTTACATCGACAAGACCGCCGTCGGCAACGCCAAGGACAAGGTGTCGACCGGCAATCCGTTCGCCGACCTGAAGTCGCTGCTGAAGAAGTAAGCGCCTGAAGCCCGCGCCGGGCCGGGCCAAGTGGACGCTAGGCCGGCGCGCGCTCCGGCTCCACCACCCGCGCCAGCGCCCGCACGAAATCCGACTGGGTCAGGATGCCGACCAGCCTGCCGTCGCCATCGACGACCGGCAGGTGGTGGTGATCGTCCTCGGAGAACGCTGCCAGCAGGTCGACCACCGGCCGGTCGTCACGGGCCACGCGGACCCGGCGGGTCATGATCTGGCCGACCACTTCCGGCTTCGACGAGGTCAGGGTGCCGCTGCCGCGAACCAGGCCGCGCACCCGCTCGCCAAGGCCGTCGCGGCTGTCGAGATTGGCGTGGCGCAGAAAATCGGCCTGGGTGACGATGCCGGTCACCCGACCGCCGCGATCGACCACCGGCAGCGCCTTGATCCGGCGGCTGCGCATCAGGGTCCAGGCGGTTTCCAGGCTTTCGCCGAACGGCACGGTGACCGGCTCGCGGCTCATCACGTCGGCGCAGCGCAGCCCGCCGAACAGGCGCTGGTAGGCGTTCAGCTCGGTCTGACGCAGCAGGTTTTCCAGATCGTCGCGGCTGACATCGAGCACCTCGTTGTAGCGGGCCAGCGCCTGGTCGAAATCCGCCGAGCTGAAGCGCGACGGCACTTCGCCAACCGTCGCCTGTGGCGCCGCAGCCGGCCGCTGGCCATGTGGATAGCGACGCCCGCTGAGGTGGTGGAAAGCGACCCCGGCCAGCACCAGCAACAGGCTGTTGGCGGCGACCGGGAACAGCGCGAAGCGGACATCGCCGATGCCGAGCAGCACCGTGGTCAGCGCCACCGCGCCGCCGGGTGGATGCAGGCAGCGCAGGCTGAACATCGCGGCGATCGACAGGCTGGCGGCCAGTCCCGCGACCAACGCCATTGGCGCGCCGATCCAGCGCACGCAGGCGATGCCGACCAGCGCCGACAGCGTGTTGCCGGCCACCACCGCCCAGGGCTGGGCCATCGGGCCGGCGGGGGCGGCGAACACCAGCACCGCCGACGCGCCGAGCGAGGCGACCATCCAGGCGCCATCGATCCCGAAGCGGGCGGCCAGCCACTGGCACAGGCCGGCAGCGAGGCCGACACCCAGCAAGGCCCCGGCGACGATTCGCGCCCGTTCCCGGCCGCTGATCGCCAGCGGCGCCGGCAACAGCAGGTCGATCACACGGCGTAGCCGGCCGGCGGCCGGATGGTCGGGCAGGCGGGAAGGAGAAAGCGGCATGCGCGCAGTGTAATCGCGCGCTGCCGACGCCGGTCCCGCCGTGATCTGTCGGCCGCGCCGCAGCCGGCGCGGCCGGGGCCTCAGAGCCCGATCGGCCGCCGCAGGTCGAGCGTGTGCGGGTAGTCCGGGTTGGTCTTTTCCTCGGCCGGCCAGTAGCTGTTCGGCGTGTGGCCGAACGGCACGAAACGGCTCAGGAAGCGCGCCTCGGCCTCATAGGCGTTGACCGGGAAGGTGTCGTAGTTGCGGCCTGCCGGATGGGCGACGTGGTAGGTGCAGCCGGCCACCGCGCGCTTGTTCCAGGTGTCGTAGAGGTCGAACACCAGCGGCGTGTGGACGCCGATCGACGGATGCAGCGCCGACGGCGGATGCCAGGCGCGGTAGCGCAGGCCAGCGACGTATTCGCCCTTCACGCCCGTGTTCTTCAGCGGCAGGCGGCGACCGCCGGCGGTGACGAAATGCCGGCCCTCGGTGAGCCCGGTGACCCGCACCTGCAGGCGCTCCATCGATGAATCGACATAGCGCGCGGTGCCGCCGACGGCGTTCTCCTCGCCGAGCACCGGCCAGGGTTCCAGCGCGTGGCGGATCTCGACTTCAACGCCGCCGTGGCGGATCGCGCCGTGACGCGGGAAGCGGAATTCGAAGTGCGGCGCGAACCAGTCGAGCTGGAACGGGAAGTTGGCGCGATTGAGATCGGCCACCACTTCACCGAGGTCCTGCCAGACGTAGTGCGGCAGCATGAACTGGTCATGCAGCTGCGTGCCCCAGCGCACCAGCGGCCGCTCGTAGGGCTGCTCCCAGAACCAGGCGATCAAGGACCGCAGCAGCAGCTGCTGGGTCAGGCTCATCCGCGCGTGCGGCGGCATCTCGAAGGCGCGGAACTCGACCAGCCCGAGGCGGCCGGTCGGACCGTCCGGCGAATACAGCTTGTCGATCGAGATCTCGGTGCGATGGGTGTTGCCGGTGAGATCGACCAGCAGGTTGCGCAGGGTGCGGTCGACCATCCACAGCGGCACCGTATAGCCCTGCTTCGGCAGCTGGCTGAGCGCGATTTCCAGCTCGTACAGCGCGTTGTCCTGCGCTTCGTCGATGCGCGGATGCTGGCTGGTGGAACCGATGAACAGGCCGGAGAAGAAGTAGCTCAACGACGGATGGTTCTGCCAGTAGCGGATCAGCGAGCCGAGCACGTCCGGGCGGCGCAGGAACGGCGAATCGGCCGGTGTGGCGCCACCAACGACAAAGTGGTTGCCGCCGCCGGTGCCGACCGCGCGGCCGTCGATCAGGAATTTCTCGGTGGCAAGCCGCGACTGCCGCGCTTCCTCGTAGACCGTGAGCGTGGTTTCGCGCAGCTCGTCCCAGGAATGCGAGGGGTGGATGTTGACCTCGATGACGCCGGGGTCCGGGGTGACCTTCAGCACGTTGATGCGGTGGTCGGCCGGCGGCGAATAGCCCTCGATGCGCACCGGTGTGTCGAGTTCGGCGGCAGCGTCCTCGACGGCGGCGATCAGTTCGAGATAGTCCTCCATCGATTCGGTCGGCGGCAGGAACACGCACAGGTGCCCTTCACGCGGCTCGACGGTCAGCGCGGTGCGCACGTTGCCGCCTTCCAGGTAAGCGCCCCGGCGCACTGGTTCCGGCTGGTCGCGCTCGGCGGTCAGCCGCTGGCGGCGTTCGCGCAGCCGGGCGGCGATTTCCGATTCGCGCGATTCGCGCGGCGCGTCGCCGGATGACTGCAGGAATGGCTGGCGCTGGCCGTCGAAGCTCGGCAGCGGCTGTGCGCTGCGGATGTCGACCGCCATCGGGTCGTACGGAATCAGCGTCGGGTAGCGCGACGGCGGCAGCCACGGCAGCGCATCGAGCGGCAAACGGAAGCCGATCGGCGAATCGCCAGGGATCAGGAACATGCGCTTCTGGCGGAAGCTCCAGCGCTCGGAGATCCAGGCCCGCGACTGCCAGCGCTGCACCGGCAGCGCGTAGCCGCGCGGCCGGTCCAGCCCGCGTTCGAAGACCCGGGCGATGCGGGCCCGTTCTTCCGGGTCCTTGAGCTTGTTGTCCTCGGGCAGCACGTTGTCCGGCAACTGCCGTTCGCGGTGCAGGTAGTAGAAGGCGTCCTCGTAGCCGGGCACGGCGTTTTCCGGGCTCACCTCCAGCCGCTGGGCGATGCCGCGGATCAGCTCGCCGGCCGCCTCGATGGTCGGCGCGGTATGGCCGTCGGCGAGATCGGTGCGGACGATCGGCTTGCCGTCGCCGCGCCAGTACAGCGCATAGGCCCAGCGCGGCAGCGACTCGCCCGGATACCACTTGCCCTGGCCATAGGTCAGCAGGCCCTGGGGCGCGAAACGGTCGCGCAGGCGGCGGATCAGGTGGTTGGCCAGCCCCTGCTTGGTCGGGCCGACGGCGGCGATGTTCCACTCCGCGCCCTGCATGTCGTCGATCGAAATGAAGGTCGGCTCGCCGCCCATGGTCAGGCGCACGTCGCCGGCCTTGAGCCGGGCATCGACCGCCAGACCCAGCGTGTCGATGGCCTGCCACTGCTCTTCGGTGTACGGCTTGGTCACCCGCGGCGATTCGTACAGCCGGGTGACGATCATCTGGTGGCCGAACTCGGTGTCGAGATCGCCCTTGCCCTCGAAGCTCAGGGTGCCGGTGATCGGTGCGGCGCTCGACGGCTCCGGGGTGGCGCACAGCGGGATGTGGCCTTCGCCGGTCAGCAGGCCGGAGGTCGGATCGAGGCCGACCCAGCCGGCGCCCGGCAGATAGACCTCGCACCAGGCGTGCAGGTCGGTGAAGTCGTGGTCGGTGCCGGACGGCCCGTCCAGCGATTTCACGTCCGGCGTCAGCTGGATCAGGTAGCCGGACACGAAGCGGGCGGCCAGCCCCAGCTGGCGGAAGACCTGCACCAGCAGCCAGCCGGAATCGCGGCAGGAGCCGGAGGCCAGGGTCAGCGTGTCTTCCGGCGTCTGCACGCCGGGTTCCAGCCGGATCAGGTAGCGCACCGCTTCCTGCACGCGGCGGTTCAGGTCGACGACGAAGTCGATGGTGCGCATCTTCTCCTTCGGCAGTCCCTTGACGAACATCGCCAGCCTCGGCGTCGCCGAGCCGTGCTTCAGGTAGGGCTTCAGGTCTTCCTTCAGGTCGTCCGCGTAGGTGAACGGATAGAACTCGGCCTTTTCCTCGATGAAGAAGTCGAACGGGTTGTAGATCGACATGTCGGCGACCAGGTCGACCGTCACCTTGAACTCGGTGACCTTCTCCGGAAACACCACGCGCGCCTGCCAGTTGGCGAAGGCGTCCTGCTGCCAGTTCAGGAAATGCCCTTCCGGCTCCACCTTGATCGAATAGGACAGCACCGGCGTCCGGCCATGCGGCGCCGGGCGCAGGCGGATGATCTGCGGCGACAAACTGACCCGGCGGTCGTACTGGTAGGTCGTTTCGTGATGCAGGACGGCGTGGATAGCCATGAGGCGGTCGGCGGTTCCGAAGAGGGTGACCCGATTGTGAAGCAAGAAGACTGCCGTCGGGCCGGGCGGCGGTGCCCGGCCGTGCCGGCCCCGGCGGGGCGCGCCCGGTAGACTCGCGCCATTCCCCTGCGGCCAGATCCCATGTCCGTGTTTTCGCATCCCGAATTCGATGGCCACGAGCGCGTGGTCTTTCATCACGACGCCGCCTCCGGCCTGCGGGCGATCATCGCCGTCCACAGCACCCGGCTGGGTTGTGGCCTGGGCGGTTGCCGGATGTTTCCGTATGCCGGCGACGCCGAGGCGCTGACCGACGTGCTGCGCCTGAGTCGCGGCATGAGCTACAAGGCCGCGCTGGCCGGGCTGCCGCAGGGCGGCGGCAAGTCGGTGATCTTGGGCGACCCGCGCCGCGACAAGACGCCGGCGCTGATCCGGGCGATGGGCCGTTTCGTCGACAGCCTCGGTGGCGCCTACGTGGTGGCCGAGGATTCCGGCACCAGCGTCGCCGACATCCGCCTGATGGCCGAACACACCCGCCATGTCGGCGGTCTGGCCGACGCCGCCTCGATCGCCGCCGGCCGCAGCGGCGATCCGAGCCCGGCGACCGCGCTCGGCACTTTCATCGGCATCGCGGCGGCGGTCGGTTTCGCGCAGGGTCGCAGCGACCTGCGCGGGCTGAAGGTCGCGATCCAGGGCGTCGGCAATGTCGGCTACCGGCTGGCCCGCCATCTGCACGCGGCCGGCGCCCAGCTGTGGGTGACCGATGTCCACGCACCGGCCGTCGACCGGGCAGTTGCCGAGTTCGGTGCCACCGCAGTGGCGATGGACGCCGTCCATGCGCTGGAGGTCGATGTCTTCGCCCCCTGTGCGCTCGGCGCGGTGCTGAATGCGCAGTCGATCCCGCAGATCCGCGCGCCGGTCATCGCCGGCGCCGCCAACAACCAGCTGGCGACGCCGGCCGACGGCCAGCGGCTGCTCGACCACGGCCTGCTGTACGCGCCGGACTACGTGATCAACGCCGGCGGCATCATCGACATCCACCACGAGCGCATCGGCTACGACGCGTCCGCCGTCGAGGCGCATCTGGCGCGCATCGGCGACACGCTGACGGCGATCTTCGAACGCGCGCGCAGCGAACGGCAGCCCACCGGCGTCATCGCCGACGCGATGGCCGAAGCGATCTTCCGCAGATGAACCACTTGCTTCCCGACGACGCGGCGCTGCAGGCGCTGGCCCAGCGGATCGCGGCGCAGCTGATCGCCCGCCGGCAGCGCATGGCGACGGCCGAATCCTGCACCGGCGGCCTGATCGCCAAAGTGCTGACCGACCTGGCCGGCAGTTCGGCCTGGTTCGAGCGTGGCATCGTCAGCTATTCCAACGACGCGAAGGCCGAACTGCTCGGCGTGCCGGAGGCGACGATCGCCCGCTACGGCGCGGTCAGCGGCCCGACCGTGATCGCGATGGCCGACGGCCTGCGCGCCCGCGCGCCGGTGCAGTGGACGGTGTCGGTCAGCGGCATCGCCGGCCCGACCGGCGAGGTGCCCGGCAAACCGGTCGGCACCGTGTTCATCGGCTGGTCCGGCGCCGGCATCGCCAGCGCGTCGAGCCGCTTCCAGTTCGATGGCGATCGCGATGCGGTGCGCCGCCGCACCGTCGCAGCGGCACTGCTGGGGCTGCTCGACCTGTTCGATGCACCCTGATCCGGCCGGGCCGACAGCCCCTGTTTGGTAAACTGCGGCCCATGACTACCGTTGATGCTGGCAACGTCGATCACGACGAAATCCGCCGATTCGAAGCCCTTGCTGCCCGCTGGTGGGACACCGGCGGCGAGATGGGCGCGCTGCACGTCATCAACCCGCCGAGGCTGCGCTACATCCGCCAGCGGACGGGCGGGGCGGCGGCCTCGATCGCCGGCAAGCGCACGCTCGATGTCGGCTGCGGCGGCGGCATCCTGACCGAGGCCCTGGCCGAAGCCGGCGCCGACACGCTCGGCATCGATCTGGCCGCTGCCTCGATCGAGGTGGCCCGTCAGCACGCCGACGCCAACGGCCTGAAGGTCGCCTACCGGCTGATCGGCGCCGAGGCGCTGGCCGACGAGCAGCCGGCCAGTTTCGATCTGGTCTGCTGCCTGGAAATGCTGGAACACGTGCCGGACCCGGCCGAGACCGTGGCCGCGATCGCTGCACTCGTGAAGCCGGGCGGCGACGTGGTGTTCTCGACCATCAACCGCAATCCGAAGTCCTATGCGCTGATGATCGTCGGCGCCGAATACGTGGCCCGCATCGTGCCGCGCGGTACCCACGACTACGCCAAGTTCATCCGGCCGTCGGAGCTGGATCGCTGGTGTCGCGCCGCTGGCCTGGTGCCACAGGACGTCACCGGCCTGCGCTACAACCCGCTGCTCAAGTCGGCCTCGCTGAACGCCAGCGACCTCGACGTGAACTACCTGATGCACTGCCGGAAGCCGGCCGAGGACTGATTCCCGTGACCCACGCCACTGCATGTGTGCTGTTCGATCTGGACGGCACCTTGGTCGATAGCGCGCCGGATCTCGGCTACGCCGCCAACCTGGTCCGCGAAGCATTCGGCATGGCCCATCTGCCGCTCGCCGACTACCGGCCGCAGGCCTCCAACGGCGCACGCGGCCTGCTCAAGGTTGCGCTGAACATCGCCATGGACCATCCGGACTACGAGGCCCGCAAGGCGCTGTTCCTGAAGTTCTACGAAGCCAACCTGACTACCCACAGCCGCCTGTTCGATGGCGTCGTGGAGATGCTGGCGGCGCTCGATGAAGCCGGCATCCCCTGGGGCATCGTCACCAACAAGGCCGGCTGGCTGGCCCAGCCGGTGGTCGAGCAGCTCGGCTTCGCCGCCAACTGCCGGGTGCTGATCGCCGGTGATTCGACGCCGCACCCGAAGCCGGCGCCGGACGGCCTGCTGCTGGCGGCCCGCAAGGTCAGCGTCGATCCGAACGCGTGTGTCTATGTCGGCGATGACGTCCGCGACGTGGTCGCCGGCCGCGCCGCCGGCATGCGCACCGTGGCCGCCGGCTGGGGTTATCTCGGCACCGAGCCGGACCTCGAGAAATGGCAGGCCGACGACATCGTCGCTACGCCGGCCGACCTTCTTTCGCTGCTGAAACTTATGCCTGCCGCCTGATGAGCATCACTCCTTTGATTCCCGCCGGCTACCAGCCGCCCGCTGGCCTTCTGGCCGGCCGCACCATCCTGGTCACCGGTGCCGGCTCCGGCCTCGGCCGCGCCACCGCGCTGGCGGCGGCGAAGTGCGGTGCCACGGTGATCCTGCTCGGCCGCACGACCAAGAAGCTGGAAGCGGTGTTCGACGAGATCGAAGCCGCCGGCGGCCCGCAGGCCGCGATCCTGCCGATGAACCTGGTCAGCGCCACCTGGGCTGACCTGTTCGAGGTCGCCGAAACCATCGAGCGCGAGTTCGGCACGCTGCACGGGCTGGTCCACTGCGCGGCGCATTTCCCCGGCTTCACGCCGATCACCGAGGAAAAGCCCAAGGACTGGATGGACGGCCTGCAGGTCAACCTGACCGCCGCCTACGCGCTGACCCGTCACTGCCTGCCGCTGATGCAGCAGACGCCGGACGCCAGCATCGTCTTCGTCACCGACGCCGTGGCCCGCGAGCCGAAGGCGCTGCGCGGCAGCTACGGCGTCGCCAAGTACGCGCTCGAAGGGCTGGTGAAGATCTGGTCGCAGGAACTGAGCGTGACACCGGGCCTGCGGATGAACAGCTACGACCCCGGCGCGCTGCAGACGCCGCTGCGCGCCAAGGGCTATGTGTCCGAGGAAGTGCAGAAGCTGCCGGAAGCTGCGATCGCGGCACCTGGCCTGATCTGGCTGCTCGGCCCGGACAGCGCCGGCGTCAATGGGCAGGCGCTGAGCCGCGGCTGAGGGCCGGGCGGCACGCCAACTCGCCGTCATACCGACGAAAGCCGGTATCCAGTGCACGCAGCCGCACCGACGCCGGCCCTGGACCCCGGCCTGCGCCGGGGTGACAGGTGAGGAAATGTGTATCTGACCCCGATTCCGTGACAGATGGGAAATGTGTATCTGACCCCAATTCCGGCCCGTGACCCCGATTCCGGCCCTTCCGCTGTCATACCGGCGAAAGCCGGTATCCAGTACGCGCAACCACACCGAAGCTGCCTCCAGACTTCCGACCTGCGCCGAGCGAGATGGTCAGCCAGAAATGCCGTGACGCGTTCCCGCCACGGGACCGCAAGCTGCAGGGCCGCTGACGGCGCCGCAAAACCGTCGCCGATCGGTCTGGTACGCCACTTGTAACAGCCCCGATGTCCGCCGGATTCCCGGCACGCATCGAGGCTGTCGACATGAATTCCGCACTCTGGGTTGCCAAGACCGGGCTCGATGCCCAGGCCACGCGGATGAGCGTGGTGTCCAACAATCTCGCCAACGTCAACACCAGCGGCTTCAAGCGCGGCCGGGCGGCGTTCGAGGATCTGCTGTACCAGACGGTGCGCCAGCCCGGCGGCCAGACCACTCAGCAGACCCAGGCGCCGACCGGCTTGACCCTGGGCACCGGCGTGCGCGTGGTGGCCACCGACAAGCAGTTCACCCAGGGCAACCTGCAGCAGACCAACAATTCGCTCGATGTCGCGATCAACGGTCGCGGCTTCTTCCAGATCCTGCAGCCGGACGGCACGCTGGCCTATGGCCGCGACGGCAGCTTCCAGCTCAACAGCCAGGGCGAGCTGGTGACCGCCAACGGCTACCCGCTGCAGCCGGGCATCCAGATTCCGCCGAACGCGCTGAGCGTGACCATCGGCACCGATGGCACGGTGTCGGCGCAGCTGCCGGGGCAGGCGGCCGGCCAGCAGGTCGGCTCGCTGACCTTGGCCGATTTCGTCAATCCGGCTGGCCTGCAGGCGGTCGGCGGCAATCTTTATGTGGAAACCGCCGCCAGCGGCGCGCCGCAGGTCGGCACGCCGGGCGTCAATGGCGTCGGCACCGTGCAGCAGGGTGCGCTGGAAGCCTCGAACGTCAATGTCGTCGAGGAACTGGTCAACATGATCGAGACGCAGCGCGCCTACGAGATGAACTCGAAGGCGATCTCGACCACCGACCAGATGCTGCAGTACGTCGGGCAGAACCTCTGATGCGTGCCGGCTTCGCCGTCGTCGCCGTGGCGCTGCTGGCCAGCGGCTGCAGCAGCCTGTCGCCGCGCGTGTCGTTCGGCGACGACCGGCCGCAGCCGATGCCGATTCCGCTGCCGCAGGGCATGCCGAGCGAGGGCGCGATCTTCAGCGACGGCCAGTCGATGGCGCTGTTCGAGGACGCCAAGGCGCGCAATGTCGGCGATCTGGTCACCATCCTGCTGGTCGAGAAGACGCAGGCGCAGAAATCGGCGCAGACCAGCACCTCCAAGGCGTCCGACGTCAACCTCACCGATGTCACCGTGCTCGGCCGGCCGGTCGGCGTCAACACCGGCATCAGCGGCGAACGCAGTGCCAAGGGCGGCGGCGATTCCAAGCAGAGCAACAGCCTCGACGGCAGCGTCACGGCGGTGGTCGTCGGCCGGCTGCCGAACGGCCTGCTGCAGGTGCGCGGCGAGAAGCAGGTCGAGCTGAACCAGGGCTCGGAAACCCTGTTCATCGACGGCGTCGTGCGGCCGATCGACATCCTGTCCAACAACACCGTGTCGTCCGACAAGGTCGCCAACGCCCGCGTTTCCTACAAGGGCCGGGGCGCGCTGGCCGATGCCAACTCGCAGGGCTGGCTGACCCGCTTCTTCAATTCCCCGTGGTTCCCGTTCTAAGGCTTGCGAGCGTCCCGATGAGCACCATGCGCGTTGCCTTTCATGTCATCGCCGGCCTGTGCCTGCTGGTGGCGATCGCGATCCTGAACCAGGCCCGCGCCGAACGGGTGAAGGATCTGGCGACCGTCGCCGGCGTCCGCTCCAACCCGCTGGTCGGCTACGGGCTGGTGGTCGGTCTCGACGGCACCGGCGACCAGACCTCGCAGGCGCCGTTCACCGTGCAGAGCCTGAAGGCGATGCTGGCGCAGCTCGGCGTCACCGTGCCGCCGAACGTCAACCCGCAGCTGAAGAACGTGGCGGCGGTGGCGATCAATGCCGAACTGCCGCCGTTCGCCAAGCCCGGCCAGACCATCGACGTCACCGTGTCGTCGATCGGCAACTCCGGCAGCTTGCGCGGCGGCACCCTGCTGATGGCGCCGCTGAAGGGCGCCGACGGCCAGATCTACGCGATCGCCCAGGGCAATGTCGTGGTCGGCGGCCTCGGCGTGTCGGCCAAGGACGGCTCGCGGGTCACCATCAACGTGCCGAGCGCCGGCCGGGTGCCGGGCGGCGCCACCGTCGAACGCAGCGTGCCGGCCACCTTCGGCGCCAGTCCGGAACTGCGGCTCGATCTGCGCACGTCCGATTTCACCACCGCCACCCGGCTGGCCTCGGGCATCAACAGCGCGCTCGGCAGCGAGGTGGCCCGCGCCATCGACCCGGTCACCGTCACCGTGCAGGCGCCGGCCGATGCCAATGCCCGTGTCGCCTTCATGGCCCAGCTGGAAAGTCTCGACGTTGCTCCGGGTGACGCGCCGGCGCGGGTGATCGTCAATTCGCGCACCGGCACCGTGGTGATCTCGTCGATGGTCCGGGTGCTGCCGGCGGCGGTGTCGCACGGAAGTCTGAGCGTGACCATCAGCGAAAAGCCGCAGGTCAGCCAGCCGGCGCCGTTCTCGCAGGGCGAAACCACGGTGGTGCCGCGCTCGCAGATCGAAGTGACCGCAGGCGCCAAGCCGGCCTTCGTGTTCGATGGCGGCACCAGCCTCGACGACATCGTCCGCGCCATCAACCAGGTCGGTGCTGCGCCGGGTGATCTGGTGGCGATCCTCGAAGCGTTGCGCGCCGCCGGTGCGCTGCGCGCCGAGCTGGTGATCATCTGATGGCCGGCCTGCCGCTGGGCGCGGCGAAGACGTCGTCGCCGATCGACACCACCGACTTCAACCAGTACGCGAAGCTGCGTGCCGGCGCCAAGGGCAACGATGCCGGCACCGTCCGTGAAGTCGCCCGCCAGTTCGAGGCGCTGTTCACCCAGATGCTGCTGAAGGCCTCGCACAGCGAGGACTCGTCGGCCAACGATCTACTCGGCGGCTCCGGCAGCGACACCTATCGCGATCTCTACGACCAGCAGATGGCCGGACACCTGTCTTCCGGCAAGGGGCTGGGCCTGGCCGATCTGCTGACCCGCCAGCTGCTCGGCAAGGCGGCACCGGAGGCGGCCGATCCGGCCACGATCCAGAAGCTTTCGCGCGCGCCGCAGGCTGCGACCAATGTCGACAACCAGCCGCCGATGAAATCGGCCGAGCGGCCGAGCGATGCCAATGCCTTCGTCGATGCCATCACCCCGCATGCCGAGAAGGCGGCGAAGGAACTGGGCATTCCGGCCCGCGTGCTGGTGGCGCAGGCGGCGCTCGAGACCGGCTGGGGTAAGAAGCAGATCCGCAACGCCGATGGCAGCGACAGCCACAACCTGTTCGGCATCAAGGCCAGCCAGGGCTGGGATGGCGCGACCACCAATACGCTGACCCACGAATACGCCGGCAGCGAAATGCGGAGCGAGCGCGCCGATTTTCGTTCCTACGCTTCGGTCGGCGAAGCCTTCGACGACTACGTCAGCTTCATCAAGGACAACCCGCGCTACGCCGCTGCGCTGCGCAGCGGCGGCAGCGCCAGCCAGTACGCGCAGGGCCTGCAGAAAGCCGGCTATGCGACCGATCCGGCCTATGCCGCGAAGATCGCCAAGATCGCTTACGGGCAGACCATGAACGCCTCGCTCGACGCCGCGCAGAACGATCTCGCGGGGCGGACCTTGTGAGCGGCGCGCGCCAACAAAATGGCGCGGACCGGCGGCCGGCGCCGCGCGGCGGCCGTGGCACCGAACCTGCAGGAGCCCGGTCATGAGCGACATTCTCGGCATCGGCATTTCCGCACTGCTGGCCAATCGCAGCGGTCTCGACGTCACCGGCCACAACATCGCCAACGTCAACACCGCCGGCTATTCGCGGCAGCGGCTGGACTTGAGCAATCGCGTCGGCGCGGTCACCTCCTATGGCTTCGCCGGCAACGGCGTCACCGTGCGCGGCGTCGAGCGGCTGTCCGACAGCTTCGTGTTCGGCCGCGAGATCGCCGGCACCGCGTCGCTGTCGCGGGTCGAGACCTTCACCACCGAAGCCAAGCGCACCGACGCGCTGCTGTCCGACGCCAATACCGGCCTTGGCACCACGCTGAGCAGCTTCTTCGACAGCCTGTCGGTGATGGCGACCACGCCGTCGTCGACCGCCACCCGGCAGACGGTGATCACCGCCGCCGACGCGCTGGCCGGCCGCTTCAATGATCTTCAAGGCCAGCTCGACGCCGACGAGCGTTCGATCAACGGCCGCATCGGCCAGACCGTCACCGAGATCAACAACTACGCAGCGACCATCGCCAGCCTCAACGACCGCATCTCGATGGCGCTCGGCGCTTCGGGCGGCAAGCCGCCGAACGATCTGGTCGACCAGCGTGCGCAGGCGATCCGCGAGCTGTCGCAGCGGGTGTCGGTCAGTACGGTGGAGCAGGACGACGGTTCGCTGAACGTGTTCGTCGCCAATGGCCAGAGCCTCGTGGTCGGCACCACCACCAGCGCGCTCGGCACCCGGCCCAACGAATTCGATTCGGCGCGCAGCGAAGTGACCGTGCAGGGCGGGGCGATGATCAGCGGCCAGGTGGGCGGCGGCACGCTCGGCGGCCTGCTCGATACCCGTCGCGAAATTCTCGATCCGGCCCGCGAGAAGCTCGGCCGCATCGCCATCACGCTGTCGGAAACCGTCAACGCCCAACAGGCCAAGGGCGTCGACCAGAACGGCAACTTTGGCGGCCCGCTGTTCACGCCACTGGCCGGTGCGGCGCCGGCATCAAGCCGCAACACCGGCAGTGCGGCGGTGACCGTCGGTTTTGCCGATGCCACCCAGCTCGACGGCAAGGCCTACCAGCTCGGCTTCGACGGCAGCGCCTGGTCGCTGACCGATCCGGTCACCGGCTCGGCGGTGCCGTTCACCGGCAGCGGCACCGCCGCCGATCCGTTCGTCGCCAAGGGCTTCAGTCTGGCGGTTGGCGGCACGCCGGCGGCCGGCGACAAGTTCCTGGTCCAGCCGGGCCGGCGCGCGGCCGGCCAGCTGGCGGTGGCGATCAGCAATCCGGCCCAGCTGGCTGCCGCCGCGCCGATCAAGGCCGGTGCCGCGACCACCAACGCCGGTACCGGCACGATCACCCCGGGCGTGGTCACCGATGTCACGAATACCGCGTTGCGCGATCCGGTCAGCATCCAGTTCACCGGGCCGGGCACCTATTCGATCAACGGCAGCGGCGCGTTCAGCTACACCGCTGGCCAGCCGATCAGCGTCAATGGCTGGCAGGTCGAGATTTCCGGCAGTCCGGCGACCGGCGACAGCTTTACCGTCGGCCCGACCGGCGCCAACAGCGGCGACGACCGCAATGCCCGGCTGCTGTCCGGCATCGCCAGCAAGGCGCTGCTCGATGGCGGCCTGAACACGCTGACGGCGGCCAACGGCCAGCTGGTGCAGCAGGTCGGCTCCAAGGCGCAGACCGCGCAGCTGCAGCTGGATGCCCAGACTGCGCTGGCTTCGCAGACGCTCAGCGAGCGCAACGCGCTGTCGGGCGTGAATCTCGACGAGGAAGCCGCTGACCTGCTGCGCTGGCAGCAGGCCTACCAGGCGTCCGCCCAGATCATCGCCACCGCCAGCACGATCTTCGATTCGCTGCTCGCCGCGACCCGCCGCTGACAGGACCTGCGCCGATGAGAGTCTCGACCGCCGATTTCTACCGCCAGAGCATCGTCTCGCTGCAGCGGCAGCAGTCCCTGGCGCTGCATACGCAGAATCAGCTGTCGTCGGGCAGCAAGCTGCAGACGGCGGCCGACGATCCGACCGGCGCCGCCCACGGCCTGTCACTGGACCAGACGCGGGTGGCCAACCAGCGCTACACCGAAAACACCAAGGCGCTCGGCGAGCGGCTCGGGCTTGAGGAAAACGCGCTCGGCGGCATCAGCGAAACCCTGAACCGGGTACGCGAGCGGGCCCTGCAGGGCAATGGCGGCACCTTGAGCGATTCCGATCGCGCCTCGATCGCCGCCGACCTGCGCCAGTCGCTCGACAGCCTGCTCGACTACGCCAATGCCGCCGACGGCGAAGGCCGCTACCTGTTCGCCGGCAGCAATGACGCGCAGGCGCCGTTCGCGTTGACCGCTGGCGGCACCCAGTTCAGCGGCGATGACGTGATCCGCCAGGTGCAGATCGGCCCGAGCCGCGCGGTGGCTTCCAGCGACAGCGGCGCCGATGTGTTCCTGCGCCAGCGCTCCGGCAACGGCAGCTTCAGCGTCGCCGCGACGGCCACCAATGCCGGCACCGCGACGATCGCCAGCGCGCGGCTGTCCGATGCCTCGGCCTGGGATGGCGGCAGCTATGCGCTGAGCTTTTCGGGCGGCCAGTACAGCGTCGCCGACAGCGGCGGCAATATTGTCGCCAGCGGCAGCTACACGGCCGGCCAGACGATCCGCTTCCGCGGCGCCGACCTGACTGTTGCCGGCGCGCCGGCCGATGGCGATCGCTTCACGATCGCGCCGAGCCAGCAGCAGGATCTGTTCGCCACCGTGCGCGACCTGATCGGCCTGTTCGAGACGCCGACCAGCGCCAACCCGGCTGCCCGCGCCCAGGTGCAGACCGGCGTGCTCGACAAGCTCGGCGCGCTGGAAACGGCGCAGAGCCGGGTGATCGACGTTCGTGCCCGGCTCGGCGCCCGGCTGGTGGCCGCCGACGATGCGCAGAACCAGCTGTCGTCGCAGCTGGTGAAGATCGACGAGGCGCTGTCCGGCATCCGCGATGTCGACTACGCCGAGGCGGCCAGCCGGCTGACCCAGCAGCTGACCGGCCTGCAGGCGGCGCAGCAGTCGTTCGCCAAGATCCAGGGCCTGAGCCTGTTCAACTACCTGCGCTGAGACCGCCGGGAACGGCCGTTGCCGGCCGCTCAGTCCGGCTCGTGGCAGACCACGCAGAGCTTGTTGCCTTCGGTATCCCGGAAGTAGGCGCCGTAGTAGTTCGGGTGGTATTCCGGGCGCAGGCCCGGCGCTCCTTCGCAACGTCCCCCGCGTGCCAGAGCCGTGGCATGCGCGCGATCGACGATCGCGCGGCTACCGGCCACCAGGGCCGTCATCTGGCCGTTGCCGGGCAGGTGCGGCTGGCCGTCCTGCGGCGTGCCGATCAGCAGCAGCGGGCGCGGGCCAGGCTGCGACTGCCAGCCGGCCCAGGGACGTGACGGATCGCAGAAGCGCTCGGCGATGCCGAGCACCGGCATCAGCCGGCGATAGAACGCGAGCGCGCGATCGAAGTCGCTGACACCGATGAAGACGTGGGAAATCATGGCCGGCACCCGGCGTAGCGGTGAACCGGGCCGAGTGTCGCAAATCGTCGTGCGGTCGCGAAGCCGGTGGCGCCGCGCCGGCCGCCGCTCCGCGCAGTCGTCGCCGACGGCTGCGGAGCGGCGATCGCTCACTTTTCGACGAAGGCGCGTTCGAACACGTAGTCGCCCGGCTCGCCGATGCCGGGGCTGACGACGAAGCCGCGCTTGTCGAGCATCGCCCGGGTGTCGGCCAGCATCGACGGGCTGCCGCAGATCATGCCGCGATCGGTTTCCGGGTTCAGCGGCGGCAGGCCGATGTCGGTGAACAGCTTGCCGCTCTCGATGAGATCGGTCAGCCGGCCCTGGTTGCGGTAGGCCTCGCGGGTCACGGTCGGGTAGTAGATGAGCTTGTCGCGGACCATCTCGCCAAGGAACTCGTCGTTCGGCAGTTCCTGGGTGATGTAGTCCTGGTAGGCCAGTTCGCTGACCAGCCGCACGCCGTGGATCAGCACCACCTTCTCGAAGTGCTCGTAGGTTTCCGGGTCGCGGATGATGCTCATGAACGGCGCCAGACCCGTGCCGGTGCCGAACAGGTACAGGTTCTTGCCGGGCTTCAGGTCATGGATGATCAGCGTGCCGACCGGCTTGTCCGAAACCAGCAGCGGATCGCCGACCTTCAGGTGCTGCAGGCGTGAGGTCAGCGGGCCGTTCTCGACCTTGATCGAGAAGAACTCCAGCTCTTCCTGGTAGTTCGGGCTGGCGATCGAATAGGCGCGCATCAGCGGCTTGCCGTTGACTTCGAGGCCGATCATCACGAAGTGGCCGTTCTCGAAACGCAGGCCCGAGGTCCGCGTGGTGCGGAAGCTGAACAGGGTTTCGTTCCAGTGATGAACGTGGGTGACGGTTTCGGTGAGGAACTTGGCCATTGCGTGCGTCTGCGGCTCGAGCGGATGTTGGCAGGGCGCGCATTCTCGCCGATCGGCCGGCGTTCGTGATTTCTATGCTTATTCGATTTCCGGAACGACCCCGGCCGGCGCGGCCGGCTTCAGGCCAGCCGCTCGAGCCGCATCGGTAGTCGGTCCTTCGGGATCGGCAGGCTGGTGAAGTCCTGCGGCATCACGTAGCCCTCCGGCACGGTGAAGCGGAAGGCCAGCAGCAGCCGGTGCAGGATGGTCTTCACTTCCATCATCCCGAAGTGCAGGCCGATGCACTTGTGGGCACCGCCGCCGAACGGCGTCCACAGGAACGGGTGACGGCGGTCTTCAGCGCGGGCGCTGCCGAACCGGTCGGGATCGAAGCGGGCAGGGTCGGTCCACCATTCCGGCAGGTGGTGGGTCAGCCAGGGCGTCACCGCCACCATCGCGCCCTTCGGCAGGCGCACGCCATTGAACGCGCATTCCTCGGTGACGCCGCGCGGCCGGGCTGGCTCTGGAACTGGAAGACCCAGCGCCGTACCACCGCAAGATCGACGCGATGGAGGGGGAACGGAGGGCGCTGATTGCCTAGCAGCGGGCGCTGACGGCGGAAATGAAGATGGCAGAAGCAACGTGCAGCATCACGGTCGACGGGCTGGCCACCGTAATGAGCGAGTTTGCGGCCTCAATCGAATCGGCATCGCACGAGCAGCTGAAGCTCGTCATCCGCCGCTTCGTCAGGCGGGTCATTCTCGACCCGGACAACTTGGAGTGCCGCGTCGAATATGCGGTCTCCGTCGCCTATTGAACTTCAAGGCCGATAAACCCTGAAGCTGTGGCGCTCCTACCCGGATTCGAACCGGGGTTAAAGCCGTGAGAGGGCTCCGTCCTAGGCCTCTAGACGATAGGAGCGTGGTCAGCGCGGGGCGGATTATAGGGCAATGCCCGGGCTTGTCCACGCCGGCGTTCGCGGGGCCGCCCCTTGGCGACTGCGGAAGCGCCGCATCCTCGCGTAAACTTCCGGTCGCCCGCCTGCGGATCGCCCTACCTGGCGCCGGGTGCGGGCCCGTCCGCTAGCCGCATCGAACCATTCTTCCGAGACCCGCCATCAGCGAGCCGAACCGCATTCCGCGCGAGCAGCACCCGATCTCGCGCGCCAAGATTTCTCCGGGCGCCCTGAAGGTGCTCTACGGTCTGAAGGACGCCGGCTACGAGGCCTATCTGGTCGGCGGCGGCGTTCGCGACCTGCTGGCCGGCCTGGAGCCCAAGGACTTCGACATCGCCACCAGTGCGCACCCGGAGCAGATCCGCAAGGTGTTCCGCAACTGCCGGCTGATCGGTCGTCGCTTCATGATTGCCCACGTGCGGGCGGGCGAGGAAATCCTCGAAGTCACCACCTTCCGCGGCGCGATCACCGACAGCCACGAGCGCGACGAGACCGGGCGCATCCTGTCCGACAACGTCTACGGCACGCTTGAGGAAGACGCTTTCCGCCGGGATTTCACCGTCAACGCGCTGTACTACGACATCCGCGATTTCTCGATCGCCGATTTCGCCGGTGGCGTCGACGACCTGCAGGCCCGGCAGCTCCGGCTGATCGGTGACCCGGAACTGCGCTACCGCGAGGACCCGGTGCGGATGCTTCGCGCGATCCGCATCGCCAACAAGCTGGGCTTCGAGATCGCCCCGGAAAGCGCAGAGCCGATCAGCCGCCTGGCGCCGCTGCTGCGGGAGATTCCGCCGGCCCGGCTGTTCGACGAAATCCTCAAGCTGCTGCTGAACAAGGATGCGGTCGCCAATTTCGAGGAACTGCGTCGCTACGGCCTGTTCGCCGAACTGTTTCCGGCCACCGAGCGCGCCCTCAACGCGGCCAAGCGGGACCTGCAGCTGCTGCGCATCGCGCTGGCCTCGACCGCCGATCGCGTCAAGCGCGACCTGCCGGTGACCCCGGCTTTCCTGTACGGCGCGCTGCTGTGGCCGCCGTACGCGGATCGCGCCTACGAGCTGGAATACGAGCGCGGCCACGATGTCGGCACGGCCCAGAACCAGGCGGCCGACGAGATCCTGGCCCGGCAGCAGGCCCGGATCGCGATCCCGAAGCGCTTCTCGCTGCCGATGCGGGAGATCTGGAGCGTGCAGCCGCGCTTCGAGGACCTGCGCCCGGGCCGCGCCCGCCGGTTGCTGACCCATCCGCGCTTCCGTGCCGCCTACGATTTCCTGCTGCTGCGCGCCCAGGCCGGCGAACCCGGCTGCGCGGCGCTGGCGGAATGGTGGACGCAGGCCCAGGTCACGCTCGGCCAGGGTGGCGATGCCCCGCCGCTGCCGTCGCCGGAGCTGTTCGAGTCGGGCGCCGACGACGAGGCCGGTGACGGCGAGCCCGGCGACAGCGCCGGCGCGCCCAAGAAGCGCCGCCGGCGCGGCGGACGCAACCGTCGCAAGGCCTGAACGCCGGTGCCCAGGGCCTGGCTGGGCCTCGGCGCCAACCTCGGTGAGCCGGCGGCCCAGGTCGAACGCGCGCTGCAGCAGATCGCTGCGCTGCCCGGCACCCGGCTGATCGCCCGCTCGTCGCTGTACCGCAGCGATCCGGTCGGCCCGCCCGGCCAGCCCGACTACTGCAACGCCGTCTGCGAAATCGACACCGCGCTGGCGCCGGAAGCGCTGCTCGACGCCGTGCTGGCGATCGAAGCCGATCATGGCCGGGTGCGCGACGGCACTCGCTGGACCGCGCGGCGGCTCGACATCGACCTGCTGCACGTCGACGGCGTGGCGCTCGACAGCGGCCGCCTGAGCCTGCCGCACCCGCATCTGTCGCAACGCAACTGG
The DNA here is from genome assembly GCA_026398815.1 of Gammaproteobacteria bacterium. Classification (GTDB taxonomy): domain Bacteria; phylum Pseudomonadota; class Gammaproteobacteria; order Nevskiales; family Nevskiaceae; genus Nevskia. The sequence goes on from JAPLSA010000023.1 coordinate 56,530, forward strand.
GTGCTGGTGCCGCTGGCCGAGATCGCCCCGGCGCTGGTGATTCCCGGCCACGGTCAGGTGGCGCAGCTGGCCGCCGCGATCAGCCAGGCCGGACTGTCGCGCGGCTGGCCGGCGACCGACGGCGGATCGCCGCCGCGATAAGCGCGCCGCGCGCAGTTCAGCCATTGCGCTCCGGTAATCTAGACGTCCCTTTTCCGCCAACGCTGCCTGCCCGAATGACCGCTCCCGCTGCTGCGCCCGGCACGCCTGTCCATGTTTCCGAACTGCGCCGGATGCGCGAGGCCGGCGAGAAGATCGCCTGCCTGACCTGCTACGACGCCAGCTTCGCGCTGATCGAGGATCGCGCCGGGGTCGACGTGGTGCTGATCGGCGACTCGCTGGGCATGGTCATCCAGGGCCAGAACGCGACCACGGCGGTGACGGTGGCCGACATCGCCTACCACTCGCGCTGCGTGGCGCCGTATCTGAAGCGGGCATTCCTGGTCGCCGACCTGCCGTTCCTCAGCTTCGCCACTCGCGAACGGGCGCTGGATGCCTCGCAGCGGCTGATGCAGGAGGGCGGGGCGAAGATGGTCAAGCTCGAAGGCGGCCGCGAGCAGGCCGACATCGTCGAATACCTGTCGGTGCGCGGCGTGCCGGTCTGCGCGCACCTGGGCCTGCAGCCGCAGCTGATCCACAAGCTCGGCGCTTTCAAGGTGCAGGGCCGCGAGGACGCGGCGGCCGAAGCGATGCTGAAGGACGCGCGGATCCTCGAGGAGGCCGGCGCCGACATGCTGCTGCTGGAATGCGTGCCGTCGAGCCTTGGCAAGCGGATCACCGAGGCGTCTCAGGTGCCGGTGATCGGCATCGGCGCCGGCCCCAACGTGTCCGGGCAGATTCTGGTGCTGCACGACATCCTGAACATCTCGCCGATGGTCACCATCGGTCGCAAGCCGCGTTTCGTGCAGAACTTCATGGCCGGCGCGCCGGACATCGAATCGGCCATCCGCGCCTACGTGCAGGCGGTCAAGAGCGGTGCCTATCCGGCACCGGCGCACTGCTTCTGAGCGCGGTGCCGGCTCCGATGCTGCAAGCCCTGCCGGGACCGACCCTGCGCAGGGTGCTGCTGCTGGTGGTGGCGCTGGTGGTGCTGCGGCTCGGCTGGATGTCGGACGATGCCTACATCAGCTTCCGCAGCGTCTGGAACCTGGTGCACGGCTACGGGCTGACCTGGAACACCGACGAGCGGGTGCAGGCGTTCACCCATCCGCTGTGGCTGTTCCTGATCGCCGCCGCTCACGCGCTGACCGACGAGATGTACCTGACCGCGATGGCGGTATCGGTCGCCTGTTCGCTGCTGGCCGTCTGGGTGGTGCTGCGCCGGCTGACTGATGGCAATGCGGCGGCGGTCGCCTTCGTGGCGCTGCTGCTGGGCTCGCAGGCGCTGCTCGATTTCACCACCTCGGGGCTGGAGAACCCGCTGTCGTTCCTGCTGGTGGCGCTGTTCTGCGCGCAGTGGCTGAATCATCCCGCCGGCCATCGACCGCTGTTCGGGCTGATGCTCACCGGCTGCGGGCTGGCGCTGAACCGGCTCGATCTGGCGCTGATGGTGGCGCCGGCGCTGGCCATCGAGCTGTGGCAGCAGCGGTCGCGCCGGGCGCTGGGTCTTGCCGTCATCGCCCTGCTGCCGCTGCTGGCCTGGGAGCTGTTCTCGCTGCTGTTCTATGGCTTCCCGTTTCCGAACACCTACTACGCCAAGCTCAATACCGGCATCCCGAAGGCCGAGTACCTCGGGCAGGGCATGGTCTACCTGCTTGATGTCGCGACCCGCGACCCGGGCACGATGGCGATCCTGGTGCTGGCGCTGCTGGCTCCGTTCGCGCCGGGCGCTTCGCGGGCCCGGCTGCCGCTGGCGCTCGGCCTGCTGGCCTATCTGGCCTACGTGGTCAACGCCGGCGGCGATTTCATGCAGGGCCGCTTCGTCAGCGTGCCGGCGTTCCTGGCCGCGATCCTGCTGAGCAGCGACAGCGGCGGTGCCCGCTGGGCGGATCAGGATCGGGTCTGGCTGGTGGTCGCGGCGGTGCTGCTGCTGTCCGCCACGCGGCTGATTCCGTTCGAGGCGGCCGATCCGCCGATCCGCCCCAACGGCGTGGCCGACGAACGCCGCTACTACTTCGCGCAGACCGGGCTGGTCTACCACCAGCGCTACCGGCAGGTGCCGTTCAACCACCCCTGGGGCATGACCGGCAAGCGCATGCGGGGCGCGCCGAGCCAGTCGGTGCAGGTGTTCAACGCGATCGGCTTCTCCGGTTTTGCCGCCGGCCCGGACATCCACATCGTCGACCAGCACGCGCTGTCCGATGTCTTCCTGGCCCGCCTGCCGAGCACGCGGCCCTGGCGCATCGGCCATTTCGTGCGCGAACTGCCGCCGGGCTACCTGGACTCGGTCGCCAGCGGCCGCAACCAGCTGGTCGACCCGGCGCAGCGGGCGCTGTACGACGACCTGCAGAAAGTCATTCGCGGCCCGCTGCTGGCGCCCGGACGGCTGGCCGCGATCTGGCGGCTCAACACCCGGCCGGCGATCGGTTCAGAATCCGCCGCCCGCTGACGTTCAGATGCTCTCGATCCCGACCATGAAAACCCTGCACCTGGCCTCCGAACTGCGCGGCACCGTCGACCGCTGGCGCGCCCAGGGCGAGACCGTGGCGCTGGTGCCGACCATGGGCAACCTGCATGACGGCCATCTGGCGCTGGTCGCGGCTGCCCGTTCGCGCGCCGATCGGGTGGTGGTGACGATCTTCGTCAACCCGCTGCAGTTCGGCCCGAACGAGGATTTCGGCCGCTACCCGCGCACGCTGCCGGACGACACCGCCAAGCTCGAAGCGGCAGGTGTCGACCTGCTGTGGGCGCCGCCGGTCGAGGAGGTCTATGTCAACGGCTACCCGCCGGCGACGACGATCACCGTCGCGCCGATCGCCGACGAGCTGGAAGGCGCCTTCCGGCCTGGCTTCTTCACCGGCGTCGCCACCGTGGTGGCGATCCTGTTCGCCAGCGTGCGGCCGGACATCGCCGTGTTCGGCGAGAAGGACTGGCAGCAACTGCAGATCGTCCGGCGGATGAACCAGGACCTGCGCTTCAGCATCGACATCGTCGGCTATCCGACCGCCCGCGCGGCTGACGGCCTGGCGCTGTCGTCGCGCAACCAGTACCTGAGCGCGCTGGATCGCCCGCGCGCGGCGGGGCTGCACGCGGCGCTGAAGGCGGTTGCCGCCGGCATCAGCGCCGGCCGCCGCGATTTCACCGCGCTGTGTGCCGAGCAGATGGCCGCGCTGGTCGCCGCCGGGTTCACGCCGCAGTACCTGGAAGTGCGCAGCCCGACGCTGGCGCCGGCCGCAGCCGGCGATCGCGCGTTCGTGGTGCTGGTCGCGGCCGTGCTCGGCGGCACCCGGCTGATCGACAACCTGCCGGTGCGGCTCGACTGAGTGGCGGCAGCCGGCCCGATCACCGGTTCCGTTCATCGGACCAGCATGATCCGTACGAAAGGTTTGTTGGCGCAGGCCGGCTATATCGTTACAATTTCGCGACTTGCGGCAGTGAACAATCCTGCCGCGACGGGCGTATGTCTTTGTGGGCCGCCCTCGGTCGTTGAACATCTTGATTCCGGGTGCATGTCTTTGTGGGCCACCCGCGCGTCAGCCAACCATCCAGGAAGAAGCTCATGCAACTGACGATGCTCAAGTGCAAATTGCACCGTGCGCGTGTGACCCACGCTGAACTCGACTACGAAGGTTCTTGCGCGATCGACGGGCGCCTGCTCGATCTCGCCGGCATCCACGAGTACGAGCAGATCCAGATCTACAACGTCGGCAACGGCGAACGCTTCACCACCTATGCCATCCGCGCCGAAAACGGCAGCGGCATCATTTCGGTCAACGGCGCGGCAGCTCACAAGGCGCGGGTTGGCGATCGGGTGATCATTTGCGCGTACGCCGAGGTGGAAGCCAACGTCGCGAAGATGCACAAGCCGAAGCTGGTCTACTGCGACGAAGCCAACCGCGTCACCCGCACCGCCAACACGATTCCGGTGCAGGCGGCCTGATCGTCGCTGGCGGCAGCACGAAGGGACTCCGGCTTGAGTAAGCTTGAGTCCCTTTTTTATTGCCGACGTGCCGCCCGATGTCTGCACTGACGGAAAGCGCCGCCTGGCGTGCGTTGATCGCCCTCGCCGAGGCGGACCGGGGGATCACCACCGCCGCCCGATTCGCACAGGACCCGGAACGCGCCCGCCGCTATGCGGCCGAGGCCTGCGGCCTGTACCTCGACTATTCCAAGCAGCGGCTCGGTGACGAGGTGCTGACGGCGCTGCTGGCGCTCGCCGATCAGCAGCAGCTGCCGGCCTGGATCAGCCGGATGTTTGCCGGCGAGGTGATCAACGCCACCGAGCAGCGCGCCGTCGGCCATGTCGCGCTGCGCGGCGCGGCGCCGGTGATGGACGGCGAGCCGGTCACGGCCCTGGTCGACGGAGAGCTGGACCGGATGGTGGCCTTCGCCGAGGCCGTGCGCAGCGGCGACTGGCGCGGCGCCACCGGCGAGAAGATCACCGACGTCGTCAACATCGGCATCGGTGGTTCCGATTTCGGCCCGCGGATGATCTGGGAAGCGCTGTCGCAGAACGCGGTGCTGCCGCGCGCCCACTACCTGTCGAACGTCGACGGCGCGCAGCTCAGCCTGATCCTGTGCCGGCTCGATCCGGCCCGCACGCTGTTCGTGGTGACCTCGAAGACCTTCACCACCCAGGAAACGATGGTGAATGCCCACGCGGCCCGTCGCTGGCTGACGGCGGCGCTCGGCGAAGCGGCGGTCGCCCGCCACTTCGCCGGGGTGTCGACCTCGCGTCCGACCACCGAGGCTTTCGGCATCGATCCGGCGCTGGTGTTCGGCTTCTGGGACTGGGTCGGCGGGCGCTATTCGCTGTGGTCGGCAGTGGGCCTGTCGGCGCTGATCGCGCTGGGTCCGGCGCGCTTCCGGGAGCTGCTCGCCGGCGCCCGGGCGATGGATCTCCACTTCCGCGATGCACCGATGCACCGCAACCTGCCGGTGCTGATGGCGCTGATCGCGCTGTGGAACACCAATTTCCTGGGTGCTGCCAGCCAGGTGGTGGTGCCGTATGCGCAGCGCCTGCACCGCTTCGTCGGCTGGCTGCAGCAGCTGGAGATGGAATCGAACGGCAAGGGTGTCGATCGCGACGGCCAGCCGGTCGATTACCCGACCACGCCGGTGATCTGGGGCGATGTCGGCAGCAATGCCCAGCACGCCTTCTTTCAGCTCCTGCATCAGGGGCCGGCGCTCAACCCGGTCGATTTCATCCTGCCGCTCGAAGCCATCCACGGCTATCCGGACCAGCAGCAGCTGCTGATCGCCAACTGCCTGGCGCAGAGCGCGGCGCTGATGCGCGGCAAGAACGCCGACCAGGTCCGCGCCGAACTGGCGGCCCAGGGCTTGGGCGGAGACGCGCTGGAAGCGGCGATCCCGCATCGCGTGTTCACCGGCAACCGGCCATCGAGCACGCTGCTGCTGCCACGGCTCGATGCCTTCCACCTCGGCGCGCTGTGTGCGCTGTACGAGCACCGCACCTTCGCGCTCAGCGTGCTGTGGAACATCAATGCCTTTGACCAGTGGGGCGTGGAGCTGGGCAAGCAGCTGGCGCGTGATGTCATCGCCGCACAGGCGAATCCGGCCGCCGCCGGCACGCTCGATCCCTCGACCCTGCAACTGCTGGAGCGCGCCCGTGCCCATTGATCGCTTGCTGCCGGTCGTCGCGGTGGCCGCGCTGCTCACCGCCTGCGCGCCGCAGGTGACGCTGCGGGTGCAGGATTTCGGCTCCGGCGACGAGCGGCTGGAGCTGTCGAAGACGGCGTTCTTCCCGTCCACCGAGCGGGCCTCGGCCGCAGCCGCGCTGGCCACCCTGCTGTACACCGACGGCCTGACCACGGTCGGTCCCGGCCAGGTCGCGCCGCTGCTGGGCAAGAAAACGGCGGTGCCGGCGTTGCGCACGGAAATGCTCGACCTCGCGCGCCGCTTCGGCCGCCTGCCGTTCGTGCTGCCGCCGACGCTGAACGCGGTGCTCGCCGAAGTCCGCAGCGGCCAGCCGGTGCTGGTGTTTCAGCAGCTCGACGGCGGGCGCTATTCGGTGGTCGTCGGCGTCGATCCGGCGGGTAACCGGATGATCCTGCGCAGCGGCAAGGACGGGCGCGTCTACCAGCCGGTCGACGAATTCGTCAGCCGCTGGAAGGGCGGCAATGCCTGGGCGATGACGCTCAACGACGGCAACCGGGTGCCGGCTTCGGCGACCCAGGACGCCTGGATCGCCGCCGGCGAGGCCGCCACCGCAGCCGGTTATCCGGGGCTTGCCGAAAAGGGTGCCGTTGCCGCCATCGCCCGCTGGCCCAACGCGGTGGTGCCGTGGGTGGCGCTGGGCAATGCCCGCTACGCGATGAAGCAGTGGCAGACCGCGCAGGACGCCTATGTCGAAGCGCTCAAGCGCAAGCCGGACAACCCGGTGGTGCGCAACAACCTGGCGCTGGTGCTGCTCGAGCGGCGCTGCATTTCGCTGGCCGAGGAACAGCTGCAGCGCGCAGTCAGCGGCGAAACCGATCCCCGGTTGCTCGAGGCCTACGACAACACGCGGGCGCTGATCAATCGCTACAGCGGCACGGCGATCTACTGTCCGCCGCCGGACGACGCGTCAGCGCCCATCGAATATGAGATTGCACCGTTGAATCCGGAAACGCCGCGCGCGCCTGCAGCGCCGCGACGAGCGACGTCGCCGCCGAAGCGGTAGTCGCCGGGTTGGCCAGCGCATTGCCGATCGCCACGGCCAGGTTGCGCAGCCAGCGCGCGTAGCCGGCCCGACGCAGCGCCATGCCTTCGGTGCGCTGCAGGTAGTCGGCTTCGGTCCACGCGAACAGATCGATCAGGCGGGCGCTGTCGAGCCCGTGGCGCGGTGCGAAGTCCGGCGTCGCGTCGAGCTTCGCGTAGCGATTCCACGGACAGGCCAGCTGGCAGTCGTCGCAGCCGAAGATGCGGTTGCCGATCAGCGGCCGCAGGTCTTCCGGAATGTCGCCGTGGTGCTCGATGGTCAGGTAGGAAATGCAGCGCCGCGCATCGAGCTGGTACGGCCCGGTGATCGCCCGTGTCGGGCAGATGTCGAGGCAGGCCGTGCAGCTGCCGCAGCGCGACGTCACCGGCTCGGCAGCAGTGGCTGCGATCGGCAGGTCGGTGCAGATCTCGCCGAGGAAGAACCAGGAACCGGCTTCGCGGTTCAGCACCAGCGTGTGCTTGCCGATCCAGCCCAGGCCGGCATTGCGGGCCAGCGCCTTTTCCAGCAGCGGCGCGCTGTCGGCGAACACCCGGTAGCCATGCGGGGCGATCTCCTCGGCCAGCCGTTCGGCCAGTTTCTTGAGCCGCTGCCGCATCAGCTTGTGATAGTCGCGACCCAGCGCGTAGCGCGAGATGTAGGCGGCCTCTGGATCGGCCAGCAAGGCCTCGGCATCGGCGGCCGACGGGCGATAGTCGAGCCGCGCGCTGATCACCGTCACCGTGCCCGGCTGCAGCCGCGCCGGATCGGCGCGCAGCGCCGCGTGTTCGGCCATCCAGGCCATGCCGCCGTGGCGGCCTTCGGCGAGCCAGCGCTGCAGGTGAGCGCTGTCCTCGTCGAGCGTCAGGGTCGCGATCGCGGCATCGGCGAAGCCCAGCGACTGCGCCCAGCTGCGGATCAGCGCCGGCCAGTCGCGTGGCAGCGGCGGCGGAGCGGGGGAGGTCGGCACTTATAATTCGCGGATGGACACCATCATCTCGCGATTGTATTCGGCGGCCTCGACCCGCGAGCTCGACCGGAGGGCGATCGAGGTCTTCGACATCGCCGGCCACACGCTGATGCAGCGCGCCGCCCAGGCGGCCTGGACCGCCGCCCGCTGGCGCTGGCCGAACGCCCGCCACGTCACCGTCTTCTGCGGACCCGGCAACAACGGCGGCGACGGTTACGAGCTGGCCTGCCTCGCCGAAGCAGCCGGCTGCACGGTACGGGTCCATGAATGCGAGGACCTGCCTCGGCGCGACGACGCCCTGACGGCGCGCAACCGCTGGCTGGCGCGCGGTGCGGTGCAGCGCTGGTCGGCCGGGCAGGTGCTGGACGCCGCTGACCTGCTGGTCGACGCGCTGTTCGGCATCGGCCTGAGTCGTGCGCCGACCGGTGACGCGGCGGCCGCCATCACCGCCATCAATGCCGCCCGCGCTGGCGGCACCGCCGTGCTGGCGCTGGACGTGCCGTCCGGGCTCGATGCCGATACCGGCGCTGCGCCCGGCGTGGCGATCGAGGCCGACCTGACGGTCAGCTTCATCGCGCTGAAGCCGGGCCTGTGCACCGGCCAGGGACCGGCCCTGACCGGAGCGCTGGAACTGGCCGCGCTGGACCTGCCGGCTGCCGCGCACGAGGGCCTGCCGGCGCGGGCCCGGCTGACCGACCGCAGCGAACTGCGTGGCTGGCTGCCGAAGCGGCCGCGCACCGGCCACAAGGGCAGCCACGGCCATGTGCTGCTGGTCGGCGGCGATCACGGCATGGCGGGCGCGATCCTGCTGGCGGCCCGGGCGGCGCTGCGCGCCGGTGCCGGGCTGGTCACCGTCGCCACCCGCGATCGTCATGCGGCGGCGCTGACGGCCGCCCAGCCCGACGTCATGGTGCGCAGCGTCGAGCACCCGGAAGACTTGCTGCCGCTGATCGCCCGCGCCGACGTGCTGGCGCTCGGCCCGGGTCTCGGCCGCGAAGCCTGGGGACAGGCGATGTTCGATGCCGCCATCGATGCAGCGCTGCCGAAGGTCGTCGATGCCGATGCGCTGAACGCGCTGGCTGCCGCGCCGCGCCGCGACGATCGCTGGCTGCTGACGCCGCATCCCGGCGAAGCCGGACGCCTGCTGGGCCTGAGCACGGCCGAGGTGCAAGGCGATCGCTTTGGCGCGATCCGCGCGCTGCAGGCCCGTTACGGCGGCGCGGTGGTGCTCAAGGGCGCCGGCAGCCTGGTGCTCGGCGGCCGTGATGCCGAGCTGCGCGTTTGCCCGTACGGCAACCCCGGCATGGGCGTCGGCGGCATGGGCGATGTGCTGACCGGCGTCGCCGCCGCCTTCATCGCCCAGGGGCTGGCGATCGACGCTGCCGCCGCAGCGGCAGTCACCGCCCATGCGCTGGCCGGCGATCGCGCCGCCGAACGGGGCGAGCGCGGCCTGATGGCCTCCGATGTCATCGAGGCGCTGCCGGCGGTGGTCAATCCATGAGCGTCACCGAACGCTTCCTGGCCGACGATGCCGCCACCGAAGCCCTCGGCGCCGAACTGGCTGCGGCGTTCCGGGCGCGGTCGGGCGGAGTGGTCTACCTGCACGGCACGCTCGGCGCCGGCAAGACCACGCTGGTGCGCGGCTGGCTGCGGGCGCTCGGCGTGACCGGCAGCATCCGCAGCCCGACCTACACGCTGATCGAGCCGTACAGCGTCGACGGCCGCGACTGGCTGCACCTCGATCTCTATCGCCTGAAATCGCCGGACGAACTGGAAAGCCTCGGCCTTGACGACTATCCGCCGAGCCGCTGCGGCTGGCTCATCGAGTGGCCGGAATGCGGCGCCGGCTACCTGCCGCCGCCGGGCCTGCGGATCGAACTGCGGGCGGCCGACGGCGGCCGGATCGCGACGGTCGACACCCTGGACGGCGGCGGATGGCCGACAAACGCCGCGCCAATTTCGCATCTCACTTGAGATTCACGCGTCTAGCTACTGATTTCGATAAGAAAATTCTTGCGTTGACAAGCGCGTCGAACTATCTTCCGCCTTTGTTCGACCCCGCTGGGCTGCCATGCGTGCACTGACCGGATTGCTGCTGCTGTTGACTGCCACCTCGGCGGCGGCGGCCGAACTGCGCGAAATGCGCCTGATGGACGGGTCGGAAGCGACGCGGGCGGTGTTCGACTTCGACGTCGCCACCACGCCGAAGCTGTTCACGCTGGCCAATCCGGACCGCGTGGTGATCGATTTCAGCGACGCCCGTCGTGGCCCGGCGATGCCGGCAGCGAGCGCCGGCAAGGGATTGGTCAAGAGCGTCCGCACCGGCCCGCGCGAAACGGGTCTGCGCGTGGTGCTCGATGTCGGCGAAAAGGTCGCGCCGCAGTCGTTCGGCCTGGAGGCCAGCGAAGGCTACGGCTACCGGCTGATCGTCGACCTGATGCCGAAGCAGCCGCACCGGGCCGCGCTGCCGGCGCCGTCCGCCGTTCCTGCGACCACGCCGGTGCCTGCCGCTGCACCGGCTGCGCCAAAGCCCGAACTGATCATGGCCGCCGCATCGGCGACCGCCGCCGCTGCCGTGGCCGCCGCGCCGCTTCCGGCAGGCGATGGCCCGGCGACCGTCGCCAGCGCCGAGCCGATCCGGCCGCGAGTGGCAGGGCGCGAAGTGATCGTCGCCGTCGACGCCGGTCACGGCGGCAATGATCCGGGCGCGATCGGCCTTGGCGGCCTGCGCGAGAAAGACGTGACCCTGGCCATCGCCCGACGGCTGGCCCGGAAGATCAATGCCGAGCCCGGCATGCGCGCCGTGCTGACCCGCGACAGCGACACCTTCATCGAACTGCGCACCCGCACCGTCAAGGCGCGGCAGGTGAACGCCGATCTTTTCGTCTCCGTGCATGCCAACGCGGTCAACGACCGCTCGATGCACGGTTCGTCGGTCTACGTGCTGTCGGAACGCGGCGCCTCCAGCGAGCAGGCGCGCTGGATCGCCAACCACGAGAACGCGGCCGATCTGGTCGGCGGCGTCGCGCTGCAGAAGCAGGACGACAGCGTCGCCGCCGTGCTGATCGACATCTCGCAGGGCGCGACGATGGAAGCCAGCTTCGACGTCGGCAGCCGCATGCTGCATGCGATGGGCCGGATCAACCGGCTGCAGAAGGCAGAAGTGCAGCAGGCCGGTTTCATGGTGCTGAAGTCGCCGGACATCCCGTCGGTGCTGGTCGAGACGGCGTTCATCAGCAACCCGCGCGAGGAAAAGCTGCTCGGCGATCCGGACTACCAGGACCAGCTGGCGGAATCGATCTTCGACGGCGTGCGCAGCTATTTCGCTCGCTACCGGCCGCAGCAGGTCGCCACCGCCGTTCCGGTCAAGACCTCGACCACCACCCGTCCGGCGCCGGCACGCCTGCGGCGCTGAAAGGCCGTCGGCTGGACGATGCGATCGGCGTGGTTGTCGCTCGCCTGCGGCGGACACCGGAACTTCATTAAGCTGGCCGCCCGCAACAGCTGCCGGCGCGCGTGACCCCTTCGATCTTCCCCGGACCGTTCATCTTCTTGCCCGCCACGGACACCGTTTGCCCGTGAGCCGCATCCGTGTGCTGGACGAGCAGCTGATCAACCAGATCGCCGCCGGCGAAGGTGAGGAGCCGCGCTTGCGAAGCACGGCTTCGCGCGGTTCCGAACGCCCGGAGCGCTGTGCGCGCAGGGCCGTTCCACGAGCCGGCGAACGGAAGCTTCGCCAATGAGCATGATCCGTGTGCTGGACGAGCAGCTGATCAACCAGATCGCCGCCGGCGAAGTGGTCGAGCGACCCGCCGCCGTGGTCAAGGAGCTGGTCGAGAACAGCCTTGATGCCGGTGCCACGGCGATCGAGGTCGAGCTGGAGGCCGGCGGGCTGAACCTGATCCGGGTGCGCGACGATGGCTGCGGCATCGCCCGCGCCGAGCTGGCGCTGGCGCTGACCCGGCACGCCACCAGCAAGATCGCCGGGCTCGATGACCTGGAGCGGGTCCGCAGCTTCGGTTTCCGGGGCGAGGCGCTGCCGAGCATCCTGTCGGTGTCGCGCTTTGCGCTGATTTCGCGTACGGCCGATCAGCCGCATGGCTGGAAGCTGGGCAGCAGCGGCGTGCCGGACGATGCCGAGCCGCAGCCGGCGGCGCATCCGATCGGCACCACGATCGAAGTGCGCGACCTGTTCTTCAACACGCCGGCGCGCCGCAAGTTCATGAAGGCGGACGGCACCGAGTTCCGCCATGTCGACCAGATCCTGCGGCGGCTGGCGCTGACCCGTTTCGACCTGCGGCTGAAGCTCGGCCACAACGGCCGGCGCAGCTTCGAGCTGCCGCGCGCCGACGGCGAGGCGGCCCGGGCGGCGCGGGTCGCCCAGGTCTGCGGCGAGGAGTTCTTCGCCAATGCGGTGACGCTCGACGAGCAGCGCCTCGGCCTGCGCCTGTGGGGCTGGGTGGCGCTGCCGAGCTTCGCGCGGGCCCAGCCCGATCTGCAGTACCTCTACGTCAACGGCCGCAACGTGCGCGACAAGCTGCTCGGCCACGCGCTGCGCCGCGCCTATGCCGATGTGCTGCATTCGCAGCGGCATCCGGCGTTCGTGCTGTTCCTGGAACTGGACCCGGCGCGGGTCGATGTCAACGTGCATCCGCAGAAGACCGAGGTGCGCTTTCGCGATGCCTCGGTGATCCACGATTTCCTGTTCGGCGCGGTGCACCAGTTGCTGCGCCGGGTGCGTCCGGAGCCGGGCTTGCATCACCGGGTCGCGTTCGAGACGCCGGGCCTGCCGGCCAGCGAGCCGAGCCAGGTCGTACTGCGTTATCCGCAGCCGTCGGCGGCGCCGTCGTGGCCGGTCCGCGAGCGGGGTGCGGACATCGGTGGCGGCGCGCCGTGGCCGCTGTATCGCCCGCCGGCCGAGGCGGTTCCCGGCGAAGCGCTGGCGGTCGCTGCTGACGATGCTGGCGACGAGGCGCCGCTGGGCCGGGCGATCGCCCAGATCCGCGGCGTGTTCGTGCTGGCCGAGAACCGTCACGGGCTGGTGCTGGTCGACGCCCACGCGGCGCACGAGCGGGTGATCTACGAACGCTTCAAGCGCGAACTGGCCGGCGATGGCATCGCCGCCCAGCGCCTGCTGCTGCCGGAGCCGGTGGTGGTCGGCGAAGGCGAGGCCGACGAGCTGGAAGCGCAGGCCGAGTCCCTGCGCCGCTTCGGCCTGCTGATCGATCGCAGCGGCCCGGACACGGTCACCGTGCGGGCGGTGCCGGCGCTGCTGGTCAAGACCGACCTGGGCGCGCTGCTGCGCAGCCTCTGCGGCGGCGCCGAGGCGGCGGAAAGCGCCGAGCATTTCGGCGAGGCGCTCGATGCCCAGCACCGCATCCTGGCCGACATGGCCTGCCGCGCCGCGATCAAGGCCAACCGGCGGCTGACGCTGGCGGAGATGGACGCGCTGCTGCGCGACATGGAGCGGACGCCGAACGCAGGCCAGTGCAATCACGGCCGGCCGACCTGGGTGCAGATCGACGCCGACGGCCTCGACCGCCTGTTCCTGCGCGGGCGCTGAGCAGGCCGACAGCGGCCCCGTCAGCTGTCGGCTTCGCCTCGGCGCAGCGAGTACAGCCGGTACTTGCCGTAGCGCTTGGCCAGCTCGATTTCGCCGGCGTACTCGGCGGCGTAGCGATCCGGCGCTTCCAGCATCAGCCGGGCGGCGAAGGCTTCGGTGACGAAGATCATGCCGGGCGGCGTCACCGGCTCGACCCGCGCCGCGAACGACAGCTGGGAGCCGAAGTAGGTGGTCGTGCCCTCGACCGGGTCGATGCCCTCGAACACTGGCGCGTAGTGCGCCGACAGGCGCAGCTCGAGCTTTTCCAGCATGCCGCCGAGGCCGCTGCGGGCCCGCTCGACGATGCTGTGGATGCGGTCGGCGATGCGTGCGGTGGTTTCGGCGTCATCGGTCACCACGTGCACCGCGTCGCCCCAGGTGTGCTGCAGCAGGATGTGCGGCTGGTGCTCGGCCAGCGCGGCGGCGATGCCGCCGATCAGCACCTCCTGGAACAGCGGCTGCTCCTCGTCGCCGAGCCGGCTGTAGCCGGCGAAGTCGGCGAACAGGGTGCCGACCAGCCGTCGCGTCTCGGGCTGGCCGGTGCGGCCGGGCGCGCTGTGCGGCGGCAGCGGCGCGCCGCAGCCGCAGGCTGCATCGGCGGCACGCGGGCCGCCGCCGTGGCCGAGATCGTGCCAGCCGGCGCCGATCCGGCGCGCTTCCAGCCGCGACAGGCCGCAGGCGGTGGCCGACACGTAGGTGGCGCGCCAGTCGCCCTCGCGCTCCAGGAAGCCCTGGGCGATCGAGCATTCGCCGCCGCGCTCCAGATGGCCGTGCAGGCGCTGTGCGATGGCTGGGCCGTGATGCCGCTGCCATTCCTCCACCAGCTGCTCGCGGGCGGCCGGCAGCACCAGGTGCACGCGGATGCCGCGCAGCCGGTAATGCTCGGCGATGTCCAGCTCGCGCGGGCCGTTCAGGCCGATGCAGACGAACGAGGCCTCGGCCGGCAGCGGCAGCTCGGCTGGCAGCGCCGAGGGCACGAACAGCACCGGCGGAACCGCCAGCGCGGCCAGATGTGCGGGGTCGTGGCCGAGGTGGCGGCAGATCAGCCGCAGCTGGGCGCCGGTGCGGCTCAGGGCGTTGACGTTGCCCGGCTGCAGCTGCGCAGCCCGGGCCAGCGCGCCGCGCACCCGTTCGAGGCTGCCGAGCAGCAGCGCGGCCTCGGCTTCGGTGACGGCGCGGTAGTAGCGCTCGGTCTCGCCGGCGTCGGCACCGTCGGCATCATCGGCCAGCACGTCCAGCGAATCGAGCACCCGGCGCGCCAGCGCCAGCGCTTCCGGACCGTGGCCGCCGAGCATCAGCATGGTGGCGGCGTTGATGCCGGGGAAATAGCCCTGTGCGTGATCGAAGGCCTGGGCGTAGACCCGCCCGGATTCGACGAACAGGGCCGGGGCCTTGCCGGCTGGTGCAGCGAGCGCCAGATCCTTCAGCAGGCGGGCCTTCAGCGACAGCCATTCCTCGACGTTGTAGCCGTCGCCGTCATCGGCGCCGATGCCCAGCTCGCGGTAGCGGCGCAGCGCCAGCTGGGTGCTGCCGGCATTGGCCAGCGACAGCAGGGCCATGTGGTCAAGCTCGCGCGAGCGCAGGCCGTCGGCACGGGCGCGTTCGGCGAGATCGTGGCAGAGCAGGTAGTTGCCGGCCTTCAGCGCTGCGCGACAGGCGTCGAGCACCTGCTGCAGCGGGTCGAGCAGCGCCGATTCGATGCCGCCGCTGTCGGCCGGACGGGGGCCCGGCACGGCCGCCAGGGTCGGATCGATCAGCAGCAGCGGCCGCCCGGCGACCGCCGGCCGGCGCAGATGCAGCGTCGACAGCGCCGCCGGAATCCGGGCCGGACGATGCCGCCAGCTGACCACGTCGGCAGCGCCGCCCGGCAGGCCGCTGTGGCCGGGCCGCAGGATTGCCACCAGCACGTCCGACTGCTCGGCCAGGCAGGCGGCCAGCTGCCGGTACTGGCGCTGACGGAAGGCGCCGAGCCGGAGCTTGGGATCGGCCGGGCCGCCGGGCACCAGATCGATGACCACCGCGCACAGCGCCAGCTGTTCCTCGATGCCGGCGCGCACCGCCTCGACGGTGGCCGGCTCCAGCGTCACCGACATCTCGCTGAGCCGCGCCACCCAGTCGTCGATCAGCACCGGCACCGGCACCGGCAGCAGCGCCACCGTGTCGAACGCGAGGCCGGCCTCGCGCAGCCACTGGCTGGCGACCTGCTTGAACAGCAGGTCGGCGCCCGGCGCCAGCCCGGTCACCAGGCTGACCCGCCGGGGCCTGGCGCGGGCGATCAGCGTGGGCAGAGCCTCGTGGCGCAGGCGGCTGGTCACCGCCGCACGCTCGCTGGCCGACAGCCGCAGATGGCCGGTGGCTCCGATCAGCAGGTGTCCGTCGTCCTGCAGCGGCAGGCGGGTCAGCCAGGTTTCGAGGCTGATCCGGACCATCGTCGTCAGCCGTTGCCGGGCAGGCTGACGGCGGTGGCGCGCATCAGCACGTAGACGGCGCCGGTGCCGCCGTCGTGCGGACGCGCCGAGCAGAAGGCGATGACATCGCTGCGCCGACGCAGCCAGCTGTCGAGCAGGGTCTTGATCACCGGTCCGGTATTCGGCGAGCGGTTGCCCTTGCCGTGGATGATCCGCACGCAGCGCACGTCGCGCGACTGGCATTCGGCCAGGAACATCGACACGGCCAGCTGGGCATCGCCACGGTTCATGCCGTGCAGGTCCAGTTCGGCGCGCACCCGGTAAGCGCCTCGGCGCAGCTTGCGCCAGACGCTGTCCTGCAGGCCGGGCCCGCGATAGCTCAGGGTGTCGCCGCTTTCGATCAGCTCCGGCTCGAACATGCCGAACTCGAGCAGCTCGGCCATCACCGCGCGTTCATCCGCCTCGGCCTGACGCGGCTTGGGCGGCGGTGGCGTGCGCAGCGGCGCGACCCGGTCGGAGCCGCTGCGGCGCTGCACGCCGGCCATCGCCGAGCGGAAGTCGACGTCGTCGGCGGAGTCGGGCAGGGCGTCGTCGGCGGGGCTTGGCATGGCAGCCGCATCATAGCCCGGTGCCACGTAAACTAAGACCATTCCTCACGACACCCCCACCATGCGGATACTCCTGTCCAACGATGACGGCTGCACGGCACCCGGACTGCTGGCGCTGGCGCGGCAGCTGCGCAGCGAACACCAGGTCGACATCGTCGCCCCGGACCGCAACCGGAGTGCGGCTTCGAACTCGCTGACCATCCTGGTGCCGCTGCGCATCCAGAAGCACGACGACGGCACCATCTGCGTCGACGGCACGCCGACCGACTGTGTGCACCTGGCGCTGGCCAGCCTGCTGCCGGAGAAGCCGGAAATGGTCGTGTCGGGCATCAACAACGGCCCGAATCTCGGCGACGACACGCTGTACTCCGGCACCGTGGCGGCGGCGATGGAAGGCCGGCATCTCGGCTCGGCGGCGATCGCGGTGTCGATGTCGGCCTACAACCCGAAGTACTACGACACCGGCGCGCGAGCGACGCTGAAGATCATCGCCGAGCTGGCGCGCAATCCGTTTCCCGGCCACACCATCCTCAACGTCAACGTGCCGGACGTGCCCTGGGAAGAGTTGCAGGGCTTCGAGGTGACGCGGCTCGGCCATCGCCGGCAGTCGGAACCGGTGGCCGAGGCGCTCGACCCGCGCGGCCGGCCGATCTACTGGATCGGCCCGGCCGGCCCCGGCGCCGATGCCGGGCCGGGCACCGATTTCCACGCCGTCGAACAGAACCGGGTGTCGATCACCCCGCTGCTGGTCGACCTGACCCGCCACAGCGTCATCGACAAGCTGCGCGACTGGGCCCAGGGCTTGTGATGGTCGGCAGTCACCCGCACAGCCGCGGGCTGGGGCTGGCCTCGCCGGCCAGCCGCGCCAAGATGGTCGACGAGCTGCGCAGGAACGGCGTCAGCGACGAGCGGGTGCTGGCGGCGATGCTGAAGATTCCGCGCCATGACTTCGTCGAGGAAGCCTGGAAAGGCGAGGCCTACCGCAACCGGCCGCTGCCGATCGGCCAGGCGCAGACCCTGTCGCAGCCGGTGGTGGTCGGCCTGATGAGCCAGGCGCTGCTGGTGCCGTCGAGCGAAACCGGCGCGCGCCGCCGGGTGCTGGAAATCGGTACCGGCAGCGGTTACCAGACCGCCGTGCTGGCCGAGCTGATCGAGAGGGTCTATTCCGTGGAGCGGCTCAAGCTGCTGTCGGAAACCGCGCGCAAGCGGCTGGCCGGCCTCGGCTACCGCAACATCCACTTCGGCTATGCCGACGGCACGCTCGGCTGGGATGCCCACGGGCCGTACGACGGCATCATCGTCACCGCTGCCGCCGCCGAAGTGCCGCGCGCGCTGCTCGAACAGCTGGCGCCGGGCGGCCGGCTGGTGATTCCGGTCGGCCCGCCGAACAACCAGATGCTGCGCGCCATCGATCGCAGCGGCGCCCGCTACCAGGCCACCGATCTCGCCACGGTCAGCTTCGTGCCGCTGCTCGAAGGCCGCGCCTGAGCCTGCCCGCCACGCCCGCGCCATGATCGAAGCCTTCAAGCAGTGGATCGCCGAGGCGGTCGCGCAACTCGGCTACGGCGAGATCCTGCTGCTGATGGCGCTGGAATCGAGCCTGTTCCCGGTGCCATCGGAGCTGGTGATGATTCCGGCCGGCTATCTGGCCCGCAACGGCAGCCTTGATCCGTTCCTGGCGGCGCTGGCCGGCGGCCTCGGCTCGGTGCTCGGCGCCAGCGCCAACTATCTGCTCGGCCGCCATGTCGGCCGCGCCTTCCTGCTGCGCTTCGGCAAGTACCTGCTGATCAACGAAGCGAAGTACCACGAGGCGGAAGCGATGTTCCTCGGCAACGCTGCGCGGGCCACCTTCATCGGCCGCTTCATTCCGGTGGTGCGGCACCTGATCTCGCTGCCGCCGGGCGTGTTCGGCATGGCTTACCTGCCGTTCGCGCTGATCACCTTCGCCGGTGCCACCCTCTGGTGCGGCGTGCTGGTGGCGGCCGGCTATTTCTTCGGCGACGCGGCGGTCGGCGTGATCAGCACCTACACCCACGAGCTGACGCTGGCGGTGCTGGTGCTGCTGGTGGCGGGTGGGCTGTGGTTCCTGCTGCGCCGGCGCGGCTGAGCCGCCGCTGGCTGGCGGCCGCGCTGCTGGCGCTGCTGGTGGCCGGCTGCGCCAGCGAAACCGGCCGGCGTACCGTCAGTCGCGGCGCAGCGGTGGCCCGCTCGAAGCCGACGCCAGGAGAAACCTATGTCGTCGCCCGCGGCGATACGCTGTACTCGATCGCTTTCCGCAACGGCCTCGACTACCGCGAACTGGCCGACTGGAACGGCATTGGCCGGGATTACACGATCCGCCCCGGCCAGCGCCTGCAGCTGGGGCCGCCCGGTGCGGCGACACCGGCAGCGCCGGTGGGCGCGGGCATCGATCCGCCGCTCGCACCATCGTCGTCGGCAGTGGCGACCGCCAGCTCGGAGCCGATCCCGATCGTCACCGGCACCGCCAGCTGGGAATGGCCGACACGGGGCGAACTGGCGCGCAGCTTCGCGACCAGCGGCAGCAAGGGCATCGACATCGCCGGCGAAGCGGGCCAGCTGGTGATCGCCGCCCGCGGCGGCAAGGTCGTCTACAGCGGCGCGGCACTGAAGGGCTACGGCGAGCTGGTGATCATCAAGCACGACGAGCAGTACCTGTCCGCCTACGGCTACAACCGTCGGCGGCTGGTCGAGGAAGGAGAAACAGTGGGCCCCGGCCAGCCGATCGCCGAACTGGGGCTGGGGCCGGAGAACCGGCCGCTGCTGCATTTCGAAGTGCGCGACCGGGGTCGGCCGATCGATCCGGTCCCGCTGCTGCCGCGCCGCTGAGGCGGCGGGCGGTGCCTCCCGGCCCGCGCGACGGCGGGCCGGGGACGGGACCGCAGACCTCAGAAGCTGGCCTTGAACTGGGCGCCGATCAGGCGCGGTTCGTTGATGAAGCCGGTCAGGTTGTTGAAGTCGATACCGCCGACGACCCGCGTGGTGCCGGTGATGTTGCGGGCGAACGCGGCCAGTTCGAAGCGGCCGTCACCCCAGAGGTAGCCGGCGCGCAGGCCGCCTTCCAGCAGGTACTTGCCCTTGTACTCGACCGATTCGTACAGGAAGAAGTTGACGGTGCTGCGGTAGGCCCAGTCGGTCAGCACGAAGGCTTCGCCGGCGCCGACCGGATGGCCGTAGCGCAAGGTGGCGTTGCCGGTCACGCGAGGTGCCTGCGGCAGCCGGTTGCCGTCGATGAGGACGGTGTTCGAGCCATTCACCTGCGGGTCCAGCACGGTGCAGCCGCTGCCGCATGGGGCGACGGCAAGCCCGGCGTCCTGGATCTCGGTGTAGTTGTAGCTGGCGCCGAGGGTCAGCAGCAGGTTCCGGGTGAGGATCGCCTTGAAGTCCAGCTCGGCACCCTGCAGCAGCGCCTTGTCGGCATTGATCAGCGTGTTGAAGTTGGCGCCGCCGCCGACGGCGGTCAGCTGCTGGTCCTCGACTTCCGAGCGGAACAGGTTGAAGGCGATGCGCGCGCGCTTGTCGAACAGGTCGGCCTTGATGCCGGTTTCGTACGACAGCACCGTTTCCGACTTGGCCACCGACAAGGTCGAGCCGAACAGCAGGCGGCCCTGCACCGACGGCGCCCGGAAGCCGCGGGCGACGCGCGCGTAGGCGCTGACGGTCGGCGTCAGCTTGTAGGTGCCGCTGACATCCCAGCTGACGTCGGTGTCGTCCGGGTTGGCGTACAGCTCGCCGGTTGGCGGCGCGCCGATCGGTGACTGCAGCTGCTCGGCGACGAAGTTCTTGTTGTCGACCGTGTAGCGCACGCCGCCCTTGAGCTTGAAGTCGGGCGTCACCGCATAGGTCACCGAGCCGAACACCGCGGCCGCGTTGTTCTGCTGCTCCTGCACCGCGTAGCCGTTCTGCACGCCTCCGGCCAGCGTGTCGAAGTTGAAGCTGTCGATGGTGATGTCTTCGAAGAAGTAGTAGACGCCGCCCTGGAAGTTGACCGGGCCGGCGTAGTTCGACTCGATGCGGAACTCCTGCGTCAGCTGCTGGTGCTTCGGCAGGCCGTCAGCCGATTCGGCCGGGAACGGGATGAAGCCGGGACCCGACGGCGGCGCAAAGGCGGCGCCGAAGCCGCCGTCGATGTCGCCGCGGCTGTAGGAGATCACGTGCTCGTAGCCGGAGATCGAGTACAGGCTGTAGGCGCCGACATCCCAGCGCAGGCGCACGCTGCCGCCGGTGCCGTGCAGGTCCTGCTCGTTGCGGCCGTCGATCGCCACTTCACGCTTGCGGAAGCCGCTGACCAGGTCGTTGGTGCCGGGTTCGATGATGTTGGCGCGGAACAGCCGCGCGGTGCCCTTGAGCTGCCGGGTGTGGACGTTGAACAGCGCGCTGAACGTCGCACTCGGCTGGTACAGCAGCTGGGCGCGGAAGGCGCCGTCGGTGTAGCCCTCCAGCGAGGTCTTGCCCTGCGCCGAGTACAGGTTGTCGACCCAGTCCTCGCGCCGCTGCAGCAGGCCCGAGACGCGCAGCGCCAGGGTCTTCGACAGCGGGATGTTGTAGGCCGATTCGACGTTGGTGGTCAGGTAGGTGCCGGTCGACAGGTTGAAGTAGCCGCCCTGGTCGAAGGTCGGCCGGGCGGAATCGAACTTGACCACGCCGGCCGGCGTGTTGCGGCCGAACAGCGTGCCCTGCGGGCCGCGGGCGACTTCGATCTGCGCCAGGTCGAAGATCGGGAAGCCCTTCAGCAACGGGTTTTCCAGCACCACGTCGTCATAGACCAGGGACACCGGCTGCGAGGCGTTGAGGTCGAAATCGGTGTTGCCGTAGCCGCGGATGTAGAAGCGCGGAAAGGCGCGGCCGAACGAGGATTCGATGTTCAGGCTCGGCACACGGGCGGCCAGCAGGCGCACGTCCTGGCCGTTGGTCACCAGCACGCCAAGGTTTTCGTCGGACAGCGTCGACACCGAGATCGGCACGTCGCGGATGTTCTCGCGGCGGCGCTCGGCGGTAACGGTGACGGCCTTCAGCTGGGTCGGATCAGCGCTGCCGGCGGCTTCCGGCGCGGGTTCGTCAGCGAAGGCGGCCGGTGCGCCGCCGATCATCATCAGCAAGGCGGCCCGGAAGGCGAGACGGGCGGACAGCCGCCCGCGATTCAGCGTCAAGATGCTGCTCAGCATGGTGATTTCCCCAGATGTGGATACGGCGCACCCCCGTGCGCCGTCTGTGCGTTGCCTCGCGGCTTTTGTGCCAGCGGCGAGACTGCCAGCGACCTTACCCGAGTCGTCCGGCAAAGTGTCACCGGACGGTCACCTTGTACCGGTGACGCCGGCCGCTGCCGGGCTGTCCGCGCCTCAGGGCTGCCGGCTGGCCTTCCAGGCCTTGACCGCCGCCAGCGTGTTCTTGACATGGTCGTCCGGCTTCAGCGCCGAATGCACGTAGGCGACGCTTGCGTCCGGCAGGATCACGAACGAGGTGCGGTCGGCGTAGGACAGCAGCGGCACCTTGGCGTCATAGGCCCGGGCAATCGCCAGGTCCGGATCGGCCGCCACCGCGAACTTGCTGCGGCATTCGCTGACCGAGAAGCGGTTCAGCGTGTCGATGTCGTCCTTGGAGACACCGATCACCGTCGCGCCAAGCGCGTTGAACTCGTCGGTCGCTTCGGCGAACAGATGGGCCTCCACCGTGCAGCCCTTGGTGAACGCTGCCGGGTAGAAGTACAGCACCACCGGCCCTTTCTTCAGTGCCTCCGCCAGCGTGAACTCGAACGGCTTGCCGGCCAGCGTCGCCTGGGTGGTGAAATCCGGCGCCTTGCTGCCCACTTTCAGGGCTGCCCAGGCAGGGGCGGCAACGGCCAGCGCGAGAGCGGCAGCGGCGAGTTTCAGGCGTGCACGGGAATGGATGCCGTTCGGGAACATCGGTTGCCTCCGCTTGATAGTGATGGTGATCGACGATACGCCTGCGCGCCGCTGGCGGATTCGCTCAAGCGGGTTTCGATGATCCGTTCGGTGCGTGGCGCGCCGCGCAGCGGTGGCGGACAGTCGGGCGATACTAGGCCAAGCCGTCCCTGTTTCCGGATGGCTGCGAACGCAAGAACCGACGATGACCGACGATCGTTCCAGGCAGGCACAAGCCCTGTTCGACGAAGCGGCCCAGTTGCCCTGGGACCGGCGAGGCGCGTTTCTCGATCGCGCTTGCGCGGGTGACGCCCCGCTGCGTGCCGAACTCGAGCAGCGTCTGAGAAGCATGGGCGACACGGTCGCCGTGCTCGATCGCGCGTCGGTCACGGAAGCGGACGAGCCGGAAGAACCGGTGCTTCCGGCCGGCACCGTGCTTGGCCCCTGGGAGATCGAGGACCTCATCGGCCAGGGCGGCATGGGCGAGGTCTACCGGGCGCGTCGCGCCGATCACGCGTTCGACTTGCAGGTGGCGATCAAGCTGCTGAAGCGCGGCCTCGATACCCAGCAGGTGGTGCGCCGCTTCCTGCTCGAACGCCGCATCCTGGCTCAGCTCCCCCATCCCAACATCGCCCACGCCCTGGACGCCGGGGCCGCGCCGGACGGCCGGCCGTACCTGGTGATGGAGTACGTCGCGGGGCAGCCGATCACCGAGTACTCCCGTGCGCAGGCGCATTCGGTGGTCGACCGGCTGCGCCTGATGATCACCGTCTGCCGGGCGGTGCAGGAGGCGCATCAGCGGCAGATCGTCCATCGCGATCTGAAGCCGTCGAACGTGCTGGTGACCAGCGCCGGACAGGTCAAGCTGCTCGACTTCGGCATCGCCAAATCGCTGGACGATGAGGCGATGGATGCCACACGCCTGGCCGGCGAGGCGACGGCGCTGACGCCGGCCTACGCCGCGCCGGAGCAGATCCTCGGGCAGGCGTTGACGTCGGCGGTCGATGTCTACGCGCTCGGCGTGATGCTCTACGAACTGCTGACGGCACGCCTGCCGCATCGTCGCGAAGGTCGCTCGGCGAGTGTGCTGGTCGCCGAACTGGGCAGCGAGACCCTCATCCGGCCGAGCACCGCGCTGCGTCAGGAGCGCGGCCGGCTGCCGGAGCCGGAGCGGCTGAGCCGTCTGCGGGCGGTCTCGCGCGATCTCGATCTGATCGTGCTCAAGGCCCTGCACCCGGAAGCGGCCAGGCGTTACCGCTCGGCGCAGGAACTGGCCGACGATCTGCAGCGGCTGCTCGATCAGCGCCCGGTGCTTGCGCGCGCCGATTCCGTGGCCTATCGGGCCGGCCGCTTCGTTCGCCGCAACCGCCTGGCCGTTGCGGCGGCAGCGGCGGTGATGCTGGCGTTGTCGGCCGGCATGAGTGCCGCAATCTGGCAGGCCGGCATTGCTCGCAGCGAAGCCCGCAGCGCCCTGCTGCAGAAGGCGCGCGCCGAGCGGGTCAAGGATTTCGTGCTGTCGGTGTTCAAGGAACAGGACCCGTACGAGCGCAGCCGCCAGCAGCAGCGCACGCCGCTGCAACTGATCACCGACGCAGCCGCGAGAGTCGATGCCGATCTGAGCGGCGATCCGGAGATGCATGCCGAAGTTCTGGTAGAACTGGCCGGCATCCGCATCAACCTCGGCGATTTCGCCGGCGCGCGCAGCATGCTCGAACACGCGCTGGACGAGCAGAGAACGCTGTATGGGAAAGACAGTCCTTTAGTGGCGCGCAGCCTGATCCTGCTGGCCCGCCTGGCCGACAAGGAAAAAGGCGATGGCGCGCCGGAAATCGAGCCGAACGTGCGAGAAGCGCTCGGCATCCTGGAACGCTCCGGTTCAAGCGATCGTCGAGCCATCGCCGATGCCAAGCTGCTGCTTGGCCGGACGCTCGGCTTTTCGCAGACCCGCACCGACGAAGCCCTGAAAGTGCTTGAGGGAGCGCGCCAGATCAATGAAGCGATCGGTGGGCAGGACAGCCGCGCCGCCATCGACGTGCTGCTGGCGGAAATGGCGGTGTTGCGAAGGGCGAGCCGAGTGGCGGAAGCGGAGACTGCGGCGCGTGAGGCTATCCACCGACTCGAAAATCTTGCAGGCCCGGAAAACCTCGGCCTGGCGTATCCACTTTCGGAACTTGGTTCGCTGCTGACGATCGAGCAGAGCCAATACGCCGAGGCGATTCCGCTGCTGCAGCGCTCCATCGCAATTCAACGTACTCAGCTCGGTAATAAAGCTTCTGGTCTCGCCGGGGATTTGGCTCTTCTGGGTCAGGCATATGCAAGTCTCTATCGTTTCGACGATGCCCGAATGGCCTTCTCTGAAGGCGAACAAGCACTGCCTGAAAATGACGAAGCCGCCTTGTATTATTTTTTGTCCCGTCGTCTCGACTTTGAACAGTTCGCAGAGCGATGGGCCGAAGCGGAAGCCGATGCCCGCCGGGTATTCGCATTGTCACTAAAGTTATACGGGGAGAAGTATCCGTATACATGGCAAGCGGCATCGGCACTGGGCTACGCGCTAGCTTCTATCGGCCGTTACGATGAGGCCGAAGAGGTCCTTCTCGATGCGAGAGTAAAGATGCGGCTAGCCGCAGGTCCGGACGCTTACGATAACTATTTGCCAGCATCGGCGCTGGGAATCGCAAGATTGTTGCGCGGTCATGGTGAAGCAGCGCTAGAGCCACTACGAAGTGCCTTGGCCATAACCGAAACCAATTTCGATCGATCCACCGAGCGGTGGTCCGCTAATGCGCTAAACCTTGCTGAAGCGCTGCTGCAGGTCGATTCGCATGCGTCGAATATCGAAGCGAAGAAATTGATCGATCAAGCTATTACTGTCTACGAGTCCAGCGCGGACAGCGCCTACCTCGGCAAGGCGTTCGTCGACCGCGGGCTCTTGCGTCTGAAAACCGGCGACCGCACGAACGGCCGTGCCGACCTTCAACGGGCGACAGAACTTTTCAGAAGTGCTGGCGGTAACCACAGTCTCGACATAGCGCGCATCAGGAAGGCTTTGAGCCGCTGAATGAGCCGTAAATGAAAAAGCCACCGTCCGAATTATTTCGGGCGATGGCTTGGCGTATCAGTAAAAGTCGGCTCGCCGCTTACCTCGGCGGTACCGGAGGTCCGACAATCTCGCCCAGGCCGACATTCGCCATCGCATCAGTGCTAGAAGCTGAAATCTGGCTCGTAGGCGGGTCGTTCTTCGGAGGCCTCGGCGGCCCCCCGATCTTGCCCAAACCTACAATGACATCCTCACCAAAGTTGATAATCGTCGAAAGGCTCGAGGTTCCGAGCTTTGGAATATCTGCGACCGGAATTTGTCCTACAAGACCGTTCAGGGCCCGAATCGGTATCTGCAGGAATGCGGGTGGATCGTTCTTCGGCGGCCTCGGCGGTCCCCCGATCTTGCCCAGGCCAACGATGACATCTTCACCAATCCCCACCACCGTCGAAAGGCTTGGCAGGCGGGGGCGGGGATTGTCAGGATTGGGCGGGCCGATGACGATGGTCACCACGCGGACCGGGGTCTGCAGCAGGCCGGCAAGCGGCAGGTGCGTGCCCGGGAGCGACGGGACATCCGGCCTCGGAATGGTGATTGGCATCGAGCCGACGCCCGCCGATGGCAGCGCCGGCAAAGCGCCGAGCGAGGTCGGTGCGAGGGCACCGGACAGTGCGGGCAGGCGGACCGATGGCGCGGCCTGCGCAGTTGCGGATATCAGGCTCGATGCGGCCAGGACAATCGATGCAGTTGTTTTCATGGCTTCTCCCAGGCGACCGTCAGGGGTGGCATTTCGGTGCGGATGTCGCCGTGCAATCGATGTCAACATGACCTGAACCGCCGGTCAATGGAGATTTCATGGGCTGCGCAGCCGAAAACCGGGTTCAGTTCCGGGCGATTTCGAAATGCAGCATGAATTCGCCCGCCGGGTCGTCGGCGAAGGGTCGGCCGACCGACAGGCTGCCGCTTGCCGGCAGGGTCATCTTCTGACAGTACGGCAGCAGGGTGTCCCGGCCGTCGCTGCCGTCCTTCAGCCAGGTGCCGTTGCGGCTGATGTCCTGCAGGAACCAGCAGTCGTCGATGCACTCGATCGTAGCGTGCGTGGACGACACTCTCAGTGCCGCATCCGCCACCGGCAGGTCGCAGGCGCTGCCGCGGCCGATGATCATTTTCCGGTCATGACTCTGCCAGCTCAGCGTCGTCGGGCCATGCCGGAGGTGCAGCACGGTCGATGACGGGGCGACGCCGCGTTCGGCAGCGAAGACCGTCGCGGTCGGTGCGTCCTGCGACTGCCAGCCCAGGGTCCAGACGTTGAACCGGCCCAGGCCCTTGAGCGAACGGCTGCCGAACGGCATCGCCAGCGCACGCAGCGGGTCGGGAAGCCGGCCGAGCGTTTCCTCGAGCAGGAATATCTGCCCCGGCGCGTCTTCGGCCAGTTTGTGCAGGCGGGCCACGAAGTTGATCGTCTGGCCCACGGCATCCTGATGGCCGTCAGTCAGGCGGAAGTGCACCGGGCCGAAATGAAAGCCGGCGTACAGGCGCAGGCCGACATCCGCCGCCAGCTTCTGCGCCAGTATCGCCAGCTCGGCGGTGGCGGCCAGCTGCGCTTCCTCGAAGACCGCCAGCATGTCGTCGCCGTAGGCCTTGATGAAGGTGGCGCCGCAGCCGCGTGCGGCGGTGATCAGGCTGTCGAGCAGGTGATGGATTTGCCGGCCGGCGGCCACTTCGCCGAGTTCCTTGCGCAGCTTTACCGAGCCGGCGATATCGACAATGAGCACGCCGCAATGACGGACGCTTTCGGACACCGGATTGCTCTCCCTCGTGAAACTGTCAGCTGGATCACCTTTTGTATTCTGTGTTCTTTCTTTCCTGAATGAAACGCGAGCAGGGGCGTCCTGGCGAAGCACTGGCGGCGCTGCGATGGCGGTTGGCCGCCACGGCGCGTCATCCATGGGGTGGGTCGAAGCCTGGCCGATCAGGAGGCCGCCGGGTGTGGTGCGAACCGCAGGTGCTGGCCCTCATCAGCCGCGCATGCTGTAATTAGCGGCTGTTTTCAGCGATGTTGTCGTCCCAATCGTGCCGATCCGGCACCCAATCCGTGACAGAGGAATCCGTGAACACCGTCTTCCCGCGCATCGAGCGCCTGCCGCCCTACGTCTTCAACATCGTCGGTGAAATGAAGAAGGCGGCCCGAGCTCGTGGCGAGGACGTCATCGATTTCAGCATGGGCAACCCGGATCAGCCGACGCCGAAGCACATCGTCGACAAGCTGGTCGAGGCCTCGGTGCGTGGCACCGAAAGCGACTATGTGCGTCCGGAAGTGCACGACGAGGACGGCACCCATACGAAGGAAGGCCTGGCCCATCTGGCCTTCGCGACCTTGGCGCCCGGCGACACCGTGCTGGTGCCGAATCCGGCCTATCCGATCCACCCGTTCGGCGTGGTGCTGGCGGGTGCCGACGTGCGTCACGTGCGCTTTCCGGCCGACGATCCGAACCACGAAATCTTCTTCGAGGAACTGCGCAAGGCGATCAAGGAATCGACCCCGACGCCGAAGATGCTGATCCTCAATTTCCCGTCCAACCCGACGGCGGAATGCGTGGAACTGGACTTCTTCGAGCGCGCCGTGGCGATCTGCCGCGAGCACCAGATTTGGTTGATCCACGACCTGGCCTATGCCGACATCGTGTTCGACGGCTACACCGCACCCAGCGTGATGCAGGTGCCGGGCGCCAAGGACGTGGCGGTGGAGTTCTTCACGCTGTCGAAGAGCTACAACATGCCGGGCTGGCGAGTCGGCTTCATGGTCGGCAATCCGGTGCTGGTGGCGGCGCTCGCGCGGATCAAGAGCTACCTCGACTACGGCATGTTCACGCCGATCCAGGTCGCCTCGATCGCCGCGCTTGAAGGCCCGCAGGAGTGTGTGGCGGAAATCTGCGAGATGTACCGCAAGCGTCGCGACGTGCTGGTCGAAGGTCTGCTGGCGGCCGGCTGGCCGGTGACCAAGCCGAAGGCGACGATGTTCATCTGGGCGCAGATTCCGGAATCGCACCGACACCTCGGCTCGCTGGAATTCTCCAAGCAGCTGCTCGAACAGGCCTCGGTCGCGGTGTCGCCGGGCATCGGCTTCGGCGAGTACGGCGACGACTACGTGCGCTTTGCGCTGATCGAGAACGAGCACCGCACGCGGCAGGCCACGCGGTCGATCAAGAAATTCCTGAAGGGCGGCAGCAAGGCAGCCAAGGCCGAGAAGCCGGTCAAGGACGCGCCGGCGGCGAAGGCGGAAAAGGCATGAGCGTGTCACCGCTGAAGGTCGGCATCGTCGGGCTCGGCACGGTCGGGCAGGGCGTGGTGCGGGTGCTGGCCAGCAATGCCGAAGTGATCAAGGCGCGCGCCGGTCGGCCGATCGTCGTCACCGACGTCTCGGTGCGCACGGCGAACGCCAAGCGTGACTGCGTGCTCGACGGCATCCGCGTGCATTCGACGCCGGAAGCGGTGGTCGCGGCCGATGTCGACGTGATCTGCGAGCTGATCGGCGGCACGACCCTGGCGAATGATCTGATCGCCGATGCGCTGGCGCGCGGCAAGTCGGTGGTCACCGCCAACAAGGCGCTGATCGCCGAGCGCGGCAATGCGCTGATCGCCGACGCCCAGGGCCGCGGCCAGACCCTGGCCTTCGAAGCGGCGGTCGCCGGTGGCATCCCGATCATCAAGGTGCTGCGCGAAGGCCTGACCGCCAACGCCATCGACAGCCTGGCCGGCATCATCAACGGCACCTCGAACTACATCCTCACGCAGATGACTGCGAAGGGGCAGAGCTTCGCCGACGCGCTGGCCGATGCCCAGAAGCTCGGCTATGCCGAGGCCGATCCGACCTTCGACGTCGAAGGCATCGATGCCGCCCACAAGCTGACGATCCTCGCGTCGATCGCCTTCGGCACGCCGCTGAACTTCGCGGCCGTGGCCACCGAAGGCCTGTCGAAAGTGCATTCGCAGGACATTCAGCTGGCCCGCGAACTGGGCTACCGGATCAAGTCGCTCGGCATCGCCAAGCGCTCGGCGCACGGCGTGGAACTGCGCGTGCATCCGACCCTGGTGCCGGACGACCATCTGCTGGCCAAGACCGATGGCGCGCTGAACGCCGTGCGCGTGCACGGCAATGCCGTCGGCCAGACGGTGTACGTCGGCCGTGGCGCCGGCGGCGAGCCGACCGCTTCGGCGGTGATCGCCGATCTGATCGACATCGCCCGCCTCAACGGCGCCGCGCCGGTGGTGCCGCCGCTCGGCTTCACGGCTGCCGGGCTGTCGGCGCAGCCGGCGCTGTCGATCGAAGCGGTGGAATCGGCCTTCTACCTGCGCCTGACGGTGGCCGACGAACCGGGCGTGCTGCGCGCGCTGACCTCGATCCTCGCCGAGGCCGACATCTCGATCGAGGCGATCCTGCAGAAGGAGCCGGAAGACGCCGAAGACGCCCGCATCGCGATCATCACCTCGGTGGTCAGCGGCAGCCGCTTCGACGCCGCGCTCGAACGCATCCGCGCGCTGCCGTTCGTGCGCGCCGACATGAGCCGTCTGCGCGTCGAGCACTTCGAATAAATAGCCGCCTTACTCCCTCTCCCGTCGGGAGAGGGCCGGGGTGAGGGAATGCCGCCCGACAAGGGTGCGACGCCACAACGGCCGTTCCCGAGCCACAAGACGAACCACTGGAGTTTCAACGTGACCCGCTACACCGGCCTCATCGACGCCTACCGCCATCGCCTTCCGCTGCCGCCGGAAGCCAAAGCCATCAGCCTCGGCGAAGGCCGCACGCCGCTGATCAAGCTCGACAACCTGGTCCGCCATGTCGGCGTCGACGCCGACATCTACGTCAAGTTCGAAGGCGCCAACCCGACCGGTTCGTTCAAGGACCGCGGCATGACCATGGCCGTGACCGAAGCCGTTCATCGCGGCGCGAAGGCGATTCTCTGCGCCTCGACCGGCAACACCTCGGCGGCGGCGGCGGCCTATGCGGCACGCGCCGGCATCAAGTCCTTCGTACTGATTCCGGAAGGCAAGATCGCGATGGGCAAGCTCGCCCAGGCCGTGGTCCACGGTGCGGTGATCGTGCAGGTGCGTGGCAACTTCGACGACGGCATGCGGCTGGTCAAGGAAGTGTCGGAAACCTCGCCGGTGGTGCTGGTCAACTCGGTCAACCCGTACCGCCTGCAGGGCCAGAAGACGGCCGCTTTCGAGATCGTCGAAGCGCTCGGCGAAGCTCCGGATTACCACTGCCTGCCGGTCGGCAATGCCGGCAACATCACCGCGCACTGGATCGGCTACACCGAATGCGCGGGCAACGGCACGGTGTCCTGCAAGCTCTGCAACGGCAACTGCCAGTTCGCGCAGGCCGGCGGCAAGGCCAAGCGGCCGAAGATGGTCGGCTATCAGGCGGCCGGCTCCGCGCCGTTCATGCGCGGCGGCGCCGTCAAGAATCCGGAAACCGTCGCCACCGCGATCCGCATCGGCGATCCGCAGAGCTGGGACCCGGCCTGGATCGTCCAGAAGGAATCCGGCGGCTGGTTCGACGAATGCTCGGACGCCGACATCCTCGCCACCCAGCGTCTGCTCGCCGAACAGGAAGGCGTGTTCTGCGAACCGGCTTCGGCGACCTCGCTGTGCGGCGCGCTGCGCGACCTGAAGAGCGGCAAGATCCCGGCCGGCTCGTCGATCGTCTGCACCTTGACCGGCAACGGCATGAAGGACCCGGACATCATCCTCAAGGCCGGCCTGCCGCAGCTGATCGAAGTCGACGCCGTGAAGAGCGCGGTCGAGCGGGTGCTGGTCGACCGTCTGTAAGCGGAGCCGCGCCGCCAGGTGAGCCGCGCGCCGACCATCCGCCGTCGCCCGCCGGGCGAGCCGCAGGCGCTGCCGGCCACGCTGTCGCCGGTGCTGCGTCGCGTCTATGCGGCGCGCGGGCTGCGTGACCCGGCGCAGCTGGCGCTGGAGCTGAAACACCTGCTGCCGCCGGATCGCCTGCTCGGCATCGAGGCGGCAGCGGCGCAGCTGGCCGACGCCATCGCTGCCCGGAAGCGCATCGTCATTGCCGGCGACTACGACGCCGACGGCGCCACCGCCTGCGCGATCGCCGTGCTCGGGCTGCAGGCGCTCGGCGCGGCCGAGGTCGGCCATGTGGTGCCGAACCGCTTCACGATGGGCTACGGCCTGTCGCCGCCGCTGGTCGATCTGGCCCGCGAAGCCGGAGCCGAACTGCTGGTCACGGTCGACAACGGCATCGCCAGCCTGGCCGGCATCGAGCACGCCAACGCGCTCGGTCTGCCGGTGATCGTCACCGATCACCATCTGGCCGGCCCCGAGCTGCCGGCGGCGGCGGCGATCGTCAACCCCAATCAGCCGGGCTGTCCGTTCCCGTCGAAGCATCTGGCCGGCGTCGGTGTGATGTTCTACGTGCTGCTGGCGCTGCGCGCGCGGCTGCGCAGCGCTGGCGCGTTTGGCGGCGGCAACGGCCCGAACCTCGCCGAGCTGCTGGATCTGGTCGCGCTCGGTACGGTCGCCGATGTCGTCAGGCTCGACTACAACAACCGGGTGCTGGTGCAGGCGGGCCTGCAGCGCATCCGCGCCGGCCGCGCACGGCCCGGTCTGATGGCGCTGCTCGAAGCGGCCGGCCGGACGCCGGAGCGGATCAGTGCCGCCGATCTCGGTTTCGTGCTGGGCCCGCGACTGAACGCCGCCGGCCGGCTCGACGACATGCGCCGCGGCATCGAATGCCTGCTGGCGCCGGATCGCGAGTCGGCGCTGCCGATCGCCCAGGAACTGGACCGGCTGAATCGCGAGCGGCGCGGCATCGAGGCGCAGATGCGCGACGACGCGCTGGCGCTGGTCGCCGACAGCGAGGACGTCGGCGTCGTCGTCCACGAGCCGGACTGGCACGAAGGCGTCGTCGGCCTGGTCGCCTCAAGGGTCAAGGACGCGCTGCACCGGCCAGTGATCGCCTTCGCCCGTGCCCAGGAGCGCGGCATGCTGAAAGGCTCCGGCCGCTCGATCGCCGGCCTGCATCTGCGCGATGCGCTGGCGGCGGTCGACGCCCGCCATCCGGGCCTGATCACCCGCTTCGGCGGCCACGCGATGGCGGCCGGCCTGAGTCTTCCTGAAGAAGGACTGACGGCATTCCGCACGGTCTTCGATGCGCAGTGCCGCTCGATGCTCGACGCCGAGGCGCTGGCGCAGGTGATCGACACCGACGGCGAACTGCGCGGGCCGGAGTTCGCCATCGATACCGCCTTCGAGATCGAAGCGGCCGGGCCCTGGGGGCAGGGCTTTCCGGAGCCGCGCTTCGACGGCGAGTTCGAGGTGCTGGACCTGCGCCCGGTCGGCAAGGACGGCAACCATGTCCGCTACCGCCTGAAAGGCCCGGCCGGCGCGATCAACGCGGTGCACTTCAACGGCGCCGAAACGGCGGTCGACGAGGGCCGGGTGCGGGTGGTCTACCAGCTGGCGGTCAACCGCTGGCAGGACCGCGAGACGCTGGAACTGCGCATCGACTGCCTCGAACGCGCCTGAAGCCTTGCCGGCGGTGCGGCGCCGGCTGCCGCCGCCGGATCGCCTCAGGCCTTGAACGGCACCGGCGAGGGCCGGGCGATCACCGGCCCCTGCAGGTAGTCGGCGCCGAGGCGACGCCAGACGGCCGCCTGCGCCTCGCTGCCGATCTCGGTGACCAGGGTCCGCGCGCCGTTCAGTTTCGCCAGCCGGATCGCCGTCTCGGCCAGCGTCTGTTCGACCTGGTCGTCGACGATCCGGGCAAACGCGCCGGCATCGAGCCGGAGCACCGAGATCGGCAGCTTGCGCAGCAGGTCGACGTAGTCGATCTGCCGGCCGTCGCGATGGTCGATGGCGGTGCGGCAGCCGAGCGTGCGCAGCGATTCCAGGCAGCGCGCCGCCTGCTGCGGGAAGCCGGTCAGCAGCTCGTCGCGCAGCAGGAAGCACAGCTTGCCGACCGGCACGCGCGGCTGGCGGTTGATCTGCTCGGCAATGAAGTCGATCAGGGCGGCGTCGCCCAGCGAATCGGCCGACAGCGGCACCGTGCAGAACGCCAGCCGCGTGCCGAGATCCGGCTGTGCGGCCAGCTTGTCGAACAGGCTGCGGATCACCCATTGGTCCAGCGGCGCGCCCAGCAGATGTCGTTCCGCCACCGGCAGGAAGGCCGGCAGCGGCGCCCAGAAGCCTTCCTCGTCCTCCAGTGACAGCAGCACGTCGAACACCTCGCCGTCGTTGGCGTGGCTGCGCGCCGGCTGCACCGACTGGGTGGTCAGGTGGAACAGGCGATGCTCCAGGCCGCGTTCGATGCGTCGCACCCACAGCAGTTCCTCGTCGACACCGGCCACGGTTTCCAGCTCGGCGCTGTGCAGCAGCACGCCGAGGCTGCCGTGGGCGCGGTCGCAGGCCAGGCCGGCGCGGCGCATCACTTCGGCCGGTGTATCGATGCCGGCGCCGATCAGGCACAGGCCGATGGCCGGCTGCGGATCGATCCAGTGATCGCCGACCAGCAGACGCTGGCCGGCGATCTGCTGGCGCAGGGTTTCGGCCTGGCGCAGCGCCTGCTCGGCGGTATCGGCCGGCAGCAGCACGCCGAAGCGGTCCGGGGCCAGCCGGAACACGTGCTCGGTGCCGCCGAGCAGCGCCGCCAGCCGCTCGCCGCAGCGCGCGGCGACCGCATCGGCATCGCTGTGGCTGCGGCTTTCGCGCACCTGGCGCAGCTCCGGAAAATCCAGCTTGCCCAGCGCCCAGTGACCCTGCGTGGCGTGCTCGCGGGCTTCGCGGTGCAGTTCGCGCACCCGCCGTTCGCAGGCCTTGCGGCCGCCGAGCCCGGTCACCGGATCGACGAACTCGGTGCCGGCCGGCGCCGCAGGCGTGCCGTTGCCGGACGACTCGGTAGCGCCGTCTGCTGCGCCTTCGCGCAGCACGATCACGGCGCCGTTGAGGCGATCGAAACGGCTGCGCAGCGCCACCGCGCGCACGCTGAGCGTACGGCCCGCAGCGCCGCCGGCCGGCAGCAGCACGACCACCGGATGGTCGACGCGCTGGCTGCCGGTGTGCAGCGGCTGCATCAGATCCGGCAGCGGCGGTCCGTCGGCCGTGCCGACGCGCGCGGTGAACACGAGGCTGAAAACCCGACCGCGCAGGCTCGCTGCGTCGGCGGCCAGCCACTGCTCGGCCCGGCTGTTGAGATCCTCGATGGCGCCGCGCTCGTCGAGCACCAGCAGGCCTTCGTCGACGCTTTCGGTCAGCAGCCGCAGCTTTTCGCCGAGCCGCATCAGGGCGTCCTGGGTGCGTAGCCGCTCGCTGTTCTCGGCGTTCAGCTGGGTGGTGGCGATGTTGGCGCGGTCGCGCATCTCGGCCAGCCGTTCGCTGCGCTCGTTGTGCCAATGGGCGATCTGGCGCAGTTCGCCGGCGCCGGATTCATCAAGCGTCGGCGTGCGGCCGTCGACCGTGGTGTCGGCCAGCGCCGAACCCATCGCCCGCAGCGGCCGGATCACCATCCGGTGCAGCAGCGCGAAGCTCAGCAGCAGCACCAGCGCCGAGCCGCCGAGCGAAACCGCCAGCACCTGTTCGTTGACCCGGCGGGCGCGCTCGCTGCCCTCGCGGGCCGGCGAGGCGCTGATCAGCAGCCAGCGGCTGCCGGGAATCGCGGCGACCACCGCATGGCCGGCCTCGCCGAACACCGGGTCGACCGCCAGCCGCAGCGGCACGGCGGCCGGCTCGATGCGGCCGTCGGCGGTGTTCCAGACGCCGGCCAGCAGGTCTTCGGCCGCGTCGCGGTCCAGCTCGCGGGTGTTGTCCTTCAGCGACGACACCAGGCGGGCGTTATAGCGGGTCGAGCGCAGCGCCGCCGCGCGGAAGGCGTCGTTCCGCTGGCGCAGCTGTCCGGCTGCCTCGGCGAAGGCCGGCAGGCGTTCGGCCAGCTCGGCCAGCGTCGGCACTGCCGTGTCGTCCTGCAGGCCCAGCGCTTGCCGGGCCAGCGCCGACACCGCCAGCAGCGCGCCGCGCCGGTCGGCGACCAGCGCGTAGCTGCGATCGTCGCTGCCCGTGCCGAGCAGCTGCCGGCCGAGCTGGGCGAGGTCCAGGCTCACGGTCGCCACGCCCTCGAAGCCGCGTCCGCCGGTAATGGCGACGGCGCAGCTGACCACGGGGCGGCCGAGCAGCGGATCGCGGTACGGGGCCGACCAGTGGCAGCCGCGCATCGTCGTCGGCGCCAGCCGCACCGGCGTGTACCAGGGCTCGCGCCACCAGGCGAGCGCCGCGCTGCGGCCCTCGTCGCCGAGCAGGCGCGCCCGGCCGTCGGGCAGCAGCGACCAGTGCCGGTCGTCGTGGCGGCTGCCCGGCGCCGTCGACACCGGTTCCGGCCACAGGCCGTAGCCGGCGACCGGCAGACCGGCGAGCAGGCTGTCGCCGAGTTGCGTCAGCGTGGCGGTATCGCTGCGCGGACCGATCCGGGCCAGCGTCTGGGCGAACTGCTCGACGGCGCGCAGCAGCTGCCGGGTTTCGGCCTGCAGGCGCTGGTTGATCGCCATCTCGTGGCGCAGGCTGGCGTCGTCGACACTGCCGACGATCAGCTGCTCGGCCGCGTAGAACGCCACGGCCGCCAGCAGCGCCAGCAGTCCGGCGAACAGGCAGGCGAGCCGGAACTGCAGGCTCTGGTGCCAGCGCAGGCCGGCGTCGTCGGCGCGCGGCCGGGAACGCGTCGAACTCATTCGGGCAGCGCGGGAAGGCCAGTGGGCATGCCGGCACGATGACATGGAAGCCTCAGTGGAACCAGCGGCTTGCGGCTCATGGGCGGCCTTTGCGCAGGGCGTCCTCGACCAGCAGCGCGCAGCCGCCGTCCGGCCGCGCCGCCGCCACGATCGGCAGCCCGTAGAGCGTGCTCAGCCGGGCCGGCTCCAGCACCTTTTCGGGGCGACCGGAGGCCATCAGACGACCCTGGGCCAGCAGGCTGACCTGGTCGGCATGGCGCAGCGCCAGGTTCGGGTCTTGCAGGATCGCCAGCACGCCGACGCCGCGATCGGCCAGTTGCCGCAGGCGCGTCAGCACCTGGTGCTGGAAGGCGAAATCGAGGCTGGCGGTGGGTTCGTCGAGCAGCAGGTAGCGCGCCGCCGGGTCATCGGTGTCGGCGTGGATCTGGGCCAGTGCCCGGGCCAGCTGCACGCGCGCCCTTTCGCCGCCGGACAGCGCCAGATAGCGGCGGCCGGACAGCGGGCTGGCGCCGGCCTCGTCGAGTGCTGCGCGGATGGCCGCCTGCTCGGCAGGCGATCGCTCGCGCCGCTGCCACGGCAGGCGGCCCAGCGCCACCACTTCGTCGACCGAGAACGGAAAGCGCAGTTCGTCGCGCTGCATCATCACCGCACGGCGGCGCGCCAGCTGGGCCGGCGGCCAATCGGGCAGGGCGCGGTCGTCGAGCGTCACCCGGCCGGCATGCGGGGCGCGGTCACCGGCCAGCAGGCCGAGCAGGGTCGACTTGCCGGCGCCGTTTGGGCCGAGCAGCACGTGCAGCGTGCCGGGCTCAAGTTGCAGGCTGACGTCGTCGAGCAGCAGGCGGCCGTCGCCGACAAGCGAGACGCCCGTGGCGGCCAAGGTCATGGCAGGCCGATCCGGCTGCGCATCCGCAACAGCAGCGCCAGGAAGAACGGCGCGCCGAGCGCGGAGGTCAGCGCGCCGACTGGCCATTCCGCCGGTGCCGCCGCCGTACGGGCGACGGTGTCGGCGAGCGTCAGCAGCAGCGCGCCAAGCAGGGCCGAGGCCGGCAGCAGCAGGCGGTGACCGGGGCCGGCGAGCAGCCGGATCGCATGCGGCACCACCAGGCCGACGAAGCCGATGACGCCAGCCAGCGACACCGAGGCGCCGGTGGCCAGCACCACGGCGACCAGCAGCCGACGCTTCAGGCGCTCGACGTCGAGGCCGAGGTGCGCGGCTTCGGTGTCACCGAGCAGCAGCGCGTCGAGGCCGCGCGCCTCGCGCGGCAGCCACAGGGCGACGGCCAGCAGCACCGGCGCGGCGATGGCGATCTCGTTCCAGCCGGCGCGGCCCAGGTTGCCGTACATCCACAGGGTGAAGCCGCGCAGGCCGGCGTCGTCGGCACGCGCCGACAGCAGGCCGACCAGCGCGGCGACGAAGGCATTGATCGCGGTGCCGGCCAGCAGCAGCGTGGTCATGTCGGTCTGGCCGTCGCGGCGGGCCAGGCGCAGCACGATCGCCGCCGCCGCCAGGCCGCCGGCGAAGGCCGCCACCGGCAGGACCAGGCTGGCCGGCAGGGCCAGCCGGCTGGCGAAGCCGGTCAGCGCGGTATGGACCAGCGCCGCCGCCAGCGCCGCGCCGGCCGAAACGCCGATCAGGCCCGGCTCGGCCAGCGGATTGCGGAACAGCGCCTGGGCGACCGCTCCGGTCTGCGCCAGCACCGCGCCGATCAGCACCGCCAGCACGATGCGCGGCAGGCGCAGCTGCAGCAGTGCGGTGGGAGCTGCGCCATCGCCGCCGAGCGCGGACCAGTCGATGTCGATGGTGCCGGCGTTCAGCGCGACGGCAACCGTCGCCAGCAGCAGCGCCAGCAGGCCGGGAATCAGCAGGGGGCGGGCGAAGCCGGGGAGCATGGACGGCGAGAAGAGGGCAGGGAGAGCCGGGGCGGAGAGCAGCGGCCTGACCATTTTGGCAGCTTGATCGCGGCTGATCACGATGCCCTGCGGCCGCCCTGCCGGTCGGGCCGTCGGCAGTCGGCCGCTGATATACTCGCGCCCTGCGTCGCCGGTCGTGGGCGGCAGGAATCCGGCGCGAGCACCGGGCGAGAGTGGCGGAATTGGTAGACGCACTGGATTTAGGTTCCAGCGCCGCAAGGCGTGCGAGTTCGAGTCTCGCCTTTCGCACACCCGCAATCCGCGCCGCTGACGCTCATCCCGACGGCCGGTTGCCGCCGTGAACCCGCAGACCGCGCACAACAGACCGCCGGGAGGCCCCACCCGGGCAAGGCGGCCACCCATCATCATCACAATCTCGAAGAGTCTTTAACGATGGAAGTTCAAGTCGAATCCGCCGGCGGCCTGCTGCGCCGGCTGCATGTCACGATCCCGGCCGATCGTTTCGAGCACGAAATCGGCGAGCGCCTGAAGCGTCTTGCCAGCCGCGTGCGGGTTCCGGGCTTCCGTCCGGGCAAGGCGCCGCTGAAGGTGATCCAGCAGCAGTACGGCGCCGATGCGCGCAACGACGCGGTCAGCGAACTGGTGCGCACCACCTGGCCGCAGGCGCTTGACCAGGTCAAGATCCAGCCGGCCAGCCAGCCGAACTTCCAGGTCACCACCGAAGCGGTCGGCCAGCCGCTGGTCTACGTCGCCAGCTTCGACGTCTACCCGGATATCACGCTGGGCGATCTGTCGAGCCTCAAGCTGGTGCGTCCGCAGGTCGAGGTGACCGATGCCGATGTCGAGCGCCTGATCGACAATCTGCGCAAGTCGCGCCGCACGCTGGCAGTGGTCGAACGGCCGGCCCAGCAGGGCGACGTGGTGACGCTCGATTTCGAAGGCAAGCTCGACGGCGAAGCCTTCCAGGGCGGCAAGAGCGACAACGCCTCGGTCGAGATCGGCGAGCGCCGCTTCCTGCCGGACCTCGAAGACGGCCTGATCGGCCACGCCGCCGGCGAAACCTTCGATGTCGAGGTGAATTTCCCGGCCGACTACCGCAACGAAGCGCTGGCCGGCAAGAAGACCGTGTTCACCGTCACCCTCAAGGAAGTGCGTGAAGCGCGCCTGCCGGAGATCGACGAGGCGTTCCTGACTGCTCACGGCATCGAGGAAGGCGGCGAAGCGGGCCTGCGCGCCAAGTGCCGCGAAGCGCTGGAAACCGAGCGCAACAAGGCAGTCAACAACCGCCTGAAGCGTGAAGTGATGGAGCAGCTGTTCGACCTGCACCCGATCGACGTGCCGGCGGGCCTGGTGGCCGAGGAAGTCGAGCGCATGCGTGCCGAGACCGCCAACCGGATCGGCGCCAACAACCCGGCCCAGAAGCTGAAGCCGGAACAGCTGCGCGCGATGCTGCCGGCGGAAATGTTCGAGCCGTCGGCCAAGCGCCGCGTGGCGCTGGGCCTGCTGATCGGCGAGATCATCAACGCCCGCAACGTGCAGTTCGATCCGGCCCGCGTCGAAGCGGCGCTGTCGACGATCGCCGCCGATTTCGAGGACCCGTCCGAAGTGGTGAAGATGTACCAGCAGCGCCAGGACCTGATGCAGGGCCTGCGCAGCGTGGTGATCGAGGAACAGGTTGTCGAACTGCTGGTCGCCGGCGCCCAGGTGACCGACGAAGCGATGTCGCTCGAAGACTTGTTGAAATCGCAGAATCAGGCCCAACCTGCCTGAGAGCGCCGGCGAGGAGCCGGCGGCACGCGCCGGCTGCCGATGGCCGGCGCGTCCCGACTACACCGATAACCACTGGAAATTCGAATGACTGACCTCCGCAACCGCTCGCAGCTGGTCCCGATGGTGGTCGAGCAGACCGCCCGCGGCGAACGCGCGTTCGACATCTATTCGCGCCTGCTGAAGGAGCGCGTGATCTTCCTCGTCGGTCCGATCGACGACCACATGGCGAACCTGGTGGTCGCCCAGCTGCTGTTCCTGGAGTCGGAGAACCCCGACAAGGACATCCACCTGTACATCAACTCGCCGGGTGGCGTGATCACCTCGGGCCTGTCGATCTACGACACGATGAAGTTCATCAAGCCGGACGTGTCGACGATGTGCATCGGCCAGGCGGCCAGCATGGGCGCCTTCCTGCTGTCGGCCGGCACCAAGGGCAAGCGTTACGCGCTGCCGAACTCGCGGGTGATGATCCACCAGCCGTCCGGTGGCGCCCAGGGCCAGGCGACCGACATCGAGATCCAGGCGCGGGAAATCCTGTACCTGCGCGAAAAGCTGAACCGCCTGATGGCCGACCATTGCAGCCAGCCGATCGAGAAGGTGGCCAGCGATGTCGAGCGCGACTACTTCATGAACTCCGAGCAGGCCAAGGCCTACGGCCTGATCGACCAGATCATCGACAAGCGCGCGGCGGCACCGGCGGCCTGACGCAATCCCGTGCCGCAGGTCCTGCGCCGGATTTCCGACGCCGGGCAGGACCCGCGACACAGCACGGGAATTGCAGTCATTCCGTTGTCACCTGACATGATGCTATAAGGATTCAGAACCTTGATTGAGGTCGGAAATGCCTGACAACGTACGCAGCGGCACGCAAGGTGGCCGTGTGCTGTATTGCTCGTTCTGCGGCAAGAGCGAGCATGAAGTCCGCAAGCTGATCGCGGGCCCGTCGGTGTACATCTGCGACGAATGCGTCGATTTGTGCAACGACATCATCCGCGAGGAAGTGCACGCCAAGCCGCAGGTCAAGGGCTTGCCGAAGCCGCAGGAAATCCGCGCGGTGCTCGACGAGTACGTCATTGGCCAGGACCAGGCCAAGAAGGTGCTGTCGGTGGCCGTGTACAACCACTACAAGCGTCTGAGCCAGAAGGGCTCGACGGATGGCGTGGAACTGTCGAAGTCGAACATCCTGCTGATTGGCCCGACCGGCTCCGGCAAGACGCTGCTGGCGGAAACGCTGGCGCGGCTGCTCGACGTGCCGTTCGCGATCGCCGATGCAACGACGCTGACCGAAGCCGGCTATGTCGGCGAGGACGTCGAGAACATCATTCAGCGCTTGCTGCAGAAGTGCGATTACGACGTCGAGAAGGCGCAGCGCGGCATCGTCTACATCGACGAGATCGACAAGATCTCGCGCAAGAGCGAAAACCCGTCGATCACCCGCGACGTGTCCGGCGAAGGCGTGCAGCAGGCGCTGCTCAAGCTGATCGAAGGCACCATCGCCAGCGTGCCGCCGCAGGGCGGCCGCAAGCATCCGCAGCAGGAGTTCCTGCAGGTCAACACGGCCGGCATCCTGTTCATCTGTGGCGGTGCCTTCGCGGGCCTCGACAAGGTGATCCAGCACCGCACCGAGAAAACCGGCATCGGCTTCGGCGCCGATGTGAAGTCGCAGAAAGATGCGGCGCAGGTGTCGAAGATGCTGCTGGGCGTCGAGCCCGAGGACCTGATCCGCTACGGCCTGATTCCCGAGTTCGTCGGTCGCCTTCCGGTGCTCGCCGTGCTGGAAGAGCTGGATGAAAAGGCGCTGATCTCGATCCTCAAGGAGCCGAAGAACGC
Organism: Gammaproteobacteria bacterium; assembly: GCA_026398815.1. GTDB lineage: Bacteria > Pseudomonadota > Gammaproteobacteria > Nevskiales > Nevskiaceae > Nevskia. The sequence continues at coordinate 98,107 of JAPLSA010000023.1, forward strand.
GCTGGTCAAGCAGTTCGCCAAGCTGTTCCAGATGGAAGGCTGCCAGCTGGAGTTCCGCGAGGACGCGCTGAATGCCATCGCCCGGAAGGCACGCGATCGCAAGACCGGTGCCCGCGGCCTGCGCACGATCCTGGAGACGATCCTGCTCGACGTGATGTACGACCTCCCGTCGATGCAGAACGTGTCGAAAGTGGTGGTCGACGAGTCGGTGGTGAAAGGCGAGGCAAAGCCGTTCATCGTCTACGAGAACCTCGAGGCGCCGCGCCGCGACGTCAAGAACTCGGCCTGACGCGCTTTAGGCTGTCGAGAACCCGCCCCGGCTGTCCGCGGCGGGTTTTTTTGTTCAAAGGGGCCGATCAGCGGCTGCGCCGCGCTTGAAAAGGCCGGTGCGGGACGCACCTCCCACGTACTGCATAATCACCGAAACGTCTTATTCCGATGTCACCGAACTCGACCGAGGTTCCGACAGTGCCCAGCACGAATGAAACATCCACGCCGGTGTTGCCGCTGCGCGATGTGGTGGTCTACCCCCACATGGCGATTCCGCTGTTCGTCGGTCGCGAGAAGTCGGTCAAGGCGCTGACGGCTGCGATGCAGGACGGCAAGCGCATCCTGCTGGTGGCGCAAAAGCACGCCGATACCGACGAGCCCGGCGTCGATGACCTGTACGACACTGGCACCTTGGCGTCGATCCTGCAGTTGCTGAAACTGCCCGATGGCACCGTCAAGGTGCTGGTCGAAGGCGCGCAGCGCGCGCAGGTGCTGAAGCTGGAAATGAACGGCGACTATCTGACCGCCGATTTCCGCGTCATTCCCGCCGATGAGAGCGGGTCGGGCGGCAGCGAGGCCGATGCCGTGATGCGGACGGCGGTGGCGACCTTCGAGCAGTACGTGAAGCTGAACAAGAAGGTGCCGGCGGAATTGCTGCCGAGCCTGACCAGCATGGATTCCCCCGGTCGCCTCGCCGATGCGATTGCCGCCCATCTGTCGCTGAAGCTTGAGGACAAGCAGAAGGTGCTGGAGATCGGCGATCCGAAGCCGCGTCTCGAGTACGTGCTGGCCCAGCTGGAAGGCGAGATCGACATCCTGCAGATCGAGAAGAAGATCCGCGGGCGGGTCAAGCAGCAGATGGAAAAGAATCAGCGCGAGTACTACCTGAACGAGCAGATGAAGGCCATCCAGAAGGAACTGGGTGAGCTGGACGATGCGCCTAACGAGCAGGAAGAACTGGCGCGCAAGATCGCCAAGGCCGGCATGCCGAAGGCCGCCAAGGCCAAGGCCACGGCCGAACTTAACAAGCTGAAGATGATGCCGCCGATGTCGGCGGAAGCGACCGTCGTGCGCAACTATCTCGACGTGATGACGCAGGTGCCGTGGAAGAAGACCACCAAGGCCAATATCGATCTGCCGAAGGCGCAGGACCAGCTCGACGCCGATCACTACGGTCTGGAGAAGGTCAAGGAACGCATCCTCGAATATCTCGCGGTGCAGAGCCGTGTGAAGAAGCTGAAGGGTCCGATCCTGTGCCTCGTCGGCCCGCCCGGCGTCGGCAAGACCTCGCTGGGCCGGTCGATCGCGCAGGCGACCAACCGCAAGTTCGCGCGTATGTCGCTGGGCGGCGTGCGTGACGAAGCCGAGATTCGCGGCCACCGCCGGACTTACATCGGTTCGCTGCCGGGCAAGATCGTCCAGAACCTGACCAAGGTCGGCGTGAAGAATCCACTGTTCCTGCTCGACGAGATCGACAAGATGAGCACGGACTTCCGTGGCGATCCTTCGTCGGCGTTGCTCGAAGTGCTGGACCCGGAGCAGAACAACACCTTCCAGGATCACTATCTGGAAGTGGATCTGGACCTCACCGACGTGATGTTCATCTGCACCGCGAACACGCTCAATATTCCGGGGCCGCTGCTCGACCGCATGGAGGTCATTCGCATCCCCGGCTATACCGAGGACGAAAAGCTCAACATCGCGCGGCGCTACCTGATTCCGAAGCAGATCAAGGAAAACGGCCTCAAGGAATCGGAGCTGGAAATCAGCGAGAGCGCGGTGCGGGCGGTGATCCGCACCTACACCCGCGAAGCCGGTGTGCGCAGCCTGGAACGCGAGATGTCGAAGATCGCGCGCAAGGTGGTCAAGCAGGTGCTGCTGAAGCCGACCGACAAGACGGTCAAGGTCACCGACAAGAATCTCGACAAGTATCTTGGCGTGCCGCGCTACCGCTATGGCCGCGCCGAGGAAGCCAATCAGGTCGGGCAGGTCACCGGTCTGGCCTGGACCGAAGTCGGCGGCGAACTGCTGACCATCGAATCGGCGCTGACGCCGGGCAAGGGTAAGATGACCCAGACCGGCAGCCTCGGCACGGTCATGCAGGAGTCGATCCAGGCGGCGTTGACGGTGGTTCGTTCGCGTGCCAAGCAGCTTGGCATCGACCCGGAGTTCTACCAGAAGCACGACCTGCACGTGCATGTGCCGGAAGGCGCGACACCGAAGGATGGACCCTCGGCCGGCATCGGCATGTGCACGGCGCTGGTATCGGCGCTGACCGGCATCCCGGTAAGGGCCGATGTCGCGATGACTGGCGAAATCACGCTTCGCGGCGAGGTCCTGCCGATCGGTGGCCTGAAGGAAAAGCTGCTGGCCGCGCAGCGTGGTGGCATTCGCACCGTGATCATCCCGCAGGAGAACGTCAAGGATCTTGCCGAGATCCCGGACACCATCAAGGGCAAGCTCGATATCGAACCGGTGCGCTGGGTCGAAGAAGTGCTGCGCATCGCGCTGGAACGGATGCCGGAAGCCAAGCCGGTCGTCGAGGGAACGACGGCGCCGACGCCAACGTCCAACGACGGCGTTCGACCGCATTGATCGAGTCGCCGGATCGCGTCCGACGAGGCTTCACTGCAGCCTGCGCTGCTGCAGTGAAGTTTCGTTGACGCTCCTGGACCTGCTTGATATAAGGCGTGTTCCGATGCTCGGCCGCGCAATTTCTGCCGGCGGCTTTCCGCTACAGCAAGCCCTTCAAGTCCCCGGCATTCTGCAGCGGGCCTGATTGCCAGCATCGGCTCACGTCGATCAAACCATTCGAGGGGACGCACTTACATGAACAAATCCGAGCTGATTGCTGCCGTCGCCGAAAAATCGGGACTTACCAAGACTGACGCCGGCAACGCCATCGACTCTCTCATCGATGTGATTGCAGCCGCACTGAAGAGCGACGACAAGGTTTCTCTGGTAGGATTCGGCACGTTTTCGAACCGCACGCGCGCTGCTCGTACTGGCCGCAACCCGAAGACGGGCAAGACCCTCACGATCGAAGCCAGCAAGAATCCAACGTTCAAGGCTGGCAAAGCGCTGAAGGATGCGGTAAAGTAGCAAACCAGTTCGGGAGTGACAGCCCGAAACGAGAAGGGTGCTTAGCTCAGTTGGTAGAGCATCGCCTTTACACGGCGGGAGTCGGGGGTTCGAGCCCCTCAGCACCCACCAACTCATTGGTTAGAAGTACAGATTTTGAAGTTTCGCGGAGCGGTAGCTCAGTCGGTTAGAGTATCGGCCTGTCACGCCGAGGGTCGCGGGTTCGAGTCCCGTCCGCTCCGCCATGTAACACCCCAGGGCGCTCATTGAGCGCCCTTTCTATTTGCGAGACCGAAATCCATGATGCAGCAAATCCGCGACAGCCTGAACGGCCCGCTCATCGTCGGCGTATTGCTTGCCATCATCGGTATCCCGTTTGCCTTTAGTGGAATCGAAGGCTATTTCCAGAGCAACGCCAACCCGACCATTGCGAAGGTTGGCGATACGAAGATCACTCAGGACCAGCTGCGGCGCGCCTATGACCAGCGCTACCGGCAGCTGCAGCAGCTGCTCGGCGAGAACTTCCGCGCCGACCAGATCAACCCGCAGCGGATGCGCGAGAACGTGCTGCAGGACATGGTTCAGGACGCTCTGCTGCGAGCCGAAGCCCGCAACAGTGGCTACCGCGCCGGCGATGCCGCCTTGCGCGATTACCTCACTGCCATTCCCGCGTTTCAGGACGGCGGCAAGTTCTCGCCGGAACGCTATCGCCAGCTGCTGGCACAGAACGGCTACACGCCGGACAGCTTCGAAGCCCAGCAGCGGGACAGCCTGATCGTCGATCAGCTGCGTGACAGCATTCTGGGCAGCGCCGTCGTCACGGCGGATGAAGCGGCGCTGGCCACCCGGCTCGCCAAGCAGGAGCGCGATTTCAGCTACCTGCAGTTCGATCCCGCCAAGTACCTGCCGACGGTGAACGTCACGCCGGAACAGGTGGCGGCGCGTTACGAGGAGCGCAAGGCAACCCTGCAGGCACCCGAGCGCATGAAGCTCGCCTATGTGGAGCTGTCGCAGGGCAGCATCCAGAAGGCCGAAGCGCCGGGCGTGGACATCCTGAAGACGCTCTACGAGGCCGAGAAGTCGCGTTTCACGACGCCGGAAACGCGTCGCGCCAGCCACATCCTGGTGAATTTCGGCGCCGACAAGGACGCCGCGCGCAAGAAGATCGAATCGCTGTCGGCGAAGCTCAAGAGCGGCTCCGATTTCGCCGAACTGGCGAAGTCGGTGTCCGACGACACCGGCAGCAAGGACAAGGGTGGCGACCTCGGCATCGTCAAGCGTGGCGACGGCCTGCTGCCGCCGAAGTTCGAGGCCGCGCTCTATGCGATGAACGCCGCCGGCGAAGTCAGCGAACCGGTGGAAACCGAGTTCGGCTGGCACATCATCAAGCTCACCGAGCTGGTGCCGGCGCACACCGAAGCCTTCGACGCTCCCGCCGTCCAGAAAGCCCTGACCGATCTCTACGTCAACAAGGACCTGCAGGCCAAGGTCCAGGAAAAGACCCAGCAGCTCGAACAGCTGGCGTTCGAGAACGAATCGACGCTGGAGCCGGTGGCCAAGGCGCTCGGCCTCAGCGTGCAGACGACCGACTGGTTCACGCGGGCCGGCGGTGCCGGCATCACGGCCACGCCAGCGGTGATCGAGGCCGCATTCTCGCGCGACGTGCTGACCGATGGCGTCAACTCCAAGCCGATCGCGCTCGATGCCGACCGGCTCGTGGTGATCCGCAAGGCCGAGTACGAAGCCCCCCGTCAGCGTGAACTCGCCGAAGTCGAGGCGACCTTGCGCGAGGCGCTGCGCAACGAGGAAGCCCGCAAGCTCGCCGATGCCGATGCCGTCAAGGCGCTGGCCGATATCAAGGCGGGCAAGTCGATCGACGAAGTGGCCGCCAGTGTCGGCGCCACCGTGCAGAAGCAGGACGGCGTGACGCGCAACAAGAGCGGCGTCGGCCTGGCGTTGCTGCAGACGGCGTTCAAGCTGCCGCGGCCGGTCGGTGCCGCCGTCAGCGCGGGCAATGCCACACTCGAGGACGGTGCGGTCGCCGTGATCGCCGTCAGCTCGGTGCGCGATGGCCGCGAGAAGGATGGCCACGAGCGCGACACTGAACTGGCGACCCTGCGCGACGCGCGCGCCGGCGCTGAGTTCAACGCCTATCGCGAAGCCTTGAAGAAGACCATCAAGGTCGACGTCAAGGCGGTCCCGGCCGAAGAAGCGCCGCTGCCGTAGTTCGGCACCACCCCCAGGACCGCGCGATGAAATCCCACTGGCAGATCGCCATCGCGCTGGGCCTCGCGGTACTGGTGGGAATGCTGGTCCCGGCCGATAGCCGGGTGTTTGCGGCCTGCGGTTTCGTGGGCGGGCTGTTTCTCAATGCCTTGAAGATGGTCGTCGTGCCGCTGATCGTGTCGTCGATCATCAGCGCGATGTCGACCTTCGGCGACGCCGGCGCCCTGTCGCGGATCGGCGTACGCACCATGCTGTTCTACACAGCCACCACCGTGCTCGCGGTGGTCACCGGCCTGGCGATGGTCAACCTGGTCGAGCCCGGCATCGTCGACGGCCGGCCGGCACGCGAACTGCTCGGGCTGGCCAGCGGTGCCGGACAGCTCAGCGAACACGTCAGCAGCGCCAAGCTGTCCGATGTCGGCGATGTCTTCTACCGGCTCGTCACGCCCAATCCGATCAAGGCCGCAGCGGAAAGCGATCTGCTGGGCCTGGTCTTCTTCAGCATGCTGTTCGGCATCTTCGCGGCGCGGATTCCCGGCGCCGCCGGCCAGGTGCAGCGCGATTTCTGGGCCGGCGTCCGGGAAACGATGATGCACATCACCGCCCTGGTGATGCGCTGCGCGCCGATCGGCGTGTTCGCGCTGGTGGCGAAGGCCTTTTCGGCGACCGGCGCCGATGCGATCCGGCCGCTCGCGCTGTTCTTCTTCGCGGCGCTCGGCGGACTGCTGTTCCACCTGCTGGTGACGATGTCGCTGCTGCTGACGGTCATCGGCCGGGTGTCGCCGTTGCGCATGCTGCGGGCGATGACCCCGGCGCTGCTGACCGGCTTCTCCACCTCCAGCTCGGCCGGCACGCTGCCGGTCACGCTCGACTGTCTGCGCAACCGCGCCGGCGTTTCCGAGCGGGTCACCGGCTTCACCCTGCCGCTGGGCGCGGCGATCAATCTCGACGGCACTGCGCTGTACGAATGCGCGGCCGCGATGTTCCTGGCCCAGGCCTACGGCCTGCAGCTCGACCTGGTCACCCAGTTCGTGATCGTCGCGATGGCGGTCGTCACCTCGATGGGCGTCACCGGCATTCCATCGGCCAGCCTGGTCGCGATCGCGGTCATCCTCGGCGCGGTCGGCCTGCCGCTCGAAGGGCTGGGCGTGCTGCTGGCGGTCGATCGGGTGCTCGACATGTGCCGCACGGCAGTCAACGTCTACGGCGATGGTTGCGGCGCAGTCGTGATCGGCCGCCTCGAAGGCGAATCGGACATCCTCAGTCGCCCGCTCTGAACGGCTGACCGGCCCGGCCGGTCGCGCCGGCAGCCCATCACGACCACGTCCGAGGAGTGTCCACGCACTACCCAGGTGCCGCCGTGCTGTCGATGGCCACGCCAGCCGCCGCCGACTTTGACCTGTACCTGCAACGGCGCGCCACCGATGGCACGACCTGGTCGAACGTCGCCTCGTCGACCTCGGGCAGCTCCACCGAAGCGATCAACGCCACCGGCAGCAGCGCCTACCGCTATCGCTGGCGCGTCTATTCCTGCGAAGGCAGCGGCGCGTATACGTTCTGCAGCCGGCCGAAGTAGGCGGCCGGCGCGATTCCTGCTGCAGCTGTTCGTCCGGCAGTGACTGCGGGCGGGTGATGGCCGGATCGAACCCGTTCAAACGATTCCTCGACGCCCGCTGTCCTATGGCCTTCATGTGCCGCGTCGCGCGCCGCCTGCCGGGCGCGCCATCCGGTGCAACCCCGAGCAAGCTTCCCTGGAGATGGCGATTCCGATGGATAGACGCGACTTCCTGAAACGCACCAGCACCAGCGTCGGCGCGCTGATGCTGCCGGTCTACGGCCATGCGGTGGCGGCCGAGGTGCTGGCCAGCCCGGCCGACAAGGCGCTGCGCAAGTCGCTGGCCGACGTCGCGCTGAACGCCGCGACCAAGGCCGGCGCGACTTACGCCGACGCCCGCATCGGTCGCTACCTGCGCCAGTTCGTGATCACCCGCGAGACGCGGGTCGAGAACGTGGTCAACACCGAATCGACCGGCATCGGCATCCGGGTGATCGTCAACGGGACCTGGGGCTTCGCGGCCACCAGTGACCTGTCGCCCGATGCCGTCGCCAAGGCCGCGCAGCAGGCGGCGGCGATCGCCAAGGCCAACTCCAAGTTCCAGAGCGCGCCGGTGCAGCTGGCGCCGACCAAGGGCGTCGGCGAGGTCTCCTGGGCCACGCCGATCAAGAAGAACGCGATGGAGGTGCCGGTCAAGGAAAAGGTCGACCTGCTGATGGCGGTCAACAACGCCGCACTCAAGGCCGGCGCCGACTACGTCAACTCGGTGATGTTCCTGGTCAACGAGCAGAAGTACTTCGCGTCCACCGACAACAGCTACATCGATCAGGACATCCACCGCATCTGGACACCGATGCAGGTCACCGCGATCGACAAGAAGAGCGGCAAGTTCCGCACCCGCAGCGAGCTGTCGGCGCCGATGGGCATGGGCTACGAATACCTGGATGCCAAGCCGTCCGGGAAGCTGAAGCTGCCCGGCGGGGTGATCGGCTACACCGATTCCTACGACATGGTGGCCGACGCCGTGGCGGCCGCGAAGCAGGCCCGTGCCAAGCTCACCGCACGCTCGGTGAAGCCCGGCAAGTACGATCTCGTGCTCGATCCCTCGCACCTGTGGCTGACCATCCACGAATCGGTCGGCCACCCGCTGGAACTCGACCGCGTGCTCGGCTACGAAGCCAATTACGCCGGCACCAGCTTCGCCACGCTCGACAAGTGGAAGTCGAAGGACTTCAAGTACGGCAGCCCGACGGTCACGCTGTTCGCCGACAAGCAGCAGCCGAACACGCTGGGCGCGGTCGGCTACGACGACGAAGGCATCGCCACCCAGCGTTGGGATCTGGTCAAGGACGGCATCCTGGTCAACTATCAGGCGATCCGCGACCAGGCCCACATCATCGGCGCCAAGGCTTCCCAGGGCTGCTGCTACGCCGACTCCTGGCAGAGCGTGCAGTTCCAGCGCATGGCCAATGTCTCGCTGGCGCCGGGCAAGGCCCGGCTCACGGTCGACGAGATGATCAAGGACGTCGAGAACGGCATCTACATCGTCGGCGACGGCTCCTTCTCGATCGACCAGCAGCGCTACAACGCGCAGTTCGGCGGCCAGCTGTTCTACGAAATCAAGAACGGCAAGATCACCGAGCAGATCGAGGACGTGGCCTACCAGATCCGCACGCCGGAGTTCTGGGGTGCCTGCAGCGCGATCTGCGACGAGCGCGACTACCGCTTCGGCGGCTCGTTCTTCGATGGCAAGGGCCAGCCCAGCCAGGTGTCGGCGGTGTCGCACGGGTCGTCGACGGCCCGCTTCAACGGCATCAACGTCATCAACACCGCGCGCAGCCTCGGCTAAGGACCCCGTCTATCCATGAGCATCTATTCCGAAGCACAGGCCAAGGCGATTCTCGACAAGGTCATCAAACTGTCGAAGGCCGACGAATGCACCGCCACGCTCGAAGGCTCGGTGGCCGGCAACATCCGCTACGCGCTGAACTCGGTGTCGACCTCCGGCATCGTCAGCAACTGCGAACTCGCCGTGCAGGTGGCGTTCGGCAAGAAGGTCGGCACCGCCACCATCAACGAGTTCGATGACGCCGCCCTCGCGCGCGTGGTCAAGCGCGCCGAAGACCTGGCCAAGCTGGCGCCGGACAATCCGGAGTTCATGCCGGCGATCGGCAAGCAGGACTACCCGGCCACGCCGACCTATGTCGCCGCCACCGCCGGCATCACGCCGGAGTACCGCGCCCAGGTCGCCGCCGACAGCATCGTGCCGTCGAAGGCCGGCAAGCTGGTGGCCGCCGGCTTCTTCAGCGACGCCGTGCGCTTTTCGGCACTGGCCAATTCCAAGGGCAACTTCGGCTACCAGCAGTCGACCAATGTCGACTTCACCTGCACGGTGCGCACTGAAGATGCGCGCGGTTCCGGCTGGGTGGCACGCAATGTCGCCGACGTCAGCCAGTTCAATGCCAAGTCCGAAATCCAGACCGCGATCGCCAAGGCGCAGCAGTCGGTCGACGCCAAGGCGCTGGAGCCCGGCAAGTACACGGTGATCCTCGAACCGGCGGCCAGCGCCGGGCTGATCAGCTTCATGATGCAGGGCTTCGACGCCCGCTCGGCCGACGAGGGCCGCAGCTTCCTGACCAAGAAGGGCGGCGGCAATCGCCTCGGCGAAAAGCTGTTCGACGACAAGGTCACGCTGTTCAGCGATCCGGCCTATCCGGGCGCCGCCGTGCTGCCCTGGGACAACGACGGTGTCAAACGCGAGAAGCAGGCGATCATCACCAACGGCAAGGTCGACAGCCTGCAGTACTCGCGCTACTGGGCGAAGGCCAAGAAGACCCAGGCGATCGGCCAGCCCGGCAACCTGATCATGGTCGGCGGCAGCAAGTCGACGATGGACCTGGTGAAGTCGACCAAGAAGGGCATCCTCGTGACCCGCACCTGGTACATCCGCTCGGTCGATCCGCAGACCGTGCTGCTGACCGGGCTGACCCGCGACGGCACCTTCTACATCGAGGACGGCGAGATCAAGTACCCGATCAAGAACTTCCGCTGGAACGAGTCGCCGGTGATCATGCTCAACAACGTCGACGAACTCGGCAAGCCGGAACGGGTCGGCGATGACGAGTCGCCGTTCATCATGCTGATCCCGCCGATGAAGATCCGCGAGTTCACCTTCACTTCGCTGTCCGACGCGGTCTGATGGCGGCGGCGTCCGCAGCGGTCTACGACTTCTGGTTCACCCGGCTGCAGTACGAGTCCGGCAACTGGGACGTGGACCAGCGGATGCCGTCGAACATCATCGACACGCTGACCCAGTACACGACCCTGCGGGTCGATCCCGAGGAAAAGGTCATCCCGCTGGCCGACCCCAGGATGCTGGCTGCGCCGTTCGTCTACCTGGCGGGCAATCGCCTGCTGTCGTTCACGCCGGACGAACGGCGCAACTTCGAAAGCTACGTGCGCAACGGCGGCTTCGTGTTCGTCGACGACTGCAACCACGACATCGACGGCCTGTTCGCGAAAAGCTTCGAGCAGGAAATGGCCTCGATCTTCGGCGCCGACAGCCTGAAGAAATTGCCCAACACGCACGCGGTCTACCGCAGCTTCTTCCGTTTCGACGGCCCGCCGCCGAACACCATCGAACTCAACGGCTGGGGCGATGACCTGGTCCACGACTACCTCAAGGGCATCGAGATCAACGGCCGCCTCGGCGTGCTGTACAGCAACAAGGACTACGGCTGTGAATGGGATTACGACTGGCGCAACAAGCGCTTCAACGCCGAAGACAACACCAAGTTCGCGGTCAACATCGTGGTCTATGCGCTGACGGCATGAACCATTGCGATCCTCTGTTGCCGTCATTCCAGCGAAAGCCGGAACCCAGTGCGCGGAATCCGAAGTCCGTCACGTGGCTCTGGATTCCGGCCTGCGCCGGAATGACGGTGTGATGAGCTTTCATTTTTGAACCCACCATGGCTGATCTCACACGCGCTACCGAAGCCGGCATCACCGTCTTCGCCGTCATCCCGGCGAAAGCCGGAATCCAGTACGCGAATCTGGCAGCCGTCACGCAACCCTGCGCCTCGGCCTGCGCCGAAATGACGGCGCGATGAACCCCCACTTCGAACCCGATCATGGCTGACCCCACTCCCCTGACCGAAGCCGCCATCACCGCTCAGCTCGCGGCCCTCGGCGAGGTCCGCACGCAGATCGCCCGGGTCATCGTCGGCCAGACAGCGGTGGTCGAGCAGTTGCTGGTCGGCCTGCTGGCCGGCGGCCACTGCCTGCTCGAGGGCGCGCCGGGGCTGGGCAAGACCTTGCTGGTACGGGCGTTGTCGCAGGCGCTGGCGCTGGAATTCCGGCGCATCCAGTTCACGCCGGATCTGATGCCCAGCGACATCCTCGGCACCGAAATCCTTGAGGAAGACCACGGCACCGGGCGGCGCAGCTTCAAGTTCCAGAAAGGCCCGGTGTTCACCCATCTGCTGCTGGCCGACGAGCTGAACCGCACGCCGCCGAAGACCCAGGCGGCGCTGCTCGAAGCGATGCAGGAGCACACGGTGTCCTACGCCGGCACCACCTGGCCGCTGCCGGAGCCGTTCTTCGTGCTGGCCACGCAGAACCCGATCGAGCAGGCCGGCACCTATCCGCTGCCGGAAGCCCAGCTCGACCGCTTCCTGCTGCATGTCCGCGTCGACTATCCGAGCGAGGCCGAGGAGCGGGCGATCATCCGCCAGACCGCCGGCAGCACCGCGCAGGCCATCCAGGCCGCGATGAGCGGCGAACAGGTGCTGGCGCTGCAAAAGCTGACCCGCGACGTGCCGCTGTCCGACGAGTTGCTGGCCTGGATCACGCGGCTGGTGCGCGCCACCCGGCCACAGGACACGCCGGTGACGGCGGTGCGCGAATGGCTGCGCTGGGGCGCCGGTCCGCGCGCCGGGCAGGCGCTGGCGCTGGCATCGAAGGCGCGGGCGCTGCTGCACGGCCGGCTGGCGGTCACCCGCGACGACGTCCGCGCGCTCGCCGCGCCGGTGCTGCGCCATCGCCTGCTGCTGTCGTTCGCGGCCGAAGCCGAAGGCCGCAGCACCGATGACGTGGTGGCCGCCGTGCTGGACGCGCTGCCGGCGCCATGAGCGGCGGCCGCCGTTGGCCGACTGGCAGCGTCGGGCGGCGGCCGTGACTGCGCTGCTGCCGGCGGAGGTCCGCGCCCGGCTGGGCCGCCTGCAGATCAGCAGCCGGCTGCGGCCGGATGGCCAGGGTCTCGGCCTGCATGCCGGCCGTGGTCGCGGTGCCGGCCTGGAATTCGCGCAGTACCGGGCCTACGGGCAGGGCGACGAGCCGCGCCAGATCGACTGGAAGCTGTACGCCCGCTCCGACCGGCACTTCGTCCGCGATGCCACCCGCGACAGTCCGCTGACCGTCTGGCTGGTCATCGACTGTTCGGCCTCGATGGCGCAGGCCGACCCCGTGCGGCCGGACCACGCCCGGCTCGACGCCGCCCGGCTGCTGGCGGCCGGTCTCGCCGAACGGGCCATCGCCCAGGGCGACAGCGTCGGGCTGATCAGCACCGGCGGCGCGACCGTATGCGGCCTGCCGGCAGCGGCCGGCGCCCGTCACCGCGATCGCCTACTGCAGCGGCTGGCGAGCCTGTCGGCCGATGGCCGCGACGATGCCCGTGCGCCGCTGCCCGGGCTGTCGGAGCAGATCGCGCCCGATGCGCTGGTGGTGGTGATCAGCGATGGCTTCGACACGGCGCTGCTCGACCGTTGCCGGCAGCTGGCGGCCGCACGTCGCGATGTCCGCGTGATCCGCCTGCTGACCCTGGCTGAAACCCGCTTCCCGTTCGCCGGCGCGGCGCGCTTCGTCGACGCCGAAAGCGGTCGCGCCCGCGCCGTCGACGCCGATGCCGCCCGCAGCGGCTTCCTGGAGCGCTTCGCCGAAGCCCGCCGCGCGCAGCTGCGGATGCTGGCCGGCAGCGGCGTGATCGCCGTCGAGCAAGTGCTCGACGAGCCGCCCGACACAGCGCTGCACGCGCTGTTCGGCACGCGCGGCCCCGGCCGATGATCGATTTCGCTGCGCCTGCGACCGGCGGGCTGGCGCTGGCGGCGCTGCTGGTGCCGCTGCTCATCCACCGGGTCCGCCGGCGCCTGCCGGGCGCGATTCCGTTCGCTGCCCTCGACTGGCTGGCGGCGCGCACGCCGCCGCGTCGCCAGTGGCAGCTCGACGAGCGTCTGCTGCTGGCGCTGCGGCTGCTGCTGGTCGCGCTGCTGGCCGCGCTGCTGGCCGAGCCGCAATGGCGGGCCAGCGGCGAACCGCCGCGCACGGTCGTGCGGGTGCTGCCCGGCGTCGCGGCGGACGCGGCGCGCGCGGCGGTCGATGCGCCGCTGGCTGACTGGCGCTGGCTGGCGGTCGGCAGTCCGCCGCTCGACGCGCCGCCGACCGGGCTGTCCGTCGGGCCAGCAGCGTCGCCGACCAGCCTGATCCGTGCGCTCGATGCCGAACTGCCGTCGGCCGTGCGCCTGATCGTGGTGCTGCCGGAGCAGCTGTCCGGCCTCGATGGCGAGCGCCTGCAGCTGGGCCGCGACGTCGACTGGCGGGTGCTGCCCGGTGGTCCGCCGCCATCGCCGGAGACGGCCTCCACGCGGCCGTTTCCGATCGCCATCCGCGCGGAGGCCGCTGCCGCCGTGCTGGCGCGCGCGCTGGTGGCGGCGTGGCGGGCCGACGGCGTGGCGCTGGCGGTCGATGACGCGCCGCCGGGCACGCCGCTGCCGGCCGGGCAGGCGCTGCTGATCAGCGGCTCGCCGCCCGATGCCGCGCTGCGCGCGCAGGCGGCCGACGGCCTGACCGTGCTCTATGGCGATGCTGCGGCCGGCGGCGAGGTGCTGCTGCGCGACGACGAGGGCGCGCCGCTGCTGCGCTGCCAGTCCGCCGGGCGCGGCCGGCTGTGCGCGCTGGCCGGCCCGCTCGACGCCGGTGCCTGGCCGGCGCTGCGCGATCCGCAGCGGCCACGGCAACTGCGGGCGCTGCTCGGACCGTCGCCGGCAGTGCCCGACCGGGCACCGGCCGTCGCGGTGGCGCCGCTGC
>JAPLSA010000003.1 GCA_026398815.1 Gammaproteobacteria bacterium
GGTGATGATGCCGATGACGGTTTCCTTGCCCTCGAACGCCTTCGTGAGGCGGTCCCAGGTCCGGATGCGCTCGGCCTTTTCCTTGCTGAAGCGGGTTTCGCCGAAGCCGTCTTCGACGGTTTCGAGCGCGACTTCGATGCGGTCGCCGACCATCACGGTGGCCGGCGCGCCGTCGACCATGAATTCCGAAATCGGAATCACGCCTTCGGACTTCAGGCCGGCGTCAACGATGACGACATCGGCCTTCACTTCGAGCACCAGCGCGGAAACGATGGTGCCCGGCTGCATCGACTGGCCACCGGCCAGGCTCTGCTCGAACATCTCGGCAAAACTGAGTTCAGCAACAGATTGAGTCATTCAGGAAGCTCTTGAGGTAGGTGAAACATCCGCGATGCCTGCCTGGCAAAGGGGTCTGAGGTTCAGGATCACCATCCTGGCAATCCGCTTTGAATCAACAACTTGCTGTCAGAAAACGAGGTTCCGGCGCTTCAGCAGCGCCGCTACCACCTGCAGGACCTCGGTCACGTCCAGCGCCGTCGTATCGATGGTCACCGCGTCAGCGGCGGCAACCAGCGGGGCGACGGTTCGCTTCCGATCGCGCTCGTCCCGAGCGCAAACCTCGGCAAACAGGTCGGCGAGATTAACATCGAGGCCTTTTCGGCTCAACTGACGGTGACGCCGCTCGGCGCGCGCCTCCGGGCTGGCGTCGAGAAACAGCTTCAGCACGGCATCCGGGAACACCACCGTTCCCATGTCGCGGCCATCGGCGATCAGGCCCGGCGCGGTGCGGAAGTCGCGCTGCCGCTGCAGCAGCGCATCGCGGACGACGGTGGCCGTGGCAATTCTCGACGCCAGGTCGCCGGTGGTTTCCTCGCGCAACGCCAAGGTCCAGTTGTCGCCATTGACCAGAATCGCCTCGTCGGCCTCGGTCTCGCCGGTGAAGCGGATGTCGAGCGTCGGCGCCAGTGCGGCGACCCGCGCCGAATCTTCCAGCGGAATCCCGGCGCGGTGCGCGGCCAGCGCCAGGATCCGGTACAGCGCGCCGCTGTCCAGCCGATGCCAGCCGGTGTGGGTCATCAGCCAGCGGGTGACCACGCCCTTGCCGACGCCGGCCGGGCCGTCGACGGCAATGACCGGCACCGGATGGGCGGTCACGAAGCGACCCGCTCGCTGATCCGCAGGCCGGCGCCGCCCATCAGCGCGACGAAGCCCGGGAACGAGGTGTTGACGTTGGCGCAGTCGAGAATCGTGATCGGCCCGGTCGCCCGCAGTGCGGCGACGGCGAAGCTCATCGCGATGCGGTGATCGCCCTTCGAATCGACGGTGCCGCTGCCGATTGCGCTGCCGGTGATGATCGCGCCATCGGGCTTGGCGATTGCCGACACGCCGAGCGCGGTCAGGCCATCGCACATCGCGGCGATGCGGTCGGATTCCTTGACCCGCAGTTCTTCCGCGTCATTGACCGTGGTCACGCCGTCGGCGCAAGCGGCGGCGATGAACACCGCGGGGAATTCGTCGATGGCGCTGGCTACGACATCGCCGCCGATGGTGATGCCCTGCAGACGCGCGCCCTGCACGCGGATATCCGCGACCGGCTCGCCGCCGAGCATCCGCTCGTGGGTCAGCGTGATCGTCGCGCCCATGCTGCGCAGGATGTCGATGATGCCGGTGCGGGTCGGATTGATGCCGACCGCTTCGAGCAGCACATCGGAGCCCGGCACGATCGCCGCTGCGACCATCGGGAAAGTCGCCGACGAGATGTCCGCCGGCACTTCGATGTGGGTGGCCTTGAGCCGCTGGCCGCCCTGCACCGCCGCGTAACCCGGCCGCGCTTCAACCTCGACGCCGAAGCCGCGCAGCATCCGCTCGGTATGGTCGCGCGACGGTTCCGGCTCGCGCACCTCGGTCTTGCCCTCGGCATACAGGCCGGCCAGCAGGATGCCGCTCTTGACCTGCGCGCTGGCGACTGGCGAGTCGTAGGCAATCGCTTTCAGGGACACAGCCGGCGAGAACTGCAGCGGCGACGTGCCCTTGTCGGTGGTGGCGATCGCAGCCCCCATCTTGCGCAGCGGATCGACGATGCGCCGCATCGGCCGCTTCGACAGCGAGCTGTCGCCGATCAAGGTGGTTTCGAAGGCTTGTGCCGCCATCACGCCGGACATCAGGCGCATCGAAGTGCCCGAATTGCCGAGATCCAGCGGCCCGGCCGGGGCTTTGAGGCCATGCAGGCCGACGCCGTGCACGCGCAGATGCGTCGGCCCGAGCTGCTCGATGCGCACGCCCATCGCCTGGAACGCCTTCATCGTGCACAGGCAGTCCTCGCCGGTCAGGAAGCCGGTGACTTCCGAGACGCCTTCGGCCAGCGAGCCGAGCATTACCGCGCGGTGCGAGATCGACTTGTCGCCGGGCACGCGCAAGCTGCCGGCCAGCTGGCCGCCAGGCTGCACGACAAAGGTCAAACCGGGTCCTTCAGTGCTCATGGTCTTTAAATCTGGGCTCTATTCGATTCGGGTCAGGTGCCGCTCGCGCGCCGCGCGGGCGCGCTCGAAAACCGCATGCATCGCCTCCCAATCGCCGCGCTCGATCATGCCGTGCAGGCGGCTCAGCTCGTCGATCTGCTTCTTGAGGAGTGCGGCCACCGGCTCGGCGTTGGCGCGCAGGATGTCGTGCCACATGCGCGGGCTCGACGACGCGATGCGGGTGAAATCGCGGAAGCCGCCACCGGCATTCGGAAAGATGTCGGCATCCGCGCCTTCGAGCTGGTCGAGCATGTCGACGAAGCTGTAGGCCAGCAGATGCGGCAGGTGCGAGGTCGCCGCGAAGATCGCGTCATGGCGGGCCGCGTCCATCTTGACGACGCGGGCACCGGTCGCCGCCCACAGCCGCTCGACGGTCGCCAGCGCCTCGGCGTCCTGCGTCGCATGCGGCGTCAGGATCAGCCGGTGATTGCGGAACAGGCCGGGCAGCGCGTTGGCGACACCGGATTTCTCGGTGCCGGCGATCGGATGGGCCGCGACGAAGCGCGCCGGCACCTCGCCGAACACGCTGCGCACCGCCGCCAGCACCGACTGCTTGGTGCTGCCGACATCGGTGACGATGGTGCGCGCCGACAAGCCCGGCTTGCAGGCGGCCAGCGCCGACGTCGTGGCCAGCACCGGCACCGCGATCACCGCGACATCGGCATCGCGCACGGCATCGGCGGCGTCGACACCCGCGCGGTCGATCACGCCCAGCGCCAGCGCCGCCTGCACCTGCGCCGGATCACGGTCATAGCCGCTGATCGTCGCCACCTCGCCGGCCTCGCGCAGCGCACGCGCCAACGAGCCGCCGATCAGCCCGAGGCCGACGACGGCAAGACGGATCGGCGCGGGCTCGCTCACGCCGCGAGCGCTGCCTTCAAGGCATCGAGAAAGCGCGTGTTCTCGGCAGCCGTGCCGATGCTGACTCTCAGCCAGGTCGGCATGCCGTAGGAGCCCATCGGTCGCACGATCACGCCGCGCTCCAGCAGGCCCTTGTGCACCGGTGCGGCATCGCGGCCGACGTTGAAGGTCAGGAAATTCGCCTGCGACGGCAGCATCTTGAGCCCCAGTGCCGCGAACTCGGCCTTCAGCCGCGCCATCTCGCTGCGGTTCAGCTCGACAGCCTGCGCCACGTGGGCCTGATCGCCGAGTGCCACTTCCGCCGCCAGCAGCGCCAGCATGTTCAGGTTGAACGGCTGACGAACGCGGTTCAGCAGGTCGGCCACGCTGGCGTGCGACAGCGCGTAGCCGGCGCGCAAGCCGGCCAGGCCATAGGTCTTGGAGAACGTGCGGGTGACGACCAGATTCGGATAGCGATCGAGCCAGGCGCGGCTGTCGGGTTTCAGCGCTGGATCGAAGTATTCGATGTAGGCCTCGTCAAGCACGACGATGGTCTGCGCCGGCACCTTGGCGATGAAGGCTTCGAGCGCGGCCGGCTCGACCCAGGTGCCGGTCGGATTGTTCGGGTTGGCAATCATCACCACGCTGACTTCCGGCGTCAGCGCGGCGGCCAGCGCATCGAGGTCATGGCCGAACGGCATCGTCGGGTGATCGGCCGGCAGCGCCCTGGCGACGATCGCCTCGGCATTCTGGGCAAGCGTGGCCAGCGGATAGACCGCGAAGCAGTATTCCGAGAACAGCGCCTTGCGGCCCGGGCCGAGGAACACGCGGGCGATGAATTCCAGCAGGTCGTTGGAGCCGTTGCCGAGCGTGATCCGGCTGGCGTCGATGCCGTGGAACTCGGCGATCTTCGCCTTCAGGCGGAAGCCGCCGCCGTCCGGGTACAGCGACACATTGCCCTTGGCCGCGTGCTCGGCCAGCGCCGCCTTGACCTTCGGGCTCGGGCCCAGCGGGTTCTCGTTGGAGGCCAGCTTGATGACGTCGGTCAGGCCCAGGCGGCGCTGCAGTTCGTCGATCGGCATGCCGGGCGAGTACGGCTCAAGAGCCAGCACGCCGGCCAGGGCATTCTTCAGAAAAGCGGGTTCGTTCATGGACATCGGATGGCTCGATCGTGAGCGTCAGCCGGACAGCGCCGGATGACCTTCAAGTGACGGGTGCAGAAACTCAGACCACGGCACGCGGATAGGAGCCGAGCACGCGGTAGAACGAGGCGCGCTTGCGCACTTCTTCCAGCGCGGCGGCGACCGCCGGTTCCAGGCGATGGCCTTCGACATCGAGGAAAAAGTTGTAGTCCCAGATGCCGCGCCGGCTCGGCCGCGACTCGATCTTCGACAGGTTCAGCCCGGCCTTGGCGAACGGCTCCAGCAGACGGAACAGGGCACCGGCCTCGCCACCGCTCGGTGCCGAGCAGACCAGCGAGGTGCGGTCGGCGCCGGTCACTTCCGGCTGCTGCCGGCCGATCACCAGAAAGCGCGTGGTGTTGTTCGGATCGTCCTCGATGTTCGCGGCCAGCGCATGCAGCTTGTAGCGCTCGCCGGCAGCGGCGCTGGCGATCGCCGCACCCTGCCCGGTTTCCGACACCTGCTTGGCCGCGGCCGCATTGCTGACAATGGTTTCGCGCGGCACGCCGGGTAGTTTGCTGTCCAGCCAGCGCCGGCACTGGGCCAGCGACTGCGGATGGGCATAGACCACCTTCACGTCAGAGAGCTGCTCGTGCAGCGACAGCAGCTGGTGGTGGATCGGCAGCCAGACCTCGCCGCAGATACTCAAGGGCGTGGTCGCCAGCAGGTCGAGCGTGGAGTTCACCACGCCTTCGGTGGAGTTCTCGATCGGCACCACGCCGTAGGAGGCCGCGCCGGCTTCGACGTCACGGAAGATGTCGTCGATGGTCGCCACCGCCCGCGCGGCGACCTGCAGGCCGAACTGCTTGTAGACGGCGGCCTGCGTATAGGTGCCTTCCGGGCCGAGATAAGCCACTGCCAGCGGCGATTCCAGCGCCAGACAGGCCGACATGATCTCGCGCATCAGCTTGGCCATCACCTCGTCAGGCAGCGGGCCACCGAGCGTGCGGTTGTGCTCCATCGCCTTCTTCAGCACTTCGGCTTCGCGGGCCGGCCGGTAGTGGTCGCCGGTGGCACCACTCGCCACCTTGATCTCGCGCACTTCCTCGGCGACGCGCGCCCGGCGGGCGATCAGGCGCTGCAGCTCGGCGTCGATCGCATCGATCTCCGCACGCGCCTCCGGCAGGGATGCGAACGACGCCATCAGCGGCCGCCCTCGATCACGCGGGTGGCGAGCACACCGGGAATCGCGGCCAGTTCGTCGACCATCTCGGCCGGCAGTTCCTGGTCGACGTCGACCAGCGTGTAGGCGATGTCGCCGCGCGACTTGTTCAGCAGATCGTTGATGTTGATCTGATGCTTGGCGAGTGCGGTGGTGATCTGGCCGACCATGTTCGGCACGTTGGCGTTGACGATGGTCAGCCGCTGCTTGCCGGGCAGCAGCGGCATCACGGCTTCCGGGAAGTTGACCGAGTTGCGGACGTTGCCGGTTTCCAGGAACTCGCGCAGCTGGTCGGCGACCATGATCGCGCAGTTGTCCTCGGCTTCCGCCGTCGAAGCACCGAGATGCGGCGTGGCGATCACCTTCGGATTACCGGCCAGCTTCACGCTCGGAAAATCGCAGGCATAGCCCTGCAGCGCGCCGGACTTGAGCCCGGCCAGCACGGCGTCCTCGTCCATGATCTCGGCGCGCGCGAAGTTCAGCAGCACGCCCGGCTTCTGCATCAGCTGGATGCGCTCGGCATTGATCAGGCCGCGAGTGGCATCGAGCAGCGGCACGTGCACCGAGATGAACTGCGACTTCGACACCAGATCATCGACCGAGAGCGCCTGGATCACGCCGGAATTCAGCTGCCAGGCGTTCTGCACGGTCATCGCCGGATCGAAGCCGTAGACCTTCATGCCCAGATCGAGCGCGGCGTTGGCGACCTTGACGCCGATCGCGCCCAGGCCAATCACGCCCAGCGTCCGGCCCGGCAGTTCCATGCCGACGAAGTTCTTCTTGCCGTCTTCGACCAGCTTGTGCAGTTCGGCGTCGGTGCCCTTGAGACCGGCGACGAAAGCCAGCGACGGCGCGATATTGCGGGCGGCCAGGAACATCGAGGCCAGCACCAGTTCCTTGACGGCATTGGCGTTGGCGCCCGGCGCGTTGAACACCGGCACGCCGCGCTGACTCATCAGGGCCACCGGGATGTTGTTGGTGCCGGCGCCGGCCCGGCCGATCGCGCGCACCGTGGCCGGAATCTCGACCTTGTGCAGGTCAGCCGAGCGCAGCAGCAGCGCGTCCGGATGGGCGATGTCCGACGACACCTCGTATCGGGCGCGCGGCAGGCGCTCCAGCCCCAGCACGGAAATGTTGTTCAGCGTCTTGATCTTGAACATGGCGTCGTTCTTTTTGTCGCGGTACCACGAAGGAAAGGCAGCTCACGCAAGAATGCAAAGTCGCGGAAGAGCAACAAGGTCTTTTCAGATCTCCGGCGTTTCTCCGCGCCTCCGTACCTTTGTGCGAGATCGCTTTTATCAGCCTCGGGTGCGGGCGAATTCCTTCATGTAGTCGACCAGCGTCACGCAGCCGGCTTCCGGCATCGCGTTGTAGATCGAGGCACGCATGCCGCCAACGGCGCGATGGCCCTTCAGACCCGGCAGGCCAGCGGCGACGGCGCCCTTCAGGAAGTCGGCGTCGAGCTTGTCATCGGCCAGGGTCCAGACCACGTTCATCCAGGAGCGGTCGGCCTTGGCGACCGGATTCGCATAAAACGACTGGCTGTCGATGTAGTCGTAGATCAGCGCGGCCTTGCGGCGGTTGCGCTCGCCGATCACCGCCAGGCCACCTTCCGACTTCACCCACTTGGTGACCAGGCCCGACACGTACCAGCTGAAGGTCGCCGGCGTGTTCAGCATCGAGTCGTTCTCGGCGACCGACTTGTAGTCGAAGATCGACGGCGCCACCGGGTTGCAGGTGCCGAGCAGGTCGTCGCGGACGATCACGAAGGTGATGCCGGCCGGGCCGGCGTTCTTCTGGGCACCGGCGTAGATCAGGCCGAACTTCGACACGTCCAGCGGCCGCGACAGGAAGCTCGACGAGAAGTCGGCGACCAGCGGCACGCTGCCGACGTCCGGGGTCCACTGGAATTCCACGCCCTCGATCGTCTCGTTCGGCGTGTAGTGCACGTAGGCTGCGTTCGGATCGAGCTTCCAGGTCTCGCGCGCCGGCACCTGATTGAACTTCTCGGGCTTGGCGGCGGTGTTGGCCTTGCCCCAGCGCGTGCATTCCTTGACCGCCTTCGCGCCCCAGGCGCCGTTGACGATGTAGTCGGCGCTCTTGCCGTTCAGCAGGTTCAGCGGCACGGCGGCGAACTGGCCGGTGGCGCCGCCCTGCATGAACAGCACCTTGTAGTTCGCCGGCACGCCGAGCACTTCGCGCAGGTCGGCCTCGGCCTCGGCGGCGATCGACATGAACGGCTTGTCGCGGTGCGACATCTCCATCACCGACATGCCGGTGCCGCGCCAGTCGAGCAGTTCGTCACGGACCTGTTCGAGGACCGGGACCGGAAGCGTCGCAGGGCCGGCGCTGAAGTTGAATACTCTCGTCATTTCAATGACCTGTGTTTAATTTCTAATGTGGGTCAGGCAGCCGGTTCCGGGCTGCCACCATCCGTCTCGGGCGGAATGGGCGCGGCATTGTCGTCGATTTCGCTGCCGATCTCAGTGTCGTGCGCGACCTCGGGCTCGGGCTCGATGCGGTCGAGGCCGACCAGCCGGTCGCCCTCGCTCGGCCGGGCGATGCGCACACCCTGGGTGTTGCGGCCGAGCTGCTTGATCTCGCTGGCCTTGACCCGGATCAGGTGGCCGGCGTCGGAGATCAGCATCAGCTCGTGGCGGTCGTTGACATCGAGCGCGCCGAGCAGCTTGCCGCTCTTGTCCGACAGCGCCTGGGCGATCACGCCCTGGCCGCCACGGCCTCTGAGCGGGAAGCCGCTGATCGCCGTGCGCTTGCCGTAGCCGTACTCGGAGACGGTCAGGATGTCGCCGTCCTGCGCCACCAGCAGCGCGATCAGCCGCGCGCCGCTGGCAATCGGATCGGCGGCCTCGTTGTCGCCTTCGGCTTCCAGGGTCGCGCCGTCATCGTCCTCACCGGCACCGCCCTTGACCACCAGCCGCATGCCGCGAACGCCGGTCGCGCCACGGCCCATCGGGCGCACGTCCTTTTCGTTGAAACGGATCACCCGGCCCGCGTCGGAGAACAGCAACACGTCGCTGTCACCGGCGGTCAGCACCACGCCGATCAGTTCGTCGTCGACCCGCAGATCGACGGCGATGATGCCGGCGGTGCGCGGCCGCGAGAAATCTTCCAGCGGCGTCTTCTTGACCGTGCCGCCACGGGTGGCCATGAACACGTACTGGCCAGTGTCGAAGCGCTTGATCGGCAGTGCGACGCTGATCCGCTCGCCGTCTTCCAGCGGCAGCAGGTTGTTGAACGGCTTGCCCTTGGCGCCCGAGCCGCCGGTCGGCAGTTCGAACACGCGCAGCCAGTACATGCGGCCGCGCGAGCTGAAGCACAGCAGCCAGTCGTGCGAGTGCGCCACCCACAGGCCGTTGACGTAATCGTCTTCCTTGGTCGCCGCCGCCGTACGGCCACGGCCGCCGCGCTTCTGCACCTGGTACTCGGCCAGCGGCTGCGCCTTGACGTAGCCGGCCTTCGACAGGGTCACCACCATGTCCATCGGCGTGATCAGGTCTTCGCGGTTCAGGTTCAGCGCGAAATCGGTGATCTCGGTGCGGCGCTCGTCGCCGAAGTTGTCCTTCACTTCCAGCAGCTCGCCACGGATCACGCCGAGCAGGCGCGCTTCGCTGCCGAGGATGTCCATGTAGTCGAGGATCGCTTCGAGAATGGCGCGGTACTCGTCGTGGATCTTGTCCTGCTCCAGGCCGGTCAGGCGCTGCAGGCGCAGGTCGAGAATGGCCTGGGCCTGGGCGTCGGACAGCCGGTAGCCGCCTTCGACCATGCCGAAATCGCGATCCAGCCCCAGCGGCCGCGAAGCATCGGCGCCGGCGCGCGACAGCATGTCGGCGACCTGCCCGGCCTTCCACAGCCGGCCCATCAGGCCGGCCTTGGCTTCGGCGGCGTTCGGGCTGCGGCGGATCAGCTCGATCACTTCGTCGATGTTGGCCAGCGCCACGGCCAGACCTTCGAGGATGTGAGCTCGATCGCGCGCCTTGTTGAGCAAGTACTGGGTGCGGCGGGTCACCACTTCGCGGCGGTGGCGCAGGAAGATTTCCAGCAGCGCCTTCAGGCCCAGCGTCTTCGGCTGGCCGTCGTCGAGCGCGACCATGTTGATGCCGAACACGGTCTGCAGCTGGGTCTGCTGATACAGGTTGTTGAGCACCACTTCGGCGTTCTCGCCGCGACGCAGCTCGATGACCATGCGCATGCCGTCCTTGTCGGACTCGTCGCGCAGATCGGTGATGCCCTCGATCTTCTTTTCCTTGACCAGCTCGGCGATCTTTTCGATCAGGCGAGCTTTATTGACCTGGTACGGCAGTTCGGTGGTGACGATCGCCTGGCGGTCGCCGCCGCGCTCGAAATCCTCGAAATGGGTGCGGGCGCGGAGCACGATGCGACCGCGGCCGGTCTCGTAGGCTTCCTTCAGGCCCGCCGCGTCGAGGATCAGGCCTGCGGTCGGGAAATCCGGCGCCGGCACCAGCTTCATCAGCGCGTCGAGATCCATGTCCGGGTTGTCGATCAGCGCCACGCAGGCGTCGATCACTTCGGACAGGTTGTGCGGCGGGATGTTGGTCGCCATGCCGACCGCGATGCCGCTGGACCCGTTGACCAGCAGGTTCGGAATGCGGGTCGGCAGCACCGCCGGTTCCTGTTCGGAACCGTCGTAGTTCGGCACGAAATCGACGGTGTCCTTGTCGATGTCGGCGAGCAGCTCCATCGCGATCTTCGACATCCGCACTTCGGTGTAGCGCATCGCCGCTGCGCGGTCGCCGTCGACCGAACCGAAGTTGCCCTGGCCGTCGACCAGCGTGTAGCGCAAGGAGAACGGCTGCGCCATGCGGACGATAGTGTCGTAGATCGCCGAGTCGCCGTGCGGGTGGTACTTACCCATGACGTCGCCGACGATGCGCGCCGATTTGCGGAACGGCTTGTTGTAATGGTTGCCCTGGTCGTTCATCGCGTACAGCGAGCGGCGATGCACAGGCTTCAGGCCATCACGGGCGTCGGGCAGCGCACGGCCGACGATCACGCTCATCGCGTAATCGAGGTAGGAGCGCCGCATCTCGTCTTCGAGATTGACGGACAGGATTTCTTTGGCGAATTCGGACATTCGAGGGCGTGTTCGATCAGCAGATTTCGAGGTGCCGGCGGCAGGTCCGCAGGGTTGATCGGGGCCATCTGGCCGCCGGCATCGCACCGCTGCGTGACCCGTCAGCAGACGGGCAGTTCACCGCTCGATTTTAACAGCTATCACCCTGTGAGGCCCGCATTTGCGCTGTGCGGCGCGCAGCCTGATTTCCCGTCAGGGGGAAAGGGGTGTGCTGGCGAGCGCGATTTGCGCTCGATTGCCGATGCACCGGCTGGTCGCCGGCCTCCGAGCGCCATCCCGCAGGCATGGCCCGGCGCAGCCGCAGCCGCAACGACAGCGGCCCGGCGGACGCAGCAAGCGTCCGTCGGGCCGCCGGGTACCGCCTGCTGGCTCAGGCCTTGGCGGTCGGCGCGTTGTCGAGCGCCTGGTAGTAGTCCGACAGGATCTTGGCGACTTCCGGACGCGAGAACTCCGGCGGCGGCGCAATGCCCTTGCCGAGCATCTCGCGCACCTTGGTGCCGGACAGGTTGATGAAGTCGTCCGGCGTGTGCTCCGGCGCTTCGCGCATCATCACCACCTTGTTCAGCTTCTTGCTCCACGCGGTGTTGTCGGCGCCGAAGATCTGGATTTCCAGCGCGCCGGCGGGCACCGAGTCGAAGATCGTCTGCGCATCGAACGGGCCGTAGTAGCTGCCCACGCCCGCATGATCGCGGCCGACGATCAGGTAGTTGGTGCCCATGTTCTGGCGGAAGATCGCGTGCAGCACGGCTTCGCGCGGGCCGGCGTAGAGCATGTCGAAGCCGTAGCCGCAGACCATCACGGTGTTCGGTTCGAAGTACAGCTCGACCATCTTGCGGATCGCCGCATCGCGGACATCGGCCGGAATGTCGCCGGCCTTCAGCTTGCCGAGCAGCATGTGGATGACGATGCCATCGGCGTTCAGGCGCTCCTTGGCCATCCGGCACAGCTCTTCATGGGCACGGTGCATCGGGTTGCGGGTCTGGAAGGCCACCACCTTGTTCCAGCCACGCTTGGCGATCTCGTCGCGGATCTCGACGGCGGTGCGGAAGGTGTCCGGGAACTCGGCCGGGAAGTAGCTGTAATTCAGCACCTGGATGTTGCCGGACAGCAGCGTGTTGCCCAGCGCGGTGAAGGTGGCGACCCCCGGATGCTTCGGGTCAAGCGTGCCGAAGATCTTTTCCGCCATCAGGCTGATCTGTTCGGCGCTGACCGTTTCGACCGCCGCGACGTCCATCACCGCCAGCACCGGATGGCCTTCGACGTTCGGGTCGCGCAGCGCGATGCGGCTGCCGGCCTTGATCGAGCTGTCCTGCGTCAGGTTGACGATCGGCACCGGCCAGAACAGGCCGGCCGTGGTCTTCATATGCTCGGCGACGCTGAGCGCGTCGGCCAGGTTCATGTAACCGGTCAGCGGATTGAAGTAGCCGGCGCCGAGCATCACGGCATTCGCAGCAGCGGCGGAGTTCAGCAGCAGCGATGGCAGGCTGGCGGCCTCGGCAGCGAGCGCGGCGCGACGGGCCTCATCGGCGACATACAGGGGGTTGAGCACAGCGGAGCCGTGAGGCTTGATCATCACAATCGTTCCTGGAGCGGGGGGAATGGCGCGAAATCCGGACGCGAATGATGCCGCAAGCAGCGGGCCAAGCGCAGACGGATGATGATCCGCAGGCGCTGCCGGCCGCTTTCAGAGCGGTAGCCGCTGCCGGTCCAGCGCTGCAAGCGCCAGCGGCGCCGACGCTGGCAGCGGCCAGTTCAGGCTCAGTCCGGGCAGCTCGATGCAGTCATTGCGAACCGCGCCGCGCTGCAGGCGCGTTGGGTCGTCGATCAGCCGGCGGAAGCGGCGCCTGTGATCCCGGAAGCGATCGTTGCTGACAATGCAGCCGCCACGGTCGCGCGCCATGCGCAGCAGCACGGCATCGGCACTGCGTCCGGATGGCACCACGGTCACCGGCCAGGCGCCGGCGAGCAGCTGCGACCAGACCTCGGCGTCGTCACGCAATTGGTACGGCGCGCTGGCATCGAACACCAGTTCTGCCGCATGACCCGCCGCCAGCGCACCTGCCAGCACGGCGAGCGGCAGGCGCAGGCCGGGCGGCGCTCCGCACCAGTAGGCCACGTTCAGGGCATCGATCAGCAGCGGCATGCGTCGCGGAATCCGGGTTGGCGCGGGCAAACTGCCACAAGCGCGATCCCACCGCAGCGAGGCCGACGAGATGCTGGATGCCGATACCCAAGCCCACTATCGCGAACTTGCCGCCTGGCTGGCGCTGCGCTGCCGAACCGCGCGCTGCCCGCTGATCGGCCTCAACGGCGCGCAGGGTTCTGGCAAGAGCACGGCCGCCGCGTTCCTGGCCGCCGAACTGGCCAGTCGCCACGGCCTGACGGCCGCCGTGCTGTCGATCGATGACTTCTACCTGCCGCGTGCCGAGCGCCAACGCCTGGCTGCGCAGGTGCATCCGCTGTTCATCACCCGCGGCGTGCCGGGCAGCCACGACGTGACGCTGGGCATGACCACGCTGCAAGCCGTTCGAGCAATGGGCGCCGGCCACCGGCTGGCCCTGCCCCGCTACTCCAAGGCCGATGACGATCGGCTGCCGGAATCCCGCTGGCCATGCCTGGAAGGCCCGATCGACCTGATCCTGTTCGAGGGCTGGTGCGTCGGTACGCCGGCGCAGGACGACGTAGCGCTCGAGACGCCTGTCAACGCACTGGAAGCGGACGAAGACCGCGACGGCCGCTGGCGCCGGCGGGTCAACGCACAGCTGGCCGGCCCCTATGCCGAGTGGTTTGCCGGTCTCGATGCACTGATCTACCTGCAGGTCCCGAACTTCGACGCCGTCCATCGATGGCGCTGGCAGCAGGAGCAGGACACCGCGCGATCAGCCGGCAGGAATGCGGCCGGGCTGCAGACGTCCGAGCAGCTTGTCCGCTTCATCCAGCACTACCAGCGCCTCAGCCAACACGCGCTCGCGGTGCTGCCGGATCGCGCCGACGTGGTGATCCGGCTGCGCGACGATCACGGCATCGCGGCTGTCCGCCATCGCTCTGGCTGAGCGGGGCTGCATGCCGCCGCCGGAAACGAAAAAGCCCCTGCGGACAGGGGCCTTGTCGTCGCCGGCGAACCAGGGCCGGGCTTTCAATTTGGCGGAGAGAGCGTCCGACTGAAAATATTTTCAACTATATGTTTTTCATGAAAATTTAATTAACATGAAAAAAATGACCCTCATACTGCCCCTCATTGATCTTGCAGTCGCTGAACATCCTGAATTCAGCCTGCAACTCAAGGTAACGCGATCGCTTTCAGCGCGACAGCGCCAGTCGTTTGCGGCTTACTCGCAGCGCATGTCCTGACCGGTCAGACAGGATCGCCGCACATCCGAGCCGGATGGCGACCGCCCCCGTCGTTCCGCTGCCACAGGTCGGATCGATCACCAGATCGCCGGGCTGGGTCGTCATCCTCAGCAGTGGCTCGATCACTGCCTCCGGCTTCTGCATCCGGAAGCCGGTCTGTTCCGACTTCCGGATGAACCCGCTCAACAGCGGCTGCTCGAACACGCTGTAGGGCGTCATCTTGAACTCGAGCTTGTTCTCCTTCGCGAGCGCCCGGTGCCGCTCCGAGTAGAAGCGCTCGGGATAAAGCTTGCCGTCCCGACGCCTGAGATGCAGACACGCCTGCTGCGATGGCCGCCATGACTTCGAACGCGATGGCACGTTCTTGAAGAACCAGGTCAGCCAGGCCTCGAGCTTCAGGCTTGTTGGCCAGTGGTCAACCAGTCGGGCGACGGACTCGGGGAACCCCCAGAGGAAGATGTTGGGGGCGACCCGGGCAGCCGCCTCGAGCAGCGGCACCGTCTCTGACAGGTAAGCCGCCCTGCCCGCCTCTTGCTTTCCCCGATACATCGGATCAAGCACCACCACCGCCGCCTTGATCTTCTGATCCGCAAGCGCGCACAGCATCGACGTCGCATCGACCGGGCCGATGACCGAGGCGGTGCCAGCGGGCGGAACCACGATGGGGGAAACGGCTTTGGTACGGACCTGCTTCTCCGAGACCCTCAGCCCGGCGGACACCGAGCGGAGGTGCTCCGAGAGCATTTCAGAAACCGGCCCGATCAGGCTGTGGGGGACGCGAATGCTGCGCGCCGACTCGGCATACCGCCCCGTACCGGATGGTCGTCCCGCTCCCTCCCGTTTGCCGCCCTTTGGCATCGCCGATTCCTTGTTTGTCTGACAGCCGAGATGCCCCGGCACATGATCGGAGCATGACCGGTCGATTCAGGACAATGTCGGTCTGCAAAGTGCCAATTGCAGCCACTGACGAACGGTAGCTTGGGGGCGCAGATTCCTACAGCTTCACTGTGCTGATTCACGCAGGGCCACTCCGAAGGCATCGACTTTGCTTAAAAGCGCTGTTTTGATCCTGCCTTCCCGCTGCTCACTCAGCCATTACTTGCCTATGCATTGAGCAACCCAGATAGCTCGGCCATTTGCCTAGTTATCAGCGTGGACCGGCCACCGTGCGAGGGACGCCCACAGTCTGCTCTTCTCGTTTTGTCGAGTTACTGAAGCGCTAGAAGCGCCGACCGACCGATAGGCCAAATCCGATGATGCGGTTCTCGATATCCGCCTCGCCCCCGCCAAAAGCTTCTGGAATCGAGCCTTCGCCGCGCACTTTCCTGCGGGCCGCGAGGTAGCTGTAGCCAGAGACATCCCATTGAGTCCAGCGCCAGGTGAACCCAGTGCTGTAGTGCTCGCGTAACGTCACCGGGCCGATGAACGAGAACAACGTGTTGCCGCGCGTGACGATCTGCGTGGCGTAGGCGTACCCCGCGCGTAGCGTCAGCTGCGGCGAAACATCGAAAGAGGCACCGAGCTTGTAGACCGTCTGATCGTCATAGCCGAAACCCGGTCCGCCGGCCGCACCGAGTTGTGTCCCGGCTTGAAGTCGGTCCAGTCCATTGCTGAAGGCATCCTCGCCGCTATACGCGTAACGCTGGGCTTCGGCCACCACGATCAGCTTCGGCGACACTCGGTAGCTCAGGCCACCGCCAAAGATCGCCGGCAGCTGTAGCCTGCCGCCATTGGCAATCAGGCCGCGATAGTCGCGATGCCGGGCGTTGTGATTCTGGCTGCGGTAGGACAGACCGGCCGTCAGCGAAGGATCGATGCGCCAGATGACGCCGACCGAAGCACCAATCGTGAACACCCCGTCCTTGCCGCGGTCGGTGACCTGACCGGGAGACGCTGACAGCGCCGCGTTGTCGAGGAACTCGAGACCTATGACCGAAATCGTCTGATAGCCAGTGTTGAGGCTGACGCCGAGGTCGACGGAGTCAAAGACCCGAAAGGCGAGCGCAGTCGAAACACCACTCGATGCCAGCGCAAGCCGGGCGCGGTCCGGATTGCCGCCGAATCGGGCGAACGGACTGCCGTCATAGTCTGGCCCCAGTCCGGCGGCCAGGATGGTCACGCCAATCGCCCAGCGATCACTCAGCTGCCGCACATAACCGCCCTGCGGAATTGCGTAATAGGCCTGCCCGTCGGACTCTTCCGTGCTGTCCGCAGCCAGCGAATTGCCGGCGATGCTGGCGCGGGCCACGGCGTTGAAGGCGCCGATGCCGAGATCGAAGCGATTGCCGAGCGCCAGGGCATGGGCCGGATTGCCGCCGAGCGCCGTCGTCTCCGTGCCATGGCTGTAGGACACGCCGCCCATGCCCAGCGACTGGATTCCGTTGCCCAGATCGAAGGGGCCAAGCGTGGCGTGACTGGGCAGGGAAAGCGCAAACAGGGACAGGCAGCAGGTGCGCAGCAACAGGCTCTTCATCATTCTTATCCTCTTTTCGAAAAACATCGGGACGACAGCGATACGGCCTCGGTGAGGACGGCGTCTCGCAGGCCGGACGATCGGGCAGGTACTGAACAGCCCGTACTGCGAAGGGCTAACCGCGCGTACCGTTTGATTGTTTTTTTAGACTAACCGGTTTAATTAAAATAAACCAAATGGTCTAAAATATGCCACGATTCGGTGGTCGGTAATCCGGAACTCGACCAGCCCCGAGTTCATCGTTTGACCAGCCACCAACCACCGTCGGAGAGCGCCCGTGTCCCGTGCCCGTGAATTCGATGATCAGGTCGTAGTCCAGCGGGCGATGCGCCTGTTCTGGCGCAAGGGCTACGAGACAGCGACGCTGCCGGAACTGCTGCGGGCGATGCGAATATCCCGGGGAAGTTTCTACAATGCATTCGGCACCAAGCGCGATGTGTTGATCAGAGCGCTGCGCCTGTACATGAGCACCGGCATGGACGGCCTCCTCGCGCCGCTTGGCACCGAGAACGCGGGGCGCGCCGAGATCGAGAAGGCCTTCTCGCTGATCCTCGACTACGTCAGCAGCCCGCGCGGCCGTCAGGGCTGCCTGATCGGCAACTCGATGACCGATGTCGCCATGCGCGATGCCGAACTGCGGGATATCCTGCTGCTCGCCCGCAGAGAAACGGAAGATGCGCTGGTGCGCGCCTATGCGAATGGTCAGGCGTCCGGGACGATCCCCGGTGGGACCAGCCCGCGCTCGGCGGGCCGCTTCATGCTCAACACAATTTCCGGGCTGATGGTGTCCTGCAAGAGCGATCCCGGCCAGGATGAACTGCGCGACATCGTCCGGCTTGCGTTGCGCATCCTCGACTAAGCAAGCCGTCCGCGCCGTTGATCCGCACGCTTTGAAATTCTGAGGTTACAAAGGCTGCACAACAGGCATCGGGACCGCTCCACTTCCGGATCGGCCCGTCACTATCCGGGAGCAAGACCATGAGCGAACACCACGGCAGCTGCTTTTGCGGGACCGTCCAATTCACTGTCAGCGGCGAACCGGCCGCGATGGGCTATTGCCATTGTGAATCCTGCCGGCACTGGTCAGCAGGCCCGCTCAATGCGTTCAGCCTGTGGAAGCCCGAGGCGCTCACGGTGACGAAAGGTGCCGACCACATCGGCACTTACAACAAAACACCGATCAGCTATCGCAAGTGGTGCAAGGCCTGCGGCGGCCACGTCTTCTCCGATCACCCGACCATGGGTCTCGTCGACGTCTATGCCGCCGTCATTCCGAGCCTTCAATTCCAGCCAGCCGTGCACGTCAACTATGCCGAGAAGGTGCTCAGCGTCCGTGATGGCCTGCCGAAGATGAAGGATTTCCCGGCCGAGATGGGAGGATCGGGCATCACCTTGCCCGACTGATCGCCGGAAATCGTATCCCGGTCGCGATAAGTCAGCCTAGCCCGGATAGAGCGTGGCGAAATCCGGGAAGGGCAATCTCCGACGTCGGGGCACTCCGGATTTCGCACTGCCTCCGGCCTACGTGAACTTGAGCCGGTAGTGAGCGGCAGCTTTGTATAAACCTGATCGGGTGAATGTAGGGCTGCTTTGGGCTGACCAACGACCGTTGGCAGTCGCCGTGGTGCCAGAAGCGGTCGGTGGCGTGTCGAAGTGACTCATCCGGTCCAGGCTGCTAGATGCAGAACGCTCCTACTTTCTCCAGTAGTTATTGGCGGCGGCGATGGTGGCGAACTCAACGGCGACGGTCTGGCCTGCCTGCAGCAAAGCCATGGCGTCGTTGGCATAGACATCGCGCAGCTTGGAACGAACGGCGTCATCGGGTTGCGTCGCCTTGATGACGAGTCGCGCCATTTTCATGGCGAGCTCGCGGCCTTCTTCAGGTGTCGCCGTGATGAAGGAGTTGTCGGGAATCAACATGGGATTGCTCGGTGTGAAGGGAAGTTCTTGCTTCAAATGCTCGCAGCAGGCTTGGCCTTGCGAGCCAGGGACAACGGCAGGCACGCCCCAGTGCCAGTGGACTTGTTCTGATCCACTGAAACTGGGACGCAGCCCTGCCAGCGCCGCCGGTTACTGACCGACCTTGCGAGTGGCCGGCAGACCTTTCACCACCTCGTCGTGCGCCTTGAGATCGCCACAGACCGGCTGGCTCCAAGGACCGCTGAAGGCAATCTGATCGACGTTGTTGGGGCCGAGGCCAGCCGGCACGTAGTCGAGCTTGAGCGTGCTGCGCGTGCGCCAGCTGATGAAGTGGTCGGCGCAGGAGCTGTCGCCGGAGCTGCCCAGCGCACCGATCAGCTCACCCTTGGCGTTGTAGAGCGGCAGGCCACCGCCAAACACATTGAAGCCACCCACGCGCTCACCCACCATCGGGTCATTGGGCTGACCCCAGTAGGCCGTCGGGCCGGCATAGGCGCGTTCCGGCGTGATGGGGTTGCTCTCCTGGATGCCGAAGGCGAAGCCGCCCGGCTGGGCGATGCTGTAGAGATTGGCCGTGGCCATCGCCAGCTTGGGCAGGCTGAAATTGTTGCTGGTGTAGGCCTTTTGCGCGGCAATCACACGGCTGCCGGGCCACTGGTCACCCCAGTTCTCGCCGGTGAAGGCCACGGCGCAGACCACGCCGGCGCGGTTGACTACCGCACCCCACATGTTGAGGCCGAAGGCAGCGTTCTTGTCTTTCTGCGCGGCTTGCAGCGCGGCCTTGAACTCGGCGTGCGTCGGCAGGCCCGCGCAGCTCTTGTCGGCGGCCAGCAACTTGGCGGTGGCAGCAGGTGCGGCCTGGGCCGCGGTGGCGGCAGCGAGGGTGAGGGCGGCGAGGGTGAGGGTCGTTTTCATGGGGTCCGGTGCGGTGTTTCAGGAGAGGGGAATCAGAGACCCTTGGCGGCAACGAGCCGCATGGGGGCAATGTCAAGTGGCGCTGCGAGATGCGGCGGCACGGTGGCGATGATTTGGGCGGCGGTGGTGTCGCGCAGGTGGTTGTCGCGGCCGGCGGCGTCCACGAACACATCGACGATGTGGACGATGTCGGGGTTGGCCTCGGAGTGCAGCACCAGCCACAGCGGCATGGGGGTTTCCTTGAGGGCTTCCGGCAGGGCGGCACCGACCAGGCGGGCGACTTCTGCGCCCTTTCCGGGCTGGGCTTTGAAGGTGACGACGGCAGCGACGTGGCTCATGGGATGCTCCGGCTAAAGGTGTGGGAATACAGCGACTGCGGGGCGCAGTGTGGGCGTGTCCAGCCCCCACCTGGCCGTGGCGGGGAGGACAGTGAACCGGCAAAATCCGCCATCATTCCAAACCGCCGGACTCCGCCATGCATGTCGTGCTGCTCGCCCTCGACGGCAACCTGCCTTCCGGGCTCGTTGGTCTTGCCGATGTGTTCTGGCTGGCCGGCAAGGCCAGCGAGAGCCAGCCCAAGGCGCGGCGCTGGCCGCTGTGCGACGTGATCGTCGCCAGCCCCGATGGCCGCGCCGTGACCGACGGCCGGGGCCGCCGGCTCGCCGTGGATGCCGCTCTCAAGGACATACCCCGCGCCGACGCCGTGCTTATTCCCGGCCTGATGCCTGCCAGCGATGGCCTGCCGCCCCAGAACGCGCAGACCGCCAAGGCCGCCGCCTGGCTGCGCCAGCAGCACGCGCACGGGGCTTACATCTGCGGCAGCTGTGCGGGCGTGTTTGTGCTGGGCGAGGCCGGCCTGCTCAATGGCCGCCGCTGCACCACCACCTGGTGGCTGCACGACGAGCTCAAGCGCCGCTTTCCGAAAGCCGACCCGGCCTGGGGTAGCGCGCTGATCGAGGATGGCCGCGTGGTGACGGCGGGCGGCCCGCTGTCCTGGGTCGACCTGGCCCTGCACACCATCCGCGTGCTGGCCGGGCCGGAGGCGGCGCGCACCGCCGCCGATTTCGCCGTTGTGGATACCGCACCGCTGGCGCAGAGCGTTTATGTGCCGCCAAGCCACATGCAAGCGCACGACCCTTTTCTTCTGGCAGCCGAGAAGGCCGTGCGCAGTCACCGGGGCGACGCGGCCCTTACTCCGAATGCACTGGCCGCTCAGCTCGCAACCAGCGAGCGCACCCTGCACCGTCGCCTAAAGAGTCTTGGGCAGGCCGCACCGAAGGGGTTCATAGCCCGCGTGCAATTGGAGACCGCCCGCACCCTGCTGGAAACCACCCGTACCGCAGTCAAGGCCGTAGCGCAGAATTGCGGCTGGCGCGACGAAGGCAGTTTCCGCCGCGCCTTCGTGCGGCACACCGGCATGACGCCTACGGCCTATCGCACTTGGGCACGGCAGCGGCGCGGGGGAAGTGATCGTTAGCGACGCCGTGCTGAAAGTCCGTTTCGGGCTGGATCACGACCATCGAAACGGTGCCAGCAGCCGTCAGTTCCCACGGACTGTAATCGGCGGGCCAACGACCGTGATCTGCTTCGGGATGTTTCGTCGAAACGCTGGTCCTAAGTGTGCTACCAGTCACGGTCCGCTCATGCACGCAGCACTACACCGGACTGCAAACGTGCCTAGCGAGCGACTTTTGTCAGCCGTCATGGAACACCCGCGGGAAAGTGATCCGAACTTTGTCCCTAGTCCTGCCTGGGACACTGCACGAATATGCGCCTCCCAACCCGCCGGAGCAGCACTATGACGAAGTCGAGCACCCCCACCACTGCAGCCGTCGCTGCCCGCATCCAGAGCGCCACCGCCCGTCAGGGCAGCGGAGGCGTGGCCAAAGGCAGCTTCGCTGCGCGAGCGCAATCGGCGGCAGCGAAGAACAGCGCTGGCAAGGGCAAGTAGTCACGACGTCCCAGGGGCAATCGCCCCTGGGACCCGTAAGAATTCGACATGAACCTCTCACCCTATCCGTCGCCCGCCGCAATTCTTCACGGCCTGGCCATGGAAAGCGGCCTTGTCTCCGCAACAAACGAAGGGAAGGACGACGGCCGCTACCGGCTGTTGAATCGTCTACGCAACGACGTCCGGTTCGCTCCGTGGCAGGCCGCGGAGCAGGCGCTCGAACACGTGACCGATCTGATCGATCAATCATTCCCGCTATGCGCTCCCCTACTGAAGGTAAAACTGGTTTGCGGTCTCGACCTATACACCGGCCTGTCCGAGCGCGTTTCGGCCGAGTGCATTGATCGGGCAAGCCTCGTCAACGAACTTCTGTGGCCAGACGTCTTTGCACCCTGGGCAGCCGGCGCACTGATGGCGCTGCGCGACGCCTACCCCGGCCTCGATCTCGCGGCGATGCTGCAGAGCGAACGTCCTTTCGTAGAGGTGCTCCGGCAGATCCTGAAGCGAGAAGCGCTGACGATCGACGAACTCGCCAAAAGAATGGGCACTCGACACGAGGAGCCGACGGATCGACGCAAACGCGTGCAGCGGTGGTTCGATGGTCATCTACCCCAGACCGCGCGGCTCAAGGCACTGTCGCGGCATCTCGGAGGAGCCTCCGGCCATTCGCTCGCCTGGTTAGTGGCGGGTCGGCTCCTTGCTGCCGTCGATCCCGTCCCTCGGATGCTCGTGCTCCTGGCACTCAATCGAAGCCATGAGCCGGTGGATGTCGGGCTGAAGATCAGCACTCGCAATTACGAACTGAGTCAACGAGCCTCGCCGGAGATCTTCCAAATCACGGGACGGCTGCTTGAGTTGCTTCATTTCCACTCGCGACGTCCTCGACAGCCCGATGATCGTGAAGAATGTCTCGTTCTCCTCGATCGGATGAAACTCTTATCACCGTCGACTCCGGGCGCGGAGTGCCACTTACATTGGTTGAGGGCGCGGTTCGCCATCTTCGACGGACGCCTCGACGACGCAGTGATGGAACTGGACGAGGCCATCAGGGGGGGCAGGCTCGCCTGTCCCAACGTCAAGGGTTGGTGCTGCGAGTTGGTATTTGTCGCCGATCGAGCCAAGAACAAGGTGCTGTTCAGGCGCTACTACCGCTGGCTCCCCCCAGCTGAGGATGACCCAAACGGCGATTCACCGGACACTCGTGAGTGGCTCGATGATCATTTCTCGCGCTTCTATCCGTCGTCGGCACAATTCACCGCAAGAGACCTTTAATCTCTCCCTGGCAAGTACGCGTTGCCGCTGAGTCGCTCTAAGACCGGTCGCCAAGCAAGCGTTGCGCGAACGTCCGCTTCCAGCAACTCAGAAGTTCCGCCCGAATGGCAATGGAGGGCTGATAGCTGCCACCTGCTTGCTCGTCTTACCAGCTCAACGGCACCAGCTTTTTGCCGTTCCTCCACTCGCCGACGAAATGAACTCCGGCGAGATTTCCCCAGACCTCCTCGTCGGCGTGGTCGAACACGATCACCTGCAGCCGACCGTTGGCGCTCAAGACCTCCGCTGCCAGTAGGGCGAAGACTTTCCGCACCGCCTCGATGTCTTCGTTGCGCCACGACTTCCCTTCCTCTTCTTCCTCATCGTTCTTCGAGTTCGTGTTTCTCTTGGGGAAGTAGACCTGACTTGGCTGGTCGTAGACCAGGAGCCCCGGCACGCCAGAGATCGGGTCCGACAGAAACACTTCCTGCAGCGCCAGGGTCATTGCGACGTGGTACGCCAGCCAATTCGCGCCGCTTCCAATCTCCCACAGGTAATCTTCCCGGTCCGCCCGCAGGACCTTGACCGTCAGGTCCTCGATGACGAGCTGGATCGGGGCGTCCGGCCACTCGGCGTCGAGCTGCGGGATCATCCGCGCGGTGGCGTTCTGGATCCGTGCGAGCGCGAGGCCCACCTTGCGACGGATCTCCGACTCCGAGACCTTGGCCTGCAGCGCACGCACCTGCTCCTTCAAAGCGTTGATCTCCTGTCCCAGATCCGAGCTGTCACCCACGCGGTCGAGCGTGGCCAGCGCCTGCTCCAGCCGTCCGACGAAACGCTCGACCCTCTCGAAGCGTTCCGTTGCGGCCGCCACCTCCTTGGAGGTCTGCTCGAGGGCGGCAATCTGCTTGCGGATCAACACGAGGTTCGCGATCACCTCCTCGGCCAACGACCGCTGACGCAGCGTTTCCTTCTCGAGTGTCTCGGACAGTCCAGGCTGGGTCCGCAGTTGCACCTCCACCGTCGCCAGCGCATCGCACAGGACCTGCAGCTGCTGGCCATCGGCATCCGTCATCGTGGCAATCGGATCGACGACCGTTGCCTCACGCTGGTCCCGAAGCCAGTCGGCGATCGACAACCTATCCCGCTGCACGCGCACGGAATCGCGGAACGACACCGTGCTTTCCTGCAGTCGGCGCAGTTCCTGTAGCCGCTGACGATGCTCGGTCAACCGACCTGCAGCCTCGGCCTCCGAAGCGCGCAATGCCTGGAGGCGATCGAGGACGCTCTCGATGCCCTTCACCGTCGGCGTGGCGCGCCGATCGTAGTTCTTCACCACCGATCGCAGGATGCCGAGGGTCTCCTGCCAGTCCACCGATGGCTGTTGCGACGGCGCCAGCAGGTTGAGGTCGATGGCGCGACGGACCCAGGTATCGGCTTCGGCGCGCCAGGCGTCGTTTGCGTTCTGCAAAGTGCGCTGCTCGGCTTCCTTGCGGCGCAGCAGTTTCTGCAGCCGGTCGAGCTCAAACCGGATCTCCAGCAGGCCGGGCGTGATGGCGCCCAGCACGTAAGGAAAGATGGTCTTGAGCTTTTCGCGGTGTTCCGTGGTGTCTGCCTTGAAGAACAGGACGTCGGGGTTGGCGACGACGTTCTGCGGCTGAAAATTGAACGCGACCAGATCGCGAAAGCTCGGGCGACCCTTGAAACCCGAGGTCGACTCCGGATCGAAACCCAGCGCCGGCAAGCCGGACAACCGGTTCAGCATCGCCTTCACGTCACCCGCGGTATGGGTCTTGTTCTCGATCTTCTCCGGGATCTCGATTTCGGAGCCTTCGAGCAGCACCATGTCGCCGGTGTTCTTCTGACTCCCCGGTTCCCTGCGGGCGAGGAGCTTCTGTCCCTCGACCGTCTCGACCAAGATCCCGAACCACCCGCACTTCTCGCGGATGTGCCCGACGGGGATCGCGCACTTGTCTGCTCCCAGGCAGAAGTCGATGATCGGGATCATCGCGGACTTGCCGGTCTTCGACGCGCCGCTGATGACGTTGACCACGCCGAGCTCGAACTGCACCACTTGGGGCGGATGGTCGTCCCGCGGCCAGAGTATGACGCTACGTATCTGGAAGAACATCAGAACTCCACGCGCAGCGTCGCTGCGATTTGAAGGGTGTCCATCTTGGTGAACCAGGATCCAACCTTGTCCGCCGCGGACAGCATGTTCTTGATCGTCTCGGAAGGGTTCGCTGGTTCACCCGTTTCGAGCGCGTTGCCGCGCAGCGTCGCGAGCGGGTAATCGACGCTGAGTAAGCGCGCCTGGACGCCCTGCCCGATCGATCGCAAGGTCAGCGGACGCAAGGCGCGCGCCCGATCGTGAATGGCCAGCAGGTTCTCGCGTTGCTCGCCGAGCTTTGCAGCGAACAACGTCAAGCCCGACGCCTTGCGCGTCGACACGATCTCGTTGCGACTGCCCTTATGCAGGACCATCGGCAACACCAGAAATGCCAGATGCAGCGGGACCTCGCGCGCGACCTCACCCTGGTAGGTGCGCGCGAAACGCCAGAGCAGCAACGCGCCCAGCGCGGGGTTCTGAACCAGATCGACTTCGGTGGGCGGGCGCGGTCCGGAGAGGGATGCCATTCAAGCCCCCCCCAGCTTCTTAAAGAAATCGGGATGCCAACCGATCCGATAGCTCTCCGCCAGCGCGTGTAAACAGCCCGGCACGAAGAACGAGGGCACTGAGTGTCCCTCCAGGGACGCGACGAACTGGCTGCATCGCGAGTAGCGGAGCTGCCCGATGGCCACCTCCGGATGACCGGAATGCGTCACCTTCAATTCCTTGCTCACCATGGCGTGATGGCGCGCCAGGGTGTCGTCGAATTCATCCAGGCTGGACTCGTGGATCAGCCCCGCGTCAGCCCACTTCACCTTGTTGGCCGACGCCTGCAGGAAGTCGGCGACCGCCCGGATGCGTTCTTCCTGGTCGGATTCGATGAGGTCCAGCTGCTGCACGAAGATCGGACGTGCGAGCAACTTGCTCTTCACCGCGCTGCCGCCGGGTTCGCCCGCCAGGTTGGTCAAGTATCCCGGCATGTTGGACTTGCGCGCGGCCGCGCGAAACGCCGTCATGAACGCGTCGGCGTCGACCAACGCCGGCTTTCCGGCCCGCAACAACTCCTCGACCCGCGATACCGCCATGCCCAGACCCATCTCGCAGGTCGCGTCTACCTGAGCGGGCCCCAATGTCGGCCTGAGCCGCTCGCGCACCGGCTCGAGCGGATTCTCATCGGTGCTGATGATCGTCATCCGCTTCACCAGTTCCAACCTCACATCAGGCGCAAGGTTCACGAATTTCGCGAGATCGGGCGCACACGCAGGCGGCGCTTTGCGCATCACGAGCGCGTTGGCCTTCTTGAGCAGGGGCTCAAGCTCCTCATCGGTCTGCGCGTGGGACAGCAGCGTCGCCCACGGACCACTGCGGGCCGGCGTGACGTAGAGATGGAATTGACTGCGGTCCAGCGCGATCTGGTTTGATTCGATCAGGTCGATCCAGTGTGCGATCGTCTTCCACAAGTCCTTCGAAGTGTCCGCCAGGGGATTCGTCGCCGTGGCGCTCTTGTCCTGTTCGAGCAGCAACTCGCCATTGGCGTAGTGGACGGCGACATCGTCAAGGTGCTCGAGCGAGACGCAGCATCCACCTTCGGGGCAGCTCAGCAGGTGATGGAGTAGACGCACCTGCTGCTGGGAAAACCCTAGGTAGGATCCCGGTGCGCTGCTCTTGGTTGCCTTCGCCAGTTTCGGCACGCGACGTCTTCCCAACTGTCATTCGCCAACAAGGAATAGAAACGATGCCGTCGACCCCCGACCCGGCGCAGAGCACATTTTGAATATGAATTGTGCCGCCAGTCAGCGGCCGCCTGCAAAGGATGCTCCCGACTGCGAACTGCAATGATATTGCGCACCGAACCCCAACGAGATTGAGCAGCAACGCCGTAGGCAGAGAGCAGGTGCTGCCACGGCGATGCGAGTTGCGGAGCGCGAGCGTCGGCCATCAGGCCGCGGCTAGTCCAGTCCCCAAGGGGTCTTCGACGGTCAGCGCACTAGCCCGGGAAAGGTGTCCCCACCAGCGCATTTGTGCCGGAAGCGGTACTTCACGAACAGCCGCTTTGCAGTCCGGTCATCGCATTGCTCGACCGACCGCTCAGGGCTGCAAGTTGCCTATCGCACCGGCGGCAGTTCATCCCACCGGGTCGTGTAGGCAGGCGTCCGGTTATCCGATCGCATGGCCCACCGTTTCGCGATCGCGGTACCAGCAAGACCGACGGTCCGTCTACCGAAGCGCGCATTGATCCGATCAACCGCCTCGTTCAGTCGGGCGCGGCGGGCGATGGCGTCGACTTCCTCGAACAGTGTTGCCTGTCGCTCAGCCTTTGGCATCAATTGCATCAGCATTACGCCGGATTTCTTGTATCGGAAGCCGCCCTGGTAGACGGCCTTTAGGCCAGCAGTGACCGCGCGGCCGATCAACAGCGTGTCGTCTGTAGGGTGCGGTAGCGGCACGACCATCTGGCGTGCGTACTGAGGCACGTCCTTGAACGGATTTGTCCGCACGAAAACCATCACCGCCGAAGTCAGCGACGACTGAACGCGCAGCTTTTTTGCTGCCCGGCTGGCGAAAGTCAAGATCGATTCCCGAAGTTCGTCGAAGCTCGTTACCTCCTTGCCGAAGCTGCGCCTGGCCATGATCTGCTGCTTCGGCGGCGTCATTGCTTCAAGCGGCAAGCAGGATTGCCCCCGCAGTTCCCGGGCGGTGCGTTCCATGACGACGCCGATTCGGTCTCGCAGCGCCCCTGCGTTGGCATCGCGCAACCACGCCACCGTACAGATGCCTATGGCATCAAGCTGGACTGCCAGCTTCGGCCCGACACCCCAGACTTCCCGGACGTCGATGGTGTGAAAGAGCTGGTCATGATCCCGGGGTCAATTTTCAGTCGGCAGCAACAGCTGTGTTCACCATGAACACTACTGATTTCATTGACATAATTTCGCCGGCGCGATCGAGATCGCCTGCGCGCTGCGCGCACCTCGCCGACGCCGAGGGCGCAGTGGCCGGCCACCCGAATCTGGACGGTCGACTCGCTGTAGCGCTTGGGATGACCTGTCCCTGGACGGGGGCCACCATGGGGGGATTTGGTCATCGCGGCAGGCAACTTGATTACGTCACGATAATCAAGAGCGGTGACGATGACCGGCTTCGGTCTGTCCGGACCGGGCAATGGATCGCAGTAAGCTCGGACTGCGCCGCCAGCCCTCTCGGGATGTGCGTAGCGGATCGGGGGATTTCTGCCAGGAAGGGTGCCGAGGATCGGCAGGGGGAAACACGGCGATGTGTTACAGCGCGATGGTCACCCAGAAGTACCGGGATTTCATCCGGCAGTTCAATGCGGACATTGGAATCGATGAATTCATCGCCCTGTACGTCGAACGGGCTCGCAACCCGTCCGTGAAGATCCCTCGGGCGATGGACGCCAACTTCGCGGACCCGCAGACCGAGCCGGAGCGCCGGATCCGCGAGTTGATCACCGCCCATGACCGGGGGTTGACCGAGAAGTGGCAGCGGGATCTGTTCAAGCAGCGGACACGTCTGGCCGATGCCGAGCGGTCCCTGCAGGTGAAGGTGACCAAGAAGGCCGAGTCAGACCGGCGGATCGCAACCGAGAAGGTCAATTGGCTGCTCGGCAAGCTGGCCGACCTGAACCGGGTCGAGCCGAAGGCGATCGACAGCCGGATCTTCCCCATGCACTACGCCTTGGTCATGGTCTGGGAGAACGGCCGCCGAGTGGTGAAGCCGATGCGCTACCACTGCCGGCCGGCAGGCAAGCCGGCGTTCTACGACAGCAAGTACCCCGGGTGCTACAACGCCCGGCGGGACAATCTGGAAGGTTTCTGGAAAGGACAGTTCGGGGTCAGCCACGGTCTGATCCTGGTGTCGGCTTTCTTCGAAAACGTCAGCCGGCACCGGCTCGAAATGCAGGAGCTGGGCCCGGACGAGAAGGACGAGAACGTCGTGATCGAGTTCAGGCCACAACCGGGTCACGAGATGCTGGTCGCCTGCCTCTGGTCACGATGGGTCGGATCCGATGGCGAGGAACTGCTGTCGTTCGCCGCCATCACCGACGAGCCGCCAGCCGAAGTCGCCGCGGCCGGTCATGACCGCTGCATCATTCCGATCCAGCGGCAGTACATCGACGATTGGCTGAATCCAATCGGCGACCTGCACCGCGCTTACGCCATTCTCGATGACCGGGAACGGCCGTATTACGAGCATCGGATGGCGGCGTAGACGACTCAAAGACCGAGATGACCGGCACCGCTGACGGGAGCGCTCTGCAGTCAGACAGGTGTCCGCTTCATGCATAGTCGGCGGCCGTGTCCGCCGCATCACGCCTTCAGGGCCGGCGAGGCCCTTTTGTTGCGAATCTTCGATTCGCAACCATGAACCAGCAAGGAGAGAAACAGGGCTACAAAAGAGAAAGACAAGATCAAAGCTGCGTCACAGGACGCAGCCACTGACCTGCCCCCACAAATAGTGCCGATTGCTTGTTAGTGAGTCCGCTGTGGGTGGTTACTGCTCGATGGTCGTTGTAGCAGTGGAAGCGCCCTTTCGGTGCTCGGCGGCACGCTCGGCAGGCGTGCGGTAGCCGAGGCT
>JAPLSA010000021.1 GCA_026398815.1 Gammaproteobacteria bacterium
CACCGAGAAATCCTGTGCCGTCACCGCCCGCGCGCTGAGCAACGCGCTGCGGATTCGCAAGCCAGTCGGCGCGATGTTTCACAGCGATCGGGGCGTCGAGTTTCTGGGTGATCGCTTCAAGGACAGACTGCTGAGCGCTGGGATCAAGCAATCGGTCAACCGCCCCCGACGCATGACGGACAACGCGCATATCGAGGCCTGGAACAAGTCGATGAAGTCAGACCTGTATCACCGCCGACGATTCGATAGCGATCACGACCTACGCAGCGCCGTGCGTGACTACGTCGATTTCTACAACCATCGCCGACTACACTCGGCTCTCAACTACCAGTCGCCCGTCGACTTCGAGCGCCAATGCGCCTAACCAACGGGTGTCTACTTTTTCGAAGGAACTCCCCGTATTTGCCTCCGCTTCGCTGCGGCAAATCCGTGGCTGAGCTTGAGCGTTATGCGGCTTACTGAGGAGGCCACTAATGCCTGATCTAGCCGCCATTGGCTCTGTCCTCTCCAGCCTGAAGACCGCTACCGATATCGCGAAGCTTTTGCGGGAAACTGATTTCTCGCTTGAAAAGGCTGAGCTGAAACTTAAGCTTGCCGAGTTGATGAGCGCGCTCGCCGACGCGAAGATGGAAATGTCTTCCGTACAGGACACTATTTCAGAGCGCGAGCGCCGTATCGCAGAGCTCGAAGAAGCTTTCCAACTAAGAGCAACGGTGGTGCGCGACCGCGACGCTTACTACACGGTCGGCGAAGATGGGAAACCCACTGGCCAACCAATGTGCCTTCGTTGCTGGGATATCCAGCACAAACTCTACCGGTTGCACTTCGACGCCAAAGATCGCTTTGTGAAGGTTTGCCCTGCGTGCGCTGCGCGTTACGAGGCTCGCATGGCTCAAAACATTGCTGCTCAAAATGTGCCGCCAGCCGCATAACCCTTCAATCGAGCGGACCTGCGCGAAAAGCCGCGCAGGCCGCTCACTTCCACGTTAGTCGCGCGGTCCCCCGCCGCCGCGTGCACTCACGCAGGAGGCGTTCGCCGGCATCTTCCGCTGGTCGGTGCT
This sequence comes from Gammaproteobacteria bacterium, assembly GCA_026398815.1. Lineage (GTDB taxonomy): Bacteria > Pseudomonadota > Gammaproteobacteria > Nevskiales > Nevskiaceae > Nevskia. The sequence continues at coordinate 1,062 of JAPLSA010000021.1, forward strand.
CCAACTGGACAAATTGATAAGCGCCATCCGCTATCCCACGACCCCCATCGCCGGATCGCTGATCGAAGGCTCGCCGGTCTCGACACGTCCAGCGAAGCGCCGTACGAAGGGCTTGCCGGCGTTGCGCTCGCCGTCGATCTGCACGCGGTAGTCATACCAGCGGCCGGCGTCCTGGAGTGTCAGCCGCAGCATTTCGGTGCGGCCGCCGCTGACGATGATCGGGCGTGGTGTGGGGTCGGCATAGGCTTCGGCGGTGAGCACGAAGCGGCAATCGGCGCGGCCGTTGTTGATCAGCGAGACCAGCAGGTCGCCGGTACTGGTGTCGTGGCGGGCGCGGACTTCGGGTGCGGCGGCGCGGCGGTCCAGCACGCCGAGCTGGCCGCTGTACTGGCGGTGAAAGCCGTTCGGGCCGAGCAGCCAGAGATCGTATTCGCCGAGATCGGTCAGCAGCGGGCGCCAGATGTCGGCCAGCGCCATGCCGGGTTCCACGGTGTAGCGGCGCGGCAGTTCGCGCAGGTGCAGCCGGTCGTAGACGTGGAAGACCGCGCCGGCTGTGCCGGTGTTGATGAAGTCCAGTCGGATGCCGCGCGGTGACACCGTGGCGTCGGCCGCCAGTTCATAGGGCAGGGCGCGCGAAGGCCGGATGCCGGCCGGCTGCACCGGCAGCTGGCCGTTCCGGCCGCGCGGCGCGGCAATCTGCTGCAGCTGTTCCTGCGCGCGGCGAACGGCGTCGGCCTCGCCACGGCTCAGGATCGGGGCGGCCGGCAGGCGCGTGTCGTTCGGGGTGGCGAAGTCGAAGCAGCGGGTGAGGTCGCCGCAGATGGCGCGGCGGCGCGGGCTGATGTTCGGTTCCATCACGCCGAAACGCGCTTCCAGGAAGCGGATGATCGAGGTGTGATCGTAGGTTTCCGAGCACACCCAGCCGCCTCGGCTCCACGGCGAGATCACCGTCATCGGCACGCGTGGGCCGGGGCCGTAGGGCCAGTTTCGATCAAGCAGGCTGCTGCCGTGATGGCGATCCTGCCGGTCGTCGACGGTCGAGGCGCCCGCCGCCTCGCCATCGGGTCCGATCGAATGCGGGCAGGGCGGCGGCAGGTGATCGAAGAAGCCGTCGTTCTCGTCGAAGGTCAGCAGCAGCACGGTGCGGCTCCACACTTCCGGATCGGCGGTCAGCGCGTCCAGCACCGCCTGCGCGTACCAGCCGCCCTGTACCGGGCTGGACGGCCCCGGATGCTCGGAGTACGCCGCCGGGGCGACGATGTACGACACCTGCGGCAGCCGGCCGGCGAGTACATCGGCGCGCAGGCCGTCGAGGCTGTTGTTGCCCAGCGTGCTGCTCAGGCCGCGAGTCACCAGTGGCGAGGCGGGATCGCGCGCGTAGGCGGCGCGGAAGCTCGCGAAGCCTTCCAGCGGGTTGTCGGTGAAGTTGTCGGCCATGTCCTGGTAGACCTTCCACGACACGCCGGCCGCTTGCAGGCGTTCGGGGTAGGTGGTCCAGCGGAAGCCTTCGGCGCTGGGGCCGAGATCGTCGTTGCGGTTGTCGGTAATCGGGCCGCCGCCGAGGCCGTCCGGGTCGTTGGTGCCGGTGAACAGCATCAGCCGGTTCGGATTGGTGCTGCTGTGGATGGCGGCGTGATAGGCATCGCAGACCGTGAAGGCCCGCGCCAGCGCGAACTGGAACGGCAGCTCCGCTTCCTGGTAGTAGCCCATCGACTGCGCCCGCTTGTGCACCGGCCAGTAGCCGTAGCGGCCATCGTTCCAGGCGTGGTGGGCGTCGCTCCAGCCGTGTGGCGTGCCGTCCACGCGCTGGGCGTTGCCGATCACAGCGTCGAGATGGAACGGCAGCACGTCGGCACCGGCGAGGTCGCGCTGATGCCAGACCGGCTTGCCGGAAGCCTGCGGAATCGTGAAGCGATCGCCGAAGCCGCGCACGCCGGGCAGGGTGCCGAAGTAGTGGTCGAAGCTGCGGTTTTCCTGCATCAGGATCACCACATGCTCGACATCGCGAATGGTGCCGCTGCGGCTGCGGGCGGGAATCGCCAGCGCCTTCTGGATCGACGCCGGCAGCAGCGCCGCGCCGGCCGTGGCGGCGGTCATCCGCAGGAAAGCCCGGCGGTCGAGGGGCGTACCGGATTCGTCTGCCATCGCTGCGCGTCTCGAGGAAATCGAAGGCGGCATGCTCGCGAGGCTTGTGGTCAACGCGGTGAAGGCTGGATGACGATCCCGAGACGGCCCTGGCCATCAGGCGCCGATTCCCGAGCCCGAGTCGGCGCGACGTGATCGTCTACCGATGGCGCGCACCGCTGCGCCAGGGCGGCCAGCCGGCATTCGCGCGACGGCGCTATGGCCCGCGCGCCGTGACGATGCAGCGCCGCCGTATGCACGACGGCCGGCCATCCGCGACAATGCGGCTCCCCGTTTCAAGCCCCCGTGAATCCCGATGAGCTATCTCGCGCTTGCCCGTAAATGGCGTCCGCGCCGCTTCGAGGACGTGCGCGGCCAGGGCCATGTGGTCAAGGCATTGACCCATGCGCTGGACGCCGACCGGCTGCACCCGGCGATCCTGCTGACCGGCACCCGAGGCGTCGGCAAGACCACGCTGGCGCGAATCATCGCCAAGGGCCTGAACTGCCAGACTGGCGTCAGTGCCAATCCCTGCGGCATTTGCTCGACCTGCAAGGAGGTCAACGACGGCCGCTTCGTCGATCTGCTGGAAATCGACGCCGCGTCGAATACCGGCGTCGACAACATCCGCGAAGTGATCGACAACGCCCAGTACTCGCCGGCCCGGGGCCGCTACAAGGTCTACCTGATCGACGAAGTGCACATGCTGTCGAAGGGCGCCTTCAACGCGCTGCTGAAGACGCTCGAAGAGCCGCCGCCGCATGTGAAGTTCATCCTGGCCACGACGGACCCGCAGAAGCTGCCGATCACGGTGCTGAGCCGCTGCCTGCAGTTCAACCTGAAGCGGCTCAGCGTGGCGATGATCCGCGACAACCTCGGCGACATCCTCAAGGACGAGGCGGTCGAGTTCGAAACCGCCGCGATTACCGAACTGGCGCGTGCCGCCGATGGCTCGATGCGCGATGGCCTGTCGCTGCTCGACCAGGCGCTGGTGTTCGCCGGTGGCGGCCGGCTCGAAGCGCTCGGTATCGAGGAGATGCTGGGCACTGGCGGCCGCCGCAACCTGCTCGATGTCATCGACGCGCTGGCCGCGCATGACGGCGAAGCGCTGCTGGCAGCGCTGCGCCGGCTTGAGGAATCGGCGCCGGATTTCCAGGCGCTGCTGAACGATCTCGCCGCCGCGTTGCAGCGGATCGCGATGCTGCAGCTGCTGCCCGGCTCGGGCGACGAGGACGACGATCCGCGTCTGGCGCCGCTGGCCGAGCGGCTGGCGGTCGACGATGTGCAGCTCTGGTACCAGACCGCCGTGCTCGGCCGTCGCGATCTGCCGTATTCGCCGGACCCGCGTCTGGGTTTCGAGATGACCGTGCTGCGGATGTTCGCGCTGCGGCTCGACGACAGCGCACCGGCGGCACCGGCCGGCGGCAGTGGCGGCGGCCGGGCAGTGGCCGCACCGGCGGCAGCATCGTCGCGCGCCGCCGCTGCCGATTCGCCGCCCTGGGCCTCGACGGCGCCGGCAGCTGCCGCTGCGCCGCGCAGCGGCAATATCCGGATGCCGGCAACCGCGCCAAAGCCGGCACCGAGCGCAGCGGCCGTCGCCGCGCCGCCGGCTGCCGCATCGACATCGGTCCCGGCGCCGCTGGCGTCGGCTGCACCGGCCAGCGATGCCGAGATGTGGCACGCGCTGGTCGACACGCTGGGGCTCGATGGCATGACCCGGCAGTTCGCCCGCCATTGCGCCTGGCTGTCGCAGGAAGCGGGCGTGCTGCGTTTCGCGCTCGATCCGCGTGCCAAGCACCTGCAGACCGAGGAGCGCCGCGCGGCGGTCGAAGCGGCGCTGGTCGCCCGGCTCGGCGCGCTGAGCCTGGTGGTCGAGCCGGTCGCGGTGCCCGGCCAGCTGCACCCGGCGGCACTCGACGAGCAGAAGGTGATCGACCGCCAGCGCGATGCCGAAAAGGCCATCGAGCATGACCCGGTGGTGACCAGCTTCCGCACGCTGTTCGGCGCCACCGTCCGCGCCGGTTCGATCCAGCCGGTCGACCCGACCACCCATTGATTGAAGCCGCGGCCGCCCGCCCCATGATCAGGCGGGTGCCCCATGTCCACCGAATCAGGAGAACCGCATGAAAGGTCCGCTCGCCCAGCTGATGCAGCAGGCGCAGAAAGCGCAGGAAACGATGCAGAAGGTGCAGGCCGAGATCGCCGCCACCGAGATCACCGGTGAATCCGGCGCCGGCATGGTCAAGATCACGCTGAACGGCAAGCACGAGGCGCGTCGCGTGGTGATCGACCCCGAAGCGATGAAGGAAGACAAGGAATTCCTCGAAGACCTGATCGCCGCCGCGATCAACGATGCCGCCCAGAAGCTGGAGCGCCATTCGGCCGAGAAGATGAGCAAGGTCACCGCCGGCATGAACCTGCCGCCGGGCATGGGTTTCTGATCACGCGCCGCATCGCATGGCCACTTACACGCCGCGCCTGACCCGCCTCATCGACGCGCTGCGCCGGCTGCCCGGCGTCGGCCCGAAGTCGGCGCAGCGCATGGCCTTTCACCTGCTCGATCGCGATCGCGATGGCGCCGCCTTCCTGACCACCACCCTGGCGGAGGCGCTGACCGGTATTGAACGCTGCCCGCGCTGCCGGATGTTCCGCGAGGACAGTCGCTGCGCCTACTGCGGCGATGCCCGGTTCGCCACCGGCCAGCTGTGCGTGGTCGAACACCCGGCCGATCTGATCGCTGTCGAGAACACCGGCAGCTATCGCGGCCGCTACTTCGTGCTGATGGGCCGGCTGTCGCCGATCGATGGCATCGGCCCGGCCGAGCTGGGTCTCGACAACCTGGCGGCGCAGCTGGCCGATGGCGACGTGCGCGAGCTGATCATCGCGATCAATCCGACCGTCGAAGGCGAGGCCACCGCCTACTACCTCGCCGAACTGGCGCGCGCCCGGGGCGTTGCCGTGACCCGCATCGCCCACGGCGTGCCGATGGGCGGCGAGCTGGAATACGTCGATGGCGGCACCCTGGCCCGCGCGTTGAGCGGCCGCGTGCCGGTCTAAGGACGGGGCCAGCCCCGCCTTCAGGCTTTGGCCGGTGTCGTCGTCACCAGCCGGCCGAGCAGGGCGGTCAGCAGCGGCGCGCGCTGTGCCGGCTCCTCGAGTTCCTTGGCGGTGATGGTCAGTCGCTTCTGGCCTTCCAGCTTGTAGACCTTCGGCTGGGTCTGGATCAGCTTGATCAGCTTCATCGGCTCGATCGCCGGCGCCGGGCCGAAGTCGAGCATCGCGGTCTTGGCGCCGGCGCGGATTTTGGTGATGCCGGCCGTCTCGCCCAGCTGGCGCAGCAGCGCGGCTTCGCAGAGGCGCTCGGCCTGCGGCGGCAGCAGGCCGAAGCGGTCGATCAGCTCCACTTTCAGCTCTTCCAGCTCGTCCTCGGTCCGGGTTTCGGCGATCCGCTTGTACAGCACCAGACGGCTGTGCACGTCCGGCACGTAGTCGTCCGGAATCAGCGCCGAAGAGCCGAGATCGACTTCGCAGGGTGCCTGGCCGAACGGCGCATCGGCGATCCGGCCGTGGCGCAATGCGCGCACCGCGTTGGCCAGCATCTCGGCGTACATCGTGAAGCCGATTTCCTCGATCTGGCCGCTCTGGTTATCGCCGAGCAGCTCGCCGGCGCCGCGGATCTCCAGATCCTGAGTCGCCAGCGCGAAGCCGGAGCCCAGCTCGCCCAACTCCTCGATCGCCTGCAGGCGCTTGTTGGCGTCCTCGCTCAAGCTGCGCCGCGATGGCACCAGCAGGTAGGCGTAGGCGCGGTGATGGCTGCGGCCGACACGGCCTCGGAGCTGGTGCAGCTGGGCCAGGCCGAGATGATCGGCGCGGTCGATCAGGATGGTGTTGGCGTTCGGCACGTCGATGCCGGACTCGATGATCGTGGTGCAGACCAGGATGTTGAAGCGGCCGTGGTAGAAGTCGAGCATCACCTGCTCCAGCTCGCTGGCGCGCATCTGGCCGTGCGCGACGCGCACCTTGCCTTCCGGCACCAGCGTCTGGATCTCGCTGGCGAAGCGCTCGATGTCCTTGACCTCGTTGTGCAGGAAATACACCTGGCCGCCTCTGCGCAGTTCGCGCAGGCAGGCCTCGTAGACCAGCGCCGAATCCCACTCGGAGACAAACGTGCGGATCGCAAGACGGGTGCTGGGCGGCGTGGCGATGATCGACAGATCGCGCAGGCCCGCCATGCTCATGTTCAGCGTGCGCGGGATCGGCGTCGCGGTCAGCGTCAGCAGGTGCACTTCGGCCCGCAGGTTCTTCAGCTTTTCCTTGTGACGCACGCCGAAGCGGTGCTCTTCGTCGACGATCACCAGGCCCAGGTCGGCGAAGCGGACGTCGTCCTGGATCAGCCGGTGGGTGCCGATGACGATGTCGACCTGACCTTTCTCGAGATCGTCGAGCAGCTGGGTCTGCTCCTTCGCCGTGCGCAGCCGGGACAGGCCCGCGATGCGGATCGACGGCGCGCCGGCCGGCTCGCCGATCGCTTCGCAGTACTGCGCGAAGCGGTCGCGGAAGTTCTTTTCGTGCTGCTGCACCAAGAGCGTGGTCGGCGCCAGCACGCAGACCTGCTTGCCGTTGGCGGCGGCGGCGAACGCCGCGCGCAGCGCCACTTCGGTCTTGCCGAAGCCGACGTCGCCGCAGACCACGCGATCCATCGGCTTCGGCAGCGCCATGTCGGCCAGCACGGCGTCGATCGCCTTCTGCTGGTCCGGCGTGGTCAGGAAGCGGAAGCCTTCGTTGAACACCGCGAAGGCATCTTCGTTGACCGGCAGCGCCATGCCTTCGCGCGCGGCGCGGCGGGCCTGGATCTGCAGCAGTTCGGCGGCGACATCGGCGGCGCGTTCCTTGGCCTTGGCACGCGCCTTCGACCAGCGGTCCGAACCCAGGTTGTGCAGCGGCGCCGCCTGCTCCTCGGCACCGGTGTAGCGGTGGATCTGGTTGAGGCTGGCGACCGGCACATAGAGCTTGTCGGCGTCGGCGTACTCCAGCACCAGGTATTCGGCCTCGACGCCGCCGGCATCGAGCCGGATCAGGCCGCGATAGCGGCCGACGCCGTGCTCGACGTGCACCACCGGCGCGCCGAGCTTCAGATCGTTGAGATCGCGGAGAATGGTTTCCGGATCGCGAACCTTGCCGCGCTTGCGCATCGACACCGGCGCCCGGGCACCGAACACCTGCGCCTCGGCGATCACGGCGACATTGGCGGCCGGCAGGTTGAGACCGTCCTGCAGCGGGCCGAGCACGATGCCGTAGCGGTTGCCGTCGGCCGCGAACGCCGCCCAGCGCTCGTACTGGCGCGGCAGGATGCCGAGGCCCTTGAGCCAGCCGATCAGCGCTTCGCGGCGGCCGGCCGATTCGGCGACGAACAGCGCCCGGCGCGTCGAGGCCTTCAGCAGTGCCTTCAGTTCATCGGCGGTGCCGGCGATCGGCGCGCAGCCGAAATCGGCCGCTGCTGGCGCGCCATCGGCCGCCGGGCCGGCCAGCCGTACCTGCGGGTAGTAGCCCAGTTCTTCGAGCGCGGTCTTCGGCTCGATGAACAGGTCGGCGGGGCGCATCAGCGGCCGTTCGAGATTCCCCGAATAGCGCTCGTAGCGCTCTTCGATCTGCTTCCATTCGGCGGCCAGTGCCAGGTCCAGATCATCGGTGGCGATGATCAGCGCATGCACCGGCAGGTAGTCGTAGAGGCTCGCTGCGGCTGCCGTTTCCGGCGCGAAGAACAGCGGCAGGTAGGCTTCGATGCCGCCCGGCATCAGGTTCTTCGAGACTTCCGAATAGATCCGCGAACGCGCCGGATCGCCGGGGAAATACTCGCGGTAGCGGCGCCGGAACACCTCGACGCCGGCCTTGTCGGTCGGGAACTCGCGGGCCGGCAGCAGGCGGATCTCGTCGACCTTGGCCGAGGAGCGCTGGGTGTCCGGATCGAACACCCGGATGGTCTCGACTTCCTCGTCGAACAGGTCGAGCCGGTAGGCCTCCGAGGCGCCCATCGGGAAGACGTCGATCAGGGCACCTCTGACCGCGAACTCGCCCTGGGTCTGGACCTCCGACACGCTCTGGTAGCCGGCGGCGATCAGGCGCTCGCGGAAGGCGTGCGGCGGCAGCTTGTCGCCGGCCTTCAGCAGCAGCGCGCGGCCATCGAGCCAGCTGCGCGGCGGCAGCCGTTCGAGCAGGGTGCCGGCGGTGACGATCATCACGCCCCGGGTCTGCGACGGCAGCCGATAGAGCGCGGCCAGCCGGTCGGAGAGGATTTCCTGGTGCGGCGAGAACGGGTCGTAGGGCAGGGTCTCGGCGTCCGGGAAATGCATCACCGGAATCGACGGATGGGCGAAGAAGCGCAGTTCCTCTTCGAGCTTGTAGGCGTGCTGCTCGCCGTTGGTGACGGCGATCACCAGCCCTTCGTGGCGGGCAGCGGCTTCGGCGATCGCCAGCGCGGCCGATGCACCCGGCAGGCCGGTCCAGTGCAGGCGCGCGCCAGCCTCCGCGGGCAGCGGTGGCGACAGCAGGATCGGCAGGGAAGGCGGCTTGCTCAAGGGCGCGGATTATGGCCGCGCCCGGCGGTGCTGTCAGCCCGTCGGCGAACCGGCTGGCGGGGCCATCCGCAGCATCGCGGCGAGCTTGGCGTGATCGATCGCCAGCACGTCGCCGCCGCTCGCCTCATAGCGCCGCCAGGCGATCTGGATCGGGTTCTGCGCGGTGGTGGCGATCGGGTGCCGGCGCGGGTGGTAGCGGCGGCTGAACACCGGCAGCGCGGCGAGGAACAGCCGGCCGAGCATCTCGCCGCCGAAGGCCAGCGTCTTCACGGCCTGCCACGGCGAGCGCAGCCAGCCTTCCCGGCGCGCCATGCGCGGATACAGCAGCAAGGTCTCGCGGGCGATGTGCAGGGCCGCCTTCAGCACCATCCACTTGCGGGTCCACTCGTGCTCGCCGAACAGGTGCTGCCAGACTTCGAAGGCCACCGCGCCGTGCTCGATCTCCTCGACCTGGTGCCAGACCCACAGCGCCTTCATCTGCGGATCGGCATCGGCGAACCAGCGATCGTGGTGCTGCAGGATGATCATCCCGGCCAGGAAGGTGAAGGTTTCGTAGCCGGCCGTGAAGCCGACGCTGGCTTTCAGGTCGTCCTCGGTGGCGTGCCGCGCGAACCAGGCGATCGAGGCATCGTCGATCGCCACGACCTCCGGATAACGGGCGCGCAGATGCTGGTTGAACGCGGTCAGGTTGTGCGAATGATTGGCTTCCTGGCCGATGATTGCGGTGACGTCGCGCTTGAGCGCGGGATCCCGGATCTGCTCGCGCGCCCGGCGCAGCGACGCCACCAGATAACGTTCGAAGTGCGGCACGTGCATCGCCAGCGCATTGAGGAACACCGAGAACGCCGGCTTGGTGCGGCTCCAGACCACCGCCACCGGCTGATCGGCCGCCAGCGGAAAGCGCAGCGGGCGCACCGGAAAGTGATCCATCGGATGCTGCGAATGCTCGGCCATGGCGCACCTCATTGATCGCGGAACGGTGTTAACTTAAATCGCGACGAGCCGTTTCGGCAAATCAACCACAAGGGGAGCAACAAATGACCGGCAACACCTCGGCGGCACTGATCAAGCATGGACTGGCAGCACTGCTGGTGGCCCTGATCGGCGGCTTCATGCTGACTTTCAAGATGCTCGGCGGCATCTCGTTCTCGCCGGTGCCGCTGTTCATCGAATACGACCTGCCGGGCACCGCCGCCGGCTGGCGCGCCGTGCATCTGGGCATGCTGCTGAACGGCATGATGGCGATCGTGCTGGGCATGGTGGTGCGCCTGTTCGTGCTGGCCGACGGCAGCGCCCGCACCGTGCGCTGGGGTGTGCTGATCGCCATCTGGGGCAACTTCTGCTTCTATCTGTTCAGCATGTTCGGCTACAACCACGGCCTGACCCTGGGCAGCAACCGCCTCGGCGAAGGCAACCTTGCCGGCGCGCTGGCCTTCGTTCCGGCGGTGGTCGGCGCGGTGACCCTGATCACCGCCGTGATCGTGCTGCTGCGCGCGCCGCTGAAGTCGAGCCCCTGACGTCGAAGTTCTGGCGTCGAATCCTGACGTCGAACCCCACCGATCCCGCATCTGTCCACGATGGCCAAGTCCCTGAATCCCGGCGCCGCCAAGCTGCGCTACGTCTGCAACCACTGCGGTGCCGATGCGCCGAAGTGGCAGGGCCAGTGCGCCGACTGCGGGGAATGGAACACGCTGGTCGAAACCACGACCTCGAAGCCGAAGGCGCGCGCCGGCAGCTTTTCGGTCGAACGCAGCGCCGTGCGCCGGCTCGACGAGATCAGCGGCGAGGACAGCGAGCGCATTCCGACCGGCCTGAGCGAACTCGATCGGGTGCTCGGCGGCGGCATGGTGCCGGGCGCTGTGATCCTGATCGGCGGTGAGCCCGGCATCGGCAAGTCGACCCTGCTGCTGCAGGCGCTGGCGGCGCTCGAAGGCCGGGTCAGCACCTTGTACGTGACCGGTGAGGAATCGCTGACCCAGGTCAGCTTGCGGGCGCGCCGCCTCGGCCTGCCGCGGCTCGATCTGCCGGTGCTGGCCGAGACCGGGCTAGAAACCATCCTCGACACGCTGAGCCGGACCTCGCCCGGCTTCGTCGTGCTCGACTCGATCCAGACGCTGTATACCGATGCGCTGGATGCAGCACCCGGCTCGGTGTCGCAGCTGCGCGAATGCGCCGCCCAGCTGGTGCGCCACGCCAAGGGCAAGAGCTGCACCATCGTGCTGGTCGGCCATGTCACCAAGGAAGGCGCGATCGCCGGCCCGCGCGTGCTGGAGCACATGGTCGACACCGTGCTGTATTTCGAGCAGGACGTCGGCAGCCGCTACCGCATCGTCCGCGCGGTCAAGAACCGCTTCGGCGCCGTCAACGAGATGGGCGTGTTCGCGATGACCGACGCCGGCCTGAAGGAAGTCAGCAATCCGTCGGCGCTGTTCCTGTCGCGCCATGAGCAGCCGGTGCCGGGCAGCGTCATCACCGTGACCCGGCAGGGTTCGCGGCCGCTGCTGGTGGAGGTGCAGGCGCTGGTCGACGCCAGCCAGGGCAGCAATCCACGCCGCGTCGCGCTGGGTCTGGAAGGCAATCGCCTGGCGATGCTGCTGGCGGTGCTGCACCGCCATGCCGGCGTCGCGCTTGGCGATCAGGACGTGTTCGCCAACGTGGTCGGCGGCATGCGCATCCAGGAAACGGCGGCCGACCTACCGTTGCTGCTGGCCGCGCTGTCGAGCTTCCGGGGCAAGCCGGTGCCGAACGACACCGTGGTGTTCGGCGAAGTCGGCCTGGCCGGCGAGATCCGGCCGGTGCAGAACGGCGAGGAACGGCTGCAGGAAGCGGCCAAGCACGGCTTCAAGCGGGCGATCGTGCCGGAAGCCAATCGGCCCCGGAAGAACGTCAAGCTCGATCTGGAGGTGATCGCCGTGCAGCGGCTGACCCAGGCGCTCGACGCCGTCTAGGTCGAGCCGGCCGCCGGGCGGTCAGCCGAGCAGCGCGCGGCTGCCGATGTGGATCACCAGCCCCACGAGCGCGCAGACGCCGATCAGCTTCGGCACGCTGACGCCGTAGCGCATCAGTGCCACCGCTGCAGCGATGCCGATCGCCAGTGCCGGCCACTCGAAGCGGCCAGCGAAGCCGGCCGGCCACAGCACGTGGAAGGCGAAGAACAGCGCCAGGTTCAGGATCACGCCGACCACGGCGGCGGTGATGCCGGTCAGCGGTGCGGTCAGGCGCAGGTCGTCGCGCGTCGCTTCCACCAGCGGCCCGCCGGCGAGGATGAACACGAACGACGGCAGGAAGGTGAACCAGGTCGCCACGCAGGCGGCCAGCACTGCCGATGCCAGCAGATGGCCGGGGCCGAGCGCGCCAGCCAGCGCCTCGGTCTGCCAGCCGCCGACGAAGCCCACGAAGGCGACGATCATGATCAGCGGCCCGGGCGTGGTTTCGCCAAGCGCCAGGCCGTCGATCATCTGCGCCGCGCCCAGCCAGCGGAACTGGTTGACCGCCGAGTCGTAGACGTACGGCAGCACCGCGTAGGCGCCGCCGAAGGTCACCAGCGCCGCGCCGGAGAAGAACCGCGCCATCGTCGTGATCGGGTTGTCGTGGCCGAGCGTGGCCAGCAGCGCCAGATAGGCCGACAGCCACAGCACCAGCCCGACGCCGAGCACCGCGAGCAGGCGCGCCGTGCGGTAGCCGGCGTGGGCGACGACGGTGTCGTCGTCGATCAGGCTGGGCCGCTGGTCGATCCTGGCAGCGCCGTGGCCGCCGCCGGTACGGAAGCGCTGCGGCGCGATCCGGCCGCCGGCGAAGCCGATGACGGCGGCGCCGACGACGATCAGCGGAAACGGCAGATGCAGCGCGAAGATCGCGACGAACGCGGCCGCCGCGATCGCCCACAGCGCAGCGTTGTTCAGCGCCCGCTTGCCGATCCGCCAGGCCGCGTGGACGACGATGGCGGTCACCGCCGGCTTGATGCCGTAGAGGATGCCGGCGATCACCGGCAGTTCGCCGAAGCGCAGGTAGGCCCAGGTCAGCGCGATCAGGATCGCCAGCGACGGCAGCACGAACAGCGCCCCGGCGACGATGCCGCCCCGGGTGCCGTGCAGCAGCCAGCCGATGTAGGTGGCGAGCTGCTGCGCCTCCGGGCCGGGCAGCACCATGCAGTAGTTCAGTGCGTGCAGGAAGCGGCGTTCGGAAATCCAGCGGCGGCGCTCGACCAGTTCGGCGTGCATCACCGCGATCTGGCCGGCCGGACCGCCGAACGACACGAAGCCGAGCCACAGCCAGAAGCGCAGCGCGTGCAGGAACGACACCGGGGCAGGGCGCGCGTCGGCGCCGGTGGGCAGGGTTGCGGGTTCGGTCACGGCGGTCACGGTGCTCCGGCGGGCAAGGCCCGGAAGGGAGCAGAACTTGGACGAGAGATCGTCGGTACGCGGGGCGTCTGCGCAGGCCCCGGCGCGAAGTCTAGCGAAGCGCCGCCGCCATCAGGTAACCGCCGCCACTGGCCGCACTCTGGCGCTCTTGACGGCATTGGCGCGGACGTCGGTGATCTCGATCTGGTACTCGCCGATCGCCAGCTTCCGTCCCGGTTTCGGCAGTTCCTGCAGCTGCTCCATGACCAGGCCGTTGAGGGTCTTCGGCCCGCCGGTCGGCAGCTTCCAGCTCAAGCTGCGGTTGAGGCTGCGGATGGTCACCGAGCCATGCACCAGCACGCTGCCATCGGCGTCCAGATAGACGTTCTTGATCCGCGTGGCGGGATCGGAGGTGAACTCGCCGACCACTTCTTCGAGGATGTCTTCCAGGGTCACCAGCCCCTGGATGTCGCCGTACTCGTCGACCACGAAGCCGATGCGCCGCTTCTGGTCCTGGAAGTTCAGCAGCTGCTGGTTCAGCGGCGTGCCTTCGGGGATGTAGTACGGATCGCGGACCAGGGTCAGCAGGCTGTCCAGCGTCAGGCTGTCCTGCACGGTCAGGCGCAGCACCTTGCGCAGGTGGACGATGCCCTTCAGGTCGTCGATCGAGCCGTCGAACACCGGCAGCCGCGTGTGGCTGGAGGCGATGATGACTTCGCGGATCTTTTCCCAGGGCTCGGAGATGTCGATGCCGATGATCTCGTTGCGCGGAATCATGATGTCCTCGACGGTGGCCTTTTCCAGGTCGAGGATCGACAGCAGCATCCGCTGGTGGCGCTCGGGAATCATCGCGCCGGCCTCGGCCACCACCGAGCGCAGTTCCTCGCTCGACAGGCTGTGCGCGGCGGCATCCTCCGGGCTGACGCCGAACAGCCGCAGCACGCCGTTGGACAGCACGTTCACCACGTAGACCACCGGGTACACGATCCACTGCAGCGTCGTGTAGATGTAGGCCGACGGGATCGCGACCTTTTCCGGATGCAGCGCGCTGAGCGTCTTCGGGGCAATCTCGCCGAAGATCAGGATGAAGATCGTCAGCACGCCGGTGGTGGCGGCGATCCACGGGCTGCCGAACAGGTCGAGCGTGATGATGGTGGCGATCGCGGTCGAGGCCGAATGCACGGCGATGTTGCCGAGCAGGATCATGCCGATCAGCCGGTCCGGGCGTTCGAGCAGCTTCTCGGCCAGCTTGGCGCCGCGGTGTCCGGACTTCGCCATGTGGCGCAGCCGATAGCGGTTGAGCGCCATCAGCGCCGTTTCCGAGCCGGCGAAGAAGGCCGACAGCAGAAGCAGGAAAACCAGCAGGAACAGCAGCGCAACTAGTGTCTTGTCATCCAACTGGAAACCGGCCTCGTGACCCCCCGTGCCGCATTAAAGCGGAAGCGCAGGGTGGCATGTCAACCCCTGGTGCCGAATCGGCGCGGCGGCAGGCCGTCAGTACCAGCTGCGGCCCAGCATCTGTTCGAGGACCAGCTTGGAGCCGAAGTAGGCCAGCACCAGCACCGTGTAGCCGGACAGCGCCCAGCGCACCGCCGTGCGGCCGCGCCAGCCGTGGCGCAGGCGGCCATACAGCAGCAGCCCGAAGGTGAGCCAGGCGCAGAAGCTCAGCACGGTCTTGTGCACCAGGTGCTGGGCGAACAGGTTGTCGACGAACAGCAGGCCGCTGACCAGGGTCAGCGACAGCAGGAAGAAGCCGAAGAAGATCAGCTGGAACAGCAGCCGCTCCATGGTCTGCAGCGGCGGCAGCCGGCGCAGCAGCTGCAGGTTGGAAGGCCGGCGCAGCATGTTGTCGAGACTGAGCGTGGCCACCGCCTGGATCGAGGCCAGGGTCAGCAGGCCGGCGCTGAGCAGCGAGAACACGATGTGCAGGCCGATCTTCCAGTCGGCCAGCGGAATCGGATGGCCGTGGTCGGTGAACAGGGCCGGCGCCAGCGCCCAGATCGCGGTGATCGGGTAGTGCACCACGCCGAGCGCGTGCAGCGGCTCGCGGAAGCAGAACACCCACAGCATCAGCGACGACAGCAGGCCCAGCATCGACACCGATTCGGCGATGCCGATGATCAGGTTCGGGCCGTTGATCACCTGCTGGCTGAGCGCCGCCGCGTGCGCCAGCAGCGCCATGGTCAGCACCAGATGCTCGCGGTCGAAGCGCGCGCGCAGGGCGCGCCAGCCGGCGAAGGCGTACAGGGCAGCGGCGATCAGGCTGTAGGCGAGGGACATGGAGGTCATCACGGCGGATGGGCAACGATAGCACCGCCGGCCACGGCAACCGCAGCAGCAGCCGGGCGGCCCGGGACTGACCTCGGGCTGATCTCAGGCTGACCGGCGACGCTGGCCGAGCGGGCAAAACGCCGTGCTACATTCCGGCCTCGCTCGAACTGCTGACGCTCATGCAGATCAGGATTCTCGGATGCAGCGGCGGGATCGGCCCCGGCCTGCGCACCACCACCCTGCTGGTCGATGGCGTGATGTTGATCGATGCCGGCACCGGTGTCGGCGACCTGCCGGCCCAGGCGCTGGCCGAAATCCGCACTGTGCTGCTCACCCATGCGCACCTCGATCACGTCTGCGGGCTCGCCTTCATGGCCGACAACCTGTTCGGCGAGATCGATCACGCGCTGCAGGTGCACGCGATTCCGGAAACCCTCGCGGTGCTGCGCCAGCACGTCTTCAACTGGCAGCTGTGGCCGGATTTCACGACCCTGCCGGACCCGGTCAACCCGCTGCTGGTGCTGCAGCCGCTGGAAGCGGGCCGGCCGCTGATGATCGGCGCGCTGAGGATCACGCCGTTCGCGGTGTCGCACACGGTGCCGGCGGTGGGGTACGCGATCGAGTGCGACACCGGCGTGTTCGCGTTCACCGGCGACACCCACGCCAGTGACGCGCTGTGGGCGGCGCTGAACGCGTTGCCGCGACTCGATCACCTGATGATCGAGGTCGCCTTCCCGGACGAGGAAAGTGCGCTGGCCGATCGTTCCCGGCACTTCACGCCGGCCGGGCTGGCCGCCGAACTGGACAAGCTGCGGCACCAGCCGATGCTGCACCTGACCCACGCCAAGCCCGGCAGCGAGCAGCGGATCGCCGCGCAGTGCGCGCTGGCCTTGCGCGGCCGGCGCTACCGGCATCTGCGCTGCGGCGACGACATTCAGGTCTAGCGGCTCCGGCATAATCGCGCCGCCCGCAACCTTCACCGGCAGTGCCGATCGCATGTTCGAAAACCTCAGTTCCCGCCTGACCCGCACGCTCGACGCCCTGCGCGGCCAGGGCCGTCTGACCGAAGACCAGGTCGCTACCGCCGCCCGCGAACTGCGCATGGCGCTGCTGGAAGCCGATGTCGCGCTGCCGGTGGTCCGCGATTTCATCGACAAGGTGAAGGCGCGCGCGGTCGGCGCCGAAGTCACCGAAAGTCTGACCCCCGGTCAGGCGATGCTGCGCGTGGTCCAGCAGGAACTGACTGCCACGCTCGGCGGCACGGCCGAACCGCTGAATCTGCGCGCCCAGCCGCCGGCGGTGATCCTGATGGCCGGCCTGCAGGGCTCGGGCAAGACCACCTCGACCGGCAAGCTGGCGCTGCGCCTGCGCGAGGTCGACAAGAAGAAAGTCATCGTCGTGTCCTGCGACGTCTACCGCCCGGCGGCCATCGAGCAGCTGCGCATCGTCGCCGAATCGGTCGGTGTGGAATGGTTCCCGTCGACCGGCGCGGACAAGCCGGTGGAGATCGCCAAGGCCGCGCTGGCGCACGCCAAGCTGCAGTTCGCCGACATCCTGATCGTCGACACCGCCGGCCGCCTCGGCATCGACGAAGAAATGATGCAGGAGGTCGCCGCCCTGCACGGCGCGCTGAATCCGGTCGAAACCCTGTTCGTGGTCGACTCGATGACCGGCCAGGACGCCGCCAACACCGCCAAGGCCTTCGCCGACCGCCTGCCGCTGACTGGCGTGATCCTGACCAAGACCGACGGCGATTCGCGCGGTGGCGCGGCGCTGTCGGTGCGTCATGTCACCGGCAAGCCGGTCAAGTTCATCGGCGTCGGCGAAAAGAGCGGCGCGCTGGAAGTGTTCCATCCGGATCGCATCGCCGCCCGCATCCTCGGCCAGGGCGACATGCTCGGCCTGATCGAGGAAGCGGCGCGCAAGGTCGACAACGATGCCGCCACCAAGCTCGCCAACAAGCTCAAGAGCAAGAAGGGCTTCGATCTCGAGGACTTCCGCCAGCAGATGGCGCAGATGGAACAGATGGGCGACATGGGCTCGATGCTCGAAAAGCTGCCCGGCGGCGCCAAGCTGCAGTCGCAGTTGAAGAACGTGAAGCCGGAGAAGGAGATCAAGCGGGCGGTGGCGATCATCAATTCGATGACCCGGCAGGAGCGCCGGTATCCGGATCTGATCAAGGCCTCGCGCAAGAAGCGCATCGCCACCGGCGCCGGTGTCGAGGTGCAGGAAGTCAACAAGCTGATGCGCCAGTTCGACCAGACCAAGGAGATGATGAAGAAGCTCCAGGGCGGCGGCATGGCCAAGATGATGCGGGCGCTGGCCGGCCGCCTGCCGCCGGGCTTCGGGCCTCCGGGCCGCTGATGACAGCGGTCGCGCTGCGGATCGCCGACTGCGATCCCGGCGATCCCCAGGCCGCAGCGCTGATCGCCCGCAGCGACGCCTACATGGGTGCGCTGTATCCGGCCGAAAGCAATCACTTCGACGGCATCGACACCTTGCGCCAGCCCAACGTGCGCTTCGTCGCCGCGTGGCAGGCCGGGCGGATGGTCGGCTGCGGCGCGGTCAAGCGCCTGCCTGGCCCGCCGGCCTACGGCGAGATCAAGCGAGTGTTCGTCGCCGAGGACTGCCGCGGCCAAGGCATTTCCCGGCGGATCATGGCGGTGCTGGAGCAGACGCTGAGGGACGCCGGCATCGGCCTGGCCCGGCTGGAAACCGGCATCCACCAGCCGGAAGCGATCGGTCTGTACCGGGGGCTCGGTTACCACGAACGCGCGCCGTTCGGCGCCTACCAGCCCGATCCGCTGAGCCTGTTCATGGAGAAGCGGCTCGGCTGAACCAGCCGGCCGCGCCGCGCGCTCAGGCCAGCGGCATCTTCAGCAGGTCGTCCGGTCGGTCGATGTCGAGCCCGGCTGCCGCCAGCGGCACGGCGGTGACGCGCGCCGCCTGCGCCTTCACGACGGCGCGCGCCCCGTCGTCGCCATCGAGTGCGGCCAGCGCCGGCAGACAGTCCGCCGGAAACAGGCAGGGTGGGCCGCGGTTGTCGCCGAAGCCGGAGACCAGCAGCCGGTCCGGCGACTGGCGATGCAGGTCTGCCAGGCGGGTGAGGTCGAAGCTGGTGACCTGCGGCAGGTCGGCCAGGGTCAGCAGCAGGCCGGACGGCGCGGCGCGCTTCGCGAGCAGGGCCTCGACGCCCTGGGCGATCGAGCGGCCGATGCCGCGCCACCATTCGCTGGCCTCGACGATGGCGAGATCGAGGCCGACCAGTTCGGCGCGCACCAGTTCGCCGTGGGCGCCGATCACCACCTGCACCGGCAGGCCGGTTTCCAGCGCGGTCAGCGCCGCATGGCGCACCAGGGTGCAGCCGTTCGGCAGCCGCGCCAGCTGCTTGGCGCTGCCGAAGCGGGTCGCCGCCCCTGCAGCCATGACCATGATCACGGGGGCGGCATTCGGCGGGTTCATGCGTGGATCGGTCCGGTGGTCTGGCTGAGCGATTCTGCCCGCCGACCGCTGGTCAGCGCGAGGATTTCGGCGCTGATCGCCAGCGCGATCTCCTCTGGCGTTTCGGCGCCCAGATCAAGCCCGGCCGGTGCCCGCAGCCGTCCGGCCGGCAGGCCCGAGCCGTCGCGCAGCCGCTGTACGCGGCTGCGGGAGCCGAGCGAACCGAGATAGGCCAACGGCGTTTCCGCGAGTGCGCGCAGGTAGTCGATATCGCGGCTCAGGTTGTGGGTCATCACCACCGCGAACGTGCGGGCATCGGCGTCGATCGCATCGCGGATGGTCGAGGCGCTGGCCGTCACCCGGCGCACGCCGTCCGGCAGCACGCCGGGCGGCACGCGGTCATCGCGATCGTCGATCAGCGTCACCTGCCAGCCGAGCACGGCGGCGATCCGCGCCAGCGCCACGGCGGCGGCGTTGATGCCGACGATGAACAGCGCGTACGGCGGGATCAGCGCTTCGAGCAGCGCCTCGTAATGATTGCCGCCGTGGCTGAACGCGACGACAGCCGGCGCGCCGGGCGGGTGTTCGAGCATCTGGTCGGCGAGTACGCCGCTGATCAGCCCGGCGCCGAATTCGTTGACCATGATCCGTCCTTCGTCGATCACCATCCGGCGCGGCTTCGGCGCCAGCACCCCGTGATCGCGGCTGAACACGGTGGCCAGCACGCCGCTGCGGCGGGCGTCGAGGCAGCGGGCGGCGGCGTCGAGAAAGGCGAGGTCGGCGGTCCGGGTCAGCGGCTCGATCAGCACTTCGAGCGTGCCGCCGCAGCCCAGTTCGAGCAGCACGTCGAGGCCGGATTCGCGGTCGTAGCGGACGATGCGGGCAGCACCGTCGGCGATCACCTCGCGCGCCCGGCCGATGATGTCGGCCTCCGGGCAGCCGCCGGACAGGCCGCGCACCACGGTGCCGTCGCCGCAGACCAGCATCCGCGCGCCGGCGCGGCGGAAGGTCGAGCCGCTGGTGCGGGTCAGCGTCGCCAGCGCGCCGCCGCCGCTGGCGAAGCCGCTGTCGGCCAGCCTGCGCACGCCGGCCAGCAGGCTGCCGAATTCCTGAGGGGTATTCATCGTGTCGGGGAAGGAGCGCGTGCGGGATCAGCAGCGATCCCGCGCGGCGAGAGCCGGACGATGCGGGGCAGAGCACGCGCAGGTCGGCGCGCCGTTGCCTGCGTCGTGCCCGCGCTCGTCCCGGGGATCGCCGTTCGGGCGCGGATCAGGCGCTCAGCTGATTGCCGAACGGCAGCTTGCGGATGCGCTTGCCGACCGCCGCGAACACCGCGTTGG
Organism: Gammaproteobacteria bacterium; assembly: GCA_026398815.1. Lineage (GTDB taxonomy): Bacteria > Pseudomonadota > Gammaproteobacteria > Nevskiales > Nevskiaceae > Nevskia. The sequence goes on from JAPLSA010000021.1 coordinate 21,153, forward strand.
CAACTGCCGGGCCGACCACCGGCGTGCCTGGTTCGCCGACGCCGGTCGGCTTTTCCGCCGACGGCACGATGTGCACCTCGATCACCGGCATCTCGTTGAGGCGCAGCGGCTGGTAGTCGGCAAAGTTGCTTTGCACGACCGCGCCCTTGTCGAAGGTGATCTCGGATTTCAGGATCGCCGCCAGGCCGTAGCCGATGCCGCCTTCCATCTGCGCGCGGACCACGTCCGGATTGATCGCCAAGCCGCAGTCGACCGCGCAGACCACGCGATCGACCTTGAGCTGGCCATCGGCATCGATCGACACCTCGGCGACTTCGGCGACAAAGGTGTTGAAGGATTCGTGCACGGCGATGCCGCGGCCGCGCTTCTTGCCGGCGACCTCCGGCAGCGGCGTGCCCCAGCCGGATTTCTCGGCGGCCAGTTCCAGCACCTTCAGGTGGCGCGGCTGCTTCTCGAGCAGCGTGCGGCGGAAGGCGACCGGGTCCTTGCCGGCGGCATGGGCCAGTTCGTCGATCATGGTTTCCATCGCGTAGGCCGAATGCGTGTGGCCCACCGAGCGCCACCAGAGCACCGGCAGCGGGTAGTCGACCGTATGCAGCTCGACCTGCAGGTTGTCGATCGCATAGCGGGTGTCGGACACGCCTTCGACCGAGGTGTGGTCGACGCCGTCGTGGACCATGAACTGCTCCAGCGGCGTGCCCTTGGCGATCGACTGGCCGGCCAGACGGCTCTGCCAGCCGGTGACCTTGCCGTCGCGGTCGAGGCCGGCCTTGATGGCGTGCACGAAGGCCGGGCGGTAGTAGCCGCCGCGGATGTCGTCCTCGCGCATCCAGACCATCTTGATCGGCGCCTCGACGCCCTTGGCGCGCGCCGCCTTGGCCAGCGAGGTCGCTTCGACGATGAAATCGGACTTCGACGAGGCGCGGCGGCCGAAGCTGCCGCCGGCGTAGACCTGCTTGATCGTCACCTGCTCGGGCTTGAGGCCGAGAATGCCGGCCGACACCTGCTGATCGATGGTGTGGAATTGCTCGCCGTTCCAGATCGTGCAGCTGTCGGCCTTCAGGTCGACGACGCAGTTCAGCGGCTCCATCGGCGCATGCGACAGGTACGGGAACTCGTAGACCGCCTCGATCGCCTTGGCCGGCTTCTTCAGCGCGGCGGCTGCATCGCCGCGCGTCGCCGCGACGGTGCCGGGCTTGCCGGCAAGCGCCTTGAACTCGCGGAAGATCTCGGCGCTGCCCTTGGTGAACGCGGCCGCTTCGTCCCATTCGATGACCAGCGCGTCGCGGCCCTGCTTGGCGACCCAGGTGTTCTTCGCCAGCACGGCGACCGCCGCCCGGGTGGTGCCCGGCACGGCATCGACGCGAATCACGTCGACCACGCCGGCCACCGCGCGGGCCGCGGTCTCGTCAACCGACTTGATCGTGGCGCCCCACTTCGGCGCGTGCGCCAGCACGGCGACCAGCATGCCGGGCAGCTGCACGTCCTGCGTGAAGATCGCCGTGCCATCGGTCTTGGCCTTGGAATCCTTGCGCGGCGTGGCCGTGCTGCCGATCAGCATGAAGTCCTTCGGCTCCTTGAGCTTGATCGCTTCGGCCGCCGGCACCGGCTGCTTGGCCGCACTTTCGGCGAACTGGCCGAAGCTGGCCTCCTTGCGGCTGGCCGCATGGCGGATCACACCCTTGGATACGGTGATCTCGCCGGCCGGCACCTTCCACTGCTCGGCGGCGGCGGCGACCAGCATGGCCCGCGCCGACGCGCCGGCATTGCGCATCTGCAGATGGGCATCGGCCATCGCCGTCGAGCCGCCGGTGCCCTGGGCGCCGAGCAGCGAATTCGCGTACTTCTTGGCGTCGGCCGGCGCGCCCTCGACCGAGACCTGCGCCCAGTCGGCGTCGAGTTCTTCGGCGGCCAGGGTGGCCAGACCGGTGAACGTGCCCTGGCCCATCTCGAGGAACTTGGCGATCACCGTCACCGAGTTGTCGGCGCCGATGCGCAGGAACGCGTTCGGCACGAACGGCGCGATGTCGGCGGCGCTCACCGCTGCCTTCTCGCTGGTGCAGGCCACCGGACCGAAGCAGATGCCCAGCGCCAGCCCGCCGCCGCCCTGCAGGAAGCCGCGCCGGCTGACATTGATCAGCGGTGCGCGGGTGCTGCCGTCGTCTTGCTTCGTCGTCTGGCCGGCGAAGCGCTTCATGATGCCCATGGATCTTGCTCCGGTCAGGTTCAGGCCAGCGCCTTGGCGGCGTCGTGGATCGCAGCGCGGATGCGCACGTAGGTGGCGCAGCGGCAGACGTTGCCGCTCATCGCGGCATCGATGTCTTCATCGTTCGGCGTCTTGTTCCTGGCCAGCAACGCCACTGCCGACATCATCTGGCCCGACTGGCAGTAGCCGCACTGGACCACGTCGAGCTTGCGCCACGAGGCCTGGACGGCGGCGCCGACCTTGTCGGTGACCGCATTCTCGATGGTCACCACGTTCTTGCCGGCGGCGGCAGCCACCGGGGTGACGCAGGCGCGGATCGGGTTGCCATCGAGATGCACGGTGCAGGCCCCGCACTGGGCGATGCCGCAACCGAATTTGGTGCCGGTCAGGCCGACCTCGTCGCGGATGAACCACAGCAGCGGCATCGCGGGGTCGCCGTCATGCGTCTTCTTGACGCCATTGATCGACAGCTCGGTCATGAGAGGGCTCCAGAGTGCAGGTGATGACCGCCATCATAAGGAATCGGCGATGGCTGGTGTGAACGATCGGTAACACGATGCATGATCGGCACCCGTCGCCCGGTCCGCCAGTCCGGTTGCCACCCTGTCTTTCAATTCGGGGGGGCTGCCATTACAATCCCGCGCTTTCGCGTACCCTGCGGCAGCATTTTTCCCGAGAGTTCAAAAGATCATGATGAAGATTCGTCTGGCCCGCGCTGGTGCCAAGAAGCGTCCGTTCTACCACGTCGTGGCCACCGACAGCCGTTCGTCGCGCGACGGCAAGTTCGTCGAGCGCCTGGGCTACTACAACCCGAACGCCCGCGGCGGCGAGCAGAAGCTGGTCATCGACACCGCCCGCGTGACGTACTGGCAGCAGAACGGCGCGCAGGTGTCCGAGCGTGTGGCCTTCCTCGTCAAGGGCGTGCCGGCCGTCACCGCAGCCTGATGCCGGAATTGTCCCGCCGGGTGACGCTCGGTCGCGTCGCCGGCGTGTTTGGCGTCAAGGGCTGGGTCAAGGTGGTGTCGAACACCCGCCCGGCCGACAACCTCCTGAAGTATCCGCAGTGGTGGCTGGGCGCTGACGAGGGTTATCTCGCGACGCTGGTCGACGCGAAGGCGCAGGTCAACGGCATCATCGCCCAGCTCAGCGGCCGCGATGGCCAGCCGATCACCGATCGCGACATCGCGGCGCGGCTGGTCGGCAAGGACATCTCGATCGATCGCGCTGAACTGCCGCCGGCACCGCCCGGCAGCTACTACTGGGCGGACCTGATCGGCATGACCGTCGTGTCCGGCCAGGACGAGCCGCTCGGCACGGTCACCGCGATGATGGAAAACGGCGTGCAGGATGTGCTGGTGCTGAACGACGGCACGGTCGAGCGACTGATTCCGTTCGTCCAGGGGCCGATCATCCTGAAGGTCGATCTGGATACGCGGCGCATCGTCGCCGACTGGTCGCCGGACTACTGAAGGTGAGGGTCGAGGTCATCACCCTGTTCCCGGCGTTCGTGGAGCAGGTGATCACGGCCGGCATCCCGCGCAAGGCGGTCGACAGTGGCGCCTTGCAGTTCCACGCCCGCGACCTGCGCGACTACAGCGACGGGGCCGATCGTCGGGTCGATGATCGTCCCTACGGCGGTGGCCCGGGGATGGTGATGGAGCCGGGGCCGCTGAGCGATGCGATCGCTGCCGCGAAAGCGGCGATCGGCAGCACCGCCAGAGTCATCGCGATGAGCCCGCAGGGCGTCGCGATGAACCAGGCACTGATGAAGCAGTTGAGCGCGGAGCCGGGACTGATCCTGATCTGCGGGCGCTACGAGGGGCTGGACGAGCGGGTCACGCCGCAGATCGACCTCGAAGTGTCGCTGGGCGATTTCGTGCTGTCGGGCGGGGAACTCGCTGCGATGGTGCTGGTGGACGCGGTGGCGCGGTTGCTGCCGGGCGTGCTGGGGCATGAAGGGTCGGCGGATGCCGACAGTTTCAGCGCCGGCCTGCTCGATCATCCGCACTACACCCGTCCGCCGGTGTGGCGCGAGGCTGCGGTGCCGGACGTGCTGTTGTCCGGCGACCATGCGAAAATCGCGCGCTGGCGTTTGAAGCAGGCGCTCGGGGCAACCTTCCTGAAGCGGCCTGACCTGATTGAAAAGTTGTCGTTGAGCGGTACCCATGCCGAGCTGCTTCGGGAGTTTTTGTCCGAGCACTCCGGCGAGAAAAACCAGACGTCGAAATGACGTCATCCATGAACGAGGTGTTGTGACATGAGCAAGATCATCCAGCAGCTGGATGCAGAAACGATGGCCGGCAAGGTCGTTCCGGATTTCCGTCCGGGCGATACCGTCGAAGTGAAGGTGAAGGTCAAGGAAGGCGACCGCGAGCGTCTCCAGGCCTATGAAGGCGTGGTCATCGCCAAGCGTTCGCGCGGCGTGAACTCCGCGTTCACCGTGCGCAAGCTGAGCCACGGCGAAGGCGTGGAGCGCGTGTTCCAGACCTACAGCCCGCAGGTCGCCGAGATTCTCATCAAGCGCCGCGGCAGCGTTGCCCGCGCCAAGCTGTACTACCTGCGTGGCCGCCAGGGCAAGGCAGCGCGCATCAAGGAAAAGCTCAGCTGAGCCGACGCGGCACGCGGCTTTTCCCGAAAGCCGGCATCGGAAACGATGCCGGTTTTTTTGTGCCCGACGTTCCCTGCCGGCGATGGTGGCCGGCGGGCTCTTGAAAGCGCCGGCAGCTGAACCCAACAAGCCGAAGCTGGCCCCTTTCACCGAGACTTGCCGATGACCACCGAAACCGCCAATCCGCCGCAGCAGCACGAGTTCCAGACCGAGACCCGCCAGCTGCTGAAGCTGATGATCCACTCGCTGTACTCGAACAAGGAGATCTTCCTGCGCGAGCTGGTCTCGAACGCCTCGGACGCCGCCGACAAGCTGCGCTTCCTGGCGATCCAGAATCCCGCGCTGCTCGATGGCGATGCCGAGCTGGCGGTCGATCTGGTGGTCGACAGCAAGGCCGGCACCTTGACCGTCCGCGACAACGGCGTCGGCATGAGCCGCCAGGATCTGGTCGACAACCTCGGCACCATCGCCCGTTCCGGCACCAAGGCGTTCATGGAACAGCTGTCGGCCGACGCCAAGAAGGACGCCCAGCTGATCGGCCAGTTCGGCGTCGGCTTCTATTCGGCGTTCATCGTCGCCGATCGCGTCACCGTCACCTCCCGCAAGGCTGGCGACGCGCAGGCCCATGTCTGGGAATCGACCGGCGAGGGCAGCTATTCGCTGGAGCCGGCGGAGAAGGCCGGGCGCGGCACCGACATCACGCTGCATCTCCGGGACGACGAGAAGGAATTTCTCGAAGCCGGCCGCCTGGGGTACCTGGTACGCAAGTACTCCGACCATATCGGCCTGCCGGTGCGCCTGAAGATCGACGACGGCGAGACCGAAACGCTGAACAGGGTTGCCGCGCTGTGGACACGGCCGAAATCGGAGCTGACCGATGGCGACTACACCGGCTTCTACACCCATCTGGCGCACGATCCGGAATCGCCGCTGACCTGGGCGCATCAGCGGGTCGAAGGCAACCTCAGCTACATCTCGCTGCTGTACATCCCGAGTGCGGCGCCGTTCGATCTCTGGGATCGCGACAAGGCGCGCGGCCTGCAGCTGTACGTCAAGCGCGTGTTCATCATGGATCACGGCGCCGAGCTGCTGCCGGCCTATCTGCGCTTCGTGCGCGGCCTGGTCGATTCCGACGACCTGCCGCTGAACGTCTCGCGCGAACTGCTGCAGGGCAACCGCAACGTCGAGAAGCTCAAGGCCGCGCTGACCAAGCGCGTGCTCGATCTGCTCGACGACATGGCGCGCAACACGCCGGACGACTACGTGAAGTTCTACGGCATCTTCGGTGCCGTGCTGAAGGAAGGCCTGATCGAGGACCAGGTCAACCGCGAGCGGATCGCCAAGCTGTGCCGCTTCGATTCCACCGCGTCGGTCGATGGCGCCAAGGTGGCGCTGGCCGACTACGTCGCCCGGATGCCGGAAGGCCAGTCGAAGATCTATTACGTGACCGCCGACAACCCGGCCGCGGCCCGCGCCGTGCCGCATGTCGAAGGCTTCCGCAAAAAGGGCTGGGAAGTGCTGCTGCTGTCCGACCGCATCGACGAATGGGTGGTCATGCACCTGCACGAGTTCGACGGCAAGAAGCTGGAATCCTGCGCTGCCGGCGGTGCCGATCTGGAGCCGGCGGTCGCCACGCCGGACAAGGAAAAGGCCGAGACCGAGTTCGCGCCGCTGCTGGAGCGGATCGGCAAGTCGCTGGCCGGCAAGATCGAAAGCGCCCGGCTGTCGTCGCGGCTGGTCGAGTCGCCGGCCTGCCTGGTGGTGAGCGACTTCGGCCTCAGCCGCCGGCTGGAAAAGATCCTCAAGCAGGCCGGACAGGCAGCGCCGGTGCTACCGCCGGTGCTGGAAATCAACGCGGAACATCCGCTGGTGGCGCGGCTCAAGACCGCCGGCGATGCCGAGTTCGACGACCTGGCCGCGCACCTCTATGACCAGAGCGTGCTGGCTGAAGGCGGCCAGCTCGAAGACCCGGCCGCCTTCGTGCGCCGCCTCAATGCGCTGATCCTGTCGTCGGCCGCGCCGGCCGAAGCGGCGAGCCGGATCATCGTCGACTGAGCCGCGCGGGCGGTTGGCGACGGCGTCAGACGGCCGTCGCCAACTGGCCGTGCTGCTGTCGTCCGCCGGCCCAGTACCAACCAGGGCCGCTGCCGCCGGTTTCGGCCCAGCGGCCTTTTTGCGTCCGGAATCAGCGATGTCGGCACATCGTGAAGGTCGCCGGGCAGCGCCTCCCGGACGGGAACGGAAGTTGAATCAACCCGACCGGGCTGCGATCGGAGAACCGGGTGAACCAGCGGGAAGCGCGACAGCCGTCGCCACGAGCGGTGCAGGCGCGCGCCTGCCTGCGGCCGTGGCGTGGCCGTCGCGGCGCGGGCGGCGGCTCGGTGATCGCGCCGCTGGTGGTGGTGATGACGCTGGCGCTGCTGGCCCTGATGTTTCCGTTCGCGCTGATGGCGCCGCACGCCCGCATCGCCGAGACGCTGCAGTCGCTGCAGCTGCCGATCGCCCACGCGCCGCCGCAGCATGCCTTCGGGGCCTGCGGCGATGTCTGCTCGGTGGATGGCAGCTGCCGTCATGTCGTGCTGCGCGACGGCATGCACGGCGGCGACCGGGTCAGCCACACGGCGCTGCTGGCGGCGGAGTCCTGCCAGTAAGGCGAGGGCGCGTCAGCGCAGCAGGCGGATCGTTTCCAGGTAGCGCCGCTTCCAGACTGGTGTTTCCACTGACACCAGGCTGACCTGCCGGCCGCTGGCCGGAGCGTGGATCATCCGCCCGTCGCCGAGGTACAGGCCGACGTGCAGCCCGCCTGAATTCTCGAAGCGGTAGAACAGCAGATCGCCCGGCTGGGCGTCGTCGAAGGCGATGCGCCGGCCGGCATCGCGCTGCGACGCGGTATCGCGCGGCGCCAGCACGCCGGCCTCGCCGTACGCGTACTGCACCAGCCCGCTGCAGTCGAAGCCCGAGGGATCGCGGCCGCCGTAGACATAAGGCCGGCCGAGCTGGCCGAGCGCGGTCTGGATGATCTGCTGGCGGACGCCGGGGTTGTCGACCACCGGCGCGCCGCCACAGGCGGCCAGCAGCAGCGCCAGGCCCGCCAGCAGCGCGATCCGGAGCCGCCGAGGGCGCATCGTGCTGATCGCGCCGCGCTGCCTCAGCCGCCGTGCAGCTTGTCCAGATAGCGCTCGGCGTCGAGCGCGGCCTGGCAGCCGGTGCCGGCCGAGGTGATCGCCTGGCGGTAGACGTGGTCCATGACATCGCCGGCCGCGAACACGCCGTCGATGCTGGTCGCGGTGGCATTGCCTTCGCTGCCGCTCTTGACCTTCAGGTAGCCGCCGGCCATGTCCAGCTGGCCGTCGAAGATGCCGGTGTTCGGGCTGTGGCCGATGGCGACGAACACGCCGGCCAGCGGAATTTCCCGGGTCGAGCCGTCGACCAGGTTCTTGACCCGCATGCCGGTGACGCCGGTCTCGTTGCCGAGCACTTCATCCAGCGTGGCGTTCCAGATGATCTCGACCTTGCCCTCGGCCTGACGCTTGAACAGCTTGTCGTGCAGGATCTTCTCGCCCTTGAACTTGTCGCGGCGGTGCACGACGGTGACCTTGGCGGCGATGTTCGACAGGTACAGTGCTTCCTCGACGGCGGTGTTGCCGCCGCCGATCACCGCGACTTCCTGGCCCTTGTAGAAGAAGCCGTCGCAGGTCGCGCAGGCCGACACGCCCTTGCCCTTGAACGCGTCTTCGGACGGGATGCCGAGGTACTTGGCGCTGGCGCCGGTGGCGATGATCAGCGCATCGCAGGTGTAACTGCCGGAGCCGCCGGTCAGCGTGAACGGGCGGTGCTTCAGGTCCACCGATTCGATGTGGTCGTAGATGAACTGGGTGTCGAAGCGTTCGGCGTGGCGGCGCATGCGGTCCATCAGCTCCGGGCCCTGCAGGTGCTCGACATCGCCGGGCCAGTTGTCGACTTCGGTGGTGGTCATCAGCTGGCCGCCCTGCTCGATGCCGGTGATCAGCACCGGCTTCAGGTTGGCGCGGGCGGCATAGACGGCGGCCGTGTAACCGGCAGGACCGGAGCCGAGGATGATCAGCGGGTGATGGTTGCTCATGGGTTCTTCTTGCAGTCCGGCGCCGGGGCCGGAAGGGGGCGGATGACGAGGCGCGAAGCATAACCAGCCGCGCCGGCCGGTGGCGGTCGACCGCCGTCGTGCGGCGCCGACGGCCGGAAAGCTGGGGCCGGCGCCGCCGCTTTCCAGTCCTGCCGCAGCGCCGCTGTGGGCCGCTGCGCCCGTGCCATACTTTTCACAACCCCCTTGCCTTCGCCACGGATTGCCCGCCGATGAATGAGCCGCGCCCCCTGATCGTCCGCCTGTTCAACTGGATCTGGACGCTGATCGTGTTCTGCTTCCGCGCCATCGTCATAGTGTCGGTGCTGGTGATCGTCGTCGGCCTGTGGACCGGCTCGCGCAACCAGGTGCCGACGGTCGAGAACAACATCGCGCTGGCGGTGATTCCCACCGGCGAGATCAGCGACCAGGTGATCGACGACCAGGGCCGCGCTTTCGTGCGCCAGTTCAGCGATGCCAAGCCGGCGCAGACGCCGCTGCGGATGATCGTCGACGCCATCGAGGCGGCCGCCGGCGACAGCCGCATTCCCTCGCTGGTGATCAAGCTCGACGAGATGGCCGACGCCGGCCTGCCGCAGCTCGAGGAGATCGCCGTCGCGCTCCAGCATTTCCGCGCCAGCGGCAAGCCGGTCTACGCGTTCGGCGACAACTTCGACCAGAAGCAGTACTTCCTGGCCGCCCAGGCCGACGAGATTTCGGTCGATCCGTTCGGCGCCGTGCTGCTCGAAGGCTTCTCGGTCTACACCAACTACTTCAAGGACGCGCTCGACAAGCTCGGCGTCGAAATCAACGTGTTCCGGGTCGGCGAGTTCAAGTCGGCCGTCGAACCGTACGAGCGCAACGACATGTCGCCGGAGGCGCGCACCGCCAACCAGGCCTGGCTCGGTGATCTGTGGTCGCTGTACGGCGCGTCGGTCGGCAGTGCCCGCAAGCTGACGCCGGATGCCGCCGATCGCTACATCGCCGGCATGTCGGCCGGCCTTGCCAAGCACAAGGGCGACCTGGCCGCGTACGCGCTGGAGGCCGGCCTGGTCAACAAGGTCGAGACCCAGGCCGAGTTCCGCAAGCGGATGATCGAGCGGGTCGGCGAGGACCGCCAGCACGGCTCGTTCCGGCAGATCGACGTCGGCAGCTACTACGCCGCCGTGCAGGCCGAAAAGGCGGCCGGCAGCCGCGACCAGGTGGCCGTGGTGGTGGTGCAGGGCGAGATCGTCGACGGCGACGGCGACGAGATGCGCGCCGGCGGCGACACTATCGCCGAACTGCTCGACCGCGCGCGCCGCGACGACCACGTCAAGGCGGTGCTGCTGCGCGTCAACTCGCCGGGCGGCAGCGTCTTCGCATCGGAAAAGATTCGTCGGGGCGTGCTGGCGCTGAAGGCGGCCGGCAAGCCGGTGGTGGCGTCGATGTCGACCCTGGCGGCCAGCGGCGGCTACTGGGTGTCGATGAACGCCGACCAGATCTGGGCCGAGCCGACCACCATCACCGGCTCGATCGGCATCTTCGGCCTGATCCCGACCATCGCCCAGCCGCTGCAGAAGCTCGGCGTGCATACCGATGGCGTCGGCACCACGCCGCTGGCCGGGGCGTTCCGCATCGACCGGCCGCTGGGCAGCGAGGTGAAGACGCTGATCCAGCTGCAGATCGAGAAGGGCTACCGCAACTTCATCGAAGGCGTCGCCGAAGGCCGCAAGCTGCCGGTGGCCCAGGTCGACACCATCGCTCGCGGGCGCGTCTGGAGCGGCAAGGCGGCCAAGGAGCTGGGGCTGGTCGATTCGATCGGCGGCTTCCCGGAAGCCGAAGCGGCCTTGGCGACGCTGGCCGGCCTGGCGCCGGGCAGCTATCGCCTGAACGAGCTGCAGCCCGACCGCGACCTGTTCAAGCAGCTGTTCGGCGATCTGTTCGGTGCCCGCCAGGGCCGCTTCGCGACGCTGGTCGAGCAGCTGCCGGCGACCGGCCTCGCCGGCTCGGCCAAGGCGCTCGGCGGCGCGCTCTCGCGTCTCGACGATCCGCAGCGGGTCTACGCCTACTGCTTCTGCACGCCGCAGCTCGGCAGCCGCTGAAGCCCGGTGCGCCCGCCCCGAGGCGGCGGGCGCGATCAGCGGCCGTCGTCGCCCTCGGCCGGGAGCGATGCGGCGCTGTCGGCGGCGCGCGCGCGGTCATGGCGCAGCCGCGCCAGTTCGTCGCGCAGCTCGGCGATCTCGAACAGGATGCGGTTGATGCCGGTCTCGTTCTTGAGATTCACCGCGAAGTCGGCGTCGGCATGCAGGCGTTCCTTCTTGGTCTGCCGGTTCTGGCTCATCATCAGCAGCGGTCCCTGGACGGCGACCAGGAAAGCCAGGAAGAAGTTGAAGAACTGGTACGGATAGGGGTCGAACTGCAGCGCCGGGATCGCGTTGATCGCGGCCCAGATGCCGGTGCCGACCGACAGCACGATCAGGAACGACCAGCTGCCGTTCCATTCCGCCACCCGGTCGGCCAGCCGCTGCGCCCAGGTCAGCTGGGCATCGGCTTCCTTGTTGATGTCGCGCGAGGCCGTGGAGCCCAGCAGGTCGGCCGCCACCCGCAGGCGTTTCGACATGATCGCCAGCATCGCCACGCCGACGCGCGGCGAGCCGTCGAGTTGGCGCATCAGATTGTCGCGGGTCAGTTCCAGCAGCTCGGCGCCGCCGGGCGAGTCGACGCTGGCCATGCGCGGCGCGCTGTCGATCAGGGCCATCTCGCCGACGAATTCGCCAGCGCCCAGCTGCTCCAGCACCACCGGCTTGAGCCCCGGCCGCGCGGCCGGCAGCAGCACCCGCACCGAGCCGCGCACCACCACGTACAGGGCCGCCCCCGGTTCGCCGCGGACGAACAGCGTTTCACCGGCGGCCAGCCGGCGCGGCGTCATCCGCTCGGCGATGCCGAGCAGGTCCTGCTCCGGCAGTTCGGCGAACAGCGGCACGCGGCGCAGCAGGTGCAGGTCGTGGCTCAAGGCGGTGCTCCGTCTCGGATCGGATCAGGCTCGGCGACGAGGCTAGCAGGCGGCGCCGCCTGCGTTCGGTTCAGCCGGCGCTGACGCGCATCGACAGGTCGACGGCGCGCACATGCTTGGTGATCGCGCCGATGGAAATGCGGTCGACACCGGTTTCGGCCAGCCGGCGGATGGTCGCCAGGGTGGCGCCGCCGGAGTACTCGATCAGGGTCCGGCCGCCGGCAGCGCGATGGGCGCGGGTCAGGCGCACCGCTTCGCGGATGTCGGCATCGCTGAATTCGTCGACCAGCAGCAGGTCGACATCGGCGGCCAGCGCGGCGCGCGCCTCGGCTAGCGTCTCGGCCTCGGTCATCAGCGGCACGCCGGCGTCGAGCGCCCGCGCGGCGGCGATCGCCTGGTCGATGCCGCCGGCGGCAGCGATGTGGTTTTCCTTGATCAGAATGCCGTCGTAGAGGCCGATCCGGTGGTTCTGGCCGCCGCCGCACAGCACCGCGTACTTCTGGGCGTTGCGCAGGCCGGGCAGGGTCTTGCGGGTGTCGACGATCGCGGTGCCGGTGCCGGCCACGGCATCGACGTACTGGCGCACGGCGGTAGCGGTGCCGGACAGCGACTGCAGGAAATTCAGCGCCGTGCGCTCGCCGGTCAGCAGGCTGCGCGCCGCGCCGTGCAGGCGGTACAGCTGCTGATCGGGCACGACGCGGTCACCGTCGGCGACCTCCCATTCGACGATCACCGACGGATCGATGCGGGCGAACACCGCGTTGACCCAGGCCGTGCCGCAGATCACGGCGGCTTCGCGCGAGATCACCCGCGCCGAGGCGCGCTGGCCGGCCGGCACCAGCTGGGCGGTCCAGTCGCAGATGCCGACATCCTCGGCGATCGCCTGGGCGACGACCTGGTCGAGGTCGGTGACGTAAGCGGGCAGCGGCATGGCGCGATCAGGCGGTCAGCAGAAATTCGAGCAGCGCCATCTGCGCCCACATGCGGTTCTCGGCCTCGTCCCAGACCACCGACTGCGGGCCGTCGATGACCTCGGCCGACACTTCCTGGCCCCGATGGGCCGGCAGGCAGTGCATGAAGATGGCATCGGCCTTGGCGCGCGCCATCAGCGGCGCATCGACCTGGTAATCGGCGAAGGCGATGACCCGGCGGTTGTACTCGGCTTCCTGGCCCATGCTGGTCCAGGTATCGGTGACCAGCAGGTCGGCGCCGTTGGCGGCAAAGGTGGCGCCACGCATCTGTTCCACCGAATCGCCGCCCTGCTTGATGATCGACTCAACCGGCTCGAAACCCTTGGGGCTGGCGATCCGCAGCTTGAAGCCGAACAGCGGCGCCGCTTCGATCCACGAATGGCAGACGTTGTTGCCGTCGCCGACCCAGGCAGCGACCTTGCCGGCCGGATCGCCACGGTGCTCGAACCAGGTCTGCATGTCGGCCAGCAGCTGGCAGGGGTGGTGGAGATCCGACAGTCCGTTGATGACCGGCACCCGCGAGGCGGCGGCGAGCGCTTCCTGGTCGGCCTGGGAATCGTTGCGGATCATGATCGCGTCGCACATCCGCGACAGCACCTTGGCGGTGTCCTCGATCGGCTCGTCGCGGCCCAGCTGGGTGGCGTTGGAGTGCAGGAACAGCGCGTGGCCGCCGAACTTGGCCATGCCGGCCTCGAAGCTGACCCTGGTGCGCGTCGAGTTCTTGGTGAAGATCATCGCCAGCGTCTTGCCTGCGATCGGCCCGCCGCGGTTCGGGCCGGCCTTCTTCAGTTCGATGGCGCGCAGCACGATGCCGCGCAGCTCCGAAGGCGTGAAATCGCTGAGCTTGAGCAGGTGACGGGTCATTCTCGGGGTCCGGTGGAGGCACGCGCCGGGTCACGGCGGACGGCGTGCGGTGTTCAGGCATCTGGCGGACGCGCCGCCGTTCGGTGGGCCAAAAACAAAAGGGGCCGCAAGCGCGACCCCCTCGAACCATAAATGAACAGCCTGTGTGCCGTCCATGTCCCGGCGCCTGGCCGGAACATGGACGGCCGGCGATCAGTTCAGGTTCTTCTCGACGAATTCCCAGTTCACCAGCGCCCAGAAATGCTCGAGGTAGTTCGGACGCGAGTTGCGGTAGTCGATGTAGTAGGCGTGCTCCCAGACGTCGACCGTCAGCAGCGGGGTATCGCCATTGGTCATCGGGTTGCCCGCACCGGTGGTCGACACGATCGCCAGCGTGCCGTCACCCTTCTTCACCAGCCAGGCCCAGCCCGAACCGAAGGTGCCGATGGCCGCTTCGGTGAACTGCTTCTTGAAGTCCTCGACGCCGCCGAAGGTCTTGACCAGCGCATCGGTCAGCTTCTTGCCGGGGGCGGTCTGGTTCGGCGTCAGGCAGTGCCAGAAGAACGTGTGGTTCCAGATCTGCGCGACGTTGTTGAACAGCTTGCCGGACGACTTCTTGATCACGTCCTCGATCGAGGCGTTCTCGAACTCGGTGCCGACGATCAGCTTGTTGGCCATGTCGACATAGGCCTTGTGATGCTTGCCGTAGTGATACTCGAAGGTCTCGCGCGACATGTGCGGTTCCAGCGCTTCGCGGGCGTACGGCAGTTCCGGCAGGGCAAAGGTCATGGTGTCTCTCTTGAGCGATAGGCGAATAGTCGGGTTCGGTGCGTGCGTCAGGTTCCCGACCGGCAAGCGGCGTCACGTCCGATGGCGCGATTTTAGCATCGCCCTGTAACCAGGCGGACAGCTTGAATGTAGCCGATCCGCCCGGATGGTAAAATCCGTCATCCTCCGCGGTATCGATCACGGGAAACGCTCAATGGACGCACTCGAAAGAATCAAGCAGCAAGTCACCCAGAACCCGATCATCGTCTACATGAAAGGGACGCCCGATTTCCCGCAGTGCGGCTTCTCGTCGCGCGTGGTCAAGGCGCTGAACGCCTGCGATGCCGAGTACGCGTACGTGAACATCTACGAGGACGAGGAAATCTACCGCGCCCTGCCGAAGTTCGCCAACTGGCCGACGTTCCCGCAGCTGTACGTGAAGGGCGAGCTGGTCGGCGGCTGCGACATCACGCTCGACCTGTTCCAGTCCGGCGAACTGCAGAAGATGCTGAAGGAAGCGACCGTCACCGCCTGAGGCTGTCGCCTCGGCACCGGAAACGCCCGCTCTGTGCGGGCGTTTTCCGTTTCAGCCGCCGTGAGGGGCCCGTGCGCTCAGTCGTCCGGGAACGCGATGGCCTGTACCTCGATGTCGCAATCACCGGCCGGTCGCTGCCAGGTGGCGACATCGCCGACGGCCAGGCCGATCAGCGCCCGGGCCAGCGGCGACGTCCAGCTGATCAGGCCCGCCTCCGGTTCGGCCTCGTCCTCGCCGACGATCCGGTAGCGGGTCGTCGCGCCCTGTTCGTCGATCACCGTGACCCGGGCGCCGAACGCCACCCGATCCGCCGGTCGCGCGCCGCCCACCGTTTGCGCCGAGGCGATGCGCGCCACCAGCCAGCGCCGTTCGCGGTCCAGCGCAGCGCGGCGCTGGCGATGATCAACTGCCTCCGGTGACAGGCCGGCGATGTCCGCCTCGAGCGCGCCGAGACGGGCCTGCAGCAAGGCCAGTCCTCGCGGCGTGACGTAGTTCGGATGGCGACTCAGCGGCAGTTCGGGCAGGTCTTCCGGCGCATCGCCATCGCTTTCGCGGACATGGGCGCGGCTCATTGCAGCAGCTGTTCGCGCAGGAACGCCAGTGTCCGGTCGAGGGCCGCGCGGGTCGGCTCGCCGGCGGTGTCGATTAGGTGCGTCGTCAGCACGCTGTGGGCGCTGCCGAAGCCGTCCGGATTGGCGTGGCGGTCGGCGATCTCGATGCCTTCGAAGGCGTCGCCGAACTCGCGCCGCAGGCGTTCGAAGCGACTGCCCGGACACATGAAATCGCCCTTGAAGCGCAGGCCGAGGATGCGTGCGCCGTGCTGGTCGATCTTCTCGTGGGCCGCCGCCAGTTCGGCCGGCGACACATGCAGCGCGTCGCGCCGGCCGGGCAGTGCGCCTGGCAGCGAGGGCTGCGACAGCACCGGCGCGATGACCGGCGCGTCGAGCATCATCGCCAGCCCGAAGTTGCCGGTCAGGCACATGCCGATCGCGCCGACGCCGGGCCCGCCGCATTCGGTGTGGGCTTCGCAGGCCAGCGCCCGCAGCCAGTCGACGATCGGGCTCGACCGGTTCGCGGCCAGCACGCTGAATTCCCGCGAGATGCAGATGCGTGCCAGCGACGTCGCGAGATAGCCGGCGGAAATCGGCCGCATCGGGCTGCCGAACAGCTGCGGCAGCCAGACACTGAAGCCGGCATCGGCAACCCGCGTGGCGAAGGCCGCCACCTGCGGCGTGATGCCGGGGATCTCGCTCATCACGATCACGGCCGGGCCACGCCCGCGCCGGAAGACCTCGCGGGTCTCGCCGAGATGGGCATGCGGCGCGGAGACGAAACCGGGAATCGGGGCAGCGGTCATCGCGAAGGCTCCAGGGCGGGTGGCACGGGTCAGCGCAGCAGCTGGTACGGGCCGCCCTTGGCCAGCGCGGCGAGCCAGGCCGGGCGGGCCTGGATGCGCGCCAGGAAGGCCTGGATGTTCGGGTAGCCCTGGCTGGCGCCACCGCGCGCCACCGCCGCTTCCAGCGGGAAGCTCATGATCACGTCCGCGGCCGTCAGCTCCGGGCCGGCGAACCAGCCGGTGCCGGCCAGCGCCTGTTCGATCACCGTCAGATGCAGTTTCAGGTTGGGATCGAGGTACCACTGGCCGACGCCCCGGGCGATCGCCCGGGCCACTGGCCGGACCAGCCACGGCGTCGGTGCCACCGTGGTTCTGGCGAAGATCAGCTTCATCACCAGCAGCGGCATCAGCGAGCCTTCGGCGTAGTGCAGCCAGTAGCGGTACTGGCTGCGCGCCCGGCTGCCGGCCGGTGGCGCCAGGCGGCCGTTGCCGTGCCGTTCGACCAGGTGCTCGATGATGGCGCCGGTCTCGGCAATCACCTCGCCGTCGTCGCTGATCACCGGCGACTTGCCCAGCGGATGCACGGCCTTCAGTTCCGGCGGCGCCAGCATGGTTTTCGGGTCGCGCGCGTAGCGGCGCACCTGGTACGGAACGGCCAGTTCCTCGAGCAGCCAGAGGATGCGCTGGGAACGGGAGTTTTCCAGATGATGGACAAGGATCATGGCGGCCGGGCCGGAACAGGGAGCCGACAGCGTAGCCGCCGCTGCATCCGGACGCAGCCGGCGACGCATCTCAAGGCCGCGCGCTGCACGGGCTGGCTGGCAGCGCCCCACTGACGAGGAACCGCCGGATGCCCCCCTTTCCGCGCGCCGCGCTGGCGCTGTCGGCCTTGCTGCTGCTGCCGGCCTGCAACGGCCACGACGACGACACCGGGCCGGCCCCGCAGCGCTCGGCGGCCGTGCATTTCGAGCATGGCGACGGTGCCATCGGCATGGATGGCGATGCCGTGGTGATCGAAGCCGGCGGCACGCCGGACCGGGCCGTGGTGGGCCCGGACGGTCGCCTGACGATCGGCGACACGCTGATCGACACCGACAGCGCCGGACAGGCGGCGTTGAAGGCCTACGACGCGGCGGCGGTGGCGATGAAAGGCCACGCGATCGCCATCGGCCGGACCGGCGCGGCGTTCGGGGTCGACGTGCTGCGCGACGTGGTGCGCGGCTTCTTCGATGCGCACCGGATGGAGCAGGTCGGCAAGCGCGCGCGGGCCGGCGCCGATGGCCTGCGCGCCAGCCTGCGCGATCTGTGCGCGCGCATGGACACGCTGCGCACGGCCCAGCAGGCCGCCGCCACGGCGGTGCCGGCCTTCTGCCCGTACGCCGTGCTGGACGCCGAACAGGTGCGCGACTGTTACGAGGAGATCGACGAGCAGGCCAACGATGCGGCGGATGACCAAGCCGACGACGACACCGACGGCCCAGCCCGCGATGCCGATCCGGGCGCCGACGTGCGGGCCGCCGGTGCCGTGCTCGTCGCTGCCTGATTCGTCGCGGCTGCGGTTTCGGCTGCGCGTCCCGACCGCGCTCAGGCCGGCAGCACGATCCGGAACACGGTGCCGGGCGCACCCGGCTCGACGCTGATCCGGCCGCGGTGCAGGTCGACGATCTTCTTGCAGATGGTCAGGCCGATGCCGTTGCCGGGGTACTTGTCGCGGGCATTGAGACGCTGGAACAGCACGAATACCTGGTCGGCATGGCGGGCGTCGATGCCGATGCCGTTGTCGCGCACGCTGATGATCCATTCGCCGCCGGACGGCCGCGCGCCGATCTCGATCTTCGGCGTGTCCTCGGCGCGGAACTTCACCGCGTTGCCGATCAGGTTCTGGAACAGCTGCACCAGCTGCCGCTCGTTGCCGGGCACGGTCGGCAGCTCGCCGACGCGCACCAGCGCCGATGCCGCGCTGATCGCTCCCTGCAGGTTGGCCAGCGCGGTCTCGACGACCCGGTTCAGATCCACCGGCTGGGCCGGCTCGTTGCCGCGCGAAACCCGGGAATAGGCGAGCAGGTCTTCGATCAGGCTCTTCATCCGCTGCACGCCGGCGGTGACATAGCCGATGTACTCGTCGGCATCCGGACCGAGCTTGCCTTCATAGCGGCGCTGCAGCAGCTGCGCGAAGCCGGCCACGGTGCGCAGCGGCTCCTGAAGATCGTGCGAGGCGACGTAGGCGAACTGTTCCAGCTCCTGGTTCGAGCGCGCCAGCTCGTCGGCGCGCGCTTTCAGTTCCGCCTCGTCGCGCTTGCGGGCGGTGATGTCCTCGGCGGCGGCGACCACCGCGAAGATCTCGCCGTCGCGGCGCAGCGCGGCGGTGGAGAACTGGATCACCACCACCCGGCCGTCCTTGCGGGCGATCGGCACCACGTGGTCGGTGATCGCGCTGCCGCCTTCCAGGGTGTCGCGGTATTTCGGCAGCAGCAGGTCCAGCTGGGCGCGATCGGCGATCAGGCCGAACCAGCGCATGCCGAGCAGCTCGTCGAGCGCGTAGCCGGTGATCTCGCAGGTCCGCCGGTTGGCGGTCATGAAGCGGCCGTCGCGGTCCATCGTGTAGATCGCGTTGGTGGCGTTCTCCATGACCTTCTCGCGGAACTCGTTGGCCGCCTTCAAGGCCACTTCCGCTTCGCGGCGGCGGGCGATCATGTCGTTGAGATCGGTGGCCAGCACGCCGAGTTCGTCGTTGGAGCGGATCTCGATGCGGGTGTCGAGATCGCCGCCCGCGACCCGGTGGGTGCCGTCGCGCAGGCTGTCGATGCTGCTGCGGAGGTCCCGGGTCACCAGCCAGGCGACGGCCAGCGACAAGGCCAACAGCACGCCGGCGACGCCAAGAATGATCGCCAGCAGCAGCCACTGCAGACGCCGAGAGCCTTCGGCGAGCACGGCGGAGAAGGCCTGCTCCAGCGGCGTCACCCGGCGGTTGATGTCATCGATGCGGGCCAGCAGCTGGCGCCGGGTCGTGGCGTCGAGCGGTCCGGCGCGCTCGGCGCGGATCATCTGCTCCGATACCGCCAGCAGTTCGAGCACGCAGGTGTCGGCCTCGGCCCAGATGTCGATCGCCCGGGCCAGGAAGCCGAAGCCGCGAAAGTTGCGGAACAGGAAGATCATTTCCGGGATGTCGGCGGCTGGCACGCCGCCCGCCAGAAAGCCCTGGTAGACGACTACTTCGTCGTAGTCCGGCCGGCTCATTTCCAGCCGTGCGCGGCGGTCGCCCAGCGGCATCGCGATCGCGGAGCTGAACAGGACCAGGGCCTGGCGATCGCCGGCATGCAGGTAGCGGGTGATGCCGTACACGGCGTCCTTCTGGCCCTTCGACCACTGGCTTTCGGCGCCGACGTAGGCGCGCACGCCGGACGACACCGTGAACGACAGCGCGACGATCGCCAGCGCGGCGCTGGCCGAGGCGAGGAACATCGCCACCATCACGCCGAGCTTGGCGCCGATCGACAGATCGCGGATGCGTTGACCGAAGGATCGAGGAGGGCGGCTCACGTCTGCAGGCTCCGGAGGAGCGCGCAGCTTACGGTCGAACCGGGCCGGCCGGCAGCGGGCGCGCCGCCCGGCGGCGGCCGGCCGACTGGCGTGTCAGCCGTCAATCCGGCTGCCGGTCTTGAGATCGGTGTAGTGATCGGAATCGGAGAACACCAGGCGGCCGCGGCCGGCCCGTTTGGCCGAATACAGGGCGATGTCGGCGCGCTGCACCAGGTCGGCGGTGATCCGGTCCGGCGACACCGACGGCGACGGTGCGATCACCTGGGCGAAGCCGCCCGAGGCATTGACGTCCTCGGCGCCGGCAATGCCGCGTTCGCGGGCCAGGCCGTTGATGCCCTCGCGCAGCGATTCGGCGAGCTGTACTGCCACTTCCGGGCTGGCGTCATACCAGACGGCGGCGAATTCCTCGCCACCGATCCGGGCGCAGAAATCCTGCGGCCGGCGCATCGACTGGCTCAGCCATTCGCCGACCACGTTCAGGCAGCGATCGCCAGCCGGGTGGCCGTAGCGGTCGTTGTAGGCCTTGAAGTAATCGACATCGAGGACCATCACGGCGACGTTGCGCTGCTGGCGCATCGCATCGCGGACCAGGCGGCGCAGCTCGACATCGAAATGGCGGCGGTTCGGCAGGCCGGTCAAGCCGTCGCGGGTGGCGAGATATTCCAGCAGCCGGCCGCGGTACCAGCTCTGCCGCGCCGAGTACTCGAGCAGGTACGCGGAGATGGCGGCGACCACGATCAGCATCCATGCGGAGATGGTGTCGTAGACCGTCGGCAGGCCGATCAGCCAGATCTGCGCTGCCGACACGCCGCACATCGTCAGCACCGCCCACGGCAGCGCCGTGCGGAAACGCAGCCGGCCGAGGATCAACATGCCGGCAACGGTCATCGCCGGGAAGTCGTGCGGCACGTTGAACTGGTTCTGGTAGCCGGCCACATGCTGCGCGGTCAGGCCGATCGCGGCGATGGTGGTGGAGCCGATGGTGGCCGGGATCGACCAGCGCGCCAGCCTCGGCAGCACGGTGATCAGCAGGGCGACGGCGATCGCCGGGATCTGCACGCCGAACTGCATCAGGTGCGACAGCTTCAGGAACGCCTCCGGAGCCTGCAGCAGCGTGGCGTCGTAGAGCGGCGTGACGCCCATCATCAGCATGCCGATCACCATGATGATGACCCGCGACGTGCGTGCGCCCAGCTCGTAGCTCACCCGGAACTGCTGCTCCAGCGGCTCGTCGAAACGCAGGCGCAGCAGCTGGGCCTTCTGGTCCTCGTCCGGCGGCTGGACCGGTGACGGTTCCCTGCTCATGGGCGGCCCTGCCGCGCCGGTTTCGGGGCGAACTGCGAAGACTTCATGGCGACCACCCGGCGTGGCAGGTGACGACATCGGCGGCGCCCGCGATCAGGGCGGCGCGCAGGCGCTCCGGCAGCGGCGTCTTGACCAGCGCCGGCGATACCAGCACGTAGACGGTTTCCGAACGGGCCAGCAGGGTGTCCTCGCCGGCGCGGCGGAATTCGAACGCCAGCGTGAACGAGGTGGTGCCCTGATGCGGGCTGCTGACGCCGATGCCCAGCACGTCGTCGAAATGCGCCGGTGCGCGCCATTCGGTGGTCTGCCGCACCAGCTGGTAGTCCAGCCGGCCGTCGAGCAGTTCGGCGCCAAAGCCCAGCGCGCGCATGAATTCGGTCGCGGCAAGGTCGATGTAGTCGCCGTAACGGGCGTTGAAGACGACTTTCTGGGCGTCGCATTCGCCGTAGCGGACGCGAAGCCGGTAGCGGAAGGCCATCGACATCAGGCGGGACTGTGAAGGGCGGGGAAGTTTTGCATCCGCGACGCTAAAGGCTGAAATTGTCTAACCTTGGACCGGGCCGGTTCTCAAGGGGCCCGGTTGACGCGATCATCGCGACCAGTTCCGGGCCACCCGGCACGGAAGAATATTCGAAGGGGGAGAGCATATGAATCTTGGCATGCCATTGCGCGCAGTGGGCTTGGCTGCGTTGCTGTCGGCGGCGGCACCGGCCGTCGAAGCGCAGTTGGGACCGGGCGGCAATCCGCTGCAGACCGTGCGTTACGGTTGCTACTGGACCAACAGCACCGACACCACCACCAACAACACCGGCTTCCTCGACTCGACGGCGACCTACACCGTCACCACCTTGCCGCTGAATCCGGGCAACGGCGCGCGCATCGTGATTCGCGGTCGCTTCCCGAAGGTCCGTTACTTCTCGTTCCAGATCTATGACGGCTTCCGGCCGGGCAACTTCGTCGATTCGATTCCGGATTCGCTGATCACGTCGGTGGGCGGCGCCACGCCGGCCCCGAACCCGGCCGTGCTGCCGGATGCCAACGGCTACACCGCGACCTACCAGCTGCAGGTGGTGTACCGCGATCCGCCGGCCAATCCGGCCAATCGCCAGCCGAACACGCTGTATGCCGGTGCCAGCGCGCCGCTCGGCGTATTCAACAAGACGCTGCTGTACCGCACCTACCTGCCGAACACCGACAGCACCGGTCTCGGCGGCGCGGGCCTGCCGGAGCTGATCTACGCCGGCCCGGAAGCCCAGATCAACCTCCGCAACACGCCGGATACCGGTGCCTGCAAACTGGCCCAGCTGAACAATGACCTGCTGCGGGTGTTCCCGGTGCCGGGCATCGGCCAGAACCAGGCCCGAGTGGCGTTCCGGCCGGTCAGCGGGCGTGGCGCCGGCGTGTTCTACCCGAACGGCGACAGCAACTACCTGCGCGCCCAGACCGGCCGGCTGTATGCGCCGCTGATCGTGGTGCGCGGCCGCTTGCCGCTGACGCCGGTACAGCCGCCGCTGCTGGTGGCCGATCCGATGGTCCGCTACTACTCGCTGTGCCAGAACGATCTGAACACCTCGCGCAACGTCGGCTGCCTGACCGATCGCGACCTGCGCCTGCAGGCGGATGGCACGTTCACCGCCGTGATTTCGATGCCGGCCAACCGGCCGAGTCTGGCGCGTCCGGAGTTCGGCTACAACTGGCTGCCGTTCGGCGACCAGCTCAACGGCCTGACCGTGCTGCGCCAGATTCTGGCGAAGCCGGGCTTCTCGGGTGATTTCGCGCGTGCTGTCGATCGTCCGACCTTGCCGCTGACCCGCACGCTGGGCAGCTTCGCGCCGGACATCACCTACTGCGACCGGGCGACGTTCACCTCGTACGCGCCATCGGGCGGTGCCGCACTGGTCGATGCCTGCCGCAAGAACTTCGGCCTGCTCGGCGGGCTGCTGGGCGGCTGATCCTGCTGCTGCCATCAGGCGTTTGAAGTGCTGCGGCCCCGCCATCCCGACCGGATGGCGGGGCCGCTTGCTTTCTGGGCTGACGGTCAGCGCCGCAGCGGCTTCGACAGGCGCTGCGGATGGCGGGCGACGCCGAAGCGGCGATAGAAGCCGAGCAGTTCGGCGAAGTCGGCGTCGTAGTCGCCGCTCGGCGTCAGCGGCGGGCCGAAGGTGATGATCTTCGCCGGATAGTCGATCGACGCCGGCAGCACCGGCACGCCGGCGCCTTCGGCGATCCGGTAGTAGCCGCGCTTCCAGTCGTCCGCGCCGTCGCGGGTGCCTTCGGGAGCGATCAGCAGCACGAAACGCTGGCGCGACGCGAACTGGTCGATGCTCTGCTCGACCACGCCCTTCGGGCTGGCGCGGTTGATCGGAATGGCGCCGAGGCCGCGCAGCAGCCAGCCGAGCGGCCCCTTGAAGGCGCTGTCCTTGATCATCGTCGAGGCATCGACGCCCAGCGCCAGCAGCGTCGCCAGACCCAGCACGCCGTCCCAGTTGGTGGTGTGCGGGGCGCCGATCCAGACCATCTTCGGCAGGTCCGGAATCTGCCCGGTGACGCGCCAGCCGAGCATCCGCAGAAACGCCCGGCCCAGGCCGCGCGACAGCGCGCCGCCACGGCGCGGCACCTGCGGTCCGACCGCAGGGAATGGGCCGCTGGTCACGCTCAGGCGACCAGCGTGCGCTTCAGCCAGGCAATCGCCTGATCGACGGCTTCCCGGCCCAGGCTGAGGGCGCCGAAGAACGTGTAGAAGCCGTGGATCGCGCCGTCGTAGCAGCGCTGTTCGACGGCCACGCCGGCTTCGGCCAGCTTGCGTGCATAGGCATTGCCTTCGTCGCGCAGCGGATCGAACTCGGCAGTGATCACCAGCGCCGGCGGCAGGCCGGCGTGCGAGGCGGCCTTGATCGGGCACAGCAGCGGGTTCTGCACGGCAGCCGGATCGCGGACGTAGTGGCCGAAGAACCAGTCCATGTCGGCCCGGGTCAGCAGATAGCCCTCGGCGTTGGCGGTCATCGACGGGTAGGCGTCCGGATCGGCGTCGGCCACCGGGTAGACCAGCAGCTGGGCTTTCAGCGCCGGCCCGCCTTCGTCGCGCAGGCGCAGCGCGGTGACGGCCGCAAGGTTGCCGCCGGCGCTGTCGCCGGAGACGCCGATCCGGCTGGCATCGCCATTGATCGCGCTGGCGTGCGCAGCGGCCCAGCGGGTGGCGGCCAGGCAGTCGTCGGAGGCCGCCGGGAACGGCTGCTCCGGGGCCAGCCGGTAGTGCACCGACACCACCACCACGCCGGCGCCGGCACTGGTTTCACGGCACAGCGTGTCGAAGGTGTCGAGATCGCCGATCACGAAGCCGCCGCCGTGGAAGTACATCAGGATCGGAAACGGCCCCTGGCCGACCGGGGTGTAGACGCGCAGCGGAATCTCGCCGGCCGGGCCGGGGGCGTGGGTGTCGTGGACGCTGGCCAGCACGGCCTGGCTCGGCGGCATCATCTGCATCAGCGCGTTGATCGCCTGCCGGCACTGCGCCGGCTGCAGCGTGTGGAAGGCTGGTGCACCGGCGGCGGCCAGCGACTGCAGCAGGCCCTGCACCTGGGGATTGAGCGGCATGCGTGTCTCCTCGAAGAAGGTTTGTCGTTGTTCGCGGCGCCTGTGCAGCGCCGGGGCCGCGATGCTAACCCGGACCGCCAGCAGGTTCGTCGCGTTGCGCACGGGCGGCCGCTTCGGCGGCCCGGACCGCTTCGCGCCAGCGTTGCAGCTCCTCGTCATAGACGGTGTACACGCACAGCGTGCAGCCGCTTTCGCAGCAGTCCTGGGGATTCGGCGGTTCGGGCTTGGGTGGCAGGTTCGGGTTCATCCGGAAAGTTGACGGGAGCACGCGGCGGCGCGTCAAGCGGGCGATCGAGGCAGGCGGCGGGTTACGCTTGGCGCATCACTTCCGATGCGGATGCCGCTCCGATGCCCCAGCAGATCCATCACTTCGTCGTCTTCGGCGCCACCAGCTTCGTCGGCCAGATCCTGACCCGCTATCTCTACCAGCGGCACGGCGTCGGCGGGGCCGTGAAATGGGCGATCGCCGGACGTTCGACGACCAAGCTCGACCAGTTGCGCCAGTCGCTCGGCAGCGATGGCCGCAAGCTGCCGATGATCGTCTGCGACGCTGTCGACGAAACCGCGCTGCGCGAGCTGTGCGGCACCACCGGCGCCGTGGTGTCGACGGTCGGCCCGTATGCGCTGTATGGCTCGCCGCTGGTCAAGGTCTGCGCCGAAACCGGTACCGACTACTGCGACCTGACCGGCGAGGTGCAGTGGATCCAGCGGATGATCGCCGCCCACGAAGCCACCGCCAAGGCCAGCGGCGCGCGCATCGTCCACTGCTGCGGCTTCGATTCGATTCCCAGCGATCTCGGCGTGCATTTCCTGCAACGCCGCGCGATCGCGGCCTTCGGCACGCCTGCCCGGCGGGTCAAGCTGCGGATCAAGGCATTCCGGGGCGGCTTCTCCGGCGGCACGGTGGCCAGCCTGATGAACCTGCTGCGGGAAGTGTCGGCCGATCCCGGGCTGCGCAAGCAGCTGGGCAATCCCTATGCGGTGGCGCCGCCGACCAACGGCCAGCGACCGCGCCAGCCGGACGTCAAGTTCGCGCAGTTCGATGCCGACACCGGCGGCTGGGTCGCGCCGTTCGTGATGGCGGCGATCAACACCCGGATCGTCCATCGCTCCAACGGCCTGGCTGATCATGCCTATGGCCTCGACTTCGCCTACGACGAGGCGATGATGACCGGCCCCGGCCTGAAGGGACGCCTGACGGCGGCCGGTGTCGCGCTCGGGCTCGGCGGCTTCATGGTCGCCGGCGCCATCGGGCCGACCCGTCACCTGCTGGAGCGCTACGTGGTGCCGAAGCCGGGCGAGGGGCCGTCGCCGAAGGAGCAGGAAGCGGGCTTCTTCGATCTGCGCTTCATCGGCCACACGGCGGCCGGCGAGACCATCCGCACCCAGGTGACCGGCGACCGCGACCCCGGTTACGGCTCGACCGGCAAGATGCTCGGCGAGGCGATTGCCTGCCTGGCCTTCGATGTGCCGAAGGCCGAGCTGCCGGGCGGTTTCTGGACGCCGGCCACGGCACTCGGCGATCGGCTGATCGAGCGCCTGCAGGCGCACGCCGGCCTGCGTTTCGAACAGCTCGGCTGAGCTCGCCGATGGGCCGCCGCCACGCAGTCTGGCGGCGGTCAGCGGGGCAGGTCGGCGGCAAATAGGCTTGCAACGGTGCTGCCGGCAGCGGCAGCCAGCCATCCGCACGGCCTTGTTCAGAGCCGGGTCAGCAGCGCTGGCTCGCCGGTCAGGCGCAGATGGGCGATGTCGTTGAAGCCGGCCAGGTTCAGGCCTTTGTCGTGCAGTTGGAATTCGTGCACCGAGGCGTTGAAGATTCGCCAGTTCAGCCGCAGCGCGGTGGCGTTGTCGATGCCCAGCGCCGCCTTCAGCACGGCGGTGATGACGCCGCCCGAGGTGAACACGACGACCCGCTCGGCGCCCTGCGCAGCGCGCTGCAGTCCAGCCAGGCAGCGCGCACAGAATGCTTCCCAGGTTTCGTCGACCGGCAGTTCGGCAGGCAATCCAGCAGCCCAGGCACCCACCACGCGACCGAACAGCGGGCCGAATTGTCCTGGGTCCCGCAGCGCAGCCGGGCTGGTGTCGGCCAGGGTCGGATGGTCGGCCAGCACCCGAGGCAGGTAGGCCTGGACCAGCTGGCTGTGATTGAACTCGTTGAACGCCGGGTCGGTCTCCAGCGGCGGAGCGACGGCGCCGAAGCGTTGCAGGGCCTGCTCGGCCGTGCGCTGCTGGCGTTGCAGCGTACCGGCAAGCGCCCGGTCGGCATGAAAGCCGCCGCGCTGCCAGTGTTCTCCGAGGACGACCGCCTGCCGCTCACCGAGCGGAGACAGGCGGTCGTAATTCGCAGTGCCGAACGATGCCTGGCCGTGACGGACCAGGACGATCGTGGTCATGCGGTGCCGCGAACGGCGTGACTCAGCGGACGTAGACCGGGCCGACCAGTTCGGCGCCGACCGTCTTGCCGCCCGTGTCGGCGAGGCCCGGCGAGACGATCACGGTATAGCGACCGGCGGCGATGCCCTTGAAGGCGATCAGGCGCGGGTTGCTGCCGTTGGTCCAGCTGCCGGCCGGCGATGCGCCCTTGGCATCGATCAGCTTGATCTGGCTGCCGGCGGCGGCGGCGTCGACCGCATTGTCGAACAGCAGCACGACGGCCTTTTCGGTCGACGCTTCGCCCACGTAGACCAGGTTCAGGTGGTCGCTGCTCGGCGCACGCTGCCACCAGGCACTGATCACGTCCTGGCCGTTGCCGAGCTTGCCGCTCGGAGCCTTGGTGGACGCTGCGGCCGGCGCGGCGCTGGCGGCCGGCTTGGCGGCTGCCTTCGGCGCGCTGGCGATCTTTGCCGGTGCGGGGGCCGGGGCCTCGACGGCCGGTTCGGCCACTTCCTCGGGTTCGCTGGCCGGTTCCGGCTCGCTCGGAGCGGCTTCGGCGGCCGGCGCTGCGCCTTCGGCCGCAACGCGGCTGGCGACTTCGCTGGCGACATTGGCGGCGATGCGGCGCGCCTCGTCCTCGGTCAGCGCCGGGTCTTCGGTCGGCGCGGCAGCTGCCGTGCTGTCTTCAGCCGGCGCAGCTGGTTCGGCGCTGGCGGCTTCGGCGCCCGATTCGGCAGCAGCCGGTGCTTCGCTGGCGGCAGCCGCTTCGGTGGCCACCGGTTCGGCGCCGTGGCCCTTGCCGTTGCGGGGCAGCAGGAACGTCAATGCGGCGTAAACGATCGCAGCAGTCACGGTAACGATGACGACAACACGACTGAAATTCATTGCAAACCCCGAGAGAAGGCAGAACGCCTGATTTATTGGTTTGGACGAGCCACAGCCGGACCCGTCTCGGTGGTGCCGGCGGGCGGGCCTGCGTTGCACCGTGGGTTGCGGCGCAAGCCAGTTCCTGCCGGACTGGTGACTCTACTGTGACGCAAAGTCATAGAAAGTTTATGCCAATTGCCGCACCGCGTCAGCGCATCGCAGTGTCCTTTTCCGAAGCCTTCCGTGCCAGCGTCCTGCGGGCGCTGGCTTCGGCGCTGATGGCCGCCTGTTCAGCCACGACACGGGCCATTCGTGCGCGACGGCTGACCGGCTTGGGCGGGTGCGTCTGATCAGCCGCCGCCAGTGCCGGCTCCGGCGCCTGCTGCGGCTTGACGGTTGCAGCCGCGATCCGCGCTTGACCGAGGAAGGCGACGGTCCCGACGGCCACGGCGAATGCCATGGCCTGCATGGTTTTCTTCGACATGATGGATCTCCCCAAGCCGCGACTGATGAGGCGCAGCATCATGGACCTGGCTGCGCGCGGCCGAACTATGCGCAGGGCGGATCAATCGCGTCAATGAGGAATTACCTTGTATGACTGAGACTTGCACGCAGCGTCATGCCGATTGCAAGCCCTGTATCGCGCGTTTCGCCGATGCCGGCGGTGACCGGTGGCCGGCCGCAGCAGCGAAATGCCTGCCGCAACTGGTCCGTGCCGCCATTGTCTGGTACCGCGACGGACGACAATCCGTCTGAAAAAGAAACACTTGTTGACTGAACGCGTTTTCCCATGCGCATCCGTCTTGATGCACTGCGATAATGGCAGCCGGACGACGGCAGCCCGCCGCCGGTTCGCAGCATCTTCTTCGATGGAGCAGGCATGAGCGACCGTTATCTGGATTTCACCCAATCGGCCTTCGGCAAGTCCCTGAGCGGTTTGCTGGGTCTGCCGCAGCCGCCGCGCCTGCGCCGCGCCACCGGGCCCTATGCGGCGCGGCCGCTCGATGGCCAGGCCGTGATGTTGGGCAGTGCCGCGAACGGCGAACTGGCGGCGGTGCTGCTGGTGGTGCTCAAGGAGGCGGGGGCGATCGTGCAGGTGGCGACGGCGCATGCCGGTCTGACGCCGATCAAGGCCGCCTCGGCGGCGACCGGCATCAGTCTGAAGACGGAGCCGAATCCGGAAGACCGTGCCGCAGCGCCGGTCGCTTTCATCTTTGATGCCACCGGGATCGCCGACGCCACGCAGCTGCGCGCCCTGTACGACTTCCTGCAGCCCCGGGTCGGCCGCATTCCGGCCAACGGCCGCGTGCTGCTGCTGGGCCGCGCACCGGCCGACGCCGGCACGCCGACGGCGGCTGCCGCCGCTGCGGCGCTGCGCGGCTTCACCCGATCGTTCGGCAAGGAGATCGGCAAGAAGGGCGCGACCGTCAACCTGATCGAAGTCGGGCGCGGCGCCGAGGACGCGCTGGCCGGCCCGCTGCGATTTCTGCTGAGCCCGCATGCGGCCTACATCACGGGCCAGACGCTGGTGCTCAACGCGCCGGCCGGCGATCCGGCCAGCAAGTTCTTCGCGCCGCTGAGCGGCAAGGTGGCCGTGGTCACCGGTGCTGCGCGCGGCATCGGCGCCGCCATCGCCGCCACGCTGGCCCGCGAAGGGGCGCAGGTGGTCGGCATCGACCGGCCGCAGGAAGAGGGCGCGCTCGGCGAGACGCTGTCGGCGTTCGGCGGCTTCGGCCTGGCGCTGGACATCACCGCGGCCGACGCCCCGCAGCGCATCGCGCAGGAGCTGACGACCCGCTTCGGCGGCATCGACATCGTCGTCCACAACGCCGGCATCACCCGCGACAAGATGCTGAAGAACATGGCGCCGCATCTCTGGGACATGGTGCTGGACGTCAACTTCGGCGCCATCCTGCGCATCAATGACGCGCTGCTGGCGCACGGGCTGAACGACGGCGCGCGGATGGTCTGCATCTCCTCCATCGGCGGCATCGCCGGCAATGCCGGGCAGACCAACTACGGCGCCACCAAGGCGGGCGTGATGGGCTACGTCGAAGCGATGGCGCCGGTGATGGCGCGTCGTGGCGGGGCGATCAACGCCGTGGCGCCGGGCTTCATCGAGACCGCGATGACTGCGCAGATGCCGACCGGGCCGCGTGAAGTCGGCCGTCGACTGGCCAGCCTCGGCCAGGGGGGATTGCCGATTGACATCGCCGAAGCGGTGACTTTCCTGGCCAGTCCGCTCGCGAATGCGGTCAACGGGCGTACGCTTCGCGTTTGCGGACAGAATTTTGTCGGCGCCTGAACCGTATTCCGGAAACTCGATGTCCCTACCCAAGCTGATCGCGACGGCGAAGCTGCCGACGCCGTTTGCCGTTTTCACGATGCGCGCCTACCGCTCGGCGGATGGCAAGGAGCATCTGGCGCTGACGCTCGGCGATCTCGCCGCCGAAGGCACGCCGCCGCTGGTCCGCGTCCATTCGGAATGCCTGACCGGCGACGCGCTGTTCTCCTTGCGCTGCGACTGCGGCTTCCAGCTGAACGCGGCGCTGGAAAAGATCGCCAGCGAGCGGCGCGGCGTGCTGCTGTATCTGCGCCAGGAAGGGCGCGGCATCGGGCTTGCCAACAAGGTGCGCGCCTACGCGCTGCAGGATCAGGGCGCCGACACCGTCGACGCCAATCACCAGCTCGGCTTTCCGGCCGATGACCGCGATTACGGGCTGGCGGTGGCGATGCTGCGCGACATCGGCCTGTGCCGGATCCGGCTGATGACCAACAACCCGGCCAAGCTCGACGCGCTGGTCAGGGATGGCGTCGAGGTTACCGAACGGGTGGCCATCGAACGCGGCCGCAATCCGTACAACGCCGAATACCTCGACACCAAGATGACCCGCATGGGCCATCTGATCGGAGCCCGGGGCGAGTCGTGAACGAGCCGCCGTCGCCGCTGGTGCCGGTGCCGCCGCCGACCGAGGCCGCGTCGGTCCCGGCCGGCCGGACCGTCGCCAGGGTGCGCGGCGTGGTGCGGGAAATCGCGACGCTCGGCGTTTCCACGGTGCGCCTGAGCCGCGGCCTGGTGCCGCTGCTGGCGCTGATCACCGACGAGCAGGACAGCTCGCGCGAGGATCTCGAACAGGCCATCGACACGCTGTTCTCGGCGCTCTACCGGCATCCGCTGCTTCGCCACACCGGCCGGCTGACCCAGGCGCTGCGCCGGCGCAAGCTGATTCCCGACGAACAGTCGACCGAGGACCTGATCCGCTTCGTCGTCGAGCAGGCCGTCGCCCGCAGTCCGATGCCGGTGCCGGAAGCGCTGGTCAACGAGTTCTGGAATTTCTTCAACGAGCTGTTCGAGGCGCCCGAGCTGAAGGGCCTCGGCGAGATGACCCTGGACATGGTCCGGCTGGTGGTGCGCTCCTACGAGCCGCTGCTGCTGGAGATCGTCAACCTGCTGAAGGCCGGCCGGCGCTTCAACCAGTGGCAGCTCAACGAACTGCTGAAGCGCGCCGCGCAGATCAAGACCGACGCCGGCATCGTCCGCCGGCAGATCCGGGCGCTGCGCTACATCAAGCCGTTCTTCGCCGTCGACCCGAAGGACTACAAGGCGCAGGCGCGGATCATCGCCCAGATGGTCAACGAGTTCGGCCCGTTCTTCGTCAAGATGGCCCAGGTCGCCGCCGCCAATGCCGATTTCCTGCCCGAGGAGATCGCCCGCGAGCTGAGCGTGTTCCACGAAGACGTGGCGCCGATGACCGCCGAGGAAGTGCGCGCCGCGTTCATCGAGTGCTACGGCAAGCCGCCGGAGAAGTTCTATCTCGGCTTCGAGGCCGACAAGCCGCTGAAGTCCGGCTCGATCGGCTCGGTCTACATGGCCAAGAAGCCGTTCTACGAGAACAACCGCGAAGTGTTGCGGCCGGTGATCATCAAGGTCGGCCGCCACAACATCGACCGCGAATTCGAGATCGGCAAGCTGGTGCTGGGCCTGGCGATCATGTCGACGCAGTATTGGGCCCCTCATTCGCGGCTGGCGCCGTTCCTGCGCGCGATGCAGGAGCAGGTCGACGAATTCGTCGCCGGCTTCGTCGAGGAACTGGATTTCGAGGCCGAAGCCGCCAACCACCAGCGTTTCTACCAGCGATCCTTACGCGGCAACCTGTTCCGGGTGCCGGAGCTGTATGGCGCTTCGCGGCGGATTCTGGAAATGGAATTCCTCGGCGATGCCGTCAGCCTGACCAAGGCGCTGTCGCGGCTGCCGCGTCGCGAACGCCGGCAGTTCCAGAACAAGGTCGTCGAGCAGCTCAGCGCCACCGTGCTGTTCCATGCCTTCGCCTACCGCGAGATCCATGGCGACCTGCATCCCGGCAACGTGATGATCGACGCTCAGGGTCACCTGAACCTGATCGACTGGGGCAACGTCGTCGACCTCAACGGCAAGTGGCGGCCGGTCTGGGATTACCTGGCCGGTGCGATCCTCGCCGATACCGATCTGCTGACCGACGCGCTGATCCGCATTTCCACGCAGCCTGAAGAAAATGCCGGCCGCCGTGACCTGATCCGGCAGCTGCTCGACGACACCCTGCGCAAGAAGGATGTCGCGCCGCTGACCCGGCGCAGCTTCATTCGCGAACTGCGCCGCGGCGGCATGGCTGGCCTGCACCGGCGCGGCCAGACCGTGCTGCAGCTGATGGCCAACACCCAGCAGGCGGGCCTGGTGCTGCAGCGTGACTATCTGCACCTGTCGCGCTCGCTGATGGCGCTCGCCGGCAGCTACGGCAGCCTCTACGAAGGCGATCGCCGCGCGCTGCTGTTCGGCGATCTGGCGCGGATGATGGCGCGCCTGCCGCTGACCCTGGGCCGCGACTATCTCGGCCATGAATGGCGCGCGCTGCAGGATCGCTTCGGCCGCCGCGAACGCCGCCAGATCGCCGTGCCGGTGCCGATGATGAAGCCGCTGCCCCACCATTCCGGCCCACCG
Source organism: Gammaproteobacteria bacterium (assembly GCA_026398815.1). GTDB lineage: Bacteria > Pseudomonadota > Gammaproteobacteria > Nevskiales > Nevskiaceae > Nevskia. The sequence continues at coordinate 54,168 of JAPLSA010000021.1, forward strand.
CCCGACGTGCTGCCGGCGGGTTCCTGAGCCGGCTGCCTGACCGAATCCCCCGACGTCGATTTGAACGAGTTCCGATGAAAGGCTACCGACTGGCGCGCAAGGCGCTGTTCACGCTCGATGCCGAGCGCTCCCACGAACTGACGATGGCCTGGCTGTCGCGCCACCCCGCGTCCGGCAGCCTGTTTGCCAGCCGGCCGGTCGACGATCCGGTGCGGTTGATGGGCCTGCAGTTCCGCAACCGCGTCGGCCTGGCCGCCGGACTCGACAAGAACGGCGAGGCGATCGAAGCCTTCGACCGCATGGGCTTCGGCTTCATCGAGGTCGGCACCGTGACGCCGCGACCACAGCGCGGCAACGATCGGCCGCGGATGTTCCGCATCCCGTCGGAAAAGGCGCTGATCAACCGCCTCGGCTTCAACAACCAGGGCGTCGATGCGCTGGTCAAGCGCGCCGCCTGCGTGCGCCGCCGCGCGGTGCTCGGCATCAACATCGGCAAGAACGCCGATACGCCGATGGAGCAGGCGGAGCTCGACTACCTGGCCTGCCTGCACAAGGTCTACGCGGTGGCCGACTACATCACCGTCAACATCTCCTCGCCGAACACCAAGAACCTGCGCGACCTGCAGCAGGCCGGCCGTTTCGATTCGCTGCTGGCCTCGCTCGCCGATGCCCGCGAAACGCTGAGCGCCCGCTACGGCGCGCGCCGGCCGATCCTGGTCAAGATCGCTCCGGACATCGACGACGAAGGCCTGGCCAGCATCGCCGACGCCGCCCGCAAGCACGGCATCGACGGCCTGATCGCCACCAACACCACGGTGTCGCGCGACGCGGTGGCGGGCCTGCCGCATGCGCACGAGGCCGGCGGCCTGTCCGGCGCGCCGCTGCTGGGCGCTTCCAACGCCATCCTGGCCAAGCTGCGCGAACGGGTCGGGCCGGACTTTCCATTGATCGGCGTCGGCGGCATCCAGTCGGGTGCCGATGCCGCTGCCAAGCGCGCGGCCGGCGCCGATCTCGTGCAGATCTACACCGGCCTGATCTACCGTGGCCCGGCGCTGGTCGGCGAGTGCGCCCGGGCCCTGCGCGGCACCGTGCCGGCGCTGCCGCGCGTGGCCGACGCCCTCTCCTGATGCCGAACCCGCCCCATTCGACGAACGACATGACTTTCCGATTCCCGATGATCCGCGCCGGCCTGCTGGTGGCGACCCTGATGGCCTCTGATGCGATGGCGCTCGCCGTCGACGATGACCGCGGCTACTACCTGGCCGGCTTCGGCAGCTACGAGCTGCCCGACTCCGGCCGCGATTCCGAAAGCGGCTACGGCTTTCAGGTCACGCTTGGCCGCGCGATAGGCGCCAACCAGGCGCTGGAGCTGTCGTTCCTGAACCTGCGGCGCGACCGCAACATCGACGGCCGCCCGGATTACCAGCGCGCGTTGTCGCTCGACTACGTGCGCGACTTCGGACTGCAGCGCTTCCAGGCCGCGCTGCTGCCGGACGTCAAGCCGTACCTGCTCGGCTCGATCGGCGGCGTGCTGGAAGACGTGCGCGGCGACAGCCACCTGCACCCGGCGCTGAACCTCGGCGCCGGCCTGCTGTTTCCGCTGCGCCTCGGCATCTGGGACTGGGGCTGGGCGCTGCGCACCGAGGTCAAGGGCCTGATCCAGTACAACGATCGCAAGTCGGCGCCGGCGAACGACGATTTCCTCGCCGACATGCGCTTCCAGATCGGCCTGCACATCCCGCTGCGCTGGCAGACCCCGCCGCCGGCGGTGTCGCCGCCGAGCCGCGAATGCGCCCTGACCGCAGTCGATCCGGTCACCGGCCGGCGCGACTGCCTGAACGACGGCGACCGCGACGGCGTTGCCGATGACGTCGACGCCTGCCCGGATACCGCCAGCGGCGATCGTGTCGACGATCGGGGCTGCAGCCTGACGACCGCCGGCGACGCCGATGCCGACGGTGTGGCCGATGGCGCCGATGCCTGCGCAAACACCGCTACCGGTCTGCAGGTGGATGCTGGCGGCTGCGCGGTCGAGCAGACCTTGAGCCTGCAGGCGGTCAGCTTCGAGTCCGGCTCGGCAGTGCTGACCGGTGTGGCCACCGGCGTGCTCGACGGCATCGCCGCGACGCTCAACCACCAGGACAACCTGCGTCTGGAGATCGCCGGCCACACCGACGACACCGCCTCGGCGGGGTACAACCTGAAGCTGTCCGAACTACGGGCCGAAGCGGTGCGCCAATACCTGATCGCCCGTGGTATCGACGGCGAGCGGCTGAGCACCCGTGGCTACGGCGAAACCCAGCCGCTGGCGGCCAACGACAGCGACGCCAACCGGGCGCTGAACCGCCGCGTCGATTTCAAGCTGCTGATCAACGCCGCCGCACCGCCGCCGTGACGGTCGAGTCGCCCTGCGTCGGCATCTGCGCGCTGAACCCGCAATCGGTCTGCACCGGCTGCGGCCGGACGCTGGCCGAGATCGCCGAGTGGTCGCAGGCCAGCGACAGCCGCAAGCAACTTGTCGTCGAGCGCGCGACCCAGCGCCGCGCCGACATGGCTTCCCCACCGTCCAGAACATCATGAGCGCTGACAACAAGACCATCCGCCTCGCCGACTTCGCGCATCGCATCGACCTCAGTGTCCGCTGGGGTGATGCCGACATGTTCGGCCACGTCAACAACGCCAAATACTTCACCTATGTCGAATCCGGCCGGATCGACTATCTGGAGACGCTCGGAGCGGTCGATGGAGTGCGAAGCGATGCCGGTGGAAGCGTGATCCTGGCGTCAATCGGGGCCGACTTCATTGCCCAGGTGCGCTACCCGGCGCAGCTGGTCGTTGGCACCCGCATCACCAAGATCGGCCGCAGCAGCCTGGGCCTACTGAATGGCGTGTTCCTCGGCGAACAGCTGGTATTGGCGGCGCGCGGCACGATGGTCTGGTTCGATTACGCGAGCCAGAAGGCGGCGCCGGTGCCCGACCATGTCCGCGCCGCGATCCTCGCCCGCGAGGTCATCGCGCCGGAGATGTGACGGCCGCCCGGCCTCAGAGGCAGAGCGTGCGGAACTCGGCGCAGCCGGGCGATTCCTCCCACAGCGCCAGGAAGGCGGCCGCCCGTGCCCATGCCGGCCGCAGCGCCTCGCCGTGCAGGCGGGCGAGCAGCGCATCGGGCCGGTTGCGTTCGATGAAGCAGCGCTGATCGGCGATCAGCCAGTCGGCGTGCTGGCCGGCACGCCGCTCCTCGGCCAGCTCGCGGAACTCGATGCGGCTCGGCAGCCGCCGGCCCAGTTCGACCAGCCGGTGGCCAGCCTGCATCGCCGCCCTCGGCTGCCCGACCAGCACCCGGACCCGCGCCCGCGCGCTGGACAGCGCCAGCGCTTTGATGGCCTCGACGAAGGCTTCGCTGCCGTACAGCGCGCGGTCGAGGTCGACGCTCAGCAGCAGGAGCTCGTGCCGGGCTCCCACCGCCATCGCCAGCAGGGCCGACGCCAGCGCCGCCCGACCTTCGAGCGGCGCCGGAGCGTCGGCCGCGCCGGTCACGGTGTCAGGTCGCGCGCCTGCTGCGCCGCGTTGCCGACATAGCCGCCCGGCGTCAGCGCCAGCAGCCGCGCCTTGGCATCGGCCGGAAGATCCAGCGTCTCGACGAAGGCGCGCATCGCCGCACCGTTGAGGCGCTGGCCACGGGTCAGCTTCTTCAGCTGCTCGTAAGGCTCCGGCAGCCCGTGGCGGCGCATCACCGTCTGGATCGCTTCGCCGAGCACTTCCCAGTTGTCATCGAGATCGGCGGCCAGCTTGGCCGGATCGGCATCGAGCTTGGAAAGGCCCTTTTCCAGCGCCTGGAAAGCGATCATCGAATGGGCGACGCCGACGCCGAGATTGCGCAGCACGGTGGAATCGGTGAGGTCGCGCTGCAGGCGCGAGATCGGCAGCTTCTGCGTCAGGTGCTCCATCACCGCGTTGGCCACGCCGAGATTGCCCTCGGCGTTCTCGAAGTCGATCGGGTTGACCTTGTGCGGCATCGTCGAGGAACCGACTTCGCCTTCGACCGTGCGCTGCTTGAAGTAGCCGACCGAGATGTAGTTCCAGACGTCGCGCGCGAAGTCGATCAGGATCGTGTTGGCGCGCATCAGCGCGTGGAAGTAGCGGGCGACGAAATCGTGGTTCTCGATCTGCGTCGTGTACGGGTTCTGCACCAGGCCCATGCCTTCGATGAAGGCTTCCGACAGCGCCGGCCAGTCCACTTCCGGATAGGCGATGGTATGGGCGTTGTAGTTGCCGACCGCGCCGTTGGCCTTGCCGAACAGCGCGACCGTGGCGAGCTGGTTGCGCTCGATGATCAGGCGGTGCGCGAACACCGCGATCTCCTTGCCCAAGGTCGTCGGGCTGGCCGGCTGGCCGTGGGTGCGGGCCAGCATCGGCAGCTCGCCGTACTGGTGGGCAAGGCCGGTCAGATGGGCGATCAGCTTGTCCAGCGCCGGCAGCAGCACCAGCTCGCGGGCGTCTCTGAGCATCAGCGCATAGGCGAGGTTGTTGATGTCCTCGCTGGTGCAGGCGAAGTGGATGAACTCGCTGATCGCGGCCAGTTCCGGATGGCTGGCCACGCTCGACTTCAGGTAGTACTCGACCGCCTTCACGTCGTGGTTGGTGGTCTTCTCGAAAGCCTTGACCTTGGCCGCTTCGGTGACGTCCAGCCCGGTGCAGATCTCGGTCAGCCGGGCGGTGGCCGATTCCGACAGCGCCGGCACTTCCGGAATGCCCGGATGGGCGGCCAGCGCCTGCAGCCAGCGCACCTCGACCTCGACGCGGTAACGGATCAGGCCGTACTCGCTGAAGATCAGGCGCAGGCCCTGGGTCTTGTCGGCGTAGCGGCCGTCGATCGGGGAGATGGCGGTCAGACTGCTGAGGATCATTCGAAAGCTCGGGTGGAAGACGGTCGGCCGCCGGATGCCGGCAGCGAGCGCGCGATTTTACGCGAGGCGCTTCCCCGGTCGTCGGCAGTCCTGCGGGCGAACCCCTGGCGTGTTCCGGCGACCAGAGGCGCCGGCCTATGCTCGCAGCGCCCTATCCGGGCCGTCCCCGCAGTCGTCCGATGTCCTCTGCGCAGCAGCTTGATCAATGGCTGACGGCCGCCGCCGCCGGGGATCGCCGGGCTTTCGCGCAGCTCTACGCGGCCACCAGCGGTCGCCTGTTCGCGCTGCTGCTGCGGGTGCTGGTGCGCCGCGAACTGGCCGAGGAAGCGCTGCAGGACAGCTATGTCCGCATCTGGCTGAAGGCGGCGAGCTTCGATCCGCAGCGCAGCGGCGCGCTGACCTGGATGGCCAGCATCGCCCGCCACCGGGCGCTCGACCTGCTGCGTGCCCGCCATGCCGAGGACGCGCTGACCGATACCCTCGACGACGGCATCGACGACGCCCGGCTGCACCCGGCCTGGATCGACGCTCGCGAACGGCCGAGCGAGCGCGCCGAGCAGGACCAGGCGCTGGAGCGGCTGCAGCGCTGCATGAAGCACATGGACCCGGCGCAGCGGCGGGCGCTGGAACTCGCGTTCTTCGACGGCTACACCCATGAGGAGCTGGCGAGGATCATGAACGTGCCGCTTGGCACCGTGAAAGGCCGCATTCGCCGCGGGCTGGCGCGGCTGCGCGGCATCATCGGCATCCGCTGATGAGGGCAGCCCGCGATCGCCGCGCCGACCGTTCGTCGTATCCGCCGCGCGTCGCAATCCGTATCCGCTTGAAGCCCACCCGCCTGAAGGTCTAGCGTTTCACCATGAACCTGCGTTCCCCATCGCTGCGTCAGGCCCTGGCCGCCGAGTACGTGCTCGGCAATCTCGGGCCGGCGGCCTGCCGCCGCTTCGAGCGCGAAGCAGCGGCTGATCCGGCGCTGCAGGCCGAAGTGCGTCGCTGGCAGCAGGCGCTGGGCTGCCTGGCGCCGGTGGCCGCCGTCGAGCCGCCGCCCGAGGTCTGGGCGCGGATCTGCCGCGATCTGGATGGCCTGCAGCGGCCCGCCGGGCCGCGCGCCGCACCGCCGCGCCGCCGCCGATGGAGATGGGCCGCGGCCGGCATGGCCAGTCTGGCGACGGCGGCAGCGCTGCTACTGGCGGTGCTGCCGCAGCGCCGCGCAGCAGAACTGCCGCTGCACGACGGCGGGCTGCCGGCCGATCGCCACGCGGCAGCACAGGCCGCCTGGCTGCAGCTGCCGAAGGAATCGGCGGTGCGCTGGGAAATCAGCCTGAGCCCGGAGGCGCGGATGCTGCGAGTGCGTTCGGTCGGCTATCCGATGCTCGATGCCGACGAGGACTACGAGCTGTGGTGGGTCGGCGAGGACGACGGCAAGATGGTTTCGATCGGCCTGCTGCCGCGCGACGGCAGCTGGCTGTGCAGCCTGCCGCGCAATCTGCAGCTGAGCACGGCCAGCCGCCTCGTGGTGACCCGCGAGCCGGCCTACGGATCGCCCACCGACGGGCCGACCGGCCCGGTGCTGATTCACGCCGCGCTGCCGTTGCGCAGCTGAGTCACACGGCGCCGGGCGCGATCCGTTACCGTCCGCCGCAGCCGCCCCTTCCGCAGGAATCGCCATGGCCCGAGCGCGCATCGAACGAGACAGCATGGGCGAGGTGCGGGTGCCTGCCGACGCCCTGTGGGGCGCGCAGACGCAGCGCGCGATCGACAACTTCCCGATCTCCGGCCTGCGGCTGTCGCGGCCGCTGATCCGCGCGCTGGGCCTGATCAAGGCCACCGCCGCCGAGGTCAACGCCGAGCTGGAACTGCTCGACGGCGCGCGGGCCCAGGCGATCGTCGCCGCCAGCCTCGAAGTCGCCGCCGGCCAGCACGACGCGCAGTTCCCGGTCGACATTTTTCAGACCGGCTCCGGCACCTCCAGCAACATGAACGCCAACGAGGTCATCGCCCATCTGGCGAGCCGGGCGGCGGGCGAGGCGGTGCACCCGAACGATCACGTCAATCTCGGCCAGTCCTCCAACGACACCATCCCGACCGCGATCCATGTCGCCGCCGTGCTGGAACTGCGCGAAACGCTGCTGCCGGCGCTCAAGGGGCTGGCCCGGCAGATCGAGCGCAAGGCGAAGGCGCTGAACGGCATCACCAAGACCGGCCGCACTCATCTGATGGATGCGATGCCGCTGCGCTTCGATCAGGAACTGGGCGGCTGGGCGGCGCAGATCCGCGCCGGCAGCGCCCGGATCAAGGCCGGCCTGCCGCGCCTGGAGCGGCTGGCGCAGGGCGGCACGGCGGTCGGCACCGGCATCAACGCCCATCCGAAGTTCGCGGCGAAGTTCGCCAAGCGGCTGGCGAAGCGCTGCGGCGTGCCGTTCAAGCCGGCGCAGGATTTCTTTGCCGCGCTGTCGTCGCAGGACGCGGCGGTGGAGATGTCCGGCCAGCTGAAGACCCTGGCGGTCAGCCTGATGAAGATCGCCAACGACTTGCGCTGGATGAACTCCGGGCCGCTCGCGGGCCTTGGCGAGATCCGCCTGCCGGCGCTGCAGCCGGGTTCGAGCATCATGCCCGGCAAGGTCAATCCGGTGATCCCCGAGGCGGTGGCGATGGTCTGCGCCAAGGTCATCGGCGCCGACCTGACGATCACCGTCGCCGGCCAGAGCGGCAACTTCCAGCTCAACGTGATGCTGCCGCTGATCGGCCACGAACTGCTGCAGTCGATCGCGCTGCTGGCGCAGGCCGCGATCCTGCTCGGCGACAAGGCGATCGCCGGCTTCGAGGTCGATGAAGCGGCGGTCGCGGCGGCGCTGGCGAAGAACCCGATCCTGATCACCGCGCTCAATGCGGTGATCGGCTACGAGCGCGGCGCGGCGATCGCCAAGCAGGCTTACCGCGAACGGCGCGCCGTGATCGATGTGGCACTCGAACAGACGCATCTGAGCGCCGCCGAACTGGCGACGCTGCTGGACCCCTCGGCGCTGGCCGAGGGCGGCATCCAAGGGCCGGGTGGCACCGGCGGCTGAATCCCCACGACATGACTCCAACTGCAGAGCTGATGCTGTACCGCGCCTCGCCCGAATTCGGCCCGTTCAACACCTGGGACGTGCCGCACTTCGATCCGCTGGGCAGCGTCGAAAAGGTGGCGGCGGCGATCCGCCACGTCTATGCCGAACCGCTGCGCTGGAGCCACTACGCGGACACCGGCTGGGTGTTCGCCGAAGGTCAGGACGCCGGCAAGCCGGTCGACCTGATGTTCCGCGCGGCCGGCCATGGCGAGGTCGACTATCTGGTGGTCCGCAAGGCCGATGGCCCGGCGCTGGTCCGGCTGCTGGAAGCGCTGGCGCTGAACTTCGTCTTCGATCCGGCGCGCAACAAGTACCTGGACCCGTATCGCTGCGACGCCGCCGACCGGCCGCTGGTGGCGAAGGGCGTCTACGAGCTGACCATCGCCCGTCGGCCGGCGCGCGAGCACTGAGGCGACGTCGCGGGCCGCTTCAGCCGTCTCGCGGCGACGTCCCGATCGCGCCCCGATCGTTCAGGGCAGCAGCACCGATGCGCCCTGCGTCTGCCGCGATTCCAGCGCGCGATGGGCGGCGGCGGCTTCGCGCAGCGGCCAGCGCTGGCGGACCTGCGGTTCGATGATGCCGGTGGCGACGGCCGCGAACACGGCTTCGGCAGCGGCGTCGAGCTCGGCGCGGGTGGCCGTGTAGTGGGCCAGCGTCGGACGCGTGAAGAACAGCGAGCCCTTGTCGGCCAGCAGCACCGGTTCGAACGGCGGAGCCTTGCCGGAGGCATTGCCGAACGACACGAACAGGCCGCGCGGCCGCAGGCTGTCGAGCGAGCCGGCGAAGGTGTCCTTGCCGACCGAGTCGTAGACCACGTCGACGCCGCGGCCGCCGGTCAGCCTGCGCACTTCACTGGCCACGTCCTGCTCGCGGTACAGGATCACCTCGTCGCAGCCGGCCGCGCGCGCCTGCGCCGCCTTTCCGGCCGAGCCGGCGGTGCCGATCACCCGCGCGCCGAGTCGTTGCGCCCACGGCACCAGCGCCGAGCCGACGCCGCCGGCCGCCGCGTGCACCAGCAGCGTTTCGCCGGGCAGCACCCGGTGGGTCAGGTGCAGCAGGTAGTAGGCGGTCATGCCCTTGAGCATCAGCGCGGCGGCGGCTTCGTCGGACACCGCGTCCGGCACCTTCACCAGCCGGCTGGCGGCGACGTTCCGGTGGGCCGAATAGGCACCGAGCGGCCCGGTGCCGTAGGCGACGCGATCGCCGACCGCAAAGCCGGACACGCCAGGGCCAAGCGCCTCGACGACGCCGGCCGCTTCCTGGCCCAGGCCATGCGGCAGCGGGGCCTGGTAGACGCCGGCGCGGAAGTAGGTATCGATGAAGTTCAGGCCGATGGCCGTGTGGCGCAGGCGGATCTCGCCGTCGGCCGGCGCCGGCAGCGTTTCGTCGACGGCTTCGAGGACTTCGGGGCCGCCGTGGCGGGTGACGCGGATGGTCAGGGACATCGGGCTAGAATGCGTGCGTTTGGCTGACGCCGGAACTGCCGAGTGTACTGGCGCAGCGCGCCGCGGTTGCCCGGCGAACCGCGCCTTTTCGCAGAACGTCTGCGCTGCACGACGGTCCCACTTTCTCTCCCTTCCAAACGAGCTGCCATGACCCGTCTGACCTATCGCAGCCTGTGCTTCACCGGTTTCGCAGGCTGTGTCGCGGGCCTGCTGTTCGCGCTGCTGCTGCAGCACGGCTATGGCCTGGAGCCATGCCCGATGTGCATCTTCCAGCGCGTGGCGATGGCCTTTGCCGGCCTCGGCTTCCTGGGCGGCGCGGTGTTCGCGCCGAAGGCCGGCGGCCGCTGGCTGTGGATCGTGCTGGCGCTGCTCGGCGCCCTGGCCGGTGCGGCGATCGCCGGCCGCCACGTCTGGCTGCAGGGCCTGCCGCCGGACCAGGTGCCGGCCTGCGGACCGACACTCGACTACCTGCTGGACCTGCTGCCGGTCGGCGAAGTCGTCACCCTGGTGCTGAAGGGCGACGGCAACTGCGCCAAGATCGACGCCGCCTTCCTCGGCATCAGCCTGCCCGGCTGGACCCTGGTCGCCTTCATCGCGCTGAGCCTCTACGCGCTGCTGATTCCCCGGCTGGCGCGCCGCCATTCGATTTTCTCCTGAACCCCGATCCTTCCTGACCTGACGCCCATGCCCGCTCCGAAAGCCATCGCCACCACCGACATCTCCGACGCCCATCCCGATGCCCAGGTGGCCGAGCCGGTCTTCAACGACTTCGGCGGCCGCTTCAGCTTCCACGGCCCGATCAAGACGCTGAAGGTGTTCGAGGACAACGCCCAGGTCCGCGCGCTGCTGGAAACGCCCGGCAAGGGTCAGGTGCTGGTGGTCGACGGCGGCGGCTCGCCGCGCTGCGCGCTGGTCGGCGGCAATCTCGGCGTGCTCGGCGTCAAGAACGGCTGGGCCGGCATCGTCGTCTACGGCTATGTCCGCGATTCCGAGGAACTGTCCGAGCAGGACATCGGCATCAAGGCGCTCGGCACTCATCCGCGCAAGAGCGAGAAGGGCCTGCACAGCGCCGTCGCCGACAAGGTGCTGGAGTTCGGCGGCGTCCGCTTCAAGCCCGGCGCCTACCTGTATGCCGATGTCGACGGCATCGTCGTCACCGACCAGCCGGTCCACGGCAAGTAGGCCGGAAGCCGATGCCCCGACGACGGTGCCGGTCCGTTCCGGGCCGCCGTTCGGCAGCTGCCGCCGTCTGTTCGTCATCGCGCCTTGCCACAGTGCCGATGGCCGGCGTCGGCGGCTTTTTCCCAATCGAGATTCGCAGTGCGTGATTTCCGCGGTTCCCTGCTGTTCAGCCTGATCTGCCTGATCGCCGCCGGCGTCTGGGGCGCCCAGACCGCGCTCGGCCTGCTGCCGGCGCTGTGGCTGACCGCCGTGCTGGCGGTGCTCGAAGTGTCGCTGTCGTTCGACAACGCGGTGGTCAACGCCGGCGTGTTGAAGGACATGAACGTCTACTGGCGCCGGTTGTTCCTGACGCTCGGCATCCTGATCGCGGTGTTCGGCATGCGGCTGGTGTTCCCGATCGTGATCGTCGCCGTCGCCGCCGATCTCGGGCCGATGCCGGTGATCGACATGGCGCTGAAGCAGCCAGAGCAGTACAGCGCGCTGCTGACCCACGCCTATCCGGCGATCGCCGCGTTCGGCGGCATGTTCCTGCTGCTGGTGTTCCTGAACTTCCTGTTCAACGACAAGCGCCAGCTGCACTGGCTGGGCCGCAGCGAACGCTGGCTGGCCAGCCTTGGCCGCATCGAAAGCGTGTCGGTGCTGGTGTCGCTGGTGACGTTGTTCGGCACCCGCTGGTTCCTGCCCGACATCCTGGAAGAGCGGGTGATGGTCGCCGGGCTGGCCGGCGTCATCCTGTACATCGCCGTCGATGCGCTCGGCAGCCTGTTCGGCGAAGGCGGCGAGACCGCCGCCGAGGGCATCAAGCGCAGCGGCTTCGCAGCCTTCATGTACCTGGAAGTGCTCGACGCCTCGTTCTCCTTCGACGGCGTGATCGGCGCGTTCGCGATCACCCGCGACGTGGTGATCATCATGCTGGGGCTGGCGATCGGCGCGATGTTCGTCCGTTCGATGACCGTCTACCTGGTCAACAAGGGCACGCTCGATGAATACGTGTTCCTCGAACACGGTGCCCACTACGCGATCGGCATGCTGGCCGTGATCATGATCGCCGGCACCGTGGTGCATGTGCCGGAAGTGGTCACCGGCCTGCTCGGCGTGGCGTTCATCGTCGCCTCGATCTGGAGCTCAATCCGCTACAACCGCCGGCAGCCGCGCGGCTAGCGCCAAATCCCGAGCCTAGGCGGGCCATTCCGGCGCCCGCCGCTTCAGCGGCACCCTTCCCGTGATTCGTCGCTGCCACGACTGATCGTGGCGGCTGCGCCGTCGCCTGGCCGCCGTCCCGGCCGTCGTCCTGGCGGCCCGGGAGCGCCTGTCGTGCTCGCTCGTACCTTCGGGCGGTCAAGCGGAACCGGCACCGCGATTTCGATGAATCCTCGCGAAAACACCAGTTTCGCAGGCGTTTCCGGCTGCCCGACGCGCATCGGCATCCGCGGTCTGCCATTCCTTGCCATCCCCGAGCTCCCGAACCACGGTGCCGCCTCCCTTGATCTACCGAAACCGACCGCGTCTGACCAGGAGCCGACTGAAGGCGACCGTGCTGGCGGCGACCCTGCTCGCCGGATGCTCGTACCAGAACAACGGTTCGCTTGCCGAGCCGCCGCCGGGACCGTCGCAGGACACGCCGGTGGCGACCGGGCCGGTGGAGTCGAGCAGCGGCACGCTCACCCTTCAGCAGTTCGACCTCGGCAGCCCGGCGAATGCCGTGGTGTCGACCAACGACCAGTTCACCCTCATCCCCGACGGAGCCCCGCAGTGAGCGCCCATTCGATCCTGAAGTCCCTGCGCCTCGCGCATCCGTTCGCGGCAGCCGCACTGGGCGTGACGATGACCCTGGGGGCGGTTGCGTCCGCCGTGGCGGCGGTGCCGACCACGGTGCGGGAGTCCGGCCGCATCTTCGACAAGGCGACCAGCCAGCCGGTGAGCGGCCAGCGAACGCTCACCTTCCGCCTGTATCCGAGCGAAAGCGCGGTGCCTGGCGAGGCCTTGTGGTCCGAGGTCTATCTGGTCGATTTCGTCAATGGCCGCTACAGCGTGCAGCTCGGCTCGCAGACCGCGCTCGATGCGCTGCTGCGCTCCGAGGATCAGCTCTGGCTGGGGGTCACGCTCGACGGCGGCGCCGAGTTCAGCCCGCGCAACCAGCTCGCCGCCGTGCCTTACGCCCGTCTGGCCCGTGATGTCGCCGGCGTGATCAACCCCGAGAGCGTTCGCGTCGGCGGTGTGACCGTGATCGACGCCCGCGGCAACTGGGTGGGCCCCGGCGGCATCGCCGGACCCGCGGGTCCTGCCGGTCCGCAAGGCCCGGCCGGGGTCAACGGCACGGTGGGTGCGCCTGGCCCGGCAGGTCCTGCCGGCGCCAATGGCGCACCCGGCGCAATCGGCCCGCCGGGCATTCCGGGGGCCGCAGGTCCGCAAGGCCCGGTGGGCGCTCAAGGTGCGACCGGCCTTGCCGGTCCGGCCGGCGCTCAGGGTCCGGTCGGCGCCACGGGTGCTGCCGGTCCTCAAGGTCTGGCCGGTCTGAGCTACCGCAACAGCTGGGACATGGGGTCGATGTACGCGGCCGGCGATGTCGTCAGCCGCAGCGGCGCCAGCTATGTGGCGATCGCGCTGAGCGTGGGGCAGGACCCGGCGATCACCCCGGCCAGCTGGGGTGTGTTGTCGGATCGTGGCGCGACCGGCCCGGCCGGTGCGACAGGGGCGGCCGGGCCGGCTGGCCCGCAGGGTGTTGCTGGCCCGGTCGGCCCGCCAGGCTCGACCGGCGCCACCGGCGCGGTCGGTCCCGCTGGCCCGCAGGGTGTCGCCGGCGCGGTCGGTTCGATCGGCCCGCAAGGCATTCAGGGTCTGACCGGTGCCGCTGGCGCCAATGGACAGGGCGTGCCGAGCGGTGGCGCCGCCGGACAGGTGCTGACCAAGGTGGACGGCACCAATTTCAACACGCAGTGGGCGACGCCGGCGGCTGGGGGCGGCGGCTCGACCTTGCTGGTTCGCGCCACGGCGAATACCGCTCAAATCCTGTCGCTCGGTGCCAATTACATGGGCCCTGATCTGGCGACCTGCTTCGGAAACGTCCTGACCAATGTCGGCAGCGCGTTCGATTCGGGGACCGGGGTGTTCACCGCTCCGAGCGAAGGCCTGTACCTGGTATCGGTTCAGACAATGTCGACGAACAACATCGTCATCATCCCCTACATCGATGTGAACAATGACTTCACCAATGGCGGCCTTGCGTCTAGCGCAGTGATCAGCCCTGATTTCATGGGTACGGGCATGATCAATGCCGCGTCCAGACATCTGCAAGCCAACAACAGCGGTCAGCTCAGCGTTCCGGTTTATCTGACCGCCGGCCAGGTCTTTTCAGTCCGCTTTCAAACGTCCACTTCCGCCGTCGGAGCAATCGTGAGAGCCGATGGCGCCACGAACTTGACGATCGTGAAGCTCTGAACCATGCCCGCACAGCCCGCTTCTTCCAGCGCGAGCAGCGCCCTGCGCGCACTGGTCGGCCTGATCACCGCCGGTCTCGCGGCACCGCCGGCCTTCGCTGCCGAGCAGGCGACCGCCGCGCTCGCCATCAACCTGCGCGCGGCCCCCGACCTCGGCAGCACGATCACCGGCGTGCTGAAGCCGGGTGAGGTGGTGGAGGTGCTGGAAAGCGTCGGCGAGTTCGTGCGCGTGCGTCGCGTGTCGGGCACCACGGGGCATCTGAAGCGCAAGTATCTGCGTCCGCCGGCAAGCGCAGATGTCCCGCCCGCGACGGTGACGGCGATGGCGAAGGAATCACCGCCGCCTGCTGAATCGCGCGAGCCGGTCCCCGCGGCGCCGGAGACGGCGCCGGCGATGGCCGTCGAGACATCGCTTGAAAGCCCGGTTGTCCCCGCGCCGGCAACGGCCAGCGCAAGCACCCGCCGCGTCTATATCCGCGCGATGGCGGGTGCGGGCTTCGCGGGAAAATCGGCCGGCCGCATCGAACGGGCGCTGGACACGGCGGGCGGCGACGTGCTGCTGCGCAAGCTCGACACTGTGGTGCCGGCGTACGAGCTGGCAGCCGGCTATGCGCTGACTTCCCGGTTCGCGTTCGAAGCCGGATTGATGCAGCTCGGCGATTACCGGGGGCGGGTCGAAGCCGTGGGTGCCGATGCAGCGCGCCTGCAATCGGTGCTGGACAACAACATCCCGCGCGGCGGCTGGGGTGCCGAGGTGCAGGCGGTGGCGGAGCAGCCGATCGGCGCCTGGCGGCTGGGCGCCGGTGCCGGCATGTTCTGCGCGTTCGAAGATGCCCCGCTGCGCACCAATGTGCCGGGCGTATCGGTCGACAGCCGCCCCTGCGCGCCGCTGCTGAACCTGCGCCTGGGGCGGGTGCTGACGCCGCACTGGACGCTGGGCCTCGCCAGCCACGCGGCATTCTTCGACAGCCGCGTGATGTCGGTTGGCCTGAGCCTGCAATACCGCTAGCCGGCCGGCCTGGAGCCCTCGCTGCGAGGACCGCGGTGCCCGCGGGGTGCAGGTCATCGACGGGCCCCGGCATCCGGCATGCCGCGCAGATCTTCGGATCCGCCAACAAAAACGGGGCCGCTTGCGCGGCCCCGTTTCCTGCAGCGGAACGACTGGGTGACTCGCGGCTTACGGCGCCGGCGGCACTTCGTCGTTCTCGCGGAAGTTCACCGCCGTGCAGTCGGCGATGACGTTGCGGAACACCAGGTGCGGGCCACCGGTGGTCGACGAGCCACCCGCTTCGTTGACGCGGTTGAAGGTGTTCTCGACCGTGGCGTTGCCGTCGTTGTCATCGATGTCGATGCAGCCGAACGGGAAGTCGCCGGTGATGATGGTGTTGTTGATCGAGAAGCGCATGCCTTCGCGGGCCAGCATGCCCAGGCGGTCACCCGCAGCCGGCAGCGGCCGGTTCGACGGGCCGAGCACGGTGATGTTGGCCATCAGCGGGAAGGTGATCGGCGTGCGGGCGAAGCGGCCGTCCATCTCGAAGCCCGAGTTCGGCAGGTCGTTCTCCTGGATCACGAGGGCGAACTGCACGCCGCCGGTGAAGCCGTTGTCGAGGTCGATCGAATCGTCCTGCGCGCCGGTGAACACCATGTGGGTGATGAAGGCGTTGCCGCCGAAGAACTCGATGCCGTCATCGTTCGAGCGGTGCACCTGCACGTACTCGATGGTCGTGCCACGGCCGACGCCGCCAGCGGTGATGCCCTGCAGCTCGTTGCCTTCGGCGATGATCGAGCCGGTCGAGCGGACGATCACGTAGCGCAGGCTGCCCGAGCTGTCGTTCGGCGAGTTGCCGCCGTAGCGGCCGACATTGCCTTCGATCAGCACGTCGCAGGTGTCGAAGCTGGTCGGCGGGGTGCCGGCGCATTGGCTGTCCGGCGCACGGCCGAGCAGCGCAAGGCCCGCCCAGCCACCGGCAGCGGCATCGGTCGAGGTGGCGGTGTCGCCATCGAAGCGGCTGGCCACCTGGGCACGCGAGGTCATCACGATCGGCGCGGCGGCGGTGCCGTTGGCGATGATCTGCGCACCGCGGCCGATCACCAGGGCCGAGCGGCCAGAGGCGTAGATCAGCGTGCCCGGCTCGATCGACAGCACCGACGGCGTTTCGGCGTAGCCGGCCACGGTGCGGCCGAGGTCGCCATTGCCGATCACCGCACCCGGGAAGCTGTCGGCTTCGATCTCGTAGACGTTGTCGTTGGTCAGCGCCAGGGTGCCGGCGGTGCCGAAGCGGGCGGGCAGGCGGCAGACGTCGTAGTTGCCGGTGGCGGCGGTGCCGGAGAATAGGCCGGTCTCGTCACGCGACAGCGGCCCGAACAGGGCGACGAAGTCGCCGACCAGCGTGGTGCCGGCCGGGCAGGTGCCGTTGGCCTGCGGAACCGAGGCGCCCGACAGCGCGGTGCCGGCGGTGCCGCCGAAGAAGCGCCAGACGTCGTCGTTGCCATTGACACGGACCGTCCAGCCATTGGTCCAGGCGTTGGCGCGGGTCACGGCCGGGTCGAAGGCGCCGATGTAGTTGGTGCTGACGATCGACGACGGCACCGGCAGCGAGGTGGCGTCGGTCGCCGTGACCGGCGGCCAGACCGACGGCGCGGTAAAGCTGGCGGCGAGCCCGGTGGTGCCGAAGATCGGGTAGCCGGTGCTGTCGATGCGGCCGACCACCGAGGTGCTGTTGTTGAAGCCTGACAGGCCGAAGTAGGTGGCGATCGAGAACGGGTCCATCAGGCCGGTGCCGACCAGGGTGGTGCCGACGCCGGTGCCGACCGAGCCGCGCAGCGCGCCGGCCGGCGGGGTGTTCGGATCGGTGCTGCCGCCGGTCGTGCCGCCGGTGGTACCGCCCGTGGTGCCGCCGGTCGTTCCACCGGTGGTGCCGCCCGTGGTGCCGATGTTGATGATGGTGGTGTTCGGGTTCAGGTCGGTGCCGTCACAGGCGGCCAGCAGGCCGGTACCGATCAGGGCCGCCGCGATGACTGCGGTTTTCTTGAGCTGCATCTCGATGTCTCCAGAGGGTTCGTGTTGCGATTGCTGCGACAGGCCCGCACCGGCATGCGGCCCTGCGTCGTGATCAAGAGGGGGAGTTCTTCGCCGGCACTCCGTGGGGTCAGAACTGGTACTGCACGCTGATCTGGCCGGAGCGGCCGAGCTTGTAGCTGCGCTGCAACGCGGCCTGGCCGTTGAACTGGCCTTGCTCGATGTCGATGCGCGGGTTCAACAGGTTTCGCGCCTTGATGCCGACCTGCCAGTGCTGGCCGATGCCCTGCCGGATGTTGAAATCCAGCACCGGGTAGGACTTTTCGGTGGAGTTCGGCAGGTCGTTGATGCCGACTTCGGCGAGGCGGTCGCCGAAGATGTTGAACAGCAAGGTGGCGTCGGTGCGGCTGGCCGGATTGGTGTAGCCAAGCGTGGCGTTGGCCAGATAGTTCGACTGGCCCTGCAGCTGGCGGGTGTCGCCGTTGGGCAGGGTCACTTCCGATTCGATGCGCGAGAAGTTGCCGGCGATGTAGGCGAACTGCAGCACCGGCGCGATCGACTTCAGGATGCCGAGGTCGTAGCGGGCATCGAGCTCGATGCCGTAGTCCTTAGCGCCGTTGGCGTTCTGGAACGAACGCACCACCTGGTTACCCGAGGAGGCGTCGATGTTGAATTCGATCGGGTTCTGGATGTCTTTGTAGAACACGCCGATCGACGCCGCCTTGGTATTGCTCCAGTACTGCTCGAAGCGGAGGTCGTAGTTGGTCAGCTTGGCCGACACCAGCCGCGAGTTGCCGACCGTCAGGAAGCGCGTTTCCGGATCAAGGAAGTCCACTTCCGCCAGTTCGCGGAACTGCGGGCGGTTCAGCGACTGCGACACGCCGAGGCGCACCTGCGTCTGGCGGCTGATGAACCAGGTGGCGTTCAGGCTCGGCAGCACGTCGCTGTCGACCAGCTGCGATTTCACCGTTGCGCCGCCGGCCGGTTCGCCGGTCTCGACATTGATCGTCGAGTTCTCGATGCGGGCACCGGCCTGGATCTCGAACAGGTCACCGACGAACAGGTCGGTCAGCAGGTAGAAGGCGTTGACGTCCTGCGCGCCGGTGTAGACGTTGGCGTTGCCGCCGCCGCGGATCGACACGTTGAGGTCGGTCAGATCGAAGCCGCCGGGGCCGAAGAAGGTCGGCGTCAGCACGTTCTCCGGGTTCGGCGCGTACTGCACGTTGCGGAACAGCGCGCTGCGCTGCGCAGCCTGCGAGGAATAGGCGAAGCGCACCGATTCGAAATCACGGTCGCGACGGGTGCCGCGCGCGCCCCACTTGAGATCGCCGCGCAGCGCGTCGGACAGCTCGAACGGCAGGCTCAGGTCGATGCCCAGATCGAGCGTCTTGTCGGTCAGGAATTCCCAGGTGCGGCGCGGTTCCGAAGCTTCGCCGGACTGGCCGAAACCGATCAGGAACGGATCGTCGGTGCCGGCGGCGCGGAAGCGGCCATATGTGCGGCGATCGAGCACGTCGCGATCGGCGATCGAGTAGCCGGCCTGCCATTTCACCTTCAGGCCGCCGGCATCGACGAACTGGTGCTTGCCGGTCAGCTGGTTGGTGATCAGCTGGCCTTCGACGTAGTCCAGCGTCACGCGCTCCTGGTCGGTCGTGAAGCCGGCGTCGCTGGCGACGGCGCGGGCGAAGAACGCGCCTTTCTGCGTCTGGCGGCTCAGCAGGCTGACGAAATCGATCTTGTGCTGCTTGGAATATTCGTAGCCCAGGCCCAGCGTGCCGCCGGTCTCGAAGGTCTGTTCGGAGCGCTGCAGGTTTTCCGAGTCCTGCCGCGACACGTCCTGGCCGCCACCGCCGCCGGCGGTGAACACGCCGCGGCGCTCGTTGCGGAAGCGGAAGTTGGTGTCGTACAGGCCGGTGACTTGGAAGCCGAACTTCTGGGTGCCGGCCAGCTTGTAGACGTTGCCGTAGCTCAAGGAGCCGCCGAAATCGGCCGGCGCATCGTCGATGCGCTGCAGATCGAACAGGTTCGGCAGCGCCTGCAGCAGCCGGCGACGGTCGTCGAGACTGGCGCCGCCCAGCGTGTTGGCGCCGTTGTTGGTGACCGCACGATAGGCACCCGGCAGGTCGCGCTGGCCGCCGTCGAAGCCGAGATAGTCGAAGTCCGACCCCTGGTAGGTCAGCACCGGCGACAGCGTGGTCTGGGTGTTGCCGCCGACGTTCAGCTTGATGCTGCCGGTCTCGTAATCCGGCGTCGGCCGGGTTTCGATCAGCGCGACACCGCCGGAGAATTCGCCGGGCAGGTCGGCCGAATAGGTCTTCTGCACGGTCAGGCCACCGAGGAATTCGCTCGGGAAGGCATCGACCGACACCACGCGGCGGCTCGGGTTGAAGCTCGGGATTTCCGCGCCGTTGACCAGGGTCGTCGAGTAGCGGTCGCCGAGGCCGCGGACCACCACGACATTGTTCTGCACGCTGACGCCGGTCACGCGGCGGATCGCTTCTCCGGCGTTGGAGTCGCCGGCAGCGGCGATTTCCTCGGCCGATACCGAGTCGATCACCGAAGTCGCGACGCGCTCCTTGGTCACCGCCGACTGGCGCTTGACCACGCCCTTCACGGTGACCGTGCCCAGCGCTGTCGCGCCGCTGCCGGCTTTGGTGCCGGCGGTGGTCGTGGTGTCGGCCGGTGCCGAGGCCACGCTGACCAGCAGCGGCCCGCCGAGCAGCGGCGAGGCGCGGACGCCGGCGATGTCCTGGGTCGCCGCGCCGGCCGTCGCGATCTTCACCGTGTACTCGCCGCGCGGCAGGCGCAGGTTGAAGGCGCCGCTGGCGTCGGTGGTCGTGCTGGCGCTGGTGCCGGCGGCCGATACGGTGACGCCGGACAGCGGCTTGCCGCTGCTGTCGGTCACCGTGCCGCGAATGTCGGCCGGGGCGACGGCGCGGGTGTCGAAGACATCGCGTTCGATCTTCGGATCGCCGCTGTCGGCGGCGAGCGTCACCGCGATTTCGGCGGCGTCGGCATCGCCCAGGCGGAATTCGGTGAAGGCCAGCGGCTTGCCGTCCCGGCTCAGCACCATGCGGTGCAGGCCGCTGCCGGCGGTGAAGCTGAGTTTGCCGCTGGCATCAGTGATGCCGACCGGCTTGCCGTCGATCACCACCGACAGGCCGGCGACGGATTCGGAATTGCGGATGACGGCGATCGACACTTCGCCGGGCGCGACCTGCGCGGCATCGACCTGACTGACAACGGCAAAAGCAAGGAGTGACGTGGCAAGACGAGCACGCGTCATGAGTGGATTTCCCCGGTGGTTGAGCGACGCCCAAGGCGAAGTGCGCCTTTGGAATGGCGGCAAGGTACCGGCGGAAGATGACGGAATCGTGAAATTGCGCGGCTCGGAAAACCCCTGGTTAGGCGCCCTTGAGGGCGCTGTTGCGAGCCTGCTTCCGTCGCCAGAGGAGAGCCTGTTCGCATTTCAAGATAATGAAAATATTGTAAAAATCTTGAAAGACCAACAACGTGCCTGCAGGAAACGGATGCCAGCAATCGAGAGTGATCGCGCCGTCCGCTGTCATGAATCCGTCACAAAAATGAAGGAAACCCCACGAAGGGATGGAATATCCCCGCAATCTTCAGTTTCCCCGCCAGGCCCGGTGCGGGGATGGCGATTGGGTGGCGGTGGCGCGCGTTGCCGGCCGGCCGGACCGGTAACCCGATGGCGCCGGGCGAGGTCTGCTGAATGTGCCGGGCGGGCGACGGAATCGGTGTTTTGCCGCTCGTCAAGTGCTCCGGCGATGGGGCGAATATCGGCCGCTGATCTTGGCGCATAGGGCCCGTTCAGTTCACTCGCGCGTGCGCGTGGCGCTTACTCCTGTCACCGCATTAGGACAATCTGCCCCGTTTATGTTGCATTGCGGCGAAAATCCCCTTTCGCTATCATGCGCGACCCTTGCAGCCGGGCTGCGGTGGCAGGGACCCCCAGAACAGGCAAACCAGTCGCAACGGAGTCTTGGATGAGCGCAGTGGAAGGCGTTGAAATCACCGGCGAAGTTCGCCCCGCGTACAAGAAGATCCTGACGCCGGCGGCGGTCGAGTTCGTGGCCAAACTGGTTCGCAAGCACCGCAAGCGCCGCAACGAGCTGCTGGAGCTGCGCAAGGAGCGCCAGCTGCTGATCGATGCCGGCAAGCTGCCGAAATTCCTTCCGGAAACCAAGGACATCCGCAGCAGTGACTGGCAGATCGCCGGCATTCCGGCCGATCTCCAGGACCGCCGCGTGGAGATCACCGGGCCGGTCGACCGCAAGATGGTCATCAACGCCCTGAACGCCGGCGCCAAGTGCTTCATGGCCGACTTCGAGGATTCCGCGTCGCCGACCTGGGACCTGATGCTCGACGGCCAGATCAACCTGCGCGACGCGGTCAACCGCACCATCAGCTACACCTCGCCGGAAGGCAAGGAATACAAGCTGAACAAGGAAGTGGCCGTGCTGATCGTGCGGCCGCGCGGCTGGCATCTCGACGAGAAGCATTTCCTGGTCGACGGTGAACCGGCGCCGGGCGGCATCGTCGATTTCGGCCTGTACTTCTTCCACAACGCGGCCAACCTGCTGAAGCGCGGTTCGGGCCCGTATTTCTATCTGCCGAAGATGCAGTCGCATCTGGAAGCGCGCCTGTGGAACGCGGTGTTCGTCGACGCCCAGAAGGCGCTCGGCATTCCGAAGAAGACCATCAAGGCCACCGTGCTGATCGAAACGCTGTGGGCCGCGTTCGAGATGGACGAGATCCTGTACGAGCTGCGCGACCATATCGTCGCCCTGAACTGCGGCCGCTGGGACTACATCTTCAGCTGCATCAAGACCCTCAATGCGCATGGCGACTGGATGGTGCCGGACCGTCACACGGTCGGCATGGATCGCCACTTCCTCGACAGCTACTCGAAGCTGCTCTGCGAAACCACGCACAAGCGCGGTGCCTTCGCGATGGGCGGCATGGCGGCCTTCATCCCGACTAAGGACAAGGCCAAGAACGAGGAAGTGTTCGCCAAGGTGCGCGCCGACAAGCTGCGCGAAGTGAAGAACGGCCATGACGGCACCTGGGTCGCGCATCCGGGCCTCGTGCCGGTGGCGATGGAAGTGTTCAACGAACACATGCCGGAGCCGAACCAGCTGCACAAGCAGTTCAACTACAAGATCAAGGCTGCCGACCTGCTGAAGCAGCCAGAAGGTTCGATCACTGAAGGCGGCCTGCGCAACAACGTCAACGTCGGCATCGGCTATGTCGAAGCCTGGATTCGCGGCGTCGGCTGCGTGCCGCTGCACAACCTGATGGAAGACGCGGCCACCGCCGAAATCTCCCGCACCCAGGTCTGGCAGTGGCTGAAGTACGGCGCCACGATGGCCGACGGCCGCAAGGTCACCAAGGAACTGGTGCTGAAGACCATCGACGAGGAACTGCAGGCCTACAAGGCGCAGCTCGGCGAGGAACGCTTCTACCAGGGCCGCTTCGCGGAAGCCGCCGGCATCATGGCGCGGATGTCCACCGCCGAGAAGTGCGCCGACTTCCTGACCCTGGCCAGCTACGACTACCTCGACTGAACCGAATCACCTACAGGCGCCCCGCCGATAGCGTCGGTGCGCTTTCCTGCTGCAAGGCTGCACTCACACCAACCGGGTCAAACCCCAAGAGGACGCTGCAATGATGAGCCGTGAAGACCAGATCAAGGCCCTTGAACACGACTGGGCGACCAATCCCCGCTGGAAGCTCGTCAAGCGCGGTTACTCCGCAGCTGACGTCGTCCGCCTGCGCGGCAGCGTTGCCATAGACCACACGCTGGCCAAGCGCGGCGCCGAAAAGCTCTGGAAGCTGGTCAACGGTGACGCCAAGAAGGGCTACGTGAACGCGTTCGGCGCGATCACCGCCGGTCAGGCCATGCAGCAGGCGAAGGCTGGCCTCGAAGCCGTCTACCTGTCGGGCTGGCAGGTTGCCGCCGACGGCAACACCAGCGAAACCATGTACCCGGATCAGTCGCTGTACGCGTATGACTCCGTGCCGACCATGGTTCGCCGCATCAACAACACCTTCACCCGCGCCGACGAAATCCAGTGGAGCCGTGGCATCGGCCCCGGCGACAAGGGCTTCATCGACTACTTCCTGCCGATCGTTGCTGACGCGGAAGCCGGTTTCGGCGGCGTGCTGAACGCCTTCGAACTGATGAAGAACATGATCACCTCGGGTGCCGCTGGCGTGCACTTCGAAGATCAGCTCGCCGCCGCCAAGAAGTGCGGCCACATGGGCGGCAAGGTGCTGGTGCCGACCCGCGAAGCCGTCGAAAAGCTGATCGCCGCCCGTTTCGCGGCCGACGTGCTCGGCGTGCCGACCATCGTGCTGGCCCGTACCGACGCCGAAGCGGCCAACCTGATCACGTCGGACTACGACGCCAACGACAAGCCGTTCCTGACCGGCGAGCGCACGCAGGAAGGCTTCTTCCGCGTCAAGAACGGTCTTGAGCAGGCCATCTCGCGTGGCGTCGCCTACGCGCCGTACGCCGATCTGGTCTGGTGCGAAACCGGCGTGCCGGACATCGGCTTCGCCCGTGAATTCGCGCAGGCCGTGCACGCTGCCTGCCCGGGCAAGCTGCTGAGCTACAACTGCTCGCCGTCGTTCAACTGGAAGAAGAACCTCGACGACAAGCAGATCGCCAAGTTCCAGCAGGACCTGAGCGACCTCGGCTACAAGTACCAGTTCATCACCCTGGCCGGCATCCACATCAACTGGTACAACACCTTCCAGTTCGCCCAAGCCTACGCGAAGGGCGAGGGCATGAAGCACTACGTGAACATGGTGCAGGAGCCGGAATTCGCTGCGCGCGAGCAGGGCTACACCTTCGTCAGCCACCAGCAGGAAGTCGGCACCGGCTACTTCGACGATGTCACCACCGTGATCCAGGGCGGTTCGTCGTCGGTCAAGGCCCTCACGGGTTCGACCGAAGAAGAGCAGTTCCACTAAGCGGAACGGGCTGCACCTGCTGCAAGAGGAAGGCGCCTTCGGGCGCCTTTTTCGTTGGGGCTATCCGGGGCTATCGGAACGTTGGGCGGCTCCCGCCATACCAGTGAAGCGTCCTCGTTTTTCAGAGACAGCCTGGGATAGAGGTTGTGGATGATATTGCCAAGGCGTACGGAACAGGCGGCAACCCCCCGAGTGCGCGATGTGGTCGGTGGTGGTTGTAGCGATACCGCCAGTCTTCGGCCA
>JAPLSA010000024.1 GCA_026398815.1 Gammaproteobacteria bacterium
CCTTCACGGGAACCCCGGCATCCGCCTCCTTCAAGAAACCGATGATCTGCTCTTCGCTGAACCGCTTCTTCATGTCCGCTCCTGCTCTCAGGGCGGACTCTAGCTAACTGCCCGATGGCACTGTTTCAGGGGAGCAGGTCAGACCTTCCGCACGCTGGCCGATGGCCTCGGCGCGCTGGAACCGCGCGGCTTCGTCGCCTTCGCGACCACTGCCTACGGCTTCGATGCGCTGGGCACCCAGCCGGACTGGACGCCGTCCTTCCTCGGCCGCCACGCGCAGGTGCTCGGCCAGCTGCTGTGGCGGCATGGCGAGCCGCTGCCGGACCCGCAGGCCGGCGGCCGCTATGTGACGGCCGACCAGCTCGCCGTGTCGACCCGCCTGCGCGGCGGCACCGCGCCGTGGAGCGCCAATCTGGAAGCCGCGCTGCTGCTCGACGCCTTCCGCAACGGCGACCGCGACAACTACCTGAAGCTCGCCATCGGCGGCGACCTGCATCTGGGCCGTGGCACCTGGCTGAGCCTGAGCATCGGCCGCACCCTGTCGCGCGCCCGCCTGGGCGACCAGACCTCCGGCGGGCTGACGGTGAAGAAATCGTTCCTGGACTAGGGTCTGTCGCTTGCGCTCGGCAGCCGGCGGTGACCGCGCCTGTCGGGACGGTTCTCGACGGTTGGCGTCCGCGCCCAGTGCCCACGGCTTGCAACGGTTCCGGCTGCATCGGGCGCCGCCGTCGCTGGCCTGCGGCACCGGAATGTTCCGCGCTGTCGCGCGCCATTTGCTTTCGTCCGCCGCCGAAGCAAGCAATCGACGAGCGCGGCCGTGGATAATCCGGCGCATTGCCGGAATCGGCGACCGCAAACGACCCACCGCCGCCAGGAGCCTTGCCGTGAAAATCCGATTGCTCGCCGCCGCTGTCCTTGCGTTCGCCGTTCCGGGCGCGTACGCCCAGCCTCCGTTGCAGGCACCTGCCGGCTTTCTCTATTTCGGCGACTGCGAGGAGCAGACGGTGCTGCTGAACTATTCGGCGTCGCAGTTCGCCGGCCTGCTGCCGCCGGGATTCGCGTTTCCCGGCAACGGGCGGCGGGCGTCGGTGCATGTCTCCGGCTCGTCATGCGCTGTTGGCAGCGAAGGGCGGCCGAGCAACGAGCTGATCGCCTTCGTCGAGGTGGTGCCACCGGTGGCGCTGCAGGCGACGGGGATCGAGGCCTACGGCATCTTTCTGGGCGCGATCACCGAAAGCCCGGCCACCGTGGCCGGCTTCACGACGCTCGGCTTCGGCGATCGGGTCGAACTGGGCATGGTGGAGGTCAGCGTCAAGACGCTGCTCGGCACCCGCAACGGCAAGACCCGGGCGATCGGTCCGCGCACTCGGCTGACCACGACGACCGTGGCAACCGGCCCGCTGCTGAAATTCCCAGCGGCGGCGGCGCGCCTGTTCCGGGTCGAGCACCAGGTGGTCACGCACGCGATCGAAGGCCGCTACACCGCGCAGACCGCCAAGGTCGGCACCGGCACCGTGCTGCAGGCTGCCGGCGGCTTCCTGCCGATGCCGTTGCCGCTCGGCGTCGGGCTGGCCAGCCACACCATCGGTTACGACCTCAGCATCGAGCCGGTCCCGCTGCCCTGACCGCACGAAGACAGGGACACGCGCCGACCGCGTCTTCGACGGCCAGGGTGCCGGTCTAGGCAATGGATACAAGGCCCCGAGCCACGCGGATGAGCGTGGTGACCCGCGATCGGGCCGGCGCCGATACCACCGACTTCAAGCCCGGTTGCGCCGTGCCCGGGAACCGACCCGGCCAGACGGTGCGGATCGGTCGACATAGGCATAGGTATTCAGCACCACCAAACTTAGAGTGCCTGTAACAGTAAAGCCAGCCCACTCGTCGTAGCGATAGAAAGCAGAACTAGCTGCAATCGCGTCGCATTTTGGCGCGGCTGACCAGGCCAGTAGGCGACTCGCCCTGAACGATAGACTTCGCTCACTATCAATGCCATGAGGGAAATGCCAACACTAATCCCAGAAGCAGATTCACTTTCCGCCTCCGGACTCACAACCACACGACAACGGAATTGAAAACCCCGTCCAAGACTGTCCGGCTGTGCCGCCCACGCTCATATCAACACCGGCCGAATAACCATGAGAGAGGGGCGCCGTCGCCTCTCCAAGTTGTATTGATGAGACGCCATAACCCATTCCGGCGGCGCCTCCCACCCAAGCCATAAGAAACTGCCCATTGAAGACGGTGGCATCGGGTATTGATCTTCCATCCTCAAATGTAAAGGTACTGCCACTACCCGTCAGTTGCAGTCCAAAGCCAGCCGCAGGCCCTGCCGCATAGACCTGCGCCAACTGTTGGGACCCATTCACGCATTCCGACTTCAACTGGAAAGCGCTGAATGCTGCGCCGCCGCCAGCTATCGCCGAGAAGAAAGCCCCAGTACCTTGCCACGTCACAAGTCCGGTTGGATCAGTATTGGAGACCGGATTCGCCCCGACATAGGCATAAAGATCACGCCCCGACGCGCGCTCGTCGTAGTGGAGCGCGATTTCCCTTGATGCGATCAGGGCTTGCGGGCGAGCGAGGAAGGCACGGACTCCGGTGGCGACGCGATTTTTCCTAGACGCGAGTTTCCGCCCACGGGGGCGTCTTCGCAATGACGGGGCCGATGCCGCACCCTATGTCATCGCCCAGCTCGTCGAGCACCACGCCAGCCACCTCGTCCAGAAGCTGCCAGAGCCGGCGAGATGGGTGCGCGCGCAGAAGGCGCCCGTCGAGAGGATCGCGGGGGAATTCGAGCAGGGCGCCCGACAGCAGGATTTGGCTGAGAAGATATGCGCCGCCTCAGGGCAGAAGACTATGGGAAGGGCAGCGTGATCAGCAAACCGCCGCCTCATCCCCTCGCATTAAAGCGTAATCCCCAGCGTTGACAAACCCGTGGCGTCCGTCGGGCAAACGGACTTCGTAAATCTGGTAGTGCTTCACGTCCACACACCGTTCCACCGGAACGCTTTGTCGATCCGCAAGCTGCGCTATCGCTGAAGGTGCCGGAACTGCCATCGCGGCTGATTGAGTTTCGAACACAAGAACTGTTCCACTCGCAGTAAGCGAAAGGTCCTTTCCAGGGCGCAGGAGCACAACAGCTACCAACAAACCCAGAGCAATCACACCGGCAGTCATCCTGACTTTCATCAGCGCGCCCAGAATCCATCGTCCCAGAAACCACGCTCTGGTCCAGGATAAAAAGTCGAGCCCGAAAAATACGGAGAATTCAGTAAGTCGTTCCCGATGTTCACCGGGAAGAAAGAGTTAGAAAGTGGTGCGCCAAGCACTTTTTGAAGACAGTCTTGGTGCGGGTCTCCACAGTTGTTCGTCATCGCACTGTACTCACCGCCCCTCTGCGCGTAGCACGCTTCCAGGCGATTTTCTTGATCGGCTGTCAGATTCAGCAGCGCCCCGGTGCCAGACCGGAAACCTTGCTGGCGTGCCGCATAGTCTGAAGCGTTGGGATATTTCCCGTCCCAGCCACCAGGACCCCACGAGTAGTTGGTCCCGTTGATGTTCGCGGAGACGTGGCCGAACGAAGACGACGAATAGCCAACCGGCTGCCAAATGATGATCTCGGTATACAAGCCCATGGGATCGATCCTCGAAACCGGATTCCCGCCGACATAGGCATAGGTATTGATGCCCGCTTCGAGCCCAAGCGGATCACTCTCCAGATATCGACCCAGTGCAGGATCATAGCTGCGGTGCCAGTTGTGATGCAGCCCGGATTCCGCATCGTAGTACTGGCCCGGATATCTCGGGTTGTAGGTGAAAGTCGACGATAGGGACGACGGGTTACCGTCCGCAGCGCTGTCGCCGAACGGCGTGGGATTCCAGCGCCACACCGCCTGCCGGCTTGCGTTGTCGATCTGCCGGGGCGTATTGCGATGGTCGGAATGCACGTAGTACGCAGTATTTCCCTTGAACAGAACCAGCGGGATATTCCCGAGATAGATCGTCTCGAGCGTCGCAACCCCGCTGGCGTTGTACTCGCCGATCAGCCGGCCACCGTCGTCGTAGGCGAATAGCGTGACAACGCCGTTGACGATTTTCCGGACACGCTGAGAGGCGTCGTCATATGAATATGTCGCTGTCCGGGTCCCATAATTGAAACCGGAAAGTCGACGCTCGGCGTCGTAGGAGTACATACGGCCGGCATGGCCGGTTCGGCTCCCGTTCGTATCGTAAGTATATGGGCCAGCCGGCACCCCGCCATCGTTCCGCTGATACCGATTGTTGTTCGGATCCATGGTGTACGCCCTCATCTCACCTTCGATGGCCTGGGACAGTCGATTGCCGCTGGCATCGTAGGTGAAGCTCCGGCTTCCGATCGCCGAACTGCCAAAGCCAATGACACGATCCAGTGCATCGTAGCTGAACGCATGCGTATCGTTGAGCTGACTGAAGCCGCCGAGCGACCAGCCGGTGATCCTCGACGCCGCGTCGTACGAAACCGTTTCGACGGCGTCCGATACAATACGGCCGTCAAGATCGAAGACACGGTTGATCGTTTGTCCGTTTGCAAATCGCCATGACCGGGCGTCGCCAAATGGCTGATATTGAATGTTCGACACAACGGCGAGCGTCGTCGAACCGTTGCTTCCCGCCAAGGCTGTTATCCGTCCCCGCGTCCAGGTGTAGAGCACACTCCTGCCTGACGGAGTGGTCATCGAGGCGAGTAGACCCGTGGTCGCGTTGTAGCTCCACGATGTGGTCAGCGTTTGCGAACCGACCGTCACTGACTTTCGTATCAGGCGGCCGTGAGCATCGTACTTGAAGTCCGAGGCGATGCCGGCGCTATCGCTCACGCCGGTCAGCCGGCCAATCCCATAGCCATGCGCCATGTCATGCTGATCCCAGGTGTAGATCACCGCCGAGCCGTCCGATCTGGTTTTCAGTGTCACTCGGTTCAAGGCATCGTAGGCATACGTCGTCGTCTGCCCCTTGGCGTCGATGCGCGACTTGAGGTTGCCCGCCTCGTCGAAGGTGGATGCGCTCGAACCTGAATCCGGACTGCTCAGTACCTCGACATTGCCGAAACCATTGACCGTATAAGACGTGTCGAGTCCGCGCGGATCCTCCACGGATACGACCTGATCCAGTGCGTTCAAGGCAAGCGAGGTGACGCCTTGATTGGTATCGACGAGCTTGGACGCGCGCCCCAGTGCGTCGTACTGCGCACTTGAAAGCCGTCCCAGAGGATCTGTCGATCCCGTGTGGTTGCCGTTGCCATCGTAGCTGTGAACCGTGATTTCCTCGGAGTAGGCACCGATCTCCTTCCACAGGCGATTCAACGAATCATAGGTTCGCTGTCGGATTTGCACGAGCGTGCCGGCCGGATCGTAGACCCTGGTGGCCGTGCGGTTCCCCATGCCATCGACCTGATACTCGATTCTGTTGCCGTCCGGGTCGACGACACCGATCAGATGATGAGCCGCGTTGTAGCTGTACGTGTATGACTGGCCTGAAGGCAGCGATATCTTCTTGAGCAGGCCGGTTGGCCAGTAATCAAAAGTCCGGATCTCGGAAGCGACCTGGATGCTCGCCACCTTCCCGCGTGCGGTGTATGCAAAGATACTCACAACGCCATTCGGATCGGTCATCCGCAACGCATGGCCATCAGCATCATACAAGTCGTACGTCGTCACATGACCAAGCGCATTCGTGACCTGATGGATTCGGCCTGATCGGGAGTCTCCCTCGGTCACGGGGTAATAGCTGATCGTGGTGGTATCGGCGACATCCGTACGCGGCCCGTCGACAGACGAAATGCCATTCGAGGATGTATAGGTGTATGCCGTCTTCATGACGCGGCTGGAAGCAGCATCCTTGATCGATTTCTGCAGCAGCTTGCCGCCGTCGTCGTAGACGTTTTGCGTCGTCCGACCGCTCTGCTTGATCTTGGTCGGCAGACGGGAACGGGCGTCCCATTCTATTTCCGTCGTTCGCTCGACCAGTGTCCCGACCGCCTCGGTTGTCTTCGCTCGGAGCGTGCTGTCACCATCGTACGCGTGCCTGGTGACGCGACCGAGGAAGTCTGCAGTTTCAACGACCCGCCCACGTGTATCCAGAATCTTGCTGGCCGAGTTTCCGCAGCTTTCGCACGGCATACTCGTACTGACAAGAACGGGCTGGTTGGGTGCCTGCGTCTGGTAAGTGAAATTCCGGACCGTGCCCAAAGGGTCGGTTACGACGACATGCTGATCATCCACATAATCGAGCAGATAGCTGCCGATCCCTCCCGCATAGGACTGCGCAGTGACGCGCCCTCGGTCATCGTAGGACCAGCTCCGATACAGCTGACCACTCTCATCAGTTTCGGATGCAAGCTGCCAGTACGTGGACTGCCCGGCAGTATTGAACTTTGACGCCGGCTTGTTGACGTAACTGTATTGCTTGACGCCTCCGTCCGGGTACGTTACACGCTCCAGATTGTAATTGCTGTCAAATTGGTAACGATACTCAAGCCCCGACTGAGTGACGAATCCAGCAATGAACCCGGGTACTTCAAGATCAAAAAGGTACGATATCGATCGCCCGGCGTCATCGTACATGCGCATAATACCTGTCGTGCTGCTACCCTCATCAAAGGTGCCTGAGAATCTGTAGGTCGGCCGCCCTCTCGGCGTATAAGTCAGCGTTGCCCAGTCTCTGTCCCAAGTCGTTACCGATCCATCGGCTGACAAGAGCATCCAGGCCGTTTCATTTGACCCGGCATTAGGCATATGGCTTAGTACATCAGATGAGTTAATCGAGCTATTCCAGCTTGACCCACTATCTAAGCTCCAGAAATCCTGTCCCTCTCCGCCGGGATACATGATTTGTATCCGTTGCGCATAGGATGGATCACCAGCCATTTGTAACGTTGTGCGTGACTTCATAAAAGGCATCGGCGGCCCAACCGCCCAACCTTGCGAGCTGGAGTAGCGTCGCACGGCTGATGGATTATCTGAATCTTGGTAATCCTGAAAACTGAAGAAAAGACTGCCATCCCCGGGAAACGTCGTGCCTGCTACCAAACCATCTTCGTTGTGGCAGCAGACGGGATTTGCCCAACTCAACGAAAAATCCGCATTTACTGTTCCAATTACATCAGGTTGTCCGAATGTAGTTTGCGTGTAAGGAATGCGAACTTCAAATGAACCGTCATTCGTCGTCACCCTGGTATCGATCGTTACTGAGAACTCTGTCTCTTTTCCAGCAGCCCCGCAATTCGCGGGCAGAACTAACGGATTGGGGGAAACTGATAGGGAAGCGCCATCTGGCAGCACGACGCTGCCAACATCAAATGAAACCGTACTTTCAGAGCTCGAACAATCTGCAGAGTATTTTCTTTTGATGGTATCTCCGGGAAAGTAGTAACAGAAGCTGTCTCCGCCCGATGCTGTCGGTTCTGAGCAGTTCGGATATTGTTCTAAGCCGCTGCTGGAAGCCACTATCTGCGTGGTGTTGCCCGATTTGATCAGCTGTCCGTCAAACCTCCGCATCACTTCTTTTATACTATTTTGAACACCCTTGGACTCCTGATTGGTTAACTTGGTTTTCTTTTCTTGGTTGCGAAGATTCCCATAGTAAAGATTCCATGGGCTATCATGTCTTTTCTCTTCCTTCGACACCATCAACGATGCCGAAACCATTGCATCGTTGCTCGGAACCCCACCGGAGTTACAGGCTGCCAGCAGAAAGCTGGTCACCGCAGTGAACACCGCTATTAATTTTCTTTTTTCCACGAAATCATCCTTGAATAATTAGCCCTTCGTCCTGCCGACGATCTGATGGTTTTGTCATCAGATGATGGCATCCAGTGCCGTAGTCATTGCGTCGGATGCTCGTATCTTTCGGGCTCGGTCGACGTGTTTTTATATTGCATTGATCAGAAGATAGCGCGCATATTGTCTGACACACGCGATTTGGTGACCGACCAACGGCGGGCGCTGTGGATTGAGTCAACGCCGGAATTTTCTTAGTTAAGTGATTTTCTGGAGTGACGATATTCGGCAGATTGATATGCTGTTCTGAGAGCCGCTAGAGATCGCTTGGGGGAGCGAGCATTCTCAAAAAAAATGGATCTCATTAGCTGAAACCGTATTCATTTCATTGCACTTGTAGCGAATTACGGCGTCACAAGTGAGGTTAATTCGCCTCTACTGTGCGCCGCCTCCGAGTCATTGGACGCGGGCGCTGATCGCAATTCCTTCGGCAAGCTTTCGTTGGCGACTGCCGCTGCGGGGAATCAGGCTGGATCATGCAGCGCTGCCAATCGACTGTTCTACGGCTAGGAACTGAGCCAGTTCATACCGAAAGCTACCCCGCCGGAACAATGCCGACGCCAGTCGCGCAAAGCGATCCGGGACCGTCAAGCAAGCCAAGGTGGGGGACCAGTCCAACGCACCCGTCTGAGCAATTGTCACGGCCGCCTCGGCCAGTTTGCTCACGCACGCCGGAGTGCCGTCTTGAACAGGTCTCGCGCCAACATCCTCTCGGCCCCAGGCCGCCAGCTCATCGGCATCGGCATTGCAAAAGCGCTTCTGATCGCAATCAGCGCCGCCAGCGCACCAGCCCAAGCCGGCGCGTTCGACGTCGTCGAAGCCAGCATCGCCGACACCCAGGCCGCGATCGCCAGCGGCAAGGCGAGCTGCCGCGACATTGTGCAGGCCTATCTCGATCGCGCCCGCGCCTACAACGGCGTCTGCACGGCGCTGGTGACGCCGGATGGCCGCAAGATCGCCGCCGCCAGCGGCTATGTCCGCGCCGGCAAGGCGCTGGCGTTCCCGACCGCGACGGTCAAGGCCTCGTCGATCTTTCCGGACCTCGGCCGTTACCAGGGCCTGCCGCTCGAATACGGGCAGATGGCGCACACGGTGTCGGACCCGGCGGCGATGACGCAGACCGGCATGCGCGTCGGCCTGCCCGACGCCGGCCAGCTCAATGCGCTGGAAACGCTGAACCTGCGCGGCGAGCGCTCGGTGACCTGCAAGGGCGACTTCGATCGCCATCCGTCGAAAGGCCCGCTGCCGAAGGACGCACCGGCGGTCTGCGAGGCGTTCCGCCAGCAGCCGGACGCGCTGGAGCGGGCCGCCGAACTCGATGCGCAGTACGGCCGCCAGCCGGATCTGGCGCAGCTGCCGATGTACTGCATCACGGTCGCCGTGAAGGATGTCTACGACACCCGCGACATGCGCACCACGGCCAACAACGACGTGCGCTTCGCGATGGACGCACCGCCGGCCGACGCGACCATCGTCGCCCGGCTGCGGGCACGCGGCGCGATCATCTACGCGAAATCGGTGGCCCATGAATTCAACGGCGGCCCGGGCGATCCGGGCGGCCCGAACAAGGCCACGAAGAACCTGGTCGCCGGCGGCCAGACGATGGGCAGCTGGGGCGGCCAGAGCTGCAATCCCTATGACACCGAGCGCGTTTCGCGCGGCTCCAGCGGAGGCTCCGGCGTCGCGGTGGCGGCGAATCTCGTCGCGATCGGCATCTGCGAGCAGTCGGGTGCGTCCTGCCAGGGGCCGGCGTCGCGCAACGGCATCGCCAGCCTGCTGACCACCAAGGGCCTGCTGCCGGACAACGGCGGCGTCGGCTACCAGTGGTTCAACGATCGCGCCGGCATCCACGCGCGGACACTGGTCGATGCCGTGAAAGTGTTCGATGCGCTGCGCGATCCGGTCGATGGCTACTACGACCGCCGCGACGCCTTCACCGCCGTGCCGAAGGCGCTGGTGCCGGCGCAGCCGTATGCCGCCTCCATCGTCAACGCCGTGGCCGCGACGCCGGCGACCGCGCCGCTGCGCGGGCTGCGCATCGCCATCGTCCGCGAGCACATGGTCAAGAAGACCGCCAACCACGTGGCGATCGCCGACCAGATCGACGGCGAGATCAAGCGCGTGCTGCGCGACCAGCTCGGCGCCGAGCTGGTCGAGCTGCGCGCCAGCGGCTATCCGGATGATCCGGCGGTGCCGGATGTCGCCTACAGCTTCGGCGACGCGCTGTCGGAACTGCTGCCCTGGGCGATGCCGGAGATCTTCCAGCGGCGCGGCAAGGACGGCCAGCTGCTGTTCGCGGTGCCCGGCCACGACGTGACCTCCTACGACTACCTGCTGAAGCTGGCCCGCCGCGCGGCACCGCTGACCGATGCGGTGAACATCGCCAACTTCGCGAGCTTCGGCGCGCTGCCCTGCCAGCCGGCGCTGTGCGCGGACTTCGCGTTCGACATCGACCGCTACCTGCAGCAGCGCGGCGATGCGCGGATCAGGACCTGGGCCGACTGGGTCGAGCAGGCGATGTTCCGCGAGGACAAGTCGCTGGCCGGCGCCCGCAACTGGGCGCAGTGGCAGGGCCACCAGCAGGCCGGCAAGGCCGATGCACTGGCGCGCAGCCACATCGCGCGGCTGGCCCTGCTGCGGGTCATGTACGAGAACAGGATCGATGTCTTCGTGCACCCGGAGAACATCGTGCCGACGCCGAAGATCCAGGGCCCGAACGTCGGCGCGATCAGCCTCGATGGCATCACGCCGTTCTTCCAGATCCCGCGCGTGGTGGTGCCGGCCGGCGTCACCCGCACGATCGTCGAGCCGGTCTACGCGCTGAACGAGGAGCGGACCGACTACCTCCCGGTGTTGCCGCCGAACGCCAAGCCGAAGCCGCTGAAGCATCCGCTACCGGTGTCGATCACCTTCTTCGCCGGCCAGGGCGAGGAACCGGTGCTGATCCGCGTCGCCACCGCCTACGAATCGGCGACCCGGCATCGCACGCCGCCGCCGGCCTTCGGCCCGCTGCGCTGAGCCGCCGCCCCCGCGTTCGCCCCTGTGGTGAAAACCGAGGGCGCTGTCGCCGTAAAGTTAAACTCCTGTCAATGTTTGGTCGCGGCACCGAACCAACCCCGATCAAGGAGAACACCATGCGAAGCATTCGCTACATCCTGCTGGCCGCGCTGTGCGTGGCGGCAACGGCTGACGCCGCCGGCGGCAAGGGCATGACCTGGACCAAGCGCTCGCACGACAGCACGCTCGGCATCGACTCGGTGAACTGCAACGGCGGCGCCCCGGACGGCTGCAACCCGTACCAGGGCGACATGAGCTGCAAGGCGATCCTGCCGGTGCTGTGCGTGAAGAACGACGGCTCGCCGCGCCCGCCATACACGGCCACGCCGGGGGAGTTCTATGACGGCTGGCTGGGCGGCCATCTGTCGGCCACCTTGCCGATCTATGGCGATGCGCTGCGCTCCCGCAGCACCGGCGACCAGCTGTGCAGCACCTCGTTCGGCAGCGGCTGGCGGATGGCCGAATTCCACGACAACCCGTCGGGCGGCTGGGGCTTCCGGGGCTACGGCAACCTGCGCAGCAGCCAGCATTTCTGGGTCGCGATCGACGACCAGCCGGGCAACTGCTGGAACCGCTGAGCGCGCCGCCGCACGTCATCCAGCCGCATCCGCCACGAGGGCCGCAGCATGCGGCCCTCGTGCGTTGCGGCCCGCTCAGTCGCCGGCCGGCAGCGCGCCCAGCGCGACCAGGCAGCTCCGGGCCAGCGCCCAGCGCTGCGGCAGCTGCTCCTCACCGGCGATATCCATGTTCAGCGCGAACGGCTGGCGCTGATCGCCGCGCCGCAGCCAGCCGACCACCCAGCCGATCTGCGGCCGGGTCGCCGTCGACCAGCCGGTCTTGTAGTGCAGCGCGTACCCGGCGCTTTCCGCCTGCAGCGTGATCGCTTCCAGCGCCTCGACATGCGCCGGGCGCAGCGGCAGCGTCTGCCGCAGCAGGCGATCCAGGAACTGCACCTGCTCGACCGCCGAGATCGCCAGCGGCCCCTGCAGCCAGAAGCGGTCGACGACGGTGCCGATCTCGCCGTTGCCGTAGTCGAGCCGCCGGAGCATCGCCGCCATCCGCGCCAGGCCGATGCGGCGCGCCAGTTCCTGGTAGATCGGCACCGCCGAAACCCGGATCGCCTCGCGCAGCGGCATGTCGTGCTGCCATTCGGGTCGCGGCTGCGGCTGGCCGCCATAGGGCAGCACCTGGTCGACGCTGTCGACCGCGCCGGTTTCCAGGCCGATCAGCGTGTTGACGAGCTTGAAGGTCGAGGCCGGGCTGTAGCGGCGGTCGGCACGCGCGCCACCGTCAACCTGCAGGCGACCGTGCTGGGGATCGAGCAGCACGAAGGTGGCCGCCGCACCCGGCGGCAGGCAGGTCACCGCCACGCGCGGTGCGGCGGCAGCCGAAGCAGCGCCGCCGGCCAGCAGCAGCACGGTGGTCAGCAGCGACAGCAGCGTTCGCCATCGCCATGCCGATCGCAGTTGCAGAGCACAGCGGAACAGCCGGCGGCGGCAAGGGGGTGCGGACATGGCGGGCGACTCGGGAGGTGACGGGCCTGATCTGCAAGACGCGGCTGCCGACCGATCCCCCCGGTGCATCGCGCATGCGGGTCGCTCAGACGCCGAGATAGCGCCCCGGCCGGTGGTTCAGCGCCAGGATCGCGCCGATCGCCAGCGCGCCGACCACCGACTGCAGCACCCGCTCCGGCGGCACCACCCGCAGCGCGGCCAGCACCACCAGCACGTCGACCGTCATCTGCACCTTGCCGGCGCTGTAGCCGCGCGACTGCTGCAGCCACTGGGCGACGATGTTGACGCCGCCGACGCTGGCGCCGTGGCGCAGCAGCGCCAGCAGGCCGAAGCCGATCAGGAAGCCGCCGAGCACCGAGGCCAGCCAGGGGTCGAGGAATTCGAAGCGCACCACTTTCGGCGCCAGCGCCGTGCAGACCGCCACCAGCGCCACGGCGACGAAGCTCTTGACCGTGAACAGCGGCCCGAGCCGGTACCAGGCCAGGCCGAAGAACGGCAGGTTCAGCACGAAGAAGAACAGCGCCACGCTGCCGCCGCTGGCATAGCTGATCAGGAAGGCGATGCCGGCGACGCCGCCGGTCAGCAGCCCGGCGTGGGCGAACATGGTCATGCCCAGCGCCACGAACAGCGCGCCGGTGACCAGCGCCTGGGCATCGTCAAGCCAGTTGTGGGCGATCGTGTCGGCGGCAGGCCTGTTCATGAGCGCCAGTCAAGCACGGCCCGTGCCGGCCGGCCAGCGACGTACAGATCAGCGCGCCGCTACTCCCGCTCAGACCGCGCGGGCAAAGGCGGCGGCTTCTGCCACCTGGGCGGCCGAAGGCTGCACGCCGGTATACAGCACGAACTGCGCAAGCGCCTGCAGCACCGCGACCTCGGCACCGGAGATGCAGCGCCGGCCGTGGCGCTGCGCGGCCTGCATCAGCGGCGTGTCGACCGGCAGCGCCACCACGTCGAACACGGTGTCGGCGGCGGCGATCAGGGCATCCGGAAAGGCCAGCTGCGTGGCGTCGGCGCTGCCGGCCATGCCCAGCGGCGTGGCGTTGATCAGCAGCGGCGCCGTCGCCTGGTCGAAGTCCGGCACCCAGCGATAGCCGCAGCTGTAGGCCAGCGGCCGGCCGCGCGCCGCGTTGCGGGCGACGATGGTGCCGTGGCGGTGGCCGCGATCGCGCAGCGCCGCCGCCACCGCCTTGGCCATGCCGCCGGCGCCGTGCAGCAGGAACGGCGTGTCCGGCGTGATGCCGGCTTGCGCCAGCAGGCTGACGATCGCCGTGTAGTCGGTGTTGTGGCCGGTCAGGCGGCCGTCGTCGTTGACGATGGTGTTGACGCTGTCGATCGCCGCCGCCGAGCTGTCGAGGCCGTCGAGCAGCGGGATCACCGCTTCCTTGAACGGCATCGAGACCGCGCAGCCACGGATGCCCAGCGCCCGCACGCCGCCGATCGCCGCCGGCAGGTCGGTGGTGGTGAAGGCCTTGTAGACGTAGTCCAGGCCGAGCAGTTCGTAGAGCCGGTTGTGGAAGCGCGTGCCGAAGCGGCCGGGCCGCGCCGCCAGCGACATGCACAGGCGGGTGGCGGGACCGAGCGGCGGTTTGATGGACGACATCGGCAGGCACCGGGCGAACGAGTGGAATGCCGATTATCGACAGCCGGCGGCCGCAGCGGGAAACCGCAGCGCCGTCATCGGCCGCCCCAGATCACCGCTGCGGGTGCGGTGCCGGACGGGCATCCAGCATCAGTGCTTGACCAGCAGCGACTTGCGCATCTTGGCCACCGCCGTGAACGAGGGATCGACGACGTTGGCGATCTCCAGCTCGGCCGCCTGCCCCATCAGCAGCTGGGCGCCGCGCTCGGTATAGCCGTAGTCGGCCATCAGCCAGCGTTGCAGTTCGCTGTTGGCGTGCTGCAGCGCTTCGCCCAGCGGCCGGGCGCTGCCCAGCACCATGATGTAGTCGGCGTTCTCCAGGCGCGGCCAGGCAATCGGCTTCTGCTTGACCAGCTCGACCGAGAACTGCACGTCCATCGAGGTTTCCAGACCGCTGCCGACCAGCTCGCCGTGGCCCTGCCGGGCGTGGCCATCGCCGATGTAGAGCAGCGCGCCCGGCTCGAATACCGGCAGCATCACGGTGGCACCGGCCACGATCCCTGCGTAGTCCATGTTGCCGCCGAAGTTGCCGGGGGTGCTGGTGGCGATCGCCTGCTTGCGCTCGGGGGCGACGCCGACGCAGCCGAGCATCGGATTCAGCGGCAGCT
This sequence comes from Gammaproteobacteria bacterium, assembly GCA_026398815.1. Taxonomy (GTDB): domain Bacteria; phylum Pseudomonadota; class Gammaproteobacteria; order Nevskiales; family Nevskiaceae; genus Nevskia. The sequence goes on from JAPLSA010000024.1 coordinate 14,636, forward strand.
CGAGATTGCCCGGCTGGATCGCGGCGTCCTCGAGCCGTGCCCGCCCCTTGGCCTTGTCGATCAGCCAGATCACCCGCTTCGGCTCGCGGTCTGTGCGCTCGGCGATCGCCGCCGGATCGACCGTGTACGGCGCCAGCAGCGAGCCGGAGAACGCGGTGCCACGGTTCGGCTCGATCTTCTCCAGGCGCACCACCAGCATGTCGCCCGGCTCTGCGCCCTCGATGAAGAACGGCCCGGTTTCCGGGTTGCCGCGACCGGCCACGGTGACGCCATTCCAGTCGGCGCCGCCGGCATCGATGGTCTTGGTGATCACCCGGTCGCCCGGCTTGATCCTCAGCGCCACCGGATGGGCGCCGGAAAAGGTCGTGTAGTAATCCTTGGCAACGTAGGTGTGGGTCGCCGCCTGGGCGACGCCGGTGACCAGCAACAGCAGGCCGGCGGCGACCGGACGGCGGAGTTGGCGTGTGAGGTGACGTGTCATCTGGCCGGTCATGGCGAGCCTCATATCGGCGTCATCCACGCGATGGCCGGCGTGCACGACGATCGGCAACAAAAAGCCGGCATCCGATCCGGGCGGGGCCATTTCCCGCCGTGATGACCGGATGCCGGGATCTCAACCTCAGTACTCGAAACGCTCGCCGGGCAGCGGCGGCGTGGTGGCCGGCGCCACCCGATGCCGGGTCGCCTGCTCGTAGCTGTAGGCGTAGGCGAGCAGCTTCGGCTCGCTCCAGGCCGGGCCGAAGAACGAGATCGTCACCGGCATCTTGTCGCGGGTAACGCCGGCCGGAACGATCACATCCGGGAACTGCGTGACATTGGCGATGCTGGTCAGCGACGGCGTCGGCGGCCGGTCGACGATGTAGGGCGTCAGCGGGTCGATGATTTCCGGCTGCCGCGAACGGGTCGGATAGACCAGCACGTCGACCTTCTTCTCCTCCATCAGGCCGAGCACCGCACCGCGCACCGCCGGCATCGCGTACTGCTTGGCCGAGGTGTAGCTCAGCGCGGTCAGCGGCGGCCGTTCGCCCAGCGCCTTGAAGCGCGTGTAGACGCTGGGATGCGGCTGGAACTCGCCCTGCGGCGCGGTCAGCTTGATGCCCTTCTCGGCCAGTTCGGTGACGGTCTTCGGAAAGCCCGGCCGCAAGGTGGCCAGATAGTCGACGTAGTTGTCCTTCACCTCGGCGCGCATCGGCTCCATGACCACGGCGCGGTTCTGCATGACGATCGCCGGGTAGTGGACGTCCTCGACCAGCACCGCGCCGAGCTTTTCCAGCTCGGCGAGGCTTTCGTCGAACACCCGGTCGACTTCCGGATCGGTGCCCGCCAGATCGCGGATCACGCCAACCCGCACGCCCTTCAGCGCGTCCTTCTTCAGGAACGTCGTGTAGTCCTTGTAGCCGAGCCCGGCGCTGCCGCTGGTCAGCGGGTCCTTCGGATCGACGCCGGTCATGAAGCCCAGCGTCACCGCCGCGTCGTAGACCGTGCGCGCCATCGGCCCGCCGGTATCGAAGCTCAGCACGCAGGGCATGATGCCGGTGCGCGAAATCAGGCCATTGGTCGGCTTGATGCCCACCACGCCGTTGGCCGACGACGGGCCGCGGATCGAGCCGCCGGTATCGGAACCCAGGCCCACCGGCGCGAACCAGGCGGCCAGGCCGGCCCCGGTGCCGCCGCTGGAGCCGGCCGGATGGCGACGCGGATCATGCGGATTGCGGGTCTGGCCGAGGCGCGAGCTGTAGCCGATGCCGCCGTGCGCGAACTCATCCATGTTGACCTTGGCGAGGATGATCGCGCCGGCCTCGCGCAGCTGCTTGATGCTCGGCGCGTCCTGATACGGCACCGACTTGGCCAGCAGGAACACGCCGCCGCTGGTCGGCATGTCGGCGGTGTCGTAGTTGTCCTTCGCCAGCACCGGAATGCCGTGCAGCGGCGAGCGCCGGCCCTTCTTCTTGTACTCGGCGTCGAGCGCCTTCGCGGTCTCGATGGCCTTGGCATTCAGGGTGATCACCGTGTTCAGCGACGGCCCCTTCTTGTCGTAGGCGGCGATCCGCGCCAGGTACAGGCGGGTCAGCTTTTCATAGCTCAGCGCGCCGGCATCGACGGCGGCCTGGATGTCTTCGATGCCGGCGTTCTGCAACTCAAAAGTCTTGGCCTCGGCGACACCCGACAGGCCGAAGGCGAGCGCGATGCCGCAGAGCAGCGCGCGGTGCGCGGGAATGGGATTCATGGCAGGGCTTCCGGATCAGTAGGTCAGGACATCACCGGGCAGCGCCGGCGTGTGCTTCGGTTCCACCAGCGCGTGGGTGGCCTGCTCGAAGTCGTAGCCGTAGCCGAGCAGCTTCGGCTCGCTCCAGGCCGGGCCGAAGAACGAGATCGCCACCGGCAGACCTTCCGGCGTCATGCCGGCCGGCACGATCAGATCCGGATAGCCGGTCTCGTTGGCGAAGCTGGTGGCGCTGTCGGTGCCGGCGCTGGGCTGCGGCGGCTTGTCCGGCACGATCAGCGTCGCCGGCTTCGGCGAGGTCGGATAGACGATGGCGTCGACCTTGTACTTGCTGAAGACCGCATCGATGCCCGACTTCACCGCCGCCAGCTGCTCGTTCTTCACCGCGAGATAGGCCGGATCGTCGAGCGTCTGGGCGATCGACGCCGTGTACTTCAGCGCGTAGGCCTTGCCGGGTGACTGGAACTTGGTCTTCGGATCGTTGGACAGCGCCACCACCTCGTCGAAGCTCTTCGGATAGCCGGCCTTGGTGGTCTTCAGGTACTGGGTGACCTGGGCCTTGAACTCGGTCGACACCAGCTGGTTGTAGATCGGCTGCTTGGCGGCGATCAGGTAGTCCGGGTACTTGACGTCGACCACCGTCGCGCCCAGCGCCTTGAGCTTGGCGACGGCGGCAGTCATCACCGCATCGGTGCCTGCATCCTTGCCGGTGAAGTCGCGGGCAAAACCAATCCGCGCGCCCTTCAGCGAGCCGGTCTTCAGGAACTTCGTGTAGTCGGGCTCGATGTGGCCGGCGCTCTTGGCGGTGGCCGGATCGGCGGGATCGACGCCGGTCATCACGGTCAGCGAGGCAGCGATGTCGTAGACGCTGCGCGCCATCGGGCCGCCGGTGTCAAAGGACAGCGCCAGCGGCACGATGCCGTCGCGGCTCATCAGGCCGTGGGTCGGCTTCAGGCCGACGATGCCGTTGGCGGTCGACGGGCCGCGCACCGAGCCGCCGGTATCGGAACCCAGGCCGAACTGGCCGAACACCGCCGCGATCGCCGCACCGGTGCCGCCGCTGGAACCGGCCGGGCCGCGCGTCAGGTCATGCGGGTTGCGGGTCTGGCCGCCCATCGAGCTGCTGCCGTTGGGCACCGCACCGGCCTTCAGCACCGCCGGATCGGTGGCGCCGCTGACGCTGCCGCCGCTGCCGGCCCATTCGGAAAGATTGACCTTGGCGACGATGATCGCGCCGGCGTCCCGGAGCTTCTTGACCACGTAGGCATCGTCCGGCGGGATCGAGCCCTTCAGCAGCTGCGAGCCGGCCGTGGTCGGCAAGTCGAAGGTGTCGAAATTGTCCTTCAGCACGATCGGCACGCCGTGCAGCGGGCCGCGAACCTTGCCGGCCTTGCGCTCGGCGTCGAGCGCCTTGGCGACGTCGAGCGCCTTCGGGTTCAGGGTGATCACGCTGTTGATCACCGGGCCTTTCTGGTCATAGGCCTCGATGCGCGCCAGATACGCCTGGGTGACCTGCACGGCGCTGAGCTTGCCGCTGCCATAGGCGGCCTGCAGGTCGGCGATGGTGGCGGTGGCGAGATTCAGGCTGGCGGCCTGGACGGGGTTGGTGAGGCTGCCGATCGCGAAGGCGAACGCGAGGGCGGACTGCTTGAGCGGCGTCATGGGAAGCGGTTCCTCGAAGGGGAGCGGCGGTGGATGCAGGCGATCAGGGCAGCAGCGTTTCGCCGGCCAGTGGCGGCGTCGCGGCGGGTGCCCGGCGGTGATGGGTGGCGGCCTCGTAGCCGCTGGCGAGCTTGATCAGCGTCGGCTCGGTGAACGGCTTGCCGAGGAACTGCACGGCGAACGGCATGCCGTCGGACGGGAAGAAGCCGCCCGGCACGACGATGGTCGGCAGGCCGGTGTACGAGGCGATGGCGTTGCGGTTCTCGCTGCGCGCGCCCGGTGCGGCCGGCGGGTTCGGCGTGGCCTTGAAGTCGTCGGCGAGCGCGGTGCGGTACGGCAGGATCAGGCCGTCGAGCTGGTACTTGTCGATCAGTCCGGTCAGCGCCTCGCGCATCACCGTCTGGTGCTTCATCGCGGCCAGCAGTTCCGGGCTGTGGTCGATCGACCCGTACTGGTAGGACTCGACGATGCGCGGCTTCACCAGCGCCCCGCCCTTGGCGATCATCTCGGCGACGCTGCGGATCGGCGCGCTGGCCGGCAGCCGGGCCAGATAGGCGTCGATCGCGGTGGCGACCTCGTAGCGCGGCGCATCGGCCAGCGTCTGGCTGTCGGCCAGCCCGAGGCCGGTGTCGACCGGATCGACGATCACCGCGCCGGCCGCCTTGAAGTCGGCGATCGCCCGCTCGAACAGCGCCCTGCCTTCCTCGTGCACCGGGCCGCTGCGCACCATCTCGCGCAGCACGCCGAGGCGTGCGCCCTTCAGGCCGGTCTTCGACACGAAGCTGGCGTACGGCCGCTCGGGCAGCTTGCCGATGCCGGCCTGGGTGGCGAGATCGGCGGCGTCGTAGCCGGCGATGACATCGAGCACGGCGGCGCAGTCGGCGACGCTGCGGCACATCGGCCCGCCGCTTTCCTGCGATGGACTGCTCCACATCATGCCGGTGCGGCTGACGAGGCCGTGGGTCGCCGAGATGCCGACCAGGTTGGCCAGCGTGCTGGGGATGACGATCGAGCCGGTGGTGTCGCTGCCGAGGCCGACGGTGCCGAACCAGGCGGCGATCGCCGAGCCGGTGCCGCTGCTCGAACCACCGGTCGATTTCTTCGCGTTGTACGGGCTCAGCACCGGCCCTTTCAGCGAGCTGCCACCGGGCGCAGCGACGCCGTACCAGTCCGACTGGTTGAGCTTGGCGAGGATCACCACGCCGGCCTTGCGCAGGCGGTCGATGACGAAGGCGTCGCGATCCGGCTGCGAGGTGGCCATCGGCTTGAAGCCGCCGGAGGTCGGCAGATCCTTGGTGTCGAAGACATCCTTGGCCAGCAGCACGATGCCGTGCAGCGGCGAGCGCAGGCCCTTTTCGCGGCGCTCCTTGTCGAGCGCCTTCGCTTCCTCGAGCGCGCGCTTGTTCAGGGTGATGACGCTGTTCAGCGCCGGCCCCTTGGCGTCATAGGCCTCGATGCGGGCGAGATGAAGCCGGACCAGCTGCTCGGAACTCAGGCTGCCGCCGGTCATCAGCGCCTGCAGCTCGGCGATGCTGGCGGTGGCCAGGTCGAGCGCGGCCTGTGCCGGACTGGCGAAGGCCAGCGCTGCGGCGACCGCCAGCGCAGCCAGCGGGCGGCGCGGCAGACAGATCATCGGAATGCGGGTCATCGGCCGGCCCCCGCGTCAGTTGCGCATCGCCAGGCTGTCGCCCGGCAATGGTGGCGTGGTCTTCGGCAGCACCCGGGCCTTGGTGGCCTGCTCGAAGTCGTAGCCGTAGCCGAGCAGCTTCGGTTCGCTCCAGGCCGGGCCGAAGAACGAGATCGTCACCGGCAGGCCGTTCGGGGTGATGCCGGCCGGCACGATCAGATCCGGATAGCCGGTCTCGTTGGCGAAGCTGGTTGCCGACAGGCCGCCGGCCGACGGTTCGCCGATCAGGGTCGCCGGCTTCGGCGAGGTCGGATAGACGATGGCGTCGAGCTTGTCGGCCGCGAACAGCGCATCGATGCCGGCCTTGATCGCCGGCAGGCCCTGGTTCCTGGCAGCGAGGTAGCGCGGGTCATCGAGCGACAGCGCCTGCGTCGCCGTGTACTTCAGCGCATAGGCCTTTTGCGGCGCGCGGTAGCCGGTCTTCGGATCGTTGGACAGCGCCACCACCTGCTCGAAGGTCTTCGGATAGGCCGGGCCAGTGGTCTTCAGATAGTCGGTGACCTGGGCCTTGAATTCCGACGACATCATCAGCGTCAGCAGCGGCTGCTTGGCGGCCAGCAGGTAGTCCGGATACTTGATGTCGACGACCGTCGCGCCCTTCAGCCGCAGCATCTCGATGGCGCGCGCCATCACCAGATCAGTGCCGGCGTCCTTGCCCATGAAGTCCCGCGCGATGCCGATCCGCGCGCCCTTGAGCGCGCCGCGCTTCAGGTACTTCAGGTAGTCCTGCTCGGCGTGGCCGGCGCTCTTCGCGGTGGCCGGATCGGCCGGATCGACGCCGGTCATCACGCCCAGCGCCAGCGCCAGATCCTCGACGCTGCGGGCCATCGGCCCGCCAGTGTCGAAGGAGAGCGCCAGCGGGATGATGCCGTCGCGGCTCATCAGGCCGAGCGTCGGCTTCAGGCCGACGATGCCGTTGGCCGACGACGGCCCGCGCACCGAGCCGCCGGTGTCGGTGCCGAGGCCGAACTGCGCGAAGGCAGCCGCGATTGCCGCGCCGGTGCCGCCGCTGGAGCCGGACGGGCCGCGCGCCAGATCGTGCGGATTGCGGGTCTGGCCGCCCATCGAGCTGCTGCCGTTCGGCACCGTGCCGGCCTTGATCACCTCCGGATCGGTGGCGCCGCTGACGCTGCCGCCGCCACCGGCCCATTCCGACAGATTGACCTTGGCCAGCACGATGGCGCCGGCCGCGCGCAGCTTCTTGACGACAAAGGCATCGTCCGGCGGGATCGAGCCCTTCAGCAGCTGGCTGCCGCCGGTGGTGGGCAGGTCGAAGGTGTCGAAGTTGTCCTTCAGCACGATCGGAATGCCGTGCAGCGGGCCGCGCAGCTTGCCGGCCTTGCGCTCGGCATCCAGCGTCCGCGCCAGCTCCAGCGCCTTCGGGTTGAGCGTGATCACGGTGTTCAGCACCGGACCTTTCTGGTCGTAGGCCTCGATGCGGGCGAGATAGAGGCCGGCGAGCTTTTCGGCGCTGAGCGCGCCGGATGCCATGGCCGCCTGCAGGTCGGCGATGGTCGCCGACTCCAGTTCCAGCGCCGCCGCCGGTGCGGCTGTCCATCCGGCTGCCAGGGCAGCGCAGGTCGCCAAGGCCAGCGACAGGGGTTTGAGCTTGGATGCGGCTTTCATCGCGACGGCTCCAGTGAGGCTTGCAGCGGCGGGTGGCCCGGGCACAGCCGGGCCCTGCGGCACGCCATGGGGCGCGCCGGTCAAGGGGATTCAAGCGGGGTGGCCGGCCGGGCTGCCGTCAGCCGTGGCGGGCTGACGGCAACCGCTGCGGCCGAAAACCTCAGTCGGCGCGACTGGCCACGGTGGCCGCCGCCGCGTCGCGCGCTGCCGAGGCATCCGGCGCCGCGCCCGGCGCTGGCTGGGTCGACAGCGAACGCAGCCATTCGCTGGCCTGCGCCCGGGTGTCGTCATAGGCGACCGATTTCTGCAGCGCGGCGATCGCGCCCTTCAGGTCGTTGGCGCCGTAGTGGGCAACGGCGATGCGGAACCAGGCTTCGCCGGGCTTCTTCAGGCCGCCTTTTTCCAGCGCCCGTTCCAGCATTTCGCGGGAATCCTTCCAGCGCTCCTGATCGCCGTACATCGCGCCGAGGCGGAAGTAGTACTCGCCGCGCTCGGCCATCGCCGCCAGCTGCTTCAGCGTGGCTTCGGCCTTGGCGGTCTCGCGGGCGTTGATCCAGGCGTTCGACACCGATTCCAGGTTCTTCTCGTCGAGCGGCAGCTTGTTGTCGGCGATCGCCTGATCCATCAGCTGCGCGGCCTTCTGCGGCTCGCCGATGATCATGTAGGTGTTGTACAGGTTGCGGATGTCGTCGGCGCTGGCCAGCATCCCCTGCCGCTCGGCCAGCGCCAGCACCGCCGCCGCCTGGGTGCTGTCTTCCATCTGCAGCAGCACGCCGGCCAGCTGCTTCCAGTAGTCGGCCTTGCCGGTGTTGACGGCGATCAGCTGCAACAGCGTTTCCGCCGAACCCTTGTAGTCCTTGGCCTCGTAAAGCAGACCGAGCTTGAACTGCACCCAGGACTCCTTGACGACCTTGCTGGCAGCCAGCGCGATGTCGACTTCGGCCAGGGCTTCCGGGTAGCGCTTGCGCTCGGCCAGCGCGCTGGCCAGGAACACATGGGCATCCGGCGACACCGGATTGCAGGCCTTGGCCATGTAGTCGCGCAGCGCTTCGATGCCGGCATCGAACTGGCCGCTGGCGACATACAGCTGGCCGAGGTTGAAGCGCAGCTGCTCGCTCTGCTGCAGCGACAGCGCGTTGTACGACAGCGCCTTGGCGAAGTACGACGCCGACGCGGCGAGGTCGTTCTTCTCGGAGTAGCCGATGCCGAGGTTGTAGTGGACCACGGCCTTGTCGTAGTCCTCGCCCTTGGTCACCAGCTTCTTGAGCTTGTCGATCGCCAGATCGGTCTTCTTCTCGCCGAGCAGCACCGAGGCTTCCCGCATGTCCTCGACGAGATCCTCGCTGAGGTTGGCGGTTGCCTTCTGCTTCGACGGCAGGCATTCGGCGCGCACGCCGGCCGCGATCATCGCCGCTTCCTTGGCGGCGGCGATCTGGGCCGGTGTCTGCCGGACCGGTTGAGGATTCGGGCTCTGTGCCAGGGCCGGGCCGCTGGTGGCCAGACCGACGGCGGCAAGGGCCGCCAGCCGGTGCCAGCCCCGAACCCGAGCGGAAACGGCGACAGCAGTGGCTGGATGCTGGTAGCTCATGGTCATCACTCCGCGGCGCTCAGGTTGAACTCGATGCGCTGCACGCCGTGGAACTCGACGGCCTTGCCGTCGACGGTCTTCGGCTTGAAGCGCCATTTCTGCACGGCGGTCACGGCGGCCGCCTCGAACAGGCCCTTCGGCTTGGCCTCGACGACTCTCGCCTTGCGGACGCTGCCGTCCGGGTTGACGGTGACGTCGATCAGCACATAGCCATTGATGCCGCCGCGCCGCGCATCTGCCGGATAGGTCGGCGGAATGCGCTGCAACGGCACCAGATCGCTGTCCATCGCGCCGGCCAGGCTGCCGGTGCCACCGCCGGTGCCAGCGGACATGCTGCTCGGCAGGCCGAGGTTGGTCGGAATGCCGATGCCGGCGGATGGCGCCGCGACATCGACATCGATCTTCATCTTCGACGGCGGCGCTGGCGATTTCGCCGGCGGCGGCGGTGGCGGCTTGCGCCGCTCGGTCTGCTCCGGCGCGCTGTCGCGCTTCAGGCGCACGAAGTCGATGGTCGGCAGGTTCTCCACCTTGTTGACGCCGTGACCACTGACGTGGATCACCGCGTACATCAGCCAGAAGAACATCAGCGAGGTGAGGATCGACATGCATAGTGCCGTCGTCCACCGGGTGCCGAAGCTGGCCTTCGGCAGGTTCAGCTCGAACTCGGTCGCAGTCGTGGTTGCGGGTGCCATGGCGTTCTCCTTCAGGCCGGGGGAGCGGCGGCAATGGAGACATCGCCGATGCCGCCGAGCTTCACCTGGTCCATCACCTTGGTCAGCACGCCGGTCTGCGATTCCTTGTCGGCGATGATCACCACGGTGTCGTCCGGGCGCTCGATGTGGAGGCGTTCGATGGCACCGCGAATCTCGCCGATGCCCATGCGGCGCTTGTCCATCCAGATGTCGCCGTTGGGGCGGATGGCGATCAGGATGTTGCCGCTGTCCTTGTGTTCGGCGGTCAGCGCCTGCGGGCGCGTGACCTGGATGCCGGACTCCTTCACGAAGGACGTGGTGATGATGAAAAAGATCAGCAGGTTGAGCACGAAGTCGAGCATCGGCGCGAGATCGATGCCGGTCTCCTCGGATTCTTCGGCGTGGCGTCTGGACATCATGGCGACGGAACTCCCGGTAACGCGTGGTGGAGGAAGCGCGGTGCTGCGTCAGCTCTTGGTGGGCGCGATCGACACCGACTGCACGCCGCCCTGGCGGACCTGGTCGATGACGTCGACGAGGATGCCGGTGGCGGCACCCGGATCGGCGGCGACCACCACCGGGTCATCCGGCTTCTGGGCATGCAGGCTTTCGATCTTGGCGCGCACCGAACGCTGGTCGACGACCTTGCGATCGACCGTGATCTCGCCATTGGCGGCGATCAGGATGACGATGCTGCTGCTCTCGCTCTTCTCGGCCGAACTGGAGGAATTCGGCCGGCTCACGGTGATGCCGACTTCCTTCAGGAACACGGCCGTGATGATGAAAAAGATCAGCAGGTTGAGGACGAAGTCGAGCATCGGCGCGAGATCGATGCCGGTGCTTTCCTCCATGTGGACGATGCCGCGCTTGCGCTGGCGCATGAGCTGGTTCCCCGCTTTCGGTCAGTGGATTTCAGAACTGGAACTGGTCCGACAGCCGCTCGGTCTCCATCGCCACGCGGCGACGGAAGTAGAAGCTCGGATACAGGCCGGTGATGCTCACGGCGAGGCCGGTCAGCGTGCAGATCATGGCTTCGGAGACGCCGTTGGCCATCGAGCGGGCGTCGGCCGAGCCGCGGGCCGCCATCACGTCGAACACCGCGAGCATGCCGGTCACCGTGCCGAGCAGGCCGAGCAGCGGACACAGCGGCACCAGCACCCGGAGCAGCAGCAGGTTGGTCGACATCCCGGCGTTGAGCCGGGAGATCATCGCCTTGCGGATCTGGTGGGCCCGCCAGCTGGAACGCTCGCTGCGCGCATTCCAGCTGGCCAGCAGGCTCTTCGACTGCTTCGGCAGCACGCCGAAGAAGTACCACCAGCGTTCGATCACGATCGACCACATCACTACACAGGCCGCGAAGATCAGGGCGACGACTTCGCCGCCCAGACTCATCATCTCGGTGAAAGCGGAAATCGGCGCCAGGATCAGTTCAAGCACGGCGGGCTTCCTCCTTCTCGAGGATGCCGGCCAGCAGGCCGGTGCTCTGCTCGTCGAGCACCTGCAGGATGGCCTTGGACATCGAGGTCAGCCAGGCGTTGGCGAACAGCAGCGGGATGGCGATGCCGAGGCCGAGCACGGTGGCGATCATCGCCTGCGAGATACCGGCGGCCATCAGCTTGGGATCGCTGGAGCCGGATTCGGTGATCGACTGGAAGGTGATGATCATGCCGACCACGGTGCCGATCAGGCCGAGCAGCGGGCCGGCAGCCACTGCCAGCCGCAGGAAGGCCTGGAAGCGTTCCAGCTTCGGCACTTCCTTGAGCACTGCTTCGGAAATGCGCAGCTCGACGATCTCGGCATCTTCCTCGAGCTTCTTGGCGCTGCTGCCGGTGAACGAGGCCAGCACCCGGCCCAGCGGGTTGTCGAGCTTCGGCAGCTGCACGTTCTTCAGCTGCGCCAGCACCTTGCCGCGCACCTTCAGCAGGTAGCCGAACTGGAAGATCGCCAGGGCGGCGCCGATGAAGCCGACCAGCAGGATCACGTAGCCGATCGATTCGCCCTTCTCGATGCGCTCCATCAGGTCAGGCCGCAGCGAGTAGATGGTCAGCAGCACGCCGCGCGTCGGATCGACCACCGTCTTGGCGTAGCCGCTGGTGCTGTCCTGCAGCGCCTTGGCAGCATCCTGGAACTTGTCGTCCGGCTGCCGGGCCATGACCGCCAGCGACTTCTCGGACGGCAGATAGGCGAGGAACTTGCCATTGGCCATCGCGTTGAACGGCCCGACACGTACCACCGTGGCGTCCTTCGGCGCGCCACCCGGCGTGACCACCTGGGTGTTGAAGCGCACCACCTTGCCGCTTTCGGTCATCTCCCGCTGCAGCTCGAACCAGAAGCGCTCCAGCGTTGCGATCGACGGCACTGCCTTGGTCGCTGCCAGCTCGTTCATGAACGCTTCGCGCTCCGGGAACTGCGCGGAGATCATCGAGCTGCGCACCACCGAGGAGAAATCGTTCGACACCTGGCGAACCACGCCGAACAGTTCGCCGAGGTTGCCGCTGCGCGCTTCCAGCTGCGCCTGCAGTTCGCCGATCTTTTTCTCGTTGGCATCGAAGGCGGCGGCCAGATCGGTGCCGCGCTTGCGCTGCTTGCCGAGCTCCGCCTGCGCTTCCGACATCAGCGCCGACTGCTTGTCGACCTCGGCCTTGAACTTGGCTTCGCGTTCGGCGTTCAGCTGCTCTTCGCGCTGGCGCACGGTCTTGGTCTGCTCGAGCAGTTCATCGAGCGTGGCCGGCGCCGCCTGGGCGTTCAGCGACATCAGCGCGCCCAGACCCAGCGCGGCAGTGACCAGCGCGGTCGCGAGGGCACGACCATTGACGTTCTTGCGGGACATTACTTGGCCTCCACGGGGGCGTGCACGGGAACAACGAGGAAGTCGGGCGCCGACTGCTTCTTGGCGATCTTCAGCCCGCTCTTGGCATCCAGTTCGTAGCGGTTGTCGACCACCCAGGACTTGGCATCAGCGTCCCAGTAACCGGTCTCCTTGCCGTCGAGCGTCTGGTACAGCAGCGCCACGCGGCCGGCGCGCACGAAGTCGACGGTCTTGTCGCCGACCTTGCCCTGGTAGGCCTCCAGGGTGCGGCCGTACTCCATCTCGATCTGATAGCCCTCGACGATGCGGCGGTACTTTTCGGATACCGAGATATCCGCGCGCGCCATCATTTCCTTCAGGCCCTTGATGCGCTTGCTGCGCTCGTCGGGCAGGAACGGCGTGTCGAGCTTCACGAAGCTGTCCAGCGTGGCCAGCATGTTCGACATCAGCGGCGTCACTTCGCGGGCGGTCTTGTCGATCTCCGACAGCTGCTGGTTCAGCGCGGCGATCTCCTGGTCCTGCGACGCGGTCTGCACCGCGAGCTGGTCGTTGTAGTCCTTCAGGCTGCTGGTTTCGGTCAGCGCCTGCCGGTAGCTGGCGACGATGCCGACCACCGCATCGTCCATTTCGTCGATCCGCTTCTGCGAGCTGCGGCCGGATTCCTCCGTCTTCGCCTGCTCGCCGATCGCGGCCTTGACCGGCGTGTCGGCCGCGTGGACGACATCGCCGAAGTGGAGGCCGCACAGCAAGGCGGCTGCGGTCGCGCCGCTCAGTGTCTTCAACTTGAGAGTCATGGTTTCACCTGCCTGTCGTGTCCTGGGCCTGCAGCGCAGCCGCTGCAGGCGGGGTTTCGATGGGACCGGTGTCCCGCCGGCCGGCGGGACACCGGCTTGCGTTCAGTAGTCGAGCTTGGCCTGGAGCTGTACCGCCGTCCCCGGCATCACCGAGACCAGGTTGACGTTGGTATCGCCGGTACCGGCACGGAAGTAGCGCTGATCCAGCACGTTGAAGCCGCTGAGCTTCAGGTGCAGCCGGTTGCGGTCGAAAGTGATGCCGGTGTTCATCGTGAACGACTGCGGCAGCTTCACCAGCTTGGTGCGATCGAGATAGAACGACGAGAAGCGCTGGCCGTCGATATGGAAGGCGAAGCCGTAGCCGAGCTTGTAGTCCATGTTGACGCCGGTCTGGTAACGCGGCTCACCGACCCGGTCCAGATACAGGGCACCGATTTCCGCCGGCATCACCAGCTGCACGCGACCGCCGTACAGGAAGGCTTCAGCCGGATACAGCACCGAGCCGTCAGCGTTGAGGATGTCCTGGAAGCCGAGCTGGCGGCCGTTCAGCTGCAGCTGCGAGTTGGTGTTGAACACGTACTTCTGGTGCTGGCCGACGAAATACATGCCGATGTGGAACTTGCGCGTCGGATTGCCATCGATCTGCAGTTCCAGGCCGCGGGTCTTGGTCGCCGAGGAATCGGCGCCAGCGGTCGGATCGGAGGGATTGGAGACGTCGCTGCGCAGCTGCCGGTACATCGCCGCCGAGGCGAACAGCTTGCCGCCAAACCAGTTGCCCTTGATGCCGCCTTCCGACAGCTTGGAGCGACCGATGTGACCGCCCGGCGCGGTGACGATGGCGTTGGAGACGATGTTGTTGGAGGCATCGAGGATCACCGACGCGTCAGCGATGGTGAAGTACGGACGGAAGCCGTACGGCAGCTGCTGCGACAGGCTGATGCTCCAGGTCTTGCCGTCGTCCCAGGCCGGGCCGTAATCGCAGCGGCCGGAGGTCAGCACCAGCAGCTGCTGCTCCGATGCGGCGATCTGCGCGGAGGTAGGTGCAGCCAGCGCATTGCCCGGCAGGTTGCAGGAGTTGCCGAGCGACGGCTTCTGCTGGTTGTTGTGGGCGTACTCGATGTCGCGCGCCGTGGAGCCGTCCCAACGACCGCCGAAGGTCAGGCTGGTGTTCTTGAACAGGGTGACGTCGAACATCAGGCCGGCGCCGAACTCGTCGTAGACGCTGCGCCGCTCGCCTTCCGCCGGTGCGCCGGTCAGCCACGACGGATCGTTGAGCTGGTTGGCGAACTTGGTGTTCGGATAGTGCTGGCCATCGCCGTACTGCGGATCGCCGCGCAGCACGTCCTGGCGATAGTCGTAGTCGCCATTGGAGTTGCGGATGTAGCCGGCGGTGCGCCGGTAGCTGATCGAGGTCAGCGTGTTGACGTCGACCCAGCTCGGCATCCACTTCTCCGGCAGACGCTTGGTGACCGTGAACTTTTCCTCGAAGCGGTGGATGCCCTGCTTCTCGCCGTAAGGCAGGTAGGAATCCTTGAAGGTGTCAAGGTTGTCGGTGAAGGTCTGGATCTTCATCGTGAAGTTCGGATCGGTGTCGTACACCAGATCGAACCAGGCGAGCCCGACATTGGCGTTCTGCAGGCGCTCGTAGGAGCCGTTGCGGCGATAGTCGACGTTGGCGAAGCCGGTGGTGGTCGGATCGAGGAAGAAGCCGACCGGCAGCGTGCCGGACACCGGCGTCACGCCTGCGCCCAGCGAGCGTGCGGCACGCACCTGCCCGGTCGGGTCCTTGTTCGGATTGGCTTCCAGATAGGTATAGAGCGAATCCGGAATGCCGGGCGCCGCCGGGAAATGACCGGGCAGGCAGAAGCCGCCAGGGCCGGCGAACTGGGCGTTTTCGCCGGTGCACTTCGGCCAGGCGAAGCGCTGGTCGAGCGGCCGGTTGGCGGCCGACACGGTGCCGGTCACCGGCGAGTTCGCGTGCAGTTCGCGCTGGCCGATGAAGCCATCGCCGAGGCCGTCGAGATTGGCGCCGGCACCGGCGTCGAGATTCACCAGCGGGCTGCCGCGCACGTACTGGCCGTTGTCGAGCAGGCTCTGGGTGACGCGGTTCATGTAGCCGCCGGAGGTCTGCGAGTTCTGCGCCTGGAAGCCGCTTTCGACGCGGAACATGCCGATGTTGTTCAGGCTCAGCGCCGACTGCAGCAGGCGCTGCCGCACATTGACCTGGCGCACCCAGGAGCCGGAGTTCTCCACCAGGCCGTAGGTGTAGAAGCCGCCCTGCTTGCCGGCGACATCGACCGGACCACCGACGCCGGTGGTCGCTTCCAGCTTGTCCCAGGAGCCGACCACGCCCTGGACGAAGCCGGCGAGATCGGTGAGGTAGGAACCGGTCTGCGCCTTGCCGCCGGAACGCGGCTGCTGGTTGACATAGCCACCGATGCGGCCAAGGCCGAAGATCGGCGGTGCCGCGCCCTTGACGATTTCCATCGACGACAGCGACGACAGATCGGTGCGGTAATGGCCCTGCGCGGTGATGCGCTTCATGCCGCGCCAGTAGACGTCGGCCGGAATGCCGCGCACGTTGATGCCGCCCTGCAGGCCGTAGCGCGTGGTCGTGTAGGTGCCGGGCACGGCGCGGACGATGTCCTCGATCGCGTTGATGCCGAGCAGGTTCAGCGTGTCCTCGTTGATCAGCGACACCGCGCGCGGCGTTTCCAGCAGTGGCTTGGCGAAGCCGGCACCGCCGACCGCCTCACTGGCGATCGACGGAATGGCGCTGGCGTTGACCACCATGTCGCTGAGCACCGAGGCCTCGCCGGGCGGTGCGGCTTCCTGCGTCACCGGTGCTTCCGGTGGCGTGG
This sequence comes from Gammaproteobacteria bacterium, assembly GCA_026398815.1. Classification (GTDB taxonomy): domain Bacteria; phylum Pseudomonadota; class Gammaproteobacteria; order Nevskiales; family Nevskiaceae; genus Nevskia. Next base: position 30,579 of record JAPLSA010000024.1, read on the forward strand.
TGGACTGGGCGTAGGCCATGCCGGCCGGGACCAGGATGGCAAGAGCGGCGGTCAGGTCCTTCGTGGCGGCACGAAGGGTGTGGCCGGATTTCCGTAGCTTTCTGCGGCTGCGCATGGCGTTCCCCGTGGATGTCTGGCGGGCGCCGCACACGTGTGGTTCGTGTGTGGCGTCCCTGCTCATCTGACGGGAACGCGGCGGGCCACCCTACCCCGCATGTGCTCGGATGGCGGCGCGAAACTACAGCTCGCGGCGAACGGTGAACTGGAATCGTCGGCCTGGCAGCGCCGACACCGGCACGTCGGCCAGGGTGTCGCCATTGCGGGCGCGGAAGTAGCGTTGATGGGTGAGATTGAAGACGTCGGCCTTCAGTCTCCACTTGCGCCATTCGGCAAACAGCCCGGCATTGAAGACGCGCGCTTCCGGCAGCTCGGTCAGTTGCAGGCGGCCGGCCGAAACACTGGACAGGTAGTTGCCGCTCAGCGTGATGCCGAGCCCTGGCCGCAGCAGCAGCTGGCTGGTGAAGCCCAGCTGGGTGTTCGGATTGCCCTGCTTCTCGCGATAGGCATCGAGCCCCGGCGGCAGCGCCACGAACGCGCGGCCGCCGTACAGAAAGGCCTCGGCCGGATAGATGACCTCGCCGGTCGCCGGGTCGACGACATCCTGGAAGCCGAGCGCCCGCGCATCGACCTGGATGTTGCCGCCGCGGTTCGGCGTGTAATAGGTCTTCTGGTTCAGCGCGTACAGCGTCATCAGGAAGTTGCGCGTCGGCACCCACTTCAGCTCGCTTTCCCAGCCGCGCGTGCGGGTGCCGGCGACCTCGGTATTGGCAAGGCTGGGATCGCCGACGCTGTTGACGCTGACGCGGCGCTGCTCGTACGCGGCCGAGCTGATGAACAGCCGGTCGTCGAACAGGCTGGTCTTGACGCCGAACTCGATGAACCGCGAAGCGCCGATGTGGCCCAGCTCGATTTGGGTATTGCTGACGCGGTTGATGTTGTTGTCGAGCATCAGGCTCGATCGCGCATAGGTGGCGTACGGCACCACCGGCCCCGGCAGGTGCTGCGACAGGCTGATGCTCCACGAGGTGCCGTCGTCCCAGCCCTTGGCCGTCATGTCGCGGCTGGCGAAGACACCGGGATTGGCCGAGGTGCCGGCCGTGGTGTTGAGCGTGCCGGCGTACTCCACATTGCGCGCAGTGGAGCCATCGATGCGGTAGCCGGCCAGCAGATGGGTGTCGCTGGCGAAGTCGATGTCGAACAAGACCGCCGCGCCCGTTTCGGAGATCTTCGACTTGCCGTGCACGGTGTACGGCAGGCCGTCGTCCTGCAGGTCGGCATTGGCGGTGCAGACCGAGAACGTCGTGTTCGGCGTCATGCCGGCGTTGTTGTTGCGCCAGTCGGAGGCCGTGGCATCGCTGCGATTGTTGCTGTAGTCGCCAAAGCACTGGGAAATCGGCGCATAGGTGCTGCGGTAGTTCAGCGAGCCCAGCACGTTGATGCCGAGCCAGGACGGCAGCGCCTTCAGGCGGCGGGTAACGGTCAGCTTGTCTTCCCAGATGCGCGGATTCTGGTCGGTGCCAAACGGCTGTTCGGACTCCTTGAACTGGTTCATCGAATCGAAGAACAGCTGGTTCTTGATTGTGAAGTCGGGATCGGCGTCGTCGATGAGATCGACATAAGCAGTGGCCAGATCGGCTTCCAGGCGCCGCTCGTAGGCTGCGAAGCGGCGGATGTCCAGCTTGCCGTAGCCGGTGGTGCGCGGATCGAGCGCCATGCCGATCGGCACCGAGCCGGAGATCGGCCTCGGCCCGCCCACGCCTTGCGCGCGCAGCAGGCCGCCGGGATCGGCTTCCGGATGGGCGACCAGATAGTCATACAGCGTCTGCGGAATGCCGGAGACCCTGGCGAACTGGTCCAGCCGCAGCGGCTGGCTGTTGCCGTCGTACTGCCACGGGAAGATCTGCACCAGCGGCTGGTTGGCGACGCTGACCGCGCCGGCGACCGGCGAGCCGCGATGCATTTCCAGAAAGCCGATGTGGCCATTGCCGTTGGCATCGAGATTCACCAGCGGCGAGCCCTGCACGTAGCGGCCGCTGTCGGCCACCGCCTGCGTGAAGCGGCCGATCAGCGCGCCGGCCGTCATCGAGCGCTGCAGCGCCAGACCGGATTCGACGCGGAAGCGGCCGGCGACGCGATCGAGGCTCGACGACAGCTGCAGCAGCTGGGCATCGTTCGGCACGCCGCGCGCATAGGCGTTGGCGGTCGACAGCGCGCCGTAGACCGAATAGCCGCCGGCGCGCTGGCCGATCTTGAACGGGCCGTCGATGCCGAAGCTGACTTCGCGCAGATCGTAGCTGCCGGCCACCAGCTGCACGAAGCCCTGATCGTCGGTGACCAGCCGGCCATCGCTGGCACGCGCCGTGCGCGGCACCACGTTGGTGTAGCCACCGACCTTGCCCATACCGTAGATCGGCGATGGCGGGCCGCGCACCACCTCGATGGAGTCATTCGCCGACAGCACGCTGTTGACGTGGCCCTGCAGGTAGACGCGCTTCATGCCGCGAAAAAAGGTGTCGGCCGGCACCGAGCGGACGTCGATGCCGCCCTGGATGCCGAAGCGCGACGGCGTGAATGCGCCCGGCACCACGCGCACCAGATCCTCGACCGAGGCGAGGCCGAACAGCTCGATGGTTTCCTTGCTGATGAACGACACCGAGCGCGGCGTCTCCAGCAGCGGCTTGTCGAAGCCGAACGCCGAGCGGCTGGCCTCCTGCGGCAGCGTCCGGCGCACGTCGCGGACATGCACGGTGCCGAGCTGTACGGTCTGCACGCGGCGGCTGCCATCGTCGTCGCTGCCGGCAGCCGTGGCGGCATCGGCGGCAGCGGCCGTCAGGATCACCACGGTCTGCGGGTTGGCGAACAGCATCCGCAGGCCGCTGCCGGCCAGCAGCCGGCCCAGCGCCTCGGCGGCGCTGTAGCGGCCACTCAGCGCGGCGCTGTCATGGCCGTCGGTGATGCCGTCGGGGTAGACCACCTGCAGGCCGCTCTGCTCGCCGAAGCGGTCCAGCGCCTCGGCCAGCGAAGTCGCACCGATGTCGTAGGTGCGCGTCTCCGCCCGCGCCGATGCGATCGGCGCGATGTCGTCCACCGCCAGCGTGGTGCCCGAACAGACCAGCAGCGATGCGGTCAGCGACGCGCGAAACACCAAACGCCAGTCCTCCCGTCGACCCGTCCTGCTGCACATGCGCTACGCCCGGTGTCCGAATCCTTCGTCGATCAACTCTGGACGGATGCGCGTCGCCTTACCCTGTACCGACTTGCACGCGGGATCAGCGTTGCGCCATCCCTGGATTCGCGCCGGTCAGGCGCGATGTCACGCCCGCCGCCACGGCGCCGCTGCCGGCAGGCAGCCGCAGCGGTGGCGCGTGGTGACGATGCAACGACGTGGCGGGGTGAACAAACGCACACTTCATGCCATGCGTGGCATGGCGGCCGGGCTTGCGTTGCGCAGCGCGGCGGATCAGTCGGGACGGCGGCTCAGCACGATCTCGCGGCCTTGTTCTTCGGCGCTGATCGGCAAGGTCTGCACCAGCGCGGACGCCACCAGATGGCTGTCGCCCGCGATGAAGTTGCCGCTGACCGGCAGGCCGGCCAGCAGCGGATCGTCGATGCGCAGCGGCTGATCGACATAACGGTTCACTTCGGCCAGCACTTCGGCCAGCGGCGCACCGTGGAACACCAGCCGCCCGCGTTCCCAGCCAGTGGCGGCCTGAAGGTCGACGCTGCGCTTGGTCCAGGCCTGCGGGCTGCTGCCGTAGCGCAGTTCCTCGCCCGGCTGCAGCTGCTCGGTCCGCCCTTCGAGATCGCCGGTGCCGGTTACCGACACCGCGCCTTCGGCCAGCGTCACCGCCACGGCATCGCCGCGCAGATCGACCTGGAAGCGGGTGCCGAGCGCCACCGTGCGGCCTTCGCCCGCCGCGACCGAGAACGGCCGGCTGCTGTCATGCGCCACCTGGAACAGCGCGCGCCCGCGCAGCAGCGCGACGCGACGCGCATCGCTGCGCAGTTCGACTTCGATGGCGCTGCCGACGTCGAGCTCGACCTTCGAACCATCGGCCAGCACCAGGCTCTGCCGCCCGTCGACGGTATTCGCGCTTTCGTACGTCGCCGTGTCGTCGGTACCGTGGCGGCCGACCAGCAGCGTGGTCAGGAACACGCCGGCAGCGGCCACGCCGGCGGCCAGCGCCACCGCCTTCCAGCGCGGCCGGCCGGCGCGCGAGGCGGCGCTGTCGAGCAGAGCGGCATCGGCCATCGCCAGCAGATCGGCATGATCGCCTGCCAGCTGCGACAGGCCGTCCTCGACCCGTGCTGCCAGCGTCCAGGCCTCGGCGTGCGCGGGGCTGCGGGCACGCCACAACTCCGCCGCGCGACGTTCCTCGGCCGTGCAGGCGGGGGACGCCAAACGCGCTGCCCACTGGGCGGCTTCGTCGCGCAACTGCGTGGAGGTCGGGCTGTTCATCTTCCAATTCTGCCATCGCCTGCGGACAACGGCGATGCAGGCCAGCATTACGCGCGCCGTCCATGGCGCATTCCCGGCAAGGCACGGGGCCTGGCGCAGGGCCTGTAGCCACAGGCCGACGAGGCGTGGCGGTGATGCAGGCAGGCTGCATCGGCCGCCGCGATGACTGCCGGGGCGGGAAACCGGGCCGCCGGCATCAACAGCGCGTTCGGGCTACTTCCTGAAAGACGGGTGACGGTCGTTGTCACCTACCTTTTTCATGCACACCGCCAGCGCGTGGCTGATGTGCTTCTCCACCATCTTGACGCTAATGCCGCAGTGCCGGGCGATTTCCGGATAGGTCATGTGCTTGACGCGGCTCAGCAGGAACACCTGCTGGCACTTCTGCGGCAGCTGGCGGATCGCCGACAGCAAGGTGGCCAGATCCTCGGCGCCGGCGATGTGCTGCTCGGCCGAGGGCTCGCGCGAGGCCAGCTCGTGGTCGTCGATGTTGCACTGGTCCTGAACCCGCCGGGACTGATCGGCGCGCGCGAAGTCGTTGGCGACATTGGTCGCGATCCGGAACAGCAGCGACGACGGCGAATGGATGTTGCGGGCGCCCTCGTACTGCATCATCCGCACATAGGCTTCCTGCGCCACGTCGTGGGCATCTTCCGGCGTCCGCATGCGGCGACGCAGGAAATTCAGCAGGGCGCCGTGGTTTTCGCGGATCACCGTGTCGACCGACAGCGGTGGACGCGTCGCCTCAAGTTCTTCCGGCGCAAACGCCGTCGACGACGCCAGCAGCGTAAAAGTACCCATGTCAGTTCGCCCCGTTCACGGCCTGCAAATCCATCCAACCCGAACCACTGGCCGTCTCGTCGCGGCTTGATGGGGAGAGGTGTAGCAAACGATATGCCAGCCGCTCAGGACGCTGGAATCGGCCGTGTCAGATCCCCGGCGATGCCTTTGCAATCCCGTCTTTTCCCTGCTGGTTCAATCGCTTGAAGAATTCGCGATGACGAACGATGCACCGTTGTCAGCGTGCCTCGCCCGCGCCACCGGACGCAGGATGGCCGCCGGCCGGCCGCAGCGCACGCCAGCGCGGCAAACGATCACTGTCTTGGTGCAGTGCGATGAAAACAGTCGCCGGGCGCGGCGTCCGCTGAGGCGGACGCTGCCGCTGCTGCTGACGGGCGCCTAGAAGCTGGCGTGACCGTCGAGGCGCTCGGTGACCCGGATCGTCACCTGCGTTGCCGCCTCGTCGGCGATCACCCGCAGCTGGCGCGCATTGGCCGCCGACACCACCCGGCCACCCTGCACCTGCACCGTGTAGCCGTCGGGGTAGTGCAGCGCCGGCACGTGGATCAGCGTGACGGCATCGCGCGGCGCCTTGCGGCCGGAGGCCAGGGTCGTCGAATAGCGCAGCGTGAAGCGGCGGCTGGCGGCATCGAAACCGTAGTCCAGCGGCACGCCGGCGATCGCCTGCGGAAACGGCCGTTCCAGCGCCATCAGCTTGGCGCGCTTCACCGAAGCCAGATCGGTGTCGCGCTGGAACATGCTCTGCGCGCCGGTGCCCTGCCCCTGCGTGGTCGGATCGCCCCAGTCCTTGTACGACCAGTACATCCAGCCGACCCGATGCTCGTCTGCCCGGCCTGCCACCCGGGCGATGTCCGGGGCGTCGTCGCTGGCGCCGAATTCGCTCAGTACCGAAGCCGAGCCGAGCCGCCGGGCCACGGTGTCGGCATTGCGATAGACGCGCCGCGACAGCTTGCTGCAGGTCTGCGATTCGGCGGCGCCGGTCGCCTTCACCAGCGGCGCGGCAATACAGTAGTTGTGCCAGGACAGGCCCAGTTGGGCATCGGCGATCGGCCGGCTGCCGAGATGCGAATCGGCACCGAATTCGAACAGCACCTGCGGCTCCAGCCAGACGATGTTGTCGGGATCGACCGCGCGGATGCCGGCCAGCACCTGCTCGTAGAGCGGCTGCAGCTTGTCCAGCTCGAAGCGCGCGCAGCCGCCGGGCCGCGCGCAGACCGGCCAGTGGCTGCCGCCCCAGGGCTCGTTGATCAGGTCGTAGCCCATCAGGTAGTCGGCGTCGCGCCAGCGCTTGGCGACCGCCACCCAGGCCTGCGCATACGCCGCCTGCAGGCCCTGCGGATCGTTCCAGAAGCCATCGAAGGCGCGGCTGACGCGCGGCGTCACATAGCCGAGCGGGAAGCCCGCCCGCAGCAGGCCATCGGTGCGCGCCGGCTGCGCCCAGGTCGGGAAGCCTTCGCCGGAATAGCTTTCGCCGAACAGGTCCTGATGGAAATCGATCATCACGTAGATCTGCCGCGCCGCCAGCAGCTTCACGACCCGATCCATACGGTCGAGGTAGTCGTGATCGATCACGCCGCGCTGCGGCATCACGCCGGCGAACAGGACCCCGAGCCGGACGGCGTTGAAGCCGTGCTCGGCCAGCCAGTCGGCATCGGCGGCCGTGAAGCCGTCGACCGAATCCGGCGGCGCATACGGCGCCCGTTTCCAGACCGCATTGACGCCGTGCAGGATCACCACCCGCCCGTCGCGGTCGACCATCCAGCCGCCCTGATGACGCAGCTGCTGATGGGCCGGCACCGCGACCGGCGCGGCCACTGGCGACGCAGCCGGCGCCGGCTGTTCGATGGCCGGCGCGGCCGGCGGTTTCGGCGTCGCCGCCACCACGGCGCCAACGGCCAGGGTCATGGCCAGAGCGGCCCAAGTCAGTTTCAACGGAAGGTCCTGGCGCGCAGCGCCTGTCAGAAAAGCGTTGCACTCTAATGACAGCGCGCCGGACTTCGCTACCTCGCCCAGCCGCGGATCGATCAATGCGCGAAATCGCCGGACGAAGGCGGTGACAGCAGACGCCCGGCGGCCACCCACGCGCCACCGGCGTCCGGCGCATCCGAAAACCGGTGGACGGACTCGGCTAAACTTTCTGCCTGCAACGTGCCGGCATAGCTCAGTTGGTAGAGCAGTGCATTTGTAATGCGAAGGTCGCGGGTTCGAGCCCTGCTGCCGGCACCATTCCCTCCCCCGCTCAGCCGCTCCGGCATCGCGTCCGGAATGCCATTTGTGCGTCGCCTTGACGCGAGGGCCGGCGACCCGAACACCCCTCCCTTTCGGGTGGGGGAATTGTCGACGCGGCTCGGCTATTGTCTCGCGCCAGTCGCGCCGACTGCCCCGCCCTGTCCGGAAAACCTGTCCATGAAACCGACGCTTGCCCTGCCCCTGCTGATCCTGTCCGGCCTTGCGGCGCTGACCGCTGGCTGCAAGCGGGAAGCCGCCGCGCCCGCCGCCGAGGCAACGGCCGCCAGCGCCACGGCGGCCGGCAAGACGGTCGACAGCGCGCGCATCGCCGCTGCTGATGGCGAGCCCGGCAACTGGCTGAGCACCGGCCGCGGCTACAACGAGCAGCGCTACAGCCCGCTCGACCAGATCAACGCCGGCAACGTCGGCGGGCTCGGGCTGGCCTGGACCTACAAGGTCGATGTCGACCGGGGCGCCGAAGCCACGCCGGTGGTCGCCGATGGCGTGATGTACACCACCGGTGCCTACAGCATCGTCTACGCGATCAACGCCAAGACCGGCGCGCTGCTGTGGAAGTACGACCCGCAGGTCAACCGCGCGAAGTCCGGCAATGCCTGCTGCGATGTGGTCAACCGTGGCGTCGCCATCGGCCACGGCAAGGTATTCGTCGCTGCCTTCGATGGCCGCATCGTCGCGATCAACGCCGCCGACGGCAGCAAGGCCTGGGAATCCGACGCCAGCGACGGCTCCGGCCGCACCTTCGCGCTGACCGGCTCGCCGCTGCTGATCGGCAAGCGGGTGCTGGTCGGCAGCGGCGGCGCCGAATTCAATGCCCGCGGCTATGTGTCGGCCTTCGATGTCGACACCGGCAAGCTGGCCTGGCGCTTCTACACCGTGCCCGGCGATCCGAAGAAGCCGGACGAGAACGCCGCGATGACGATGGCGCGCAAGACCTGGACCGGCGACCAGTACTGGCAGCAGGGCGGCGGCGGCACGGTCTGGAACGGCATGGCCTACGACCCGGAAACCGACCTGCTGTACTTCGGTACCGGCAACGGCGTCAGCTGGAACAAGCTGGAACGCGGCGAGCCGAACGGCGACAACCTGTTCATCTCCTCAATCGTCGCGGTCAAGGCCGCCACCGGCGAATACGCCTGGCACTACCAGGAAACCCCGAACGACAACTGGGATTACGACGCCTGCGCCAACATCGTGCTCGCCGATGTCGAGTTCCAGGGCCAGCCGCGCAAGGTGCTGCTGCATGCGCCGAAGAACGGTTTCTTCTACGTCATCGACCGGACCAGCGGCCAGCTGCTGTCGGCGGAGAAATTCGCGCCGACCACCTGGGCCACCCATGTCGATCTGAAGACCGGCCGGCCGGTGGTCGACCAGAAGGTCGCCGACTGGAGCAAGGAAGCCAAGATCGTCGCGCCGGGGCCGTTCGGCGCCCACAACTGGCAGCCGATGTCGTTCAGCCCGAAGACCGGGCTGGTCTACATCCCGGTGCAGGATGTCGCCTCGCTGATGGCGCCGCACAAAGCACCCGGCTTCGACAACCGCGAAGGCGTCTGGAACATCGGCGGCGACCTGCCGTTGCCGGATGACGACAAGGTGGTCGCCCAGATCGCCGGCTCGCTGAAAGGCCGGCTGGTGGCCTGGGACCCGATCGCCCAGAAGCAGGTCTGGAGCCAGACCCACGCCAACATCTGGAACGGCGGCACCTTGGCCACGGCCGGCAACCTGGTGTTCCAGGGCACGGCCGACGGCCGGGTCGTCGCCTGGTCGGCCGACAAGGGCGAAAAGCTCTGGGAATCGCCAGCCAACTCCGGCGTCATGGCCGGGCCGGTCAGCTACGAAATCGACGGCGAGCAGTACATCAGCGTGATGGCCGGCTGGGGCGGCGTGTTCCCGCTGATCGGCGGCGCGCTTGCCAACTACGCCAAGGTGCGGCCGGAAGCGCGGGTGCTGAGCTTCAAGCTCGGCGGCAAGGCCAGCCTGCCGGCGGCGAAGAACGACGTGGTGCCGCTGCCGGAACTGCAGGAAGTCAAGGCCGATGCCAAGACGCTGGCCCATGGCGCCGAACTGTTCCTCGGCGCCTGCGCGCCCTGCCACGGCCTGAACGCGGTCGGCGGCGGCGTGATCCCGGACCTGCGCTACCTGACGCCCGAGAAGCACGCGATCTTCGCCGGCATCGTTGCCGGCGCGAAGGCCGATCGCGGCATGCCGTCATTCGCGGGTCGCTTCTCGCTGGACGAGGTCGAGGCGATCCGCCAGTACCTGATCAAGCGCTCGCACGATCTGAAGACGGCGCTCGACGCCCAGGCCGCGCCGGTCGCCGCGAAGTAAAACCGCGCCGCTGGCCTTGCCGCGCAGCTCAGAGCAGCGCGGCGGCCAGCGGCAGGGTCGCCAGCGACAGCAGGGTGCCGACGCCGACCACCAGATTGGCCAGCAGCGGATCGAGCTTGTACTGCTCGGCGAGGATGCCGGCGGTGACCATCGGCGGCATCGCGCACTGCAGGATGCCGGCGACCGGAATCGGGCCTTGCAGGCCAAGCGCCCAGGCCGCGCCGAAGACCAGCGCCGGGGCGATCGCCATCTTCCAGCCGAGCCCGCCGAGCAGCGTCTTCCACTGGGCGCCGATGCCGCTGAACTTGAGCTGCAGGCCAACCGAGAACAGCGCCAGCGGCGTCAGCGTCTGGCCGATGCGGGTCAGCACCGTCTGCAGCACTTCCGGCAAGCCGCCGAGCGGCCAGATCGCCAGCGCCACCGTCAGCGCCAGGAACGGCGTGAAGCCGAGCATGCGACGGGCGATGTCGCCGACCGACGGCGGCGCGCCGGAGTAGATCGCCGCGACGATCACGCCGCCGATCGACAGCGCCGCGAACGAGCCGAACTGGTCGGCGATCACCGCCGGGCCGACGTAGGCCGCGCCCTTCAGCGCTTCGACCATCGCCAGCCCCATGTAGGCGGTATTGCCGAGGCCGCAGGTCAGCACCATCGCGCCGATGGTGCCGCGGCTCCAGCCGCGCCGGCGGCCGACGATCGGAAAGATCAGCACCGCGCCGAGAAACACCAGCCACGGCGCGATGGCCGGAAACAGCAGCTCGCTGGAGAAATGCAGCTTCGGAATCTCGACCAGGATCAGCGCCGGCAGCGCGATGTTGACGATCCAGAAGTTCAGCGCTTGCGGGGCACCGGGCGGCAGGCGTTCGTGGCGCGCCATGGCCAGGCCAATGCCCAGGCACAGCGCGAGCAGCAGGATGGCGCTCATGGAATCAGGTGTTTGCTCGATCGAAAGGCAGGCATGGCCGCCGTTCCCGTATCGACGGACACGGCACCGGCGGACAGCCGCGCGGGCTTCAGGCTTGCAAGAGCCGGTCCAGCGCGAAGTTGCGCGGGCTCAGGGTCAGCTTCGGGTCGTGGCGGCGCTTGGCGGCGACCAGCGCCTCCTGCACCGCCTTCGGCGCGCGGGCGATGAACTCGCTGCCCCACTTCGAGCCGACGCCGTGCTCTGCGCTGAAGGTGCCGCCGAAATCCTGGGTGACGTCGAACAGGATGCGAGTCAGCGCCTTGGCATGGACCGCCGCCGGCGATTCCGGCGAACCGAGCACGTGCAGGTGGGCGCCGCCGACGCCGGCATGGCCGAAGGCGATCAGCGCGACTTGCGGGAATTCGGCGCGCAGCTCCTGTTCGAGCACCTTCAGGTAGTCGCCGAACACGGCCACCGGCGTGGCGGTGTCGAAGCTCAGCCGGCCGCCGCCGAGCTTGCGCATCCGCGCATTGCTGGCCTCGGTGATCGAATGACGGATTTCCTTCAGCGCCTTCAGCGGCGCGTAGCCGATGTCGTCCTCGGCCAGGCCGACATCGTCAGCCAGGAACTCGTAGAGCATGCCGGCCAGGTCGACGTGGGCCTTGTGCGACTTCACCTGCAGCAGCAGGTAGTACGGCGCATCGTGACGGGCCAGCGGCGAGCGGAACGCCTCGCCCTTCAGCTCGCGCACCAGTTCCAGCGCCGGCTTGCCGATGAACTCGAATTCCTCGACGTCGTCACCGAACAGCGCCCGTGCCGCCGCCAGGATGCGCATCGCCGCCGGCATGTCGGCGACCGGGATCAGCGCCGCCTCGCGCTGCACCGGGATCGCGTAGGCGCGAAGCGTGGCGCGGGTGATCACGCCGAGCACGCCCTGGGTGCCGATCAGCCCCCATTCCGGGCGCGGCTGCGCCGAGTTGATCGCCAGCACATCGGCCGGCACCGGCTTCCAGGCCGGCGCATCGCTGATCACCTCGCGGCCGTCGCCGCTGTAGCCGAAGGCCTGGATCGCCAGATGCGCCGCCGTGCCGTAGCAGACCGCGTTGGCGCCGGCCGAGGCGTTGGCGATGCAGCCGCCGACACTGGCCGCGCTCGACGAACCCATCTCCATCGGCCACATCAGGCCGAGCGGCGCGAGGATCAGGTTGACGGTGTCGACCGCCATGCCGGCCTGTACTTCGAGCACGCCGTCGTGGCAGGGCGGCTGGCCGAGACCGCGCCACCAGGCGCCGAGCGCATCGGCGGCGGCTTCCGGCGATGCGGCTTCATCGAAGCGGAAGCGCTCGCCGTCCGGCGTGGTGAACGACAGCGGCCGGTTGAGCTTTTCCAGGCTCAGCACGCATTCGCCATCCGGCCGCTGCGCTTCCACCAGGCCGGTGCGGCCGGCGCTGATGACCAGCCGGATGCCGTGGGCGCTGCAGGTCGCCAGCAGCTGCCCGACCTCGGCCTCGGACTGCGGCACGACCAGGCCGCTGGCCTTGCCCGGCTCGCCGCGCTCGGGAATCTCGTAGCGCTTCAGGCGATCGGGGTCGACCGTGCAATGGGCACCGAGCAGGCGGGGCAGCGAGGCGGAATCGACGGCAGTCATGGCAGCTTCAACGGCAATGCGGGGCGCGCATTGTAGAAGAGCCGCCCGGACCGGGTCCCGAAGCGCCCCGGCGGGTGGTGTCTCAGTTTGAAAAACTCTAATCAAAAAGCCCGGAGCACAAAGGCACGAAGGTGAAAGGCAAGGACACAAAGAATGCTTTTCTTCGTGTCCTTGCGGCGGCTGTCCTTTGTGCCTTTGTGCCCCGGAGCTTTTGATGATCGCTCGGGGCATGGGGTCAGACCGGCTGAGCGTTCAGAATTTCAAACTGAGGCACTACCCCGGCGGGGGGCGCGGCGAATGAGGGTCAGATCCGCATCACGAGTGGTGCAGCGGCCGCCCTTCGTAGGAGCGCGGGTCTTCCGACGGCTCCAGGTGGGTGCTGACGATCAGCCGCTCGAACTGCTCCGCCAGCGCCGCCTCGATCTGCTCGATCAGGTCGTGGCCGCGCTGCACGGTCCAGCTGCCGGGCACCAGCACGTGGAAATCGGCGAAGTGCAGCGCGGCGGCGCGGCGGGTGCGGATGGCGTGGAAATCCACTTCGCCGTCGACCCGGAAGCGGTCGAGCACCGCCAGCAGCCGCGCCTGCTCGTCGGCCGGCCAGGCGCTGTCCATCAGCCCCTGCGCGGCTTCGGCGATCAGCTTGAAGCCTTCGAACAGCACATGGGCGGCGACCAGCAGCGCGATCGCCGCATCCATCCACAACCAGCCGCTGAGCACCACGATGGCAAGGCCGACCAGCACGCCGACGGTGGTCCAGACGTCGGTCATCAGATGGCGGCCATCGGCAACCAAGGTCACCGAGTGCAGGCGGCGACCGGCGCGCAGCAGCATCTGGGCGACGACCAGATTGATCAGGCTGGCCAGCACCGCGATGCCAAGGCCGAGCCCCGGCGCTTCGATCGGCTGCGGATCGGTCAGCCGGGGAATCGCCTCGACGGCGATCAGCGCCGCCGCCACGAAGATCAGCACGCCCTCGAAGCCGGAGGAGAAGTATTCGGCCTTGCCGTGGCCGTAGGCATGGGCGGCGTCCGGCGGCTGCAGCGCGATGCGCAGCATGGTGAACGCCATCAGCGCGCCGCCGACATTGGTCAGGGTTTCCAGCGCATCCGACAGCAGGCCGACCGAACCGCTGACCTTCCAGGCCGCAAGCTTCAGCCCCAGCACGACGACGGCGGTGGCGATCGACAGGCTGGCGTAACGCAGCGGCGAGGCACTCATGCCGGCACCCCGGCCACGCCGGCTTCGCGCAGGAAGGCCGCCTGCACTTCCAGCAGCCCCTGCGGCCGCAGCAGGCGCAGACCTTCGACCCGCGCCGCCAGCCGCTGGCCGTTGGCGAAATCGCGGAAGAAGCGGGTCGCCGACAGCGCCACGTCGGTCATCACGGCATCGCGCAGGTCGGCCCCGGCGAAGCTCGCGCCTTCGAGGTCGGCGCCAGTGAAATCGGCGCCGCGCAGGTCCGCGCCTTCGCAGTTGCTGAGGCTCAGATTGGCCCCGTGCAGCGTGACGCCGGCCAGCCGGGCATTGCGCAGCGAACAGGCCTTGGCCTGGATGCCGGACAGGTCGGCGGTCTTCGGCTGCCAGCCGCCGAGCCGGGCCTTGAGCAGCACGCGACCGCGCCAGGCGGCGAAATCGGTGGCCGCTCGGAATGCCGCCACATCGTCCGCACGGCTCACGCGGCTGGCGTCGAAACGCGCTTCCATCCGGTAGTCCGCTCCGTTGTCATAGCCGCTTTCGCGTTCCCAGTAACCCGGCTGATCGTGCTGCAGCAACTCGATCTTCGCCAGCCATTTCAGGCTCTTGTAGAAATACCGGCCGGGCGTGACGGTGCGCAGCGGGCCGCCGTGCTCGACGCTCAGCGGCCGGCCGTCGATCTCGGAGACCAGCCAGGTGTCGGCCAGCGCCAGCGCCAGCGGCAGCGAGGTGTCGTGCCGGCGCGGGCTGTGGGCGACGAAGCGCACGAACGCCGCCTCGGGCTGCACGCCGGCCGGAGCCAGGATCAAGGCCAGCGGCCAGCCGCGCATGGTGATCGTGCGCCGCGACCAGCCGGTCACGCAGTGGATGGCGGCGTGGCGCTCGGCCTGCGGCTGCCGCCGCAGCTCGGCCAGCGTGAGCCGCAGTGGCCGGTCGACGCAGCCGCCGATCTCGATCGGAAAGTCGTCACCGCCATAGCCGGGCGCCGGCAGCGACTCGCCGACCACCGGAAAACGGTCGGTCAGCGTCTGGCCGGGCGGCAGCAGGAAATCGGCAGGGGACGACATGGGTGCGCAGTATCGCCGGCCGACGCCACGGCTGTCCCGAAGCCATCCGGTACCATGCGGCCGCCATCCCTTCCCGCGCGCCCCGATGAAAACCCTCGGCATCGTCATGGACCCGATCGGGTCGATCAAACCGTACAAGGACACCAGCCTGGCGCTGATGCTGGCGGCGCAGAAGCGCGGCTGGGCGCTGCGCTATCTCGAACAGGGTGATCTGTGGCTGCGCGACGGCATTGCCTACGGCCGCACCCGGCCGGTCACGGTGTTCGACGACCGCAAGCACTGGTACGACTTCGGCGGCGAGCCGGAGATCGTCAAGCTCGGCAGCCTCGACGCGATCCTGATGCGCAAGGACCCGCCGTTCGACATGGAATTCGTCGCCTCCACCTACATGCTGGAACGCGCCGAGGCGCAGGGCGCGCTGGTGGTGAACCGGCCGGCCAGCCTGCGCGACTGCAACGAGAAGGCATTCACCGCCTGGTTCCCGGAACTGTGCCCGCCGACGCTGTTCGCGCGCGACGAACGCACGCTGCGTGCGTTCCACGCCGAACATCGCGATGTCATCTACAAGCCGCTCGACGGCATGGGCGGCAGCGGCATCTTCCGGGTCGGCGCCGATGGCCTGAACCTCGGCAGCGTCATCGAGCAGCTGTCGGACAACGGCCGCCGCACCATCGTCGCCCAGCGCTACCTGCCGGCGATCGTCGATGGCGACACCCGCGTGCTGGTCGTCGATGGCGTGCCGGTGCCGTACGGGCTGGCGCGCATTCCGCAGGGCGGCGAAACGCGCGGCAACCTGGCGGCCGGCGGGCGTGGCGAGCCGCGGCCGCTGACGGCGGCGCAGCGTCGGATCGCCGAAGCGGTCGGCCCGGAACTGGTGCGTCGCGGCCTGCTGTTCGTCGGGCTGGACGTGATCGGCGAGAGCCTCACCGAAATCAATGTCACCAGCCCGACCTGCGCACGCGAGATCGACGCTGCCTTCGGCACCGACATCGGCGGCCTGCTGGTGGACGCGATCGAGCGGCGCCTCGCCAACCGCTGACCGCACCCTGCCACTGAACGCCTTGTCAGTCAGCTAACCTGCCAAGATACTGCCGCCATGGGCGACGACAGCTACCTCAGCAACCAGTTTCTCGTGGCCATGCCAGGCCTTGAGGACGACAACTTCCGGCAGTCGGTGACCCTGCTCTGCGAGCACTCCGAAAAAGGCGCGCTGGGTCTGGTGGTCAACCGGCCGACCGATCTGCGGCTGTCCGACATGCTCGACCAGATCGGCGTCGATCATGAAGCGATGCCGAGCGATCCGATCGTGTTCTGGGGCGGGCCGGTGCAGCCGGAGCGCGGCTTCGTCGTGCACACCGCGCCGGGCGGCTGGGATTCGACGCTGCGGGTCGACGACAACCTCTACATCACCACCTCGCGCGACGTGCTGGGCGCCATCGGCCGCGGCGAAGGCCCGAGCGCCTACATGGTGCTGCTCGGCTACGCCGGTTGGGGTGAAGGCCAGCTGGAAAGCGAAATCCTCAACAACGCCTGGCTGAACGCGCCGGTCGAACAGCGGGTGCTGTTCGACACGCCAGCCGCCGAACGCTGGATCGCCGCGACGCGGCTGATCGGCGTCGATATCTCCCACCTTGCGAGCCGCGCCGGACATGCCTGAAGCCGTAGCCGATTCCAGCCCCGATCCCGTGGTCGAACCGGCCCGGCCTGCCACCCGCCGCACCGATGTCTACCTCGCCTTCGACTACGGCCTGAAGCGCATCGGCATGGCGGTCGGCGACGACCTGACCAAGCTGGCGCGGCCGCTGCCGGCGATCGCCAACGGCCGCGAGCCGGACTGGACCGCACTTGGCCGCGGCATCACCGACTGGCGGCCGGCGGCGCTGATCGTCGGCCTGCCGATCACCCTCGATGGCGAGGAGCAGCGCATCACCGCGCCGGCCCGCGCCTTCGCCGCCGAGCTGTGCCGCCGCTACCGCACGCCGGTCTATCTGGTCGACGAGCGCTTGAGTTCGCGCGCCGCCGACGACGAGATCCGCCAGGCGCGCGCCGACGGCCGCAAGGCCAAGAAGGTGCAGAAGGGCGAGCGCGACGGCGTGGCCGCGCGCCTGATCCTCGAACAGTTCCTCGGCGGCGATCGCAGCCGCTTTTTCGCCCTGCCCGATCCCACATGAGTGACACGCTGCAACTGACCGCAGACGGCCGTCTGCGCCACCTGCTGAGCATCGAAGGACTGTCGAAGCCGCTGCTGACCGACATCCTCGACACCGCCGAACAGTTCGCCAACAGCCGCAACAGCCGTGGCCGCAAGTTTCCGCTGCTGCACGGCAAGACCGTGGTCAACCTGTTCTTCGAAGCCTCGACGCGCACCCGCATGACCTTCGAGCTGGCCGCGAAACGGCTGTCGGCCGACGTGCTGAACCTGCAGATCGCCGCCAGTTCGACGTCGAAGGGCGAAACCCTGCTCGACACGCTGAAGACCATGGAAGCGATGCAGGTCGACATGTTCGTGATCCGCCACGAGGCCAGCGGCGCGGCGCATTTCTTCGCCCAGCACGCCGCCCCCGAGGTGGCGATCCTGAACGCCGGCGACGGCCGCCACGCGCATCCCACGCAGGCGCTGCTCGACATGTTCACGATCCGCCGCCACCGGCCCGATTTCTCGCGGCTGACGGTGGCGATCGTCGGCGACATCCTGCATTCGCGCGTCGCCCGCTCCGACATCCATGCGCTGCGCATCCTCGGTGCGAAGGAAATCCGCGTGGTCGGCCCGCGCACGCTGATTCCGGCCGGTATCGAGGACATGGGCGTGACCGTGTTCAACGATCTCGATTCGGGGCTGAAAGGTGCCGACGTGATCATGCTGCTGCGGCTGCAGAAGGAGCGCATGGTCGGCGCCTTCCTGCCGTCGACCGGCGAGTTCCACCGCGACTTCGGCCTGACCCGCGCGCGGCTGGCCAAGCTGCCGCCAGAGGTGCTGGTGATGCATCCGGGGCCGATCAATCGCGGTGTCGAAATCGAAGGCGATGTCGCCTACGGCGAGCGCTCGCTGATCCTCGAACAGGTGGAGCACGGCATCGCCGTGCGGATGGCGGTGATGGCGATGATCTTGGGTGAGGAAACGCGCTTTGCGAGCACTGCTCGCAGCGATTCCGAACGCTCGGCCATGGATGACCGAGCCGGGGCCAGCCAGTGAGCGCCTCCGTCGCGCCAGGGATGGCGGGGAACTCCCAACCGATGAAAAGCGTCCTGATCCGCAATGTCCGCCGCCTCGATCCGCAGGCCGGCACCGATGCCAGCGGCGATCTCGCGTTCCGCGACGGCGTCATCGTCGATGCCGCCAGCGGCCCGTTCGACGAGGTCATCGACGGCAGCGGCCTGTGGCTGATGCCCGGCATCGTCGACCTCTGCGCCCGCACCCGCGATCCGGGTGCCACGCAGAAAGGCACGATGCGCTCGGAATCCAACGCCGCGTTCGCCGCCGGCATCACCGCGCTGTGCCTGCCGCCGGACACCAAACCGGTGATCGACAACACGGCGGTGGTGATCCGCGTCAACCGCATCGCCAAGGCCGCCGGCGGCGCCTACGTCTACATGCTGGGCGCACTGACCAAGGGCCTGGAAGGCGATGCGCTGGCCGAGATCAGCGCGCTGAAATCGGCCGGCTGCGTCGGCGTCACCAACGGGCTGGCGCCGGTCGCCAACGCGCTGGTCGCGCGCCGTGCGCTGGAGTACGCCGCCAGCCTCGGCATGACCGTGCACGTGGTGCCGCTCGATGCCGCGCTGGCCAACAACGGCTGCGCGCACGAAGGCGCGGTCGCCACCCGGCTCGGCCTGGCGTCGATCCCGGTGGCCGCCGAAGCGGTGGCGATGCGCCAGTGGATTTCGCTGGTCGAGGACACCGGCGCGCGGGTCCACTTCGGCCGGCTGTCGAGCGCCCGGGGCGTCGAACTGCTGGCCGCCGCCAAGGCGCGCGGCCTGCCGATCAGCGCCGATGTCGCGGCCCATCAGCTGTTCCTGACCGACGCCGCGCTGGAAGGCTTCAACGCGATGGCGCACGTGCTGCCGCCGCTGCGTTCGGCGGCCGATCGCGAGGCACTGCGCGACGCCGTCGGCAGCGGTCTGATCGAGGCGATCTGCTCCGATCACCAGCCGCACGAGCGCGACGCCAAGACCAACCCGCTGCCGCTGACCGAGCCGGGCATCTCGGCGCTGGAAACGCTGCTGCCGCTCGGCCTGCAGCTGGTCGAGCAGGGCCTGCTGAGCCCGCTGACCCTGGCCAGCCGGCTGGTGCGCGGGCCGGCACAGGTGCTGGGCCTGCCGGCGCGCGGTCTGGCGGTCGGCGCGCCCGCCGATCTGTGCCTGATCGATCCGTCGCAGGAATGGCGCCTGCAAGCCGCGCAGATGAACAGCGTCGGACGCAACACACCTTTCATCGGCACGCGCTTCCCCGGCCGTGCAACGCGAGTGTGGCGCGGGTAAAACGCTGCCGAAGCCCTGCGCTGCGGGGCATGCGGATGGGCAGACGGCGATGGCACGCGTGCTGGTGGTCGATGACTCTCCGACCGATCAGGCCTGGATGACGCAGGCGCTGCAGGCGGTCGGCCATACGGTGCTGGCGGCAACCTGCGGCGACGAGGCGCTGCGCCTGGTGCGCAGCCACCGGCCGGACTGCGTGGTGATGGACCTGGTGATGCCGGGCATCAACGGTTTCGAGGCGACCCGCCAGCTCAGCCGCGATCCGCTGACGGCGATGATTCCGGTGCTCGTGGTATCGAGCAAGGACCAGGCCTCCGACCGCCACTGGGCGCTGCGCCAGGGCGCGCGCGGCTACCTCAGCAAGCCGCTGCGGCCGGCCGACCTGCTGGTGCAGGTGCACCTGCTGCTCGGCCTGCCCGGCGAGCCGGTCTACTGATGAACCGCCGCGACCGCCAGATGCTGGGGCTGGTGATGTTCGGCCTGCTGATCGCCTGCGCCGCGCTGCTGGGCGTGCTGACGCCGGTCGATGGACTTGTCTCCGGGGTCGGCATCGCCGGCGTGCTGCTGAGCCTGGCGGCGCTCGGCCTGTTCCTGCGCAGCCGGCTGGCCGGCGAGCGCGAGCGCGCCCGGGCCGCCGCCGAACTGGAGACCCGCCAGCAGCAGGCGATCATGCGGCTGCTCGACGAGATCACCGGTCTTGCCAACGGCGACCTGCGCATCGACGTGACGGTGACCGAGCAGTTCACCGGCGCGATCGCCGATTCGATCAACGCCACGGTGCAGACCCTGCGCCGGCTGGTCGGCACCATCGAACGCACGGCGGTCGACCTGACGGCGGCAGCGGCCGGCACCCGCGCGATCGCCGCTCGGGTGCAGGCAGCGTCCGGACAGCAGTCGGCGGAAATCACTGCCGCCGCCACTGCCATCACCGCCACCAGCGCCTCGTTGCGCACGGTGGCCGGCCGCGCCGAAACGATCGCGCTGGACGCCGATGCCAGCGTCCGTACTGCCCGCAGCGGCGCCGGCACCGTCGGCCAGACGATCCACCACATGGCGACCTTGCGCGAGCAGATCCAGGACACCGCCAAGCGGATCAAGCGGCTCGGCGAGTCGTCGCAGGAGATCGGCACCATCGTCGAAGCGATCAACGACATCGCCGAGCAGACCAACACGCTGGCGCTCAATGCCTCGATCGAGGCCGCTCGGGCAGGCGACGCCGGACGCGGCTTCCAGCAGGTGGCGGTGGAAATCCAGCAGCTGGCCGAGCACGCCTCGCAGTCGACCCGGCAGATCGAGACGCGGGTCAAGACCATCCAGGCCGACACCAACGAGGCGGTGACCTCGATGGAGCGCTCGACCGCCCATGTGATCGCCGGCGCCCAGTCGGCCGAGGAAGCCGGCCAGGCGCTGACCCGTATCGAGGCCGCGTCGCTGGAACTGGCGCGTTCGATCGAGGGCGTCGCCGCCGCCGCCCGCAGCGAATCGGCCGCCGCCACCCGGATCGCCGACACCATGCTGTCGATCCAGCAGCTGGCGCTGCAGACCTCGGATTCGGCGACCGAGGCCTCCGAAGCGGTCGGTGCGCTGAACACGCTGTCCGGCAAGCTGCGCGAATCGGTGGCCGGATTCACGCTGCCGGGACGCTGAAGGCGCGAAAAGCGCCGCTAAATTTGTGCATTCGCACAAAATTTTTGCCCTCTCGACCCCCAGACAGCCGAGTTTCCGTAAAATGCCGGCACTCGCTGGCACCCGTGGCGGTGCCGCTACCCCTCCCCTCGCGAATGGTGGTAACGAAATCCATGGTTGATCACACAAGCGCTGCGCCGAGCTTTCAGGCCGATCTGGAAAAGCTGTTCGGTCTGAAAACCGTCACTTACAAGTACGAGCTCAGCAAGGAGCAGCTCTTCCACGAAGCCATCGCCAACGATCGCGGCCGTGTTTCGCGGGACGGCCCGTCCAACGCCCAGAAGGCGTTCGCGACCAAGCTGGGCGTCAACGGCCCGCTGGTCTACTACACCGATCCGGACTGCACCGGCCGGCGCACCAAGGACACCTTCGCGGTGAAGTGGCCGGAAGTGGCCGACGAGATCTGGTTCAAGGCCGATCTGACGCCCTACGACCCGGCCAAGTACGAAGGCCTGCTGAAGCGCGTCGTCGCCCATCTGAACGAGAAGAAGGCGACGCTGTACGTGAAGGACCTGTTCATGGGTTCGGACGCCGATTTCGCAGTGCCGTACCGCTTCGTCGGCGAGTACGCCACCCACGCGTTCTTCTGCGACAACATGTTCCCGAAGAACCTGCCGGGCGTGAAGGACATTGACGCCCGCCGCTGGACCATGCTCAACGTGCCGAGCTTCGTCTGCGAACCGGAGCGTGACGGCAGCCGCGCCGAAGCGGCGGTGATCATCGACACCCGCAACCAGATCTGCATCGTCGCCGGCCGCGCCGACTACTGCGGCGTCAACAAGAAGACCATCTTCACGGTCGGCAACTACCTGCTGCCGAAGCAGGGCCGCCTGAGCATGCATTGCTCGGCGAACGTCGGCGCCAAGGACGACGGCGCAATCCTGTTTGGTCTCTCGGGCACCGGCAAGACCACGCTGTCGGCCGACGCCAGCCGCCGCCTGATCGGCGACGACGAGACGATCTGGTCCGACAACGGCCTGTGCAACCTCGAAGGCGGCTGCTACGCCAAACTCATTAACCTCGACAAGGCCGCCGAGCCGGTGATCGCCGAAGCGCTGTCGAAGCCGGGCACGATCATCGAGAACGTGCCGCCGCTGCCGGGCAAGACGATGGCCGAGTGCCATCCGGACGAGCTGGACCTGAACGACGGCTCGATCGCCGAGAACACCCGCTTCAGCTATCCGCTGAGCGTGGTGCCGAACACCATGCCGAACGGCCAGGGCCCGCATCCGGAAACCATCGTGCTGCTGACCGCCGATGCCTTCGGCGTGCTGCCGCCGATCTCGATCCTGGAACCGGAAGACGTGATGTACCACTTCGTCTCCGGCTTCACGGCCCGCGTGGCCGGCACCGAAGTCGGCGTGACCGAGCCGCAGCCGACCTTCTCGGCCTGCTTCGGCGGCCCGTTCATGGCCCACAAGCCGAACGTCTACGCCAAGCTGCTGGCCGACAAGATGAAGAAGCACAAGTCGCGCTGCATCCTGCTCAACACCGGCTGGAGCGGCGGCCCGTACGGCACCGGCAAGCGGATGAGCCTGAAGGTCACCCGTGCGCTGCTGAACGCCGCGCTGAACGGCGAGCTGGATGGCGTTGAAACCGAGGTGCAGCCGATCCTGAACCTGAAGATGCCGAAGTCCTGCCCGGGCGTGGATGCCGCCATCCTCAACCCGCGCAACACCTGGCCGAACCCGGCCGACTACGACGCCACGGCGACCAAGCTGCGCGACATGTTCCGCAAGAACTTCGAGACCAAGGGCTTCGCCGCCTTCGGCATCGAGGCGCGCATCTGAGGCAACTGCCGGCCGCCTGCCTGCAGGCGGTTCCGGCACCGGCAGCACCGCGAAACCCGGCCCCGCGCCGGGTTTCGTCGTTATGGCCTGCCGTTCGGCGGCCGGCCGACGAAGTCGCCGGCAGCGATGACCGTTTTTGTCGCGGAATTTCGTCTTGATGAGAAGGCCCGGTGCATTCCGGACGACTTCCAGCAAGAGCGCAGCCGCGCATGTCGATTTCCCGAATCCTCGAATACCCGAACCCGCCGTCGCCCGAACGGCTGCCCGCCCACCCCGGACTGGAATGGCGGGAGTTCAGCAACTTTCCGGACCTCGCCGCCTGGTGCCGGCCGCGAGTGCCGGAAGCGGATCGCCACCGTTTCACGATGGGCCACGGCGCGGCCTTCGTGGCGCTGGTCAGCTTCATGCGCGCCCATCCCGGCGCCGACCTGACCCTGCTCGCCTTCAGCGAATCGGCCGCCGACGATGGCACGCCGCAACTGGCCTCGGCCTACGCCTGCGTTCGCGGCAGCGGCGCCATGCTGCCGACTTCGCCCGGCCACGCGCTGCTGCTGTACCAGCGGCGGCGCTGAGCAGCGGCCCGCAGCAGCGGCGAATTCGCATAAGGTGTCGGCACCGCCACCCGCGCTGCCGATGACCACGCCGCCGACCTCGCTCCCGCCTGCGCCGCCGCGCCTGAAGCTGCTCAGCTTCAACATCCAGGTCGGCCTGCACACGGCGCAGTACCGCCATTACCTGACTCGCGCCTGGCGCCATGCGCTGCCCGGCCGCGATCCGCACGGCGCGCTCGACGACATCGCCGCGCTGATCCGCGACCACGACTTCGTCGCCATCCAGGAAGCCGATGCCGGCTCCCTGCGCACCGGCTTCGTCGACCAGATGGCCTACCTCGCCGCCGCCGCCGGCTTTCCGCGGCACGGCCTGGCGATCACCCGCAACCTGAAACCGTTCGCCCGCCATGCGCTTGGCTACCTGAGCCGCTGGCCGGTGCAGGTGATCGCCGAGCACGCGCTGCCCGGCCCGATCCGCGGCCGTGGCGCGTTGCAGCTGGCCCTTGAGCTGCCGGGCGGCCTCAGGCCGCTGGAAATCTTCGTCACCCACCTGTCGCTCGGCCGGCAGACGCAGCGGCGGCAGCTCGACTATCTGGTGGCGCAGACCAGCCGCGACCGGCCGTCAGTGATCGTCGGCGATCTCAATGCCGAGCCAGCGCTGCTGCGCGCCCATCCGGCGCTGCAGGCGGCCGGCTTCTGGCTGCCGGAACGCACGCCAGCCACCTTTCCGAGCTGGGCGCCGACGCGCAGCATCGACCACATCCTGCTGTCGCCGCAGATCGAGCTGCACCGGCTCGACACGCTGGCCCAGGCCCGCTCCGACCATCTGCCGCTGGCGGCGGAAATCTCCATCCGCCCGACATGAACCTGCCGGTCGACAAGCTCGCCTGGGCGCTGGCCCTGCTGCATTCGACGCTCGGCCTGCTGACCACCCGGCATGCGCTGCTCAATGTTCGCGATCCGCGCGCCGCCTGGGGCTGGATCGCTGCCTGCCTGCTGGCGCCGATCGCCGGCCCGCTGCTGTACCTGCTGCTCGGCACCAACCGGGTCAATCCGAAGGCCCAGCCAGTCCACGGCGCCGGCGACGACACCGTGCCGCCCGGCCTCAGTGCGCTGCTGCCGGGCGTGATCGCCGAGGAACTGCGCGAGCTGGTGCGCATCGGCGGCGCGATGACCGGCCGCCCGCTGACCGCCGGCAACGGCATCGACCTGCTGCACAACGGCGACCGGGCCTATCCGGCGATGCTGGCGGCGATCGCCGGCGCGCGCCGCCGCGTCTGGCTGGCCAGCTACATCTTTTCCGGGCGCGGCGTCGGCACGCAGTTCGTCGCCGCCCTGGTGGCGGCGCAGCAGCGGGGCGTCGAGGTGCGGGTGCTGATCGACGCCGTCGGCGACCTGTACTACTTCCCGCGCGCCTCGGCGCTGCTGCTGCAGGCCGGCGTCCCGACCCGGCGCTTCCAGCTGGCGCGGCGCTTCCTGCCGCTGCCGCATGTCAACCTGCGCAACCACCGCAAGCTGCTGATCGTCGACGACGGCCTCGCCTTCACCGGCGGCATGAACATCAGCGACCACACCGTGCTCGGCAAGCCGAAGCAGGGCCTGATCGACCTGCACTTCCGGCTGCGCGGGCCAGTCGCCGCCCAGCTGGCGCAGGCGTTCGACGATGACTGGCATGGCCGCCGCGACGCCGCCGCGCTGACCAGCTCGGGGCCGCCGATCGAGGCTGCCGGTCGCAGCCATTGCCGGGTCATCACCGCCGGGCCCAACGAAGGAGTCGAGCGGCTGGAACTGGTGCTGCTGGCGGCGCTCGCCAACGCCCACCGGCGGGTCTGCATCATGACCCCGTACTTCATCCCGATGCCGGAGCTGGCCCGAGGGCTGGAAGCGGCGGCGCTGCGCGGCGTGGCGGTGGAACTGATCCTGCCGGCGCGCAGCAACCTGCGCTGGGTCGACTGGGCCAGCCGCCGCTGGCAGCGCGAGCTGCTGGCGCACGGCGTGCGCATCCACCTGCGACCGGCACCGTTCGCGCACACCAAGCTGGTGGTGGTCGACGACTACTACGCCCACATCGGCTCGGCCAACCTCGATCCGCGCAGCCTACGCCTGAACTTCGAGCTGGTGGTGGAAACCTATTGCCAGCAGCTGGCCGGCGACCTGCTGCATCACTTCGATGCCGTGCGCGACCAGTGCCGGCCGCGCAACCTCGCCGAACTGGACCGGGCATCCGGCCTGGCGCGCAGCCGCGACGCGATCTGCTGGCTGTTCTCGCCGTACCTGTAAGCCGGGACCGACGCGCGGTCTCAGCGCGGCGCGGCAGCCGGCGACGGCAGCACGAAGCTCGGATCAGACAGCGTCGCCAGGCCGGCACGCACCGAGGCCAGCCAGCGGCTCAGCTGCCGCTGCTCGGCGTCCAGCGATTCGGCAACGGTGCGCGCCAGCGCCTGCTGCTGCGCGTCCTGCCATGCGGCCAGCGCCGGATCATCGCCGGACATCGCCTGCAGGCCGCGCGCTTCCAGCAGTTCGGCAAGCAGGGGCTGACGCTGCGGCGACGGCGACGGCGGCGCGGCGTCGACACCCAGCGCCGCCTCGAAGCCGATCAGCGCCGCCACCGGCAACGGCGCGCCGGGCGCCAGCCCGGCCGTCATCGTGCCGTCGGCCGACAGCGCCGCCCAGCCGGCCGCCAGACCTTCGGCCGCGAAGCGGCTGGCGGCGGCGCGGTTGTCGGCCAGCGCCGCTTCGAGGCGCTCGGCGGCCGCTTCGTAGCCGGCGATCGCGGCTGCGCGCAGACCGGCACGGGCCGCAGCATGGCCAAGTGCGCCCCAGGCTTCGCGCACCGCCGGATCACGCGGCTCGCGGGCGCTCAGCTCCTGCCAGACCGCGATCGCTTCCTCGGCCAGCGATTCGGCGCGCTCCGGCACCTGCGCGCGTTCGAAGCGCGGCTGGCGCTGGCATAGCTCGGTCGGCGCCAGCGCCCGCCGGTTGTAGTTCTCGCAATCGATCAGCCGCCGCCGCTGCATCACCCGCAGCACGAACTTCGGCGTCGCCCGGGTGCCGTCGCCGTCGAGATTCAGCCCGCCCGACTGCGGATCGCCCTGTGGCCCCAGCGATGCCCAGCCCATACCGAGCAGCGCCCGGTTCGAGTACGGCCCTTCCAGCGATACCCGCTCGAACAGCGCGCGCGCCGTGGCGCCCTGGCCGCCGGCAAGGAATTCCGCCGCCAGCCCGAGATTGGCGCGATCGCGCAAGGCCTGCGCCGGCGGCTCGTCGCCGATGCTGTCGCTGCGGCCCAGCCGCTCCAGCAGCGCATGGCCGCGGGCGGCGGCACCGCTGCGGATCAGGGCGATGCCAAGGTCGTACTGCAGCACCGCCGCTTCCAGGCGGTCGTCGAGCGGCGCGCCGACCAGCCGCAAAGGATCGAACTCGGCCGCCTGCAGGGCCTGCGCGGCGTCGAGCGGCCGGTCGCGGGCGAAATGGGCGCGCGCCTTGAGCAGCGCCAGACGATGGCGTTGCCGGCGTTCCAGCCGCACCGGCAGTGCGCGCAGCGTTGCCAGCGCGGCATCCGGCTCGCCGTCGGCGAGCCGCCGTTCGGCCACCGACAGCACCGCCTCTGCCAGCGCCAGGCGCTCGGCACCGGCGGCACGCGCCAGCGCCGACACCGCGATGCCGGTGAGGCCGCAGCGGGCGGCGGCGGTCGCCAGCACGGTGGCGACCTCAGGCCGCTCGCCGAGATCAGCTTCCAGCCGCGCTGCCTGCAGCGCCGCCAGCCACGGCTGGCCCGCTGCAAGCTGCCGACGGATATCGGCCAGCGCCGCTTCGACCCGTTCGGCCGGTTCTGCCGAAGCCGGCAAGGCCGACCACAGCTGGTGGAAGCGGCGTTCTCGCAGCACGACCAGCGTGACCGGCTCGGCCGGCTGCGGCGCGACGGGATCAGCCGACGATGGCAGCACCGGTTCGGCCGGCAGCGAGGTTGCCGGCTCGGTCGTCTGCCGGAGCGATTCCGGCTCCGGCAGCGGCTGGCTGGAGGCCAGCAGCGGCAATGCCATCAGCCAGGCGGCAAGGACCGCAGCGGCTGCCGGCAGGCGGGCTGCGTTCACGGCGCGCCGCTCACCCGAGGCGAGCGCGATCCGTCGCAGGCGCGCGCGGACGACGGTCAGAACTTCGCCGCGTCCAGGCGCTGGACGCCGGCATCGCCGACCAGCAGCACCGATCCGTCGCGCGTCGGCAGCAGCCACGACAGTGTGTCGGTCTGCTTGTTGCCGCTGCGGTCGCTGATCGGCACCTGCCGGGTCTTGCCGGCGGCGTCGAAGATCAGCAGCGTGGCGTTGAGGCCGACCATCGCGATCCGATCGCCCGGCAGCGCGGCGATGCCGAACAGCGACTGGTCGGTGCCGGTGTCGATCTTCTTCCAGTGGCCGCCCTCGACATCGGCGGTGAAGAACGAGTTGCCGCGCAGACCGCCGATCAGCGCGCCCTTGTTGCCGGCGGCGATGACGCAGAACAGCGAGCTTTCGTACGGGCCGGCGACCTTGGTCCAGGTTTCGCCGCGATCCCGGCTGACCCCGATCAGGCCGGCTTCGCCGACCACCATCAGGCTGCCGTCGCCGAGGCGCGCCATGGCGTTGATGTGGCGCTCTTCGCCGGTCACGGCATTGGCGGCCACCTGGGCCCAGCTGGCGCCGCCGTCGTGAGTCGCTAGCATCAGCCCGTAGGCGCCGACCGCGAGGCCGTTCTGCGGGTCGAAGAACAGCACGTCGAACAGCGGCTTGCCGAGGTCGGGCTGGAAGTTCTGCAAGGTCCAGGTGCTGCCGCCATCGGTGGTGGCGAGGATGCTGGCGTCATGGCCGACCGCCCAGCCGTGTTCGGCATCGGCGAAGGTGACGCTGGTCAGCAGCGCATCGACCGGCGCGGCCACCTGCTTCCAGTCCTTGGCATCGGCCGACACCAGGATGTGGCCGCGCGCGCCGACGGCCACGAAGCGTTTGCCGGTGCTGACCACCTTGAGCAGCGGATTGTTCACCGCCCGCACCGCCATCTCCGAGGCCCGGGGCGTGACGGCCGGTGCAGCGGCCTCGGGGCTGGCGGCCGCCTCGCCTTCTGCCACCGCTTCCGCCGCCGCAGGTTCGGCAGCGGGCTCGTCCTGGGCCCGGACCAGCAGGGACAGCGGCGCCAGGGCGCAGGCAAGGAGCAGGGCGGAAAGCGAAGCGTTCGGAAGGCGCATGGCGGGAAGCTCGGTCAGAACTGGTACTTCAGGAAAAAGCCGATGTTGTCGCGGTCGCGGTACAGGTTGTTGCCGCCACCGCGGGTGTACATGTTGTAGGCGATCGAGAACGAGGCCGACTTCTCGTAGCGGATCTCGACGACCGAATTCAGCTGGATGCGGCCTTCGACATAGTTCGCACCCGGGCCCGGCGAGTTGTTGTAGACGTCGTGCTGGAAGATGAACAGCGGCTGCACGCTGATGCCCGGCAGCACCGATTCATAGCTGATGCGGCCGACCACGCGGTAGCCGCCCGCGAAGGAATGAGCGAACTGGTTGCGCTTGGCCTGGAACGGGTTGAAGCGCAGGCCGTCCGGGCCGACGGTGCAGCTCGGGTTGGTCGAGCAGGCCAGACGCGAGCCATCGGCGCCCGAGCCGTCGGCACCGGCCGAGGCATGCGTGTAGGCCGCACCCGGCCCTTCGATCTGCAACTGGTCGAACTTCGGCAGGTTCAGCACCTGGGTGGCGCCGACCTCGTAGAGCAGGATGATCTGGTCGGCGCCGATCCAGTTCTCGGTGCCCGACAACACGCGGGTGGCACCGAACACATAGTTCAGCACCTTGCCGGGAATCCAGCCGCGGATGTACGAGTTCGGCGTGTTCTCGCCGATGGTGCCGCCGCGATACGGGGTGATGAAGTTCGGGAAGCTGCGCGCCGAGCCGGGGGCGGCACCGACCACCAGATTGATGTTGTCGCCGTACGGCTGGTTGCCGTTGGCGTCGACGAAGTTCGAGCTGTCGTACTGGGTGTAGGTGTTGCCGCCGTTCTCGGTGAAGCCGAGCGTCGCCGTGGTGCCGGCGCAGCCGATCGCCTGGTCGTGGCAGCGGGTCAGCGTCGGGCCGAACGAGGCGAACACCAGATCGACGACTGCGACCTGCAGCGGCACGTTCGGGCGATACGAGACTTCACCCTGGTAGCTGTAGTCGCCGTAGGTGGTGTTGAAGCTGAAGCCGATCAGGTGGCGGTTTTCCGGGTACTCGAACTGGAAGCGCGCGGTATCGAACGGCACGGCGTCGGACTGCTGCAGGCCGGGGCGCGGCAGCAGCAGGTTGGCGAAGCCGGCCAGCGAGTTGAGATCGGCAACGCCGAGATCGCGCAGCACGCCGGGGCTCTGCAGCGCCAGATTCAAGGTGTCGATGCCGAGCTGGCTCGACGCGGTCAGCGCGGTCAGCGGCAAGTTCGGGCAGGACTGCAGGAACTCGGCGGTGTTGCGGGCATCGATGCCGACTGCTGAGCCTTCGCGGCGCGCGCAGCTGGCGTTGGTCGCGTAGGTGCTGAAGTACGGCAGCTGCGAGTGGTAGTTCAGGAAGTAGGCGCTGAACTCGGTGCCGTTGTTCAGCTCTTCGGCAAAGTAGGTCAGCTTGAAGCCGAACTGGCCCTGGTCGCTGGCGCGGCGATCGGCAGCGCGACCGATGCGCAGGCAGGTCGGCGTGATCAGGGTCAGCGGATTGTCGAGACGGCCGCCGGCCAGGCATTCCGGATCATCGGCCGCGCCGCCGAACGCTGCGTTGACCGAATCGCGCTGATTCGGCGTGCCGAGGTCGACGAACGAGTTCAAGGTGCCCGGAACCGGCACTTCGACCGAGCGCCACTCGAACTGGTAATAGCCCTCGACCGTGAAGCCGTCGGTGATGTTGGTCGACAGCCGCAGCATGTTGACCGGGATGTACAGGTCTTCGAGCAGGCCGTTGCCGTAGCGGTAGAAGTTGTTGGCGCTGATCGGCTGCGCCTGGTTGATCGAGTTCAGGATCGCCACCGTCGACTCGCCCCACTGGACGGTCTGGCGGCCGATGCGGAACTGCAGGTCACGCTCGCCCGGCAGCGGGATCGAGCCGAAGAAGTTGGTGTCGAGGAACTGGTAGCGCAGGCCGATCTGCTGGGCTTCGGCCTCGTTCAGCGGGCCGCCGGCCTGGGCGCCCGGGCCGAAGGTCTGCGTGAAGTAACGGTTCGACGGGCTGCCCGGATTGCGGGTGCCGACGGACGCGACGTTGTCCGAGGTGATGACGTTCGGACGGTTGGTGTTCAGGTGATACAGGGCCGGGTCATAGACCGCGCGGCCGCGATAGAAGAATCCGAAGTCTCCGGACTCGATCTTCAGATCGTGGGTCCAGACGATCGGCGACTGGGTGACGTCGCCGCGGTCGAAATTGAGGTTGCCGTCGTCGAAGTTGATCGACGCCGCACCGGGTGCACGACGCAGCTGCTGCGCCGGATAGATCTGCTGGCGATGCAGGCCCTGGCAGGTCTGATAGACGCCGGAGCAGACGTTCGGGTTGATGTTGGCCTTGCCGACCAGGCGCGAATCGCGCTCCTCGATGCGGAAGCCGACACCGGCGGTGACGGTCTGGTTCAGGACCGCATCGAAATCCTGGTCGAGAAAGTTCGTGCTGAATTCGAGCGCCTGCGCGCCGTTTGCCATCGCCGCGAGTGCCGCCACCACTACACCCGCCATCTGCCTGCCGCTGAAACGCATCCGATTCTCCCAACTGCTCGTCGTTTTTGATGGTTGGCGTCTCCTTGGACGCCGTCGCCGTCGCACCCCCATGCGCCGGCCTGACTCGTTTCGTGCCCGAAACTGCTCCCGGCCTCCCCGTCAGCCCTGCGAGCAGGACTGACGGTGGGGCGGGAGTCGATCGTGATGCCGCGTGCCCGAGGCGGGCGGCTTACTTCGAGGTGCGCTTCTGCACGGTGTCGGCTTCGAAGTCCGAATCCTTCAGCGTCACCGAGTTGTCGTACGGCTTGTCTTCGTTGCCCATCGCGGTGACGAAGTAGCGGCCGGAGTCGAAGTGATAGATCACTTCCGGCTGCGTGGTCACTGCCAGCACGTCGCGGTACTGGATCGGGTGGCCTTCCTGGAACTGCAGCAGCTTGCCCTGCTGGTCGTAGTCGTCGACGGCGATGATGTTCCAGCTGTCCTCATCGAAGTACAGCACGCGCTTCTTGAAGGTGTGGCGCTGGTCCGGCTTGTTGTCGGCTTCCACCACCCAGACGCGGTGCAGCTCGTAGCGCGGCAGGTCGACGTTGATGTGGTTCGGCTTGGCGATGTCCGCGTACTTGGTCTTCGGGCCGGCGATCTTGTAGGAGTTGTACGGGATGTACATTTCCTTCTTGCCGACCAGCTTCCAGGTGAAGCGCTCCAGCACGCCGTTGTACATGTCCACCTGGTCGTAGAACTGGTGACCGTCGGTGCCTTCGTACGGGTTGTCGCAGCAGACCGCCGGGGCGCGGCGGATGCGCTTCAGCGCCGGTGCGTACAGCCAGGCCGAACGGCCTTCCGGGCCGAAGCCGGCCTTTTCATGCACCAGGATGAAAGTGCCGGCCACGCGCGGCGGCGACACCGTTTCCGACAGGTAGCGAAGGAAGTCGGCGCCTGGCTTCAGCTCGATCGGCTTCTGATTGTCGAGGCTCGCGTAATAGAACTTCACGTCCTCGACGATCTTGGTCAGCGTGAACTTGCCGTTCTGCTGCACGATCATCTGGTTGTTGTAGCGACGCACCGTGGTGCCGCGGAACTTCACGCGGTGGTTCCAGATCGGCTCGGCACCGCTCTTCGGAATCGGGAACGGGAAGCCGACGAACGCACCCTTCGGATTGTCGACACCTTCCAGTTCGGCGCGCGTCGCGTTCTTCATCGTCTCTTCCATGTACTTCTCGGGGAAGTTGAAGTTGCGATGCGACGGATAGACGACCAGCTTGTAGGTGTTCGGGTAACGCTTGAACAGTTCCTTGTGACCCTCGGTCAGCTGCGCGGCGTACTTGCCGACATCGGCTGCGGTGATCGTGAACAGCGGCTTCTCCGCTTCCAGCGCGGCATCGCTCGGGTACTCGCCCTTCTTGTAGGCGATCTGGCTCTGCGGGGTCCAGGCCGGGATCGTACCGGCCTTGTTGCCCGCCTTCTCGGCACCGACCGGCGTCAGTTCCTTGCCGAGCTTGGCGGCTTCCTCGGCGCTGACCTTGGCATGGGCCGGCACCGCAAAGGCGATGGCCGCCGCCACCAGCGGCGACATCCACAATTGCTTCTTCATTTTTCGCACCTCTCTTGCTCGTTGAACATTTATGGGTTTCGCGTGCAACCCGCTGCCTCCGGTCTTGCCGGCGCTCGCGCACCGGACGCTGCAACCTGACCGTTCCTCACGATACGGATCACCGAACGGCCGGGGCGCGTCGCCGGCACCAGGGCGCCGGCCAACACTGCCCGACCCGTTCGGTTCCCGAAGTCTTACTTGCCCGCCGCCGCTTCGGCGGCTTCTTTTGCGGCGTCCTTGGCGGCCTGCGCCACCATCTTTGCCGGGTTCATCAGGAAGTAGGCGAACGCCGGCAGCAGCAGCACGGCCGCGATCGCATTGGCGACAAACATGATGGTCAGCAGGATGCCCATGTCGACCTGGAACTGAAGCCCCGAGAACAGCCAGGTGCAGACCGAGCCGGCCAAGGCAAGGGAGGTGAACACCACCGCCTTGCCGGTCTGGTGCAGGGTCTGCTTGTAGGCGTCGCGCAGGCTCATGCCGTTCTTCACGCACTCCTCGAGCACGGAATAGATGTAGATGCCGTAGTCGACGCCGATGCCGGCGGCGAACGCGGCGACCGGCAGGGTCGACACCTTGATGCCGATTTCCAGCCAGACCATCACCGCGTAGGACATCACCGACACCAGCGCCAGCGGGAACAGCACGCAGATCACGCTCGGAATGGTCCGGAACGAGATGTACACGCACAGCGCGATGCCGAGGTAGACCCAGAACAGCACGGTCGGCTCGGTTTCCTCGACGACATCATTGACCGCCGCCATGACGCCGACATTGCCGGTAGCGAGCTTGAAGGTCACCGGCGCATCGGCCGGCTGCTCCTTGATGAAGGTGTCGACGGCGGCAACGATGCCATCGATCGTCTCGGCCTTGTGGTCGGCGGTGAAGATGAACACCGGGATCGCGCTGCAATCCTCGTTGAGCAGGCCGGTCGACGACGGGAACGGCTGCACGGTGATCACCAGCGCACCTGATTCGCGCGGCAGCACGTTCCACTTCGGGTTCGATTCGCCGTAGGCGCTGAACACCTTGCGCTGCACCTGCGGCAGCGACAAGGTCGACTGCACGCCGGCGGTGTTCTGCATGCGCCAGGCGAAGCGGTCGATGTTGTCGACCACGCGGTTGTCGATGCAGCCGTCGGCCTTCGATTCGGCGATCACCTTCATCACGTCGACGCCGATCGCGAAGTTGTCGACGACGGTCTTGGAATCCTTGTTGTAGCGGGAATCCGGACGCAGCTCCGGCACGCCCTCGTGCAGCTCGCCGATCTTCAGGCCCTTGCCGACGTAATCCGAGTAGGCGTACGACGCGATCGCCAGCACGATCGTCACGATCGCCCAGGGCTTCAGGGTGAGCTTGGAGATCGCGTTCCAGACCGGCTCGAACACCTTGTCGCGACGCGCCTGATGGGCGCGGAACTCGACCGGATTCTTGATGTAGGCGTACGACAGCAGGCAGGGCAGCAGCACCTTCTTGCAGAAGATGATCGCGATCAGGCCGAACATCGCGTTGATCGCCATTTCCTGAACGATGCCGATCGGCACCAGCAGGATGGTGCCGAAGCCGACCACGTTGGTCAGCACGGCGGAAATGCCCGGCGTCACCAGACGACGATAGGTGGCGCGCGAGGCCTCGAAGCTGCCGAGGCCGTGGTCGGCCACTTCGTACAGCCAGAAGCTGGTGATCTGGATGCCGTGCGACACGCCGATCGACAACACCAGGAACGGCACCAGGATGCCGAACGGATCGAGCGCATAGCCGAACAGGTGCAGCAGGCCCAGTTCCCAGATCACCGCCAGCACCGCGCAAGACAGCGGAATCAGCGCGATCAGCGCCGAGCCGGTGTACAGGGTCAGCAGGAACCAGGTCAGCAGCAGGGTCAGGCCGAAGAAGCCGACCACTTCACCAAGCGAGTCGGCGACATCACCGACCACCTTGGCGAAACCGATGATGGCGATGTCGATGTTCGGGTTGTAGGTCGCGTTGTCGACCTCGGCGATCTCCAGTTCGCTGCCCTTGACCGAGAAGATCTGGTTGCTGCCGTCGGCGGCCTGCAGGTCGACGTCGACATTCTTGAAGCTGAACAGCAGGCCGCTCGGGTCGTGGTAGACGGTCTTGACGACGTCGCCGGCTTTCAGCGGCTCATGGTCCGCCTTCAGCTTCAGCTGCCACGACTTCGGGCTCAGGTACTTCTGGCGAATTTCCTCGATGCGCCCGGCGGTCTCGATGTAATCGATGGTCTTGCCGGTGATCGGGTCCTTTTCCAGCAGCTCGGAAAAGATCATCGCGCCACGCTGATCGTTGGCGACCAGGCGGCCGATGATGCCGGCCTTCGACACGTTGGCCTTGACCTTCTCGAGGTTCTCCGGCGTCGGCGTGAAGTCCGCCGAAATCACGTTGCCGCCGGCGAAGCCGTCTTCGACGACCTCCAGATAGCGGACGTCCGGCGTGTAGATCGAGCTGACGCGGGCGCGGTCGGTGCCCGGCAGGAAGGTCACCGAGTCGGTCGCGGCCCGCAAGGTGGCCATGAACGACGGGTTGTAGATGTCCTTCTCTTTCTTTTCGGTGACCGCGAACAGCACCAGGTTGGCGCCGCCGAATTCCTTTTCGTACTGCTTGAAGATCTGGATGTACGGATGCCCCAGCGGCAGCTGCTTCTCGAAACCGGAGTCGATCTTGAGGTGCAGCGCCTCCCAGACCATGAACAGCGTCACCAGCGCCAGCACCACCAAGGTGCGCGGCCGGTTGCCGAACACGATCGGCTCGGTGACCCGGACGAACAGCTTCGAAAACTTGCCCTGTGGTTCTGAATGCATCGAGTGGTTCTCGCGGGTGACGGTTCAGGCAGCGCTCGGACTGCGCAGGAAACGCCCGCCTCGGTCCGGCGGCGGGCGGGTACGAAAAATTATTGAATCAACGGTCAGTCACGGCGGCGAACTGCCTTCGTCGCACGGTTGCTGCCCGCCTTGAAACCTCGCCGCACGGACAGGCCCGGCTGTCCTCCAGCCCGTCCGGGGCGGCCAATATACGCTGCGGCTTGTGTCGATTGATCCGCCATCATCGGACTTTATGGTGACAATTCCGGACATCCCGACTGCCCTTGCCCAGCCCGCCGCGAACCGACCGTGCGTATGCGTATGGTGACGTGGTTCACCCCGTGACGGCAACCGGGCACGCGACCTTGTCGATCACCTGCCCGGCCGCAGCACCGGCGGCTTCAGCCGACGCGAGCGAAATCCGGCTTTTCGCGCACCGCGCACTGCGGGCAGGTCCATTCCGCCGGCAGCTGCGACCACAGCGTTCCGGCCGGCCAGCCTTCATTCGGGCAGCCCTGCGACTCGACATACACGTAGTGGCAGTTCGGGCACTGGTAACCGATACCCGCCGCCTGGGCAGCCGCAAGGCGGCGCGCTTCGAGTGCAGCGAGATCCGCAGCGGTCAGCGTTTCCTTCGCGGCGACCGGGCCAGTCGGGCGGTGCCAGCGGCGCATCAGCCGTTCCCGGGCACGCGGAGCAACGCGGGCCTTGGTCAGGTCATAGCCGTGGTGCTCGGCGACCCGGCGATCCATCAGCGCGAAGAAGATCGGCGGGAAATACGCCGCCAGGATCATCGACGCATAACCGGACGGCAGCTGCGGGCTGTCCTCGAAGTGGCGCAGCGCCTGGAAGCGGCGGGTCGGATTGGCGTGGTGATCGGAATGCCGCTGCAGCTGGTACAGCAGCAGGTTGGTGACCACATGGTTGGAGTTCCATGAATGCTTCGGCTGGCAGCGCTCGTAGCGGCCATCGGCGAGCTTCTGCCGGGCCAGGCCGTAATGCTCCAGATAGTTGACGACTTCCAGCAGCGAAGCGCCGTAGAACGCCTGCACGACGAGGAACAGCAGCGCCGGCCAGCCCAGCCAGGCAGTCAGGCCGCCGAACAACAGCACGGTCATGCCCCAGGCCTGCAGGTTGTCGTTGTCCAGCGACCACACCGGCTTGCCCAGCCGCTGCAGCCGCTCGGCCTCGATCTTCCAGGCCGACTTCACGCTGCCGATGAAAGTGCGCGGCAGGAACCGGTACAGCGTCTCGCCCATCGCCGAGCTGGCCGGATCGACCGGCGTCGCCACGTGCTTGTGATGGCCCTTGTTGTGCTCGACATAAAAATGGCCGTAGGCGACCGGCGCCAGGGTCAGCTTGGCCATCCAGCGCTCCAGGCTGTTGGTCTTGTGACCCAGCTCGTGCGCGGTGTTGATGCCGACGCCGTTGATCACGCCGGTCGACAGCAACACGCCGAGCATCTGGTACCAGGTCAGGTCTTGGGTCATCACCACCCAGACACCCAGCACGGTGACGACGTACTGCGCCGGCACGTAGGCAAACACGATGTTGCGGTACCAAGCGTCCTGCTCCAGCGAGGCCACCGCCGATTCCGGCGCGTTGACCGGATCGGTGCCGATGAAGAAATCCAGCACCGGCGCAATCACGTAGAGCAGCCCGAAGCCGACCCAGCACAGCAGCGTGGTCAGCACCGCGCCTTCGGCGAACGGCACAGCCGCCAGCCCGGCCAGCACCAGCACCGGCAGCGCCGGGCTCATCAGCCACCAATAACGCTTGCCGTCGCGCCAGCTCGTTGCCGCTAGCGGGGAATTCGCGATGCTTGCCATGGACCAGCTCCTCCGTTGCAGGCCACCCGTGACAGGTTCAGGTGGCGGTTTGCGATGGCGGGCAGTCTGCGGCGCGCACGCGGCGTCGACCCGTCATTTCTTGACAACGAACGGTCATTTTCCGACATTGCCCTGAAATCGCGCATCGCCGCACCGCGATGCACCGCCGCCCGCAGGTGCCCCATGCAGACCATCGACCGCGAGGTGCCGGCCCGCTACTTCGGCCGGCTGCTGGAACTGCTGACCCAGCATCAGGTCCGGATCGACACGCTGGTCGACGGCCTCGGCATCGACATGGCGACGCTGCTTGCGCCCGAGGCGACCATGCGGCTGTCGCAGGTCGACACGCTGGTGCAGCGGCTGAACGCCCAGACCGGCCGGCTGGACTGGGGCTTCGATCTGGGCCTGCGGCTGCGGCTGACCTCGCACCTGATCCTCGGCTACGGCCTGCTGGCCAGCCCGACGATCGGCTACGCGTTCCAGCTGCTGAGCCGCTACTTCTCGATGCTGACGCCGACCTTCCGCGTGCAGCTGCAGCGCGACGCCCAGCACGGCGCGCTGCAGCTGGTGCCGGTGCTGCCGATGAGCCACGCCTGCCTGGTGTTCCACACCGATGCGATCGCAGCGGCGGTCGATACCGTGGTCGGCGAACTGCTCGGCGACCGGATGCCGCGCTACGACCTGGACCTGGCGCTCGACCTGCCGCACCGCGCCCGCTACGACGCGCTCCGGCAGGCGCGCTGCCGGTTCGGCGTCGGCGGCATGGCTGGCCTGCGCATCCGCTTCCCGATCGCGCTGCTCGAAGCGCCGCTGTCGCTGGCCGACGCCGGGGCGCTGAAGGAAGCGGAATCGCGCTGCGTGGCGACCTTCCGCAGCGTGATCGCCAGCGGCCAGGTGGCCGGCTGGGTGCGGATGATGCTGCGCGAAGCCAACGGCGGCCTGCCGTCGCTGGACGATCTGGCGCACACGCTGAACCTGTCGTCGCGCACGCTCGACCGCCATCTGAAGGCCGAGGGCACCGGCTTCCGCCAGCTGGCGGCGGAAGTCGTGGTCGAACGGGCGCAGGCGCTGCTCGCGCAGGGGTTGCCGGTGACCACGGTGGCGCTGGAACTGGGCTACACCGACGCCTCCAACTTCACCCGGGCGTTCCGGCGCGCCACCGGCGGCTGCCCGAGCCGGACCACCGACGGCCAGCGCCAGGCAACACCGACCGCTGCGGGCCGGCCGGGCTAGCGAGCGGGCCGCTCAGCCCAGCGCCGCCGCCAGCCGCGCGGCGTGACCGCTGGCGTTGACGGCGCGATAGCCGTCCAGCGCCGCCAGCCGCCCGGCCCGCGCGGCCCCGGCATCACCGAGCCGCGCCTGCTGGTCGGCCAGCGCCTCGATGATCTGCGGCTCCAGCGCTGCGGCCCCGATATCTCGGGCAATCGCCAGCGCCTGCTCGAAAGCCGTGCGCGCCG
The DNA here is from genome assembly GCA_026398815.1 of Gammaproteobacteria bacterium. Lineage (GTDB taxonomy): Bacteria > Pseudomonadota > Gammaproteobacteria > Nevskiales > Nevskiaceae > Nevskia. The sequence continues at coordinate 69,172 of JAPLSA010000024.1, forward strand.
CGGCCTCGCGCCCGGCGGCCGGCTCGGCGATCTCGCAGTGTCCGAGACACAGCAGCGCGCAGCTTTCGAAGTAGCGCGCGCCGCGTTCGCGGCTGCACTGGACCGCTTCCAGCGCCGCCACCCGCGCTTCGGCGTGACGGCCGACGCCGCGCAGCGCATCGGCGAAATAGGCCAGACAGCGGGCCTCGACTTCCAGATGCGCACGGCGCGTGCGCAGGTGATCGAGGCAGTCGATCGCCGCCTGCACCGCCTCCTCGTGGCGCTGCTGCATCAGCAGCGCCACCAGCCAGGCGCGCTTGGCGACGCCGCGAGTGAAATCGCTGGCAACTTGGTCGGCGCGCTCGACGGCGATCGACGACAGCGCCACCGAACGCATCACCTGCGGATCATCGGCCGGCAGCCCGCGCGGCAGCTCCGATTCCGACTGGTTGGCCTGGTTCCACAGCAGCTCTTCGATGATGCCGGCCGGCGGCAGCATCGCCAGCGCCCGGCTGTAGATCGCACGGGCCTCGTCGAGCTGGCCGAGGCTGGTGTAGAGCAGGCCGAGGCAGTTCTGCATCGCGCCGAGCACGCTGTAGCCCATGGCCAGGCCGAAGCGCGGGTCGTCGTTGCACATCGCCTCGCTCTGGCGGGCGAAGGCCAGGCCTTCGCGCAGGCGGCCGCTGGCGTACAGCGCGTACGAGTACTGGCCGATGATGGTGCCGCTGACTTCCGGCGATGCCTCGGCGCACTGGCCGGCCAGGGTTTCGATCGCCTGCCGCCAGGCCTGGATGTCGCCGGCCATCATCCCCGAGGCGGCGGCGCGACCGGCGCGGATCATCAGCGCCAGCTCCTTCATGCCGAAGGCTTCGGCCAGTTCGCGCGCCTCGTTGCAGAGCACCTCGAGTTCGCCGTCGGTCATGCTGAAGCGCCAGGCCCCGCCGACGATCAGCTCGACCAGGCATTGCAGCCGCAGCTGCTGGCGCGGCGGGCTGGCCGGCAGCGCGGCGCTCAGCTCCAGCGCCTTGCGGATGTAGTCGAGCTGCTGGATGCGGTTGCCGCTGCGGATCTGCACCGCCGCTTCGCCGTAGGCCAGCGCCGCCTTCAGCGCCTCGCCCGCCTGCTGCCAGTGCCAGGCGCGCAGGCTGGCCATGTCGCCGAGCCGGTCGGCATGCAGGCTTTCGATGCCCTGCGCCACCATCATGTGGGTCAGCCGGCGCTTGTCGCGCAGCTGGGAATTGATCGCCACTTCCTGCGTCAGCGCGTGCTTGAAGGTCAGCGCCGAACGGTTGCCTTCGTGGGTGCCGTGGATGAATTCGCCGTCGCGCAGGCGCTCGATCAGCCGGTCGAACACCGCCGGCGCCAGGTCCATCACATGGCGGACCAACGCCGGCGCGAACTCGCGCCCGATCACCGCCGCGATCTGCAGCAGCGATTTCTCGGCGTCCGGCAGGCGATCGATACGGGCAGCGAGGATCGACTGCACCGACGCCGGAATGCGCAGCGCGCTCAGCGGCTGGCGCAGCTGGATGCGCGCCGGCGCCATCACCAGATCGCCGGATTCGCGCAGCGACTGGACGATCTCCTCGCAGAAGAACGGATTGCCGCCGCTGCGCCGGAAGATGTCGTCGGCGAGGCCGGCCGTGGTCGGGTCGTCGCCGATCAGGTCCGACAGCATGGCGCTGACGGCGTCCGATGCCAGCGGCGCCAGCGAGATTTGCTGGTAGTAGGACTTCTTCATCCACTCCGCCTGGTAGCCCGGGCGGAAGTTCAGCAGCAGCAGCTGGTTGCCGCCCGCCTGCGCCTCGATCCATTCCTCGAGGAAACGCTCGCTGGCCGGGTCCATCCAGTGCAGGTCCTCGAAGCAGGTGATCACCGAGCCCGACATCGGATCGGCGCCCTGGATCAGCCGGCGCAGCAGCTCGAACAGCCGGCGCTGCTTGGCGTCGGGGTCGATCTGCACCGGCGGCTGCGCGGCATCGGCGACGCCGAGCAGTTCGGCGACCAGCGGCGCGTAGTCGATGAACTCGGGCCCGACACGCATCAGCTTGCCGGCGATCTTGTCGCGGGCGCTGGCCGGGTCTTCCAGTTCCTCGATGCCGTAGTAGCTGCGGAATACCTGCAGCATCGGCAGGTACGGCATGTTGGCGCCGTGCGACAGCGCCCGGCCGACGTGCACCGTCATGCCGCGCGCGCGGCAGGAGGCGATGAATTCGTGGAACAGGCGGCTCTTGCCGGTGCCGGCCTCGGCCACCACGCCCAGCACCGCGCCGTGCCCCTTGCGGGCCCGGGCCAGCGCCGATTCGAGCACGGCAAGATCGGCATCGCGGCCGACGAAGCGGGTCAGGCCACGCGAGCGCGACATGTCGAAGCGGTTGGCGCTTGGCCGCGCCGACAGCAGCTCGAACACCTCGATCGGCTCCGACACGCCCTTCAGTGGCGGGCTGCCGATCGAGCGCACCTCGCACATGCCGCGCACCTGCCGGTGGCAGTGCTCGGACATCAGGATGCGGTCGCCGGTCGCCTGCGCTTCCAGCCGCGCGGCGATCGCCACGACATGGCCCTGCGCGGTGTAATCCATGCGCAGGTCGTCGCCGATGGTGCCGACCACCACCTCGCCGGAATTGAGCCCGATGCGGATGCTGAAGCGCAGCCCGTATTCAGCCTGCAGCCGCGCATCGAGCGTGGCGGTGGCGTCGCGCAGCCGCAGCGCGGCCATGCAGGCGCGATAGGCGTGGTCCTCGTGCGCCAGCGGCGCGCCGAACAGCGCGATCGCGCCATCGCCGGTGAACTGGTTGACCGTGCCTTCCAGCCGGTGCACGGCTTCGGTCAGGCCAGCGAAGAAGGCGTTCATCGTCTCGTGAAAGCCCTCCGGCCCGAGCCGCTCGGCGAGCACGGTGGAGTTCGCGGTATCGCAGAAAAGCACGGTGACCTGCTTCTTCTCGCCCTCGATCGCCGAACGCATCGACAGGATCTTGTCGGCCAGATGACGCGGCGTGTAGGCCGGCGGCCGGCCGGCGAGCGGCGGCACGGCGCGGGCGGCGTCGGCAGCCGGCACAGCAACGGCCGGGGCCGGCGCGCTGGCGGCAGCCCCCGGCTGACGCCAGACCAACACGATGCCGTTCTCGTCCTCGGCGACGCGACGGGCGTGGATCAGCTCGTCCTTGAGGTCATCGATGTCGTCATCGCTCAGCGCGAACCGACGCTTGAGCCCGCGATAGGAGATGCGCTGCTCGGCTTCCAGCGCCGCCGACACCCGGGCCAGCAGCGCGCTGAATTCGTCGGTCGAGGTGCTCATTCAGTACTGGATGCTGCTGGCAAGTTCATCGAGGCGGGCGTACTGGTCCAGGTTGACGCCCTGCTCCGCCAGCCGCTGCTCGGTGGCCCGCAGCGCCTGCTTGAAGCGGGCCGCAGCGGCCTGCCGCGCCGGGTCGTCGAACGGATAATCGGCATCCAGCAGGTGGGTGACGATGTGCGGCCGGAAGAACATCTCGAACGCCAGCGTCGACTTGAACATGTCCCAGCCGTGCAGCACGTCGCGGCGCCGGAAGGCCGGGATGTCGCGCCCGGCCGGCGGCGGAATCCGCACGCGGAAGCCGGTGCGGTGCGGCCCGAGCTTGTAGTAGGCGTTGTGCTCCAGCCCGTGGGCGATGCCGACGTCCCAGATGTAGGTGGTCAGCGCAGCGACCAGGTTCGGGTACGGATCGCCGGGCGCGCCAGGGGCCAGGATCGCGTCCTCGTCCGGGAAGCCCGGCAGGATCTGGGCGATGTAGTGCGCCCAGCGGCGGATGTAGAAACGCTCTTCCTCGCGCTGCAGGCGGGCGCCGGCCGGCCCGGCTGCCGATGCTTCGCGCGTGGCCTTGTCCTTGACGCTGGCCTGCACCAGCGGCTCGACAGGGCCGTCGTCGTCCTGCGCGAGCGGCGCGATGACCTCGCGCACGAAGCCGCGCACGGTCTCGTAGTACTCGGCCAGGAAGCGGCCGTAGTCGGTGGGGATCGACGGCGCCGCCTTCGGGTAGCGCCACGGCAGGTAGTTGGGGCCCGGCGTGTCCGACGGCTGGTACTTCGACAGGGGATTCGGATAGCCGATGTAGCCGGTCGGCACCAGCTGGCGGATGTTGGTGCCGTCGCAGACGTAGGGCGCATAAAACTCGCCGTGACGCTCGCTGACGATGGAATCGCCGCCTTCCAGCACCGCGTGATCGACCGCCAGATGCAGTTCCAGATGCGGCGCCAGCAGCTTGAACAGCGTATGCGCAGTGGGCACGGCACTGACCGTGATCGCATTGACCGTGTCGTACGGAAAGTGCGTGGCCGGATGGCCGGACAGCGAGGTCATGTGCGCCGCGCCCTGCACCGCGTAGTACTTCGACAGCGTCCAGGCGGGGCCATCGGCCGGCGTCATCACCAGATGCTGCCAGTGCCCGCCCTGTAGATGGCCGATCGAGATCGCCAGCAGCTGGTAGTCCTTGGCCGACTTCGCGCGGCCGTACAGCACGACGGTCGGCGCGACGAACATGCCCGGATACGGCGTCAGGTCCTGCATCGTCGTGAAATCGGAAATCAGGTACTCGCGCGCCGGGTCCAGCGGCCCGAGGTGGGCGGCGAAATCGCTGCCGACCAGATCCGCCGCCGTGCGTCGCCGCAGGTACTTCGCGTAGCAGGTGGTGGTCAGCATCCAGGCGCATTCGAGGTCGGACAGATGATCGATCCGGCCGTGAATGAACCAGTTGTAGAGCGCCAGTGGCGTCTTGGTCAGCATCGCCTTCAGATAGTTGAGGCGCACCGTCCAGTCCCAGTGCTTCTGCTCCGCCTTCGGCAGGTGCATGACCTCGGCGGCCATGAACATCGGCTGGTCCGCCGCCGGCTGCGGCCAGGGCCCGGTGCGGCCGTAGCGAAACGCGCTGCGCGGCAGCGGAAAGGCGTGCGCTGGAAAAGGATGGCCCGTCGTCATGGTTCCCCCGAACCGAAGCGCCTGCGGCGCGTGGACGCTGCTTGGAAGCGGCTGCCGGCAATCATGTCGGAAATCACCGATCGCGTTCAGGGGGCGCTTGTCAGCAGCTCGGGCATGCTTGGGCGCGAACGCAATTTGCTGCAGTGAAACGCGAGTCCTGACCGCGCACGTCACTTCGAGAACGAGAACCACAGCGTCGGCATTACGACTTCAGGTGGTGTCTCAGTTTGAAAAATTCCAATCAAAAAGCCCTGAGCACAAAGGCACGAAGGTGAAAGGCAAGGACACAAAGAATGCTTTTCTTCGTGTCCTTGCGGTGGCGGTCCTTTGTGCCTTTGTGCCCCAGAGCTTTTGATGGTCGCTCGGGGCATGGGGTCAGACCGGCTGAGCGTTCAGAATTTCAAATTGAGGCACTACCCGACTTCAGGGTGGTGAACCGTCCTCGCTTTTCAGAGACAGCCTCAGATATAGGATTGGGATGAGTTTGTTTGCGCCTATGGAACGGGCGATAGCCCACCGCGAGCACGATGCGGGCGGTCGTGCTTGTAGCGATGCCGCCGATCTTCGGCCATGCGGTGAGCATCGTTGAGATTTTCAAAGATGCATCGTTCGAGGACTCCGGTCCGAAAGATCCGGTTGAATCATTCGATGTACGCGCTCTGGGCAGACTTGCCGTGCTGGATATGGACGAGCGTGCTGCCCTGGCTACCGGTTGGGCGGTTGATGTGCGACGTGCCCGCGCTGGCTGTCGCTGACGCATGAACTCCTAAGACACTTTCGTCGGGGACGGTCTTTTACCCGTTAGCGCAGGCAGTGCCGAGGAACGAATCGAGACCCGCTTGTGGTCCCGCCATCGCGCACTGAGTGCACCTTGACGGGGCCATCTTTCACACCGTCTCGCCCAATCAGGCCACCGCAGCTTCCCGCTTCACCTCGATAGCAGTTGCCGCCGCCATCGTCTCGAAGTCTTCGAGCTTGAGCTTCGCCACCTGCTTGGCGTACTCGTTCATGTAGCCAACCCAGCTCACCGTGTTCTTGCCGTCGGCGGTGATGTACCAGCTCTGGCAGCCGGTCTCGTAGACCGAATCTTCCTTGCTGCGCCGGCGCAGCATCAGGTTGTAGGCGGAAATCACGCCTTCTTTCACATCGAGCCAGCGCAGCCGCTGCTGCTGCAGGGCCTGCACGGCCTGGGTGACGTACTTCGCCTGCGCTTCGAGCATGTAGATGATCGAGCCGGCGCCGAGATTGGTGTTCGGGCCGTAGAGGATGAACAGGTTCGGAAAGCCCGAGACGGTCATGCCCATGTAGGCTTCGGCGCCGTCCTGCCAGCGCTGGTTCAGGCTCAGGCCGCCGCGGCCGGTGATGGTCATGGGTGCCAAGAAGCCGGTGGCTTCGAAGCCGGTGCCGTAGATGATGATATCGACCGGCCGCAAGCTGCCGTCGTTGGCGACGATGCCTTCCGGCACGATCTCGCGGATGCCGTCGGTGACCAGATCGACGTTCTTCGCGGTCAGCGCCGGCAGCCACTCGTTGGACAGCAGCACGCGCTTGCAGCCGATCGCGTAGTTCGGCGTCAGCTTGGCACGCATCGCAGGGTCCTTGACCTGGATGTTCATCAGCAGCCGCGCGGCGTTGCGGAAGATCGCGGTGGCCACGCCATTGAACGGCGACTGCCGCTGCAGCGCGGAGCCGAGGAATTCGAACCACCAGAAGATGCGATTCCGGTCGAGCGTGTGCAGCGCCGGCACGGTGTCTAGCAGCCAGCGTTCGAACTTGCTGAACTGGCGATCGACCTTCGGCACCGTCCAGCCCGGCGAGCGCTGGTAGACATCCATGTGGCCGACGATCGGCTGGATCGCCGGCACGAACTGCACTGCACTCGGCCCGGTGCCGATCACGGCGACGCGCTTGCCGCGGAAGTCGAGGTCGTGGCGCCAGCGCGCCGAATGGAACGCGGTGCCGGAGAACGACTCCGCCCCCTTGATGGCCGGGACCTGCGGCTGATGCAGCTGGCCGACCGACGACACCAGCACGTTGGCTTCCGCCGTCGAGCCATCGGCGAAGTGCAGCGTCCAGACGCCCCGCGGCTCGTCGAACCGGGCATCGGTCAGCTGCTTGCCGAAGCGGATGTGCTTGCGCAGACCGTACTTGCCGGCGACGTGCTTCAGGTAGCCGAGGATTTCCGACTGCTTGCCGTAGCGGTAGGCCCAGGGGAAGTGCGGTTCGAACGCATAGGAATACAGATGCGAAGGCACATCGCAGGCCGCACCCGGATAGGTGTTCTCACGCCAGGTGCCGCCCACCTCGTCGCCCTTCTCGTAGATCGTGAACGATTCGATGCCGGCCTTTTTCAGGTACACGGCCTGCCCCAGCCCTCCGAAACCGGTACCGATGATGGCGACGCTGACGGGCTTTGAGGCGGCTTGAACCATGCGAGTGCTCCGGGAAAGGTGAAATCGACCGTCGGCACTGTAGGTGCAGGCGGGCCGCGACGGTATGGTCGCGGCGGACCGGTGCGTGATAATTTCGGACATCACCCGACCGATTCCGCCGATGTCCGATCCCCACGTCCGCCGCGGCATTGCCAGCACCCGGCTGCTCTGCGGCCTTGCCGACGAATACGCGCTCGACCGCGCCGTCTGCCTGCGCGGCACGGCGATCGCCCCGGCGCTGCTCGACGACCCGAATGCCGAGATCGACGCCGTGCAGGAATTCCGGGTGATCGCCAACCTGATCGAGGCGCTCGGCGCGCGCGGCGTCAGCGATGTCGAACTGGCGCTCAAGGCCGGCGCCCGCTACCACCTGACGACGATGGGCATCTGGGGCTTCGCGATGGCGTCCAGCGCCACGCTCGGCAGCGCCGTGAACGTCGGCCTGCGCTATCTGGACCTGACCTACAGCGTCAACCGGGTCTGGCTCGATCACGGCGCCAACACCGCCTGCCTGGTGATCGACGAGCGCAACGCGCCGCCGAAGCTGTCGCAGTTCGTGGTGTTGCGCGACATGGCGGCGATCATGACCCTGAACCGCGAACTGCTGGCCGCGCCGGTGCTGCCCTGCGGCGTGCAGCTGCGCTTCCCGGAAACCGCTGACCTCGGCCCGCAGCTGCAGGCGATGTTCGGCTGCATGCCGGCCTTCGACAGCCCGCGCAGCCATCTGGAATTCGACCTGCAGCTGTTCGCCGAACCGCTGCCGCAGGCCAACGAGCTGATGCGGCAATCCTGCGAGGAGCAATGCCGGGCGCTGCTGGCACGGCGTCGCGGCCGGGCGGGCGTGGCCGGGCGGGTCCGCGACCGGCTGCTGAAGAATCCCGGCCAGATGCCGGACATGGACGCCATCGCCGCCGAACTGCGGATGACCTCGCGCCACCTGCGCCGCCTGCTGACCGCCGAAGGCACGTCGTACCGTGCGCTGGCCGATGAAGTGCGGCAGGCGCTGGCCGAGGAACTGCTGTCGACCGCAAGGATGAAGATGGACGAGGTCGCCGAACGGCTGGGCTATGCCGAACGGGCCAGCTTCACGCATGCCTTCAAGCGCTGGAAAGGCATGTCGCCAAGCGCGTTTCGCAGCTGAAGGCGGCACCGGCAGCCTGGTCGGGCGCGTGGCCGTTCGACATCAGCACGAATTTTGCTGCTTCCGTTGCTGACCTTCCCTCCCCCGCTGGAGCTGCCGCGTGAACAAGCCCGACGCCATGCCGCAGGAATTCAACCGCCGCCTCAGCGACACGCCGGATGACCCGGTGCTGCGCCTGCGGCACGCTTTCCTGCATCACCTGTTCTACACGCAGGGCAAGTTCCCGGCGCTGGCAACCAAGACCGATTACTACCTCGCCCTCGCCTACGCGGTGCGCGACCGTCTGCTGCAACGCTGGATCTCCACCGCCAACGAGTACCAGAAGACCGGCGCACGCACGGTCTGCTACTTCTCGGCCGAGTTCCTGATGGGGCCGCATCTCGGCAACAATCTGATCAACCTCGGCCTGTTCGACGTTGCCCGGCAGGCGATGAGCGACCTCGGCCTGAACCTCGACAGCCTGCTGTACGAGGAAGAAGAACCGGGCCTGGGCAACGGCGGTCTCGGCCGGCTCGCCGCCTGTTTCATCGATTCGCTGGCGACGCTCGAAGTGCCGTCGATCGGCTACGGCATCCGCTACGAGTTCGGCATCTTCCACCAGACCATCGTCGATGGCTGGCAGGTCGAGAAGACCGACAAATGGCTGCGCTACGGCAACCCCTGGGAACTGTGCCGACCGGAATGGGCGGCCGAGGTCAAGCTCGGCGGCCACACTGAAAGCCGCTGGGACGAGGCCGGCCGCCTGCATGTGCGCTGGGTGCCGAACCGCACGGTGATGGGCATCCCCTACGACACGCCGATCCTCGGCTTCCTGAACAACACCGCCAACACCTTGCGGCTATGGAAGGCCGAAGCGCCGGAGTCCTTCGACTTCGACGTCTTCAACCGAGGCGACTACCAGGGCGCGGTCACTCAGAAAGTGATCTCGGAAAACCTGTCGAAAGTGCTGTATCCGAACGACGAACACGTCGAAGGCAAGGAGCTGCGGCTGGCCCAGCAGTACTTCTTCGTGTCCTGCTCGATCCAGGACATGCTGCGCATTCTCAAGACGCAGAAGATTCCACTCGATCGTTTCCACGAAAAATTCACCGCCCAGCTCAACGATACCCACCCGGCGATCGCCGTCGCCGAGCTGATGCGGCTGCTGACTGACGAGCATGGCCTGCCGTGGTCGCAGGCCTGGGAGATCACCCGAAAGACCTTCGGCTACACCAATCACACCCTGCTACCCGAGGCGCTGGAACGCTGGCCGCTGGAACTGTTCAAGCGGGTGCTGCCGCGTCACCTGGAAATCATCTACGAGATCAACGCCCGCTTCCTCGAAGAAGTGCGCAGCCGCTACTTCGGCGACGGCGATCGCATCGCCCGCATGAGCCTGATCGACGAATCCGGCGAGCGTTACGTGCGCATGGCGCATCTGGCCTGCGTCGGCAGCCACGCGATCAACGGCGTGGCGGCCCTGCACACCGAACTGCTGAAGGCCGACGTGCTGAAGGATTTCCACGAACTCTGGCCCGAGAAATTCAGCAACAAGACCAACGGCGTCACGCCGCGTCGCTGGATCGTGCTGGCCAATCCACGACTGACCAGACACATCAGCAACGCGATCGGCGACAACTGGATCAAGGACCTGTCGCAACTGCAGCAGCTGGAAACCTTCGCCGACGACGCCGGCTTCCGCGCCGGCTGGCGCGAGATCAAGCGCGCCAACAAGCGCGATTTCGCCGATGTGATCCGGAAGCGCTGCAACGTCGCCGTCGACCCGTCATCGATGTTCGACATCCAGGTCAAGCGCATCCACGAATACAAGCGCCAGCACCTGAGCGCGCTGCACATCATCGCGCTCTATCACCGGCTCAAATCCAGCCCGAACCTGGAGATGACACCGCGCACCTTCATCTTCGGCGGCAAGGCCGCGCCGGGCTACCGGATGGCCAAGCTGATGATCAAGCTGATCACCTCGATCGGCGATGTCGTCAACCGCGATCCGGCCGTCCGCGATCGCCTGCGCGTTGCCTTCCTGCCGAACTTCAGCGTCACCAATGGCCAGCGCATCTATCCGGCCGCTGACCTGTCCGAACAGATCTCGCTGGCCGGCAAGGAAGCCAGCGGCACCGGCAACATGAAGTTCGCGATGAACGGCGCACTGACCATCGGCACCATGGACGGCGCCAACATCGAGATTCGTGAACAAGTGGGCGCGGAGAACTTCTTCCTGTTCGGCATGGACGCCGCAGAAGTCGCCGCCCTCAAGTCATCGGGCTATCGCCCGGCAGAATGGGCTGACCGCAATCCGGAACTGAATGAGGTCATCAACCTGATCCGCCACGGCTACTTCAGCCGCGGCGATGGCGAACTGTTCCGCCCACTGGTCGACAGCTTGGTCCACCACGACCCGTACTGCCTGTTCGCCGATTTCGCGTCGTACGCCGACGCCCATACCCGTGCCGGCACCGCCTTCCTCGACGCTGATGACTGGACGCGCATGTCGATACTGAACAGCGCTCGGTCCGGCATGTTCTCGTCAGATCGGACCATTGGCGAGTACTGCACAGCTATCTGGGGAGCGAAAGCGGTGCCGGTGCCTCTGTTGTCGCAGGAGGATGTGCGGGTGGAGTTCATGTCTTAGCTCCGTTTCCCCGCATGAACAAAAGCGCCCGCTGATGCGGGCGTTTTCGTTACGTTTCTGGATTCAATCGGCTTGTGACCTGCCTGCCATTTCTCGCGACATCTGACGCTTAAGATTCCGGCTTCCGCCGGAATGACGATCGCGATGAAGCCCTTTATGCACGCCGCCCGAGTGCTTCCTTCAAAAGAGCTTCAGGTGCTGGCCGCGATCACCTCGCCATGCATGTCGTCTGCCTCCGGCGCACGGGCGGACACCTTCCCGAACCTGGCGCAGCCATACAGCAGTGCCGCCACGCCGAGGTAGGCCAGCGCAACGCCGGGCATGCGGGCAATGCCGATCGCTTCGGAGTGCATGAAACCGAAGAAGGTCATCACCGCGCCGGCCAGTGCGAACGTCGCGGCCTTGGAGAACGTGCGGTCGATCATGCAGGCGGTCACGCCGGCCAGCACGAGGCTGGTCAGGATGGCGCCGCTGCCGAGGATTTCCAGGCCGTGATACAGCACGCCGGTGCCGGCCAGCTTGTCGAGGCCGACCGTCGCCACATTGGTGCCGGCGGCGCCCAAGGCGCTGTCGATCATCAGCTTGCCCCAGCCGGCGACCTGCGGGATCAGCGAGATGATCACCGCCGGCGCGTGGGCGCGCGGGGTTTCCTGGAACGCCTGGGCGCCGATCAGCATGCCGATGTAGAGCAGGATCGGCGAGATCGCGACCAGCGGGATCAGCGCGCTCATCAAGGCCAGGATGCCGAACCAGGACAGCAGCAGCACCATCACACCGGTCGCCGCCGAATAGCCGAGCCGGCCGCCGATCGCCTTCCAGCCCGGATGGCCGATGTAGACGGCGTTGATGAACGGATTGCCGAGGCAGCAGCCGATCAGGCTGATGACGCCGTCGGCGGTGATCACCCGCGTAGTCGGGAACTTGTCTCCGCCGGCTTCGGCGGACTCGACGTTGTCCATCGCTTCCACCAGATCGTAGATACCGAATGGAATCGCGGTGACCAGGATCACGGCCAGGAACTCGAAGCCGGAGAAGATATGACCAAACGCCGGCAGCGGCACCGAGAAGCCGAAGCTGGCGAACGAATCGCCGAGCTTGGCGACACTCATGCCGCCCAAGTTGACGCCAAAAGCCAGCCCGCCCCAGGCGATCAGCGAGCCGACGGCAATCGCCACCAATCCGGCCGGCAGACCCTTGAAGTAACGCACGCCGCCAAACCAGCTGGCCAGCAGGATCGCGAAGCAGACGATGCCGATCACCGGATCGCTGTACATCTCCAGCGCCGGGCGCATCGAGATGAAGGCGATCGACACGCCGGCCAACGCGCCGAGCAGCGCTGCGCGCGGCGTGATCTTCTTGATGTACGGCGCGATGTAACCGCCGGCCATCAGCACGAAGCTCTGCACGAACACCCAGGTCAGGCCGGCTTCCCAGCCCTTCACGGGATCGCCGGTGGTGCCGGCAATCGGCAGCATGATCACGAACACCACGACGAACATGTGCGGCACGCTGATGCCGGACGGCAGCGCGCAGACCGTGTTGCGGCCTTCGGCCTTGGCCAGCTTGTAGCCAAGCCAGGCGTAATAAAGCGTGGACAGGAACAGCATCAGGCCGGTGGCCGGCAGGATGCGGCCGAACACCAGTTCGTCCGGCAGCTTCAACACATAGCGCAGCAGCGCCATCAGCGTCAGCATGTTGACCAGGATGTTGGTGCCGAAGCCGAAGAAGGCGTTCCAGTCGCCCGGCACCCAGAGCGCGGGCTTGAAGCGGGAAGCGGATGCAGGGGTCGCGGTGCTTGCCATGTCGATCACCTCGTGTTGCGTCGTGCGGCCGGATGGGTTCTGCAAGGGATGGGAGCGGGGGTTCAGTGCGGCGGTGCGCTGAACGTCGCCGGGCTCTGGATTCCGGCCTTCGCCGGAATGACGGATGAAGGACGGGCCGTCATCGATTCGCTGCACTGCTTTCGATCGCCTCGATGACGGCACTGGAGTGCCCCACCCAGCCAAAGATGCCGCCCTGCGCCTTGATCATCTGCAGGCCGTAGTCCTGGAACGCCGGGTAGTAGGAGCCGACGCAGTCCTCGGGCACCAGGCAGTCGTAGCCGCGGTCATTGGCTTCGCGCACCGTGGTATTGACGCAGACCTCGGTGGTCACACCGGTCACCACCAGCTGCCGGATACCCCGGTGCTGCAGGATCGCGTGCAGGTCGGTCGCCCAGAACGCGCCCTTGCCGGGCTTGTCGATCACCGGTTCGCCGGGCTGCGGATACAGCTCGGCGATGATGTCGTGGCCGGCTTCGCCACGAACCAGGATGCGACCCATCGGGCCACGGTCGCCGATGCTCTGCGCCGCTCGGCCACGAATCTTCTTGCACGGCGGCAGGTCGGCCAGATCGGGGCGATGGCCTTCACGGGTGTGCAGCACCATCAGGCCGGCGGCACGCCAGGCCGCCAGCAGGCGCTGGTTCGGTGCGATGGTCCGCCGCAGCTGGGAAACATCGTTGCCGAGCATTTCGCCGAAGCCGCCGGGCTCCAGGAAATCCCGCTGCATGTCGATGATCAGCAGCGCGCACGCCGCCGGGTCGAACAGGAACGGATACGGCTCCGCAGCGATCTCGACGGCATTCGGGGACGGGCTCATGCGCGATCTCCTGGCGTGGGCTTCGTGCAGGCGGGCAGGAACAGTGCCAACGGTGTTCAGAAGCCGAAGCCGACACCGGCGAACGGCACCACAACGTGGCGGTAGCCCTTCGGCGAGTTGACGGTCAGCGCATGGGCGTCGACCAGCGATCCGTTCAGTAGGTTGTAGTACTGGACGCCGGTGTTGAACGACCAGCCGCCGTAAGCTGGGCCGATCGCAGTGATCGGCAGGCTGGCCTTCAGGCCGGTGGAGAACACGCCGAAGTTGGAACCGGCACAGCTGCTGCCGGTGATCGTCGACGCGAACTGGGCAGCGCCTGAATTCGGATCGCACCAGAAGTTCTTCGGGCCGACGGTGATCCAGGTCGGGGCCGACAGCGTCAGGCCGATCGACTTGAACGTGTAGCTCGGATTGGCGCCGATCTCGACATCGAAGGTATCGCCGCGCCGGCCGAGCACCACAGTGGAGTCGCCGCCCACCGCCCAGAACACCTTCAGGTAAGGATTCAGCGAATACGGATCGGTGTAGTACGCGGTGAACTCGATGTTGTGCTCGGTCTGGAAGTTGCCGGGTGGGCTCAGGAACACCACGTAGGCCGCGCCGACCTTCAGGTTCTTGGTCGGCTGCCAGTTGATGCCGGCGAAGTAGTCGAACTCGTTCCAGGCGCCGACCGGCGACGGCCGGTTGTAGTCGGCGCCGTCGGAATTGATGTCATTCCAGATACCGACCACGATCGAGGTATCGCCCGGAGTCAGGAACACCAGCCCGCCGAGGATCTGCGTGGTCACGCCCTGATCGGTGACCAGCAGACCGCGCGGCGTGATGTAGTCGTTCTTCAATGTCACGTCGGCGAAGCCGTGGATCGCCGATCCCGGCGCGGCATCGGCCGCCTCCGTTGCCAGCGACGCCCAGGCGAACAAGCCCCCCACCAGCCCAACCACCGCTCCCCGAATCTGTCTGCGCATCGCGTGCTCCCCGGATATCCGGTTTCAATGGATGAACCGGCTTTCGCGTTGCCGCCAACTGACGATGCGCCGTCAGCAGCCGCCTCCCCTCCGAGGCCAGGCAACATCGATAGTCGGTGTTGAATTCTTATTTGTATGCAAGTTTGTATTTTTCCTAGAGCACAGCTCGTGCCAACTGGCGCACGGAGCGTCGCCAGCGCGATTTGACGAGGGGAAAAACTGAAACGCTGATCCGCTGATGACAGCCAGAAATCACAGCTGATCAGCGAGTTAGCTCCGCTTCTACCGGGAGAAGGATCGGGCGGAGAAACGTGGCCCGATCAGGCTTCAGCCTTCTTCGAATAGCGCGGCCCCTCACCCACCTCTCTCCGAGAGCGAGAGGCCTGCTAAGTTCGCCGATCCGAGATGGCGCAGGGCATTCGCGAATCGCCCTGGCCTGGTGCGGTCCGCTGCAGACTGGACCACATCGGCACGGCTATCGAGCCGCCGCCTGAAATGCCGCCCGAAACGCCGCATAACGCTGCTCGGCCAGCCGGTACACCGGATGCTCGTGTTCCATGTCCTTGCGGATCACCGGCATCGCTGCCTCGAACAGCGGCGCGGCCTCGGCAGCACGATCAAGCTGCGTCAGCACATGCGCCAATCGCGACTGCCCCAGCGCCAGGCTCAACGGCGTTTCCTTGTCGTAGGTCTGCACCTCGGTGATCGCGACCCGGGCATCGGCTTCGGCGATCTCCCAGCGACCGGCGCCGATCAAGGCTTCGACGATGGCATCGGTCACCGCACAGGAGTAGCTGAGCTCGCCCTGGGCGGCACGCATCGGCAGCAGCAGGCTGCGCAGTTCGATCAGTGCAGCATCGGTATCCGCCGTGGTCTTCGCATCGTCGGCGTGTCGCACGGCGATCTCGCGGCGGGTGGTCAGCGTCTCGGCGGCATCGGCGCCGAACACCGTCGTGAAACGCTGCAGCGCATCGGCGTACACCGCATAGGATTCTTCGAGTCTGCCCTGCTTGCGCAGCAGATAGGCCATCGTCCTGCGCAGTTCGGCGGCATTTCCGGGGCTGGCGCTACGGCCGCTGGTCAGCACCGGCAAGCTCGCTTCGGCAATCGCCAGTGCTTCGGCATAGCGGCCGACTTGCGCCAGCTGACTGAGATATTCGGTGTCGACCGACAGTCGAAACGCATCATCGGCCGGCAGGCGCGCAGCGACCTCGCGATGCAGCGGATCGAGCAGTTCCAGGGCCTGAAGGGCGCGCCCGGAAAAACCGTGCACCCGTGCCCGCGCCAGCTGCGAACGAGCCATGACGTTCCAGCGCGCCGGGTCGTGACTGCGTGCCGCCAGCGCTTCGGCGCGATCGAAATGCTCGCTGTATTCGGCAATGCCGCGGATCGACAGGTTCTTGCCAAGCACCACATGGGCGAGTGCGGCTTCCAGCAGCGCGTCGTCACCGAGCGCTTCCAGGGTCACGATGGCCTTGCGCAGCTGCTCTTCGGCATCGGCATCGTTGCCGATCAGGTGCCAGGCGCTACCCAGGGTGGTGCGCACCGCACCCTCCTGCAGCGGCTGGCCGGCGAAACGCTCGGCAACCTTGTCCTGGGCGTGCTTGAGCACGTCGAGCATCGTCGGGTCCGGCTTGCCGGCGGCATTCGGCGCGGCGCCGGCAAGGATGTCCCGCTGCAGGAATTCGTTGACCGCGGTCGCCAGCGCTTCATGGCGGCGGGCATCGGCCAGGGCCCGGCCGAGCTTCCAGCCAAGAACACTGAGGCCGACCAGGCCGAACACCAGCAGGGCGCCGATGCCCAGCACCAGCGGCCGGCGCTGGCGATGCCGTTCCAGTTCGCGCTGCAACGCCTCGGCGCGACGCGCTTCCGCCCGCTCGCGGCCGCGTGCCTCGCGACGGGCGTCGAGACTGCGCAGCCGCCGCGCCAGTTCGGCGGCATCGCCCAGGCGGCGTTGCGGATTGCCGGTGGCAGTCAGCGCGATGTCCTCGCGCAGCAGCTCGTCCGGCACCTCGGCTTCCCAGCCGGCGGCCAGCGGCCGGCGGAAATCGCCGATCACCAACTGGAACAGCAGCACACCCAGCGAGTAGATGTCGCTGCGTTCGGTCGGCGACAGGCCGGCCAGTACTTCCGGCGCCAGATACAGCGGCGTGCCGCTGCTGGAATCAGCGGCCAGGGTCTGCCGGGACACGCCGATCCGGGTCAGCGCGTAACGCTGCAGGCGCTCGCGATCAAGCACGGCGCCGCTGCCGAAATCGCAGAGCAGCGCACGCGGCACCGCGCCGCTGTCGTCGATCAGCACATTGGCCGGCTTCAGATCCTTGTGCAGCACGCCCGCGGCGTGGGCCAAGGCCAGCAGCTCGGCGCACTGCGCGGCCAGATCCAGCCGCAGTTCCAGCGGAACCGCCTGCGCACCGCCGCGCGCACCGGCCCATTGCTCCAGGCTACCGCCGGCGATGTACTCGCTGGCCAGGAACGCCGGCTGCGTGTCGAAGGACCAGTCCAGCGGTTGCAGGAAACCAGCGTCTTCGCCAGCCGCATCGCGCAGCAGGCGACCGATCGCCACTTCCCGCTGCAGCCCGGATACCGCACGCCGGTCGATCGCGAACTTGAACACGCAGGCCTTGCCCTGCGGGTCGTGGCCCAGCCAGACATCGGCCTGACCGCCGGCACCGAGCGGCGCGGTCAGCCGCCACTCCGGCCGGCCGGGCGGATGATCGCCAGCCTGCAGGTTCAGGCGCGGCGCCGGCATCGGCGCCGGGCCGTCATAGCTGACCGGCGCCTGCAACCGATAGCCATAACCCTTCACCGTCTGGATCAGCGCCTGATCGTCGTCCGACAGCGCTTCGCGCAGGCGGCTGACGGTCGTCGTCAACACTGAATCGGAGAGGATGCGGCCCGGCCAGCAGGTCTCGATGAGCTCGTCCTTGGTCACCACCTCGCCGGCGTGGCGCAGCAGCACGTGCAACACCATCAGTGACTTGCGCGGCACTGCGATCTCGACGCCGCGCACGCTCAGTTGCAAGTTGCGCTCGTCGAACGCCGCCGCGCCGAAGCGCCAGCGCCCGGCGGCGTCTGGCGCGGATTCAGACGAGGGTGACGGCGGAGGGCTCAAAGCGGGCGCGTTCCGTGAAGTGCCGAAATGTTACTCGCACCATCGTGGCGCAGAAATCAGAGTCCGGCGATGGCCTCCTCTTCTGACGACGAGCGGATCGCTCCAGGCCTGAGCAAAAGCGATCAGAACTCCTCCCGTCACGCCACCGACGCCAACCGCCCATCGGCTGCGGAAGCGCAGATTACCGTTCCTTCGCCCCGAAGCAGCACAGGCACAAGGCCGAAAGCGACTCCGAGAGAAACATCATCATCATTCAAATCAGCGGCTTGCCGATACGGCTTGAATTTGTATGGTTCCTGTTAGGTTGAAACCCCTGCGCTGGCGCAGGTTCCGCCGGGCTTGCATACAAAAACGGGGGAGTCACCCATGGTCGCCATCCAGCAGCTCATCGCAGCAATCGTCAGCGCCTTTCTTTCCCCTCCTGAACGCGAATCCGGAGCCCCAGGAGCGACCTTGCAGACGAGCCCATCCGGGCTGCCGGGTCGAAACCGGCGAGCGTGGCTCCCCTTGCTTCTGGCGTTCAGCTGGTCGGCGCAGGCAGGGGCGCCGGCCAGTCTCAGCGTCACCAACAGCAGCGTTACCGAAGGCGACAGCGGCACCGTCGATCTGAATTTTTCGGTGGTGCGCAGCGGCGATACCAGCACCAATCTCGTAGTGCCGTACAGCATCGAACCCGGCACGGCCTCGACACCCGGCGACTACACCGCCCCCGGCACCGGTGCCGTGCTGCGGATACCGGCCGGCCAGATCCAGGGCACGATCACCGTGCCGGTGATTGGCGATGTCGTCGTCGAAGCTGACGAAACCCTGCAGCTGAATCTCGGCACGCCAGCGGCCTACAACCCGGCGGGCGATCTGGGCATGGCGCCGCGCTATGCCATCGGCCAGAGCCCGGATTCGAGCGTCAGCGCCGACTTCAACGGCGACGGCAAGGCCGATCTGGCCATGCGGGTCTACAGCAGCGGCACTCAGCAGTACTTCATCTCGATCCGGCTCGGTGACGGCAGCGGTGGCTTCGGCCCGGCCAGCCAGTTCGCCGTGGGTCGCGCGAGCGACCTCGCTGTCGGCGATTTCAACAACGACGGCAAACCCGATCTGGCCGCCCGGCTGGCCTCCGGCACCAGCGGCCAGGTGACGATCCTGATCAATACCACCGCCACCGGCTCCGCCAGCCTCAGCTTCACGTCCCAGGACAGCCCTGACCTCGGTGGCGGCGGCCAGGCCGTTGCGGTCGGCGACCTCAATGGCGATGGCTGGCTGGATCTGGCGGCGACGGTGGGCGGCAGCATCGACCCCGGCCGAGTGGCCGTGCTGCTCAATGACGGCAGTGGCGGCTTCGGCCCGGCAACGATGTATCCGGTGGGCGTCTCATCGACCGCGATCGTGATCGCTGATTTCGACGGCGACGGCAGGCCTGATCTGGCGGTGCCCAATCGCTTCGCCGATACCAACTCCAACAACGCCAGCGTGTCGCTGCTGCTCAACAACGGCAATGGCAGCTTCGCCGCCGCCACCTCGTCGCCGCTGACCACTCCAGGGCCCCGCGCAATCGCTGCCGGTGATTTCAACGGCGACGGCAGGCCCGACCTGGCCATCTCGCATGGCGATTTCATCAACACGCTCTCGATCCTGCTGAACACCGGCGCTGGCAGCTTCGGCGCGGCCAGCGGCATCCGCCTCGGCGGCCAGGCCAGTGACAACTCCTCATTGAAGGTGGCGGATTTCACCGGGGACGGCAAAGCCGATATCGCCGTGGTGACGAATGGCGCTTCGCGGCTGGCGATCCTCGCGAGCCTGGGCGACGGCAGCTTTGCGCCGCCGAACTACTACGCGGCGGGCAACGACCCGACGGCCCTCGCCATCGGCGACTTCAATGGCGATGGCCAGCCGGACCTCGCGGTTACCGACGACGACTCCCTCAATGCCTACGCGAACATCCTGCTGAATCAGGGCGGCGGCAGTTTTGCAACGCCACGCATTTTCGAGGCCACGAACCCGTTCGCCATTGCGGTCAGCGATCTCAACGGCGACGGCATTGCCGATCTCGCCATCGCCAATACCCAGGGCGGTGGCAGCCTCAGCAACCAAAGGCTGACGATCCTGCTCAGCAAGCCTGCTGGCGGTTATCAGGCCGCGCCGGATGTACCGCTCACGGTCGATGCCAATTCGGTCGCGGCGGCCGATTTCAACGGCGATGGCAAGCCGGACCTCGCGGTAGCCGCAGGCGGCCCTACCGGCGGCGGGCTGCTGATCCTGCTCGGCGATGGTCACGGCGGCTTCGGCAGCCCTGGCAATGTGCTGACCCAGAACCAGCGCTGGGTCGCTACGGGGGACTTCAACAACGATGGCCGGCCGGACCTGGCGGTGACCATCGGCGTCACGCTGCGCATCCTGTTGAATACCACTGCGCCAGGTGCCGGCAGTGCCAGCTTCATTGAATCTCGCAGTACCACAGGTGGCAGTCAGTCTTTCATCGCGGTTGGCGATCTGAATGGCGACGGCAAGACGGACGTGGTGATGCCCAATCAGGCATCGGGCAACGGTACCGTTCTGGTGCTGCTCGGCGATGGCGCCGGCGGCCTACGCACGCCCGGCAGCTTCCCGGTCGGCAGTTTTCCCAGCGCGGTGGCCATCGGCGATCTCAACGGCGACGGCAAGGCAGACCTGGCGGTGACCAACAGCAACAGCAGCGGCAGTATTTCCATCCTGCTCGGCGATGGCAGCGGCAGCTTCGGCGCGGCAAGCAATATTCCGGTGGGCCGCTTCCCGTCGTCGCTGGCGATCGGCGACTTCAACGGCGACGGCAAGGCCGATCTGGCCGTGGCGATCGACAATTTCGGAAACAACGTGCCGATCCTGCTCGGCGATGGCAGCGGGGGCTTCACGGCCGGCCCGGTGGGCTCGGTCGCCAACGGCGGCCTCCGCAACCTGGCGGTCAGCGACCTGAACGGCGATGGCAAGGCCGATGTTGCCGTGCTCACCGGCCCGGGCGCTTTCAACCCGGGTTACGTTCAGGTGTTTCTGAATTCCGCGAGTCTCGGCGCCACGCTGGGCAATACCGGCGCCACCGGCACGATCCTCGACGACGACGCCGACAACACGCCGGTGGCATTCACCTTCTCCGACAGGCTAGCCGTGCCGCGCGGCAGCCCGGTGCTCAGCGAGATCGTGACCCTGCAGGACATCACCTTCCCGACACCCCTCGTGGTTGTGAATGGCTTTGCCAGCATCAACGGCGGCGAATGCACCCGGATCAACGATCCGGTAGCCGGCGACGACAAGCTGCGTCTGTGCCACACCGCCTCGAACCTGTTCGGCACCTCGACCGTCACCACGGTCACCGTCGGCACCTACACCACCACCTTCACCAGCACCACCGAAGCGCGGGATGTGTCCCCGGCCACGTTCCTGTTCACCGACGTACCGGGCACGGTGAGCGCCGGCAGCATCCAGCGCAGCAATGCGATCACGGTGGCCGGCATCAACGACAGCACCCCGTTCAACGTCACCGGCGGCCGGGCCAGCAGCAGCGCCCTGCCTTGCGATCCGCTGACCGGGGAAACCAGCGGCATGGTCAGTGCCGGCTCGGTGATCAGCGTCTGCCATGTCGCCGGCCCCGCCGGCAGCGTCAACGACACCACGCTGACCATCGGCGCCGAGGGCGTGTCGCTGGGCGTCTCCGATACCTTCACCAGCACCACGACGCCAGCCGTCCAGGCGCCGGCGGTATCGCTGGACATGAACGATCTGCACTTCGGCCGGGGCTTCGTGATCCGCTTCCGCGAGATCACCCTGAACACCAGCAGCGAGGCCCAGGTGGTCACCCTGACCAACACCGGCAATGCCCCGCTGAGCATCAGCAGCATCGTCACCACCGGCGACTTCAGGCAAACCAGCACCTGCGGCACCTCGGTGGCGCCGTCCGGCCAGTGCACGATCTCGATCATCTTCAAGCCCACCGCGATCGGCACCCGGACCGGCGAAACCCGGATCACCAGCAATGCCGCCACCAGCCCGGACCTGATCAGCCTCAGCGGCACCGGCAAGGGCCTGGTGCCGGCGATCAAGACCAATGCGCCGAGCTACAACTTCGGCAATGTGAAGGTGGGGGCCGCCAGTCCCGATCGGGCGCTGATCATCACCAGCTCCGGCACCGGGCCGCTGGAGATTCGTTCGATCGCCGTTTCGGGGGATTACAGCGGCAGTCACAACTGCCCGCGCTTCCTCGACGCCGGCAAGACCTGCACCTTGACCGGTCGTTTCAAGCCGAAGGCCACGGGGTCACGGCCGGGCAGCATCACCATCACCACCAGCGCGCCGAATAGTCCGACGGTGATTCCGCTGTCGGGCAACGGGACCTAGGAAAGCCCCGCACAGGTTCAGTTCGTCATTCCGGCGAAAGCCGGAATCCAGCGCTTTCAAGGCCCTGGACCCCGGCTTTCGGCGGGGTGACGACCGATGCAGCGTTTCCCTAGGTCGACGCCGCCTCGGTAGTGCGCAGCATCGCGCCGCGCGCATCGTGGAGCATGTGTAGGGTGATCTTGCGCACCTCGCTCTTGCTCTGGGTGATATGCGAGCGCAGCAGGATCAAGGCCTCGGTCGCCTTGCGCCGCATGATCAGCCGCAGGATCTTGGCGTGCTCGTCATAGGTCGCGGCGATCCGGTTTTCCTTGAGAAAATCGAGCCGGCGGATGATGCGGATCTTCTCGGTGAGCTCCTGGTGCACCCGCTGCATCTCGCGATTGCCGGCGGCTTCGACCAGCGCGCAATGGAAGGCTTCGTCGAGCCCGGCCATCTTGCGCGGATCGCTTTCGCGGCTGTCCACCGGCACCAGCCACGCGGCCTTCAGTGCGGCCAGCGGCAGCTCGTCTTCCAAGGCGCACAGCTTCTCGACGGCATGCGACTCGATCAGGATGCGCAGGTCGTAGAGTTCATCGAAGCGCACGAAGTCGAATGGCGCCACGCTCCAGCCGCTGCGGAAGCCGACCTCCAGATAGCCTTCGCGGCGCAGGCGGTACAGCGCATCGCGGATCGGCGTGCGCGACACGCCGAGGCGCGCGGCCAGTTCGGTCTCGGTGAAACGGTCGCCCGGCAGCAGATGGAAATCGAAGATTTCCGCCTTCACCCGCAGGTAGATCTGTTCACCCAGCGGGTTGGCCGGCTGCTGCGCCATGGTCGTGCGGAGGAAGGGAAAGGGACGCCGCAGTCTACCGCCGCCGCATCACGCCGGGCGTCGCGCTCAGGGCGCCAGCAGGCTCACGTGCGCCGTCACGATGCGCCATGCCCCGTCGACGCGCACCCAGGTCTGGGTCTGGCGGCCGATCAGTGCAGTATCCGGCGCCACGAACTCGCAGGCCGCGCTGCCGCAATCCTCGCCGAAGGTCTGGATCACGACATTGCGCAGGGTCCGGCCGGGGTGCACCGGCGCTGCGGCCGCGCGGTAGCGGCGGATCGCCTCGATGCCGTAGCCGAGTTCGGCCACGCCGTAGCGCAGCGTTTCCGGCGCGTCGTGGAAGAAGGCGTCGAGCGCTGCGATGTCGTGGCGCAGCAGGGCGGCTTCGTAGGCGTCGAATGCCGCGCGCAGCGAGGCCCGCGCTGCCGGACGGTTGATCTGATCGGGGGTCATGACGCCAAGGATAAGGGCCGCGCCAGACCGATCGCAGGCCGATCGCAGGCCCGGCCTGATCGCGACCTTGCGGCGCGCGGCAGTCGCACTAGGACAGCGCGGCCAGCAAGGCCTCCGAGCTCGCCACCGCACCGAACACCCCGCCCTGCATCTTGACCATCTTCAGCGCCGCCAGATGATTGCCGTGATCGGTGGCGGCGCAGCAGTCCTCGACCAGCAGGCATTCGAAGCCGCGGTCATTGCCTTCACGCATCGTCGTGTGCACGCAGACGTCGGTGGTGATGCCGGTCAGCACCAGATGCGTGATGCCCCGGGTGCGCAGGATCAGTTCGAGGTCGGTGGCGCAGAAGCTGCCCTTGCCCGGCTTGTCGAGCACGATCTCGCCGTCGATCGGGTACAGCTCCGGAATGATGTCCCAGCCCGGCTCGCCGCGAACCAGGATCTTGCCGCAGGGGCCGGGATCGCCGATGCCGGCGCCGATCTGGCGCGAGCGCCAGCGCTTGTTGGCCGGCAGGTCGGACAGGTCCGGCCGGTGGCCTTCGCGGGTGTGGATGATGGTGAAGCCCAGCTCCCGCATCCGGCCCAGCAGGCGCCGGATCGGCTCGATCGGCGCGCGGGTCAGCGCGATGTCGTAGCCCATGGTGTCGACATAGCCGCCGACGCCGCAGAAATCGGTCTGCATGTCGATGATGATCAGCGCCGTGCGGGCCGGCGTGAAGCCGCCGTCGAACGGCCAGGCATAGGGTTCGGCGGCAACGGTCGGGAAAGCCATCTCGGATAGATCCTCGCGCAGGAATTCAGGCAGGCCGGTTCGCGGCCAGGTAGTGCCGCCAGCCGCCGTGGTGGGTGATATCGACCGCGCCGGCCACGGCGATCGGCTCGCAGATGAAACCTTTAACGGTGCGGCCGTCGGCCAGTTCGAGCGTGCCGATACCGAGCGGCGCGCCGACCTGGGCCATCAGCCGGCCGAACTGCCGCTGCGGCATTTCCCAGACCTCGACCTCGATCGCCGCGCCCTGCCCCGCCACCCGGACCAGTCCCGGCTTGGCCGGCGTGGTGTTGGCGAGCGCATACAGCCGGTACTGCGCAGCGGTCTGCGTCCGCGCGGTGCAGCGCGCACCGCATTCGATCAGTTGCCAGTTCAGCGGCTGGCCTTCTAGATGGGCGCCGACCACGGCCACGGCGATCGTCGGCTCGTTGAACGGCAGCGGCAGCGCCGCCAGGCCGGACGCCGCCTCGGTGCCGGCGGACGACAGCAGGGGCTGCAGGCGCGTCGCCAGCGCGGCCAGCCGGTGATCGCTGCCGGCCGGGCCGATCAGCGTGATGCCGGACGGCAGGCCATCGCCGCGCGGCAGACCGGGAATCGCGAGCGCGGCAAGGTCGAGCAGGTTGACGAAGTTCGTGTACCAGCCCAGTTCGCTATTACGGGCCACCGGCTCGGCCTGCACCTCGGCGATCCGCGGATGGCAGGGCGCGGTCGGCACCAGCAGCACGTCGATCCGCTCGAACAGCCGTGCCGCGTGGGCGCGATAGCCACGCATCCGGTCTTCGGCACGGAACAGGTCTTCGGCGCTGAACGGCGGTGCGGCGGCGATCACCGCGCGCACCGTCGGATCGATCGCATCCGGCTGCGTCGCAAGCATCTCGCCGACCGCGATCCGGCGCTCGGCGATCCACGGACCGGCGTACAGCAGTTCCGCTGCGGCGGTCAGCGGCGACAGATCGACCGCCGCGAACGCGAACGCCGGTTCGCGGCGCAGCGCCTCGACCGTCGCGCCGTAGGCCGTCTCGGCCAGCGGGTCGCCGAAGAACACCGGTTCGGCCGCCAGGCCGATCCGCGCGGTGCGCGCCAGCGGCGCCAGCATCGGCACGGCCCGCGAGCGGCTGTCCTCGGCATCGACGCCGGCAATCACCGCCAGCACCGACCAGGCATCGGCGACGCTGCCGGCGAAGATCGATACGCAGTCCAGGCTGCGGCAGGCCGGCACCACGCCGCGTGTCGACACCAGCCCGAGGCTCGGCTTCAGGCCGACGATGCCGTTGAAGCCGGCCGGCACGCGGCCGGAGCCGGCGGTGTCGGTGCCCAGCGCGAACACCGCCAGATCGAGCGCCACGGCCACCGCCGAACCGGAACTCGAGCCGCCGGACAGGTAGTCCGGATCGATCGCATTGCGCACCACGCCGTACGGCGAGCGGGTGCCGACCAGGCCGGTCGCGAACTGGTCGAGATTGGTCTTGCCCAGATACAGCGCGCCGGCCGCCAGCAGCCGTTCGACCGCCGGCGCCGACCGCTCCGGCCGATAGGCGAAGGCCGGACAGGCGGCCGTGGTCGGCTGGCCAGCCACGTCGATGTTGTCCTTGACCGCGAACGGCAGGCCGAACAGCGGCAGCCGATCGAGCAGCGCCGGGCCTTCACGCGCCAGCAGCGCATCGCAGGCCTGCGCCTGCGCCAGCAGCACGGGGTCCGGCGGCTGCGAGATCCAGACCTCGGGACGATCGACGCGGTCGCGCGCAGCCAGCAGCCGGCGCAGCAGGGCGCTGGGCGTCAAGGCGCCTTGGCGCATCGCGGCGTGCAGGTCAGCCACGCGCAGCGGAATCGGAGTGTCGGGTCTGGAAACCGCGTCGGGTGCCACGGGTGGCTCGCTCTGTTTTTGTATACAAGTAAGCGTACATGGCCTCGCAAGCGACATGCCAGAAACCGCCGGCCCGGCCTGCGCGGCGGGCCCGGTGGCCGCGCGGCAGGCAGTCTGCGGCAGCGCTGCGCCGGGCTGCGGCAGGCGCTACGTCATCTGACGTACCCGCCAGCGCCGCCCGGGGCAGGCTTCTTGCGCGGTGGATCGGGCCATGAGCGCCAAGCCCGCCACCGTCAGCACCGCCCCGCAGGAGCAGCGGATCATCAAGATCCGCCGCGACTACAACACCTGGGTGGCCAACGAGACGCTGGAGGACTACGCGCTGCGCTTCACCGCGCGTTCGGCCCGCAAGTGGAGCGCGTTCCGGGTCGCCAACACCGCGTTCGGGGCGATCTCGTTCCTGCTGCTGGAAGCGATCGGCGGCTCGCTGCTGGTGTCCTACGGCTTCACCAATGCTGCCTGGGCGATTGCGGCAGTGAGCCTGGTGATCTTCCTGACCGGCCTGCCGATCGGCTGGTACGCCGCGCGCTACGGCGTCGACATGGATCTGCTGACGCGGGGTGCCGGCTTCGGCTACATCGGCTCGACGATCACTTCGCTGATCTACGCCTCGTTCACCTTTCTGTTCTTCGCGCTGGAAGCCACGATCATGGCGCTGGCGCTGAAGCTGTGCTTCGGCATTCCGCTGACGCCGGCCTACCTGATCTGCGCGCTGGTGGTGATTCCGCTGGTGACGCACGGCATCACCCTGATCTCCCGTTTGCAGGCCTGGACCCAGCCGCTGTGGCTGGTGCTGCTGGTCCTGCCCTTTCTCTTCGTGATCTGGAAAGCGCCGGAACTGGCGCGCGAGCTGCCCGATTTCGCAGCACCAGGCGGCAGCAAGGCGTTTTCGCTGATCCAGTTTGGTGCAGCCGCCAGCGTGCTGATGGCGATGGTCACCCAGATCGGCGAGCAGGTGGATTTCCTGCGCTTCCTGCCGGAACGCACGCAGGACAACCGCCGCCGCTGGCTGGCCTGCCTGATCGTCGCTGGCCCGGGCTGGATCGGCATGGGCGCGGTGCGGCTGCTGGGCGGCGCCTTCCTGGCCTTCATCGCGCTGCGTGCCGGCGTGCCGCAGGCCAACGCGCTGGAGCCGACCGAGATGTACCGCATCGGCTTCGGCTACGTGTTCGACTCGCCGGCCGTGGCACTCGGCGCGATGACCCTGCTGGTGGTGCTGAGCCAGCTGAAGATCAACGTCACCAATGCCTATGCCGGCTCGCTGGCCTGGTCGAACTTCTTCGCCCGCGTCACCCACAGCCATCCCGGCCGCGTGGTCTGGGTGGTGTTCAACGTGGCGATCGCGCTGATCCTGATGCAGCTCGGCGTGTTCAAGGCGCTGGAGCAGGTGCTCGGCCTTTATTCCAATGTCGCCATCGCCTGGGTCGGCGCCATCGTTGCCGATCTGGTCATCAACAAGCCGCTGGGCCTGTCGCCACCCGGCATCGAGTTCAAGCGCGCGCACCTGTACGACATCAACCCGGTCGGCGTCGGCAGCATGGTGATCGCCTCGGCGCTGTCGATCACCGCATTCACCGGCGTGTTCGGGCCGCTGGCGCAGGCGTTCTCCTCGTTCATCGCGCTGCTGGCCGCCTTCGTCTGCGCGCCGCTGATCGCCTACGCCACACGCGGCCGCTACTACCTGGCGCGGCAGCCGGATGCCGCGCTGAACGCCGCCGCCGAGCACCGCTGCGTGATCTGCGAAAAGGTCTACGAGCGCGAAGACATGGCGCTGTGCCCGGCCTACCGCGGCAACATCTGCTCGCTGTGCTGCTCGCTCGACGCCCGCTGCCACGATGCCTGCAAGCCCGGCGCCAGCCTGCGCGAGCAGATCAACGCCACGCTGAAGCGGTTGCTGCCGACACCGCTGGCGGCGCGGCTCGATTCGCGCCTCGGCCATTACCTGCTGCTGTTCGGCATCGTCTCCGGCGTGCTCGGCGCCGCGCTGGCGCTGATCTGGGTGCAGGAATCGTCGCTGCTGGTGGCCAGCGACGCGGCGCTGCAGGAAGCGCTGCAGGCCGGCTTCCTGAAGCTCTACGCGGTGCTGATCGTGATCGCCGCCGTGCTCTGCTGGTGGCTGGTGCTGAACGGCGAAAGCCGGCGCGTGGCGCAGGAAGAATCGAACCGCCAGACCTCGCTGCTGATGCGCGAGATCGAAGCGCACAAGAAGACCGACATCGAGCTGCAGGCCGCCAAGCGCGCGGCCGACCGCGCCAACCAGGCCAAGAGCCGCTATGTCACCGGCATCAGCCACGAGCTGCGCACGCCGCTGAACTCGATCCTCGGCTATGCCGAGATGCTGCAGCACGATCCCAGCATTCCGGTGGCCCGGCGCGATGCCGTCAACGTGATCCGCCGCAGCGGCGATCACCTGCTGTCGCTGGTCGACGGCCTGCTCGACATCGCCCGCATCGAAAGCGGCAAGCTGACCTTGGACATCGACGAGCTGCGCTTCCCGGAATTCCTCGCCCAGACGGTCGGTATGTTCCGGCTGCAGGCGCACAACAAGGGCATCACCTTCGTCTACGACGAGCAGGGCAAGGTGCCGGCCGTGGTGCGCGCCGACAAGAAGCGCCTCGGCCAGATCCTGATCAACATCGTCGGCAACGCGGTGAAGTTCACCGAAACTGGCGGCGTCAGTTTCCGGCTGCGCTGGCGCGGCGACATCGCCACCTTCGAAGTGCGCGACTCCGGCATCGGCATTCCGGCTGACGAGATCGACCGCATCTTCCAGCCGTTCGAGCGCGGCAGCCAGGTGGCCGCCAGCGGCGAGACCGGCACCGGCCTGGGCCTGACCATCGCCAAGATGCTGACCAGCCTGATGGGCGGCGAGATGACCGTCGACTCCACGCCTGGCGCCGGCAGCCGCTTCGAGATCCGCCTGTTCCTGCCGGAAGTGCGCGAGCCGCGCGCGCCGCTGTCGGCCGCGCTGCCGGACATCAGCGGCTACGCCGGGCCGCGCCGGCGCCTGCTGGTGGTCGACAACGAAGCGGTCGACCGGCGCCTGCTGATCAACGTGCTGGAGCCGCTCGGCTTCGAGCTGAGCGAAGCCGCTTCCGGCATCGAAGCG
The DNA here is from genome assembly GCA_026398815.1 of Gammaproteobacteria bacterium. Lineage (GTDB taxonomy): Bacteria > Pseudomonadota > Gammaproteobacteria > Nevskiales > Nevskiaceae > Nevskia. The sequence continues at coordinate 98,395 of JAPLSA010000024.1, forward strand.
CTGCGCCAGGTCGCCCATGTGCGTCCCGACCTCGTGCTGCTCGACATCGGCATGCCCGGCATCGACGGCTGGGAAACCGCCCGCCTGCTGCGCGCCAATGAAGCGCAGAACGGCCATCCGCACCTGCCGATCATCATCATCTCCGCCGATGCCTTCGAAGCCGGCCGCACCGCCGCCGCCGGCATCGCGCCGCGCGACTATCTGGTCAAGCCGGTCGGCGTTGCGCTGCTGCTCGACCGCATCCGCGACGCGCTCGGCCTGGTCTGGATCGCCGGCCCGGCAGCGACCGCGGCCGAGGCTGACGACGAGGCCCTGCCCGATCACCTGGCGCAGTCGCTGCGCGAACTCGGCGCGCTCGGCCATGTGCGCGGCATCCTGAGCAAGCTCGACGAGATCGACCGCCTCGACAGCCGCTACCACCGGCAGACCCGCAAGCTGCGCGCCTCGGTCAAGGCCTTCCAGCTCGCCGACTACCTGCGCGCGCTCGGCATGGAGGCCCGATGAACAGCCATCTGCCCGCCGCCGGCGCGACCATCCTGATCGTCGACGATGTCGCCGAGAACCTGGCCGTGGCGCACGACGCGCTGGACGCCGCCGGCTACACGGTGCGCGTCGCCACCAGCGGGCTGGCGGCACTGGAATCGGCACGCCGCCAGCCGCCGGACCTGATCCTGCTCGATGCGGTGATGCCGGGCCTCGACGGCTTCGAGACCTGCCGCCGGCTGAAGGCCGATCTGTCGACGCGGCCGATCCCGGTGGTGTTCATGACCGGGCTGACCGACAGCGAGCACGTGGTGCAGGGCTTTCAGGCCGGTGGCATCGACTACGTGACCAAGCCCATTCGCGCTACCGAAGTGATCGCCCGCATCGCCTCGCATGTCCGCAACGCGCGGCTGGTGTCGGATACCCAGGCGGCGGCCGATGCCGCTGGCGATGCCATCGTCGCCATCGACGAGGCCGGCCGGCTGAGCTGGGCGACGCCGCTGGCGCAGACCTGGCTGGCGCCGCTGTGCGATGCCGGCCATCGGCTGCCGGCGCCGCTGCTGCGCTGGCTGGACTGCGGCGACGCCGGCTCGCCGAACTTCAGCCTGCATGCCGACGGCCAGCGGCTGAGCTTTGCCCGGCTCGGCCCGCGTCGCCTGCTGGTGCAGCGGATGGCCAGCGTGCCGGAGCCGGAAGTGCTGGCGCGGCTGCTGAACATCACCGCCCGCGAAGCCGACGTCCTGTACTGGATCGTGCTCGGCAAGACCAATCCGGAGATCGCCGGCGTGCTCGAAATGAGCCCGCGCACGGTCAACAAGCACCTCGAACACATCTTCACCAAGCTCGGTGTGGAGACGCGCACGGCAGCGGCAACCGTGGCGCTGAACCGCAGCCGGCTCGGCGTGCTGGCCAGCTGAGGAATACAGAAAACCAGCAAGCACCCACGCAAGCAAAAAGCGGAAACAACGGCGCATGGGAGCGCGCCGGAACAGCGGCAAACACCAGTGACGGGCTGCAAACACGCCGGGTCTCGACGACCCGGCGCGGGCGGAGCCATGCCTTCGATCCATCCATTGACCAGGGGAACAACATGAACGACTGCAACACCGGGATGCTCGGCACATCGCCCAGCAAGCTGATCACCGTCGCCGCCATCGGTGCGCTGGCCTGCGCGGCGGCCGCGGTGCCGGCGACCAGCCACGCCGCTGACCTGAAGCTGCCGCCGATCTCGATCGGTGCCGGCCTGCGCACGCAGTTCGAAAGCACCAATCCGAGCGGCGGCAGCAATACCGTCAACGACTTCAACGTCAACAACGCGCGCATCTATCTGGGCGGCTCGGTGACCGAGAACATCAAGCTGATGTTCAACACCGACTACTCCTCGTCGTCCGACAACCTGCAGGTCATGGATGCCGTCGCCCGCTTCGAGTTCGGCGACACGCTGAACTTCTGGGCCGGCCGCTTCCTGCCGCCGTCGGACCGCGCCAACCTCTACGGCCCGTTCTACGCCAGCAACTGGAATGTCTACGAGGACGGCGTGCAGGACGGCTATCCGTTCTATGTCCAGGGCCGCCAGAACGGCGTCGCCTACTGGGGCCAGTTCGGCATCGCCAAGGTGTCGCTTGGCGTCTTCGATGCACCGTCCACGCAGGGCGAAGGCGAGGTCATCACCGCCGGCCGCGTGCAGCTGGATTTCTGGGATGCCGAAGCCGGCTACTACCTGAACGGCACCTACTACGGCGAGAAGGATCTACTGGCGGTCGGCATCGCCGGCCAGACCTCGGCCGGCAAGCACGCCTACACGCTCGACGCGCTGCTGGAAAAGAAGCTGCCGAACGGCGGCGTGGTGACCCTGGAAGCCGAAGCGGCGCGCTACGACCAGCTGGGTGGCTACGGCGGCTTCGATGGCAGCTACACCGACTCCAACGGCTGGTACGGCCTGGGCGCCTACCTGTTCCCGCAGAAGATCGGCATCGGCAAGGTGCAGCTGCTCGGCAAGTACGGCGCGGCGCGTTTCAACGACACCAGCGGCCTCGGCCCGGAATACGAGCAGACGACTCTGGAGTTCAACGTCAACTACCTGATCAAGGCTTTCGATGCCCGGATCAGCCTGTTCTACAAGGACACCAAGCTCGACGCCGGCCTGCCCGACGCCACCCAGATCGGCGTCGGTCTGCAGGTGCAGATCTAGTCGCCGGCTGACTGTCCAGAATCCATTTCGATCACCCAACACGAGGGAATCCCGATGAAGATGAATCCGATGAAAACCGCGCTGCTGGCTGCGGCCGCCGCGCTGAGCTTCTCCACCCAGGCGGCTGATGACACCATCAAGGTCGGCGTGCTGCATTCGCTGTCCGGCACCATGGCGATCTCCGAAACCACGCTGAAGGACACGGTCCTGATGCTGATCGACGAGCAGAACAAGAAGGGCGGCGTGCTCGGCAAGAAGCTCGAGGCCGTGGTCGTCGATCCGGCGTCGAACTGGCCGCTGTTCGCCGAGAAGGCGTCCGAGCTGATCGACAAGAACAAGGTGTCGGTGGTGTTCGGCTGCTGGACCTCGGTGTCGCGCAAGTCGGTGCTGCCGGTGTTCGAGAAGTCCAATTCGCTGCTGTTCTACCCGGTGCAGTACGAGGGCGAGGAATCTTCGAAGAACGTCATCTACACCGGTGCCGCGCCGAACCAGCAGGCGATTCCGGCGGTGGACTACCTGATGAAGGATCTCAAGGTGAAGCGCTGGGTGCTGGAAGGCACCGACTACGTCTATCCGCGCACCACCAACAAGATCCTCGAGGCCTACCTGAAGGCCAAGGGCGTCAAAGCCGAAGACATCATCGTCAACTACACGCCGTTCGGTTTCAGCGACTGGCAGAGCGAAGTCTCCAAGATCAAGGCCTTCGGCTCGGCCGGCAAGAAGACGGCTGTTGTCTCCACGATCAACGGCGACGCCAATGTCCCGTTCTACAAGGAACTGGGCAACCAGAAGATCTCGGCGGAAGACATTCCGGTGGTCGCGTTCTCGGTCGGCGAAGAAGAGCTGTCGGGCATCGACACCAAGCCGCTGGTCGGCCATCTCGCCGCCTGGAACTACTTCGAGAGCGTCAAGAGCCCGGCCAACAGTGCGTTCATCAAGGCCTGGCACAGCTACATCAAGAACGACAAGCGCACCACCAACGATCCGATGGAAGCGACCTACATCGGCTTCAACCTGTGGGTGAAGGCGGTCGAGAAGGCCAAGACCACCGACACCGAAAAGGTCATCGAAACCCTGCCGGGCCTGGAAGTGCCGAACCTGACCGGCGGCACCGCCAAGCTGCTGCCGAACCACCACATCACCAAGCCGGTGTACATCGGCGAGATCAAGGAAGACGGCCAGTTCGAGACTGTCTGGCAGACCAAGGGCGAAGTGCCGGGCGATGCCTGGTCGGACTTCCTCGACGGCTCCAAGGATCTGGAGTCCGACTGGGTGAAGCTGAAGTGCGGCAACTACAACACCAAGACCAAGAAGTGCTCGAACTGAGCCTGTGATCCGGCGGGCGGCGCGGCCAACGATGCCCGCGCTGCCCGCTTACGAAGCAAGCAGCACCGCGGTGGGGCAAGTCTCCGGGCCGGAAATGGCCCGGCCCGGAGCTTGCTTTGCCTGATCGGGCTGCTCCCCATTTCCGGAGGCATTCGCGATGATTCGATTCACGACCTCGCTGCGACGATGCTGGCTGGCCGCATGCCTTGCCGCGAGCCTGCCGCTGCTCGCACAGGAGCCGTCAGCCGCACCCGATCAGGCTGCGGCCGCCGTCGCGAGTGCCGAAGCGGCACCCGCTGTCCCCACGGCTTTTCCCGATGTGCTGCGCGCGCTCGGCAGCGCGTCGCTGAGCGAGCGCGCCGCACTGCTCAATGCCCTGCTCGCCACCAAACACCCGAACACCGCCGCCGTGCTCAAGGCCTGGCTGGAGGATCACCTGCACGTTCGCGATGCCGACGGCGAGATGTTCATCACTGCCGAAAGCGACGCCGGCGACGCAAGTTCTTTTGCGCTGACCGATCCGGTGACCCTGGCCGCGTCCGGCCCGGAATCCGCTGACGGCTTCACCAAGGTCGGCTCCAACAATGCCTTGCGCAAGCTACTGCGCAGCGCCGTGGCCTCGTTCACGCTCGGCAGCCCGGACGCCGACGTGCGGCTCGGCGCGGTGCGGGAAATGCTGCGCGCGCCGGACGACGCCACGCTGGCGCTGCTGCGCGAACGGCGCGCCGCCGAAACCGATGCCGCCGTGCAGCGCGCGATCGACCTTGGCCTGGCCAGCGCCGATCTCGCCTCGGACAACGCCGATCTCCGGCTGGCCGCCGTCCAGGTGCTCAGTGGCTCGCTGGCCGGCGAAGCCATCGCCAAGCTTGAAGCGCTGCGCGATCCGGCCAACGAAACAGACGAGCGGGTCCGCGCCGCCGCCAGCCTGGCGATCTCCTCGATCAGCCTGAAGCGCTCGCTGTACTCCGGCATCGAGACGCTGTTCTTCGGTCTGAGCCTCGGCTCGGTGCTGGTGCTGGCGGCGATCGGCCTGGCCATCACCTTCGGCGTCATGGGCGTGATCAACATGGCGCATGGCGAGCTGATGATGATCGGCGCCTACACCGCCTACGTCGTGCAGCTGCTGCTGCCGAACCATCTGGCGGCGTCGATCCTGATCTCGATTCCGGCCGCCTTCGTGGTGTCCGGGCTGGTCGGCATCGCCATCGAGCGCGGCGTGGTCAAGCACCTCTATGGCCGGCCGCTGGAAACGCTGCTGGCCACCTTCGGCATCAGCCTGATCCTGCAGCAGCTGGTGCGCTCGATCTTTTCGCCGCTGAATCGCTCGGTGGCCACACCCGAATTCATGAGCGGCCAGTGGGTGATCAACGATGCGCTGTCGCTGACCTGGAACCGGCTCTACATCGTGCTGTTCACCTTGCTGGTGTTCGCAGCGCTGCAGCTGATCCTGCGCCGCACCTCGCTCGGGTTGACCGTGCGCGCGGTGTCGCAGAACCGGGCGATGGCGCGCTCGATGGGCATCAACAGTGATCGCATCGCTGCGATCACCTTCGGCCTCGGCTCCGGCATCGCCGGCGTCGCCGGAGTGGCGCTGTCGCAGCTGACCAATGTCGGCCCGAATCTCGGCCAGAGCTACATCATCGATTCGTTCATGGTGGTGGTCTTCGGTGGCGTCGGAAACCTGTGGGGCACCTTGATCGGCGGCATGACCCTGGGCGTCGCCGGCAAGCTGCTGGAGCCAGCGGTGGGTGCAGTGATGGCCAAGATCGCGATGCTGGTGTTCATCATCCTGTTCATCCAGCGCCGCAAGCAGGGCCTGTTCCCGCAGAAAGGCCGCGCGGCGGAGGGCCACTGATGAAAAACCAATCCCTGTTGCTGTCGGCGCTGAAGGCCGACCGTGGCGGCCAGGTGCTGCTCGGCCTGCTCGCCATCGCCGCGGTGGCCGTGCCGGTGCTGAACCTGGGGGTGCCGGAAGGCAGCCTGCTGCATCTGTCGACCTATACGGTGACCCTGTTCGGCAAGTACCTGTGCTACGCGCTGCTGGCGATCGCGGTCGATCTGGTCTGGGGCTATTGCGGAATTCTGAGCCTCGGCCACACGGCGTTCTTCGCGCTCGGCGGCTACGCGATCGGCATGTACCTGATGCGCCAGATCGGCCCGCGCGGCGTCTACGGCAACCCCATCCTGCCGGACTTCATGGTGTTCCTGAACTGGAAGGAGCTGCCGTGGTTCTGGGAAGGCATGAACCACTTCCCGCTGGCCGCGCTGATGGTGGTGCTGGTGCCGGGCCTGCTGGCGCTCGGGTTCGGCTGGCTGGCGTTCCGTTCGCGGGTCACCGGGGTGTATCTGTCGATCATGACCCAGGCGCTGACCTTCGCCCTGCTGCTGGCCTTCTTCCGCAACGAGATGGGCTTCGGCGGCAACAACGGCCTGACCGATTTCAAGGAGCTGCTCGGCTTCGATCTGAAGACGCCGGGAATGAGGGTCGCGCTGTTCGTCACCACGGTGATCGCGCTGGCGGTCGGCTACATCGGCTGCCGCTACGTGATCGCATCCAGGCTCGGCAGAGTCGTGCAGGCGGTGCGCGACGCCGAAGGCCGCACCCGCTTCATCGGCTATCAGGTGGAGTCGTACAAGCTGTGGATCTGGGTGTTCTCGGCGATGCTGGCCGGCATCGCCGGGGCGCTGTACGTGCCGCAGGTCGGCATCATCAACCCGGGCGAGTTCGCGCCGATCAACTCCATCGAAGTGGTCATCTGGGTCGCGGTCGGCGGGCGCGGCACCTTGTACGGCGCGGTGGCCGGCGCGGTGCTGGTCAACTACGCGAAGACCTGGTTCACCGCCGCGTTCCCGGAGATCTGGCTGTACGCGCTGGGCGCGCTGTTCGTGGTCGCCACACTGTTCCTGCCGAAGGGTGTCGTCGGTCTCATCCCTGCCCGTGGAGCCAAAGCCTCGTGAGCACTTCTCCCGCCACGACCGGCCCGGTCGGCCTGCGCACCAAACCCACCGGCCGCCGGCGCAGCACCAATGCGCCAAGCCCGGATCTGTCCCACAACATCATCCTGTACGTCGAAGGCGTGACCAAGAGCTTCGACGGCTTCAAGGCGCTCAATGACCTGAGCATCTACATCGAGACCGGTGAATTGCGCTGCATCATCGGCCCCAATGGTGCTGGCAAGACCACGATGATGGATGTCATTACCGGCAAGACCCAGCCCGATACCGGCTCGGTCTGGTTCGGCCAGACCATCGACCTGCTCGGCATGAGCGAGCCGGAAATCGCCCAGGCCGGTATCGGCCGCAAGTTCCAGAAGCCGACCGTGTTCCCCGAGCACACGGTGTTCGAGAACCTCGAACTGGCGATGGCCTGCGACAAGTCGGTGTGGAAGATCCTGTTCGCGAAGCTGAGCCCGCAGCAGCGCGACCGCATCGACGAGGTGCTCGGCATCATCGGCCTGAAGGACCAGCGCGCAGCCCGTGCCGGCGCGTTGTCGCACGGCCAGAAGCAGTGGCTGGAGATCGGCATGCTGCTGATGCAGGACCCGCTGGTGCTGCTGGTCGACGAGCCGGTGGCCGGCATGACGCCGCAGGAAACCGAGCGCACTGCCGAACTGCTGGTCGGTCTGGCCGGCAAGCACTCGGTGGTGGTGGTCGAGCACGACATGAATTTCGTCCGCTCCATCGCCCGCAAGGTGACCGTGCTGCACGAAGGCCATGTGCTGGCCGAAGGCTCGATGGACGAGGTGCAGAACGATCCGCAGGTCAAACGCGTGTATCTCGGCGAATAAGAGGCGCGACGATGAGTGATTCGATGGTGAAGATCAGCGGGCTCAACCAGTTCTACGGCGGCAGCCACACGCTGTGGGATCTCGATGTCGACGTGCCGCGCGGCGCTCGGCTATGCCTGATGGGCCGCAACGGCATGGGCAAGACCACCTTGCTGAAATGCCTGATGGGCCTGATCCCGACCGCCTCCGGCAGCATCACCTACGACGGCGGCCAGGAGCTGCGCGGGGTCGCCGCCGACAAGCGCGCCGGCTTGGGCATCGGCTATGTGCCGCAGGGCCGGGAGATCTTTTCGCAGCTCACGGTCGAGGAAAACCTGCGGGTCGGGCTGGAAGCGCGCGGCCTGAAATCGGCGAAAAAGAAGGAGCTGATGGACTACGTCCACAGCCTGTTTCCAGTGCTGAAGCAGATGAGCGCGCGGCGCGGCGGCGATCTGTCCGGCGGCCAGCAGCAACAGCTGGCGATCGGCCGGGCGCTGACCCTGGAGCCGAAGCTCTTGATCCTCGACGAGCCCTGCGAAGGCATCCAGCCGAACATCGTCGCCGACATCGGCGACCTGATCCTCAGGCTCAACCAGGATCTCGGCCTGACCGTGCTGCTGGTCGAACAGAAGCTGCCGTTCGCCCGCCGCGTGGCCAGCGACTTCGTGATCCTCGACAAGGGCCGCGCCGTCGCCCGTGGCCCGATCGCCGGGCTGACCGATGATCTGGTCAAGAAGCACCTGACGGTCTGAGCCGCGCAACGCCGGGCCGGCGAGATCCGGCACGGTGGATGCAAGGCGTCCGGCATGGAAGCACTCGATCCGAATGTACTGCCGCACACCGTCCCCAGCCGAGGCTGGCAGGCCCGGCTGGACCTCGGCTTCGCCGGCGACCCGGCGCTGCCGGCGGCCCGCACGCGGCTGGTGCGGCGCAGCCACGTCGGGCCGCTGCGGGTGCAGCGGCCGTTCTATCCGGATGGGCCGGTCTGCAACGTCTACATCGTCCACCCGCCGGGCGGTGTCGTCGGCGGCGACCGGCTGGACCTGCGGATCAGCGCCGACCATGCCGCCCAGGTGCTGCTCACCACGCCGGCCGCCGGCAAGTTCTATCGCAGTGCCGGGCCGGAGGCGCGGCAGCGCGTCGAAATACGGCTCCAGGACGGCGCTACGCTGGAATGGCTGCAGCAGGAAACCATCCACTACCCCGGCGCGCTGGTGCGCCAGCAGACCCTCGTGCGGCTCGATGCCAGCGCCCGCTTCATCGGCTGGGATCTGGCCGCCTACGGCCTGCCGGCCCGTGGCGAGCGCTACGACAGCGGCCGCGTCGTGCAGGGCTTCGAGCTGTGGCGCGGCGAGCAGCCGCTGCTGCTCGACCAGCTGCTGCTGCAGGGCGGCGGCGCGGCGTTCGACAGCCGCTGGGGACTCGACGGCGCGACCGCGCTCGGCACGTTTGTCGCATGCCCGGCCACGGCCGACGATCTCGGCGCGGCGCGGGATGCCGTGGCGCCGCTGGCCGGCGTCAGCGCCGGGCTGAGCCTGGTCGACGGCGTGCTGATCGGCCGCGTGCTGGCGCGCCAGACCGATGCCGCGATGCGGGCGCTGCTGGCATTGTGGCGGGCGCTGCGGCCGCGCCTGCTCGGCCGGCCGGCGGTGCTGCCGCGCATCTGGGCGACGTGAACGTCGCCGCCGCTGCCGGCCGGCCTCACTGCAACCGCTCACCCGAGACAGGAACACCATGGAACTGAGTCCCCGCGAGAAGGACAAGCTGCTGATCTTCACCGCCGGCCTGCTGGCCGAGCGGCGCAAGGCGCGCGGCGTGAAACTGAACTACCCGGAAACGATCGCCTACATCTCCGCCGCGATCCTCGAAGGCGCGCGCGACGGCCGCTCGGTCGCCGAGCTGATGAGCTACGGCACCACCCTGCTGAGTCGCGACGAGGTCATGGACGGCATCCCCGAAATGATCGCCGACGTGCAGGTCGAAGCCACTTTTCCGGACGGCACCAAGCTGGTCACCGTCCACAACCCGATTCCCTGAACCGCCCCCGGAGCCCGCGATGACCGCCTCCCGCCTGACTGCCGTGATCCTTGCGCTCGGCCTGCTGCCGAGCCTGGCCCTTGCCCACCCGGGGCATGAGACGCCGGGCTTCGTCGCCGGCCTGCTGCATCCGCTGACCGGGCTCGACCACCTGCTGGCGATCCTCGCGGTCGGCGGCTGGGCGGCCGCCACCCGGCGGGCCGGCGGCTGGCGGGTACCGGCCTCGTTCGCGACCGGCATGCTGGCCGGCGCCCTGCTCGGCCTGGCCGGACTGCGGCTGCCGGCGGCCGAGCTGCTGATCGCGCTGTCGCTGCTGGTGTTCGGCAGCCTGATGATGCTGCGCCGGACGCTGGCACTGGTGCCGGCCTGCGCACTGGCCGGCGGCCTCGCGCTGTTTCACGGCTACGCCCACGGCGCCGAGCTGCCGGCATCCGCCGATACCGTCGCCTGGCTGTCCGGCATGGTCACCGCCACCGTGCTGCTGCACCTGGCCGGCGCAGCGCTGGCGCTGGCCAGCCGCCGCCATCCGCTCGGGCTGCGCCTGGCCGGTGCCGCCGTGGCGGCGGCCGGCGGCGGCCTGCTGCTCGGACTCTGAGGCCGCCATGATTCCCGGCGAACTGCTGCCGCTCGACGGCCCGGACATCGAACTCAACGCCGGCCGCGACACCGTGCAGCTGCGCGTGGCCAATGCCGGCGACCGGCCGATCCAGGTCGGCTCGCACTACCACTTCTTCGAAACCAACGATGCGCTGCACTTCGACCGGGCCGCTGCGCGCGGCTTCCGGCTGAACATCCCGGCCGGCACCGCCGTGCGCTTCGAGCCGGGCCAGGCGCGCGACATCGAACTGGTCGCCTATGCCGGCGACCGCATCGTCCACGGCTTCCAGGGCAAGGTGGAGGGCCCGCTGTGAAGATCAGCCGAGCCGACTACGCCAGCCTCTACGGCCCGACCACCGGCGACCGCCTGCGGCTGGCCGACACGCAGCTCATCATCGAGATCGAGCGCGACTACACCGTCTACGGCGACGAGGTGAGCTTCGGCGGCGGCAAGGTGATCCGCGACGGCATGGGCCAGAGCCAACGGGTCAGCCGGCTGACCGCCGACACGGTGATCACCAACGTCGTGATCATCGACCACTGGGGCATCGTCAAGGCCGACCTCGGACTGAAGGGCGGACGGATCAGCGGCATCGGCAAGGCCGGCAATCCGGACGTGCAGCCGAATGTCGACATCGTCATCGGCCCGGGCACCGAGATCATCGCCGGCGAAGGCAAGATCATCACCGCCGGCGCCATCGACGCCCACATCCACTACATCTGCCCGCAGCAGGCCGACGATGCGCTGATGTCGGGCACCACGACGCTGATCGGCGGCGGCACCGGCCCGGCCACCGGCACCAATGCCACCACCTGCACGCCGGGGCCCTGGCATCTCGCCCGGATGCTGCAGGCGGTGGAAAGCCTGCCGCTGAACTTCGGCTTTCTCGGCAAGGGCAATGCAGCGCTGCCGGCCGCAGTGGAGGAGCAGATCGAAGCCGGTGCGATGGGCCTGAAGCTGCACGAGGACTGGGGCACGACGCCGAAGGCGATCGATAACTGCCTGAGCGTCGCCGAAAAGTACGACGTGCAGGTGGCGATCCATACCGACACGCTGAACGAATCCGGTTTTGTCGAAGCCACCCTCGCGGCGTTCAAGGGCCGGGCGATCCACACCTATCACACCGAAGGCGCCGGCGGCGGCCACGCGCCGGACATCATCAAGGCAGCCGGCGAGCTGAACGTGCTGCCGTCGTCGACCAACCCGACCCGGCCGTACACCGTCAACACGGTCGACGAACACCTCGACATGCTGATGGTCTGCCATCACCTCGATCCCGGCATTCCGGAGGATGTGGCGTTCGCCGAAAGCCGCATCCGCCGCGAGACCATCGCCGCCGAGGACATCCTCCACGACCTCGGCGCGTTCTCGATGATCTCCTCGGATTCCCAGGCGATGGGCCGCATCGGCGAGGTCATCACCCGCACCTGGCAGACCGCGCACAAGATGAAGGTGCAGCGCGGCGCACTGGGTCCGGACCCGTCGCGGCACGACAACTTCCGCGTGCGCCGCTACATCGCCAAGTACACGATCAACCCGGCGATCACCCATGGCGTGGCCGACGAGATCGGCTCGGTGGAAGTCGGCAAGCTCGCCGATCTGGTGCTGTGGCAGCCGGCGTTCTTCGGCGTCAAGCCGGCGATGATCATCAAGGGCGGCATGATCGCCGCCGCGCCGATGGGCGACCCGAATGCCTCTATTCCCACGCCGCAGCCGGTGCACTACCGGCCGATGTTCGGCGCGCTGGGCGGCGCGGTGGCCGAGACCTCGCTGACCTTCGTCTCCAAGGCTGCGCGCGATGGCGGGCTGCGCGAGCGGCTGGGCCTGCGCAAGCAGCTGGCCGCCTGCCGCAACACCCGCACGATCACCAAGCGCGACCTGATCCACAACGATCTGATGCCGAAGATCGAGGTCGACGCCCAGACCTACGAGGTGCGTGCCGATGGCGTGCGCCTGCACTGCGAGCCGGCGGCCGAACTGCCGCTGGCGCAGCGCTATTTTCTGTTCTGATCTCTCCGCTCAAAAGCTAACGACAACAGTTAAACGCAAAGGCACAAGGAACAGCAAAGAGAAGGACGCGAAGAAAGGCAACAGAAGAGGAAAACAAAGATTTTCGGTAAAGCTTTTCTTTGCGTCCTTTCCTTTCCCTTTGCGCCTTTGCGTTTAACTGTTGCCGTTGCCATCGACCTCAGCCCCACCGCCCCAACAGCCGTTCCATGCTCACCATCACCAAACACCTGGGCGACAACGGCAGCGCCGCCAATGTCCGCATCGAGCTGCCGTTCGACCTGCGCACGCGCAGCCGGCAGCTGGCGAAGCTGTCGACCGGCGAGGAAGTCGGCCTGCGCCTCGAACGTGGGCTGGTCTTGCGCGGTGGCGACCGCCTGCAGGCCGACGACGGCCGGATCGTCGAGATCGTCGCCGCCGACGAGGTCGTGTCGACCGTCCGCTGCGATAACCCCTGGCGGCTGGCGCGGGCCAGCTACCACCTCGGCAACCGCCACGTGCCGGTGCAGATCGGCGCCGGCTGGCTGCGCTTCCGGCACGACCATGTGCTCGACGAAATGCTGCGCGGCCAGGGCTTTTCGGTGACCGTCGAGGAAGCGCCGTTCGAGCCGGAAGGCGGCGCCTACGGCGGTGGCCACGGCCACAGCCACGGTCACGGCTGAGGGCGGCGCCGATGTATGGCAGCGGCGGTACCGCCTTGCTTCGCCTGCTGAACCTGACCAGCCCGGCGCTGCCGATCGGCGGCTTCCATTTCTCGCAGGGGCTGGAGGACGCCGTCGAACACGGCCTCGTGCATGACGCCGCCAGCAGCGGCGAATGGATCGCCGGCCTCGCCGAGCATGCGATCGGCACGCTGGACCTGCCGCTGCTGCTGCGCCTGCACGCGGCGTGGACCGATCGCAGCCCGGCGCGGGCCCGGCGGCTCAGCGCCCGGCTGATCGCCGCCCGCGAAACCGCGGAGCTGCGCGCCGAGGATCGTCATCTGGGCACTGCGCTGGCGCGGGTGCTGGTCGAGCACGGCATCAACGAGGCCAAGGCCTGGATAGGCCAGCCCGAGGCCAGCCACGCGGCGCTGTTCGCGCTGGCGGCAGTGCGCTGGGACATCGGCGCCACCGATGCCGCGACCGGCTACCTGTGGAGCTGGTGCGAGAACCAGGTGCTGGCGGCGATCAAGCTGGTGCCGCTCGGCCAGAACGCCGGCCAGCGGCTGATCGGCCGGCTGATCCAGCGGATTCCGGACATCGTCGACAGCGCTGCCGCCATCGACGATGACGACATCGGCATCGCCAGCCCGATGCAGGGCATCGCCAGCGCCCGCCACGAAACCCAGTATTCGCGGCTGTTCCGCTCCTGATCCCCGGCCGGCAGTCTCGGCTGGCACCTGTCTTGCTGCCCCGAACTGCCGACCCCGCAGCCCGCGACCCGGAGCAGACGCCATGCGCAGCCCCCAGCAGCAGCCGCTCCGATGACCGGCCACATCGACGCCGCCTGGCGCTTCCGCCGCAAGACCGGCCTGGTGCTGACCGCCGGCGGCTCGCGCGGTGCCTATCAGGCCGGCGTGCTGAAGCGCATCGGCGAACTGCCGGCGCTGCGCCACAAGCCGTCACCGTTCCCGATCGTCACCGGCGCCTCGGCCGGTGCGATCAACGGCCTGATGATTGCCGGCGGCAGCGAGGACTTTCACGGCGCCACCCGGCGGCTGGCCTTCCTGTGGTCGCAGCTGGAAGCCCGGCAGGTCTACCGCACCGACCTGCGCGCGCTGCTGCGCAACGGCCTGCGGCTGGGCCTCGACGCGGCCACCGGCAGCCTGCTGGGCGCCGGCCGGCTGCAGTCGCTGCTCGACACCGCGCCGCTGCCGGATTTCCTGCGCGCCCATCTGCCGGTCGACGGCACGGCCCGGGCGCTGGCCGCCGGCCAGCTGTACGCGCTGGCGGTGACGGCCACCGGCTACCACTCCGGCAAGTCCTACACCTTCATCGAAGGCCAGCCGGGGCATCCGCTGTGGCTGAAGAGCCGGCGGGTGGCGCTGAAGGCGAAGATCGGCATTCCGCACATCTGCGCCTCGGCGGCGATTCCCGTGGTGTTCCCGCCGGCGCCGGTCGAGATCGACGGCGTCACCGCCTGGTTCGGCGACGGCGCGCTGCGCCTGACCACGCCGATGAGCCCGGCGATCCGCCTCGGCGCCAGCCGGGTGCTGGCGATCGGCATCCGCTGCGCCAATACCGCCGATCACCTGACTCGCGCCGAACTGGCGCCGCTGGCCGGCGACCTCGGCCCGTCGCTGCGCCGGCCGCCGCTGTCGCAGATCTGCGGCGTGTTCATGAACGCGGTGTTCCTCGATCACCTCGACGCCGATCTCGATCATCTGCAACGGATGAACGAGCTGATCGCGGCGATGCCGGAGGCCGGCCGCGAAGCGGTCAGCGGCCGGATGCGCGAACCGATCCGGGTGGTCGAGCCGCTGGCGATCGCGCCGTCGGAAGACCTGGCGATGATCGCCGACGCGATGAAGCACCGGATTCCGGCCACGGTGCGCTACCTGCTCGATGCGCTCGGCGCGCCGGATGCCCGCAGCGCCGACCTGACCAGCTACCTGTTGTTCGACACCCAGTTCACCCGCGAGCTGATCCGCATCGGCTACGAGGACGCCGCGCGGCGGATCGACGAGATCGAGGCCTTCCTGCGCCAGCCGCCGGCCGGCGGCCGCCAGGGACAGGTCGAGGACTGACCGATCAGGCTTACTGGCGGCCTGGCTGGCGGCCTACAGGCCGGTGTCGGCCATCAGGAAGGCCTTGCGGCGGTTGCGGCCGCGCCGGTAGGAAACATGCACCCAGCCGGAGGTCGGGTCGTCGGGCCGGGTCACGCCTTCGAGGATCAGCTGGTCGAACTCCAGGCCGCTGCCCTTGATCCACTCGTAGAACTTCGCGTTCGGCACGCCGGGGATTTCCAGGTCGGCCGCCTCGCCCTTCGGATGCTGCTTGGCATTGAACCAGGCGTCGACGGCGGCCGCGCCGCCACTGCGCTTCAGCTCGGCGACCTTCTTGAAGTAGAGCTTTTCCTCCAGCTTGCGCGAGCGGTAACCGGAGTTCGGCCGGATCGAGCGGCCGTAGTGCTCGCGGATCGGATCGAGCAGCCGGGTCGCCAGCTCGGTCAGCGCGACGATCACCGCCGGATCGCGCGCCAGATTGTCGATCCCATTGCGATCGGCGAGATCGGAACGGCACATCTCTTCCAGCGAGAAGTACTTCGAGATCATCTGCGGCATGGCACGCGGCTCCGGTGGCAGGACCGCCGCAGCGTAGTGCAGCCGCGCCGCCGGCAGAAGCTCAGCCGGCCAGGCTCGGCGTCAGCATGCCCTGGCGGACGATGAAGGCGATCACCTCGTCCAGCCCCTGGCCGGTCTTCAGGTTGGTGAAGACGAACGGCCGCTCGCCGCGCATCTTTCGGGCATCGCGGTCCATGACCTCCAGCGACGCACCAACATAGGGCGCAAGGTCGATCTTGTTGATGATCAGCAGGTCCGACTTGGTGATGCCCGGCCCGCCCTTGCGCGGGATCTTGTCGCCGGCGGAGACGTCGATCACGTACAGCGTCAGGTCCGACAGCTCGGGGCTGAAGGTGGCGGCCAGATTGTCGCCGCCGCTCTCGACGATGATCAGGTCGAGGTTGTCGAAATCGCGGTTCAGCTCGTCGATCGCCGCGAGGTTCATCGAGGCGTCCTCGCGGATCGCGGTATGCGGGCAGCCGCCGGTCTCGACACCGCGGATGCGCTCCGGGGCGAGTGCTGCGCTGCGGATCAGGAATTCCTGATCCTCGCGGGTGTAGATGTCGTTGGTGACGACGCCGATGTTGAAGCGCTCGCGCATCCGCTTGCAGAGGCTGTCGACCAGCGCCGTCTTGCCGGAACCGACCGGCCCGCCAACACCGAGCCGCAGGGCTTCGGATCGTGTGCTCATCTGGGGTGCATCCTCGTGCCTGGGAATTGCGCCAGCATGCAGCAATCGGCGTACCACGCGAGCGGCCGGCGGCCGGTCCGGCACCCTCGGCGATCCATCGGCCGCCGGTCAGATGACGTATTGCCAGGCTGTCAGAGCAGCAGCGCGCCTTCGTGGCGCAGCAGCCATTCCTTGCGATCGAGCCCGCCGCCGTAGCCGGTGAGATTGCCGTTGGCGCCGATCACCCGATGGCAGGGCACGATGATCGAGATCGGGTTGCGGCCATTGGCGAGACCGACGGCGCGGCTGGCCTTGGGGTCGCCGAGGCGGGTCGCCAGTTCGCCGTAACTGATGGTCACGCCGAACGGAATCTCCTGCAGCGCCGCCCAGACCCGTTGCTGGAATAGCGTTCCTTGCGGCGCCAGCGACAGCTCGAAACGCGTGCGGCGGCGCTCGAAGTAGGCGTGCAGCTGGTCGATCGCCGTCTTGAACGGCGCTTCGTCCCAGATCCAGTCCGGCTGCTTCTGCGGCCAGACCTCGTGGCTTTCCATGTACAGGCCCTGCAGCGCCGTGCCATCGCCGAACAGCAGCAGCTCGCCGATCGGGCTCGGGGCAATGCAGTAGCGGGTGGCCGGCGTCTGGGGATCGCCCGTCACCGCCGCCACCGCCTGCCGCAGTTCGCGCTTGCCGAGCGTCATTCAGCCGCCCCGGTCGGTCTGCGTGCCCATGCGCAGCAGCCGCCAGAGATACAGCGCTGCATAGGCGCGATACGGCCGCCAGGCCTCGGCGGCGCGGTCGGCTTCTTTCGGCTTGACGCCGCCGAGCGCGTTGCACAGCGCCAGGTCGCCGGTCGGGAAGGCGTCGGCATCGCGCAGTGCACGCATCGCCACGTAGTTCGAGGTCCAGTGGCCGATGCCGGGAATGCTGCGGAAGCGTTCCAGTTCGGCGACCTGATCGCAGCCCGGCTCGAGCCGCAGATCGCCGGCGACATAGGCCTTGGCGACGCTGTGGATGGTGCGCGCCCGACGCTCGGTCAGGCCGAGGTCGATCAGCGTCTGCAGGTCGGCCTCGGCGATCAGCTGCGCGCGCGGCGTGTGGAAGCGCAGTTCGGCAAACGGCGTCTGCGCCGGTTCGCCGAAGGCGCTGGCGAAGCGGCTGAACAGGGTGGTCGCCGCCTTGACCGTCACCTGCTGGCCGACGATCGCGCGCAGGGTCAGCTCGAAGCCGTCGAAGCCGCCGGGCACGCGCAGGCCCGGCACCGCTTCGACGACCGGCCGCAGGAGCGGATCGGCGCCGAGCACGCCGGCGATCGCGAGCGGATCGGCATCGAGGTCCAGCAGCTGGCGCAGCTTGGTCGTCAGCGGGCCGGCCACCGCGGCCAGCGACGGCGACAGTTCCACAGCCAACGCGTCATCCCGGCCGGTCGATGACACCGCCAGCCAGCCCTGCCGCTCGCCGATCCGCACGGTACGCAGGTAGCGGCCATCGACCACCGCTTCGACACCCGCCGCGCCACGTCCGCCGAGAAAGCCGAGCAGCGCCTCCCAGGCCAGCGGCGGCCGGTAGTCGAGCGTCAGCCGCAGCGTCCCGGCAGCGGCCGTCACGCGCCGGTCCGGGGGCGCGTGTCGCCAGTCTTGAGCCGCGCCCGCAGGCGGCGCAGCAGTTCAGGATCGGCCTCGTCGCCGAACAGCGCGCGGCTGCGGCGGCTGCCGTCGGCGAGCCGGAAATTCAGCACGATGACGAAGCGGGTGACCACCGTCGACGGCAGCAGCGTGGCGTCGGCCACCGCGCCGGCCGTGGTCTCGATGCGCCAGTCCGGGCGGTCGGCGTGCCAGATCAGGCGGCTCAGCGCGCGCGGGCCGAAGCCGATCAGCGGGTGGCGGCGCAGGCTGAACCAAGAGACCAGCAGCAGCCCGGACAGCAGCAGGCCGAGGTGATCCGGCGGCCGCGCGACCATCGACAGCGAGGCGGCCAGCACATGCAGGCCGACCACCAGCTGCATGCCGCGCAGGCTGGCGCGCAGCTGCAGCTCAATCGTTGCGCTGAAGGCGTTCGATGACATGGGCGTAAGCGGCGGGTGGCGGGGTCTGGCCGATGATCCAGGCCCAGAGGTCGGGGTCCTCGCATTCGAGCAGGCGCAGGAACACCCACTTTTCCTCCGCCGTGGCGGTTTCGTAGTGACGGGCCAGGAAACCACCGAACAGCACGTCGAGTTCCTTCATGCCGCGGCGGCACAGGAAGCGGAGACGGTCGAGATCGCTCATGGAGGGAACGGGTGGAAAGAGGGTGGCGGATTATCGCCGATGGGGTCGCGGCCGGCGCAGCTCGCGGCGCTCCCGGCGGCCACTCAGACCAGCACCTGCCGCGTGCGCCTGGCGAACCAGTGGATGCGCTGCTCGACCGCCGGCGCGACCCTCGTCTCCGGCCCCGCGCCACGCGGGCACGGCAGGCTCGGCGTGGTGCCGAACAGCCGGCAGATCAGCGGTCGCTCGTCGTACACCGTGCAGCCCTGCGGGCCGAGATGCGGGCAGCTCAGTGCCTCGAGCGCCGCTTCGCGGGTCGCGCTGCTACGGCGCGGCAGCCGCGCCATCTCGGTCGACGACGCGGTGACCGGGCCGCAGCAGTCGTGGCAGCCGGACACGCAGGCGAAGGCCGGGATCTGCTGGCGCAGCGCGTCGATGATCGCGTCGTCTTCAGACAGGCTCATGGCGGAATCCCGGTATCGGCTTCAAGCAGCTTGCGCCACAACGACAAAGGCGGCCCGAAGGCCGCCTCTGATCTCCAACAATCGTTCTTAGCCGCGACGTTCCACCAGCATCTTCTTGGTCTCGGCAATCGCCTTGGCCGGGTTCAGACCCTTCGGGCAGGTCTTCGAGCAGTTCATGATCGTGTGGCAGCGGTACAGCTTGAACGGATCTTCGAGCTGGTCCAGACGCTCGCCGGTCGCTTCGTCGCGCGAATCCACCAGCCAGCGGTAGGCGGCCATCAGCACGGCCGGGCCGAGGTAGCGGTCGCCGTTCCACCAGTAGCTCGGGCAGCTGGTCGAGCAGCAGGCGCAGAGGATGCACTCGTACAGGCCGTCGAGCTTGGCGCGGTCTTCCTCGCTCTGCAGGCGCTCGCGGGTCGGCGCCGGGGTGTCGGTCTTCAGCCACGGCTCGACCGAGGCGTACTGCGCGTAGAAATGGGTCAGGTCCGGGATCAGGTCCTTGACCACCGGCATGTGCGGCAGCGGGTAGATCTTGACCTCGCCCTTCACGTCATCGCAGGCCTTGGTGCAGGCCAGCGTGTTGGTGCCGTCGATGTTCATCGCGCAGGAACCGCAGATGCCTTCGCGGCAGGAGCGGCGGAAGGTCAAGGTCGAGTCCATCTCGCTCTTGATCTTGATCAGCGCGTCGAGAACCATCGGGCCGCACTTGTCCATGTCGATCTCGTAGGTATCGACGCGCGGATTGGCCTGGGTGTCCGGATCGTAGCGGTAGATCTTGAACGCGCGAACGTTCTTGGCACCAGCCGGGGCCTTGAACACCTTGCCGGCGTTGCGGTCGATCTTCGAGTTCTTGGGAAGCGTGAGCTGTGCCATGAGGTTGCTCCAGAGTTTGAAACCGGGGATGTGAATCCGGGGTGTTGTGAGGTGGGGCAATCAGTTCAGGACCGAATCCTTGAACTGGTCATACGCGGCAGGCGGCAGCACCAGATCGACCAGCCGCCAGTGCAGGCCGGCGCGATCCATGACGACGGTGGCCGCCACCGCGCCGTTGCGGCTGAGCGCCGCGCTGTAGCGGTGCGTCGATTCGAAGCGCAGGTCGCCGAGCCTGCCGTGCAGGTCGCAGCCGGTCGGAACCCGGCCATCGACGGTCAGGGCGCCGCCGTCGCAGATCGCTGCGATCAGGCCGGACGGCGTCAGCAGCCGCTCGACGACCGGCTCGATCGGCACCCGCTGGTCCGGCCCCTGGGCGTAGCGGGCACGGATGCGGGCGGCCAGGCTGCCGCGCAGGCGGTCGGCATCGACCAGCTGCGCCAGCGCCTCGCCGTTGCGCGCGGTCAGCGCGTCGCGCAGGCCCTGCAGGGCCAGCAGCGGCAGCGCGACCGTCGCCACGGCTGCGATCAGCAGCACGACGACGGCACCGGTGGCAACGGCGCGCTTCACGTCAGTAGGTGCGCTTCTGCGGCGGGATGACCTTGGCTTCGTCGTCGAGCACGTTCATGTGCACCGGGCGGTAGCCGAACTGCACCTGGGTGTCGTTGTTGCGCCAGGCCAGCGTGTGCTTGGTCCACTGGTCGTCGTCGCGATCCGGGAAATCCTCGTGCGCGTGGGCGCCGCGCGACTCGTGGCGGTTCTCGGCGGAGGCGACGGTGATCAACGCCTGGCCGAGCAGGTTGTCGAGCTCCAGCGTCTCCATCAGGTCGGAGTTCCAGACCAGCGAGCTGTCGGCGACCTTGACGTCGGCGAACGATTCGATGGTCTTCTTCATCTTCGCCACGCCCTCGGTCAGCGACGCCGAGGTGCGGAACACGGCCGCGTGGTTCTGCATCGTCTTCTGCATCTCCAGACGAATTTCCGCCGTGCCGCGCGTGCCCTTGCTCGAATGGCGCAAGCGGTCGAAGCGGGCGATCGCCTTGTCTTCCGACTCGGTGGAAATCTTGCCGTGCTTGGAGCCCGGCTTGACGATCTTGGCGGCGTGCAGCGCAGCGGCGCGGCCGAACACGACGAGATCGAGCAGCGAGTTCGAGCCGAGGCGGTTGGCGCCGTGCACCGACACGCAGGCCGCTTCACCGACGGCCATCAGGCCCGGGATCACGGTGTCGGTCTGGCCGTCGCGGCTGGTCACCACTTCGCCGTGGAAGTTGGCCGGGATGCCGCCCATGTTGTAGTGGACGGTCGGCAGCACCGGGATCGGCTCCTTGGTGACGTCGACGTTGGCGAAGATCTTCGCCGTCTCCGAGATGCCCGGCAGGCGCTTGTGCAGCACGTCCGGACCGAGGTGCTCCAGATGCAGGTGGATGTGGTCGCTTTCCGGGCCGACGCCGCGGCCTTCGCGGATCTCGATGGTCATCGAGCGGCTGACCACGTCGCGCGAAGCGAGATCCTTGCGGTTCGGCGCGTAGCGCTCCATGAAACGCTCGCCCTTCGAGTTGGTCAGGTAACCGCCCTCGCCGCGCGCGCCTTCGGTGATCAGGCAGCCCGAGCCGTAGATGCCGGTCGGGTGGAACTGCACGAATTCCATGTCCTGCAGCGGAATGCCGGCGCGCTGCGCCATCGCGTTGCCGTCGCCGGTGCAGGTGTGGGCCGAGGTTGCCGAGAAGTAGGCACGGCCGTAGCCGCCGGTGGCAAGGATGACCTGCTTGGCGCGGAAGCGATGCAGGCTGCCGGTGGCCAGATCCCAGGCCAGCACGCCGTGAACGGAACCATCCGCGTCGGTCAGCAGATCGAGCGCGAAGTACTCGATGAAGAACTCGGCCTTGTTCTTGAGGCTCTGCTGGTACAGCGAGTGCAGCATCGCGTGGCCGGTACGGTCGGCGGCGGCGCAGGTACGCTGCGCGGTGCCTTCACCGTAGTTGTTGGTCATGCCGCCGAACGGACGCTGGTAGATCTTGCCTTCCGGGGTGCGCGAGAACGGCACGCCCCAGTGCTCCAGTTCGATGATCGCCGGGATCGCTTCGCGACACATGTACTGGATCGCATCCTGGTCGCCGAGCCAGTCGGAGCCCTTGATGGTGTCGTACATGTGCCAGCGCCAGTCGTCCTCGCCCATGTTGGCGAGTGCGGCCGAGATGCCGCCCTGGGCAGCAACCGTGTGGCTGCGGGTCGGGAAGACCTTGGTCAGCGCGGCGGTCTTCAGGCCGGCCTGCGACAGGCCGACGGTGGCACGCAGGCCGGCGCCGCCGGCACCGACGACGACGACGTCGTATTCGTGATGAACGATGTTGTAAGACATGGGGGAATCAGGCTCCGAAGGCGATCTTGAGCACCGCGAACACGCTGGCTGCGGCAATGGCGTACAGGGCGAACTTGGCGAGCACGATGCTGACCAGCTTCACGCCTTCATTGCCAACGTAATCCTCGATGACCACCTGCACGCCAAGCGCGGCGTGGTGAATCATCGACAGGAAGAACAGCACCAGCGCCACGGCGACCAGCGGCGCCTTGATCCAGGCCACCAGGGTGGCGTGGTCGAGCAGCGGGAAGCGGGCGACGCTGACCACGAACCACAGGGTCAGCGGGATCAGCGCCAGGGCGGTCAGGCGCTGCACCCACCAGTGACCGACACCTTCCTTGGCCGAACCCAGGCCACGGGCCTGCGACAGCGGTGAACGAAGACTCATAACACTCTCCAGATTGATGAAGCTTGAGCGGTCATCCGCGTCGTCGATGGCGCGGACCCGGGGGATGGATCGGCTCAGCCGAGCAGGGCAAACGCCCAGACGGAAGCCGTCAGCACCAGCGAAGCGGCCACCACGGTGTAGCCGCTGGCATAGGCCGACTTCAGATCGAAGCCGCGGCCGGTATCCCAGAACAGGTGCCGGATGCCGTTGCACAGGTGATAGAGCAGCGCCCAGGTGTAGGCGACCAGCAGCAGCTTGCCGATGACCGACTGCGCCAGCCCGGCGAACACGCCGAACGCTTCCGGACCGGCTGCGGCGGCGGTGACCCAGGCGGCCAGGAACACGGTGCCGAAGGCGAGCGCCAGACCGGTCAGGCGGTGGGTGATCGACAGCATCGACGTCAGCTGTGCCCGGTAGTACGGGCCGATCATGAAAGGCGATAGCGGACGGTTCGACGATGCAGGCTTCACGGACATGGGCTTGGGCTTTCCGGCAGAGAGGATGGCGTCACGTGCAGAGGTCGTCGTGAAAGTTCGGCCTAGAAGTCGATGCAGCGGCCGCCCTTTTCCCAATCGCCGAAGCGGGTCGGATCGGTACCGTCCCGCCGTCCGCCGATCTCCGGCACGGCGGCCGGTTCGGGAAGTGGCGACACCAGAGCATCGGCAGTCGGCACGGGGGCAGACTGCGGTGCAGCAATCGGCGGGTTGCCGGTCGCGGCGGGTGCTTCTGGAGGATTCGGGGAGCTCACGTTCGATGGGGTCTGCGTAACCCGTCTAGTGTGACAAAATTCCGATATTCATGGCAACGAACTGTATCGATTGAACAACTTAACGCCCGCTGATAATGCCTCCGCGCCTGCCCCGTTCCCCCCTGGTTTCGACTGGCTGGACACGGTCGGCGCCCGGCTTGGCGCCGACGGCCTGCCCGATTTCGGCGATCGCCGCGCCGAGGCGGCAGCGGCGCTGGCCAGCGACGTCGTCGCCCCGCTTGCCGATCGCGGCAGCCTGCGGGTCCGGGGTGCGGACGCCGATGCCTTCCTGCAGGGCCAGCTCAGCAATGACCTGCGCGAACTGACGCCGACCCGTGGCCAGCTGACCAGCTACTCGAATCCCAAGGGACGGGTGCTGGCGATCTTCGCGGCGATCCGCGCCGGCGACGAGATCTGGATGGAAACCAGCCGCAGCCTGCTGGCCGCCACCCTCAAGCGCATGAAGATGTTCGTGATGCGCTCGAAAGTGCAGCTCGACGATGCCGGCAGCGACGTGCTGTCGATCGGCATCGCCGGCCCGAATGCCGATCGCGTGCTCGACGCCGCCGGCCTGCTGGTGCCCAGCGTGCTGTGCCTGTGCGCCGAGGTCGACGGCATCGTCGTGATGCGCCGGCGCGGCCCGCAGAACCGCTACACCTTGCACGGCCCGGCGGCCCGTCTGGCGGCGCTGTGGCCGACCCTGGCCGCTCACGCCCGCCCGGTCGGCACGGAAGCCTGGCGGCTGACCGACATCCTCGCCGGCTTCCCGGCGCTGCATCCGGAAACCGCTGAGCAGCACGTTGCCCAGATGTTGAATCTGGACAAGCTCGAAGGCGTCAGCTTCTCGAAGGGCTGCTACCCGGGCCAGGAAATCGTGGCCCGCCTGCACTACCTCGGCAATCTGAAGCGGCGCATGTTCGTGGCGCGAACCGCAGCCGGCACGGTGGCGCGCGGCGCACCGATCGTGATGGCCGGCGGTGAAGGCCAGGCGGTCGGCGACGTGCTCGACCACGCCCTGCACCCGGACGGCGGGCAGGCCCTGCTGGTGGTGCTGCAGACGGCGCAGGCCGAAGCCGGCGACCTGCGGATCGGCAGCAGCGACGGCCCGGCCGTCGAGGTCCTGCGCTAGGCGCCGCCCGGAAGGCGCATCAGAAGGCGCTGAAGGTCAGCTGCACGAACAGCAGGTTCGAGGTACCGCCCCGCCCGGCCTCGCGCAGGAATTCGCCGGCCTTGAAGTAGGCGTACAGCACCTCGGTCTGGAAGTAGCGCGACTGCCGCCAGACCACCCGGGCATCGGCCTCGTGGCCGACGAAGCTGCCGCTCTGGCCGCTGGCATCGCGCAGACCGGCGTTGTTCCAGCGGTCGGTCGGCGAATTCAGCCGATACCAGTTGAAGCCGGCATCGAACTGAAAGTCGCGGGTCGGTGAAATCTCGAACCGCAGCTTCGGCGCCTCCAGGTTCTCGAATACGAAGTAGTCGTTCTGGGAGAACGGCCGGGCGAAGCCGAACAGGCGCTCGAAACGGCCGCTCTGGCCATCGTTCGGATTGTCATCGCCGGAGGCGTAGTTGTAGGCCGCACTCAGGCGCGGCTTCCAGGGATGCGCAATGGTGTAGCCGAGCTCGCCGGTGTAGGCCTGGGCATCGTGCTTGCGCGGGCCATCGTTGCCACGCTGGCGGTAGTACGAGGCGTCGTAGTCGAAACCGGTCTTGCCGACGATGCCGTAGCCGCGCAGGCCCAGCGTGTGGATCTCGCGCTCGACCCCGGTCGGCGACTTCTTGCCGTCCTGCTTCAGCACCAGGTACAGCGGCTGCACGGTGATGAACTTCGAGTAGCGCCGGTAGTCGCCGATCGCGCCGATCAGTGTGTTGGCCTTGTCGCGCCGGTCGAAGCCGTTGTCGTCGCGCAGGATCGGCTGCAGCAGCAGCGCATCGACCTGCCAGGCATCGGACTGCTTGCCGAGGATGGCGCGGATGCCGTCGAAGTTGTTGGTGGTGTTGCGGAATTCGTTGCGCGCCAGCAGCCGGCGGTCGAGATATTCGAAGGCCTGGCGGCCGAATTTCACGCTGAGCTGCTTGTCCGCGAGCCAGGACTGCTTGAAGAACAGCTCGCCGTACAGCTGGATCGGTTCCTGGAAATTCGAGTCGCGGACATCGCGCGGAAAATCGCCGTTGTAGCGCCGGGCATCGCTGATCTCGACCGTGAAACGCAGCGGATCGAAACGGTTCTTGACCGCCAGGTAGGCGCGCGTGCGCAGCAGGAACGGCTGGTCGACGGTGTTGACGGCACGCCGGAAATCGTTGTCGCGGATCTCGAAGCGGGTGCGGTGATCGAGGCCGATGTCGAGCCAGTCGATATCGCCGAAACCGTCCAGCTCACCCAGCCAGGTCTTGTTCAGCTGCTGCACGTACGGCGGCGGCTCGCTGACCCGGCGGGTGCCGTAACTGCGCCGCTCGACGTAGTAGTCCTGCGCCGCCGGGGCTGCGTCGCTTGCCGGTGAGGGCAGCGCCTCGGCAGCAGCCGGGCCGGCCTGGGCCAGCAGCAGCGCCGCGCCAAGTGCGGCAGCCGGCCAGCATCCGGGCCGGCGGTGGACAGGGCGCGGGGACGGCGAGGCGACGAAATACATGCGGTAATGATCTAAAGGAGCGCCGGAACTGCGCAGCTTCATTCTAAAACCAGCGCCGCACCGGATCACGGACCGGCAGAAAAATAATCAACGAAAAACCGCCGGGCATCGTGGCCGATGCCCGGCGGTCCGGTACGCAGCGATGGTCGCCGCCGGATCACACCGGCGGCGAGACGGCCGTCCTTCAGAACTCGCTGCGGAAGGTCACGCCGAAGGTCCGCGGATCGCCCGGCTGGCCGACGTACAGACCGGTGCCGCCGAAGCCCGGCGACAGCAGCTCGTAGTAGTGCTTGTCGAACAGGTTGCGGGTCCAGAACCAAAGATCCCAGCCGTTGGTGCTGCGGAAGCCGATGCGGCTGTTGAACAGCTCGTAACCCTCGACATTCAGCACCGTCGATGGCGAGGCCGACGACGAGAAGCCCGAGCGGTAGCTGCCGTCGAGGCCGACGAAGAAGTCGCCGTCGCGCTTCAGGAACACCACCGGCGTGAAGAACTCGCCGCCGAAGCTGGTGGCGAACTTGGAGACGCCCGGCAGGCGCTTGCCCGAGGCATCGACCGCCGCCGGGCCGCCAGTGCCTTCCAGCGGCGCCGGGGCATCGGTGAAGCGGCGGTACTTGCCGTCGGTGTAGGCCAGCGAGGTGTAGGCGCTGAAGTGCTCGCCGAAACGGCCGTTGCTGTCGAACTCCACACCGCGCACCCGCACCTTGTCGGCGTTGGCCAGATAGCCACGGGCCACGCCGGCGGCGTTGTTGTTGACCTGCGCCTGGAAGTCGTCGATGTCGGTGTTGAACAGCGACAGGCTGACATTGACGCGACGGAACGGACGCGCCTTGACGCCCACTTCGTAGTGGCTGACATCTTCCGGCTTGACGGTGGCCAGCGACAGCACGGCGTTGCCGTTGGCGTCGGTCGGCAGGCCGGCGGTGTTCAGGCCGACGGTCTTGAAGCTGCGCGAGTAGGTGGCGTAGGTGTCGATGTTCTCGATCGGGTTGTAGGCGATCGTGATCTGGCCGGACACGTTGGTGTCGTCGATGTCGGCCGCGTAGGCCTGCGCCGGCAGCTGGGCCAGCTGCACCGCGCGCAGGCTCGGATTGGCGGAAGTGTCCTGGCCGCCGGAAACCTGGGCGTCGTAGTCGACCTTCTTGCGGTCGTAGTTCAGGCGGATGCCCGGCAGCACGCGGAGCTGGTCGGTGACCGTCCATTCCAGCTGGCCGAACAGCGCGGCGCTGTCGAACAGCGAATCGACGCTGAGCCGCTGGGTCAGGCCGTCGAGCAGTGCGCTGTTGTCGGCGTTGGCGGTGCCGGCCAGCAGCCAGCGCGACGCGGCCGAGCCGAGCGCGGTGGTTTGGATCGGGTTCGACTTGATGGTCTGGTGGAAGCCGAACAGGCCGACCACGTAGTCCAGTTCCTTGGTGATGTCGCCGGCGAAGCGGAATTCCTGCGACCACTGCTTCTGGTACGAGGTCGCCGCCGACACCGTGTTGACCGGCAGGCCGGTGAAGTCGCGGTCGTTCGACGGGTCCCAGTCCCAGATGCGGTAAGCGGTGATCGAGGTGAACTTGCCGTAGCCGGTGTTCCAGTCGGCGGTCAGCGAGCCACCGCCGAGATCCTGGTACGAGCGGATCGGCGAATCGACATCGGTGACGCGGTCGAAGGCGTTGAAGCTCGGCGGCGTGTAGTTCAGCGACGCGGCAATCGCCGCGTATTGGCGGTTCGAGGCGCGCAGGGTCGGCGTGACGCCGGCAATCACCTGCGTGTAGCCCTCCGGCCGCTGGCGGGTCCAGTCGCCGGCCAGGGTCAGGCTCAGGTTGTCGAAGACGTTGTAGAGGATCTGGCCGCGGATGCCGAGGTTGCTGAGGTCGTTGACGTCATCCTGGCTGCGGACGTTGTAGATGAAGCCGTCGCGCTGGGTGCCGGAGAACGAGACGCGGGCGGCGATGTCATCGGTCAGCGGGCCGGTCAGCGAGGCCTTGGCCTGCAGGAAGCCGTAGTTGCCGTACGACAGCTCCACCGTCGAGCCCGGCGTGAAGCTCGGCTTCTTGGTGGTCACGTTGATCGCGCCGGCCGTGGTGTTCTTGCCGTACAGCGTGCCCTGCGGGCCTCTGAGCACTTCGATCTGATCGACGTCGATGAAATCGAGCGTCGCCGCCGCCGGGCGGGCGAAGTAGACGCCGTCGATGTACAGGCCGACGCCCTGCTCGATGCCGTCGTTGGTCAGGCCGTACGGCGCACCGAGACCGCGGATGTTCAGCGACGAGTTGCGCGGATTGGTCGAGTAGAACTGCACCGTCGGCAGCACTTCCTTGATGCGGTTGACGTTGAAGCCGCCGGTTTCATTGAGGAAATCGCCACCGACGACCGACACCGCGATCGGCACCTTCTGCAGGTTCTCGGTCTTGCGCCGGGCCGTGACCTGCACTTCCTCCAGCACCGCTGCGGTGCTGACCGGGGTATTGGCCTGCGCCACTTCGGTGCCGGCCGGTCCGGCCTGCGCCAGCTCGACGGCAGCCTCGGCCGACGGCACCGGCTTTGCAGGCGATTCCTGCGTCTGGGCTTGGGTCTGGGCCTGGACGCCGAGCAGGAACAGCGCGGTGATCGAGGCGGCGCTGCCGAATGGCCGGCGGCGGAATGGACGCGGCGCAGCGGCTTCGACCGCAGCAGGCGCGGTAAGGGAAGAAGGAATGTTGTTGTGGTTCATCGTCGTGCGTGGTCGAAGGAAACTCGGACAATCCGGGCGGCCACACATTAGCGATCTAAAAACAAAAATTTAAATATCGAATTTGACTAATAAAAGATGCCATCGGCGATATAAACAGGATTTCTTATTCCTTAAAACGCGATCAACCCGGAAGAGCCGCGGATTTTTATTCACCTAAGGCATTTCAAACATTCTTGTAAGTCTTTTACGTTCCATAGTCGCTCGCCAATAATTCGCGCTCCGCAATCCTCTCCAGGCCTTCTGTTCCGCGCATGAACCTCCGTCCGCTGCTGTCCCGTTTCTCCCGCTCGGTGCTGGTCGCCGCCCTGGCCGGCGGCACGGCGATCGCCCACGCCGATCTGCTCAACGTCAGCTACGACCCGACCCGGGAGCTGTACAAGGACGTCAACGCACAGTTTTCCGCCGACTGGAAAGCCAAGACCGGCAAGAGCACCCGCATCCAGGCCTCCCACGGCGGCTCCGGCAAGCAGGCGCGTGCGGTGATCGACGGCCTCGAAGCCGACGTGGTGACCCTGGCGCTGGCCTACGACATCGATTCGATCGCCGAAAAGGGCGGCCTGCTGCCGGCCAACTGGCAGAAGCGGCTGCCGAACAACTCCTCGCCGTACACCTCGACGATCGTGTTCCTGGTCCGCAAGGGCAATCCGAAGGGCATCAAGGACTGGTCCGACCTGGCCAAGCCGGGCATCTCGGTGATCACGCCGAACCCGAAGACCAGCGGCGGCGCCCGCTGGAACTACCTGGCCGCCTGGGGCTACGCGCTGAAGCAGAACCAGGGCGATGCCGAAAAGGCCAAGGCCTTCGTCACCGCCGTCTACAAGAACGTGCCGGTGCTCGATACCGGCGCGCGCGGTTCGACCACCACCTTCGTGCAGCGCGGCCTCGGCGACGTGCTGGTGGCCTGGGAGAACGAAGCGTTTCTGGCCATCGAGGAACTGGGCCCGGACAAGTTCGACATCGTCGCCCCGGCCTACTCGATCCTCGCCGAGCCGCCGGTGGCGCTGGTCGACAAGAACGTCGACAAGCACGGCAGCCGCGCCGAGGCCGAGGCCTATCTGAACTTCCTGTACTCGCCGGCGGGCCAGAAGCTGGCCGCCAAGCACTACTTCCGCCCGGCCAAGCCGGAAAACGCCGCGCCGGCCGATCTTGCCCGCTTCCAGAAGATCGAACTGTTCAAGCTCGACAGCGTGTTCGGCTCCTGGGCCAACGCCCAGAAGGTCCACTTCGCCGATGGCGGCGTGTTCGACCAGATCTACAAGGCGCACTGACCTCCCGCGCATCGCGCCGTGCCCATGTTGCGGTCTTTCTCCCTTGCCGGGCTGCTGCTGGCGTTGACCACGGCGGCCTCGGCCGCCCCCGAGCTGCTCAACGCTTCGTTCGATGTCGCCCGGCCTTTCTACAAGGCGTACAACGCCGCGTTCGCCGCCGAATGGAAGCGGCGCACCGGCATCGAGCCGAAGCTGAATGTCTCCCACGGCGGCTCCACCAAGCAGGCGCGTTCGGTGATCGACGGGCTCGAAGCCGACGTGGTGACGATGAACAGCCCGCTGGACATCGACGCCATCGCCGCCCGCGGGCTGATCGCCAAGGATTGGCCGAGCCGCTTCCCGCATGCGGCAAGCCCGTCGTGGTCGGCGATCCTGTTCGTGGTCCGCAAGGGCAACCCGAAGGGCATCCGCGACTGGGGAGATCTGGTCAAACCCGGCGTGAGCCTGGTGATTCCCAACCCGAAGACGTCCGGCAACGGCCGCTACAGCTACCTCGCCGCCTGGCAGTACGCGCGGACCCGCCCCGGCGGCAGCGATGACAGCGCCCGGGCTTTCGTCAAGGCGCTGTTCGCCCAGGTGCCGGTGCTCGACACCGGCGGGCGCGGCGCCAGTTCGACGTTCGCCCAGCGCGGTGCCGGCGATGTGCTGCTGACCTTCGAGAGCGAGATCACCCTGCTGCGCGAGGAATTCCCCGCCGCCGGCTTCGAGGTGGTGGTGCCGTCGCTGACCGTGCGCGCCGACAACCCGGTGGCGGTGGTCGATGCGGTGGCGGCCCGGCACGGCAGCGAGGCGCTGGCCCGCGCCTATCTCGACTATCACTACAGCCCGCAGGGCCAGGCGCTGTTTGCCGAACATGGCGTCCGGCCGGCCGATGCCGCGGTGCTGAAGGCGCATGCCGCGCGCTTCCCGACGCTCACGGTGTTCACCATCGAGCAAGGTTTCGGCAGCTGGGCGCAGGCACAATCGCAGCACTTCGCCGACGGCGCGGTGTTCGACCAGATCATCGCCCGCCGCTAGCGTCCTGCGCCCCACCCGTCACCGACGCCCCGCCCGCTTTCCCGCACCCGATCCGATGACTGCCACTGCCTTGCCCCGGCCGCGCCGCGCCCGGCGGACCCTGCCGGGGCTTACGCCGACGCTGGGCTTCACGATCTTCTACCTCGGCCTGATCGTGCTGATCCCGCTGGCCGGCGTGTTCTTCCGCGCCTCCGGCCTCGGCCTCGACGGCATCTGGAAAGTGATCAGCGACGAACGCGTGCTGGCCGCGCTGAAACTCAGCTTCGGCGCCGCCGCGATCGCCGCCGTGCTGAACGCGGTGTTCGGCTCGATCGTCGCGTGGGTGTTCGTGCGCTATGAATTCCCCGGCAAGCGCCTGCTGGACGCAGTGATCGACCTGCCGTTCGCGCTGCCGACTGCGGTGGCCGGCATCGCGCTGACTGCGCTGTATTCGGAGTCCGGCTGGATCGGCTCGGTGCTGGCGCAGGCCGGCATCAAGGTCGCCTACACGCCGCTCGGCGTGATCGTGGCGATGACCTTCATCGGCCTGCCGTTCGTGGTGCGCACCGTCGAACCGGTGCTCAAGGAAGTGGAACGCGATCTCGAGGAAGCCGCCGCCACGCTCGGCGCCCACCGGCTGACCACGGTGCTGCGAGTGATCGCCCCGGCCGTGTTCCCGTCGCTGGTCACCGGCTTCGCGCTGGCCTTCGCACGGGCAGTCGGCGAATACGGCTCGGTGATCTTCATCGCCGGCAATTTCCCGATGGTCTCGGAGATCGCGCCGCTGCTGATCATCATCAAGCTCGAGGAATTCGACTACCAGGGCGCCACGGCAGTGGCCGCGACGATGCTGGTGCTGTCGTTCCTGCTGCTGCTGGCCATCAACCTGCTGCAGGCGCGTGCGCGGAGAAAGTCATGAGCGGCACCGTCGATGTCAGCCCCGGTCAGCGCGAACGCCTGCCGTTCGAGCCGCTGAAGCAGACCAATTCGGTCATCAACGAACCGCCGTACGTGCGCTGGCTGCTGATCGCCACCGCCGTCGGCTTCCTGGCGCTGTTCCTGCTGCTGCCGCTGCTGTCGGTATTCGTCGAGGCGCTGCGCAAAGGCTTCGGCCCGTACTTCGAAAGCTTTGCCGATCCGGAAACCCTGGCCGCGATCCAGCTCACCGTGCTGGCCGCCGCGATCGCCGTGCCGCTGAACCTGGTGTTCGGGCTGTGCGCGGCCTGGGCGATCACCAAGTTCGAGTTCCGTGGCAAGCAGTTCCTGATCACCCTGATCGACCTGCCGTTCTCGGTGTCGCCGGTGGTCGCCGGCCTGATCTTCGTGCTGATCTTCGGCGCCCAGGGCTGGGCCCAGCCGTTTGTCGGCGATCACGTCGGCAAGGTGCTGTTCGCGACCCCCGGCATCGTGCTGGCCACCGTGTTCGTGACCTTCCCGTTCATCGCCCGCGAGCTGATTCCGCTGATGCAGGAACAGGGCACCGAAGACGAGCAGGCTGCCTTGAGCCTGGGCGCCACCGGCTGGCAGACCTTCACCCGCGTCACGCTTCCGAACATCAAATGGGCGCTGCTCTACGGCGTGCTGTTGTGCAACGCCCGCGCGATGGGCGAGTTCGGCGCGGTCAGCGTGGTGTCCGGCCACATTCGCGGCCTGACCAACACCATGCCGCTGCACATCGAGATCCTCTACAACGAATACCAGTTCGTGTCGGCATTCGCGGTGGCCTCGCTGCTGGCGCTGCTGGCGCTGGTCACGCTCGCCTTGAAGTCCTTCCTTGAATGGCGCTACGCCGATCAGCTGGCCGCCACCCGCCGCCACTGACCCCGCCACGCCTCCAGCCTTCTCCAGACGACCCATGGACATCCAGATTCGCGGCGTGCAGAAGCACTACGGCAGCTTCCACGCGCTGCGCGGCATCGACCTCGACATCGCTTCCGGCGAACTGCTGGCACTGCTCGGCCCGAGCGGTTCCGGCAAGACCACCCTGCTGCGCGCCATCGCCGGGCTCGAACCGCTCGACGGCGGGCAGGTCCGCTTCGGCGACATCGACGCCACCGCACTGACCGTGCAGCAGCGCCAGGTCGGCTTCGTGTTCCAGCAGTACGCGCTGTTCAAGCACATGACGGTGTTCGACAACATCGCCTTCGGCCTGACCGTGCGCCCGAAGAAGCAGCGCCCGGACACCGCCACCATCAACAAGCGGGTTCGCGAATTGCTGGAGCTGGTGCAGCTCGGCGGGCTGGAACAGCGCTACCCGGCGCAGCTGTCCGGCGGCCAGAAGCAGCGCGTGGCGCTGGCCCGGGCGCTGGCCATCGAGCCTCGAGTGCTGCTGCTCGACGAACCGTTCGGCGCGCTCGACGCCAAGGTCCGCAAGGACCTGCGCCGCTGGCTGCGCCAGCTGCACCGCGAAACCGGCTACACGACGATCTTCGTCACCCACGATCAGGAAGAAGCGCTGGAACTGGCCGACCGCGTGGTGGTGATGAACCGCGGCGTCATCGAACAGGTCGGCACCACCGATCAGGTCTGGGACGCGCCGGCCACGCCGTTCGTCTACGACTTCCTCGGCACGCCGAACGTGCTGCCGGCTAGAGTCGAACGCGGCGCGCTGCTGCTCAACGGCGCGACCGCGACCCTGGCCACGGCCGGGGCCGAACCGGAAGGCCCGGTCAACGTCTACACCCGCCCGAACGAACTGCGCATCGCCGATGACGGCGACGCCGCCGCGCTCTCCGGCACCGTCGTCGAGATCCAGCGCACCGGCCTGCTGCTGCGCCTTGGCGTACAGCTGCTCAGCAGCGGCGACACCATCGAGATCGAACTGCCGAATCCGGACCCTGCCGTGCAGCGCTGGCAGCTTGGCGACGCGATCCGCGTGCGGCCGGCGCGCTACAGCCTGTTTCCGCGCAAGGCCACGACCGCCGAAGTGGAGACCGGCTTCGACCCGACCCGGACCGTTGCCGAGCATCGGGAGCGGAGCCGCAACTGATCACTGCGCAATGGCGCCGCCAGCGCAGGGCGGGCTGTCGACACCCAGCAGCAGCTGGCGCGCCAGCCGGGGCTGGCGCAATTGTTCGAGCCACCAGTTCAGCGCCCGGCCGCCGGGCTGGCCGCGCCAGCCGACATACAGCGTGTTCGGCTCGCGCGGGTCGGCCATCGCCTTCTCGATCAGCAGGCCACGCTGCAGCAGTGACTGCACGCGCCCGCGCGGCAGCCAGCCGACGCCGAGCCCGGACGCCTGGGCGAGGATCTTGGCGCGCATGCCGGGCACCGCCAGCACCGGCTGACCGCTGAGCACGCCATAGCTTCGCGGATCGCGGACCCGCGATGAATCGGCGACCACCACCGAGCGATGCGCGGCGACCTGCTCGCGTTGCAGCGGTTCACGCCGGGCAGCCAGCGGATGCCTCGGGGCCACGGCGAACACCCAGTCGACCACGCCCAGTTCGAACCACTGCAGATGCGGAATCGGCGGCGGCTCGTTGGTGGCGCCGATCACCAGATCGGCGCGGCCGTCGTGCAAGGCTTCCCAGGTGCCGCCCAGCGCTTCCTGGGTGAAGCGCAGGCTGACGCCGGATCGCAGCGCGTCGAAATCGGCCAGCACGGGGGCGAACAACTCGAATTCCAGCAGCTCGTCGCTGACCACCCACAACCGGTGTTCCCAGCCGCTGGCGACCTGCCGCACGCGCTCGTTGAGCCGCGCGAAATCGGACAGCAGCCGGGCCGCTTCCTGCGCCAGCAGTTGTCCAGCCGGCGTCAGCTGCAGGCGGTAGCGGCGGCGATCGAACAGCAGCGCATCAAAGCGTTCCTCGAGCTGGCGCGCCGCATGGGACACCGTCGACGGTGCCTTGCCGAGCCGTGCCGCCGCACGCGACAGGCTGCCGGTTTCGCTGATCGCGGTGAGCAGCTGCAGTTCGTCGCTCGACAACATGTTCGACACCTTCGAACGAGATCATCGGGATCGTGGCACGGCATTCCGGAGCCCGGCAATTAGTCTGCTGCTCACGGTCTTCCACCGTCATATCCATCGATCAGGAGCACAGACATGAATCGTTTCGAAGGCAAATCGGTCCTCGTGACCGGCGGCAGCAGCGGCATCGGCCTGGCCGCGGCGCAGGCGTTCCTCGACGAGGGCGCGCGCGTGGTGATCACCGGCCGCGACGAGACAGCGCTGGCAAAGGCCA
Source organism: Gammaproteobacteria bacterium (assembly GCA_026398815.1). Classification (GTDB taxonomy): domain Bacteria; phylum Pseudomonadota; class Gammaproteobacteria; order Nevskiales; family Nevskiaceae; genus Nevskia. The sequence goes on from JAPLSA010000024.1 coordinate 133,602, forward strand.
GCCAGCAGTTCGGCGGCAAGGTCATCGCGATCCGCAACGATGCCGCCGACCTGGCCGGATCGAAGGCATTGGCAGCCCGGCTCGCGGCCGACGGCATCCGGCTCGACGCCGCTTTCATCAATGCCGGCGTGGCCCGTTTCTCGTCGTTCGCCGATACCGACGAAGCGTTCTGGGACGCCATCTTCGACACCAACGTCAAGGGCGCCTACTTCCAGATCCAGGCCCTGGTGCCGCTGCTGAACCGCGGCGCGTCGATCGTCATCAACGGCTCGATCAATGCCCGCATCGGCATGCCGAACAGCTCGGTCTATGCCGCCAGCAAGGCCGCCGTCATCTCCTTCGCCAGGACGCTGTCCGCCGAGCTGATCCCGCTCGGCGCGCGCGTCAACGTGTTGAGCCCGGGCCCGGTGAGCACGCCGATCTACGGCAAGCTGGGCCTCGACGCGCCGGCGCTCGAAGCGACCGCCGCGCAGATCCAGAGCCAGATTCCGATCGGCCGCTTCGGCACGCCGGCGGAAATCGCGTCGACCGTGCTGCACCTGTCGGCGCCGGAATCCGCGTTCATCGTCGGCACCGAAGTGATCGTCGACGGCGGCATGAGCCAGCTTTGATCGTCATCCCGCTCAGCTGTCCCGGTCGCTTCGCCGTGAGGTTCGGCAAGCGGCCGGCCTGAGCGGGTTTCGATCAGGCTTTGCGGCCTGACCGGGGATCCGCGTTCCGGCCGCATGGCTGGGAGCTTGTCCAAGGAATATCTGCGCAGGTCCACTCGTCATTCCGGCGAAAGCCGGAATCCAGTGCTTTCAAGGCCCTGGACCCCGGCTTTCGCCGGGGTGACGACCCGTGCAGAGTCTCCCTAACTTTCCTGCCGCATGGCCGGGAGACTGTCTAACTTTCCGGCCGCATGGCCGGAAAGAGCAGCACGTCCCGGATCGACGGCGAGTCGGTCAGGAACATCACCAGGCGGTCGATGCCGATGCCGACGCCGGCGGTTGGCGGCAGGCCGTATTCGAGGGCGCGGATGTAGTCGGCGTCGAACAGCATTGCTTCGTCGTCGCCGCTGTCCTTGGCTTCGACCTGGCGGCGGAAGCGGTCGGCCTGGTCGTCCGGATCGTTCAGCTCGGAGAAGCCGTTGGCGACTTCGCGACCGCCGACGAAGAACTCGAAGCGGTCGGTGACGTCCGGGTTGAGATCGGACCGGCGCGCCAGCGGCGAGACTTCGGTCGGGTATTCGATGATGAAGGTCGGCTGCACCAGCTTCGCTTCGACGGTCTTCTCGAAGATTTCGGTCAGCAGCTTGCCGGCGCCGTACTCGGGCTTGACCGGGATGTGCAGCGCCTTGCAGGCGTCCGCGAGGTAGTCGCGATCGAACAGCTTGGCTGCGTCCAGCGTCGGGTTGCGTTCGGCCACCGCATCCTTCATCGACACGCGCCGGAACGGCTGCGCGAGGTCGAATTCGACTTCCTGGTAGGTGAGCTGGGTGGTGCCGAGCGTGGCCAGCGCGGCGTTGCGGATCAGCGTTTCGACCAGATCCATTGCTTCGAGGTAGTCGGCGTAGGCCTGGTAGAACTCCAGCATCGTGAACTCGGGGTTGTGCCGCGTGCTCAAGCCCTCGTTGCGGAAATTCCGGTTGATCTCGTAGACCCGCTCGAAGCCGCCGACCACCAGCCGCTTCAGGTACAGCTCCGGCGCGATGCGCAGGAACAGGTCGCGGTCGAGCGCGTTGTGATGGGTCACGAACGGCCTTGCGGTGGCGCCGCCGGCCAGCGGCTGCAGCATCGGCGTCTCGACTTCGACGAAGCCGAGGCCGTCCAGCGTCTGCCGGATCGCGCGCACGGTGCCGGCGCGAATCTGGAACGTGCGGCGCACGTCCGGGTTGACGATCAGGTCGACATAGCGCTGGCGATAGCGGATTTCGGTGTCGGTCAGGCCGGCCCACTTCTCCGGCAACGGCCGCACGGTCTTGACCAGCAGTTCGAGGTGATCGGCCTTGACCGACAGTTCGCCGGTCTTGGTGCGGAACATGGTGCCGGCCACGCCGATGATGTCGCCGACATCCCAGGTCTTGAACTCGGCATAGCGTTCGAGGCCGACCGCCTCGTTCTGCACGAAGGTCTGGATGCGGCCGGACATGTCCTGGATCTGCGCGAAGCTGGCCTTGCCCATCACCCGCTTGGCGATCAGGCGGCCGGCCAGCGTATGGCGGCCACTGGCGGCCTCGACCGCTTCGCTGGTTTCAAGCGCGCCGTAGCGAGCGTGCAGCGCCTCGGCCAAGGTGTCGCGCCGCCAGGTGTTCGGGAACGCCTGGCCGGCCGCGCGCAAGCGGTCGAGCTTTTCGCGCCGGGTGCCGATGACATGGTTTTCTTCCGCCCGGTCGGAACCGGTCGTGGGGTTTTCGTCCTGCGGCTTCTGTTCGTCGGTCATGGGGTGAAACTCGACTGCAAAAAACGTGATGACTCGCGCAGAGAGCGCAGAGACCGGCTTTTAAGACTTACAGCCCCGACTTCAGGCTCGCTTCGATGTAGGGATCGAGATGGCCATCGAGCACTTTCTGGGTATCGGCGATTTCCACGCCGGTTCGCAGGTCCTTGATGCGCGACTGGTCGAGCACGTACGAGCGGATCTGGTGACCCCACTCGATGTCGCTCTTGGAATCCTCGATGCGCTGCTTTTCGACGTTGCGCTTCTGCATTTCCTGCTCGAACAGGCGCGAACGCAGCATCTTCATCGCCGCGTCGCGATTCTTGTGCTGGCTGCGCTGGGTCTGGCAGGCGACGACGATGCCGGACGGCACGTGGGTGATGCGGATCGCCGACTCGGTCTTGTTGACGTGCTGGCCGCCGGCGCCCGAGGAACGGAAGGTGTCGACCTTCAGGTCCGCCGGATTGATGTCGATCTCGATCCTGTCGTCGACCTCCGGCGAGACATACACGCCGGCGAAGCTGGTGTGACGACGGTTGCCGGAATCGAACGGCGACTTGCGGACCAGCCGGTGCACGCCGGTCTCGGTGCGCAGCCAGCCGTAGGCGTACTCGCCCTCGATCTGCAGCGCCGCCGACTTGATGCCGGCGACATCGCCATCGCTGAGTTCCAGCAGTTCGACCTTGAAGCCCTTGCCTTCGGCCCAGCGCGTGTACATGCGCAGCAGCATCGAGGCCCAGTCCTGCGCCTCGGTGCCGCCGGCGCCGGCCTGGATGTCGAGGAAGCAGTTGTTGGCGTCGGCCTCGCCGGCGAACATCCGCTTGAATTCCATGTCCTCGGCGATCGCGCGGAAGCCGTCGACTTCGCGGGCAATCGAGGCGACGGAAGCTTCGTCACCTTCCTCGGCGGCCATCAGCAGCAGTTCGAGCGCATCGGCGAGCCCGGCGCGAACCTTGTTCAGCGGCTGGGTGATGCCTTCGAGCATCGCGCGTTCACGGCCCAGGGCCTGCGCGCGTTCCGGGGTGTCCCAGACATCGTTCTGCTCGAGTTCCTTGACGACTTCGTCAAGGCGCTCGCATTTCACATCGTAGTCAAAGATAGCCCCGCAGGGCGTCGAAACGCGCCTGCAGGGCTGTGATCTCGCTCTTGATCGGGTTGATTTCCACGGCACTAGGGATTTGGTCGGGCGCGCAGTATAGTCGTCGCCCACCGGGGGATGAACATCGGTTGTCGCTGCTGTCGGCATCGTGATAAAAATCCGAGTCGACGGGTACCATATCGTTCGGCCGGGATCACCCGAGCATTCCACCCGCAGTACCACACGAACAAAAGCGCAGGGGAAACTGATGAAGAACTTCCGCATCCGGCCGCAGGGGCTGATGCTTCTGGCCCTCGGCTCGGGCCTGGTGACCACCGCACATGCGCAGGACGAGGACCGCCGGTTCTACGTCTCGCCGATGGGCACCTACACGATCTTCGACAATGGCCGGTCGACGAAGGGCGATAACGGCCCCGGCGGCAGCATCGCCATCGGCAAGAAGGTCACCAGCAACCTTGATCTCGAAATCTTTGGCCACTACAGCAACCTGCCGAACGGCGGTGCTGGCAAGGACTTCAAGCTCTACGGTGCCGGTGCGGGCGCCAACATCTTCCCGTTCCCGACCAACCCGATCTTCGGTGGCGCCTACGTGCGTCTGGCCGTGTCGCGCGGCCAGGGCAAGGATGCGCAGGGCCCGATCGCCGATTACACCTCCACGCTGTTCGACGCCGGCCTCGGCTACAACTTCGTGATCTCGAAGAACGCGCTCGGCCCGTTCGGCCCCGGCCTGTCGATGCGCCTCGAAGCGCTGTATCGCCATGACGCGCACGGCCGCAACCAGCTCGGCATCGACTCCGGCCCGGACCAGTATTTCCAGGATCTGGTGATCGGCCTCGGCTTCCGCATTCCGCTCGGCGGCCGCGCTGGCCCGGCGGTCGAAGCCCCGAGCGAGCCGGTGGCCGTGGTGCCGGTCGAAGAAGCCGCACCGGTCGAAGAGCCGGCAGCCGCGCCGGTCGAGAAGCCCTGCGAACCGCCGGTTCCGGGCCAGCCGATCAGCCTTGAAGGCTGCAAGGAAGGCGACACGCTGGTGCTGCGTGGCGTGAACTTCGAGTTCGACAAGTCGAAGCTGACGGTCAACGCCAAGGCCCTGCTCGACCCGGTTGCCGACGCGCTGCTGGCCCGTCCGGACATCAAGGTCGAAGTCGACGGCCACACCGACTCGCGGGGCAGCGATGCCTACAACATGAAGCTCTCGGATGCCCGCGCCGCCTCGGTGATGGCTTACCTCGTCAGCCGCGGCGTCGATGCCAGCCGGATGACCAGCAAGGGCTTCGGCGAATCGCAGCCGGTGGCGGACAACGCGACCGATGAAGGCCGCGAACTGAACCGACGCGTCGAGCTGAAGATCACCGAATCGGCCGGCCCCGGCGTGACGGCAGCCCCGGCCAACGAAGTTCCGGCCTCGGAAGCTGTACCGGCGGAAGCTGCGCCGGCTGAGGAAGCCGCCCCGGCGGAAGAAGCCGCTCCGGCGGAAGCCGCCCCGGCTGAGGAAGCGGCACCGGCAGAAGCCGCTCCGGCGGAAGAAGCTGCGCCGCCGGCAGACGCTGCGCCGGCCGCAGAAGAAGCCCCGGCCGCCGAATCGTCGGCCGCGGAAGCGCCGGCTGAAGAAGCCGCTGCTCCGGAAGAAACGCCGGCTGAAGAACCGGCCGTCGAAGGCTGAACAGCACCTGATCACTGGCCGCGCGCAAGCGCGGCCAGTATCGAAAACCCCGCACCGGGCGACCGCTGCGGGGTTTTTTGTGGCCTGAGCAAGCCCTCCGTATTCAGCCCGCGCGACGGCCGACGACGGTGATCATCGGCAGGCTGCCGAGATCGGCGACCGCACGGTTCGCTTCCACCGCACGCAGCGCATGCAGGCGCTCGCCAGCCGTGCCGGTCTTGATCAGGGCCACGGCAAACGACAGGTGCAAGGCGACGGCGGCCATTGCTGCAGCCGCCAGGGTCAGGCTGCGGCTTTCGCTGGCGTCATGGCGGCGGATGGCGTTCTTATTCTTCATGGTCGTCCTCTCGTGCAGATCAGGTGGTGGGGCCGGTGCTGCGCCGCTAGCTGGCGGGCAACGGTTCTGTTTCCGGCACCGCTGAGATGCAGCGACGACACCATCCGGATTAAACAGATCGCAGAAATTTTTTCGTCCTGACAAGGGCTTGCAGCGATGAAGCTGTCCGCGGACAGGCTGCGGACAGGGTCCGGGCGTGGCGCGGACACCGGCAACCCGTCCGCTATACTTCGCGCCTTTCCCGATCCGCCCCGCATGTCCGAGCCGCCTGCCAAGCCCGCGCCCGCCAAGGTGTTCATCAAGACCTTCGGCTGCCAGATGAACGAGTACGACTCGTCGAAGATGGTCGACGTGCTGAAGTCCGCACGCGGCTACGAGCAGACCGCCGACATCGACGATGCCGACTTGGTGCTGCTCAACACCTGCTCAGTGCGCGAGAAAGCCTCGGAAAAGGTGTTCTCCGATCTCGGCCGGCTGAAAGCCTGGAAGGCCGCGAAGCCGGGGCGGCTGGTCGGCGTCGGCGGCTGCGTGGCCAGCCAGGAAGGCGAAGCGATCGCCAGGCGCGCGGTGGCTGTCGACCTGGTGTTTGGCCCGCAGACCCTGCACCGCCTGCCCGAACTGATCGATCAGACCCGCGCCACCCAGCGGCCGGCGATCGACGTGCGCTTCCCGGAAATCGAGAAGTTCGATCGCCTGCCGGAGCCGCGTGCCGAGGGCGTGACCGCCTTCGTGTCGATCATGGAAGGCTGCTCGAAGTACTGCACGTTCTGCATCGTGCCGTACACGCGCGGCGAGGAAATCAGCCGGCCGCTCGACGACGTGCTGGCCGAAGTCGATGCACTGCTGGCACAGGGCGTCCGCGAAATCACCCTGCTCGGCCAGAACGTCAACGCCTACGCCGGCCGCATGGCCGACGGCTCGACCTGCGATCTGGCGCTGCTGCTGCACATCCTCGCCCGCTTCGACGGCTTGGGCCGGCTGCGCTACACGACCTCGCATCCGGCGCATTTCAACGACGGCCTGATCGACGCCTTCGCAGCAATACCCAAGCTCGACAACCAGCTGCACCTGCCGGTGCAGAGCGGTTCCGACCGCATCCTGGCGATGATGAAGCGCGGCTACACGCAGGCGGACTACCTCGCCAAGATCGCCCGGCTGCGCCACTACCGGCCGCAGATCAGCCTGTCGACCGACATCATCGTCGGCTTCCCGTCGGAAACCGACGAGGACTTCGAGCAGACGATGGCGCTGATCGAGACCGCCCGTTTCGACGCCGCCTACTCGTTCATCTACAGCCCCCGCCCCGGCACGCCGGCGGCGAACCTGCGCGATGGCGTACCGGCCGAGGTCAAGCAGGCGCGGCTGGAACGGGTGCAGGCACGGATCCGCGAATTCGGCGACCAGTACGCCGATGGCCTGATCGGCTCGATGCAGTCAGTGCTGGTCACCGGTCCGTCGCGCAAGGGCAATGGCCAGCTGACCGGCAAGACGCCGTGCAACCGCTCGATCAATTTCGCAGGTGCCGCACGACTCGCCGGCCAGTTCGTCGATGTTCGCGTCACCTCCCGCCTGACCAATTCGCTGCAAGGCGAAGTGCTGACTCTCGACCCTGTCTTGTGACCACCAGCCCCACCCCGCCGATGAGCGCCGACCCGGTCGCGATCTCCCGCCGTGATTTCCTGCTGACCCCGGACGACGCCCACCGGATCGCCAATCTCAACGGCAGCTTCGACGCCCATCTGCGGGCGCTCGAAGTGGGTCTCGGCATCGAGATCCGCAACCGCGGCAACCGCTACGTGGTGATCGGCCCGGTCGACGAGGCGGAAGCCGGCGAAGCCGCACTGCGCGCGCTGTACGAGCAGACCGAGGATCTGGCGATCGACGCCGAGCACGTGCACATGGCGCTGCACGAGTTCGCGCCGCGCGCCAAGCTCGCCGCCGTGCCCGGCGGCCGTGACGGCGACGACGTGGTGATCCGCACCAAGCGCGGCGTGGTACGCGGCCGTTCGCCGCTGCAGAAGGCTTATCTCGCCGACATCGCCGCCAACGTGCTCAGCTTCGGCATCGGCCCGGCCGGCACCGGCAAGACCTACCTGGCGGTGGCCAGCGCCGTCGAAGCACTGGAACGCGACCGGGTGCGCAAGCTGGTGCTGGTGCGGCCGGCGGTCGAGGCCGGCGAAAAACTCGGCTTCCTGCCCGGCGACATGGCCCAGAAGATCGATCCGTACCTGCGGCCGCTGTACGACGCGCTGTACGAGATGCTCGGCTTCGAGAAGGTGGCGAGGCTGATCGAACGCAGCGTCATCGAAGTCGCCCCGCTGGCCTTCATGCGCGGCCGCACCTTGAACGAGGCCTTCGTGATTCTCGACGAGGCACAGAACACCACGGTCGAGCAGATGAAGATGTTCCTGACCCGCATCGGCTTCGGCTCGGTGGCCGTGGTCACCGGCGACGTCACCCAGATCGATCTGCCGAAGCATGTCGGCTCCGGCCTGATCCACGCGATGAACGTGCTGCGCGGCGTGCCGGAGATCGGCTTCACGCAGTTCGGCTCCACCGATGTCGTGCGCCATCCGCTGGTGCAGCGCATCGTCCGCGCCTATGAGGCCTACGAGGCCAGCGAAAAGCTCGCGCCCGGCTTCCGATGAGCGTCAGTCACAACATCACCATCCAGCGGCGGGTGCCGCCGGCCGGCGTGCCGGCGCCGGCCGCGTTGCGCCAGTGGGCGCTGGCCGCGCTCGGCCACACCCACGGCGAGCTGACCATCCGCATCGTCGATGAAGCGGAAAGCGCGGCGCTCAATGGCCGCTATCGCAGCAAGGACTACCCGACCAACGTGCTGTCGTTCCCGTACGACAGCGAAGGCTTCGAGGAAACCGAAGACGGCCCGCCGCTCGGCGACCTGGCGATCTGCGCGCCGGTAGTGGCGCGCGAAGCCGACGAACAGGGCAAGGAACTGCGCGCGCACTGGGCGCACATGGTGGTCCACGGCGTGTTGCACCTGCTCGGCCGCGACCATATCGACGAGACGGAAGCGGAAGCGATGGAAGCCGAGGAGCGCGTGATCCTCGCCGGACTGGGCTTCCCCGACCCGTACTGATCGCCGCCGGCTGCAGGCGCGGCGGCCACGGAAGCGCAAAGCGAGTGCGCTAGACTCCAGAAAAATCGATCGCCTCCCCGCCGCATCGTGCACGCGGGCGCTGCGACACTCGACGCCGGACCGTCTTTCCCATCGGTCACGGCATGCTTCTTGGTACCGACCCGATTCATGAACGACGGCTCAGGCAGTTCCCACTCCGAACGCGACAGCGACAACGGCCCGGCCAGCTGGTGGCGGCGATTGACGCAGCGGCTCGCCGGCGGCCCCCGGACCCGCGAAGACCTCAACGAACTGCTCGACGGCGCCCATGAATCCGGCCTCGTCGATGCCGACGCCGCATCGATGATCCGTGGCGTGTTCGAGACCGGCCAGCTGCAGGTGCGCGACATCATGGTGCCGCGCGCGCAGATGGTGGTGGTCGAGCGCGACTGGCCGCTGGAGCAGCTGCTCGCCTCGGTCGTGGAATCCGGCCATTCGCGCTACCCGGTGATCGGCGATTCGCGCGACGAGATCGTCGGCATCCTGCTGGCCAAGGACCTGTTGCGCTTCACTTCCAGCGAAGCGCCGGATTTCGACATCGCCCGCTGGCTGCGGCCGGCTGCCTTCGTGCCGGAATCCAAGCGTGTCAACGTGCTGCTGAAGGATTTCCGCAAAAGCCGCAATCACATGGCGCTGGTCGCCGACGAGTACGGCGGCGTCGCCGGCCTGGTGACCATCGAGGACGTGCTGGAGCAGATCGTCGGCGAGATCGACGACGAGCACGATGAATCGGAAAGTGCGCAGATCCTCAAGCAGGACGATCGCCGCTACCTCGTGCAGGGCCTGACGCCGATCGACGAGTTCAACCAGTACTTCGGTGCCGCGTTCTCCGACGCCGATTTCGACACCGTCGGCGGGCTGGTGATGCACGAGCTCGGGCACATGCCGCGCCGTGGCGAAAGCATCCAGATCGACCGCTTCCAGTTCAACGTGCAGCGCGCCGACAGCCGCCGCGTGCACCTGCTGCAGGTCATGCTGTCGCAGACCTGATGTCGCGCGCGTCGATGCGCCCGATGCGGGCCCTGCTGCCGCTGATGCTGGCCTGGCTGCTGGCCGCCGCGCAGCCGACGCGGGCCGAACCCTTCGTGCCCAGCGGCCAGCCGGCGCCGGAGCTGAGCGCCAGCATCGTCACCTTCCAGCCCGGCACGCTGTACTGGCAGCGCTTCGGCCACAACGCGCTGGTGCTGCGCGAAGCCGCCAGCGGCCGGGCGATCAGCTTCAACTACGGCATCTTCGACTTCGCGGCACCCGGCTTCTTCCTGAACTTCGCCCGCGGTCACATGACCTACCGGGTGGTGCCGAACACGCTCGACAACGACCTGCTGCACTACCGGGCCGAGCATCGCTGGGCGCTGGAGCAGCGGCTCAATCTCGACCCGCGCCAGGTCGGCCGGCTGCGCGATTTCCTGGCCTGGAACGTCCAGCCGGAGAACGCCGACTACCGCTACGACTACTTCCTGTCGAACTGCTCGACCCGGGTCCGCGACGCGCTCGACTACGCGATGGACGGGCAGCTCAAGCCGCAGCTCGAAGCCCGACCGAGCCCGCTGAGCTTCCGCAAGGAGGCCACCCGGCTGATCGCACCCGATGCGCTGCTGATGGCCGGCATGGATCTGGCGCTGGGCCCGATCGCCGACCGGCCGATCACCGTCTGGCAGCAGAGCTTCGCGCCGCTGACCTTGATGCAGGCGCTGCGCAGCGCCACCGTCACCGACGCCGGAGGCCGCAGCCTGCCGCTGGTCAGCCATGAAGCGCGGCTGCTGCCCGGCGGCCACGGCGACACCCCGGACCGCGCCCCGGACCTGCGCCTGCAGTTCCTGCTCGCCGGCATCACGATGGCGGCGATCCTGCTCGGGCTCGCCCGGTTCCGCGCGGTCGGCGGCGCCCGTGCCGTGTTCGTGCTGATCACCACCGGCATCGCGCTGGCCTGCGGCCTGGCCGGGCTGATCCTGGTCGCGCTATGGGCGTTCAGCGCGCACTGGGCGGGCTGGCGCAACGAGAGCCTGCTGCTGGTCAACCCGTTGTGCCTGCTGCTGATCCCGACGCTGGCCGGCTACCTGCGGCTGCGCTGGCGGCCGACGCTGCGCATCCGGCGGCTGGCGCTGGCGATCGCGGTGCTGGCGCTGCTGGCGCTGCTGGTCCGCGAGCTTCCCGGCCTCCGGCAGCAGAACCTGCACTGGATCTATCTGCTGCTGCCGATCCACGCAGCGATCGCGCTGGTGTTCCTGCGCGCCAAGAAGCCGGACGAGGCGCTGTGACGCCGCTCGTCCGCATCCAGCCTCGGGCCGAACTGGCGCCGCCGCTGCGCGCGCTGGTCGACGCCGCCCAGGCCGCCACCGGCAGCGCCCATGCGCCGTACTCGCGCTTCCGGGTCGGCGCCACGCTGCTGTTCGCCGACGGCAGCCAGCACAGCGGCGCCAATTTCGAGAACGTCTCCTACGGCCTGAGCCTGTGCGCGGAGACCGTGGCGATTGCCGCCGCCAGCGCTGCCGGCCGGCTGCACGAAGTGGTGGCGATCGCGATCGCCGCCGAAGGCGAACTGGCCGCAGCGGTGACCGGCGAATTCATCGCCCCCTGCGGCCGCTGCCGGCAGGTGCTGGCCGAAGCGGTAGCGATCTGCGGCCATGACATCGAGGTGCTGATGCTCAGCCGCGATGGCCTGCGGGTGCGCAGCACCACGGCGCAGGCGCTGCTGCCGCTGGCTTTCGGGCTCTGAGCGGGCGCGAACGCCGCACGCCGGCCGTGGTCTGAACGGCACTCTCTTGTCACCTTCAGGCCCACCATGAACCGATTGCTCCGACTGTGTCCGGCGTTGCTCGCCGTTGTCCTGACCGCCTGCGCGGCGGCCCCGAAACTGCCGCCGATCGAGCGCGCCGCGCAGGTCGACCTGCCGCGCTTCATGGGCGACTGGTACGTGATCGCCTACACGCCGACCTTCATCGACAAGGACGGCTACAACCAGATCGAGTCGTACCGGCTCAACGACGACGGCACCATCGCCACCACCTTCACGTTCCGCGACGGCGGCTTCGACGGCAAGCCGAAGCAGTACCAGCCGAAGGGCTACGTGGTGCCCGGCACCGGCAACGCCGAATGGGGCATGCAGTTCATCTGGCCGATCAAGGGCGAGTACCTGATCACCGACCTCGCCGCCGACTATTCGACCGTGGTCATCGCCCGCAGCAAGCGCGATCTGGTCTGGCTGCTGGCCCGCAAGCCGGACATGAGCCAGGCCGACTACGACCGCCACCTGGCCCGCATCGCGGCGATGGGCTACGACTTGGGCACCATCAAGCGCGTGCCGCAGCGCTGGCCGGCGAACTGAGTCAGCGCCGGGTATCGAGGATTTCCGCGCGCACGTCGCGCGGTTCGCGCGGCGGCGGTCGGGTCGGTCGAGGTCCCGATGGCGGCGTCGGTGGTGGCGGCGCGATCACCGGCGGCCGGTGGATCGGCCGGCCGAACTGCGGCAGGTACAGCGGCAGCCAGCGCTCGCTTTCGGTGGCGTCATCCGTCTCGACGACCGGCGGCTGGCGCGCCGCCTCCAGCGCCGCTTCCGCCTTCAGGCGCTCGGCCCTCGCAAGATCGGCAGCGGCGGCAAGCCGGCGCTCCGCCGCAAGCTGTTCGAGATAGCGCCGGTAGCGGGCCGCGGCCACCGCCCCGTCTTCGGCCGGCGGCGCGGCCAGGTCATCGAGACGCTCGCCGGCACGGCCTTGGGCAGCCTCGCGGGTGCCGGCGTTCAGGTGGCAGGGCCGGTCCTGGAACAGCGCCGAGCCATCGAGCGCCCGGCAGCGGTAGATGCCGCCATCGGCAGCCGGGGCGGCCGGCGCGGCCGCATCGCCGCCCGGTCGCAGCGGCTGGGCTCCGGCCGTCGAGGCCAGCACCAGCAGCAGCGCCGGCAGCAGCGGGCAACGGCAGGACGGAACGCTCATGCCCGCTTCGACCCCGCGACGCCGCCGGCGGTTCGCGCGCCGCTCAGGCGCGATCGCCACGCAGGCTGCGGACCTTCGCTTCCAGCGCGGCGGCGGTCAGCCCGGCCGGGGCGATCGGCGCATCGGCCAGCAGTTCGATCTCGGCCCGGAAACGGCGCGGCAGCCGCGCGCGGTGCAGGCGGGAATCGATCCGCGACCACATGCTGCCCCACAGGCCGCGCACCGCCAGCGGAATCACCGGCACCGGGTTGGCGGCCAGGATCTTTTCGATGCCCGGCTTGAACGGCTGGATCTCGCCATCGCGGGTCAGCGCGCCCTCCGGGAACAGGCCGATGATCTCGCCGTTCTTCAGCGCCCGGTCGATCTCGGCGTAGGCGGCTTCGAGCATCGCCGGGTCTTCCTTCGCTGGCGCGATCGGAATCGCCCGCGCGGTGCGGAACAGGAAGTTCAGGCCGGGAATCCGGAAGATCCGGTGATCCATCACGAAACGCAGCGGCCGGCGCACGCTGCCGCCGACGATCAGCGCATCGACATAGCTGACGTGGTTGCAGACGACGATCGCCGCGCCCTCCTCGGGAATGTGCTGGTCCAGCCCCGACACGCGGATGCGGTACAGCACCCGGATCAGCATCCAGGCCAGGAAGCGCATCAGGAATTCCGGCACCAGGGTGTAGATGAACACCGCCACACCGGCATTGAGGATCGCTGCCGCCAGGAACAGCTGCGGGATGTTCAGCCCGGCCTTCAGCAGCACGATGGCCAGCACCGCCGAGGCGACCATGAACGCGGCATTCAGGATGTTGTTGCCGGCGATGATCCGGCTGCGGTGCGAGGCCGCCGAGCGGGTCTGGATCAGCGCGTATAGCGGCACGATGAACAGGCCGCCGCTGACGCCGATCAGCGCCAGATCCAGCAGCAGCCGATGGCTGCCGGCCTGCGCCAGCCACGCAGCCGCGCCGAGCCCGGTGGTGGTGGCATCGCCGGGCGCGGCGAAGTACAGATCGGCGCCGAACAGGCTCAGGCCGATCGAGCCGAGCGGCACCAGGCCGATCTCGACCTTGTGGCCGGACAGCCGCTCGCAGAGCAGCGAACCGAGGCCGACACCGAGCGAGAACACCGTCAGCAGACAGGTCACCACCTGCTCGTTGCCGCCCAGGTTCAGCTTCACCCAGTTCGGCAGCTGGGCCAGGAAGGTGGCGCCGTAGAACCAGAACCAGGAGATGCCGAGCACCGACAGGAACACCGTGCGGTTGCCGCGCATGAAGGCAAGGTTGCGCCAGGTTTCGCTGAGAGCATTCCAGTTGACCTTGAGATCGGGCGCCGTGGCCGGCGCTGCCGGAATCGCCCGGGCGCTCAGATAGCCGAGCACCGCGATGGCGATGATCACCGCGCTGGCCGCGGCGATGCCGAAAGCCTGGGCGATCAGCCAGCCGCCGAGCAGGGTGCCGAGCAGGATCGCCAGGAAGGTGGCCGCCTCGACCCAGGCGTTGCCGGTGACGAGCTCGGACGGCTGCAGCGCCTGCGGCAGGATCGAATACTTCACCGGCCCGAACAGGGCCGACTGCGCGCCCATCAGGAACAGCACACCGAGCAGGAACGGCACGCTGCCGAGATACAGGCCGACCGCGCCGAGCGCCATGATTCCGATCTCGGCGAGCTTGATCCAGCGGATCAGCCGCGATTTCTCGTACTTCTCGGCCAGCTGGCCGGCGGTGGCCGAGAACAGGAAGAACGGCAGGATGAACAGCCCGGCGGCCAGGTTCACGTACAGGTTGATGTCGTCCTGCGACAGCCCGGCGATGCCGAAGCTGATCAGGATCACCAGCGCGTTCTTGAACACGTTGTCGTTGAACGCGCCGAGCGTCTGGGTCCAGAAGAACGGGCTGAAACGGCGGGTGGCCAGCAGGTTTTCGCGGGGTGCTTCGCTCATGCCCACTCTCGTCCGGGTGACCGGCAGAAGCCTCGCATGAAATGACCGCGGCCCCAACGACGCGCCCACCGCGCCGATCGACACAACAGCGCGAATGCGCGGCAGCGGGCGCGCCCGGGTAAGCCGCCATACCGCGCGCAAGGCGCTATCGTGTCGGCCATTCAACCGGAGCCAGCCCATGGATTTCGCCCCCAGCCCGCGCGCGCAGGACTACCTCAAGCGCATCCGCGCCTTCATCAAGGACCGCGTGCTGCCGGTCGAGGAAACCCATCTGCGCGAGATCGCCGAGCGCAAGGTCGGCGGCGACTGGACGCAGTGGACGATCAGCCCGGCGTTCGAGGCGCTCAAGGCCGAAGCGAAGGCGCAGGGCCTGTGGAACCTGTTCCTGCCGGACGAGGAACTCGGCGCCGGCCTGAACCATGTCGAGTACGCCGCACTGGCCGAGGAGATGGGCCGCAGCTTCCTCGGCCCGGAGGTCTTCAACTGCTCCGCACCCGACACCGGCATCATGGAAGTGCTCTACAAGTACGGCAGTGACGAGCAGAAGGAGACCTGGCTGAAGCCGCTGCTCAATGGCGAGATCCGCTCGGCGTTCTGCATGACCGAGCCGGATGTCGCGTCGAGCGACGCCACCAACATGCGGGCCACGGCGATCGTCGAAGGCAACGAGGTGGTGCTCAACGGCAAGAAGTGGTGGTCGTCCGGCATCGGCCACCCGAACTGCAAGGTGGTCATTTTCATGGGCCTGTCGCAGCCGGATTCGGCGCGCCACAGCCAGCATTCGATGGTGCTGGTGCCGCTCGACACGCCGGGCATCACCATCAAGCGGATGCTGCCGGTGTTCGGCGAGTACGACCCGCCGGCCGGCCACGGCGAAGTGCATTTCGACAACGTGCGGCTGCCGGTGTCGGCGATCATCAAGGGCGTCGGCAAGGGCTTCGAGATCGCCCAGGGCCGCCTCGGGCCGGGCCGCATCCACCACTGCATGCGCTGCCTCGGGGCTTCCGAACGGGCGCTGCAGCTGATGATCGAACGCGGGCTGGACCGGGTCGCCTTCGGCAAGCCGCTGATCAACCTCGGCGGCAACCGCGAGCGGATCGCCGACCTGCGCATCGCCATCGACCAGGCCCGCCTGCTGACCTTGTATGCGGCCTGGAAGATCGACAAGGTCGGCGCGCTGGCCGCACTGACCGAGATCTCGGCGATCAAGGTCGTGGCGCCGAACGTGCTGCAGCAGGTCGTTGACGCGGCGATCCAGATCCACGGCGGCGCCGGAGTGTCCTACGACACCGTGCTGCCGATGCTCTATGCGCAGGCCCGCGTGCTGCGCCTGGCCGACGGGCCGGACGAGGTCCATCGCGGCATGATCGCCAAGGTCGAGCTGGCCAAGTACGGCAGCCGTCTGGCCAAGCTGAAAGAGCATCAGGCATGAGCCAGCGCGTCTTCATCACCGGCGGGGCTTCCGGCCTCGGCCGTGCGCTGGCCGAAGCCTATGCCCGCGATGGCGCGAAGATCTGCATCGGCGACATCAACCTCGACCGCTGCGCCGAAACTCTGGCCGCGCTGAAGGCACTCGGCACCGAAGCCCATGCGCTGCGCTGCAATGTCACGGTCGAAGCCGATCTGGAAGCGGCAGCGACCTGGCTGCAGGCGAACTGGGGCGGCGTCGATCTGGTATTCAACAACGCCGGTGTCGCCGATGCCGGTGGCATCGACGAGATGCCGATCGCCGACTGGCAATGGATGATCGACATCAACCTGCTCGGCGTGGTGCGCGGCTGCAAGGCTTTCGTGCCGATGCTGAAGGCGCAGCACAGCGGCCATCTGGTCAACATCGCCTCGATGGCCGGCCTGATCCATCCGCCGATGATGTCGGCCTACAACGCCACCAAGGCGGCCGTGGTCGCGCTCAGCGAAACCCTGCAGGCCGAGCTGCATCCGCATGGCATCCGGGTCAGCGTGGTCTGCCCGGCGTTCTTCCGCACCAATCTGGCGGAATCGGTGCGCACGGCCAACGCCGACATGGCGCGACTGACCGCCAAGCTGATCAACAAGTCGGCGATCGGCGCCGATCAGATCGCTGCTGCCGTCAAGGCGGCCGTGGCGCGCGGCGACTTCCACGTGCTGACCCACCCGAAGGAACGCCGCATCTGGCTGTTCAAGCGCGCCGTGCCGTTCGCGGTCTACGCCGCCGCAATGCGCCGGCAGATGGCCAAGATGATGGCCAAGCGCACCAGCCGCGCCTGATCGCGGCCGCCCGCGCTCAGTCCGGCAGACGGACGAAGCGCGGCTGGCTGCGCCCGTCGTGGACGACGTTTTCGACGAACATCGGGAACGGACGCAGCCAAAGACCGGTCTGGTTATACAGCGGCCGGTAGACGACCAGCGCTTCCAGCGTCTCGCTGTGCCGGGCCACGCCGATCACCTCGTACTCGCCGCCCTTGTAGTGGCGGTAGCGGCCGGTCGGCAGGTTCGGCAGCGGCGGCAGGTCGTCGGTCATCGGCGTGGCAGTGAAGAAAGGTGGCGGAGCGGCGCATCGTACGCGCTGCGGCCGCCGCCGCTACACCGGCCGGCCGCTGCCGCGTTGCCGTCATCGCCGGCAGGTAACGTGCATGGAAGCCTCGGCAATGAACCGTTGCGTGCGCGTCGATCGGTGCCGGTCGGCCCACGCTCACGACAGGAGCGAGTTGAATGAAACGTCTGACCGCGCTGGACCTCGGCTTCATCCATCTGGAGCGGCGCAACCAGCCGCTGCACGTCGCCTACCTGACGCTGCTGCGGCCGCCGGCCGATGCGCCAGCCGATTTCGTGCGCCAGCTGGTGGCCCGCCTGCGCTCGTATGCGACACCGCTGCCGCCGTTCAACCAGCGGCTGGAAAGCCGGCTTGGCAAGGGCTTCTGGGTCGAGGACCCGGAGTTCGACATCGAGCAGCACGTCATCCATCTGGCGCTGCCGCAGCCGGGCACCATGAACCAGCTGCTGGCGATGGTGTCGCGGATGCACGCCAGCCATCTCGACCGCGCCTATCCGCTGTGGCGCACCTACATCATCGAAGGGCTGGAAGGCGGCCAGGTCGCGCTGTATTCCAAGGTTCACCATGCCGTCGCCGATGGCGTCGCCGGCACGCGGCTGTTCCTGCGCTCGATGTCGGTCGATGCCGGCGACATCCTGCCGCCGCCGTGGGCGTCGCCGCCGCTCGGCCGGCGGGTGCGCGCCACCAACCTGCTGGCGGCGCCGGTCGACGGCGTGGTCAAGCTCGCCAACCGCTTCGGCGGCGCATTCGACAACGTGCCGGCGATCTGGCGCGAGCTGCGGCGCACGGCGCGCGAACGGCACGAGGGACATCCGGATGCGCTCGGCGGCACCTCGGCACCGGCCTCGCTGCTGAACCAGCCGATCAGCGCCTCGCGCCGCTACCTTGCCCGCAGCTATCCGCTGGCGAGGATCAAGGCCGCCGGCCGCACGCTGGGCTGCACCGTCAACGACGTGATGCTGGCGATGTGCAGCCACGCGCTGCGCCACTACCTGGCCGACCGGCACGCGCTGCCGACCGCGCCGCTGATCGCCGGCGTGCCGATGTCGACCCGCCGCGACAAGAGCGACGTCGGCAACCAGATCAGCTTCCTGCTCGCCAATCTCGGCACCCATCTGGCCGATCCCGCCGAACGGCTGCAGGTCATCAAGGCCTCGGTGGAACACAGCAAGGCGCGCTTCGCGTCGATGAAGCCGGGCGCGATCCTCGGCTACGCCGCCGCGCAGCTGGCGCCGGGCCTGCTGAACATGCTGTTCGCGCCGCAGCGCGGCCATCTGGCCTTCAACCTGGTGATCTCCAACGTGCCGGGACCGCGCGCGCCGGTGTACTGGCAGGGCTGCGCGGTCGAAGGCATGTTCCCGGTGTCGGTGCTGGCCGACGGCATGGCGCTGAACATCACCGCGTCCAGCCGCGCCGACGCGCTCGACTTCGGCGTGCTGGCCTGCCGCCGCAGCCTGCCGAAAGTGGAATCGCTGATGGACTATCTCGGCGACGGCCTCGAGGCCATCGAGCGGCTGGCGCGTCAGGTGGTGGCGGTCGGCCGGCCGCTGCCGCTGGTATCGCCGGTCGACTGACGGACAGCCGGTGGCGAGCGCGTAAACTCCGCGCTCCGCCCCCGGAGTGCTTGCCGTGACTGCCCCGCTACCCGCCCCGCTCGCTCCTGGTCACGCGCTGGTCACCGGTGGTGCCGGCTTCATCGGCAGCCACCTGGTCGACAGCCTGCTGGCGGATGGCTGGCAGGTGACGGTGATCGACAACTTCGATCCGTACTACCCGGAAGCGGTCAAGCGCCGCCACATCGCCGCGCAGCTGGACCACCCGCGCTACCGGCTGGTGGAGGTCGACATCCGCGACGGCGCCAAGCTGAACGCGCTGCTGACCGGCGACTACTCGGTGATCGTCCACCTGGCCGCCAAGGCCGGCGTGCGCAACTCGCTGACCGACCCGCTGGGCTACCAGATGACTAACGTCATCGGCACCCAGAACCTGCTGAGCTTCGCGCAGGCGCGCGGCATCAAGCCGTTCGTGTTCGGCTCCTCGTCGAGCGTCTACGGCAACTGCCCGCGGCTGCCATGGAGCGAGTCGGATCTGGGCCTGACGCCGATCAATCCGTACGCCTCGACCAAGCTCGCCAACGAGCAGATGGGCTACGTCTATGCCGAAACCTTCGGCCTGCGTTTCGTCGGCCTGCGCTTCTTCACGGTGTTCGGCGAGCGCCAGCGGCCGGACCTGGCGATCCACAAGTTCGCCCGGCTGATGCGGGCTGGCAAAAGCATTCCGGTGTACGGCGATGGCTCGTCGGAGCGCGACTTCACCTACTGGGGCGATATCGTCGCCGGCGTGCGCGCGGCAATGGCCTTCGCCAGCGATCCGTCGAAGGCGAAGTACGCGGTGTTCAACCTCGGCAACAACCGTACGGTCGGCCTGCTGGAGATGATCCGGCAGATGGAGCGGGTGTTGAACGTCAAGGCCCAGATCGACTGGCAGCCCTGGCAGCCGGGCGAGATGCGGCGGACCTGGGCGGATATCCACGCTGCGCAGACCCAGCTCGGCTACCAGCCAGCCACCGATTTCGAGACCGGGCTGCGGCGCTTCGCCGACTGGCTGGCGGTGCAGCCCTGAAGCCTGCGGCACGCCGCGCCGCCGGGCTGGCGCTGAATCTCGGCGTCGTCGCGGCATTCGGTTACGCGGTCGAACACTTCTGGGGCTGGAGCCGGCTGCTGGCGCCGTGGGCGCAGATCGCGCCGTCAACACTGCTACTGGCGATCGCCGGCATGCTCGCCAGCTATGCGCTGCGCGGCAGCCGCATCTACCTGGCCGAGCCGCAGATCCCGCGCGGCGCCTGGTTCACCTGCCTGCGGCTGATCCTGGTCAACAACGCGCTGAACCTGCTGCTGCCGGCGCGGGCTGGCGAAGTCAGCTTCCCGGTGCTGATGCGGCGCTGGTTCGGCATCGACCTGGCGCAGGCGGCCGGCACGCTGTTCTGGCTGCGCCTGCTGGATCTGCATGTGCTGGCGACGGTCGCCGCCGCCTTCGCCGCTTCGGGCCTGCTGTCGCAGATCAGCGGGCTGAGCGCGCTGGCCTGGCTGGGGGCTTCGACGGCGGCTTTTTCACCGCTGCTGCTGTTCACGCTGCGGGCACCGCTGCAACGGCGGTTCGCCGCGCGCAGCGGCACGCTCGCCGGGCTGATCGCCAAGGCGCTGGCCGGCCTGCCGACCCG
Organism: Gammaproteobacteria bacterium; assembly: GCA_026398815.1. Lineage (GTDB taxonomy): Bacteria > Pseudomonadota > Gammaproteobacteria > Nevskiales > Nevskiaceae > Nevskia. The sequence goes on from JAPLSA010000024.1 coordinate 153,867, forward strand.
GCCTGCGACGCTGGCGCTGGATCTGCTGCTGACCTGGGCCGCCTGGGGCGTGAAGCTGGCCGCGCTCGGCATCGTGCTCGGGCTGCTGGCGCAGGTGTCGCAACTGGCCGGCACGCTCGGCGCCATCGGTGGCGATCTGTCGACGGTGCTGCCGTTGCACGCGCCCGGCGGCTTCGGCACCTACGAAGCCGGGGCGATGGCGCTGCTGCTGCCCGCTTCGGGTCAGACCGATGTCGGACCGCTGCTGGCGGCTGCCGTCAACCTGCATCTGCTGGTGCTGACCACGGCGTTGATCGCCGGGGCGCTGGCCTGGCTAGCCACGCCCCGGCGCTGAGCCCAGGCCCACCCGGATTCAGACGGATTCAGGCGGGTGCCGCCATGGCTGCAGCCAGCAGCGCATTGGCCCGCTCGCGGGTCGCGGCATCGGCCAGCTCCGGCCGCCCGGTGCCGAACGGCGGCTCCGGCGCGTACTCCATGATCAGCTCCAGCATCTTGCCGGTATCGGTGCCGGCCCACTGACCGGCCACCGTCAGGCCGAAGTCGATGCCCGAGGTGATGCCGCCGCCACTCATGCGGTTGCGGTCGATGCAGACCCGCTCGTCCGATGGAATCGCGCCGAAGTGGGTCAGCTGCTCGCGGGCACCCCAGTGGCAGGCGGCCCGATAGCCGCGCAGCAGGCCGGCCGCGCCGAGGATCAGCGAACCGGTGCAGACGCTGGTCACCCACTTGGCCCGCTCGCCGCGTGCCGCGACGAAGGCCAGCACGTCCGGCTGGCCGAGCAGCGCCAGCGTGGCGTAGGCCCCGCCACCCACGAACAGCACGTCCGGGTCGGTGGCGGCATCGGAAAAGTCATGGGTAGCGACCACCGGCAGGCCACAATCGGTCGCGACCGGGCCTTTGTCGCGCCAGACGAACTGGACGTCGGCGCCGGGCAGAAAGCTCCAGACCTGCATCGGGCCGACCAGGTCGAGCAGGGTCATCTGCGGGTACAGCAGGGCAACGATCTTCATGCGCTTCTCCGGGTTGATCAGGCTGCGGCACGCAGCGCCAGTTCCTCGCCCACGGCGCGCGCCACCGCCGGGCGTTGCAGCTGTTCAGCCTGCCAGTCGGCGAGCACCGGCCAGCGCTTCAGGTCCACGCCGCCCAGGGCCGCCCAGTTCAGCGCGGGGACCAGGCAGGCATCGGCGACGGTGAAGCGGTCGGCGATGAAAAGATCCATCAAGGTCTCCTCGGTCTCGCATTTGCCTTGCAGCGGGCGAGGCCCGATGCCGTTATTTTTGTACCGCCTTGAAGTAAATTATCCGGAACCGTGAATTCAATGCAAGACAGTACAAAAACAGATGGGCGCCGCCACCGGGGACGCCCGCGCCGGATCAGCCCCGACGCGGCACTCGACGGCGCCCTCGACGCCTTCTGGACCGGCGGCTACAACGGCACCACGCTCGACGACCTGAGCGCCGCCACCGGCATGAATCGGCCCAGCCTGTACGCAACCTTCGGCGACAAGCGGCATCTGTACCTGCACGCGCTGGGCCGCTTCGGGCAGATGATGGAAGCGGCGGTGAAATCAGCGCTCGACGAGGCGCCGACGATCCGTGAAGCGCTGACACGCTTCTACGGCGGCGCGCTTGGCGTTTACCTGTCCGGCAGCACGGAAGCACGCGGCTGCTTCGTGATCTGCACGGCAACCGTCGAGGCGCCGCAGGAGCCGGAGATCCGGCAGGCGCTGCAGACGGTGCTGGCCTTGATCGACGCACTGCTGGCGGCGCGTTTCCGGCAGGCGGTCGATGCCGGTGAACTGCCAGCGGATACCGATGTCGACATCCTCGGCGCCCTGGCGGCGGCCACCCTGCACAGCCTTGCGGTCCGGGCGCGTGCCGGCACGCCAAGGGCTGCACTGGAGGCGCTGGTGACGGCGTCGATCGACCGATTGCTGCACTCCGCCCACTGAGGCGCGCGGCGGTCGGCCATACGGAGCCGGATGCTAAGATTCGCGTCCCTCCCGCACTGCAACACATCGAAAACCATGGCGCACAGCCTGTCGATCGTGATTCCGATGTACCGCGAGCAGGACAACGTGGCCCCGATGCTGGCTCGGGTCCATGAAGGCCTGGCCGGCTATCCCGGCCCCTGGGAGCTGATCTGCGTCGACGACGGCAGCCTCGACGACACCGGCAAGCGGCTGCTGGCCGAGGGCGCCAAGTACGGCCCGCATGTGCGGGTGATCCGCTTCGCCCGCAACAACGGCCAGACCACGGCGATGCAGGCCGGCATCGATGCCGCCCGCGGCGAGGTCATCGCCACCCTCGACGGCGATCTGCAGAACGATCCGGCCGACATTCCGCGGATGGTCGAGGAAATGTTCGCCCGCGATCTGGATCTGTTGACCGGCTACCGCGCCAATCGCCAGGACGCCTGGATGAGCCGCAAGCTGCCGTCGAAGCTCGCCAACAAGCTGATCGCCCGGGTCACCGGCGTGAAGATCCGCGACTACGGCTGCAGCCTGAAGGTCTACAAGGCCAGCGTCATCAAGCAGGTGCGGCTGTACGGCGAGATGCACCGCTTCATTCCGGTCTGGGCGGCGATGGTCACCAGCCCGACGCGGATCGGGGAAACGGCCGTGGGCCATGCCGCGCGTCAGTTCGGCGAAAGCAAGTACGGCATCTCGCGCACCTTCCGCGTGGTGCTCGACCTGCTGACGGTGTTTTTCTTCCTGCGCTTCCGCGCCCGTCCCGGCCACTTCTTCGGCTCGATCGGGCTGGCGCTCGGCTTCATCGGCGGCGCGGCGATGAGCTGGCTCGGCGTCGTCAAGTTCGTGCTCGGCGAATCGATCGGTAGCCGCCCGCTGTTCCTGGTCGCGATCCTGCTGCTGGTGTTCTCGATCCAGTTCCTGACCACCGGCCTGATCGCCGAAATGCTGTCGCGGGTGTTCTACCAGCGCTCCGAAGGCCCGCTGACGGTGGCCAGCGGCGCGCCCGGCGGCGCCGACGACAGCTGGCGGCTGCTGCGCAATCCGCAAGCGCCGAACCTGCTGGACAGCGAAGAGGCCTTGCAGCGCGATGCTTGAGCAGGACCGCCTGAATGGCGCGCAGATCAGCTTCCTGTTCGTCGCGATCCTGATCGGCTTCTGGTCGAACCTGTGGGCGGTGCCGCTGTTCGATCTCGATGAAGGCGCGTTCAGCCAGGCCACCAGCGAACTGCTGGCCTCCGGCCACTGGCTGACCACGACGCTGAACGGCGAGCCCCGCTACGACAAGCCGATCCTGATCTACTGGGCGCAGGCGGCGTCGGTGCTGCTGTTCGGCAAGACCGAACTCGGCTTCCGCTTTCCGTCGGCGCTGTGCGCCACCGCCTGGTGCTTCATGGCGTTCCGCGCCACGTTCGCGTTCACGGCATCGCTGAACGCTGCGATCGTCGCCGCCAGCGCCGTGGCACTGAGCCTGATGGCCAGCATCATCGGCCACGCGGCCATCGCCGACGCGATGCTGAACCTGTGGATCGCGGCGGCGATGTTCGACATCTACCGCCACTACCTCGAACCGACGCGCCGACGGCTGCTGCGCGTCTATCTGTGGATGGGTCTCGGCTTCCTGACCAAGGGGCCGATCGCCATCGCCTTGCCGGTGATCGTCAGCCTTGCCTTCTACCTCCTGCAGCGGCAGCCGCTGCGCTGGCTCAAGGCGGTGGTCGATCCCTACGGCTGGCTGGTGCTGCTGGCGACGGTCTCGATCTGGATGGTGCCGCTGGCGCTGAGCGGTCAGAGCGATTTCTTCTTCCACTTCCTGTTCGATCACAACCTGACCCGCTACGGCTCCACGCTGCAGGGCCACGGCGGCAAGCCCTGGTACTACCTGCTGGCGCTGCCGCTGATCGTCATGCCGTTCACCGCACTGCTGCCCGGCGTGTTCGCGCGCCTGAGGCGGCCGGACGCGCTCGACCGCTACCTGCTGCTGTGGTTCGGCGTGGTGTTCGTGTTCTTCTCGTTCTCCGGCACCCAGCTGCCGCACTACCTGCTGTACGGCTGCACGCCGCTGTTCCTGCTGTTCGGCCGCGCCTGGGACCGGCTGCCGGCGAAGTTCTGGACCTTGGCGCCGGCGCTGCTGTTCGCGCTGCTGCTGGCCAGCCTGCCGTGGCTGCTGCCGCTGGTGCCGGTCGACACCGATCGCCCGTACGAAGCCGGCATCGTCAGCCTCGCCGCCCGCTCGTTCACGCTGGACTACACGATCCTCAGTGCCCTGGTCCTGGGCGCGATTCTGGTGCTGCTGCTGCGCAAATCGGTGCCAGCCTGGCAGGCGCTGCTCGGCACCGGGCTGGCGCTGACCATGCAGGTCTGGTTCGGCGTGGTGCCGGTGCTGGCCGCCGCCCAGCAGGTGCCGGTGCAGGAAGCCGCGCAGCGCGCCCGGGACATCGGCGCGCCGGTGGTCAGCTATCGCACCTTCCTGCCGACCTTCAGCGTCTACCGTGGCGACATCACCCCGAATCGCCTGCCGGCGCCCGGCGAACTGGTGTTCGTGAAGCTGGACCGGATTCCCGACCTGCAGCGCGAGCTCGGCGCCGAAGTGACCTTGATCCCGGAATTCAAGAAGGGCGGTGTGGCGCTGCTGTTGCGGCAGGGCGCGGGTAGCGCGAACTGAGGCAGCGGCTGCCGGATCATCGCCCGACGACTGTCCCCTGCCTCGCACGACCCACCAGCCGTTCGGGCACCCAACGCAAAACGGCCCGCCAAAGGCGAGCCGTCTTTCACTTCCGGAATCAGGTGGCCCGCGCCAGCGACACCCCGGCGCCCGACTGCACCGCTACCGTTGCTCCCTTCCGGGCCTGGCGGGGTTCACGGCTTGCCGTCGCGGGGGCACCGGCGCGGACCGGCGCGGATTGTCCGCTCTGCGGACGCCAAGCTCAAGCATAATTTCTGCATGGGACTTTCAAGGCACGGCGTCACAGGACGATCGAGCGATCGTCATCAGCCGTAGCCAGACCTGTTGCATGCTTCGCACCGCATTGCAGCAATGCCCATCCCGTCACGACCTCACCTGAAACCATGACCCTGCGCCTCCCCTGCTTCAAGGCCTACGACATCCGCGGCCGCGTTCCCGATGAACTCAATGTCGACGTCGCCTACCGGCTCGGTCTGGCCTATGCCGCGGCGTTCAAGCCGAAGCGCGTGGCGCTGGGCCGCGACGTGCGGCTGTCGAGCGGCGAGCTGCTCAATGCGCTGGCCCACGGCCTGGTCGAGGGCGGCGTCGAAGTGGTCGACATCGGCCTCGGCGGCACCGAGGAGGTCTACTTCGCGTCGTTCCAGCCGGGCATCGACGGCGGCATCATGGTCACCGCCAGCCACAATCCGATGGATTACAACGGCATGAAGCTGGTCAAGGGCGGCGCGATCCCGATTTCCGGCGACACCGGCCTGCGGGCGCTGGAGGAAGCCACCGCCGCATCGACGGCCACGGCCCCGACCGGTGAAGCGAAGCGCACGCATCACGACTACCGGCCGGACTACGTCAAGCATCTGCTCGGCTATGTCGATCCGAAGGTCTTGAAGCCGCTGAAGATCGTCGTCGACGCCGGCAACGGCTCCGCCGGTCTGGTGATCGACGCGCTGGAAAAGCATCTGCCGTTCCAGTTCATCAAGATCCATCACGAGCCGGATGGCACGTTCCCGAACGGCATTCCCAACCCGCTGCTGCCGGAAATGCGCTCGGCGACCGCCGCTGCGGTGATCGAGCACAAGGCCGATTTCGGCGTCGCCTGGGACGGTGATTTCGACCGCTGCTTCCTGTTCGACGAGAAGGGCGGCTTCATTGAGGGCTACTACATCGTCGGCCTGCTCGCCGAAGCGCTGCTGAAGCTGGAGCCGGGCGCCAAGATCATCCACGACCCGCGCCTGACCTGGAACACCGTGGACATGGTGGAAACCGCCGGCGGCCGTCCGATCCAGTCGAAGACCGGCCATGCCTTCATCAAGGAGCGCATGCGCCTGGAGAACGCGATCTACGGCGGCGAGATGAGCGCCCACCACTACTTCCGCGACTTCGCCTATTGCGACAACGGCAACATCCCGTGGCTGCTGGTGGCCGGCCTGATCTCGGCCAGCGGCAAGACGCTTTCGCAGCTGGTCGAGGACCGCCAAGCCAAGTTCCCGGCGAGCGGTGAGATCAACCGCAAGGTGGCCGATGTGAAAGGCACCATCGCCAAGGTCGAAGCCGCCTACGCCGGCCTGCCGGACGCGGTGGTCGAGAAGGTCGACGGCCTGTCGGTCGCCTATCCGGAATGGCGCTTCAACCTCCGGGGCTCGAACACCGAGCCGGTGCTGCGCCTGAATGTGGAGTCGCGCGCCAACCCGGCGCTGATGGAAGCCAAGACTGCGGAGCTGCTGGCCCTGATCGACGCCGCATGAGTCACTTCCGTCGCGGCGCGCCCGGCGCCCCAGCTAATCCGCGCGTCGCGACGGCCCGAATCCGCCGATGAGTACCCTGAAGTCGCGCGCAACGGCCGTTGCGCGCGTGGTGCTGGCGTCGCTGCGCGTCGTGCTGATCGCAGCGTCAGTCTGGGTGGCGCTGATCGACACTGACGACGCGCTGTGCGGCGTCGTCAACCTGAGCCTGGTGCTGCTGCCGTTCGCGCTGCTGCTGGCGCTGACCGGACGCTGGGTCTGGAGCCTGTCGGGTGCCGCCGCGCTGACGCTGTTCCTGTACGGCATGGGCGAGCTGAAGTTCGTCTATTTCTACACCCGGCTGATCGTCGCCGACTGGGCCTTCGTGTCGGAGCCGGCGAACTGGAGCATCGTCCGCCAGTACCCGCGCATCTACACGGTGCTCGGCCTGTTCGCCGTCGGCGCCAGCCTGCTGGTGGTCGACGCGATCTGGGCCTCCCGCCGCCATCGCGTCGCCAGCCGCTGGCAGCGGCTGACCGCGCTGCTGGTGGTGGTGGCGCTGTCGGCCACGCTGTACGGCGCGCGCAAGCACCACACCTGGGAAGTGTTCACCGACGACGCCGACTGCGGCACTGCCCACCGCTGCGGGCTGGCCGCGCGGCTCTTGTACTCGGTGCAGATGTTCGAGTTCGAACTGCCGAGCCACGCCGGCGATCCGACCCTGTTCCTGCAGGGCGAAGCGGCGCTGCCGCCGTTGCCGGACGTGCCGCTGACCCGGCCGCCGGACATCCTGCTGTGGCTGAACGAATCGACCTTCGATCCGCGCCAGTTCAAGCTGCCGGGCGCGAAGCTGCCGAAGTACGGCATGTTCGAGCCGACAGCGAACACCAAGGCGATCGGCCCGCTGCGCGTGCACACCTTCGGCGGCAAGACCTGGCTGTCGGAGTTCTCGGTGCTGACCGGTCTGGTGCCGGACGATTTCGGCGTGCAGCGGACACTGGTCTTCAACAGCGTCGGCCCCGACACCCGCAGCAACCTGTTCCGGCTGCTGAAGGCCAACGGCTACCGCAGCGTGGTGCTGATGCCGACCTTCAAGCGCTTCTACGGCGCCGCGCTCACCTACGAGGGCATGGGTGCGGACGAGATCCTGACCCTGCGCGACTTCCCCGAGTACGACCGCTTCCCCGGCGACGAGTGGGACATCGCCGAAACGCCGCGCATGGCCGAGGCGGCGCTGAAGATCGTCCGCGAACATCGCGCCGGACCGCACGCGGCGCAGCCGCTGTTCCTGTACTTCCTGTCGGTCAAGGAACATGCGCCGTACGACAAGCACACGAAGATCGGCTTCCGGCTCGACAAGGCCGGCATCCCGAAGCTGCTCGCCGGCCGGCTGACCGACTACGCGCAGCGGCTGCAGACGCTCGACGCTGCCGTGGCGACGCTCGACCACAGCCTGCTGGCGAAGGACGCGCCACCGACCCTGCTGGCCTGGTTCGGCGATCACCAGGCGTACTACGAGCATCCCTCGCCGCCTTACCGGTTCGATGTTCCCGAGCCGAGGAACGTCACCCAGTTCCAGATCCGCGCCAACTACGCAGTCGACCGCCAGCCGGCGCTGCCGCTGACCGACATCGCGCTGCTGCCCGGCCTGATCGCCGATCTCGCCGGCGTCGATCGCGACCAGAACTTCCAGACCCAGTCGGCGATGCGCCGGCTGTGCGCCGGTGCGCTGGAAGACTGCCCGGACAAGGCCCTACTCGGCAGCTACAAGGCACGGCTGTTCGGCCGCGAAGTCGGCCTGTTCCCGGCCGACGAATAGACGCCCGACGTGACAAGGCCCGGTTGCCCGGGCCTTGTCGTTTCCGCTGTCAGCCGCGTCGCCGCGTCTGCGCCAGCCGCCGTACCGTGTCGGCCAGCAGGTCGAGTTCCTCGAAGGTGTTGTAGAAGGCGAGGCTGGGACGCACGGTGAACTCAAGCCCGAAACGCCGCAGGATCGGCTGCGCGCAGTGGTGGCCGGTGCGCACCGCGATGCCTTCCTCGGACAGCGCCTGCCCCACTTCCGCGGTCGTGAAACCATCGAGCACGAAGCTCATCACGCTGGTCTTGTGGGCGGCGGTGCCGATCATGCACAGCCCCGGAATGCGGCACAGCAAATCGGTGCCGTACTCGAGCAGGTCGTGCTCCGCACGTGCAATGTTCTCGATGCCGATCCGCTCGACGTAATCGAGTGCGGCACCCAGCCCCACGGCATCGGCGATGTTGCCGGTACCGGCTTCGAAGCGCGCCGGCGGGCCGTGATAGACGGTCTTTTCGAAAGTCACGTCCTCGATCATGTTGCCGCCGCCCTGGTACGGCGGCGTGTGTTCAAGGATGTCGCGCTTACCGTAGACGACACCGATGCCGGTCGGCCCGAACACCTTGTGACCGGAGAACACGAAGAAATCGGCGTCCAGCGCCTGCACGTCGACCTTCATGTGCGACACCGACTGCGCGCCGTCGATCAGCACCTTGGCCCCGGCCCGGTGGCCGAGGTCGATGATCTCCTTCACCGGCACCACGGTGCCGAGCGCGTTCGAGACCTGGGTGATGGAAACGATCCGCGTACGGTGATTCAGCAGCTTCTGGTACTCGTCGAGCCGCACCTGGCCGGTGTTGTCGACCGGGATCACGCGCAGCACCGCGCCCTTCTCGGCCGCCAGCATCTGCCAGGGCACGATGTTGGCGTGATGCTCCAGATGCGAGATCACGATCTCGTCACCTTCGCCGATGTTCTGTTTGCCCCAGCTCTGGGCCACCAGGTTGATCGCCTCGGTGGTGCCGCGCACGAAGATGATCTCGTCCGGGCTGGACGCGCCGATGAATTTCGCGACCTTCTTGCGCGCCGCCTCGTAGGCATCGGTCGCCCGCGCCGCCAGCTCGTGCGCGGCACGGTGGATGTTGGAGTTCTCGTGCGCGTAGAAGTGGGCGATCCGGTCGATCACCGCCTGCGGCTTCTGGGTGGTCGCCGCATTGTCGAGCCAGACCAGCGGCTTGCCGCCATTGACTCGGGTTTGCAGGATCGGGAAATCGCGGCGGATCGTGGCGACGTCGAAGGCGCCGCGCCCCGGTGCGAGCTTCGGTGTGCCTGCCGGCTTCGCGCTGCCCAGACCGGTGGCCAGGTCGGCGAAATAGAAGCTCGGTGCCGCAGGACTGGCCGGTGCCGACGGCGAGGCCGGCGGCGTGCCGCTGATCCGGGTCGGCGCCGACAGCCCGAACGGATCGGACAGGCCGTCGAGCTTCAGCGGTGGCGCCGCCGGCACGCCGCTGGTCGACACCGCTTCGCCGAGGAAGTAGTACGGACTGCTCGGTGGCTGCGCCGATGACGGCACGGCTGCGTCCGACAGATTCGGCGTCGGTGCCGCACCGGGAATCAGCGCCGCCAGCCCTTCGGGCACGCCGGCGAGACCGCCGCCGCCTTTCGGCAGCGCCGGCAGCACGGTGCTCTGCAGGCCGTGCAGATCCGCCGTCTGCGCCTGCACCGGCAGCACTCTTGGCGTGATGAACGACGGCGGCGTCGCCAGTTCGGCGGCGCCGGGCTGCGTGGTGCGCAGCGGCGGCGTCAACGGCACGCTGGTCGCCACCGGCAGGGGATTGTTGTGACCGGCCACCGGCAGGCCGCCGGGCGGCAACGGCGACGCCAGATTGATGGGACCGTTCGGCGCTGCCGGCGCCTGACCGAATGCCGGTTCGGCGCCAGGCGGCGCGCTGAACATGGCATTGGCCAGCGCCTGCAGCGCCGCCGGATCGAGACCGCTGCCCGAGACACTCATGGAAGCCTCAGGACCTTACTTGTAGGTGTCGGGGTAGTCGTGGAACTTGTTGATTTCCACATCTTCCAGCACCGCCAGCGCATCGTCGGTCAGCACCGCCAGCGAGCAGTACAGCGAGATCAGGTAGGAGGCGACCGCATGGTCGTCGATGCCCATCAGGCGCACCGACAGGCCCGGGCTCTGCTCGCCCGGCAGGCCTGGCTGGAACAGGCCGATGACGCCCTGCCGCTTCTCGCCGACCCGCATCAGGATGATCTTCGACTTGCCGTCGGCGATCGGCAGCTTGTCGCTCGGAATCAGCGGCACGCCGCGCCAGGTGATGAACTGCGAGCCGAACAAGCTGACGGTCGGCGGCGGCACGCCACGGCGGGTGCACTCGCGGCCGAACGCGGCGATCGCCAGCGGATGGGCGAGGAAGAACGCCGGCTCCTTCCAGACCTTGGTCAGCAGCTCGTCCATGTCGTCCGGTGTCGGCGCGCCAGTCAACGGGTAGACGCGCTGCGATTCGGCGACGTTGGCCAAGAGGCCGTAGTCCGGGTTGTTGATCAGCTCGGATTCCTGCCGCTCCTTGATCGTTTCGATGATCAGGCGCAGCTGTTCCTTGATCTGGTCGTTCGGGCTCGAATAGAGATCCGACACACGGGTGTGGATGTTCAGCCGGGTGGCGACCTGCTTCAGCCAGTACTCGCGCGGCTGGTCTTCGTAGTCGACGAAGGAATTCGGCAGCTGGCCGGATTCGGTCACCGAGCAGGCGGTGCGGATGTCGGCCGGATTCTTGACCTTGTTGACGCGGAACACGCCCGCTTCGACCGGCTGCCACTGCAGCAGATGGGTCAGCCAGCGCGGGGTGATGTTCGAATACTGCGCAACCGTCTTGGTGGTGTTGGCAAGCTTGCGGGCAGCGGCATCGCCCAGGGTCGGCAGGAGTTCGGTTTCAGCCATCGGGGATCCTCGTCAGATCGGTTCGGGAATATCGATAGATTGGCCAGGCATGATCAGCAGGTCGACGGGATATCGTCCTCAGCCGGCAATCTTTTTGTCCGCCGCATCAACCGCGTCGATGCGAATGAGTTCTGAAGCGGAAATGCCGAGCGCCAGCGACAGCTTTTCCAGCGTCTGCAAGGTCGGGCTGACCGCGCCGCGCTCGATGTCGCCGACATAGCTGCGATCGAGCCCGGCCGTCGATGCCAGGCGTTCCTGCGACCAGCCCAGCCGGGTGCGGCTGGCGCGCAGCGCGTGGGCCAGCGCCTGCTGCAGCAGGCTGCGCTCGAGGCGTCCGGTGCTCATGCGCTGACCGCCTGTTCGGAGCGCGCCTGGGTGATCTGGCTGCCGGGCGGCACGCTGCGGGTGAGCCAGACGTTGCCACCGATGCTGGAACCGCGGCCGATGGTGATGCGGCCGAGGAGCGTGGCGCCGGCGTAGACCACCACGCCGTCCTCGACGATCGGATGGCGCGGCTGGCCCTTGACCAGGCTGCCGTCCCCGTTCGCCTCGAAGCGCTTGGCGCCCAGCGTCACCGCCTGATAGAGGCGAACGTGCTCGCCGATCACCGCCGTTTCGCCGATCACCACGCCGGTGCCGTGGTCGATGAAGCAGTAACGGCCGATCGAGGCGCCGGGGTGGATGTCGATGCCGGTTTCGGAATGGGCCAGTTCGGCGACGATCCGGGCCAGCAGCGGCAGATCCAGCCCATGCAGCCGGTGGGCAATGCGATGGTGGATCAGCGCGTGGATGCCGGGATAGCAGAGCAGCACTTCATCGACGCTGCGCGCGGCTGGATCGCCCTGGAAGGCGGCCTCGGCATCGGTGTCGAGCAAGGTGCGCAGGGTCGGCAGGCTGCGCGCGAAGTCGGCGATCCTGGCCTGCGCCTGCCGGAAGATCGCCGCCGGCGGATGGTCGGGATGCTCGCGCTGCCGGCTGGCCAGTTCCAGGCGCGCTTCTTCGACCAGCCCGTTCAGCGCGCGGTCGAGCGCGTGGCCGACGAAGTAGTCCTCGCCTTCCCGCTTCAGATCGGACGGCCCCAGACGCAGCGGAAACAGCGCGCCGCGCAGCAGCTTGAGCTGCTCGCGGACGCGGTCCGGCGACGGAAATTCGCGATCGCCGGAATCGCGGTCACGGCTGCTGCGGTGCCGCCAGTCCTCGCGGGCTTCGCGCAACTCGCGGACGATGGTCGACAGATCCCAGTGCGGAGCCGGTTCAGGGGTGCTCATGCCGCCAAGCCCCCGTCAGTCCTGCAGCCAGGGCAGACCGTGATGACGCCAGCCGTTGAAGTGTCCGCGCTGGTCGTGTTCGTCGAGATCGCCCTCGAATCCCTCCAGCACGTTGGCGATCTGGCTGAAGCCGGCCTTGACCGCCACCTCCAGTGCCTGCGCCGAACGCTTGCCGCTGCGGCAGATCAGCAGGGTCGGCTGGTGCAGGCCGACCTTGGCTTCCAGTTCGCGGGCGAAGCGCGGGTTGCGGGTCAGCGCGGTGCCGGTGGCCCAGGGCACGTGCAGGCTGTCCGGCACATGGCCGACGAACTTGCGCTCCTCGGCAGTGCGCACGTCGACCAGCACGGCCAGCCCGGCCTTGACCAGCCGCCAGGCTTCCACCGGATCGACGCCGCCGGCATGCGGCAGCACGCTCGCGGGCGGGACCGCGCTGGCATCGAGCGCAGGTCCGGCGGACCGCGAGCTGGCGTGAGAATCGAACGACATGAGGGCTCCTGGATCGGGGCCGCGCCAGGCTTCGGAAGCGAAGGCCGGTGCGGCGGTCCGGGCAATCTATGCGTCCGGCTCAGTCGTTCAAAGTAATAAGAATTGCTACGTTAAGTTCCTGAAAGAATATTAAAGCGGCTCAGGGCAGCATCCGCACCAGCGTGTCATCGCGGCGCACGTAGTGGTGATACAGCCCGGCCAGTGCGTGCAGGCCGATCAGGAAATAGCCGATCGTGCCGCCGGCCTCGTGCAGTTCCTCGAAGGTCTCGGCGTAGGTCTCGTTGGCGCCGAGTAGCGGCCCGATCTCGAACAGGCCGAAGAACGGCAGCGCCTCGCCCTCGAAGCTCAGGATCAGCGCGCCGCCGATCGGCATGCCGATCATGAAACCGTACAAGGCCAGGTGCGCGAGCTTGCCGGCGCGCTGCTGCCAGGCCGGTGGCGCCGGGCTGATGGCGGGCGCCGGGCCGCCGGCCAGGCGGGCAGCGATGCGCACCCAGACCAGTGCGAACAGCGTCAGGCCGATCGAGAAATGCAGCATCTTCACCAGCGCCCGCGGCTCGCTGCCTTTCGGGAATTCGCCGCGGATCAGGATGAACGTGTAGCCGGCGATGATCAGCAACACCATCAACCAGTGCAGGCCGATGCTGAGGCGGCTGTAGCGGGCGGGCGACGTCATGTTCGGCAAGGCTCCTTAGGGATTCGTGAAACCGCTGGCGGGCAGTCTGCAGTAACCGCCATGAGCAACGGATGGACAACAGGTGAACAGGCGATGCAGCGAGCCGTCAGGCGTTCGGCAGGCGTGGCCGGGCGGCGATCGCGAAACCGTGGCCATGGCCGAGCAGATAGTCGAGCCACTTGGCCAGCATGTGATTGCGCCCCCACTGGTCGTGCAGGTAGTCGTGTGCCTGCGCGTCACCGAAGATCTGCGCCAGCCAGGTCGGCCGCTGGCCGCAGTCGAGCGCCTCGGCAACCCGCGCATCGCGGTACACCTTGATCCACATGTCCGGCGCCAGCCGGCGCTCGCCATCGGCATCGCGGAACTCGTAGGTCAGCCGCAGCTCGGCGGTGTACGGCGCCCGCTCGACCACGGTCAGCACCAGCGGCAGGTCGGTCGGCGACTTCGATACCGCCCGCTCGAACGGCAGGTTCAGTTCCGGGATCAGCCGCTCCAGCAGCGCGTAGCTGCGTTCGTAGAGATCGACCAGATGGGCGATGCGACGCGGCTGTCCGCAGCAGGGGCAGTAGGGCTCGTGGGTGGCGATGTCGTGCGGCATGGAGCCGACTATAAGATACCGCCGCGACCCGTTGCAGCCTTGCTTTTTCCGCCATTCCGAGAGCGCATCCGATGCCCGTCCGCGAGCTGCCGACCCGTCCCTACACCGACCAGAAATCCGGCACCGCCGGCTTGCGCAAGAAGGTCGCAGTGTTCCAGCAGCCGCACTACCTGGAGAACTTCCTGCAGGCGATCTTCGACGTCGAAACCTCCCTGCGCGGCGGCACGCTGGTGATCGGCGGCGACGGCCGCTACCACAACCGCGAAGCGATCTATACGGCGGTGGCGATGGCGGCCGGCAATGGCATCGCCCGGGTGATCGTCGGCCAGGGCGGCATCCTGTCGACGCCGGCGGCATCGACGATGATCCGCCTGCACCAGGCGGCCGGTGGCCTGCTGCTGACCGCCAGCCACAACCCGGCCGGCCCGGACGGCGACTTCGGCATCAAGTTCAATGTCGCTGGCGGCGGCCAGGCGTCTGAGACGCTGACCGGCCGGATCTTCGAGGCCTCAAAGGCGATCAGCCGCTACCGCATCTTCGAGGGCGGCAGCCTCGACCTCGACCGGCGCGGCAGCCAGCAGCTCGGCGACACGCGGATCGACATCGTCGACTGCGTCGACGACTACGCCAAGCTTCAGCAGAGCCTGTTCGACTTCGACCGCATCCGCGACTGGTTCAAGCGCGGCGGCCGGATCTGCTTCGACGCGATGCATGCCGTCACCGGCCCGTACGCCACCCGCATCCTGATTGAGCAGCTCGGCGCGCCGGCCGGCAGCGTCATCAACGCCAGCCCGCTGGAAGATTTTGGCGGCGGCCATCCGGACCCGAACCTGATCTACGCCCGGCACCTGCTCGACCTGGCGCTGAGCGCGGAATCACCGGACCTGATCGCCGCCAGCGACGGCGATGGCGACCGCAACATGATCCTCGGCCGCGGCCTGTTCATCTCGCCGGGCGATTCGCTGGCGATGCTGGCCGCCCATCTCGACAAGCTGCCCGGCTACAAGGGCGGCCTCAAGGGCCTGGCCCGCTCGATGCCGACCTGCCGCGCCGTCGATGTCGTGGCCCAGGCGCGCGGACTGGAATGCCACGAAACGCCGACCGGCTGGAAGTTCTTCGCCAACCTGCTCGATGCCGGCCGGGTGACGCTGTGCGGCGAGGAAAGCTTCGGCACCTCGTCCAGCCACACGCGCGAAAAGGACGGCCTGTGGGCAGTGCTGGCCTGGCTGAACGTGCTGGCGGTGACCGGCAAGAGCGTGCAGCAGATCGCCACCGAGCACTGGGCACGCCACGGCCGCCACTACTACGTGCGCCATGATTACGACGAGCTGCCGACCGCCACCGCCAACGGCATCGTCGATGGTCTGCGCAAGTCGCTGCCGACGCTGGCCGGCAGCCGGCATGGCGACTGGACGGTCAGCCAGGCCGACGAGTTCGCCTACACCGATCCGGTCGACGGCAGTGTGGCCACCGGCCAGGGCCTGCGCATCGTGTTCGGCGATGCGGCGCGGATCATCCTGCGGCTGTCCGGCACCGGCACCGAGGGCGCCACCATCCGCCTGTATCTCGAGCGCTACGAGACCGCGCCCGAGCGCCTCGGCTGGTCGACCACCGAAGCACTGGCGCCGCTGGCCGCGATCGCCGACCGGCTGATCCGCATCAACGAGCAGAGCGGCCGCAAGGGCCCCAGCGTCATCACCTGATCCGCTTCAGCGCGCTGGCGCGGCTTCCAGCGCCTCGATCAGCAGTGCCAGTGCCGCCGCCGCGAACGCCTGCATGTTGGCGTAGCGGTCGGCCTGGCCGGTGCGCAAGGTCCGCACCCGGCTGACCGGCCCGGACACCGCGAAGCAGGTATGGCCGGCCGGATCGCCGTAGCGGTTGCCGTCCGGTCCGGCGGCGCCGGTTTCCGACAGGCCCCAGCTCACCTTGTCGCCGTGCCGCTCGCGCAGCGTCTGCGCCAGCAGCGCGGCATAGGGCTCGGAACTGGAGCGGATGCCGGCCGCCTGCAGATCGTCCAAGGTCAGGCCGGCCAGCGCCTTGATCCCGCGTGCCGAATAGGGGATCGCGCCGCCGGTGTAGAAGCGCGAAGCCCCCGGCACCGCCAGCAGCGCCGCCGATACCAGGCCGCCGGACGAGGTTTCCGCGACCACCAGACGTTCGCCCCGGGCGGTCAGCAGCTGGCCGGCGCGAGCGCCGAGTTCGAGCAGGTGTTGCATGGCATCAGGTCTCGGCAGTCAGGCGGATGGAGAACGGGATCATGCGGTGCCGGCCGCAGCTGCAGGCCGTCGCCACAGCGCAGCCAGCCGTGGCGGGCCTCGGCCGGCATCCAACGCGATGACCAGCGCCGCGCAGCCGGCCACCGCCAGCCCGAAGCCGGCGGCCAGCGCCGGCAGGTAGCCGAAGGCATCGCCGAGCGCGGCGGCCACGAAGGCCGCCAGGCCCTGGGCGACCACCACGGCACAGGCCAGCAGCGTGTAGTCGGTGCCGGCATGCTCGGGATCGGAGGCATCCATCATAAGCGTGAACAGCGCCACCGTCGCCATGCCGCCGAACAGATGCTCGGCGATGCAGGCCGACCAGACCAGCGGCCGGTCGGCCGGCAGGCCGGCGGCGACGACGTACAGCAGCAGGCTCAGCGCCTGGGCGATGCCGCAGCCGAGCAGCGCCCGCCGGCGCCCGAGCCGGAACGCCAGCCAGCCACCGGCGGCCGCGCCCAGCAGGCCGACGATCGAGCCCAGCGTGCCCTTGACGAGGGCGATCTCGGCGATCGGCCAGTGCGCGTCCTTGAGCATCGGCCCGATCAGCGACGCGGTCATCGAATCGCCGAACTTGTAGGCGCAGACCAGCGCCAGCAGCAGCGCCATGCCGGGCATCCGCAGCCTCGGCCACCAGCCGGCGGCCAGCTGCCCCACCGGCGGCCGCGTCTGCCGCGCCGGGGTTTCGCGTGCACTGCGCTGCAGCAGCACCGGCAGGCAGGTCAGCGCCAGCAGCGCCGACATGCCGAGGCACATCGGCACCCAGCCGAACTGTGCGTAGATCCACAGCAGCAGACCGCCGCCGAGCACCATGCCGATCCGGTAGGCGCCGACCTGGATACCGTTGCCGAGCCCGCGTGCGCGGGCGTCGAGCAGGCGCACGGCCAGCCCGTCGGTGGCCACGTCCTGGATCGCCGCCAGCGCGTTGAACGCGAACACCGCGACGAACACCGCCATGAAGCCCTGCGCGGGATCGATCCAGGCCAGCAGCGCAGCGCCGATCGCGGCAACGAACTGGATCGGCACGATCCAGCCGCGCCGGGTGCCGATGTGGTCGACCATCGGCGCCCACAGGAACTTCAGCGCCCACGGCAGGAACAGCAGACTGGTGGCGCTGATCGCCTTCAGCGACGCGCCGCTTTCACGCATCAGCACCGGCAGCGCCTGGGTGAAAAAGCCGTAAGGCAGCCCCTGCGCGACGTACAGGCTGGTCAGCAGCAACAGCGGCGCAGTGGCGGGAGGCGTGCGGGCGGGGCTCATGCGGCTAGCGTACGCGACCAACAGCCGCCATCGATGTGCGGCAACCCTCCGTGCAGCTTCGGAGACCGCTTGCGACATCGTCTCGATGGCTTGATCCCGCGGCAGCGGCCATGGTGATCTACTGCGGCCAGATCACCGCCACGCAGGGAGCCGCGCCGATGAATGCAGACGATTACGAGTACGCCGGCTTCTGGATCAGGGTCTGGGCCAGCATCATCGACACCGCGCTGCTCATGCTGGTGATCTTTCCACTGGTGGTGACGGTTTACGGCTGGAACTATTTCGATACGGATGCCGCCTTCATCAGAGGTCCGGCGGACTTCCTGATTTCATGGCTGATGCCGGCCGCTGCAGTCGTGCTGTTCTGGCTGTACCGGCGCGCGACACCCGGCAAGATGGCGATCGACGCAACCATCGTCGACGCCACCACCGGCGCGGCGATCACGCCCCGCCAGGCGCTGATCCGTTACCTCGGCTATTTCGTCGCGGGGCTGCCGCTCGCGCTTGGCCTGATCTGGGTCGCGTTCGATCCGCGCAAGCAGGGCTGGCACGACAAGATGGCCGGCACCGTGGTGATCCGCCTGCGTTGACGCGGGCCAGCGCCGGTGCAATTCGAGAAACGCTAGCCGCCTGCGATTTCTGCCTGGCCTCTCAAGGCTTCAGCGTGATCGCGTAGGGCACGCGGTTCTCGGCATCGACCAGTTCGACATTCAGCGCCTCGGCGGTCAGCGACATCGCCATGAAGCCGGCGCTGGCGATGGCGAACAGCCGGCCGTCCTTCGGGTCCGGCACGCCCAGCGGGCGGGTTTCCGATCCGGCCCCGGACACCAGGTGGGTGACCGTGCCGCCGGGGCGGCGGATCACCTGAAGATCGTGCTCGTGGCCGGCCAGATAGGCCTGCACGTGATACTTCTCCAGCAGCGGCAGCAGCGCTTTCTCCAGCTCTTTCTGGATGCCGCCGCCGACCGCCTTCTTGCGCTTGCCGACCGTGTAGATCGGATGGTGGCCGACGACGATCTTCCAGCGCGCGGTCGACTTCTTCAGCTCGTCCTCCAGCCAGCGCAGCTGCGCGGCCGCGTCCTGATCGGCCACCGCGTATTCGCCTGGATGCTGCTGGTAGTCCTCGATCATCGGCGAGGTGTCGATGAAGAAGAACTGCGCCTGCACCGGGCTGTCGTCGCCGGCGGCGAAGGTCTTGGTGAAATAGCGGGCCGGCATCTGCCAGCGACGGCTGATCCGCGTGTAGTCGATCTGCGCCTGCGGATTGCCCTTGTAGTCGTGATTGCCGAGCACGACGTACCACGGCACATGCAGCGCGTGATCGCTGTAGACGTCCTCGAAGGAGCTGCGCCACGAGGGGTCATCGGTGCTGGCGACGCCGACCGGATAGAAGTTGTCGCCGACCGAGATCACGAACGCGGCGTCCTGCTTGCGCGCCGCCGCCGCCAGCCGGCCGGCGGTGTCGGACTGCCCTTCCTGGCCGTGCCGGCCCCAGTCGCCGATGACCAGGAAATGCAGCGCGTCCTTGACTGGCGTCACGGGGGAAGTCGGCGGCGTGGCCGGTCCGGCGATGGCCGAGACGGCACTGCCCAGAGTCAGCGCCAGTGCCAGGAAATGCGAGCGGAGAGCGTTCATGCGAAGGCGTCGAAATCAGGTTGTCGATCAGAAGTTCAGCTTGATGCCGAGCTCGCCAGTGATGCCGTACTGCTCGTACTGGGCAGCGTAGCGATCGGCGCCGAAATAGGCATAGAACGGCTCGTCGGTGATGTTGACGACGTTGACATAAAGCCGCGCGTAGTCGGTGAGCTGGTAGCCGCCGGTGAAATCCAGCTGCAGGTTGGCGTCGGCGTAGCGGTCGAAGCGCGGGTCGTCGAGTTCCTCGATCGAATCGAGGAAAGCGCTGCGGTAGGTCGCCGACAGGCGCGCGCTGAAGCCGTACTTCTCGTAACCGAACGCGAGATTGCCGACCCGGTCCGACTGCCGAGGCAGCGACAGCCGATCGTCGCGGAACGGCAGCCGCGCCCGGCTGTTGGTCAGCGTGTAGTTGGCCGACACCAGCAGGCCATCGAACGGCGCCGGCAGGAACTTCAGCGCCTGCGTGTAACCGAGTTCAAGGCCGTAGACATCGGCGGACTGGCCGTTGACGGCCTGGAACACTTCGTCGAACGCCTCGAAACCCGGCGAACCGGCAACATCGGCAATGACGATGAAATTGCGGATGCGCTTGTAGAAGCCGCCCGCCTGCACGACACCGAGGCTGCCCGGGTAGTACTCGAAGGCGAGATCGACGTTGCGCGAGCGCAGCGCCTTCAGGTTCGGGTTGCCGACCTCGCCACGGCGCTGGATCTCGCCATCGTCCTCCTCGATCTCGATCAGCTGGCGCGGCGCGGCATCCTCGTAGCCCGGACGGGCCAGCGCCTCGGTGTAGGCCAGCCGGCCGATCAGGCGCGGGTCGAAGCGGTAGCGGAAATGCAGCGATGGCAGCAGCGCCGAGCCGTGGCGCCGGGCATTGAACGGCGCGAACTGCGGATCGCCATCGCCGTCGACATCGTCAACGGTGATCGTGGTGCCGCGCGACACGGTATCGGTGTATTCCATGCGCGCGCCGCCGAGGATGCGCAGGTCACCGATGTTGACCACGCCGAGCGCGTAGGCGGCGTAGATGTCCTCGTCGATCCGGTAATCGGCACCGCGCGAATCGACCGCCGACGAATCGCCGTCAAGCTCGAAGCCGCCGCGGCTCGCGTTGAAGTAGCGGCGGAATGCGCCCGGATCGACCCCTGGCCCGTAGTGGCCGAGCGGATAGCGGCGGTTGTCGCGGGCAAAGCCGGACAGGGTCACGTCGTCATCGCCGAAGCCGTCGTAGACGGCGGCTTCGAGTTCGGCGGTCTTCTTGCGCAGGCGAACCTTGCTGCCCATCTGCAGATGGCCGTTCCAGCTGCTGAACGCGTAGTCGTGGCGCAGGTTGACGGCGAAGCTGGTCTCGCGCTCCTCGGTGCTGGAATCCTCCAAGGTTGCTTCGTCGAGCACGAAATCGGCGGGATCGTCATTGCCGGTGCCGAAGAAGACCGGGCGGCGGCGATCGGCCAGCGAATAGCCGAGGTCCAGCCCTTCGCCGACAAACGAGGCGCTCAAGTTGCTGCGGTTCTTCTCGTTGGCGAAGGAGTGGGCGACGACGTAATCGAACTTCCAGTCGTCCCAGCGATGCCTGGCGCCCAGCGCAGTGGTGAAGATCTGCTGGGTCTCAACGCGCGCCCGCAGATTGCGTTCCTGGGTGGCGCCGTCGAAGCGGCCGCCGCTGTCGTCGAGCGCGCTCGCCTCGCCGTCCTCGAACACATAGACGCTCGACTGGCGCGTCTCGTCGTCCTTGAAACGGCTGAACAGCGTGCGCAGGTAAAACTCGTTGTTCGCGCTCGGGCGCCAGTCGAAATTCAGCGAGGTCGACAGGCGCTCGCGGATCACCCGGTAGTCGCGCTGCTCGCCTTCCTCCAGGCCGGGCAGCTCGCCGCCTTCGGTCTCCAGCAGCGGGAAGCCGGCGGTCTCGACGTTGTCGGAACCGAAGCTGCGGCGGAAGTAGCTGACGCCGGCCGAGACGCCGAAGTCGTCCTGCCCGCCGACCGACAGCAGCCGCGTAGCGGTGGCGGCGAGACGCGGGCTGACGGTGTCGCGCTGCTCGTTGTAGCTGCCTTCCGAGCGCAAGCTGAAGCTGTTGCCGCGATCGAAGGCGGTGGCGGTCTTGATCTCGATGTTGCCGCCGATGCCGTCGCCGTCCATGTCCGGGGTCAGCGTCTTGGTGACTTCCAGGCCTTCGAGCAGGTCGTTGGCCACGACATCGAGGTTGACCGACCGGGTGTCGCTTTCCGGGCTGCCGACGCGCACGCCGTTGATGGTCGCGGTATTCAGCGCCGGGTCGAGCCCGCGAATCACCACGAAGCGGCCTTCGCCCTGGTCGCGGGCCACCGACAGGCCGGGCAGGCGCTGCAGCGATTCGGCGACGTTCTGGTCCGGGTACTGGTTGATGGCGTCGAAATCGACGACCGTCTTGATGTTGTCGGCCGCGCGCTGGCGGTTCAGCGCCCCCGCCTGCCCGGCCAGCTGACCGACGATCAGCACCTGCTTGAGCTTGACTGCGGCATCGCCGAGCGCGAAGTCCTGCGTGGTCGTCGCATCGTCGCGGACGGTGATCGACTGCGCCGCTTCGGCGGCCCCGAGGTATTGCGCGGTCAGCGTGTAGCGGCCGGCCGGCACGTCGGCGAAACGGAAGCGGCCATCGCGGTCGGCGGCCGCCTCGCGGCCCAGTTCCCTGATCCGCACCAGCGTGCCCTGCAGCGCGCTGCCGCTGCTGCCGGCAACGCTGATCCGGCCGCTGATGCTGCCATCGGCCTGCGCTGCACCGCCGGAAAGAAAGCTTGCCGCCAACAGCCCGCGCGCCAGCGGCGCGCTGCGCATGCCCGTCATGGAAGGTCCCCGTCGAACTCGAAATGGAATGCCGACATCGGGTCGCCGCCGGCTGCAGGCCGGTCGGCGCCAGATGAATTCCCGGCAATCTAGGGAACGGAGGTGACGGCGGCGTGAAGGTCCGGCACGGCGCTGCGGCAGCAGTGCTTCAGGTGCGACGGACGCCCGGTCCGGCCGCCGTCAGCGGGCCGGACCGGGCGCGGCGATCACGGCGCCAGCGGCGGCGGATTGGCCTTCGGGGTGCTGCGCGAGCCACGCCGCAGGCGGTTTTCGTTGCGGCGATTCTCCAGGGCGATCGCAAAGCTCTGGCCGCGGTCGCGACGGTCGATGGTGGTGACGTACCACCACTCGTTCGACACCCGCTCCGGGGTGATGTCGAGCACCATGTAGCCGCGCTGGTCGAGGTTGATGTACTTGAAGTGCGGGTTGTTGGCGCGGATCACCGGCGACAGCGCCTGCAGGTTGTCGAGGCCGGCCGAGGTGACCGAGGTGCAGACGAACTCGACCGCCCGCGAACCTTCCCCGGTCAGCGCGTTGTAGCCGCCGAAACGCGGGCCGAGCAGCTTGTTCGGATCGGGCGTCAGGTCGGCGGCCCAGGAGCAGTGGATGTCACCGGTCAGCACCACGACGTTGTCGACCGGATCGTGCTGGGCGGTGCCGGTCAGGGCTTCGAAGATCCGGTCGCGGCGCGGGTCGTAGCCGTCCCACTGGTCGACGTTGAGGTACTGGCTGAGCCGGGTCGCGTTCGGCAGGCCGAGCACCTTCAGCTGCGCGAACATCACGCCCTGGCCGATCAGCTTCCACTTGTTGCGCGGCGCGCCGCGCAGGCCGTTGATCAGCCAGTCTTCCTGGGTGACGCCGAGCAGCTGGCGGTTCGGATCGGTGTAGGCGCCGGTCTGGGTGAACACGCCGAGGCCGGCCTGCGGCAGCAGCTGCACCGGTGCCGCGATGGGTTCGTCACGGGCGCCGACGCGCTCCTCGAGCATGTACAGGTCGGCCAGGTTGCCGATCGAGAAATTGCGCCAGTTGCGGCGCAGGTCATTGGCATCCGGCACCCGGGTCGGCATCCACTCGTAGTAGGCCTGCAGCGCGTTGGCGACCCGCGTCGCCCAGTCGCCCTCGGTGTCCGGCTGGTGGTTCTCGGCACCGTCCTTGTAGGCGTTGTTGGCGAACTCGTGGTCGTCCCAGATCGCGATGATCGGATGCTGGCGATGCATCTCCTGCAGCTCCGGCTCGCGCTTGTACTGGGCGTGGCGGGTGCGGTAGTCGGCCAGCGTCAGGATTTCGTGCGGCGGCTCGTAGTTGCGGGCGCTGCCGTAGTCGCCATTGCCGTATTCGTAGATGTAGTCGCCGAGGTGCAGCACCAGATCCAGATCGGCGCGCTCGGCAATCCGCGCGTAGGCGTTGAAGAAGCCGTGCGCCAGGCTTGAGCACGAGGCGACCGCCAGCCGCAGCCGCTGCACGTTGCCGACCGGCAGCGTGCGGGTGCGGCCGACCGGCGAGCGCACCGCGCCGACATTGAACCGGTAGTAGTAGGTGCGCCCCGGCTCGAGGCCGGCGGCATCGATCTTCACCGTGTGGTCGCGGCTGGCGTCGGTGATCGCCGCGCCGGTCTGCACCAGCGTCTGCAGGCCGGGATCGGTGGCGATCCGGTATTCGACCGTCACCGGCCCGCCGCCGGGCACGGTGACGCGGGTCCACAGGATCACGCGGTCGCGCAGCGGATCACCGCTGGCGACGCCGTGGACGAACGACAGCTTCGCGGTCTGCGCCTGCGCGGCGTTGCCGTCCTCGGACAGCATCGGCAGCGTGCTGGCGGCCAGCCCGGCGGCGGCGGATTTCAGGAAATGGCGGCGGTCAAGGCCGGTGCGCTTGCGCGCGCGGCGGCTGCGTTGCTGTCCCATGGCGATTCTCCTCCCGGTAAGTCCGATTCATGAACGTCGGACGTGATTGTTCCGCCTCGTGGTGACGCCGGCGTGACGCGGATGCTGCGCCCCGCCCGCAGGCTGCGGCTAGCGCCTGAGTCCTTTTTCCTGCATCACCATCGCCGCGATCTCCTCGATCGACATGTTGGCCGAGTTCAGGTGCGGCACGTTGTTGCGCCGGTACAGCTGCTCGGCCTGCCGCAGTTCGTAGGCGCACTGCGCCAGCGACGCGTACTTGGAGCCCGGCCGGCGCTCGCTGCGCACCTGCTGCAGCCGCTCCGGATCGGAGGTCAGGCCGAACAGCTTGTTCTCGAAGCCGCGCAGCGCCTTCGGCAGCTTGAGGTTCTCCAGGTCGTCCTCGGTCAGCGGGAAGTTGGTCGCGAATACCGCGTGCTGCAGCGCCAGGTACAGCGTGGTCGGTGTCTTTCCGCAGCGCGACGGGGCGATCAGGATCACGTCGGCCCGGCTCAGGTCGCGCACGCTCTGGCCGTCGTCGTGCTCCATCGAGAAGTTCATCGCGTCGATGCGCGCGTTGTAGCGGCCGTGGTCGCTCATGCCGTGGGCGCGGCCCTGGGCGTGGGTCGACTTGATGCCGAGCTCCGCCTCGATCGGCGCGATGTAGGTGTCGAACAGGTCGAGGAACTGCGCGTTCGCGGTGCGCAGGATCGCCCGCACCTCCTCGTTCACGGTGGTCGAAAACACCAGCGGCCGGCGCGTTTCCGTGGTCGAGACGTGGTTGATATAGTTCACCGTCACTCGCGCCTTGTCGGTCGAGTTGATGAACGGCAGGGTCACCTTCCTGAATTCGACCCCCTCGAACTGGGTCAGCAAGGTGCTGCCGAGGGTCTCGGCGGTGATGCCGGTGCCGTCCGATACGAAGAATACGATGCGCTGCGCGGGTTCATTCACGCGCCAAGCCCCCCACCTGCCGAATCCCTTTTCTTGCCATGTCCTGGGTTTATCTGGTTCTCGCCGGTCTGCTGGAGATCGGCTTCACGACAGCGCTGAAGCTGTCGAACGGTTTCTCGCTGGAGCGGCCGAAATATATCCTCGTTTTCGGCGCCTTCGCGTTGGGCAGTTTTTTTCTGCTCAACCTCGCGATGCGCGGCATCTCCCTTGGCACGGCTTATGCCGTGTGGACCGGAATCGGCGCGGCCGGCACGGCGCTGGTGGGGGTGATGTACTTCGGCGAAACCCTCAACGTGCTGCAAGTCTGCTTTCTGAGTCTGCTGATCGTGTCGATCATCGGTCTCAAGTTGGTATCCTGACGCCCCTTTTTGATCTTTCCCAAGCAGGAACTCGAGTTCATGGCGACACCGACGGTACTGTGGTTCAAGCAGCTGGGCATGCACGACGTGGAACTGGTCGGCGGCAAGAACTCCTCGCTCGGCGAGATGATCCAGCATCTGACCAAGCTGGGCGTGTCGGTTCCCGACGGCTTTGCCACCACGGCGCAGGCCTATCGCGAGTTCCTGAGCCATGAAGGCCTGGCCGATCGCATCAACGCCCAGCTCGACGATCTCGACGTCGACGATGTCGTCAAGCTCGCCAAGGTCGGCAAGAACATCCGCGATGCGGTGATGAAAGCGCCGTTCCCGGCTGCGCTGGAAGCCGAGATCCGCACTGCCTACGACCAGCTGCTGGCCGAAGCCGGCGTGGAAATCTCGGTCGCCGTGCGCTCGTCGGCGACCGCCGAGGATCTGCCGGACGCCTCCTTCGCCGGCCAGCAGGAAACCTTCCTGAACGTCCGTGGCATCGACGACGTGCTGGCCAAGATGAAGGAAGTTTTCGCGTCGCTGTTCAACGACCGCGCGATCGCCTACCGCGTGCACAAGAACTTCGATCACTCGAAGGTCGCGCTGTCCGCCGGCGTGCAGCGCATGGTGCGCTCGGACGTCGGATCAAGCGGCGTGATGTTCACGATGGACACCGAGTCGGGCTTCCGCGACGCCGTGTTCATCACTTCCAGCTACGGCCTCGGCGAAGCCGTGGTGCAGGGCGCGGTGAATCCGGACGAGTTCTATGTCTACAAGCCGGCGCTGGCCGCCGGCCGCCCGGCGATCCTGAAGCGCGGGCTCGGCGAAAAAGCCAAGAAGATGGTCTACGCCGACCCGGCCGGCGGCAAAGCGGTCGAGTTCACCTCGGTGGCCGATGCCGACCGCCGCCAGTTCTCGCTGAACGACGCTCAGATCACCGACCTCGCCCGTCAGGCGCTGATCATCGAGAAGCATTACCAGCGGCCGATGGACATCGAATGGGGTCTCGATGGCACCGACGGCAAGCTGTACATCCTGCAGGCGCGCCCGGAAACGGTGCAGTCGCGTGCCGGTGGCAGCCGCCTGCGGCGCTACAAGCTGAAGTCGAAGGGCAAGGTGCTGATCGAAGGCCGCGCGATCGGCCAGAAGATCGGCGCCGGCCGGGTGCGCTTCCTGAACTCGATCGAGCAGATGGAAAGAGTGCAGCCCGGCGACGTGCTGGTCACCGACATGACCGATCCCGACTGGGAGCCGGTGATGAAGCGCGCCAGCGCCATCGTCACCAACCGCGGCGGCCGGACCTGCCACGCAGCGATCATCGCCCGTGAACTGGGCATCCCGGCGGTGGTCGGCACCGGCAACGCGACGACCGTGCTGAAGGACGGCACCGACGTCACCGTGAGCTGCGCCGAAGGCGATACCGGCTTCGTCTACGAGGGTCACGTCGACTACGCCGTCGACGAGATCGAGCTCGACAAGATGCCGGACATCCCGGTCAAGATCATGATGAACGTCGGCACGCCGGAGCAGGCGTTCGACTTCGCCAGCCTGCCGCACAAGGGCGTCGGCCTCGCCCGTCTGGAATTCATCGTCAACCGCCAGATCGGCATCCACCCGCAGGCGCTGCTGGAACTGGACAAGCAGACCCCGGAACTACGCCGGATCATCGACCCGATGATCGCCGCCTACCCGAGCCCGCTCGACTACTTCTGGATGCGCATGGCCGAGGGCATCGCGATGATCGCGGCCGCCTTCGCGCCGGAGCCGGTGATCGTGCGCCTGTCCGACTTCAAGTCGAACGAGTACGCCAACCTGGTCGCCGGCGGTCGCTACGAGCCGCACGAGGAAAACCCGATGCTCGGTTTCCGCGGCGCGTCGCGCTACATCTCCAAGGACTTCCGTCCCTGCTTCGACCTCGAATGCAAGGCGCTGAAGTACGTCCGCGACGAGATGGGCCTGACCAATGTGCAGGTGATGGTGCCGTTCGTCCGCACCCTGGCCGAAGCCAAGGGCGTGTCGGACATCCTGGCCGCCAATGGCATGAAGCGCGGCGACAACGGCCTGAAGCTGATCATGATGTGCGAGCTGCCGAGCAACGCCGTGATGGCGGACGAGTTCCTCGAGTACTTCGACGGCTTCTCGATCGGCTCCAACGACATGACCCAGCTGACGCTCGGCCTTGATCGCGATTCCGGCCTCGTCGCCAGCGGCTTCGACGAGCGCGATCCGGCGGTCAAGAAGATGCTGTCGATGGCGATCTCAGCCTGCAAGCGCGCCAACAAGTACGTCGGCATCTGCGGCCAGGGCCCGAGCGACCACCCGGATCTGGCCAAGTGGCTGCTCGACCAGGGCATCGAGTCGATGAGCCTGAACCCCGACACGGTCGTCGAAACCTGGCTGTTCCTGGCCGGTCAGAAGGCCTGAGGCCGGTCGGCCGCGCGGCGATGATGCGTCTGCCGCTCGTCGTCGCGCTGCTGGCGGGGCTGCTCGCCGGCACCGCCACGGCTCGCGAACACCGGCCGCGCGATGCGGCCGGCGTGTTCGACTACTACGTGCTGAGCCTGTCCTGGTCGCCGGAGTACTGCGCCAGCCGCCGGCGCGTCGAAGACCCGCAGTGCGCGCGTCCCTACGCGTTCGTCGCTCACGGCCTGTGGCCGCAGAACGAACGTGGCTGGCCGCAGGACTGCGAGACCCGCGAGCAGGTGCCGGAGGCGACGATCAACCGGCTGCTGCCGATCATGCCGAGCCGCAGCCTGATCATTCACGAGTGGCGCAAGCACGGCAGCTGCAGCGGCCTGGGGGCGGATCGCTACTTCGCGGCGCTGGAGCGCCGCTATCAGGCCATCCGCATTCCGGAACGCTACCAGCGGCTGCCGGAACCGCTCGACCTCGACACCGATGAACTGCGCCGCGACCTGCTGGATGCCAACCCGGCGCTACGGGCGGACAGCCTGGTGCTGCAGTGCAAGGGTCGCTACCTGCAGGAAGTCCGTCTGTGCTTCGACCGCAACAACACCTCGCGTGCCTGCGGAGCGGACCTGCGCGACGGTTGCGGTGACCACGTGGTGCTGCGCCCGATGCGCTGAGGCGCCCGGCTCATGGCACGGCGGCGCGGCTTCAGAGCTTGCGCAGGTCGTCGCCCGTCATCGCCGGCAGGCGCTGCCTCGGCACCGTCACCGGCAACCGCAAGTGGAACTGCGTGCCGCTGTCGTCGGCCGTCGCGTGGATGCTGCCACCGTGGTACTCGGCGATCTTGCGGCAAATCGCCAGCCCGATGCCGGTGCCCTCGTAGTCGTCGGGACCATGCAGCCGCTTGAAGATCGCGAATACCGCATCGAGCTGGTCCTGCGGGATGCCGATGCCGTTGTCGGCGATCGTCAGCTCCCAGAAATCGCCGTCGCGGATGATGTCGATGCGGATCTTCGGCCGCTCGCCGGGCTTCTGGAACTTGATCGCGTTGTCGATCAGGTTGTGCAGCAGCTGCACCAGCAGCCCGTGGTTGGCCTCGATCTCCGGCAGCGTGCCGACGGCGATATCGGCGCCGCTGCGGTCGATGGCCGCCTTCAGTCCCTTGAGCGTGCGGGTCAGGGTGTCGGCCAGCGGCTTGCGTTCGATGCCGGCGGTGTCGCTGCGCCCGACCCGTGACAGCGTCAGCAGGTCATGGATCAGCTGCTGCATCTGCCGCGCGCCCTTGTCGATGTAGTCGAGGAACTCCAGCGCATCGCCATCGAGCTTGTCGCGGTGGCGCCGGGTCAGCAGCTGCGAGAAGCCGGAAATGGTCCTGAGCGGCGCCTGCAGGTCGTGCGAGGTGATGTAGGCGAACTGCTCCAGCTCGCGCACGGCGCGGTTCATCCGGTCCAGCGAACGGCGCATGTCTTCTTCGGCTTGTTCGCGGGAGGCGATCTCCTCCCGCAGCCGCTGGTTGGCTTCCGCCAGTTCCTCCGGCGAGCGCATCGCCAGCAGCCTCGGCACCAGCGGCACGATGGCGATCGCGGTGGCCAGCGACACGGCGGCAGTGACGGCTTTCTCGATGCCCTGCAGGTAATAGATCGGCGACCAGATGGCGACGATGCCCAGCACATGGCTCAGGCCGCACAGCACGATGAAGGCCGCGAACAGCGCCACCGCCCAGCCGAACGGCAGCGGCTGGCGCCGGCGGCGGATGTAGTACAGCAGCAGCGCGGGGATCACGAAGTACGACACGGCGGTCACCGCGTCGGCGGCCACGTGCAGCCAGATCAGGTCCGGCCGCAGCTGGAAACAGATGCCGTGCGGCAGCAGCCCGGTACCACCCGCCGTGAAGAAGGAAGCCGCCATGTCGACCTCAGCGATCGCGCATCACGGCTGCCCGCCGTCGGCATCGGGCCGTGGGGGCAGGATCACCAGCCGCAGCCAGAAGTCGCGCAGCGCTTCGGCGAGGCGGAAGAAATCGCCCAGGTCGACCGGCTTCGACAGGTAGCAGTTGGCATGCGCGTCGTAGCTGGCGGTGATGTCGCTTTCGGCGGTGGAAGTCGACAGCACCAGCACCGGCGTGCGGCGCAGCGCCGGATCGCTCTTGATCGTGCGCAGCACCTCGCGGCCATCGATGCCCGGCAGGTTGAGATCAAGCAGCACCAGATCCGGCTGCCGCGCGCCGGCGTACTCGCCTTCACGGCGGATCGCGCGCAGGGCCTTTTCGCCGTCGCCGGCAATCAGCAGCTCGTGCGGCAGGCCGGTTTCGCGCAGCACTTCCTGCATCAGCCGGACATCGGCGATCGAATCCTCGACCAGCAGGATCACGGCGGCGCGCGCGCCACCGCTGGCAGGCGGCGCAGCGGCGGCGGAATCGGAATGCATCATCGGGTCGCTCCTGCGCGACCGGTCAACCGGCATGGATTCGGCATGGTGGGAGCTCCGGCAGCGCCGGCAGAAATGAACGAGTTGGCAATGTAATGAGGCGACCGGCGATGCGGCGAGATTTCATACCGATGGCACCGGCATCCGGACAGACGGCAGCCGGTCGCCGGCCGCGCAGCCCCCGCCCCGGTGACCCAGCCGATAGACTGCCGCGCCCCGCCCCTGCCCGTTGACCCGCGATGTCCGATGACCTGCGCCGCGGCGCCTTCTATGCCCTCTCGGCAGCCGCCGCGATGGCGCTCGGCGCCACCTGCATCAAGGGCGCATCGGGATCGGTTCCGGGGCCGGTGATCGTGTTTTTCCGCGCCACCATCGGCTTGCTGCTGATGGCTCCGTGGCTGGTGCGCGGCGGCCGCAGCTTGATGACGACGCAACGTTTCGGCGGCCATCTGTGGCGCGCCGGCTTCGGCCTGATCTCGATGTACGGCTATTTCCACGCGCTCGGCCATCTGCCGCTGGCCGAAGCGGTGCTGCTGACCTACACGATGCCGCTGTTCGCGCCGTTCATCGGCTGGCTGTGGCTGGCCGAAAAGCCGCCGCCGAGTGCGCTGCCGGCGGCGCTGATCGGCCTGGCCGGCATCACGTTGATCGTCAAGCCGGGAGGCGAAGGGCTGACCAGCCTCGCGGCGCTGATCGGCGCCACCTCGGGCATCAGCGCGGCGGCGGCGATGATCGGCATCCGCCGGATCAGCGATACCGAACCGGCGTCGCGGATCGTCTTCTATTTCCTGCTGCTGTCGAGCATCGCCGCCGCCGCGCCGCTGCCCTGGGTCTGGAAGACGCCGGACCTGCCGGGCTGGGGCTGGCTGCTCGGCGTCGGCGCATTCGCCACCGCCGGCCAGTTCCTGCTGACCCGCGCCTATTCGGTCGCCACCGCGTCCTACATCGGCCCGTTCACGTATACCTCGGTGATCTTCGCCGGCGCCCTGGGCTGGGCCTTGTGGGGCGAGGCACCGGATCGCTGGTCCCTGCTCGGCATTGGCTTAGTGATCGGCTCCTGTCTGGTCACGCTGCTGCCACGGCGGCGGCCGGTATTGAAGACGCGTCCGGACGAGCGCATCGACGCCCGTTCCGATGCCTGAGCCGCTGTCCGGCGTGGCTGGCACGGCGACGCAGCGGTAACCTGTCCAGTCCTCTTTCAAACCTGCACGCCATGTCCAGTCCGAAGTCTGATCTGATCGTCGAGCACGTCTCCGACAAGCTGGTCCGCCTCAAGCGCCGCATCGACGGCGGCTTCCATCTGAAGGCCGACTGGGCGCCGAGCGGCGACCAGCCGCAGGCGATCGACAAGCTGGTCGAGAACCTCAACGACGGCCTCGCCCACCAGACCCTGCTCGGCGTCACCGGCTCGGGCAAGACCTACACGATCGCCAACGTCATCCAGCGCACCCAGCGGCCGACGATGATCCTGGCGCCGAACAAGACCCTGGCCGGCCAGCTGTACGGCGAGTTCAAGGAGTTCTTTCCAGACAACGCGGTCGAGTACTTCGTCAGCTACTACGACTACTACCAGCCGGAAGCCTATGTGCCGTCGTCCGACACCTTCATCGAGAAGGATTCGGCGATCAACGAGCACATCGAGCAGATGCGCTTGAGCGCGACCAAGGCGCTGATGGAGCGCAAGGACGCAATCATCGTGGCGTCGGTGTCGGCGATCTACGGCCTCGGCAACCCGGAGGCCTACTTCAACATGGTGTTGCACCTGGTCAAGGGCGACAAGCTTGGCCAGCGCGAGATCATCCGCCGCCTCACCGAAATGCAGTACACGCGCAACGACGTGGCGCTGGCGCGCGGCACCTATCGCGTCCGCGGCGAGATCATTGACATCCACCCGGCCGAGTCGGACGAGGAAGCGGTGCGGGTCGAACTGTTCGACGACGAGGTCGACGGCATCAGCTACTTCGATCCGCTGACCGGCGAGGTCCGCCGTCGCGTGCCGCGCGCGACGATCTACGCCAAGAGCCATTACGTGACGCCGAAGGAGCGGACGATGGCGATGAGCGGGGCGATCAAGGACGAGCTGCAGGAACGCATCAAGT
The DNA here is from genome assembly GCA_026398815.1 of Gammaproteobacteria bacterium. Classification (GTDB taxonomy): domain Bacteria; phylum Pseudomonadota; class Gammaproteobacteria; order Nevskiales; family Nevskiaceae; genus Nevskia. Next base: position 186,108 of record JAPLSA010000024.1, read on the forward strand.
ACTTCGCCGACAACGGCAAACTGCTGGAAGCGCAGCGTATCGAGCAGCGCACGACCTTCGATCTGGAGATGATCCAGGAGATCGGCTACTGCAACGGCATCGAGAACTACTCGCGCTATCTCACCGGCCGCGCACCGGGCGAGCCGCCGCCCTGCCTGCTCGACTACCTGCCACCGGACGCGCTGGTGGTGATCGACGAAAGCCACGTCACCGTTCCGCAGATCGGCGGCATGTACAAGGGCGACCGGGCGCGCAAGGAAACCCTGGTGCAGTATGGTTTTCGGCTGCCCAGCGCGCTCGATAACCGGCCGCTGAAGTTCGAGGAATTCGAGCGGCTGGTGCCGCAGACCATCTATGTCTCGGCCACGCCCGGTCCTTATGAACTGAAGTTCTCCGGCGACGCGATCATCGATCAGGTGGTGCGCCCGACCGGCCTGATCGACCCGGAAGTTGAAGTGCGGCCGGCGGCATCGCAGGTCGACGACGTGCTCGGCGAGATCCGGCTGCGCGTCAACAACGGCGATCGCGTGCTGATCACCACTCTGACCAAGCGGATGTCGGAAGACCTGACCGACTACCTGACCGAACACGGCGTCAAGGTGCGCTACCTGCACTCGGACATCGACACCGTCGAACGGGCCGAAATCCTGCGTGACCTGCGCCTCGGCGTGTTCGACGTGCTGGTCGGCATCAACCTGCTGCGCGAAGGCCTGGACCTGCCCGAGGTGTCGCTGGTGGCGATCCTCGATGCCGACAAGGAAGGCTTCCTGCGTTCCGAACGTTCGCTGATCCAGACCATCGGCCGCGCCGCGCGCAACCTCAACGGCAAGGCGATCCTGTACGCCGACACCATCACCGGCTCGATGCGGGCCGCGCTCGACGAAACCGATCGCCGCCGCGCCAAGCAGATCGAGCACAACCGGATCAACGGCATCACGCCGACATCGGTTGCCAAGCGCATCCACGACGTGATGAAGCTCGGCTACGAGACGACCGACACGACACCGTCGCGCAAGGCGGCCGAAAAGACGGTCGACTACGGCCGGATGGCGCCGGAAAAGCTGGCCAAGCTGATCGCCAAGCTCGAAAAGGAAATGCGGCAGGCCGCGCAGAATCTCGAATTCGAGCTGGCGGCCAAGAAGCGAGACGAGCTGCGCAAGCTTCGGGAGACCGCGCTGGGCGCGAAGTCCGCCTGAAATTTCCGGATCCCGCAGGAAAAGCTTGCGCGATTCGCCGTCGGTACCGTATAGTTTCTGACTACGCAGGCGCGTAGCTCAGCTGGTTAGAGCACCACCTTGACATGGTGGGGGTCGATGGTTCGAGTCCATTCGCGCCTACCAATTTGGCAACGAAAAGGCTTCGGGAAACCGGAGCCTTTTTCGTATGCGAGGTCGCCGGCTGGGCCTACCGGCGCGCAACGCCGGCTTTCGGCGACTACGCACTTGTTTCGCCGCCTGCGCATTCCCTATAATGCCGCTCTTAATCGGCGGGGGCCTGCGCTCGACCCGCCTTGTCTATGGGTTTTTGGGAGATACGCGTATCAGCGCGGAACGTCAGGATCGCCGGAACGATGAAATCAACGTACCTCGCGTACGTGTCATCGCCGATGACGGCGCACAGGTCGGCATCATGCTCACCCGTGACGCCATCGCCAAAGCCG
>JAPLSA010000029.1 GCA_026398815.1 Gammaproteobacteria bacterium
GGAGCAGCCGATCATCATCGGCACCATCCAGTTCGCCAGACCGACGAACGCCGGCATGACGCCGCCGAAGATCATGACCAGCGCGTGCAGCGTGATCATCTGGTTGTAGAACTCGGGATCGATGAACTGCATGCCCGGGGCATACAGCTCGGCGCGGATCACCAGCGACATCAGACCGCCGATGAAGAACATGATGAACGAGAACCACAGGTACAAGGTGCCGAGGTCCTTGTGGTTGGTCGTCTTGATCCAGCGCATCACGCCCTTGTCAGGGCCGTGATGGTGGTCGTCATGGGCATGGTCATGCCCGTGGTCGTGGTGCGCGTGCGTGTTGGCCATGTCTCGGAACTCCTGACTCAATCAAATTCTTGCGGATGCGGGGACGCTGAGCTCAGCGGAGCTTCTTGACCTGGTCGGCGGTCACGCTGTCGCCCACCTTGTTGCCGAGGTCGTTGCGCACATAGGTCGCGATGGCGGCCACGTCGGCGTCGGACAGGTGGCCGAACGGCGGCATCGCGTTCTTGCCCTTCAGGATCTGGGTGATGACGCCAGCGGCCGGGCCGGTGGCGACCTTCGAGCCAGTCAGCGCCGGGAAGGTCGGCGGCAAGCCGGCGCCGGTGGCCTGATGGCAGGCCGCGCAATTGCCGAGATAGAGCTTCTTGCCGGCATCCGCTGCCGGGGCAGCAGCAGGAGCCGGAGCCGGCGTGGCAGCCGCGACTTCGACCGGCGCCGCTTCCGCTGGCGCAGCAGCCGGGGCCGGGGCGTCGACGGCGGCATCGGTTGCGGTCGGCGCCGCAGCAGCGGCCACTTCCTCGCCACCCTTCTTCGACTTCAGCCAGGCGGCGTAGTCGGCTTCGCTCTTGGCTTCCACCACCACCGGCATGAAGCCGTGGTCGCGGCCGCACAGCACGGTGCACTGGCCACGGTAGATGCCCGGCTCGTTGATCTGGGTCCACATGTCATTGATGAAGCCCGGGATGGCGTCCTTCTTGATCGCCAGATCCGGCACCCACCAGCCATGGATCACGTCGTTCGAGGTCAGCAGGAAACGCACCTTCTTGCCGACCGGCAGCACCAGGTAGTTGTCGACGTTGTGCAGGTAATGGTCGACCGTCTTCGGGTCGATGCCCGAACCCAGCTGGCGCGCCTCGTTCGACTTGGCGTCGAGCGTCGAGAAGAAGCTGACGCCTTCGCCGACGTACTCGTACTGCCACTTCCACTGGTAGCCCGTGATCTTGATGGTCAGATCCGAGTTGCGCGAGTCGTACTGCTTGATCAGCGTGCCAGCGGCCGGCACGGCGAGACCGATCAGGATCACGAACGGGATGATCGTCCAGATGATCTCGACGGTGGTCGAATGGTGGAACGTCGCCGGCACCGGGTTCTTCGAGCGGCGGTGGGCGAAGATCGAATAAAACATCACGCCGAACACCACAACCGCGATCGCCACGCAGACCCAGAACGCGGCCATGTGCAAGTGCCAGACCTCGTGGCTGATGTCGGTCACGCCTTTCGGCAGGTTCCAGTAGGCGTGTTCCATGGTGTCCGCAGCACGGGCTGCGAAGCTTCCGGCGACGCCAGCGGTCGCGAGCAACAGGCCACGCAGGCCGCGAATCAGGTTCGACATATCGACTTTCAACCCAAAAGTTTGGAAATCAGTTGCCATCCGGTGCCATGTCATCCGCCTCTGCAAGCGGGGCAACACGCCATCCGGCCAGTACCAGCACCCGCAGCCGCGCTGCGAGCTGTTCTCGATCCTCGTCCGTGAGGCATCGTCCCAGGATCAGCCGCCGCGAGCCGTTATACAGGCACAGCCGCGTCGGGTCGTTCCGGTGTATCCCCTGCTCCAGCAAGACTCTCGTCGACGACCTCGGCCAGTCGATCGACAGCCGCGCGCCCTCGCCGCCCATCCCGCATTCGATCCGCACCCGGTTCCCCTCGAATGCGATCACTTCCCGATAACGGTTGCGTTTCAGGCTGACGTACAGCGCCAGACCCAGCGCCGCCAGTTCCAGCCCCGCGAACGGCAGGATCGGCCAGAACCCCTGCAGCGTGAACAGCACCGCAATTCCCAATGAAACGAAGGCCATCACTGCCATCACGGTCCATGCCACCTTGACCGTCATCGACGCATTCGGGCCAATCACCAGGCGCGTGTCGTGCATGGCTGTCTTTAGCGGGTGTCCTGTCGCGTACCGGACGATACCGGGGTCGCAGCGCGCGGATTGTAGTGGAAGGCGCGCCACTCGCAAAGCCTTGTCTTTGTTGCCTAGATTGCCACTTGACGGGTTTCCCCGAAGACTGGGGAATCGGCTGTCTTCAGCCGAAATTGCGTCTTGACACAGCCGTCGACAATCGTTCTAGACAGTCGCCTTCAGGCCGTTCAGCAGCTCGGCGAGCACCATGCCGTCCAGCGCCGGCGAAGCGGCGGCTGCCGGCGCCAAGCAAGCCAGCAACGGCGCCTCGAGCCGACGGCGCAGGGTCTCGACATTCGCTGCCCATTCGACCTGCTCCGGCGGCAGCCGATTGGCGATCCAGCCAGCCAATCGGGTCTGCCGGGCAATCGATTCCGCGCTGAGCATCGCGTGATTGAGGCAGCCCAGCCGCAGGCCGACCACCAGCAGCACCGGCCAACCGTGACCCGCCACCCAGTCCGAGAAGGCGAGATCGTCCGACAAGGGCACGCGCCAGCCGCCAGCGCCCTCGACCACCATCACCTCGCAATCGGCTGCCAGCCGCCGATAGGCCGCATCGAGCACCGCCGGATCGACGGTTACCCCGACGGCGCGCGCCGCCAGATGCGGCGCGATCGGCGGCTCAAAGGCATAGGGATTGACGTCGGCATAGCGCAGCGGCCGGCCGCAGGCGGCGATCAGCGCCAGCGCATCGTCGTTGCGCAGGCCGTCCGGCCCGTGCTCGCAACCGCTGGCCACCGGCTTCATCACCCCCACGGTCCGGCCCGCCGCGCGTAACGCCTGCACCAGCGCCACCGCCGCGTAGGTCTTGCCGACGCCGGTATCGGTGCCGGTCACGAACAGCGTCAGCGCCATCGCGTTCAGGCTGCGTCCGCACTCGCGTCGGCAAGCGCCGCGACGAGGCCGTCGATCTGGGCATCGGTATGCGCCGCCGACAGGGTGACCCGCAGCCGGGAAGTACCGGCCGGTACTGTCGGCGGACGAATGGCGGCCACCCAGTAACCCCGTGCGAGCAGCGCGCGGGACAGCGCCACCGCCGGCCCGGCCGGGCCGACGATCAGTGGCTGGATCGGCGTGGTCGATGGCGACAACCGGAACGGCAGCCCGCTGCCCAGGGCTTCGATGCCCCGGCGGAAGCGCGTGATGTTGGCCTGCAGCCGCAGCGGATGCTCCGGCTCGCTGCGGATGATCCGCAGCGCCGCCCGCGCCGCCGCCGCGATCGCCGGCGGTGGCGCGGTCGAGAACACCCAGGTGCGGGCGCGCTGGATCAGGAACTCGATCAGTGCCTCGGAGCCGGCCACGAAAGCACCGGCGGCGCCCAGGCTCTTGCCAAGGGTTGCGATGTAGACGTCGGCCAGCGCCATCGCGCCGCCGTCGGTGACGCCGAGCCCGTGGGCGTCGTCGATCACCAGCGTCGCGCCGTGCTGGCGCGCCAGTGCCGCCAGCACCGGCACATCGGCCTCGTCGCCGTCCATGCTGAACACCGAGTCGCTGACGATGCCGACTTCCCCACCCTGCGCCTGCGCATCGGCGAGTGCTGCGGTAAAGCCGCCGGTGTCGGCGTGCGGCACACGGATATAACGGGCACCGGCCAGCCGCGCGCCATCGATCAGGCTGGCGTGATTGAGTTCGTCGCAGAGCAGCGCGTCGGCCTTGCCGAACAGCGCCCGCAAGGTGCCGAGATTGGCCGCCCAGCCCGAGGTGAACAGCAGCGCCCGGGCGCGGCCGGTGTAGTCGGCCAGCTCTTCTTCGAGCTGCGCGTGCTCGCGGTTGTAGCCGGACACCAGTGCCGCCGCACCACTGCCGGTGCCGCTGCTGCCGAGGGCCCGCTGCGCGGCCGCGGCCACTCTCGGATCGCTGGCCAGTCCGAGGTAATCGTTGGAGCAGAAGCTGATGCAGGCGCGGCTGTCAACGGTCAGCGCCACGCCATGCGTGCCTTCGACGATCCTCCGCACGCGGTACAGATCCGCGGCCCGGAAGCCTTCGAGTTCCCGTTGCAGCCGCGTGTCGAGCGGCGATGCGCCCCCGGTCAGACCGACCGCCGGCGCATTCATCAGCAGCAGGACGCCTGCGCGTCGCAGCCTTCGGCCGTTGCCGGCGCGGCGCAGGCGGTGTCGTCGACCAGCTTCGCGCCGCCATCGACGCGGATGTCGTTGTGGATGCCGAGCTTGGCGAACAGCGCGCGGTCGCGCTCGTTCTGCGGGTTGGTGGTGGTCAGCAGGCGCTCGCCGTAGAAGATCGAATTGGCGCCAGCGAAGAAGCACAGCGCCTGGGTTTCGTCGCTCATCTCGGTGCGGCCGGCCGACAGCCGCACGTAGCTCTGCGGCATCAGGATGCGGGCCACGGCGATGGTGCGCACGAAATCCAGCGGATCGAGCGGCGGCGCATCGGCCAGCGGCGTGCCCTTGACCGCGACCAGTTCGTTGATCGGCACCGATTCCGGATGCTGCGGCAGGTTGGCCAGCGCGCGCAGGAACTCGACGCGATCGCCGTCCGACTCGCCCATGCCGACGATGCCGCCGCAGCAGACCTTGACGCCGGCGTCGCGGACGTTGGCCAGCGTTTCCAGCCGGTCTTCATAGGTGCGGGTGCTGATGATCTCGCCGTAGAACTCCGGCGAGGTGTCGAGATTGTGGTTGTAGTAATCGAGGCCGGCCGCCTTCAGGGCCTGGGCCTGCCGCGCTTCGAGCATGCCGAGGGTGACGCAGGTTTCCAGCCCCAGCGCCTTCACCTCGCGGACCATCTCCGACACCTTCTCGATGTCCTTGTCCTTCGGCGAACGCCAGGCCGCGCCCATGCAGAAGCGGGTCGCGCCGTTGGCGCGGGCGTCTTCGGCGGCCTTGACGACCTCGGCCAGCGGCATCAGCTTCTCGGCCTTCAGGCCGGTGCTGAAGCGGGCGCTCTGCGGGCAGTACGCGCAGTCTTCCGGGCAGGCGCCGGTCTTGATCGACAGCAGGGTGGACAACTGCACGGCGTTCGGATCGAAATGTGTGCGATGAACCGACTGCGCCCGGAACAGCAGGTCGTTGAACGGCAGCGCGAACAGCGCGGCGACCTCGTCGTGGCTCCAGTCGTGGCGGCGGTCATCGACCGGTTGGGAACGAAGGCTGGGCGACGCGGCGGCGAGCGACATGGAGCGATTCCGAGGACAGGGAGCGTGCATCAGTGTTCGGGGCCAGCGACGGTGCTGTCAACCATGTACGCCGCCGTACGGTTGACATGATCGGTCTGCTGCGGCGCTGGATCGTGCCGTCGGCCTGCCTGATCTGCGCGGGCGAAGCCGAACCGGGCACGGTCTGCGCCGGCTGTCGCGCCAGCCTGCCGTGGAACCCCATCGCCTGCCCGGTCTGCGCGCTGCCGCTGCGCAGCGAGATCGCCCACGTCTGCGCCCGTTGCGCGGCCGAACCGCCCGCCTTTGACAGCACGCTGGCCGCTTTCCGCTACGAGGCGCCGATCCGGCAGGCCATCGCCGGGCTCAAGTACCGGGCGCAGTTCCGGCAGTCGCGCTGGCTCGGCGCCGAACTGGCGCAGCTGGCTGCCCGCCGGCCATCACCGCTGCCCGAACTGCTGATCCCGGTGCCGCTGCACGCCTCGCGGCTGCGGCAGCGCGGCTACAACCAGGCGCTGGAACTGGCGCGCGGCATCGCCCGGCAGCTGGCGATCGACCTCGACTGGCGCTGCGCCACCCGGCTGCGCGCCACCGCCGACCAGATCGGTCAGGACGCGAAGGCCCGGCGCAAGGAAGTCCGCGGCGCGTTCGCGGTCGGGCCAGCGGTGGCCGGCCGGCATGTCGCGCTGGTCGACGACGTGATGACCACCGGCAGCACCGTCGACGATCTGGCGCGCGCCGCGCGCGACGCCGGCGCTTCGAGGATCGAGGTCTGGGTGGCGGCGCGGGTGCCGTGAATTCAGCGCGTTGCGCGAGCTGAACGGCAAAAGATCCTGAGCACAAAGGGGAACAGCAAGGACACAAAGGTTTTCCGGTTTTGCCGGTTTTCCTTTGTGTCCTTGTCTTCGCCGTTCTTCGTGCCTTTGTGCCCCGGAGCTTTTTTCGCCGCGCCACACCACGCAGCGCGCACTCAGCGCAGATGCCGATCCAGAAAATCCAGCCCGCGCTGCACCGCCTCGCCATCCATCAGAAACGCGGTGATGTGGCCGAGGCCGCGCAGCTCGTACAGCTCGTTCGGCACGCCGGCGGCATCAAGCGCCAGCTGGTAGTCGCTGGCCTGATCGAACGGCACCAGCTGGTCCCAGCCGCCGTGGTACAGGAACACCGGCGGATCGCCGGGCGTCACATAGGCCGCCGGCGAGGACTCGCGGAAGGCCTGCGAGTTTTCCGACCAGCGCTCGCCGAGGAACTTCGGAACGATGGTGCCGCCATGAAACTTGCGCAGGTCGGACGGGATGCCGCCGGCCACCACCGCCTTCACTTCGGCGCCGGGCTGATACAGGCGGTCGCCCGGACTCAGGCCGCCGAGCATGGCCGCCAGATGGGCGCCCGCCGAATAGCCCCAGGCGCCGATGCGCGCCGGGTCGACGCGGTAGTCGGCGGCATGGCCGCGCAGCCAGCGCACCGCCTGCTGCACATCCACCACCGGCGCCGGGAAGATCGACTCGGGCGCCAGCCGGTAGGTGATGTTCAGGGTCACGTAGCCACGCCGGGCGACCCGCCGGGCAATGCCTTCGACCTGCTCGCGATCACCGCTCGACCAGCCGCCGCCGTGGATCATGACCACGGCCGGCCAGCCGCCGGGCGGCGCGTCGCCGGCCGGCGTGTAGAGATCGGCGAGCAGCGGCTTCGGCCAGTCGACCGGCGTGAAGCGCAGATCCCGCTGCACCGTCCAGTCGAGCTTCAGGCGCGGCGGCACCGCGCCGTCCGGCTTGCCGATGTGGCGGGCGCAGCTGCTGGTCAGAACGGCCACCGGCAGCAAGGCGGCGGACAACAGTCTCAGCATCATCGGCAAGTGCGGATCGGTCGGGTTCCGGCCTCTTTACGGCGCAGCGGGCGATCGGGATTCAGCAGCGGGGTTGCGCGCCAGCCGCTGCTGCAGGAAAGCGATGCCCTGCTCAATCACCGGCTTGCCGGCAGCCCCCAGCGCATGACCGCCGTCCGGCACCTGCACCAGCGTGTTCGGCACGCCGGCCGCCGTCAGCGCATCGCGATACGCCGTGGCCTGGCTGACCGGAACCGTGCGGTCGGCGTCACCGTGAAACAGGAACACCGGCGGATCGTCGGCCGAGACATGCGCGATCGGCGAGGCTTCGATGAACACCGTCGAGCCTTCATGCCAGCGCTCGCCGAGGAAGCGGGCCAGCGAGCCGTTGCCGCCGCCGCCATCGCGAAAATCGGTGGGCGTGCCGCCGCCGACCACGGCCTGCACGCGCGCCTCGGGATCGAACAGCCGGTCGCCCGGGCTCAGCGACGCCGCCAGCACGGCCAGATGGGCGCCTGCGGACGAACCCCAGAGCGCGATCCGCGTCGGATCGATCGCCAGCGTCGCTGCGTTGGCGCGCAGCCAGCGCACCGCCTGCTGCACATCGAGCACCTGGGCGGGATAGATGGCATCCGGCACCAGCCGGTAGTCGATCGCCATCGCCACGAAGCCGCTGTCGGCCAGCCGCCGCGCCATGCTGCGGCTGTGGCTGCGGTCGCCCTTGTGCCAGGCGCCGCCGTGCAGCACGACCACCGCCGGCCGGCCGCCCGGTGGCGCGGCGCCAGGCGGCACGATCAGGTCGCCGGGCAGCGCCGTCGGCCAGTCGGCCGGCGTGTAGGTGACCACGCGCTCGCCGGCGGCCGGCGTCTCGGCCGAGGCCGTGGTGGTGGCAATCAGAGCCAGGGTCAGCAGCAAGATCGGCCAACGGGACATGACGGTTCTCCGGTTCACAGCGGGGGCAGCGACAGCGCCAGGCCCAGAAAGACCACGGCGCCGACGCGATTGTTGCCCAGGAACGCCGCGAAGCAGGCGGCGCGATCGCGATGGCGGACGCGCCACAGCTGGTTGGCCACGAAACTCGCCGCCACCGCCAGTCCCAGCCAGTACGGCACGGCAAGGCGCATCCGCCAGCCCGCGAAGGCCAGCAGCCCCAGCGCCGCCAGCTGCAGCAGGCCGATGATCAGCAGGTCGGCACGGCCGAACAGGATGGCGCTGGAGCGGACGCCGATCTTGAGATCGTCATCGCGGTCGACCATCGCGTAGAGCGTGTCGTAGGCGATGGTCCAGCACAGGTTGGCGGCCATCAGCAGCGTTGCCATCGGCCAGTCGACCCGGCCGCCGACCGCCGCGAAGGCCATCGGAATGCCCCAGGAAAAGGCGATGCCGAGGTGCGCCTGCGGCAGCGAATGGAAACGCTTGGCAAACGGGTAGCTGGCGGCGATCACCACCGCCGGCACCGACAGCCACAGCGCCGCGGCATTGAGCGGCGCTGCCACCGCCAGCGCCATCAACGCCAGCAGCACGAACAGGACCAGCGCTTCGCGCGGCGTGGCCCGACCGCTGGCCAGCGGCCGGCCGCGCGTGCGCTCGACGTGGCCATCGACCTTGCGGTCGGCGTAGTCGTTGATCACGCAGCCGGCGCTGCGCATCAGGAAGGTGCCGAGCACGAAGATCGCCAGCAGATGCAGCGGCGGCAGGCCGCCGGCCGCGAACCACAGCGCCCACAAGGTCGGCCACAGCAGCAGCCAGGTGCCAACCGGCTTGTCGAGCCGCATCAGCTGGCTGTAGGCGGCCAGCCGGTCCCGGGTGATCGTCATCGCCTCAGAACTTCCGGATCAGCACCACGCCGGCCACGATCAGCGCCGCGCCCAGCACCCGCCACGGGTTGATCACATGCTGCGCGAAGCCGAGCAAGCCGAAATGGTCGAGCGTCAACGACAGCGCCAGCTGGCCGGCGACGATCAGCCCGAAAGTGAGCGCCACGCCGAGCACCGGCGGCAGCACGATGCTCATGATCAGGTAGCCCACGCCCAGCGTGCCGCCGATGCCCCACAGCCACCACGGCACGGCGCCGGCATTGGCCGGCCACGGCGTGCGCAGCGCGATGACGATGGCCAACAGCAGCAGGGTGCCGGCCGAGAACGACACCAGCGCAGCGGCGAACGGACTGCCGAGCTGGCCGCGCAGCTGACCATTGAGGCCAGCCTGCAGCGGCAGCACCGCGCCGGCGGCCAGCGCCAGCAGCATCGGGATCAGGGTTTTCATCGGATCATTGTGCCAGCGGGCGTCACGGCTTCAGCACAAACGACTCGGGGATCGCGCAGAAGACGCGGCGGTCCGCTGTTCACGCCCTCAGACCTGCGCATACCGATCGGCATCGCCGATCCAGCGGCCGATCAGCCGCTGCGCCTCCTTCGGCGCTTTCAGCCACCAGTCGTCGGCGAGTTTCTGCAGGCCACCGATGTAGCCGCTGTCGCGCACCGGGTCGGCGATCTTCATGCCGACCAGCCCGGTCTGGCGACGGCCGAGCAGTTCGCCCGGGCCTCGGAGTTCGAGATCCTTCTGCGCGATCACGAAGCCGTCGTTGGTGGTGCGCATCACTTCCAGCCGTGCCTTCGAGCCCTGGCCGATCGGCGGCTGATACATCAGCAGACACTGACTGGCGGTGGCGCCACGGCCGACCCGGCCGCGAAGCTGGTGCAGCTGCGACAGGCCCAGCCGCTCGGCGTTGTCGATGATCATGATGCTGGCGTTGGGCACATCGACGCCGACCTCGATCACCGTGGTGGCGACCAGCAATTGCGTGGCGCCACTCTGGAAGGCGCGCATCTGCGCTTCCTTCTCGGCCGCCTTCAGCCGGCCATGCACGAGGCCGACCTTCAGCTCCGGCAGCTCCTCGCGAAGCTGGCGGTAGGTTTCCTCGGCGGCCTGCGCCTGCAGCTCGCTGTTCTCCTCGATCAGGGTGCAGACCCAGTAGGCCTGACGGCCCTGCCGGCAGGCTTCGCCGATCCTCGACAGCACGTCGAAGCGCCGCTCGTTGGACAGCACCACGGTCTGCACCGGCGTGCGGCCGGGCGGCAGTTCGTCGATCACCGAGACATCGAGATCGGCGTAGACGGTCTGCGCCAGGGTGCGCGGAATCGGAGTCGCCGACATGATCAGCTGATGCGGCGTGACGCCGGCCGGGCCCTTGTCACGGAGCGCCAGCCGCTGGCCGACGCCGAAGCGGTGCTGCTCGTCGACCACGATCAGGCCGAGCTTCTTCAGCTTCATGTCGCCCTGGAACAGCGCGTGGGTACCGACCCAGACCGGCGTGGCGCCACTGGCCGCGCGGCGCAGCGCCTCGTCACGTTCGGATTTCTTCATCTTGCCGGTCAGCAGGCCGACCTCGACCCCGAGCGGCGACAGCCAGCCGTTCAGGGTGCGGGCGTGCTGCTCGACCAAAAGCTCGGTCGGCGCCATCAGCACCGACTGCAAGCCGGCCTGCGCCGCGCCGAGCATCGCGCTGGCGGCAACCACGGTCTTGCCGGAACCGACGTCACCCTGTACCAGCCGCAGCATCGGCTTGCCGGCTGCGAGGTCGCGGGCGATTTCCGACACCACGCGCCGCTGGGCGCCGGTCATCACGAACGGCAAGGCGCCCTGCAGGCGGGCTTCGGCCGCCAGCACGCCTTCGATGCGGGTGCCGGGTGCCGACTTGCTCTGCTTGCGCAGCAGGCGCATGCACAGCTGGTGAGCCAGCAGTTCCTCGCGCACCAGCCGGATCTGCGCCGGGTGGCGATCGAGCAGCAGATCGCCGAGATCGCGGCCGTCCGGCTCGTGCAGGGTGCGCAGCGCGTCGAGCGTCGCCGGCCCGCCGAGACCGGGAAAATCGGCCTTGTAGTCGGCGTCCGTCTGGGCCACGGCGAGCGCCTGCTGGATCAGCGCGCGGACGCGGGTCTGGGTGATGCCGGTGGCCAGCCCGTAGATCGGCGTCAGCCGCGTTTCCGGCGGCAGTTCGAGCGCGGAATCGGCGATCCGGTATTCCGGGTGGACGATTTCCGGGCCGCCCGGCGTGACCCGCACGCCGCCGAAGGCGCGCAGCCAGCGGCCGTCGGTCATCGCCGCCTTCTGCGCTTCATTGAAGTGGAAGAAGCGCAGCACCAGGCTGGCGCGGCCGTCGTCGATCACCACGCGCAGCCAGCGCTTGGCGCCGAAGCGCACCTCGGCGGACACGATCTTTCCGCAGACCAGCGCCTCGACGCCGTGCGCGACCTCGTTGATCGGCACGATGCGGCGGCGATCCTCGTAGCGGATCGGCAGGTGCAGCAGCAGGTCGCGCACCCGCTCGAGGCCTAGCGGCTTGAGCCGCGATGCGACCGCCGGCCCGGCCCCCTTCAGGAAGGTGAGTTCGGTGTCGAGCGTCAGCGGCGGCTTGCTACCGGGCCTGGCCGTCCTGCTGCGGGCATCGGTCATCGCGGCAGCGCCGACCGGGTGGGTTTTCAGTCGATGACCATTACCGCGTCGGCCTCGACTCTCGCGCCGCGCGGCAGGCTGGCGACCCCGATTGCGGCGCGCGCCGGATACGGCTCGGCGAAGTAGGTGGCCATGATCTCGTTGACCTTGGCGAAGTGGCCGAGATCGGTGAGAAAGACATTCAGCTTGGCGAAATCGCCAAGGCCGCCGCCGGCCGCCGTCGCCACCGCACGCAGGTTCTTGAACACCTGGTGGATCTCGTCCTCGATGCTCGCGTTGACCAGGGTCATGGTCTTCGGATCCAGCGGAATCTGGCCGGACAGGTAGACCGTGTTGCCGCACTTGACGGCCTGCGAGTAGGTGCCGATCGCCGCCGGGGCGTCGTCGGTCTTGATGATGGTGCGGCTCATGGGAACTCCGGAATTCGCGGGGCCGGCTTTCGGGCCGGCGCTGTTGTCTGCTGACGACTAAATACGGATAACGCGCTGCACCGCTTCGAGCCGGCGCAGGCGGCGCAGCACGCGCGCCAGATGCACGCGGTCGCGCACGGTGATCACGAAGCGGATTTCGAGCGCGGCGTCGCTGCCGCCGCGCTCCGGCATCTGCACGTTCTCGATGCCCGAGCCGGCGGCCGCGATCTCGCCGGCCACGCTGGCCAGCAGGCCGCGGCGGTTCTCGGCCTTGAGCTTCAGTTCGGCCAGGAAATCGCCCTGCACGCTCGGCGCCCAGATCAGCGGCACGCGGTCCTGCGCCGCGCCCTTGCGGGCGGAGACGTGCTTGCATTCCAGACGGTGGACGACGATGCCGCGGCCGATCGAGACGTAGCCGCAGATCTCGTCGCCGGGAATCGGGTGGCAGCACTTGGCGTAATCGATGACCAGGCCTTCGGTGCCTTCCACCGCCAGCGGCACCGATTCGCCCGGCGTGGTGCTCTGATTCGGATCGGGCAGGAAATGCCGCGCCACCAGCGGCGCCAGCCGGCTGCCGCTGCCGATCGAGACGTACAGGTCTTCGATGTCGGCCAGGCCGAAGGCTTTCAGCACCGCGCCGGTCGATTCCTCCTTGAGCACGGTCAGCGGCACGTTCAGTTCGCGCAGCGCGATTTCCAGCAGCCGGCGACCGAGCCGGACCGCTTCGTCCTCGCGCTGGTTCTTCAGGAAGTTGCGGATGTGCTGGCGCGCCTTGACGGTCTTGACATAGTTCAGCCAGGCCGCATTCGGCCGCGCGTGGCGGGCAGTGATGATCTCGATGGTCTGGCCGTTCCGCAGCACCGTGTTCAGCGGTTCGAGCTGCTGGTCGATGCGTGCGGCCACGCAGTGATCGCCAAGCTCGGTGTGCACGGAATAGGCGAAGTCGACGGCCGTGGAGCCGCGCGGCAGCTGCCGGATGTGGCCCTTCGGCGTGAACACGTAGACCTCGTCCGGGAACAGGTCGACCTTGACGTTCTCGATGAACTCCAGCGGCGCCGCGCCGGTCTGCGCCGCGAACAGGTTGCCGAGCCATTCGCGGGCCCGGACCTGCGGCGCGCTCTGGCTGTCGTTCTTGCCGCTGACCGCCTTGGTGGCGCCGCCCTTGGTGTCGAGCTTGTACTGCCAGTGCGCGGCGATGCCGTTCTCGGCGATGTGGTGCATTTCGCGCGTGCGAATCTGCACTTCGATCTTGCGACCCTGCGGGCCGATGCAGGTGGTGTGCAGGCTCTGGTAGCCGTTGACCTTGGGGTTGGCGACGAAATCGTTGAACAGCTCGGAAATCGGCCGGTAAGCGTGGTGGACGACGCCCAGCGCGCGGTAGCAGTCGTCGACCTTCGACACCAGGATGCGGAAGCCGAGCAGGTCCATCACGTCGAGAAAACGCAGGCGCTTGCGCTGCATCTTTTCGTAGATGCCGTACAGGTTCTTCTGGCGGCCGACCACGCTGGCGCCGATGCCTTCTTCCTTCAGCGCCCGCTCGAGCTTGTGCTCGATTTCCTTGATCAGCCCCTTGGTATCGCCCAGACGGGCACTGACCGCCTTCTCGAACACCTTGTAGCGCTGCGGATACAGGTTCTCGAACGACAGGTCTTCGAGCTCCATCCGCAAGGTGTTGATGCCTAGGCGCTGGGCGATCGGCGCATATATTTCCAGCGTTTCCAGCGACACCCGACGGCGCTTGGCGGGCTCGACCCCGTCGAGCGTGCGGACGTTGTGCAGACGGTCGGCGAGCTTGACGAGGATGACGCGCAGGTCCTGCGCCATCGCCAGCAGCAGCTTGCGCACGTTCTCGGCCTGGCGCTCGGCGCCCGACATGCCTTCGACCTTCTGGAACTTCGACACGCCATCGACCAGTTCGGCGACATCGCGACCGAACAGGCGGGCAATCTCTTCCTTGCCGACCGGCGTGTCCTCGATCACGTCATGCAGGATCGCCGCGCACAGCGTGGTCGCATCGAGCCGCATCTCGGCGAGGATCTTGGCCACCGCCAGCGGGTGGTAGATGTAGGGCTCGCCGCTCGACCGGTTCTGGCCGGCATGCATCTTGGCGCCGAACTCGTAGGCGCGGCGAACCTCGGAAATCTGCGGTGCCGGCAGGTATTCCTCGAGCAGCCGGGTCAGCGCGTCGATGCCGTACTCGCGGGCCACGCGCTGCGTGCGAAGTGCGGTGCCGATGCGCGAGATCACGGGAATATCCATGGTTCGAGTATAGACGCGGGTCGCACCCATCCAAGACCGACGGCCACGAAAAAGGGGCCTTGCGGCCCCTTTTCGGTACTGCGGCTTGCCGCCCGTGGCTTAGAGATCGAAACTCGGATCGAGCGCTTCGAGTTCCATCTTCGGCTGCTGGATGGCCGGCAGGTCCGCTTCCTGCAGCACGCCGGTATCGATGTAGCCGTGGGCGATCTCCTTGAGGCTGAGCACGGTCGACTTGTGGTTGCCCCACGGCAGCTTGGCTTCCGCACCGCGAGCGAGTTGGCGCGCGCGCTTGGCGGCCACTAGCGTCAGCTCGAACTGGTTCGGGATGCGGTCCAGACAATCTTCAACGGTGACTCGTGCCATGGCGACGATGCTCTGTGCTGCGGAAAAGAGGCGGATTATAACGGCGGCGCGAAAAGCGTGCCAGACCGAGGCTCAGACGACCTGTTCGGCCAGCAGATGGTCGATCAGGGCTTCGTGCCGCGCCTGCTGGGTGGCGCTGCGCAGGCGCCGGGCAATGAAGATCGCCGACATCTGATCGAGCGCCCGTTCGAAATCGCGGTTCACCAGCAGGTAGTCGTACTCGCCGTGATGCGACATCTCGGCCCGGGCAGCGCGCATGCGTGCCGCGATCACCTCGTCGCTGTCGGTGCCGCGCGCGCGCAGCCGCCGTTCTAGCTCCGCCGACGATGGCGGCAGGATGAAGACGCTCTGGACATCGGAGCGCCGCGCCCGCACCTGGCGCGCGCCCTGCCAGTCGATGTCGAGGATGACGTCGATGCCGCGCCCCAGCAGTTCCTTGGTGCGCGTCAGGCCGGTGCCGTAATGGCGACCGAACACTTCGGCGTGTTCGAGGAAATCGCCGTGTTCGACCATCGTCGCGAACGTCGCCTCGTCGACGAAGTGGTAGTGCACGCCTTCCTGCTCGCCCGGACGCGGCGCGCGCGTGGTGTAGGACACCGAAATTTCCGCCGGCCAGCCCTGCGCGGCAAGGCGTGGCAGCAAGGCTCGCGTCAGGCTGGTCTTGCCGCCGCCGCTGGGCGCCGACACGATCCAGAGAGTGCCGGGGATCAATGATTCATTCAATGTTCTGTACCTGCTCGCGCATTTGTTCGATCGTCACTTTCATTTCCACGGCCAGCCGCGTCATCTCGGCGTCCTGGGATTTCGATGACAGGGTGTTGGCCTCGCGGTTGAGTTCCTGCATCAGGAAATCGAGGCGCCGGCCGACGGCTTCATTGCGGTCAAGGGTGTCGCGCACTTCGACGAAATGGCTGTCGAGCCGGGACAGTTCTTCGTCGACGTCAAGCCGCTGCGCAGCCATGGCGGCTTCCTGGGCCAGTCGTACCGGCTCTACGTCGGCACCCAGCTCCGCGATCTTCGCGCGCAGCCGTTCCAGCCATGCATCCCGAACCTGCGGCGCACGCTGCCGAACCGCCGCCACGTTGGCGGCCATGGCGTCGAGCCGGTCCAGCAGATAGGTCTTCGTGCGCTCGCCTTCGCGGGCACGAGTGGCGGTGAAATCATCGAGCGCGGTCTGGAACAGCAGCAGGGCATCGGCAATCGGCGCCGCCACGGTTGGCGCAGACTCGTTGCGAACCACACCTGGCCAGGCCAGCACCTGAATCGGGTCCGGCGCCGTCGAGGTACGCAGCTGGCCAGCAATCCGTTCGATCGCCACGAGCACGGCCGCGAGCCGCTCGTGATCGATCTGCAAGGCTTCGGATGGCCCCACGTCCCGGATGTAGCGCAGACCGGCCTCGACCTTGCCTCGACCGATGCGCTGCGTGGCAAGCTGTCGCAGGTCGTTTTCCATCACCCTGAACTCGTCGGGCAGCTTGAACTGCACTTCAAGGTAGCGATGGTTCACCGCCCGGATTTCCCAACTCAACCGCCCTGCCGGGCCCTGTTGTTCGACGCGGGCATAGCCCGTCATGCTGCGGATCATGGCTTTCAATTCAGGTCGCGAGGCGAGCGTGCGGATTGTACTGATGCTGGGCTGGTGGATGGGTCAGACGCTGCTTCCGGCGTGGGCGGCTGCGGCCCCTCTGGCTCGATGGGAACTGATTGCGGAGCATCCGCATGACCGTTCGGCGTTTACCCAGGGCCTGACGATCGATGGTGACAGACTGATCGAGGGCACCGGCCTGTACGGGCAATCCCGTCTTCTGGTGCGCTCGCGCAAGACCGGGCAACTGCTCTTCACACGTTCGTTGCCGGAAGATCAGTTCGGGGAAGGCGTCGCCGTCGTCGGCGAACGGATCATCCAGCTGACCTGGATGAACGGCATCGCGCATGTCTTCGATCGCGAGCTTCGGCCTCTGAGCCGCTTCCGGTTGTCCAGCGAAGGATGGGGCCTGACGTTTGACGGCACCCGCCTGATTCGCAGCGACGGCTCTTCGAAGCTGCGCTTTCACGACGCCCGCAACTACACCGAGATCGGTACGCTTGATGTCACCGACAACGGCCGCCCGATCGCCAATCTCAACGAGCTCGAATTCATCGATGGGCAGATCTACGCCAACGTCTGGCTGTCGGATCGGATCGCGATCATCGATCCGGCTTCCGGACATGTCCGTGCCTGGCTTGACCTGACCACTCTTTCCAGCCGTTTCAAGCAGCTGCCCGGATGGGATGCGCGCGAAGCCGTCCTTAACGGAATCGCCCGGATTCCCGAGAACGGACACCTGCTGGTGACCGGAAAGCTGTGGCCGCTGATGTTCGAACTCGCGGTCGACAAGACATCTATCGGCGATCCGGTGAGCCTGCATCGCTGACGATCCCAGCAACGTTTTTATAGGTAACAATAATTACCGATTTTAAATAGAAAGTTTAGGTACCCTGTTTTCCCACTCGCCAAGCTGTTATAAAAAAGCGTCAATCAGCGCGAGCCAACCGTAATGCTGCTTACTCACGAACACAAAGAGTTGTACCGGCAGGTCCGTGGTTTTGTCGAGAAGGAGCTCAATCCGCACATCCTCGAATGGGAAAAAGCCGGTATCTGGCCCGCTCGCGAAGTGCTGCAGAAAATGGGAAAGCTCGGACTTCTCGGTATCGCCAAGCCGGAGGTCTATGGCGGACAAGGCCTCGACTACTCGTTCGAAGTGGTGTTCGCCCAGGCGCTGGGAAACTGCAACAACGGTTCATTGCCGATGGCGATCGGAGTGCAGACCGATATGGCCACCCCGGCACTCGCTCGTTTCGGTAGCGACGATCTGCGCAAGGAATACCTGGTTCCTGCCATCACGGGGGATGCTGTGGTGTCAATCGCTGTATCGGAAGCCGGCGCAGGATCAGACGTCGCGAGCATCAAGACTAGCGCCCGCAAGGACGGCGGCGACTATGTAATCAATGGCTCGAAGATGTGGATCACCAATGGCACCCAGTCCGACTGGGCCTGCATGCTGGTCAATACTTCGGACGGCAAACCGCATCAGAACAAGTCGTTAATCGTGGTCCCGATGGATGCGCAGGGCGTGGACCGCCGCACCAAGCTCGACAAGCTGGGGATGCGGGCCAGCGATACCGCCATGATCTTTCTCGACAACGTGCGCGTTCCCCAACGCAACCTGATCGGGCAAGAAGGCATGGGCTTCATGTACCAGATGCTCCAGTTTCAGGAAGAGCGCTTGTACGCTGCCGCCGTTGGGATCGATAGCTACACCAACCTCATCGATGAAACGATCGCGTACACGCGGCAGCGCCATGCTTTCGGACAACCGTTAATCGACAATCAATACGTCCATTTCCGCTTCGCCGAACTCCGGACAGAAGTGGAAGCGTTGAAGGCAATGGTTTTTCAGGCGACGGAGGAATATGTCGCTGGTCGAGACGCGACGATGCTCGCATCCATGTGCAAGCTGAAGGTCGGCCGCCTGGGTCGGGAATTGACGGACGCCTGCCTGCAGTATTGGGGCGGCCAAGGCTTCATGTGGGACAACAACATTTCGAGGGCGTATCGGGATTCCCGGTTGACCTCGATTGGCGGCGGAGCCGACGAAGTCATGCTCGGCATCATCTGCAAATTGATGAACATTCTGCCGGGGAAAAAGAAGTCGGCCTGAGATATGTCCGGAACGCGACCATGGCCCTTCAAGGAGAGCTGACCCCAGATTGCAGCGTGACGTCGCCAAGGAAGTTTCAATCCGTTGATCACTTCCTTAACGACGAGGCCACGCGGCGAGCGACTCGTCGCATTACCCCCTACGAACACCTTGCCCATCCGTGGGTAGATGTCGCAGCACGCTTTATCAGCGCAATTATGACCTGCCCCCACAAATAGTGCCGATTGCTTGTTAGTGAGTCCGCTGTGGGTGGTTACTGCTCGATGGTCGTTGTAGCAGTGGAAGCGCCCTTTCGGTGCTCGGCGGCACGCTCGGCAGGCGTGCGGTAGCCGAGGCTGCTGTGAGGGCGCTGCTCGTTGTAGTCCCTGCGCCACTCGGCAATCAACTGCCGGGCGTGGTTCAGGCTGGTAAACCAGTGATCGTTGAGGCATTCGTCCCGGAAGCGGCCGTTGAAACTTTCGATGAAGGCGTTCTGGGTCGGCTTTCCGGCCTGAATCAGCTTGAGCTGGACGCCGTGTCGATAGGCCCACTGATCCAGCGCACGACCGGTGAACTCCGGTCCCTGGTCGGTCCGGATCGCGGCCGGATAGCCGCGGAAGATTGCGATTCGATCGAGGATACGGGTGACGTAGGCACCGCCGATGGCCTGATCGGCGACGACATCGATGGCTTCTCGCGTGTAGTCATCGACCACGGTCAGGCACTTGATCCGCCGGCCACTGGCCAGCGCATCGAATACGAAGTCCATAGACCAGACCTGGTTCGGCGCGGTCGGTACTTCCAGCGGCTCCCGGTCGACCGCCACGCCGTGGCGCTTGCGACGTCGGCGTACGGCGAGGCCGGCATCTCGGTAGATCCGGTGAACCCGCTTGTGATTCGCCTCAACACCCTCCCGGCGCAGCAACGCATGCAGGCGGCGGTAGCCGAAGCGGCGGCGGGCCTCCGCCAGCAACTCCAGGCGATCACGGATCAGCGCGTTCTCCGGCTGCTGTACGGGTGTGTAGTGCAGCACCGTCCTCGATAAGCCCACAAGCTGGCAGGCCCGGCGCTCGGAGACTGTCGTCGCCGACTGCATCACCGACACCGTATCCCGCTTCGCCTGTGGGCTCAGTATTTTCCCCGCAGGGCCGCCTTCAGCGCCTCGCTGTCGAGCATGGCTTCCGCCAACAACCGCTTCAGCCGCGCGTTCTCGGCTTCCAGCGCCTTGAGCCGCTTGGCATCGGAAATGTCCATCCCGCCGAATTTCGTCCGCCAGTTGTAGAACGAGGCATCGCTGAATCCGTGACGCCGACACAGGTCCTTCACGGGAACCCCGGCATCCGCCTCCTTCAAGAAACCGATGATCTGCTCTTCGCTGAACCGCTTCTTCATGTCCGCTCCTGCTCTCAGGGCGGACTCTAGCTAACTGCCCGATGGCACTGTTTCAGGGGAGCAGGTCA
>JAPLSA010000020.1 GCA_026398815.1 Gammaproteobacteria bacterium
GGCGACCAGCGACAGGAAGATCGCGGCATTGGCCTGGGCGCCCGAATGCGGCTGGACGTTGGCGTAGTCGCAGTCGAACAGCTGCTTCAGACGGTCGATCGCAAGCGTCTCGGCGATGTCCACGTATTCGCAGCCGCCGTAATAACGCTTGCCCGGATAACCCTCGGCGTACTTGTTGGTCAGCTGCCCGCCCTGCGCTTCCATCACCGCCGGGCTCGCGTAGTTCTCCGACGCAATCAGCTCGATGTGCGCTTCCTGCCGACCCGCTTCGGCGACCAGCGCTGCGTTGAGTTCGGGATCAGATACAGCCAGCATCGGGGCGTGGGTGAACATGGGTGCGTCTTCGGAGAGAAAGGGAAAAGGAATCCGGCGAGGGGTCAGTCGACAACTTCGAGCATCAGATCAAGCGCACGGCGCGCCGGCACCGCGACATCCTTCGACACCTGGATGCGGTTGACCACCGTGCCGGCGACGAGGTTGTCGAGCACCCAGGCCAGATGCTGCGGATCGGTACGGAACATCGTCGAGCACATGCAGACCATCGGCGACATGAACTGCACGGTGACGCCTTTCGGCTTCATCTCGTCGCGCAGCCGGTTGACCAGGTTCAGCTCGGTGCCGACCAGCCAGTGCGAACCGGGCTCGGCGGCACGGACCACGCGCAGGATGTATTCGGTGGAGCCGACGAAGTCCGAGGCCTGGCAGACCTCGTAGGAATTCTCCGGGTGGCTGATCACGTGGCCGTGCGGCACTTCGCGACGGAACTTCTCGATCTGCGCCGGATGGAACATCTGGTGCACCGAGCAGAAGCCCTTCCAGAGGATGATCTTGGCGTTGCGGATCTGCTCCACCGTCAGCCCGCCCTGCGGCTGGGTGAAGTCCCAGGTAACCATCTGCTCGAGCGGGATGCCCATGGTCAGGCCGGTGTTGCGGCCGAGATGCTGGTCCGGGAAGAACAGCACCTTCTCGCGCCGACCGAACGACCATTCGAGCACCGCGCGGGCATTGCTCGACGTGCAGACGATGCCGCCGTGATTGCCGCAGAAGGCCTTCAGGTCGGCAGCGGAATTGATGTAGGTCACCGGGGTGACCGTCTCGTCCGGATCCAGGATCTGCGACAGCTCGTCCCAGCACTTGCGCACCTTGACCAGATTGGCCATGTCGGCCATCGAGCAGCCGGCCGCGAGGTCCGGCAGGATCACCTGACGCTGACCATCGGTGACGATGTCGGCGACCTCGGCCATGAAGTGCACGCCGCAGAACACGATGTATTCGGCGGAGGTCTTGGCGGCGAGCTGCGACAGCTTCAGCGAGTCGCCCGAGAAATGGGCGTGCTTGAACACTTCGTCGCGCTGGTAATGATGGCCGAGGATCGCCAGGCGATCGCCGAGGATCGCCTTCGCGGCCATGATGCGGGCGTCGCAGGACTCGTCGTCCAGCAGGTTGAACTGATCGATCTTCAATGCGGCCGACATGCCGTACCTCCTTCCTTCGCCGCCGGGATCGCCGTGCGGCAGTGCATCATTCTACGGGGCGGGGACCTGTCCCGGCAGCGGCGGGAAGCTCTGCGGGCAGTCGGCCGGCGGCGTCGTGAGCGGCGCCACCGAGGTGTAGGTGCTGGTGGTGGTGAACGGCGTGCCGGTGCCGTTGGCGACCGAGGCGGTGATCGTCGAGGTCCCCGGCGTGATGCCGGCCGAGCCGACCAGGCCCGCCGACAGCGGCAGCGAGCTGACGATGGCGATGGTGTTGTCGCTGGACGCGAACGTTGCGCGGCGGGTCACGTCCTGCTGGGCGCCGCTGGCATAGGTGCCGACCACGCGGGTCCGGCAGACGTCAGCCGAACCGGCGACCGAGGACAGCGTGGCCGGTTCCAGCGCGATGCTGACCAGCGTGTCGGCGACCACGGTCTGCTGGATCGTCGGCGCATGGCGAGCCGGCACCGTTTCCGGCGGCGTCGGCGTGACGATGGTCGGCGCGGTGACGGTCAAGGTCACCGGGTCGCCGGGGGCGATCGCCGTCAGCAGGTTCGGCACGCCGAGGAAGGCGCTCAGGAAGTTGGCGATCGTGATGTTGGTGGTGGTGATCGTCGAGAACGGACTGATGTTCTGCTCCGGGCCGCTTTCATCGAAGCCGGCCAGCACCACGTAGCGCTCCGAATTCGGGGCGATCAGCGGCTGGGCGCCGAATTCCGGCTCCATGCGGATCGAGCGGATCGGCGATACCGAGAACTGGGCGGCGACGCTGTCGTTGCAGGTCGCGAACTTGGCGCGCGCGGTGAGCGTGCGGGCATCGGCGGTGGTGGCGACGATCAGGCCATCGGAATTGATCGAGGCGATCACGGCGTTGGCGTCATTGCTGACCGAGGTCACCGAGGTGCCCGGCACGTCGGTGTCGAAGCTCCAGGCCGCAGTCGAATCGACCAAGGTCTGCGTGCCGTTGAGATTGGCGACCAGGGTCAGGTCCACCGAGGTCGACGGCCCGAGCTTGAACGCGCTGGTGACGGTCGGATCGGTCGGCGAGCTGGCGGCCGGCAGGTCTTCGGTCAGGCTGGTGCCGATGTTGCGCTGGGCCAGCCGGATGTCCGGCTTCGGCATCACCCGCAGGTCGATGGTGTCGGTCAGGTTGCTGAACGAGGCAGTCACCCGCACCCGCTGCTCGGCCGCCGTCGGACTGACCGGCGTCAGCACGCCGCCCACCTGCGTGGTGGTGGCATCGCGGCGGAAATTGCTGATGGTCAGGAACGGCTCGTCCGCCGGCTGCACCGACCAGGTGACGCGCTGGGTGAAATCGGCCGCGGTGCCGTTCTCGAAGAACAGCGTCGCGGTCAGCCCCGAACGCAGGCAGACATAGGTGTCGCCGGTATCGGCATCCAGCGCGCCGGTGGGACCGTTGATGACCAGACGCGTCGGACCGGTACCGCCACCGATCGGGTTGCAGCCGGCCAGCAGCACGAGGCCGGCCGTCAGTGCTGCCAGCGGAACGGCGCGCGCAAGCGAGGAGCGTCGGGTCATCGTCATTGAACTTCAGGCCTCGGCAGACACGGGACGCGGCGCGGCGGCAGCCGGCGCCACGGTGGAGCGGATCGACAGCTCGCGCAGCTGCTTGCCGTCGACCGTGCCGGGGGCATTGGTCAGCGGGCAGTGGGCGGTCTGGGTCTTCGGGAAGGCGATCACTTCGCGGATCGACTGCGCACCGGTCATCAGCATCACCAGGCGGTCGAGGCCGAGCGCGATGCCGCCGTGCGGCGGCGCGCCGAACTTCAGCGCATCGAGCAGGAAGCCGAACTTCTCGCGCGCTTCGTCATCGCTGATGCCGAGCAGACGGAACACTGCGCTCTGGACATCGGCGCGGTGGATACGGACCGAGCCGCCGCCGACCTCGACGCCGTTCAGCACCAGGTCATAGCCCTGCGACAGCACGGTGCCCGGGTTGGCTTCGATCTCGGCGACATCGAACACCTTCGGTGCGGTGAACGGATGGTGCAGCGCCACCCAGCGGCCGTCGTCTTCCTCGAACATCGGCCAGTCGATCACCCACAGCGCGGCCCAGGCCTTGGTGTCGGTGAAGCCAAGGTCGAGACCGACCTTGATGCGCAGCGCGCCCATGGCGTCGCAGACCACCTTGAACTTGTCGGCGCCGAAGAACAGCAGATCGCCGTCGACCGCGCCGCTTCGGCTGATGATGCCGGCAAGGGCCGCATCGGAGAGGTTCTTGACGATCGGCGACTGCAGGCCGTCGCGGCCCTTCGCAGCCCATTCGTTGACCTTGATCCAGGCCAGGCCGCGGGCGCCGTACTGGCCGACCATCTTGGTGTAATCGTCGATCTGGCTGCGCGGAATCTTGCCGCCGCCCGGCACCCGCATCACCACCACGCGGCTCTTGGGATCGGCGGCGGGGGCGGCGAACACCTTGAACTCGGAATCGGCGATGAGATCCTTGATCTCCACCAGTTCTAGCGGGTTGCGCAGGTCCGGTTTGTCGGAACCGTAGCGGCCCATCGCGTCCGCGTACGACATGTGCGGCAGCTTGCCGAGGTCGACGTTCATCACCGTCTGGAACAGGTCGACGAACATCACCTCGATCATCGCCATGATCTCGTCCATCGACAGGAACGAGGTCTCGACGTCGAGCTGGGTGAATTCCGGCTGGCGATCGGCGCGCAAGTCTTCGTCGCGGAAGCAGCGGGCAATCTGGTAGTAGCGGTCGAGCCCGCCCATCATCAGCAGCTGCTTGAACAGCTGCGGGGACTGCGGCAGCGCGAAGAACTTGCCTTCGTGGGTGCGGCTCGGCACCAGATAATCACGCGCGCCTTCCGGCGTGGCGCGGGTCAGGATCGGCGTTTCGACGTCGATGAAGCCGAGCTCGTCCATCTTGTTGCGGATGCGCCGGATGACGTCGTGACGCAGGCGCAGGTTCTTCTGCATCAGCGGCCGGCGCAGGTCGACGTAGCGGTACTTGAGCCGGGTTTCCTCGCCGACGGTGTCGTCGTCGAGCTGGAACGGCGGCGTTTCCGCCTTGTTCAGTACCTCGATCGAACGGCCGAGCACTTCGATGCGGCCGGTCGGCAGGTTGGCGTTGACGGTGCCCTCCGGACGGGCGCGGACCAGGCCGGTGATCTGCACGACGTATTCGCTGCGCAGGCGCTCGGCGGCGGCGAAGGTGTCGGCATTGTCCGGGTCGAACACCACCTGCAGCAGGCCTTCACGGTCGCGCAGGTCGATGAAGATGACGCCGCCGTGGTCACGGCGACGCTGCACCCAGCCGCACACCTGAACGGTCTGGCCGGTGAGCTGCTCGGTCACCTGGCCGCAGTAATGGGAACGCATCATCGGAATCACGCAACGGGAGGGAAAGACTTGGGATTGTACCGCCCGGCACCGGCCCTGTGTTCAGCGCGGCGGGTTCACGGCGACCTGCGGCGGGCTGCCGCCAGGCGCGACGACGCCGAGCGAAATGATGTAGCGCATGCCCTCCTCGACCGGAATGTCGAGAAACCGCAGGTCTTCGGCGGGCACCTGCATGATGAAACCGCCGGTCGGGTTCGGCGTGGTCGGCACGAACACCGGAATCAGCGGCCGCCCGGCCGCTTCGCGCACCACCTGGATCGGATCGCCGGTCTGGAAGCCGATCGTCCACAACCCCGGCCGCGGCCATTCGATCAGCACCACCCGCTTGAACGCGGTGGATTCGCGCGAGAACAGCGTCTCGGCCAGCTTCTTGACGCCGCCGTACAGGGTCCGCACCAGCGGGATGTGGAACAGCAGATCCTCCGCCCAGCCGAGCATCCGGCTGCCGAGGAAATTGGCCGCCAGCGCACCGGTGCCGAGCACCAGGCCGACGCTAAGCAGCGCGCCGAAGCCGGGAAAGTTCGGGCGCAGCGATTCCGGCACTAGCAGCAGGCTGGTGTCGAGCAGGCCGATCAGGAAACGGATGACCAGCAGCGTGGCTGCCAGCGGCACCCAGATCAGCAGGCCGGCGAACAGCCACTGGCGCAGCACCGTCGTCAGCAGCCGGAACCGCGGCTCGGCTGCTGACGATGGCCCTCCCGGTTCGACCGGCGCGGTCACCGGCTCAGGACGTCGAGGACGCGGCTGGCGCCGCAGGCGCGGCCGGTGCAGCAGCCGCCTTCTCGGCCGGCTTGTCGGCCTTGGCGCTGCTGTCGCTGCCGCCTTCGACCAGGTTGCGCTTGGTGTCGGAACCGGACTTGAAGTCGGTTTCGTACCAGCCGCCGCCCTTCAGGCGGAAGCCGGCGGCGGAAATCTGCTTGACCAGACCCGGCGTGTTGCAGGACGGGCAGTCGACGGCCGGCGCATCGGACATCTTCTGCAGCAGCGTGACCGACTTGCCGCACTGGGTGCAGGCGTATTCGTATAACGGCATGGGGACCTCGGAACCTTCGGAATCGTGAACACGGAAGCGGACGGGCACAGCATCGCCCCACCTGCCGCTGTATGGGTGCACGTCGCTCGCAATCAAGATGCCGGATGCGGGCAACGCACGGCCGCCGTTACTTGCCCTTCTTGTCGGCGGCCTTCTTCTCGGCGTCGACGGCGACCTGCATCCTGACGATCTTGGTCGGCTCGCCGAGCACCGCGCCATTGTCGTAGGCCACGCCTTTCTTGATCGCGTCGACGTACTCCATGCCGCTCTCGACCTGGCCCCAGATCGTGTACTTGCCGTCCAGGCTCGGCGCCGGGCCGAACATGATGAAGAACTGGCTGTCGGCGGAATCCACCGCCTGCGCGCGCGCCATCGACAGCACACCGCGCACATGGTGTTCGGTCGAGAACTCCGGCGGCAGGTTCTTGCCCGAACCGCCGGCACCGGTGCCGGTCGGATCGCCGGTCTGGGCCATGAAGCCGTCGATCACGCGGTGGAACTTCAGGCCGTCGTAGAAGCCCTGGCGGGTCAGTTCCTTGATCCGGGCGACGTGCTTCGGGGCCAGGTCCGGACGCAGCGCGATCACCACGCGGCCGGCCGGCAGGTCGAGGTAGAGCTTGTTTTCGAGTTCGGCAGCGCCGGCCGCCGGCGCGGCTGTATCGGCGGCATGGGCGGTCGCGCCGATCAGCGCCGAGGCGGCAATCAGCAGGCGGGCGAGGAATTTCGTCATGACGATCGGTCCGGTAACGGGTGGCGGGACGCGAGCATAGCCGCGCCGCCGGCTGCGATGCAGCCGGGTTGCCATGCCGGGCTTGGTAAACTCCGGTCCATGCAATTCTTCATTTTCGTCGGCGGCCTGATCGGCCTTGCCGTCAATGGCTGGCGCGGGGCGCTGATCGGCGGCCTGCTGGTATGGGCGCTGCTGCCGCTGCTCGGACGACTGCTGCTGCGCACGGCGGTCAAGAAGATCACCGCCGTGCAGGCACAGTTCCTCGACTCGACGTTCGCGGTGATGGGCGCGGTCTGCAAGGCCGACGGCCACGTCAGCGAGAACGAGATCCGGGTCGCCGAGGCGCTGTTCGACCAGCTGCGCCTGAGCGGCGAGGCCCGCGAATCGGCCAAGCGCGCGTTCAACCGCGGCAAGAGCGCGGATTTCGATCTCGACGCCGAGCTGGCCCGCTTCGCCGCCGCCAGCCGCGCCCAGCCGATGTTCCGGCAGATGTTCCTGCAGGTGCAGGTGTCGGCGATCATCGCCGACGGCCAGATGCACGCCGCCGAGCACGCGATGCTGGCGCGGATCGCCCGCGCGCTGGGCCTGTCCGACCGCGACCTGGCGATGCTCGAAGCGATGATGCGCAGCGGCGCCGGCGGCTTTTCCGGCGGTGGCGCCGGTGCCGGCGGCGGCAGTGGCGGCGTCGGCCGCGACGCGCCGGGCGCGCTCGAGGACGCCTATCAGGTGCTTGGCGTCGCCGCCAGCGCCAGCGACAGCGAGATCAAGCGCGCCTATCGCAAGCTGATGAGCGAGAACCACCCGGACAAGCTGGCCGCCAAGGGGCTGCCGGAATCGATGCGGGCGCTGGCCGAGGAAAAGACCCGGCGCATCACGGCCGCCTACCAGCGCATCGAGCGGGCGCGCGGCGGGATCAAGTCTTGATCCTGCGCCCACCGTCATCCGTCGAGGCTTGCCGATGCGCCTGCTGCCGGTTCTGCTGGCCCTGCTCTGCACCGCCGGCTGCGCCAGCCGGCCGGCCGTGATCCCGGCCCTGCCGCAGCCGGTCGACGGCAACGCGATCACGCTGGAAACGCCGGCCATCGGCCGGGTCGCGATGTTCGCGTCGACGCCATCGGCGCCGACCAGCCATCGGCCGCTGCTGCTGATCCACAGCGTCAATGCCGCCGGCAGCGCCTACGAGGTGCGGCCACTGTTCGATCACGCGAAGGCGACCCGGCCGGTCTACGCGATCGACCTGCCCGGCTTCGGCCTGTCCGAGCGCAGCGACCGCGCCTACACGCCGCGCCTGATGACCGACGCGGTGCTGGCCGCCGCCGCCGAGATCCGCCGCCGCCATGGCGACGTCGCGATCGACGCGCTGGCCTTGAGCCTGTCGGCGGAATTCCTGGCCCGCGCCGCCGTCGAGCAGCCGCAGGCGTTCGCGCGGCTGGCGCTGGTCAGCCCGACCGGCTTCAGCGGCAAGAAGCCGCGTCACGGTGCGCCGGGCTCGACGCGCGGCCAGGCCTGGCTGTACCGGACGCTCAGCTGGTCGGCCTGGGACGACGGCATCTACGGCCTGCTGACCCGGCCGGGCACCATCCGCTACTTCCTCGAGAAGACCTGGGGCAGCAAGACCATCGACGAGGGCCTGTGGGCCTACGACGTGCTGACCACACAGCAGCCGGGGGCCAAGTTCGCGCCGCTGCATTTCGTGTCCGCCAACCTGTTCTCGGCCGACGTCAACACGCTCTATGACGGCCTGACCCAGCCGGTCTGGATGTCGTACGGCGTGCGCGGCGATTTCGTCGATTACCGCGGCACCGCCTGGTACGCCGGCCGGCCGAACTGGTCGTTCACCCGCTTCGAGACCGGCGCGCTGCCGCAGTTCGAACTGCCGGGGCCGTTCTGCGCGGCGCTCGACCGCTTTCTGGCTGGTGAACAACCGTAGTCCGTAGCATCCTCCCCGCACACGAGGGGAGACCAACATGAAGAGCGCCAAGCGCCTCAATCCGCTGGACTGGACGTTCCTGGCCGGCGAGTCCGGCGAAACGATGAT
Organism: Gammaproteobacteria bacterium; assembly: GCA_026398815.1. Taxonomy (GTDB): domain Bacteria; phylum Pseudomonadota; class Gammaproteobacteria; order Nevskiales; family Nevskiaceae; genus Nevskia. The sequence continues at coordinate 8,649 of JAPLSA010000020.1, forward strand.
GATGGTCGGCGCGCTGATGCCGTTCTCGCCGCCGCCGGATGCCGATGAATCGCTGCTGCGCCGGCTGATGGATGAGGTGCGCGCCGAGGCGCGCGCCTGTCCGCCGTGGAACTACAAGCTGCGCTTCCCGAACCTGCTGGCCCATCCGCTGCAGCGCTGGGTCGAGGACGATCGCTTCGACGTCGACTACCACATCCGCCGCTCGGCCCTGCCCTCGCCCGGCGACGAGCGCGAACTCGGCATCCTGGTCTCGCGCCTGCATTCCAACCGGCTCGATTTCCAGCGCCCGCCCTGGGAAGTGCATTTCATCGAAGGTCTGGAAGGCGGCCGCTTCGCGATCTATTTCAAGGTCCACCACGCGCTGGTCGACGGCTACACCGGCATCCGGCTGCTGTCGAACAGCCTGTCGTCGACCGCTGACGAGCACGACACGCCGATGTTCTTCTCGATCGCCCCGAAAGCCCGCGCCGCCAAGGCCGACAAGGCGCCCCGGGAGCCGACGCTGGATCTGCTGATGCGCCTGGCCCGCGAGCAGGTCGACACCTCGCAGACCATCACCCGGGCGCTGAAGGACACGGTGATGGGCGCCTGGAAGCCGGAAAAGGCGCGCGACCCGGCGCTGAAGGCGCCGATGCAGGCACCGAAGTCGATCCTCAACCAGAAGATCAGCCGCAACCGCCGGTTCGCGACCCAGCAGTTCTCGCTGGAGCGGCTCAAGCGCGTCGCCAAGGCTCATGGCGGCACCTTGAACGACCTGGTGCTGGCGCTGTGCGCGACGGCGCTGCGGCGCCTGCTCGGCGAGCTTGGCGCGCTGCCGGCCGAACCGCTGACCGCGATGCTGCCGGTCAACGTGCGGCCGAAGGACGACCCCGGCGGCGGCAATGCGGTGGGCGCCATCATCGCCTCGCTGGCCACCGACATCGCCGAGCCGCAGGCCCGCTTCCGGGCCATCATCGCCTCCACCGCCGCCGCCAAGGCGCAGCTGGCCGGCATGACCCGCAACGGCATCCTGCAATACGGCGCGCTGCTGATGGCACCGCTGCTGCTGGCCCGCGTGCCGGGCACCGTCGGCCGCATCCGGCCGGCGTTCAACCTCGTAATCTCGAACGTCCCGGGACCGACCAGGCCGCTGTACTTCCGTGGCTTCAAGCTGGACGCCTACTACCCGCTGTCGATCCCGATGCACGGCTACGGCCTGAACATCACGGTAGTGTCGTACGGCGACCAGCTAAACTTCGGCTTCATCGGCTGTCGCGACGGCCTGCCGCATCTGCAGCGGCTGGCGGTGTACAGCAAGGCGGCACTCGATGAGCTGGACGGCGGCATACCGGCCTGAACACACTTCCTGGACAGACACCACTACAACTACTTGTTCAGGGAATCACCATGACCGGTTTGCATGCGGTACTGCTGTATGTGTTCGTGATCATCGCGCTGGTGCTGAGTTATGCACTGCCGCGCGTGCCGCAGGTGCTGACCGGCTCGAAGCCAGCCGATGCCTGGGGCCGCGACAAGCCCTCGATCGACCCGGCCCTGCTGGTCCGCGCCCAGCACGCGCACGCCAATGCGGTCGAGAACTTTCCGCTGTTCCTCGCCGTGGTCGTGGTCGGTGCGCTGATGGACAAGAGCGCGACCGCCGTCGACCCGCTGGCGATCTATGTGGTCTACCTGCGCATTGGCCAGGCCGGCGTGCACCTGCTTGGCACCTCGTTCTGGCTGGTGATGACCCGGGCGACGCTCTTCCTCGCCCAGATCGGCCTGGTCGGCACCATGGCCTGGCGGCTGTTCACCGCCTGATCGCACATCGCGCTGCCGCCGCATGGCCGACCTGATCAACCTGAACAAGGCGCGCAAGCGGAAAGCGCGCGCCGAGGCCGAAGCACAGGCGGCGGCCAATCGCATCAAGTTCGGGCGGACGCGGGCGGAGCGGCAGCGCGATGCGGCGGCGGACGCCGAAGCGGCGCGCCGGCTCGATGGCCTGAAGCGCGAGCCGGCGACGGCACCGGCGACCGAGCCATCGTCCGACTGATCGCCACCCGTCGATGCCCCACCCGCTTCCGCTGAGCCGTCGGCAGGTCGGCATCGTCTGGTGCTGCTGGCTCGGTGGCGGCCTGCTGCGGTTGATCTACCTGCTGGTGCTGCACCCGCCGCTGCTGCACGTCTACAGCGACATGGCCGGCTATCTGCAACGCGCCCGCGCGCTGCTCGACGGCCATGTCGAGGGCATTGCCGATTCGCTGTACCCGCCCGGGGCGTCTTACCTGTTCGCGGCGCTGCTGAAGGTCGATCCCGGCGCCGGCCTGTTCGTCATCGTCCAGTGGCTGCTGTCGCTGGCCACGATGGCCGGCCTGTGGTCGCTGGCGCGCCGGCTGTACGGCAACGGCGTGGCGGTGCTGAGCCTCGCGGTGGTGGCGCTATACCTGCCGCTGTTTCACTACGCTGGCCTGTTCCTCGCCGAAAATCCCTTCACCTGCGCGCTGGTCTGGGCTTATGTGTTGCTGCTGCGGGCGATCGATGCGCCGGTGCCGGCCAGCACCGCGCTGTGGGCGCTGGCCGCCGGGCTGGCCGCCGGCCTTGCAGCGGCGCTGAAGGCGACCATCCTGCTGCCGGTGCTCGTCACCGGCGTGATCGCGCTGCTGTGGCTGCGGGTGCAGCACCGGCGGGGCGCGCTGAGTCTCGTGACCGGCGTGGCGCTGGGGCTGGCGACCGTGCTGCTGCCGCTGGCCGAGCGCTGCACACGGCTGGCGGAAGGCCATTTCTGCCTGGTCAGCACCAATACCGCGATGAACGCGCTGATGGGCCATGCCGGCGAAAAGGCGGAGTTCCGCTGGCTCGACGGCCCGCGCCAGATGACCTTCTCGTTCACCAGCCCGAGCGCGCCGCTGCGCGGCTATCACGAGCGTGTCGACCTCGACTTCGGCGCCTACGACGTGCCGGCCAATCTGGCCGAACTGCACCGGCGCATCGAGGCCGATCCGTGGATGGCCCTGACCAGCAGCCTGCGCAATGTCGCCGACCTGTTCGTCGGCCGCGATTTCTGGCCGGCCGCGACCTACCGCCAGCGCAACTGGGCGCGTGGCTACCAGAACCTCTACAAGTGGATGCTGCTGCCGCTGGCGCTGCTGTGGCTGGTCTGGCGCGCACCGCGCCTGCTGCGGCTCAAGCCCGACAGCCTCGCCGAATGGCTGCTGCTGGCGCCGATGCTGGGCCTGATGGCAACCGCCTTCATCTCGCTCGGCGAGGTGCGCTTCCGGCTGCCGTTCGACGGCTTCGTGATCATCCTCGCCGCCCAGGCCGTGCTGGCCCTGGTCGATCGCCGGCAGCGGCGCATCGGGCTGGCGCCACCGCCGGCATGGAGCGGCGCGGTCGGCCGCTAGCGCGCCGTTGCGTCGACGCCACCGGTGACGATCCGGCCACGGATCGCGATCAGCCGGGCCACCAGCGCCGCGCGATGCTGGCTGCCGATCCGCCAGAGCAGACGCCGGCCATAGGAGGCGTGTTCCAGCGCCGGATCGGCGTACTCCCAGTAGACCTTCGGCTTCACCAGCTCGATCGGGGCGGCGAGCTTCGGCGTGGCGATCAGGTGATCGATCACCGCGATCAGCCGGTTGTTGAAGCTGCCGCCGGGATAGCCCAGATCCCAATACGCCTTCTGGAACAGCGGATACCAGCGGAAGTACAGCGCCACCAGCGCCTCGTCGTCGAGCGCCGTCAGCACCGCCATCGCGGCGTCGTAGCGATCGGAATTGGCGGCGTCGAGCGTCGCCGTGCCGTCGTCCCGCTCCTGCACCCGGAACGCGCCATCGACCGGGCGCAGCGGCCGCAGCTTCAGCGCCACCCGCTCGCGCGGCAGGTTGTCGATGGTGACCACGATGCGGCGGATCAGCAGATCCGGGATCAGCCAGGCTTCCAGCGGCTGCGCGCCGGGCACGCCGAGCAGCGCGCGCCGGAAGGCGTCGTCGCTGTCGTCGATCGACGGCAGCGCTGCCGCCTCCGGTGTCGCCGGCGGCACCGGATAGTCAGCCGCCGGCGGCGGCGCTTCGACGGCGGCTTCGGCGGCCGGCGCCGGCTGGGCCGGCGCAGGTGGCGGCGGCTTCAGCCAGAAGAACCAGGCGGCGGCCAGCGCCCCCAGCCCGGCCACGAGAATCACACCCCAGCGCGTCGCGGACATGGTTGGCTCCGGTCAGATGGTGAACAGCCCCTGCAGGGTATCGAGCGCCGGCAGCGGCTGAAAGTTCATCGGCGGCGCCGTCGCGGCGGCCGCCGGGTTCAGGCAGCGCGGCGCTGTTCGGCGAATGCGGCGGTCAGCAGTTCGTACGAGGCCAGCCGTTCGGCGTGGCCGTGGAGGTTGGTGACGATCATCACCTCGTCGGCTCCGGTGTCTTCAACCAGCGCCGCGATCCGCGCCCGCACCGTGGCCGGCGAGCCGACGATACTCAGACGGCGCTGCTGGCGTACTTCCTCGCGGTCGATCTCGGTCCAGTCGTAGGCGGCGGCTTCTTCCGGCGACGGGATCGGCAGGTACTGGTTGCGGTTGATGCGCAGCCAGGTCAGGTCCATCGACTGCGCCAGTTCGTCGGCCCGGGCATCGGTTTCCGCGCAGACCACCTGCACGCCCAGGATCGCGTGCGGCTTCGGGAAGTTCACCGACGGCTTGAACGCCTCGCGATAGGCGCGGAACGCCGGCGCTGGCGGCTCGGTCGAGAAATGGCTGGCGAAGCTGTAGCCGAAGCCGGCGGCACCGGCCGCCGCAGCGCTGGCTCCGGAGGAGCCAAGAATCCACAGCGGCGGCAGCGGCACGCCGGTCGGCATCGCGGTGACCTTGGCGTACGGATGGCCGGGGCCGTAGGGCTGGTCGCCGCCGAAGCGGACCAGCTCGTTCATCATCGCCGAGAAGTGTTCGCTGCCCGCTGCGCGCAGCGCCCGGGTGGCCGCGCCATTGGTACCCGGCGCCCGGCCGATGCCGAGATCGATGCGGCCGGGATGCAGCGCTTCCAGCGTGCGGAAGATTTCCGCCATCCGGTACGGGATGTGGTTCGGCAGCATCATGCCGCCGGAGCCGACCCTGATCGATGTGGTGGCGGAGGCGATGTGGCCGATCAGGATTTCCGGCGCACTGCTGGCGACACTGGCCAGCGAATGGTGCTCGGCGAACCAGTAGCGGGCGTAGCCGAGGCGTTCGGCGAGCCGGGCCAGATCGACCGTGCGGCGCAGCGCTTCGGCGGGATTCGAGCCGGTGCAGTTCGGCACCAGATCGAGGACGGACAGGGCGACGTTCATCGGCGATCTCCAGGGCGCGGTTCGGCGCGCAGCGGCAATGGGGGGATGGCCGGAGAATACCGAAAAGCGCCGCCGCTTCCGCCTCGGGCAGGCCCCTGGCGCACAACGCGAAAGGGCCGCTTGCGCGGCCCTTCCGGTCAGTCCCGGCGAACGCCGGGAAGCGGCGTTCAGCTGCCGAAGTTCCAGCGCAGGCCGACCTCGACGCGGTCGTCGTCACCGCCCTGCAGCGCCGCCGTCAGCGCGAACGGCGGCGAGAACGCGTAGACGCCGCCGACCCGGAACGACAGCTGGCCGTCACCGACGGAATCGTAGTAGCGCAGTTCCGGCGTCACTTCGAAGGCCTTCAGCGGGGTCCAGCGCAGGCCGCCGCGCAGGCCGAAGCCGAGGTCGTCTTCCGGACCGATATCGACGTATTCGAGGCCACCGCCGGCAAACCAGTCGAGCTCGCTGTTGATCGGCTGGTGGAACAGCACACCGGCGCTGAACTGGTCGACCCGATCGTTGCTGGTGAATTCGCCATAGGCGGCCAGCGGGCCGGTCAGCGCCACCGAACCACCGACGCGGAAGCCGGCATCGTCGTTGCCGTAGTTGTCGCGGAACAGAAAGCCGCCTTCCAGGTAGTTGTAATTGGCCGCCGAAGCGATGCCGGAGGCGCCGGTCAGCGCCAGGGCGAGCGAAGCGATGCGAACGGTCTTTGCAAGTTTCACGAGGGTGACTCTCCTATTTTTTTCTTGGTTGGCGCGGTGCGCCGGCCGCAGGCATAAGCCCCTGCGTATAGCGCACTGCGACGTCGTTGCCGGCCGGGCCGGTGACGGCGCGGGCGGACAATGCAATGGTCCGGCTGAACGGAATCTGAAGACCCGCGACACCGCTGGCCGGACAACTGCGGCATTGTTGACCGCGAACCCCGCCCGGAGTGCCCGATGTTCCGTCGTACGGTCAGCGCCCTTGCCCTGCTGTCCCTGAGCGCCTGCGCGCCGGCGCCGCTGCAGACCCCGCCGGCCCGCAGCGATCTCGCCCCGCTGTTCGAGCGCTACTGGCAGGAAACGCTGGCAATGGACCCGCTGCGCGCGACCTATGTCGGCGACCACCGCTACGACGACCAGCTGCCGAACACGCTGTCGGCCGACGCCCGCGCCCGCAGCGCCGCCTTCGATGCGCGCTGGCTGGCCACGGTCCGGTCGATCGACCCGGCCCGCGTGTCGGCGACCGACGGCCTGAGCCTCGACATCCTGCGCCGGCAGCTGGAGCGTTCGATCGAGGCGGCGCGCTTTCCGGAGCATCTGCTGCCGGTCAACCAGTTCTACAACCTGGCCGCCCAGCTGGCGCAGCTCGGCACCGGCACCGGCGCGCAGCCGTTCAGGACGGTGGCCGACTACGACCGCTGGGCGCGCCGCGCGGCGCAGATTCCGGCGCTGTTCGACCAGGCGATCGCCAACCTGCGCGACGGCGTCGCCCAGGGCATCGTGCAGCCGGACGTGCTGATGACTAAAGCGCTGTCGCAGCTCGATGCACTGGCCGTGGCGCGGCCGGAGGACAGCCTGTTCTGGAAGCCGGTCGCGGCCTTCCCGGACGATTTCAGCGCGGCCGACCGCCAGCGCCTCACCGCCGACTATCGTCAGCTGATTGCCGCCACCGTGCTGCCGGCCTACGCGCGGCTGCGTGACTACCTTCGTGACGATTACCTGCCGGCCTGCCGGACCAGCGCCGGCCTCGGGGCGCTGCCGGATGGCGCGGCCTGGTATGCAGCCAAGGTGCAGGCGATCACCACCACTGCGCTGACGCCGGCGGAGATCCACGACATCGGCCTGGCCGAGGTGACGCGCATCCACGGCGAGATCCGCGCGGTGATGCAGCAGGTCGGCTTCAGCGGCGATCTGGCGGCGTTCTTCGCCTTCGTGTCCAGCGATCCGCGCTTCACCTACGCCGACGAGGCTGCGGCGCTGAAGGCCTACAACGACCTGTCGGCCGTGATCGACCAGGCGGCGGGCCGGCTGTTCGCCGAGCGCCCGAGGGCCGGTTTCGAGATCCGGCCAGTCGAGGCCTTCCGCGCCCAGAGCGCGGCCGGCGGCAGCTACCAGCGGCCAAGCGAGGACGGCTCGCGGCCCGGCATCTTCTACCTGAACACCTACGACCTGCCGTCGCGCAAGACCTGGGCGGCGGAATCGCTGTTCCTGCACGAGGCGATCCCCGGCCACCATTTCCAGATCGGCATCCAGCAGGAACTTGCGGGCGTGCCAGCGTTCCGCCGCTTCGGCAGCTTCACCGCCTACATCGAAGGCTGGGGCCTGTACGCCGAGTCGCTCGGCCGCGAATTGGGCGTCTACCGCGACCCTTACGCCTGGTTCGGACGGCTGCAGGCCGAGCTGTTCCGGGCGATCCGGCTGGTGGTCGATACCGGCCTGCATGCCAAGGGCTGGAGCCGCCAGCAGGTCATCGACTACATGCTCGCCAACTCCGCGCAGGGGCTGACGCAGTCGATCTCGGAAACCGAGCGCTACATGGCCATTCCCGGCCAGGCGCTGGCCTACAAGATCGGCGAGCTGAAGATCATCGAACTGCGCCGCCGCGCGGAAACCGCGCTCGGCAGCCGCTTCGACATCAAGGCCTTCCACACCGAGGTGCTGAAGGACGGCTCGCTGCCGCTCGACGTGCTGGAGCTGAAGATCAGCCGCTGGATCGACGCGCAGCGCCGCTAGGGCCTGTCATCAATTGCTTTGGTCGCTGCGTTGCAGGTCAAAAAGCCGCCGGGCGAGGCGCGAACCGCAGGCCATAGCGATTCTATGGCCAAGGTTCGCAACGAAGTCCCGGCGGCCTTTTGGCCGCAACCCTTCGG
>JAPLSA010000031.1 GCA_026398815.1 Gammaproteobacteria bacterium
GAGGCGAATTATAGGGCCTTTTTCTGCCCTGTCAACACTTTTCGAAAACTTCCGAAAACCGCTGACTCCCGCTTCCCGCTCCCAAAGCCGGTAGCCGACTCAAGGGACGCGGAGTATAGAGCCCTTTCTTTCTTCGTCAACACTGCAGCCGAAATATTTTTCGGCTGGGCGCTCGTGGGGCGTTTCAGCGATGCCTGGAACTCGCTTTCCTTCCTTATTCCGGCGCACCGAACCCGCCTGCCGCAGGCTCCCTCACATTCATTGCTGTAGGCACAACCCAACCGCACTGCCGTGTCCGAACCTGCCGACGAGCACCTGTCTGAAGATGAGAACGATCTGCCGCCCCAACGACGCTGGGTCAGAAGCGACGAGATCTCTGTGCTGGTGAAGCACATGCAGCGTGTGATTCCCGACGGCGAATGGGCGGCCGCCATTGGCGGGGCACCGGAGCAGCCTCGTCCGTCCGACGATTGACGCTGATCTGGCGGTTGGCGTTTCGACAAGCTCGCCACCCGTCCCGCATCATTCGCCACTGCACTTTCACGAAGCCCGCGTATGTCTGCTGTGTCCTTGACCGACTTCCTGGCCGGTCCCGTCAATCCGGATGCGAATCACGCCGTCCCGCCTGTCGTGTCGGACATCGCGCAGCGCGAGCGGCTGGAACGCAACAAGCTGGTCAAGCGTCTGCGCCGGCAGGTCGGCCAGGCGATCACCGATTTCGGGATGATCCGGGACGGCGATCGGGTCATGGTCTGCCTGTCTGGTGGCAAGGACAGCTACACAATGCTCGACATCCTATTGATGCTGCGGGACGCGGCACCGGTCGATTTCGAGATCCTGGCAGTGAATCTCGACCAGAAGCAGCCGGACTTCCCGGAGCATGTGCTCCCGCAGTACCTGAAAAGCCGAGGCGTTCCGTACCACGTCATCGAGCAGGACACCTATTCGGTCGTCAAGCGGGTGATCCCGGAAGGCAAGACCATGTGCAGCCTGTGTTCGAGGCTGCGGCGCGGCTCGTTGTATTCGTTCGCCGAGGCCAACGGCTACAACAAGATCGCGCTCGGCCATCATCGCGATGACATCGTGGCGACCTTTTTCCTGAACCTGTTCTTCAACGCCAAGATGGCGTCGATGCCGCCGAAGCTGAAGAGCGACAACGGCAAGCACATCGTCATCCGGCCGCTCGCCTACGTTCGCGAGACCGACATCATCGAGTACGCCCGCCAGCAGGCGTTTCCGATCATCCCCTGCAATCTCTGCGGCTCGCAGGAGCAGCTGCAGCGAAAACAGGTCCGCAAGATGATGGAAGAGTGGGATGCGCGCTATCCGGGTCGCATCGAACACGTGTTCTCGGCGATGCAGAACATCGCGCCGTCGCAGATGGCGGATCGGAACCTGTTCGATTTTGTCGGGCTCGACGGCGACGCCCCGGTTCGGCACTGGCTGAAGCCGGATCGCGACGATCACGAACCGGGTAGCGATGCGGCTTGATCGCGTGATGCTTCGCCGTGCGCTGTCGGCAGTCTTGCTGCTGATATCGAGCGCGCGCCCGGCGATCGCCGATGCGCCGGCGTCGGCCTCGCCGTTTCTCTGGCAGGTGCGCGGTGCCACTACGACGCACTACCTGCTCGGATCGGTTCACCTGCTCCCGAAGGCGGCGGGGCAGTTGCCGGCCGGCATCCGCCAAGTCTTCGAAGCCGCCGACACGCTGGTGTTCGAAAGCGACATCGCCGCACTGTCCAGCCGCGACGGCACCGCCACGATGCTCGATGCCGCCCGCGCGCCGGACGGACTGAAAGGCGAGATCGACGCCGCGACGCTGGCCCGCGTGCGCGCCCGCATGCAGGCGCTGAAGATGCCGGCAGCGTTGTGCGAGGAATACCGGCCATGGTTCTGTGCGCTGTCGCTGGAACTGTTCGCCTACCAGCGCGCCGGGTTCCGTGGCGAGTTCGGGCTCGACCGGCAGCTGTACGAATCGGCCCGCGAAGCCCGGCGGCGCATCGCCTGGTTCGAGGAGCCGCGCGCCCATCTGAGCCTGTTCTCGGCGATGACGCCACCGCTGTCGCGGCAGTTCCTGGACGCGGCATTGTCGGAACGGAACCCGAAGACCGATGAGCCGGTCGAGATGTACCGCGCCTGGCGCGACAACGACACGGAGCGGATGACCGCCGTGATTGCCGAGCTGAAGCGCGATTTCCCCGCCATCCACGAACACCTGCTCGCTCGCCGCAACCGTGCCTGGCTGCCCGAGCTGAAACGGCGACTGGCCGAGCCGCAGCGGCAGCTGTTCATCGTGGGCGCAGCGCACTGGCTCGGGCCGGACGGCCTGATCGCCGGGCTCGAAGCCGCCGGCTACACGGTGCGGCCATATCTCGCTTTCGATCCCGCGCAGCGGGCCGAACGCCGTCCCGGCATCCAGATTGCCCGCCACTAGCAGGCCCTTGTCGATCCACCGATGCCGCGCTTCCTTCTGCTGGTTTCCACTGCCCTGCTGATGTCGCTGCCGGCCCGCGCCGGTATCGACGTCCGGGTCAAGGGCCTGGGGCCGGACGAGCGCGACAACGCCTACGCCAAGCTGTCGATCCTCGAGTTCGCCAAGCGGACCGACGCCGACCAGGGCCACTACGACCAGGCCGACGTCGAACGCCTGTTTCGCCAGGGCGAACGCGAGATCCAGGAAGCCCTGCGGCCCTACGGCTGGTACAACGCCACGGTCACGACGAAGCTCAGCGGCAGCGCGCCGGACTGGGTTGCCGAGTACCGCGTCAACGCCGGCCCGTTGACCGCGATCAGCACCATCGACATCGAACTCACCGGTGAAGGCGCCGAGGAAGCGGCGCTGGTCCGCTACCGCAGCCGCACCTGGCCGCTGAAGCTCGGCGAGCGCATCAAGCACGAGGACTACGAGGCACTGAAGACGCGCATCGTGCAGACCGCCTATAGCCTCGGCCTGCTCGACGCCAAGCTGACCCGCCGCGAGCTGCGCATCGACGTGCCGAAGAATTCCGCCGAAGTGCTGCTGACGCTCGACACCGGCCGCCGCTACTACTTCGGCGACGTCACCATCGTGCAGGACGGCGACAAGCTGCTGCGCGACGCCTTCCTGCGTCGTTACCTGACCTTCGAGCCCGGCGAGCCCTACGATCCGGCCAAGGTGCTCAGCACCCAGTTCGCGTTCAGCGATCTCGACTACTTCCAGACCGTCGACATCGAAAGCCGGAAGGACGAAGCCACCGATGCCTCGCCGCGCATCCCGATGGTGATCTCGACCACCGAACGCGCGCCGCGCAGCTACCGCTTCGGGCTCGGCTTCGGCACCGACACCGGTCCACGCGCCTCGGTCGGCGCCGACTTCCGCCGTCTCAACACGCTGGGCCACAAGCTGCGCACCGATCTGCGGGTCTCGCAGCGCATCTCGACCGTGGTGGCCGAATACCGCATCCCGGTCGGCATCGTGCCCAGCGATTCGGTCAGCATCACCAGCCAGGCGCTGACTCAGGACTTCAGCGACGTCAAGGAAACGCTGTACCGGATCGGCACCAGCTACAACCGGCGCGGCAAGCGCTGGCAGCGGCGCATCTATCTGGAATACACGTTCGACGAGTACACCATCAAGGACAGCCCGCAGCGGCAATCTAAGCTGCTGGTGCCCGGCATCTCGATCGACCGCACCGAGGGCGACGACCCGATCTTCCCGCGCGCCGGCTGGTACGCCTTCGCCGACGCCCACGGCGGCAGCAACGCGCTGCTGTCCGACACCAATTTCGTGCAGGGCACCATCAAGCTGCGCGGCCTGCTGGAACTGCGCCGCGGCCTGCAGCTGCGGGTGCGTGCCGACCAGGGCGCCACCTGGGTCGGCAGCTTCGACAACCTGCCGCCTTCGCAGCGCTTCTTCGCCGGCGGCGACGGCAGTGTGCGCGGCTACTCGTTCCAGTCGCTGGGCCCGCGCGACGCCAACGGCCGCGTGATCGGCGGACGCTACCTGACCACCGCGAGCACCGAGCTGGACTGGTTCTTCCTGCGCGAATACGGCATCGCCGCGTTCGTCGACGCCGGCGGCGCGGATGACACGCCGCTGGTCGCGCTGAGCCTGGGCGCCGGGCTCGGCGTCCGCTACCGGGCCCCGTTCGGCGCCTTCGCGCTCGACCTCGCCCATCCCTTCGATGCCGACCAGTCGCCGGTGCGGCTGCATCTCGGCGTGCAGGTGGGCCTGTGAGCAGCGCCGCCGCCGCAGGCGCACCGCAGCCACCGCTGCCGCCAGCACGGCCGCGCCGCCGCTGGGGACGCTGGCTCGCCGTGGCCCTGCTGATCCCGGTGTTGCTGGTGTTGGTCGCCGTCGGCGCCGTGCTTGGCAGCGAACGCGGCCTGCGCTTCGGACTGGACCAGCTGGCCGCGCTCACCGATGACGCGATCCACGTCGGCCGGGTCCGCGGCCGCCTGCTCGATGCCGTGGAGCTGCGCGAGGTCCGCTACACCAGCAGCGACGGCCTGCAGGTCAGCATCGGCCGGGTTTCGCTGCGCCATCGGCCGCCGGCCCTGCTCGGCCGGCGTCTGCATGTCGAATCGCTGGCGGTCGACGGCCTCGATGTACGGCTGGCGCCACCGCCGCCGGTTCCCGAGCCGGAAACCCCGACCGACCTGCCGTCGCGACTGCCGTTCGACATCGTCATCGATGCGCTGGCGCTGACCGATTTCACCCTGCACGGCAGCGACGACCCGGCGACGCCGATCGTGGCACTGGCCCGCAGCACGCTGGTCGGCCGCTGGATCGGCGATGCCATCACCGTCAGCGCGCTCGACACCACCGGCCTGCCGCTGACCGGGGCCCTGCATGCCGAGACGCAGCTGTCGATGCGCGGCGCGCAGATCGATTTCGAGTCGCTCAAGCTCAGCGGCCCCGGACAGCTGCAGGCCAGCGGCCGGCTCGGGCTGGACCAGGTTGCCAGCGACCTGAAGCTCGCCTGGCAGCAGCTGCACTGGCCGCTGAATCTTGCCGACGGCACGCCGCCGCTGGCCGGCGATCTGGTCGGCCAGGCCACGTTCACCGGCAGCTTCGATGCCTATCGCTTCGCGCTCGACAGCACCGCCACGCTGCAGGAGTTCGCCGCCACGCTGTCGATGGCCGGCAGCGGCAGCCTGGAGCAGGTCCACCTCGACGCGCTGTCGCTCGATGCACTGCCGGTGGCGCTGGCCAGCGCCACGACGCCGCGCAAGACGCAGCGGCAGCCCGGTTCGGTCAAGGCCAGCGGCACCGTCGCCTGGTCGCCGAAGCTGCTGGCGACGATCGAGGCGGAGTTCCGCCATGTCGACCCCGCGTGGTTCGTGGCCGATATCGCCGGCGACCTGAACGGCCGGCTCAGCAGTTCGACGACGATGGTCGGCGAGGAGCCGACGATCGCCTTCGACGCGCGCTTCGAACAATCCTCGCTGCGCGGCCAGCCGTTCGAGCTGCGCGCCAACGGCGTCACCGACACCCGTTCGGCCCGTCTGGAAGCGCTGAACCTGAAGGCGGGCCACGGCAGTATCGATGCCCGTGGCACGGTCGGCTGGCAGCCGGCGCTGAACGTCGATGTCGAGGCCACCATCGCCCGGCTCAACCCGGCGATCGTGGCAGCGGACTGGCCAGGCGATCTGAACGGCAGCATCAAGGCACGCAACGACGACAGCATCGACGGCCGGCCGATCCGCTTCGAGGCGCTGATCGACAAGTCGCGGTTGCGCAACTACCGCCTGCGGCTCGATACCGCCGGCGTCGCGCAGATCGACGACAACGGCGCCATCGTGACGCTCGACCGGGCGCGGCTGGATTCCGGCGGCACCACGCTGGATCTCAAGGGCCAGGTGACGCCGCCGTTCGCGATGACCGGCCGGCTGGACAGCCCGAACCTCGGCACGCTGCTGCCGGAGCTGGCCGGCCGAGCGACGATGAGCTTCGCGCTCGACGGCACCGTCGAGCAGCCGCACCTGGTGACCGACGGCAACCTGCGCGATTTCGCCTACGGCGAGCAGACGCTGGCGCGCCTCGACTGGCAGGGCGACATCGACCCGAAGGTCGACAGCTCGCGGCTCAGCGTCGAGCTGCGCAATGCCCAGCTGGGCCTGCACATCGACAAGGTGTCGCTGCTGCTGACCGGGCTGGAGGTCTACCACCGGGTGCTGGTCGATGCGGTGACCGAACGCGGCAACGGCAAGCTCGGCCTCATCGGCGGCTTCGACCGGACCCGTGGCGAGTGGGGTGGCGAGCTGAACCAGCTCGAGCTGAGCCCGGAACGGATGTCAGCGTGGGCGCTCGACAAGCCGGCCGGCGTCCTGCTGGGCCAGAAGCGCCGGGCGCTGGAACCGGCCTGCCTGAACGGCAGCGACGGCCGCGCCTGCTTCAATCTCGAACAGAACGTGCTGGCCGACGGCGCCCGCATCGGCTGGAACATCGATCGCCTGCTGCTGGCGGCGCTGCAGCCGTTCCTGGGCCCGGACCTGAAGATCACCGGCAGCATCGATGGCGACGGCTTCATCAATTTTTCCGGCGGCGACCTGCAGCAGGCCAAGGCAGCGCTGAACCTCCGCGACACCACCATCGAGCTGCCGGACGCGCCGACCTACCGGATCGAGACCGGTTCGGTGGTGGCCGACCAGGTCGACGGCCGGCTGGCCGCCAAGGCCGACCTGAAGCTGTCCGGTGCGGCGCTGGCGGCGGACGTCACGGCAGCGCCCGGCGTCAACTTCATGGAACGCGCGCTCGGCGGCACCATCCGGCTCGATATCCCGAGCCTCGGCTTCATCGAACCGCTGCTCCCGCAGCTCGACAAGCTCGGCGGCCGGCTGGCCGGCGACATCGCGCTGTCCGGCACCGTGGGCGACCCGCGCTATACCGGCGACATCCGGCTCAGCGACGGCCAGGCGCGGCTGGTGGTGGCCGGCATCGACCTGACCGAACTGAACCTGTTGCTGAAGACGCGCGGCAGCGATCCGCTGGCGCTGGAAGGCAGCGTCAAGTCCGGCGGCGGCCAGCTGAAGATCAGCGGCGAGGTGAATCCGTACAGCTTGCCGCTGACCGCCGACATCAAGGTCAACGGCAGCGGCTTCCAGGCGATGAACACGCCGCAGGCGCGTGCCTGGATCGACGCCGACTTGCAGCTGCTGCGCAGCGCCGAGGGCGCGCGCCTGAGCGGCGAGCTGGGCGTGCCGCGCGCCGACATCACGCCGAAAGGCCTCGGCGGCGGCGGTGTCGATGCCAGCAGCGATCAGGTACTGGTCGGCGTGGCGGTGCCGGAGAAGGAACCGCCGCTGAAGGTGACCGTCGACCTGAAGCTGACGCTCGGCGACCGGGTGATGATCGAAGGCTTCGGGCTGAAGACGCGCATCGAAGGCGGCGTCAACGTCAGCCAGCGGCCGGGCTTCGATGCGATGGGCCGCGGCGAGCTGCGGCTGGTCGATGGCCGCTACCAGGCCTATGGCCAGGACCTGAGCATCGAGACCGGCCGACTGATCTTCAGCGGCGGCCCGGTGACCACGCCGGCCGTCGACCTGTACGCAACGCGGCAGCCGCGCGAGGACATCAAGGTCGGCGTGCGGGTGCGCGGCACCCTGGCCAAGCCGGAACTGAGCCTGCAGTCGAGCCCGAGCCTGCCGCGCGAACAGCAGCTGTCCTGGCTGGTGCTCGGCCGCTCGCTGGAAAACAGCTCGACGCAGGACCGCAGCATGGTGTCCAGCGCCGCCCTCAGCCTCGGCCTTGGCGGCGGCGATTACCTGGCCGGGCTGATCGGCAAGAAGGTCGGGCTCGACGAGCTGTCGGTCGGCAATACGGCCGCCAACAACTCCGAAGTGGCCGCCAATGCCCAGAGCATCAGCGGCGCCCAGGGCGGCGCCGGTGCCGTCGATGCCGGCGCCCAGGCCGCGCAGCTGACGCTCGGCAAGTACCTGACGCCGAAACTGTTCGTCAGCTACGGCATCAGCCTGTTCCAGGAGGGCTACACGTTCCGCATGCTGTACACGCTCGGCCACGGCTTCAAGCTGTCGACCGAGTCCGGCACCGCCAGCGGCGGCGATGTCATCTACACCACCGAGCGCGGCAAGAAGACCACCGACACGCCATCACGGCCGAGCCGAGATGAAGTGCCCTCGGCCGGCCCCGCACCGGACCCGACGCGCAGCCCGGACGCAACTCCGGCACCAGACCCGGTGGTGGAACCGCAACGCGAGCCGGCGACGCCGTAAGTCTGGGCTCGAAGCGAGTGGGTGTGCTCAGGCTGTCGGCAAACCCTTATCGCCAAGGCTGCGGAGGTCGAATGACGCGAAGTCTGGCACACCGCTTACACGGGGAACGCCTCGCGCTTGCCAAAAGGCTCAGCAACGCTTCCTGAGCGTGCAGTGCCACACACACAATGGGCTCAGCGCATTCATTGTTGCGGCTTCGTTCGCCAGATTATCCTGCAGCCAACAGGCAAGAACATTCCTGATGAGAATCAGTCTATTGACTAAATCCCGCCAGAATATCTCGTACATTTCGCCAGATTATCGTGCGTTTCGTCACGATAACGTGGCAGGTTATCGTGCATTTTTGCAGCCTAATTGTAGTTATGCCCCATTCCGAGAACCATTCTGCTATGGCTGAAAAACGCACGTTGACCCTACCGCGCATCAACGGCGCAACGGAATCCATAGAGACAACACAAAGCCTGCTATTCATCGGCGCGAATGGCTCGGGCAAAACTCGCCTAGGCACATGGATTGAAATCACTTCGCCTCAGCGCCAGTTGGTTCATCGAATTTCTGCACAGAAATCGTTATCGATGCCAGATTCAACGACGCCAGTTTCAATTGAAATCGCAGAGCGAAGCCTCCTATTCGGCGACGCAGGCTGGAATCATCAGCACAAAATTCATAAGTGGAGTAACAAGCCAGCCACTACGCTCCTTAACGATTATGAGAAGCTGATGGTCTATTTGTTCTCGGACGAAACTGAGGCAAATGCAAAATTCAAGATCGAAGTAAAGACGTGTACGGCGCGTGTTGAGCCTCCAATAACAAAGATCGACCTTGTCAAGGAGGTGTGGGAAAAAATTCTTCCCCACCGTGAGCTCGTAATAGGTGGCTTAAGGGTTCAGACGCGCGTCAAGGGTCAAGCCGAGAAAATCTACAATTCATCGGAAATGAGCGATGGCGAGCGTGTCATCTTCTATCTGATTGGGCAATGTCTGGCTGCTCCAAAGAACGGAATCATTGTTATCGATGAACCGGAATTGCATCTTCATAAGTCCGTGCAGGCACCGCTTTGGGCTGAAATAGAAAAGCTAAGGAGTGATTGCCTGTTTGTATATCTGACGCACGATGTTGATTTTGCTGCTGCACAAAATGGGGCAACACGAATCTGGCTGAAGTCTTTTGATGGCACATCGTGGGATTGGGAGCCTGTCAATCCCGATGAGAGTCTTCCTGACGATCTTCTGCTCGAAGTCTTGGGAAGCAGAAAACCGGTCGTATTCGTCGAAGGAGATAACGGTAGCCACGATGTCTCCTTGTATCGTGAAATTCTCCCAAACTTTCTCGTTATTCCAAGAGGAAGTTGTTCACAAGTCATCCTCTCGGTTAAAGCGCTAAAGGCCAACGCGCAGCTACATCACCTCAGTGTATTTGGCATTGTGGATCGCGATAGAAGGGTTCCTCAAGAAATCGCCGCTCTAGAGGCAGACTCAATCTTTGTCCTCACGGTCGCAGAAGTTGAAAATCTCTTCTGCACGGAGGAGGTAATAAAGATCGCTAGCAAGAGGCTTTCGCGCGATCCGGTCGCTGACTTTCAGAAGGTCTCCGCTGAGATATTCAAGCGACTTCAACAGGAGCTAGATACACAGATTTCTCTGCGCGTCGCAAGTGAAATCAAGTTTCAACTCGGTATGTTTGATCAAAATACCAAAGGAGAAAGCGCGCTGTCTGGTGCGCTAACCGCCCTTGCGCAGGGCATTGACGTGAAACAGCTCTATTCGACATTCTCGGCCAGCTTTTCGGAGATCATTGCCAGTGGCAACTATGAAATGTTGCTGAGCACATACAACCGCAAATCGCTAGCGAATCAGGCTGGCGGGGCTCTAGGTTTGAAGAACGGCGAACTGCCTGAATTGATCCTCAGGTTAGCCAGGGGCGACTGCCGCGACGAACTCCGTTCAGCATTGAAGAAGTACTTTGGAAACTTTGGTACTCATGTGGCATAACCCTGCGGTCCACCGGACGCTGCGCGATAAAGCCGCGCAGCGCCGGTGACCTCCACGTTAGACGGCATGAAGACCAGTTCTTGACTGCTCGGCATCGTCGTAGGCGCACTAGTTCCTGCATCGGTTGGAACAGGCGTGATTTGCCTCCTGGATTCCTACTCCACCTCTTTGGGGGCACATGGCTGGTCGCTGTCCTAGTCTGCCTTGCTCATGCCGCCACTCTTGGCGCACCAGTCTTGTGGTTGCTTCATCGCTCTGCCCAGCTGACCTCGACGAGCGCGGTAGGGCGGGTCGAGACCCGCCGCGTTACCGAATGGAATCAATTCCGCGGCGATCTTTTACCGCGTAAGGCACACACCGCGGCGTGCCGCGTCGCTGCGTCTTTGGCGACAGCGGCCGTGTGCGTTAGGCGGGCAGTAGCGCATCGCTCGGATACAGCGGCGCGATCCGGAGCGAGGCTATCGCCGCGGATGAACGATCCCGGATTTCGCTGCGCTCTATCCGGGCTACGGTTCTGGCGAGCGACCGGCACCGAGCAACCGGCCAGCCCGCCGGCTCACACCCCGAAAAGCAGCGCGTTCGTTACCGGCGAACGTCCTGCCGCCTCGCGCTCGCGCCGCCTCAGGCCAGCACCCGCCCGAGCCACGCGGAGATGTCATCGATCTCCTCGGCGCAGACGGCATGGGCCATCGGGTAGTCGTGCCATTCGACGTTCATGCCCCAGCTTTTCAGGCCGTCGCGGCTGTCGGTGCCCATCTTCAGCGGCAGCACCGGATCGACCCGGCCGTGGCACATGAGCACCGGCGTGGCCTTGGCGGCGTCGGTCAGTTCCTTCGGCAGCGTGTCGTGCAGCGGCAGATAGGTGGACAGCGCCATCGCGCCGGCCAGCGGTTCGGCCAGGCGGCAGACCGCGTGCAGGGTGATCGCGCCGCCCTGCGAGAAGCCGGCGATCACCGTGCGCTTCGCGGCAATGCCGGCCGTGCGCTGTTCGGCGACGATCCTCATCACCGTGGCCGCCGATTCGCGGATGCCGGCGTCGTCCTGCAGGTCGCTGCGGGTCAGGCTCTTGATGTCGTACCAGGCGCGCATCCGCATGCCGCCGTTCAGGGTCACCGGGCGCACCGGCGCGTGCGGGAAGATGAAGCGCACCTGGCGCTGGGCCGGCAAGCGCAGTTCCGGGACGATCGGCACGAAATCGTGGCCATCGGCGCCGAGGCCGTGCAGCCAGATCACTACGGCGTCGGCCGGCTGGGCGGGTTCGACGATGACGGCATCAGCGGTTTCGCGGGTCTTCAAGCGGAGGCTTCCGGTGGACAGTGGATCGGCGCCGGCGATTGTGTCGGCGCCCGGGGCCTGCGGCAACGGCTGCTAAACTTCGCGCCCTGCCGTATCTCGAACCGCCCCCGAGGTGCCCCGATGTCCGCTCGCGCGCTGCCTGCCGCCTTCCTGCTTGCCGCCGCCGGGCTTTCCAGCGGCTGTGGCCAGACCGGCCCGCTGCACCTGCCGGCCGATGCGCCGAGCCGTGAGGGCTACCTGATCGGCAGCAACCCGAACGCCAAGAAGAAGGCGGACCCGGCACCGGCGGCGACGCCCGCTGCCGTGCCGCCCGCCGAAGCACCTGCCACGCCGTAACCCGTTCCGAAGCACCCCATGGATCATTTCGAATATCGCGACGGCGTGTTGTGCGCCGAAGGTGTGGCGCTGTCGGCGATTGCTGCCGAACACGGCACGCCGACCTATGTCTATTCCCGCGCCACGCTGGAGCGCCACTACCGCGCGTTCGACCGCGCGCTTGACGGCCTGGCCCATCAGGTCTGCTACGCGGTCAAGGCCAATTCCAACCTCGCCGTGCTGCAGGTGCTGGCGCGCCTCGGCGCCGGTTTCGACATCGTCTCCGGCGGCGAGCTGCAGCGCGTGCTCAAGGCCGGCGGCGATCCGGCCAAGGTGGTGTTTTCCGGCGTCGGCAAGACGGCGGCGGAAATCGAGCTGGCGCTGAATGTCGGCATCTACTGCTTCAACGTCGAATCGGAAGCCGAGCTGCATCGGCTGTCGGCGATCGCCACGCGCATGGGCAAGACCGCGCGCATCGCCTTCCGGGTCAATCCGGATGTCGATGCCAAGACCCATCCGTACATCTCCACGGGTCTGAAGGAAAACAAGTTCGGCGTCGACATCGCCGAGGCCGAACGGCTCTACGCGCTCGCCGCAACGCTGCCGGGCATCGAGATCGACGGTGTCGCCTGCCACATCGGCTCGCAGCTGCTGGAGCTGTCGCCGTTCCTCGACGCGCTGGACCGGGTGCTGGCGCTGATCGACCGGCTGGCGGCGAGCGGCATCGAGCTGCGTCATCTCGACGTCGGTGGCGGTCTGGGCGTGCGCTACGACGATGAAGTGCCGCCGTCGCCAAGCGAATGGGCCGACGCGCTGAAGCCGAAGCTGGCTGGCCGCAAGCTGGTGGTGATGACCGAGCCGGGCCGGGCGATCGCCGGCAATGCCGGCGTGCTGCTGACCAAGGTCGAACTGCTGAAGCCGGGCGCCCACAAGAACTTCGCGATCATCGACGCGGCGATGAACGACCTGATCCGGCCGAGCTTCTACGACGCCTGGCACGCGGTGCTGCCGGCCGAGCCGCGCAGCGATGTCGAAACGAAGACCTGGGATCTGGTCGGCCCGGTCTGCGAAACCGGCGACTGGCTGGCCCGCGATCGCGAACTGGCGCTCGCCGAAGGCGACCTGCTGGCTTTCCGCACCGCCGGCGCCTACGGCTTCACGATGAGCAGCAACTACAACACGCGCGGCCGGGCCGCCGAGGTGCTGGTCGACGGCGCTGCCGTCCATGTCGTCCGCGCGCGGGAAAGCTTCGACGATCTGGTGCGCAACGAAACCTTGCTGCCGTGATCGCGGCGCCTGCTTGAGCCACCGGCTCAGGTAGGCTTGGCGGCCCGCTTGCCGAGGCCGATGCCATGTCCGATGTCCCGCTGAAAGCGCACCCGCTGGTCCTGATCGACGCCTCGGGCTGGCTGTTCCGCGCCTATCACGCGCTGCCGCCGCTCTCGAACATGCAGGGAGAGCCGACCGGAGCGATCTTCGGCATGGTCAACATGCTGAAGCGCCTGCAGAAGGACTACGCGCCGGAGCACATCGCGGTGGTGTTCGATGCCCCCGGCCGGACCTTCCGCGAAGACATCTACGCCGACTACAAGGCGAACCGCGATGCCACGCCGCCAGACCTGCTGCACCAGTGGCCGATCATCGTCGAGATGGTCAAGGCGATGGGCCTGCCGACCTTGTCGGTGCCCGGGGTCGAAGCCGACGACGTGATCGGCACCTTGGCGAAGATCGGCGAGGCCGCCGGCCACGAGGTGCTGATCGTCACCAGCGACAAGGACATGGCGCAGCTGGTCAACGACCGGGTGAAGCTGGTCGACACGATGAAGAACCGGGTTATGGACCCAGCCGGCGTCATCGAGAAGTTCGGTGTGCCGCCGGCGCGGATCGTCGACTACCTGGCGCTGATCGGCGATACCAGCGACAACATTCCCGGCGTGCCGAGCGTCGGTCCGAAGACCGCAGCCAAGTGGCTGAACGAATACGGCTCGCTGGACGCGATCATCGCGAGTGCCGCCGAGATCAAGGGCAAGGTCGGCGAGAAGCTGCGTGATGCAATCCCGCAGATTCCGATGTCGCACGATCTGGCGACGATCCGCTGCGATGTCGTGCTGCCGCTGACCCTGGAACAGCTGGTGCCGGGGCCGGCCGACAAGCCGAAGCTGGCGGCGATCTACAAGACCGCCGGCTTCCACCGTGTGCTCGAGGAACTGGGGCCGATCGACACGGCGGCTGCGCCAGCAGAAGCCGCGACGCCAACCGCAGCGGAAACGGCAACGGCAACGCCAGCCGGTGCCGAAGATGCGCTAGTGGTACCACCGGAATCGACGCCCGACACGCTGCCGCCCTCGGTGCCGACCGCCGCCGTCGCCGTGCTCGATGAAGCAGGCTTCGCCGACATGCTGGCCGCGCTCGATGCTGCCGCGCTGATCTGTGTCGACACCGAAACCGATGCCCTCGACGCCATGCAGTCCGGGCTGGTCGGCCTGGCCTTTGCGACCGAGCCCGGCCACGGCTGGTATGTGCCGCTGACCCACGATTACCTCGGCGCACCGAAGCAGCTTGATCGCGCGTCGGTGCTGGCGCGGCTGAAGCCGCTGCTGGAAGACCCGAAGCGGCCGAAAGTCGGCCAGCACATCAAGTACGACCTCAACGTGCTGGCCCGGCATGGCGTCGATGTGCAGGGTGTGGCGTTCGACACCATGCTGGAAAGCTATGTGCTGGACGCCGCCGGCAATCGTCACGACATGGACACGCTGGCCGAGCGCTACCTCGGCCACAAAACGATTTCGTTCGCCGATGTCGCCGGCAAGGGCAAAAGCCAGATCACCTTCAACCAGGTGGCGATCGACGAGGCGACGCAGTATTCGGCCGAGGACGCCGACATCACCTTGCGGCTGCATCAGGTGCTGTACCCGAAGCTGGCGGCCGATCCGGCGCTGCAATCGGTGTTCGAGCAGATCGAGATGCCGCTGGTGCCGGTGCTGGCCGGCATGGAACGGGCCGGCGTGAAGGTGGACGCTGCGCTGCTGGCGCGGATCAGCACCGAACTGGCCGCCCGCATGGACGAGATCCGCAGCGAGTGCTTCGCTGCCGCCGGCGGCGAGTTCAACCTCGGTTCACCGAAGCAGCTGCAGGTGATCCTGTTCGATCAGCTGAAGCTGCGCGTGGTCAGCAAGACGCCGAAGGGCGATCCGTCGACCGCCGAGAATGTGCTGGAGGAACTGGCCGACGAGCATCCGCTGCCACGGCTGATCCTCGAATGGCGCGGCATGTCGAAACTGAAATCGACCTACACCGACAATCTGCCGAAGCAGATCAACCCGCAGACCGGGCGCATTCATACGTCCTATCACCAGGCGGTGGCGCAGACCGGGCGGCTGTCGTCGAATGATCCGAACCTGCAGAACATCCCGGTGCGCACCGCCGATGGCCGGCGGATTCGCCAGGCCTTCATCGCGGAACCCGGCAACGCGCTGCTGTCGATCGACTACTCGCAGATCGAGCTGCGGCTGATGGCGCATTTTTCCGGCGACGAACGCCTGCAGGACGCCTTCCGGCGCGGTATCGACATTCATCAGGCCACCGCCGCCGAAGTGTTCGGCCAGCCGCTGGAATCGGTCAGCGCCGAATCGCGCCGCTCGGCGAAGGCGATCAACTTCGGGCTGATCTACGGCATCTCCGCGTTCGGGCTGGCCAAGCAGCTGGGCATCGCCCGCAGCGATGCGCAGGACTACATCGACCGCTTCTTCGCCCGCTATCCCGGCGTCAAGCAGTTCATGGACGGCACCCGGGCTCAAGCGCATGCGCGGGGTTATGTCGAAACCCTGTTCGGCCGCCGCCTGCATCTGCCGGACATCCACAGCCGCAACGCAGCGCAGCGGCAATATGCGGAGCGCACCGCGATCAATGCGCCGTTGCAGGGCACGGCGGCTGATCTGATCAAGCGGGCGATGATCGATGTCGCCGCCTGGCTGCCGACGAACGCGCCGGATCTGCGGATGATCCTGCAGGTGCACGACGAACTGGTGTTCGAGGGCCCGGCCGGTCAGCTGGAAGCCTTGGCGCCTCAGATCGCGCAACGGATGTGCGCGGCGGCCACGCTGGCGGTGCCACTGGTCGCCGACTACGGCATTGGCCCGAACTGGGACGCTGCCCATACCGCCACCGGCCACGCCAGCAGCGCCTCTACCTGATTTCCCGGCGGCGCCGGAAACAACAAGGCCGATCCCCCCGGATCGGCCTTTTTTACCTCGCCCCGCTTACCAACCCCAGAATTCGGTACTGCATTCCAAAAAACAATTTCTTGCCATTCAATCGCTTGCGCTCAATCCGGCGGCTTCTACGCGATTTTCGATGCCGGCCATCGAACTTATTCCACGCCCGGCGAGTCTGATATTGCGAATGGTGACTCCCTTCCCATTCCCCGCCCCCACTCCCTGGGCGGGAAGTCCGGTTCCCCCAAGCCGGCACTCGTTGCCTGGCAGGTTCCCCCGACCTGCTGGGCATTTTTTTGCCCGTTCGTTTGGTGACCTGTCCGCATCGTAACCAGCGACACGGGCGCAGACAAACGCCTTCTGTCAGACCGACGTGACGATAGTGCCGTCGACCGGCTCGGCAAGGCCGAGCCACTGATCCAGCTTCGCGCGCACTTCCTCGACACCGGTTCGGGCGGTCGACGAGAACGCCTGCACGGTCATGCCGGGATCGAAGTCCTGCAGTTCGCGACGAACTTTCAGCACGGTGTTCTTGCCGGCACCGAAACTGAGCTTGTCGGCCTTGGTCAGCAGGATGTGTGCCGACAGCAGCCGGTCACGGCACCATTCCAGCATCTGTACGTCGAGTTCGGTCAGCGGGTGGCGGATGTCCATCACCACGATCACGCCCTTGAGCGTCGTGCGTTGCTCGACATAGCTGCCGACCAGCGCACCCCAGGCATTGCGAACAGCGATCGGCACCTGTGCGAAGCCGTAGCCGGGCAGGTCGACGAGCCGTGCGCGGCCGTCGAGATCGAAGACATTGAGCAGCTGCGTGCGGCCCGGGGTCTTCGACACCCGCGCCAGACCGGTCTGCTGGCAGATCAGGTTGAGTGCACTGGATTTGCCGGCGTTGGAACGCCCCACCAATGCGGCTTCCGGACGCCCGTCGTCCGGCAGCTGTGCCAGCCGGGCTGCCGACAGCACGAAGCGCGCGCGGGCGTAGAAATTGGGCGCAGCGGCTTTCGTGGTGTCCAGGGTCATCGTGTAAGATTCGCGCTCCAATCGCTCATTATGCGCGTAGTGCGGATGTCGCTACGCGCGCTTGCCTGCCGGAGTGTTTCATGAAGCGTGTTCTGCTCGCCCTTGCCCTGTCCCTGCCTGCCGCAGCGTTCGCCGAAGGCGCAGCCTCGGACCCGTTCGTCAAAGGCGACGCCGCTGCGGGCGCAGCCAAGGCCGCCGTCTGTGGCGCCTGCCACGGCGCTGGTGGTAATGGCGGCGTCAATCCGGCGTGGCCGAAGCTGGCCGCGCAGGGTTCGAAGTACATCTACACGCAGCTGGTGGCGTTCAAGTCGGGCAAGCGCAACAACGCCGTGATGGCGGGCCAGGCGGCCGCGCTGTCGGAGAAGGACATGGCGGATCTCGCCGCCTACTTCGCTGCCCAGCCGGCAGTGCCGGGCGTGGCCAGCGAATCGGCAGTGCCGGTTGCCCAGAAGCTGTACCGCGCGGGCGACGCCTCGCGCGGCCTGCCGGCCTGCGCGGCCTGCCATGGCCCGAAGGGCTCGGGCAATCCGGCGTCTGCGTACCCGCATGTTGCCGGCCAGAACGCCGGCTATGCAGCGGCGTCGCTGCGCGCGTATCGCGCCGGGGAACGCGGTCAGGAAGGCAATGGTCAGATGATGGCCGCCGTCGCGAAGCATCTGACCGATGCCGAGATCGACGCCCTGTCGTCCTACCTCTCGGGTCTGCAGTAAGACCCACCCAGGAGTCCCATGCGTAACCTCAAGACCCTCGTCGCGGGCGGCCTGCTGGCCGTCACCGCGCTGTTCAGCGCCGCCTGCAGTGCCGCCGATACCGGCAGCAGCGGCGGTTTCCAGGCGGGCAGGGATTACACCGAGGTTCCGTCGCCGCCGAAACCGGCCGATCCGAAGCGGATCACCGTCGAGGAGTTCTTCTGGTACGGCTGCCCGCATTGCTTCTCGCTGGATCCGGCGGTCGAGCAGTGGCGCGCCAGCAAGCCGGCCGATGTCGACTTCACCCGCGTGCCGAACACGCTGGGCCGGCCGGAAGGAGAAGTGCATTCGCGTGCCTTCTACATCGCGCAGACGCTCGGCATCCTCGACAAGACGCACAAGCCGCTGTTCGATGCCATCCACGTCCAGCATCAGCCGATGAACAGCCTGGAAGCGATCCGCGAGCTGTATGTCGCCGTTGCCGGCATCAAGCCGGTCGACTTCGACGGCATCGCCGGCAGCTTCGTCGTCGACTCCGGCATGCGCCGGGCCGAATCGCTGGCGCGGACCTACGTGATCCGCAGCGTGCCGAACGTGGTCGTCGGCGGTCGCTATGTCGTGGCCAGCCAGCCGAACACCTTCAAGATCGTCGATTTCCTGATCGACAAGGTCCGCAAGGAACGCGGCAACTGATACACCATCTGCGGCGGCCAGGGTCCCTGGCCGCCCTTCTGATCCTGCTCGCCAACGTCTCGCAGCCGTGTCAGGCGGCTGCGCAGGCGTCGGCCGTGGCTGCCGAAACGATCTGCCGCGGGCTGTCGGAACGGCTCCAGAACTTCGATGCCCAGCCGTGCCGGGATGCCGAACTGGCGCCGGCCAAGCCGCTGTCGGTCGGCAAGCGGCCGCTGCTCTATCGCGACTTCCCTGCCACTGCCGCCAACGTGGCGCCGAAACGGGTGCTGATCCTGGGCGGCATCCACGGGGACGAGCTGTCGTCGGTGGCCGTGGTGTTCCAGTGGATCGAGTTGCTGAAGTCCGGCCGCTACGACCGCTACAGCTGGCGGGTGCTGCCGCTGACCAATCCGGATGGCCTGTTTGCGCGCCCGGCGACCCGCGTCAATGCCCGCGGGGTCGACCTGAACCGCAATTTCCCGTCGCCGCAGTGGTCGTCGCAGGCGCTGAGCTACTGGAAGGACAAGACGCGTGGCGACAAGCGCCGCTATCCGGGGCCGGAAGCGGCATCGGAGCCGGAGACCCGCTGGATCGTCGAGCAGATCGAGCAGTACCAGCCGGACGCCATCATCACCGTGCACGCGCCCTACGGCGTGCTTGATTTCGATGGCCCGCAGGACCCGCCGAAGAAGCTCGGCTATCTGCGCCTGCAGCCGCTCGGCGTCTATCCCGGCTCGCTGGGTGACTACGCCGGCCTGTCGCTGAAGCTGCCGGTGATCACGCTGGAACTGCCGCAGGCGCATCTGTCGCCATCGGCCTCGCAATCTGGCCGCATCTGGTCCGATCTGCTCGTCTGGCTCGACAAGACCATCGCCAAGCAGCCGGCCGCGCGATAGTGCGCCGACCGGGGAGCGGGCTGGCTGCCGACCGCCGCCGCGCGTAGATTCCGACCATTGCGCGAGCGCCAGCCGGCGCCTCGCGGCTCGAATGGAGGCTGCCATGCACCGAACACGGATCCTGTCGACCGTCGCTGCAATCTCGCTGCTGGCTGGCCTGCCGGTGGCCGCCAACGATCGGAATAGCCCCGCGACCGCCACCACACCAGCACCCGCGCCGCAGCAGGAAGACGCGTCAGCCCCGCCGGCAGGCTGTGTTCGGGAAACGGGAAGCCGGATCAAGCCGGCCAAAGGTGCCTGCGGTACCGCAGCAGGCCGCGTTCACGATGCCGGCCAGCTGGAATCGACGGGTGCCTTGTCGGCCGGCGACGCGTTGCGCCGGCTTGATCCAATGCTGTCCGGGTCACCCGGCCATTGACGGCCGGAGGCCCCCGTCAGTTCAGCACCCGCGGCACGGCCAGCCGGAACGGGCCGATCAGCGCATCGAACGGCTCGCCGCTGTCGGTGACCATCTGGTAGCTGCCATGCATGGTGCCGACCGGCGTGCCCAGCGGGCAGCCGCTGGTGTACTGGAAGGATTCGCCTGGCGCGAGCTTCGGCTGCTCGCCGACCACGCCAGGACCGCGCACTTCCTCGGTCTTGCCTTCGCCATTGGTGATGATCCAGTGGCGTGACAGCAGCTGCACCGGCTCGTCGCCCTCGTTGCGGATCGTCACCTGGTACGCGAACAGGTAATGCGAACGCTGGGGCTCGGACTGCTCGGCGATGTAGCGCGGCGCCACGATCACCCGCACGCCGCGCGTCAGGGTGTCGGTCACAGGAAGCCCGCCTGCAGCTTGGCCGAGTCCGACATCATTTCCTGCGACCACGGCGGGTCGAAGGTCAGCTCGACCTCCGCTTCGCGTACGCCCGGCACCTGCATCGCCTTGGTCTTGACGTCGCTGACCAGCACGTCGCCCATGCCGCAGCCAGGCGCGGTCAAGGTCATCACCACACGCAGCTTCCAGCCGTTGTCCTTGGCCGGCTCGAGGCGGCTGTCGTAGATCAGACCCAGTTCAACGATGTTGATCGGGATTTCCGGGTCATAGACGGTTTCCAGCTGGCGGCGCACGGCAGCGGCAACTTCTTCCTCGCTGGCGTCGGCGGCCAGCACCACCTCATCGGTGGGCTGGAAGCCGAGCGCGTCGGCATCCTTGCCGTCGATCCGGAACAGATGACCCTGCACTTCGACGGTGTAGCTGCCGCCGAGCGCCTGGGTGATCGTGGCATCGGCACCGGTCGGCAGTTCGACGCGGGTTCCGGCCGGGATCAGCACGCCGATCACGTCGCGCGTCAGCGAGACCGTCTGGTGGTTGTAGTACGACATGAGAACGCAATGATCCGCCTGGCGAATGAATCCGCCAGTCTAGCGGCTGCGGCGAACGCTGGATATTCGGCAGCGGCCGCCGGGCCAGGCAAAGGGACCGGGTTGTCGGGACCGGGGAATGGCGGCAGGATGCCGCTCCGCCTCGCGCAAGGTCCGCCTCGCCCATGAACAAGCTTCTCGTCGCCACTGCCGCCGCGCTGCTGGCCGGCAGTCTGTCCGCACCCGCCCTTGCTTCCGATCATCTGCCGGACCGCCGCTCGGTCAATGTCAGCGGTCGCGGCGAAGTGGCGGTGACGCCCGACCGCGCGCGCATCTCGATGCAGGTCGAAACCACCAAGCTGGACCTGCGTGCCGCGCAGACCGACGTCGGCCGGATCGTCAAGGACTACCTGGCCCAGCTGAAAGCGCTCGGCATCGCCGAGGCCGACATTTCCACTGCCGGCCTGAGCATCCAGCCGGAGTACGACTACAGCGCAAAGGGCGGTCGCAAGTTCCTCGGCTACCACCTGACCCGCGGCATCGAAGTGGTGGTGCGCGATCTCGACAAGATCGGCGACGTGCTGCTGAAGGCGACCACGGCCGGCATCAACAACGTGTCCGATCCGCAGCTGGAGTCCTCGAAGGCCGAGGCGCTCGGTCGCGACGCGCTGGCCAAGGCCGCCGAAGATGCCCGTGCCAAGGCCAAGGTGCTGGCCGATGCACTCGGCGCCAAGCTGGGCGCGGTACACACGCTGAACGCCAATGCCGAGTACATCCCGGCGCCGCAGATGCAGAAGGCGCGCTTCGCGGTGATGGCCTCGGCCGACGCCGCGCCGGAATCCGGCAACGAGGCACTCGGCTTTTCGGCCGGGCAGATCCGCTACAGCGCCACGGTCAACGCCGATTTCGACCTCGTGGCGCCCTGAACGCCCCGGACGCAGTGCGGTTTCACGGCGCGGATGAAATAATCGCGGCCTTTTTCGCGACTTCCGCGCCTTTCACGAAGACCTTGCCGTGTCCGACTCTGCACTGAAGCCTGCGCCGCTGGTGGGCGTGATCATGGGTTCCCGCTCCGACTGGGAGACGATGGAACACGCGGCGCGGACGCTCGGCGAGCTGGGTATTCCGTACGAAACCCGGGTGGTCTCCGCGCATCGCACGCCCGACCTGCTGTTCGATTACGCCGCCTCGGCCGCCGATCGCGGCCTGAAGGTGATCATTGCCGGTGCCGGCGGCGCCGCCCACCTGCCGGGCATGGCGGCCTCGAAGACGCGGCTGCCGGTGCTCGGCGTGCCGGTGCAGTCGCGGATGCTGTCCGGCGTCGACTCCCTGCTGTCGATCGTGCAGATGCCGGCCGGCATTCCCGTGGCCACCCTGGCGATCGGCACCGCCGGTGCCACCAATGCCGCGCTGCTGGCCTGCGCGATTCTCGGTGCCTTCGAACCCGCCTATGCCGCGAAGCTCGATGCCTTCCGCGCCGCACAGACCGCCAAGGTGCTGAACGACGGCGCGCTGCCGCTGCCCTGACCGAACCCGACCATGAAGACCGGACTGAAGATCGGCGTGCTCGGCGCCGGCCAGCTGGGGCGCATGCTGGCGCTGGCCGGCTACCCGCTGGACATCGATTTCGTGTTTCTCGATCCGGCGACCGAGGCCTGCGCCGCGCCGCTTGGCGAGCACATCCACGCCGATTACGGCGATGACGCCGCGCTTGCCGAGTTCTGCTCGCGGGTGGATCTGGCGACTTTCGAATTCGAGAACGTGCCGAACGCCGCCGCCGAACTGGTGGCCGCACGGGTTCCGCTGCATCCGGGCCCGAAGGCGCTGACCGCCGGCCAGGACCGGCTGTCGGAAAAGGCGCTGTTCCGCTCGCTCGGCATTCCGGTACCGACTCACGCTGCCGTCGACAGCCGCGAGGGCCTGACCGCCGCCGTCGCCATCACCGGCCTGCCGGCGGTGCTCAAGACCCGGCGCATGGGCTACGACGGCAAGGGTCAGGCGGTGCTGCGCTCGCCAGAAGATCTTGATGCCGCCTGGCAGGCGATCGGCGGTCAACCGTTGATCCTGGAGGCCTTCGTGCCGTTCGAGCGCGAGGTGTCCTGCCTGGCCGTGCGTTCGGCGAGCGGCGAAATGGTGTTCTACCCGCTGGTCGAGAACGTCCACCGCGCCGGCATCCTGCGCACCGCCACGCCGACCGTGAACGATCCGCTGCAGACGCAAGGCGAGGATTACGCGCGCCGGGTGGCCGAGCATCTCGACTACGTCGGCGTGCTCGCCTTCGAGTTCTTCGTCGCCGGCGGCCAGCTGATCGCCAACGAGATCGCGCCCCGCGTCCACAACTCCGGGCACTGGACCATCGAGGGCGCAGAGACCTCGCAGTTCGAGAATCATTTGCGGGCGATTGCCGGCCTGCCGCTGGGTTCGACCGAGCTGCGCGGCGCATCGGTGATGGTCAACTACATCGGGCTGGCGCCGGACACCGAAGCGGCCAGCCGCCTGACCGGCGTGCACACCCATCTCTACGGCAAGACGCCGAAGCCGCAGCGCAAGATCGGCCACGCCACCGTGACCGCCGCCGATGCCGCCACGCTCAAGGCCCGCGTCGCAGCGCTGCTGGCGATCCTGCCGGACGGCGGCTGACGATTCGCATCGCCAGCCGCCGGTCTCGGCAGGTCAGACCGGTGTGGCCAGCAGCTCGTTGAGCGCCGCGTCGATCTGCGGCGCGTAGCCCGGATCGGCGCCGAATAGCGCCAGATGGCCGTCGATCGACTGGATCGGCCGGAACACAGCACCCGGAATCAGCGCCGCTTCGCGTTCGCAGTCGATCGGCGGGAAGAACATGTCGGTGGTGATCGGCATCACGTAGGTCTTGGCCTTGATCCGGCCCAGCGCGGCGGCCAGATCGCCGCCGGTGTGGCGGCTGACATCGCCGTTGCGCCATTTCCAGGCCATGGCCAGCAGCGCGTTCGGGTCCATGACGCCAAAGAAGCCGTTCATGAAATTGGTGACGAAGTCATCGAGCGACGAGAAGCCGAGCGCCGCCATCCGGCCCTGGGCGTAGAACTCGGTGCTCCAGCCCATCACCGCCCACAGCTTCGCGTGGCGGCGCAGGCCGTCGCGCACCTCCATGTTCGAGGCGTACCAGCCGCCGTTGAAGCCCGGATCGGAGGTGATCGCATCGGTCAGCGTGTCGGCATAGGCCTGATCGTGGATGGTGTTCTTGGCGGTGCCGGCCAGCGGCGCGGCGCGCTTGACCATGTCCGGATAGCGGACCGCCCATTCGTAGGTCTGCTGCGCCCCCATCGAACCGCCGGTGACCAGCGCCAGCTGGGTGATGCCGAACTTCTCGGTCAGCAGGCGGTGCTGGGCACGGACGTCGTCGCCGATCCGCACTTTCGGGAAGTTGGCCATGCCGGCCGGAAACGGCGTGTTGTGCGGCGATGACGACAGGCCATTACCGATCTGGTTGGCGATGACGATGAAGTACTTCGCCGGGTCCAGCGCCCGGCCGGGGCCGGTGTAGACCTGCTCCATGATCTTCGAGGTGCCGGAGAACCAGGTGGTGATCAGGATGGCGTTGTCCTTCGCCGCGTTGAGCGTGCCGAAGGTCGCGTAGGCCAGCTGGCAGCCGCGGATCGTGCCGCCTTCCTCAAGCGTGAAGTTGCCGAGGTCGTAGGTGTCATACGGGCCATGCACGGCCTGCGAGTAGTACGGGTTGTCGATCATCTGGCGCTCCTCCTGCGGGTTCTGGTGCGTGTCCCTGGTGGCTGCGAGCCTAGCCGAGTGCGGCGGCCCGTCGGGCATCATTCGCGGGCGCTAGGGTTCGCCCGCGCACCGCTGGCGCTGCCGCGATCTGCTAGCGTCGCCGCCGTGAAAAAGACCGTCTTCATCACCGACTACCCGTGGCCGGAACTCGATTACGAGCACCGCCAGCTCGAAGCCGCCGGCCTGCGCGTGGTCGCCGGCCGCTCGGCGGCACTGCCCGGGCACGAGATCGACGCGATCGCCGCGCGCGAACACCCGCAGGCGATCATGACCTGCTGGGCGCAGGTCTCGGCAACCGCAATCGGCCATTGCCGCGATCTGGCGATCGTCGCCCGTTACGGTGTCGGCCTCGACAACATCGCGCTCGATGCCGCCTGGGCCGCCGGGGCGAGAGTCACCAACGTGCCGGACTACTGCGTCGAGGAAGTGTCCGACCACGCGGTGGCGATGCTGCTGGCCTGGTCGCGCGGCATCGTGCAGTGGGATCGCGAGGTCAAGCGCGGCCTCTGGGACCCGGCGCTGGCGCGGCTGAAGCGCACGCGCGGGCTGACCGTGGGTCTGGTCGGCTACGGCCGCGCCGGCCGGCTGGTGGCGCGCAAGCTGAGCGGCTGGGGGTTGCGGGTGATCGCCTGTGGCCGCACGCCGCCGACCGGCGAAGACGCCGCGCGCGTCGAGTGGATGAGCCTCGATGCGCTGCTGCCGCAGGCCGATGCGGTGATCGCGCTGCTGCCACTGTCGCCGGCCACCGCCAACCTGTTCGATGCCGCCCGCTTCGCCCAGATGAAGCGCGGCGCACTGTTCGTCAATGTCAGCCGAGGCGGGCTGGTCGACAACGCGGCGCTGCTCGATGCGCTGGATGCCGGCCAGCTCGATACCGCCGCGCTCGACGTGATCGCCGGCGAGCCGAATCCGCCGGCAACCGTCACCGCCCATCCCCGGGTGATTGCCACGCCGCACATCGCGTTCTCCAGCCCGGATGCGATCCAGGAACTGCGCGAGCGCACCGTCGACGAGGTGTTGCGGGCGTTCCGGGGCGAGCCGGCGCGAGTGCTGGTACCGCGCCCGGCCTGAAGGATTCAGCCGCGCCGCAGGTAGTTGGCGTTCTCCGCCCACAGCGCGCGGTAGCACTCGGCGGCGTAGCTGGACGGTTCGCTGACCTCCAGCGGCGCCCGGGCCTCGCCCATGCGCTCGACCAACGCGGCGTACGGAATCACCGCCGCGCAGACATCCTTCATCGCCTTCGGCGGCTGCTCGATCAGGCCGCGATGCAGGCCGCGGCGGCGGTCGGCCATCGACCAGAACGGCCGCAGGCGGGCTCTGGGCAGCTCGTTGGCCTTGAAGTAGTCGATCAGGGTCATCAGCGCGCGCAGGCTCAGGTGCGTCGGCACAGTCGGCACCAGGATGCGGTCGGCAGCGGCAAAGATGTTGTCGGCAAGGTGCGACAGGCTCGGCGGACAGTCGAGCACCACCAGGCTGTACTGCTCCGACAGCGGCTCGATCAGCGTGCGCAGGCGGTCATGGCTGTTGTCGTCCTTGCGCAGCCAGACGTCGAGATGCCGGCTGTCCAGATCGGCCGGGATCAGGTGCAGGTGGTCGTACGGCGTTTCGACGATGCGGCGACCGATCGGCGATGTGCCCCGCCATACGGTCTTGTCCGGCGCCCTGGCGGCCTCACCACCCTGCAGGTACCAGCTCGCCGCGCCCTGCGGGTCGAGATCCCACAGCAGCGTGTGCAGGCCGCTCTGGGCCGCCAGATAGGCGAGGTTGACGGCGGCGGCGGTCTTGCCGACGCCGCCCTTCAGGTTGTAGATCGCCAGTGTTTTCATCGACTTCTCCCGGCCCGCAGGCCACGGGCCGGGAGAATGTCCCGCAGATCGGGCGGCCGATCAATGGCTGCGTCGCGCCGGCCGCTCAGTACTTCTGGATATGGGTTGCCACAGCGGCAACGGCAGCCTCGTCGAGCGGCGCCGGGTACAGCTTGGGCATCTTGCTCGACGGGTTCTTGATCCATTCGATGGTCCTGGCGAGGCCGAGCCGGGTCGACACACCCTTCAGCGAAGGGCCGACGCCGCCTTCGGCATTGGCGCCATGGCAGGCCGAACAGACGCTGCTGTAGATCGCGGCACCCATGCCGCCACTGCCGGGCGACGTTCCGGCCGACGAGGTCAGCGATGCGCTGCCCTGACCGCCCAGCTTGTAGAGGATCAGCGTCGGCGAGCCGCTGACGCCGAAAGTCAGCCGCGACACGTTGCCGGAAGTCGAGGCGACGTACTGGGTGCCGCCGAGTGCGTAGCTGATGACACCGCCGGCCACCGCGCCGCCGGTCTGCGTCTTGTACAGCAGCTTGCCCGTGGCGCTGTCCAGCGCCAGGAAATTGCCGGCCATGTCGCCCGTGAAGATCACGCCACCGGCGCTCGGCGTCACCCCGGCCACCACCGGGCCGTCGGCCTTGTAGCTCCAGCGGATCTTGCCGTTGTCCGGGTCCACCGCGTGGACCCAGCCGTAGGACTCGTCATCCATCTTCCAGTCGCCGCCGAGCATGAACTGGCCGGGAATGAAGTCCTTCTGCGGCTTCGGTGTGATCGTCGAGCACCAGTCAACGACGCCGACGACGATCGCCTTGTTCTTCACATCGAACGCCGGCCCGTTCCATTCGACCCCGCCCAGCACGCCGGGACAGGTGCGCAGGCCGGCAGCGATCGGCCGCACGCCTTCGTTTTCGATGCGGGCGATCGGCGTGTCGAACACACGCTTGCGGGTTTCGCGGTTGACGCCGTACAGGTGGCCATTCTTCGAGCCGATGGCGGCGATCGGATGGCCCTTGCTGTCGTGGTAGAGCATCGGCGCGGCGCCGAGATCGAGATCGTGGCCGTCGTTGGAGACGATCTGGTGGTACCACTTCAGTGCGCCGGTGCGGGCATCGAGCACCAGCATGCTGTCGGTGTACAGGTTCTTGCCGGGGCGATGGCCGGGCAGGATGTCCGGCGCCGGATTGCCGACCGGCACAAACACTTCGCCGGTCGACATGTCGATCGAGTAGTGGGTCCACGAGCCGCCGCCGCCGTAACGGGCGGTGCCGCGCTCGTGCCAGGTCTCCGCTCCCGGCTCCTTGCCGCGCGGAATGGTGTTGAAGCGCCAGACCTCGCGGCCGCTGTCCTGTTCGTAGGCCATGATCCGGCCTCTGACGCCCCAGTCGCTGCCGGCGCTACCGATGATCAGCAGGCCCTGCCAGACGATCGGCGCTGCGCTGAAGAACTCGCCCTGCAGCGGATCGCCGACCTGCTGCTGCCACAGGGTCTTGCCGGTCGCGGCCTCGATCGCCAGCAGGCGGCCATCGGAAGTGCCGCGGAACAGCTTGCCGTTGGCGTAGGCCACGCCGCGATTGACCGGGAACACTTCCGGCTGCTCCGGCGTGTAGTGATGGCGCCAGCGCTGCGCGCAGTTGGTGGCGTCAAGCGCGATCGTGTCGTGCGCGGTGGTCAGGTACAGCACGCCATCGAGCTGCACCAGGCCGGTGTGCAGCGAACCGCTGCCGTCAAGCTTGATCCGGCAGTGCTCGGCCAGCTGGCCGGCATTGGCCGGCGTGATCTGGCCGACGTGGGCGTAGCGTTGTCCGTCGGCAGTGCCGTTGTAGCTCAGCCAGCGGGTGTCGGCGACTTCGGCTGCGCCTGCGGCATCACCGCCTGCCGGTCCGGCGGCCGATGCCGCGAGGCTGACGATAGCGACCGGAAACAGCACGATCGCGCGCCGCAGCGCGCCGGGCACAGGGTTCATCGGTTTCTCCTCGTCTGGGTCTTGTACGCCGCAGCTTCGAGGCTGCGGTCACCCTGACTCTAAGACGGGAGCCGGACCTGCCGTAAGCGCGGGCAGGCCCGCGCTGCGGTGGCGCGCAGTGGCGTCAGACGTCGAGATTGCCGACCAGCAAGGCGTGGCGCTCGATGAAATCACGCCGCGGTTCCACGTCTTCGCCCATCAGCGTGGTGAACATCTGGTCGGCCGAGATCAGATCCTCGACGCGCACCTGCACCAGCCGGCGAACGGCCGGATCGAGCGTGGTTTCCCAGAGCTGTTCCGGATTCATCTCGCCGAGCCCCTTGTAGCGCTGCACGTGCAGGCCGCGACGGGCTTCGCCGGTGAGCCAGACATAGGCCTCGGCAAAGCTGGCCACGGCGCGCGTGCGTTCGCCACGCTTGACGACGGCGCCTGCGCCAATCAGCGGAACGACCTCGCTGTTGAACTTCGATACCAGCTGGAACTCGGGCGTGGCGAAGAAATCCTCGCCAAATACATAGCGATGCGCCAAACCGTGCACAAGCTGGTTGACGATCAATGAATTTCCTTGAATTTCAACAACATATCTCTGAACGGCAACACCGGCGTTGAGGCTTTCCGCAAATGCCAGCAACCAGGCGTCACGCTCGGCGGCAGCCGGCAGCGGGGCGCGCTCGAACAGTCGCTCCAGCACGTGGCGATCGTAGTGACGGGACAGCCGTTCGATCGCGCCCTGGATGCGCGAGGTATCGCGGACCAGCTGGGCGAGCTTGTCGGTCGGCAAGGCCGGCGCTTCCGCCGCCGGGACCAGCACGGCCTCGTCGAGTGCCGACTTCAGCAGCCAGTCCTCGAGCTCGTTGTTGTCCTTCACGTAGGTCTCGTGCTTGCCGCTCTTCAGCTTGTACAGCGGCGGCTGGGCGATGTAGACGTGGCCGCGTTCGACCAGCGCATACATGTGCCGATAGAAGAAGGTCAGCAGCAGGGTGCGGATGTGGGCGCCGTCGACGTCGGCGTCGGTCATGATGATGATGCGGTGGTAGCGCAGGTTCTCCGGCTTCATGTCGTCGCGGCCAATGCCGCAGCCGAGCGCGGTGATCAGCGTGCCGACTTCCTGTGATGACAGCATCTTTTCCAGCCGTGCCTTTTCGACGTTCAGGATCTTGCCCTTCAGCGGCAGGATCGCCTGGAAACGCCGGTCGCGACCCTGTTTGGCCGATCCGCCTGCCGAATCACCCTCGACGAGAAACAGTTCGGATTTGGCCGGGTCCTTTTCCTGGCAGTCCGCCAGCTTGCCGGGCAAGCCGGCGATGTCGAGCGCACCCTTGCGGCGATTGAGATCGCGCGCCTTCCGCGCCGCTTCACGAGCACGGGCTGCCTCGACGATCTTCATCGCGATCGACTTGGCTTCGCGCGGACGCTCCAGCAGGAATTCGGACAGCTTCTTGTTCAACGCGCTTTCAACGGCCGCCTTGGCTTCCGACGAAACCAGCTTTTCCTTGGTCTGTGACGAGAACTTCGGATCGCGCAACTTCACCGACAGCACCGCAGTCAGCCCTTCGCGCGAGTCGTCGCCAACCGGCTCCACCTTCTCCTTCTTGGCCAGTCCTTCGCGCTCGACGTACTCGTTC
This sequence comes from Gammaproteobacteria bacterium, assembly GCA_026398815.1. Lineage (GTDB taxonomy): Bacteria > Pseudomonadota > Gammaproteobacteria > Nevskiales > Nevskiaceae > Nevskia. Next base: position 29,820 of record JAPLSA010000031.1, read on the forward strand.
AGGGTACGGGTCAGCGCGTTGCGGAAGCCCGTGAGGTGGGTGCCGCCGTCCTTCTGCGGAATGTTGTTGGTGAAGCAGAAGACGTTTTCCTGGTAGGAGTCGTTCCACTGCAGCGCCGCTTCGACGGCGATACCGTCGACCTCGGTGTTGATGTACAGCACCGTCTCATGGAGCGCGGTCTTGTTGCGATTCAAGTAGTCGACGAACGCCTTGATGCCGCCGATGTACTCGAACACGTCCTCGCGATTGTTCAGCTCCTCGCGCAGCACGATCCGCAGTCCCGAGTTCAAGAACGACAGCTCGCGCAGCCGCTTGACGAGGATGTCGTAATGGAATTCGAGATTGGTGAACACCTTGCCGCTCGGATAGAAGCGCACCGAGGTGCCACGCTTGTCGGACGGTCCGACGATCGCCAGCGGCGCCTGCGGCACGCCCATCCGGTACTCCTGATGGTGATGCTGGCCGTTGCGATGAATGTCGAGCAGCAGCACTTCCGACAGCGCATTGACCACCGAGACGCCGACACCGTGCAGGCCGCCGGAAACCTTGTAGCCGCTGCCGCCGAACTTACCGCCGGCATGCAGGATGGTCATGATCACTTCGGCAGCCGAGCGGCCTTCTTCCTCGTGGATGTCCACCGGAATGCCACGGCCGTTATCGGTGACGGTGACGCTGCCATCGAGCTGCAAGGTCACGGTGATTTCCGTGCAATGCCCGGCGAGTGCTTCGTCGACCGAGTTATCGACGACTTCGAACACCATGTGATGCAGACCAGTGCCGTCGTCGGTGTCGCCGATGTACATGCCAGGCCGCTGCCGGACGGCGTCGAGGCCTTTCAGCACCTTGATCGCACTGGCGTCGTAGTTGCCGCTGGCGATGTGGTTCTGGGTCGGATCCGGCGTGTCGTTTTGATCAGTCATGTCGTTTTCTTCAATGTGATCTCGCCATGTTCCACGTGGAACATCGCATGGTTCGTTGCGGCTTGAAGCAGTGGGCTGTACTCCAGTGCCGTGGCGACGGTCTGCCCGGGCCAAGCCTCCAGCTGGGCAAGGAGTCGCTGCTGCGACAACGGCGACAACTCGGCCGCGAAGTCGTCAAACAGCAGTACCGGCGTATCGTCGTGGCGCTGTCGATACAACTCGCCCTGCGCCAACGCCAGACCCGCAATCAACAGCTTCTGCTGGCCTCGGCTGATCCGCTCTTTCAATAGCGAATTGTCGCTCAATATGCGCAGTTCTGCCCGATGCGGACCTTCCCGCGTATGGCCCGCATGCCGGTCGCCTTCGAGCGTCCTGAGCAGCGTTTCAGCGTAGTGCTCGCCATCTCGCCACCCGCGCACGAAAGCCAGCGACCAGGCTGATTCATCGACGAGCTGCCGCCAGTACGAGGGCGCCAGATCGGACAGCTTGTCGAGATACGAACGTCGCAGCGTGGTCAGTGCATCTGCGGTCGCGACCAGTTCCGGCGTCCAGCTGGCCACTTCGCGATCACTTGCTTGCGCACGCAGCGCCGCATTGCGCTGCTTCAGCGCCCGGTTGAAGCGCCGCCACAGCGGATGGAAAGACGGTTCCATGTGGAACACACCCCAGTCGATGAAGCGCCGCCGAATCGCAGGGCCTTCCTCGACCAGGCGATGAGCAAGCGGATCGACCAGCAACACCGGCATTCGTCGGACCAGAGCAGACAGGCTCGCGGCCTGCTCGTTGATCCGCAGCTGGATACGCCGCTCCTGCCAGCGAACGTCGATGCGGTCGTCCGGGCAACCTGCCGCATTGCTTACCTGCACCTCGATCTGGAACGACGATTCCCCGTCTGTCACCAGCGATGCCGTTGCACCGCGATGGCTGTCCCCTCGGGATGCGACGTACAGGGCCTCCAGCAGGCTGGTCTTGCCGGCCGCATTGGCGCCAACAATGAAGTTTCGTTGCGGGTGCAGTTCGAAGCTGCAGTCATGAAAAAGGCGAAAGCGTCGCGCTTTCGCCTTGCTGAAACGCATGGCCTGGTACCACCGGCGATCGGATCAGAGCCGCATCGGCATCACCACGAACTTGCCGCTGGCCTGTGCTGCATCGTGGATCAGACCGCTGGCATCGGAGCTGCGCAGCTTGAAGATGAATTCCGCTCCTTCGATGGCGTCGAGCGCGTCCAGCAGGTAGCTGACGTTGAAACCGATCTCCAGCGGTGCGCCGCCGTACTCGATTTCGACTTCTTCTTCGGCTTCTTCCTGCTCCGGGTTCTGCGTCTGGATCCGCAGCATGTCGGCTTCCAGCGTCAGCCGGACACCGCGGAACTTCTCGTTCGACAAGATCGCCGCACGCGCCAGCGCAGCCCGGACCTTGAGGCGATCGCACTTGACGATCTTGTCGGAGTCCTCGGGAATCACGCGCTCGTAGTCCGGGAACCGGCCTTCGATCAGCTTCGAGGTCAGGCGCAGGTCTTCGACATCCACCTGGATCTGGTTCGCGGTCAGCGACAGCGTCACCGGCGACTCGCTGGTATCGAGCAGGCGCTGCAGTTCCAGCACCGTCTTGCGCGGCAGGATGACCTGGGTGTCCTTCTTGGCGCTGTGCTCGCGGCCCAGCTCGGCCATGGCCAGACGGTGGCCGTCGGTCGCCACGGTGCGCAGACGTGCTGGACGAATTTCCAGCAGCAAGCCGTTCAGGTAATAGCGGACGTCCTGCTGGGCCATCGCGAACTGGGTGCGTGACAGCAGGTCCTTCAGTTCCCGGTTGTTCAGTTCCAGGCGCACGTCGGAAGGATCCGATGCGAATACCGGGAATTCTTCGGCCGGCAGCGTGGCCAGCGAGAAACGGCTGCGGCCGGACTTCAGGGTCAGCTTGTTGTCGGCGTACTCCAGGCTGAGCATCGCGCCTTCCGGAAGGCCACGGCAGATGTCGTGCAGCTTGCGGGCCGGCGCCGTGATACGACCCGGCACCAGATTCTGGATGCGCACCTTGCGTTCGACCTGCAGCTCCAGATCGGTGCCGGTCAGGCTCAGCAGATCGTCCTTCGCTTCCAGCAGCAGATTTCCGAGGACCGGCAGTGACTGCCGACGCTCGACAACGCCGATCACCGATTGCAGGGCAGAAAGAAGCTCACCTCGGGAAATCTGGATGTTCATGGGCAGACCAATTGCATAAATGGGTTTGAATCTTGAAAACCTAGTTTTAGTAGTCTGACGGTCAAGCTGGGGACAGAAGCTGGATTCCTGATGCTTATCAGCGCGTTACCGGGTTATGGAAGGACCGTGCAGAGCACTGCCGTGGTTGTCCAAAACCTAGGATAAAGCTGTGGATAAAAAGCCGTCCCAAGGCTGCCGGATGATTATACACAGCTTGTTCCAGCCTCTTTCCCCGGCTTTTTGCGCGCTTTTACCGGGTTTTCAGTTGGTCAGCTGGCGAAGCAGATTTTCATAATCTTCCTTCAAACGGTCGTCTTCGCGGCAGAGTTCGGCAACTTTCCTGACAGCGTGCAGGACCGTGGTGTGGTCCTTGCCGAATGCGGTGCCGATTTCCGGATAGCTGTGCCGGGTCAGTTCCTTCGACAGGGCCATCGCCACCTGACGTGGACGCGCCAGCGTACGGGTGCGCCGAACCGAGGTCAGGTCTGCCAGCCGGATGTTGTAGTACGCGGCGACGGTACGCTTGATGTTGTCGAGCGTCACGGCCCGGTCGTACGACGCCAGCATGTCCTTCAGTGTGGTCCGGGCGAATTCGGCGGTGATCGGCGCGCCGGTCAGCCGCGCAGAGGCGTTCAGGCGGTGCAGCGCACCCTCGAGTTCACGGACGTTCGAGCGGATGCGCTGGGCGACCAGCACGGCGACATCTTCCGGAAGGCGGACACCCAGCACGTCGGCCTTGGCCAGCAGGATGGCGATGCGGGTCTCGAATTCCGGCGGCTCGACCGGCACCGACAAGCCCCAGGTGAAACGGGATTTGAGGCGGTCGTCCAGCGCGTCGAGTTCGCGTGGATAGCGATCGCAGGTCATCACGATCTGCCGCCGGCCGTCGATCAAGGCATTGAAGGTGTGGAAGAACTCTTCTTGGGAATGTTCCTTGCCGGCGAGGAAGTGGATGTCGTCGATCAGCAGCGCGTCGACGGTGCGGTAGAAGTTCTTGAATTCGACCTGGCGGCCGTAGCGGATCGCCGACACCATCTGGTTGAACCACTGCTCGGCGCCGACGTAGACGATCCGTGCGTTTGCCTTCTCGGCCAGGATCGCGTTGCCGATGCCGTGCATCAGATGGGTCTTGCCGAGGCCGGACTCGCCGTAGATCAGCAGGGGGTTGTAGATGCCGCCGGGTGCGGAGGCGACCTGCAGGCCCGCGGCGCGCGCCTGGGAATTCGACTTGCCTTCGATGAACGAGGCCAGCGTGTAGCGCGGATCGAGCTTGCCCCGCCCGTACGGCATGGTGTCGTCGAGCGCGGCGGCGCTGCTGCCATTGCTGCTGGCGCCGCGCACCGGGTCAGAGCTGGTGCCACCGACGGCGATGTTCACCACCACGTCGTAGGCGGCGAGGCTCGACATGGTGCGCTGGATGCGGCCAAGGAAATCGCTCTTGACCCGGTCCATGACGATCCGGTTGGGCGCCAGCAAGGTCATCTGGTCATCGCTCAGGATCACCCGCAACGGGCGAATCCAGGTGCTGATCTCCTTCTCGGGCAGATCGGCCTCGAGTCGGGAAATGCAGCGGTCCCACAGGTCTTGGTTCAGCATCGGGCAAAAGCGGTCGGGTAGCAGCAAGGGACGAGGAAGCGGACCCGATCGCGAGCGCTCGAAGGCTGTTCAGCCAGCCGCGATGGGGAAACAGTCTATCGTCTGCCCGGCATGCTTATCCACAGGCCACCTGTCCGCCGCTGCGGCACAGGCAGCGCGTGCCAGAACACTGGCGCTTGAAGATTCCGATTGACAGCGGCTAGAATCGCGGTCCCCAACGAGTACACCGTCATGAGCAAGCGCACTTTTCAGCCGCACACCCTGAGCCGCAAGCGGACCCACGGCTTCCGCGCCCGCATGGCGACCGTCGGTGGCCGCGCCGTCCTGTCGCGCCGTCGCGCCAAGGGCCGTGCCCGCCTGATTCCGTAAAGCCGCTTTCCATGCCGGGTCCGGCGCGCTTCCCGCCGTCGGTCCGGTTGCACAAGCCGGCGGAGTTCAAGCTGGTTTTTGCCGAAGGAAAGAAGCTGCGCCGGGCCCCGCTCAGCGTCAGCTATCGCCGGAATACGCTGCAGGACGCCCGACTCGGCCTTGCGATCGCCAAGAAGGCGGTTGCCCAGGCGCACGACCGGAACCGCATCAAGCGTCTCATCCGCGAGGAATTCCGGCACAATCGCGCCCGGTTGCCGGCTGTGGATCTGGTGTTCTTTGCCCAGCCCGGCCTCGCCGCTGTGCCGAATCCCGCGCTCCGGGGTTTGCTTTCCGACCTCTGGACCCAAGTGATCGAACGATGCGCGCGATCCTCACCGGCCCCATCCGCGCCTACCAGCGCGTCCTGAGCCCGCTGCTCGGGCCCCGTTGCCGTTTCCATCCCAGCTGTTCCCATTACGCGCTCGAAGCGATCGAACGCTTCGGTGCCGCGCGCGGCAGCTGGCTGGCCATCAAACGCATTTCCCGCTGCCACCCGCTGAACGCGGGCGGTCTTGACCCTGTTCCGGAGCGCTAGTCCCCATGGAAAGTCGCCGCATCGCACTGATCGCAGTGCTGGGCGTGATCCTGTACCTGATCTACACCGCCTGGATCACCGATCACCCGCCGCCTGCTCCGCCGATCGCGGCGGCTGCGCCATCGGCGATTCCGGCCGATCCGGCTGCCGTGCCGGTGCCTGCAGCTCCGGCGGCCGACGGTAGCGCTACCGCATCGACACCCGCCGGTGACCTTGCATCGACGCCGCCGGCCACATCGCAGACGATCCACGTCAAGACCGATCTGGTCGATGCCGAGTTCGCCACCGCCGGTGCCGAGCTGCGTCGCGTCGAACTGAGCCAGTACGCGCTCGACAAGAAGAACCCGGACGTCAAGCTGCCGCTGCTCAACGACCGCGACGGCGTCGTGTTCACCTTGCAGAGCGGTCTGGCGGCGATCGAGAAGGCCCTGCCCGGCAACAACGCCGTCTATGCAACGCCGCAGACCCGCTACGAACTTCCGGCCGGCGTCGACACGCTGGACGTGCCGTTCGAATACACCGACGCCGCCGGCTTCACCTTGAAGAAGGTGTTCCGCTTCAAGCGCGGCAGCTATCAGATCGAACTGGTGCAGACGGTGGTCAACCACACCGGCGGCACGCTGAATGTCAGCCCGTACGCGCGCTGGCTGCGCAATCCGGTGTCGGCCGAGAAAGCGCAGAAGTTCATCGTCACCTTCCTTGGCCTGGGCATCTACGAACAGAAGCCGAACACCACCGACTACCGCTTCAAGAAGCTCAAGCTCGACACGCTGAACGAGAAGCCGTACGAATCCAAGCAGACCGGCGGCTGGATGGCGATGATCCAGCACTACTTCATCGCCGCGATCATTCCGCCGGCCGACGAAGCGGCGACCTACACCGGCAAGCCGGCCGGCAACGGCAACTACCTCGGCCAGTACCTCGGTGCGACCAAGGCGGTCGCCGATGGCAGCGAAGCCCACTACAGCACCGGCCTTTACATCGGCCCGAAGCTGCAGGGCACGCTGGATGATGTCGCCAAGGGCCTCGCGCTGACCGAGGACTACGGCATCCTCACCGTCATCGCCAAGCCGCTGTTCGTGGTGATGAGCTTCTTCCACGGCATCGTCGGCAACTGGGGCTGGTCGATCATCCTGCTGACGGTGCTGGTCAAGCTGCTGTTCTATCCATTGACGGCAGCGCAGTACAAGTCGATGGCGAAGATGAAGAAGTTCACGCCGCGCATCGCCGAACTGAAGGAGCGCTACGCGGACGACCGCGAAAAGCTCAGCCGCGCGATGATGGATCTGTACAAGAAGGAAGGCTTCAACCCGCTCGCGGGCTGCTGGCCGATCCTGGTGCAGATGCCGGTGTTCTTCTCGCTGTACTGGGTGTTGATCGAATCGGTCGAACTGCGCCAGGCGCCGTTCGTGCTGTGGCTGCAGGACCTGTCGGCCGCCGATCCGCTGTACATCACGCCGGTGCTCTACGGCGCGTCGATGTGGCTGCAGCAGCGCCTGTCCGGCCAGCTGTCGACGATGGACCCGATGCAGGCGCGGATCATGAACGTCATGCCGATCGCGTTCACCGGCATGTTCCTGTTCTTCCCGGCCGGCCTGGTCGTCTACTGGTTCGTGTCGAACGTCATCGGCATCGCCCAGCAGCTGGTGATCACCAAGCGCATCGAAGCGGCCGACGCGGCCAGCCGCGCGCTGAAGAAGGCCTGAAGTCCCTGATGCGCGCCGACCGCTCGAACCCGGGCCGGCGCGCATGACCTCGCCGCGCACCGACACCATCGCGGCAATTGCCACGGCGGCCGGGCGCGGCGCCGTCGGCATTCTGCGGGTGTCCGGTCCTGAAGCCGCGCGCGTGGCCTGCGCGTTGTGCATCACCCTGCCGGAACCGCGCCGCGCCCGGCTGCGCAAGCTGCGCGATGCCGACGGCCAGGTCGTCGACGAAGGCCTGGTGCTGTACTTCCCCGGTCCGGATTCCTTCACCGGCGAGGACGTGATCGAACTGCAGGGCCATGGCGGGCCGCTGGTGCTGTCGATCCTACTGGCGTCCGCCTGTGCGGCAGGTGCCCGGCTGGCCCGTCCCGGCGAATTCTCCGAACGGGCCTTCCTGAATGGCCGGCTCGATCTGGCGCAGGCCGAAAGCATTGCCGACCTGATCGACGCCGGCAGCCATGCCGCCGTGCGCGCAGCCAGCCGTTCGCTGCAGGGCGAGTTCTCCGCGCGCGTCGGCGCACTGGTCGATGCGCTGATTTCCCTGCGCGCCGATCTGGAAGCCGCACTCGATTTCGCCGACGAGGACGTGCCCTGGCTGTCGTCGTCGCAGCTGCGGCTGCGGCTCGACGGTCTGCGTCACGGGCTGGCCGACGTGCTGCGTGCCGCCGCCCAGGGCCGCCGGCTGCGCGACGGCCTGACGGTCGCGATCGGCGGCCAGCCGAATGTCGGCAAGTCGACCCTGCTGAACCGGCTGGCCGGCGCGGAAGCCGCCATCGTTTCGCCGATTGCCGGCACCACGCGCGACGTGCTGCGCGAACACCTGAGCTTGGATGGCCTGCCGGTCACCGTGTTCGATACCGCCGGCCTGCGCGACAGTGACGATCCGATCGAACGCATCGGCATGGCCCGCGGCCGCAGCGCCATCGAGCAGGCGGAAGTGCTGCTGTGGCTGGTCGATGACTGCATCGGCCCGACGTCGCTCGATGCGGCCGCGCTCGACGGGCTGGCGCCCCATGCGCGGCAGATTCAGGTGCTGACCAAATGCGATCTCAGCGGCCAGCCGGCCGGCAGGATCGCGGCCGACCAGCTTCGGCTGTCGGCCGCCAGCGGGGCCGGCATCGATGCGCTGGTGGCGCTGCTGCACGAACACGCCGGGCTTGATGCCGGGGCCGGCGATGCGCTCGGCGCCCGGGCGCGCCATCTCGATGCGTTGCGCCAGGCCGAGATCGAAGTCAACGCCGCTTGCGGCCTGCCGCCGGCGAATCCCGAGCTGATCGCCGAGCACCTGCGGCGGGCCCAGCAGGCACTCGAAGCGATCACCGGCCGCTATACCGCCGACGATCTGCTGGGCCGGATCTTCGCCACCTTCTGCCTCGGCAAGTAGCGCGCCCGCAGGCGAAGACAGCGCTTCCGGCCATCGAGTAAGGTTCGCCGATGAGTCCCGAAGCCCTGACTGCACAGCTGCACGCCACCATTCCCCTGACCGCCGCGATGGCCGCCGAAGTCCGGTCCTTCGATGGCCGTCGGCTCGAAATCAGCGCGCCGCTCGCCGCCAATCACAACCTGCACGGCACCGCCTTCGGCGGCAGCCTGGCCACGCTCGGCATCCTCGGCGGCTGGTCGCTGGTGGCCAGCGCGCTGGATGCCATCGGCGTCCAGGCCCGCATCGTCGTGCAGCACAGCGAATGCGAGTTCCGCGAACCGGTGAGCAGCGATTTCAGCGCCGTGTCCGAACTGCCGGAAGCCGAATGGCCGCGCTTTGTCGCCACCTTGCGCCGGCACCGCCGAGCCCGCATCGCGATCGACACCACCCTGGTCGCCGAGCACCGGGCGATGGCCAGCCATCGCGGCCGCTTCGCCGCGTTCCTCGAAGCCGATTCCGAATCCACGCCCGATCCGCGAGCCCCCTTGCCATGAGCCGTTACAAGTACTGCCCGCAGTGCGCCAAGCCGCTGGAGCTGGCGCTGCACGGCGAGATGCAGCGCATCGCCTGCCCGGACCGCAGCTGCGGCTTCGTCTACTGGGACAACCCGGTACCGGTGGTTGCGGCGATCGTCGAGCACGAGGGCGAAATCATCCTGGCCCGCAATGCCGCTTGGCCGCCGAAGATGTTCGCGCTGATCACCGGCTTCCTCGAAAAGAACGACCCGCATCCGGAATCCGGCGTGCTGCGTGAAGTCGAGGAAGAGCTGGGCCTCAAAGGAAGGATCGGCGAGTTCATCGGCTTCTATCCGTTCGAGCGGATGAACCAGATCATCATCGCCTACCACGTGATCGCCGAAGGCCGCGTGCAGCTCGGCGAGGAGCTGGTCGAGTGGAAGAAGCTGCCGCTGGAGAAGATCAAGCCGTGGCCGGCCGGCACCGGCTATGCGGTGCGCGACCTGCAGCTGCGCCGCGGCCACACGCCGCCGCCGTTCGATCTGAACATGCTGCGCAAGCCGCGCCACTGGCACGAGATCAGCGAACGCCTGCTGACCGCAGGCCAGCCGAGCGCCGAGGAATTCCAGAGCCTGAAGGTGATCGGCGTCGACGTGGTGATCAACCTGTCGATGCCCGATTCGGATCACGCACTGGCGGACGAGGATCAGGTCGTCGCCCGCCACGGCATGCGCTACCACCACATTCCGGTGCTGTTCGATGCGCCGACCCGTGACGACTTCGAGCGCTTCTGCGCGGCGATGGCGGCATCCCGCGACAGCACGGTGTTCGTCCACTGCGCCGCCAACAAGCGGGTGTCGGCCTTCCTGTTCCTGTGGCGGGTGCTGAAGGCCGACGTGCCGCGCGAGATCGCCGAGCGCGACCTGCTGGCGGTCTGGACGCCGGACCCGGTCTGGTCGGCCTTCATCGCCGCGCAGCTGGCATGAAGCCGCTGCCGGATTTCGGCTTCCGGCTGCTGTTGCTGCTGCCGGTGATGGTGGCGCTCGCCGCGTCCGCCATCGATCCCTACGACCGGCTGACCTGGCTGATGGAAGTGCTGCCGGTGTTGCTGGTGCTGCCGCTGCTGGCTGCCACCGGCCGGCGCTTCCCGCTGAGCCGGCTGCTGTACGCGCTGATCGCCGTTCACGCGTTGATCCTGATCGGCGGCGGCGCTTACACCTATGCGCGGATGCCGCTCGGCGAATGGGCGAAGACGGCGTTCGAGCTGCAGCGCAATCCCTACGACAAGCTTGGCCATCTCGCCCAGGGCCTGGTGCCGGCGCTGGCGGTCCGCGAGCTGCTGCTGCGTCAGCGGCTGGTGGCTGGCCGGGTACTCGCCGCCGCGCTGGCGGTATGCGTGGCGATGGCGATCAGCGCCGTCTACGAGCTGATCGAATGGGCGGCGGCGCTGGCGCTCGGCCAGGGGGCGGAAGAATTCCTCGGCACCCAGGGCGATCCCTGGGACACGCAGTCCGACATGTTCATGGCGCTGATCGGTAGCAGCCTGGCGGTGACGGCCCTGGCCCGCTGGCACGACCGCTCGATGGCGCGCATCCGCTGACGCGCATCATCCCGGCGAAAGCCGGGACCCGGAAACAACCGACGGGCAGGTCGTGCCGGATGGACCGGCGTCAGGGAATCGCGTCCAGCCGCAGCTGGCCGGTCGCACCCAACAGCTGCAGCGCCGCCAGCGAGCGGTCGTGGTGGCTGCCGGCCAGATTGACGGTCGCCGCCAGCAGATCGCGCTGGGCATCGAGCAGATCCAGCGTCGTGCGGGTGCCGGCGTCGCGTTCGCGCTTGACGCTGTCCAGCGCCAGTTCGCTGGCCGTCACCTCGGCGTCGTAGGCGGCAATCACCTGATCGGCGGCGCGGTACAGCGCCCAGGCCTGGGCGATCGCTTCCTGCGCGGCACGGCGGGTGTCGTCGGCGCTGGCATCGGCAGCGGCGGCGCCGGCACGGGCGGCAGACACCCGGGCATCGACTGCGCCGCCGGCGTAGATCGGCACGCTCGCCTTGAGCTGCACCGACCAGTAGGTCTGCCGGTCGTAGGTAAAGGTGGAATCGTCGGCGTCGTTGGCTTCGCCTTCCAGGCTCAAGGTCGGCAGATGGCCGGCCCGGGCCGCGACGATACGCGCCCGTGCCGCGCGCGCATCGGCATCGGCGGCACGCACCGCCGGTGTCGCGGTGGCCAGGGCCTGCGCCTCGGCGAGCGTCGCCGGCACGGCCGGTCGCGGCCAGTCGCCGGGCAGCTCGTCCGGTGCCGCGCCGACCACCCGCTCGAACGCCGCCGCACTGACCGCCGCCGTGGCCCGCGCCCGCTCCAGCGCCGCCCGGGCCTCGGCCAGCCGCGCCTCGGCCTGGGCGACATCGGTCCTGGTCGCTTCGCCGGCCGCGAAGCGCTTGCGGGTATCGGCCAGCGCCTGGGCCAGCGTTTCGACATTGCCTTCGTTGAGCCCGATCACTGCCCGGTCGCGCTTCACGTCCAGCCAGGCGCCGGCCGCCGCGAACAGCAGCTGCTGTTCGGTGGCCGTCTCGGTTTCGCGTGCCGCTTCGAGCCGCGAGCGGGCATCGTCGATCTGCGCGCTCAGCCGGCCGCCGCTGTACAGCGGCTGCGTCGCGACCAGGCCCCAGCTCAGCGGATTGCGCGGCCCGGCCACCGGGAACGGCGCATCGGTATACAGCCGCGACCGGCCGCCGATGACCTGGGCGCTGACGCTCGGCCGCAGGCCGGCACGCGCCACCTCGACATCGGCGGCACTGCCATCGGTGGCCCGGTGCGCGGCGGTGAGCCGTGGATCGCGCTGCAGCGCCAGCGCAGCCGCTTCGTGCAGGCTGATCGCGGCGGCGTCGGTGGACAGCAGCAACAGGCCGGCGGCGGCCAGCGCCTTGATCGTCATCGGGAAGCGTCCTTCGGGGTGGCGGCCGGCGCGCGCGCGCAGCCGTGCAGGAACAGGTCGACGACGCCGGCGATGTGCTGTGCGGCGTCGCGGCCCGGCAGGAATGGCGACAGGCCGAGCATCGCCCGGTGCTGCGGCGCCGCCTTGACCATCTCGATGAACTGCACGGCGGCGAATTCCGGGTCCGGGCAGTGCAGGCGGCCGGCCTCATGCTGGCGCTGGAAGTAGTCGCCGAGCAGTTTGCGGGCGCGCGCCGGGCCGTTCTCGTAGAAGCGCTGGGCCAGCGCCGGGAAGCGCGGCATCTCGGCGATCATGATCCGGAACAGCTCGCGCCGTTCGGCGTCGAGGAACAGGCTGGCGAAGCGGCGGGCGATCTCGGTCAAGGTCGCGGCGATGTCGTCGTCGGCCCCGGTCGGCACCCGGAAACGGCCCATGAACTCGCGGCAGCCGGATTCGATGATGGCGCCGAACAGGCCTTCCTTGCTGCCGAAGTAGCGGTACAGGCTGGCCTTGGAGCCGCCGACCCGGCGCATCACTTCCTCGATGCTCGCGCCCTCGTAGCCGGACTCCAGGAACACCGCGCGGCCAGCGGCCAGCAGCGCTTCGCGACGGCGTTCGCCGCGCACGCCGACCGCCTTGGCCGGATCGGCCGCAGGGACTGGCCCGGCAGCTTCGGCGGGCGGTGGAGCAGGTTTGACTTTGGCCATGATGACCGATCAGAATGAACTGTAACGTACAGTACACTATCAGCCGATCGCCGCCGTCGCAACACGCGCAGCCCCGGCAGGACACCTGAAATGGCCACCACCGCCGCCGTTCCCGAAGCTTCCGAATCGCCGTCCCCGCTGCGTCGCCTGCTCAGGATCGCCGTGCTGCTGGCGGTGCTGACCGCTGCCGCGATCTTCGGCTGGCACTGGTGGCAGGTCGGCCGCTTCATCGAATCGACCGACAACGCCTATGTCCGTGCCGACATCACGGTGATCTCGCCCCGCATCGGCGGCGAGATCGTGGCGCTGAAGGTGCGCGACAACCAGACCGTGGCGGCCGGCGACCTGCTGCTGGAAATCGACCGCCGCGACTACGCCGCCCGCGTCGACAGCGCCCGCGCCGCCGTCGCCGAAGCGCGCGCCGCGCTGGCCGGCAACGGCCAGCAGCGCAGCCAGCAGGACGCCGCGATCAGCGAAGTCCGCGCCCAGCTGGTCGCCGCCCGCGCCAGCGAGCGGCAGACCGCGCAGGAACTGGAACGCGCGCGGACGCTGCTGCGCGATGGCGTCGCCACTCGCCAGCGACTCGACAACGCCGAGGCCGCGCACCAGAACGCCACGGCCGGCGTCGCCCGCGCCGCCGCTGCCGTGCAGGCCGCCGAACGGGCGCTGAGCACCTTGAGCGATTCCAGCCGCGCGCGGCTCGAAGCGGCGGTCGCCGCCGCCGAAGCACAGCTGAACCTGGCCGAGATCGACCTCGCCGCCACCGCGCTGCGGGCGCCGGTGGCCGGCACCGTCGGCGATCTGTCGGCCCGGCTCGGCGAGCGTGTGCAGCCCGGCCAGCGGCTGCTGTCGCTGGTGCCGCTGGATCAGCTCTATGTCGAAGCCAACTTCAAGGAAACCCAGCTGCGCGCGATGCAGCCCGGCCAGCCGGTGGAACTGGAACTCGACGCGTTTCCGGGTCAGCTACTGCACGGCAAGGTCGACAGCTTCTCGCCGGCCTCGGGCGCCGAATGGGCGCTGCTGCCGGCGCAGAACGCGACCGGCAACTTCACCAAGATCGTCCAGCGGGTGCCGGTGCGGATTGCGCTGGAACCAGGCCACGCGCTGACCGACCGGCTGCGGCCGGGGCTGTCGGTGGAAGCCAGCGTCGACACCCGCGGCGCCGCGCACTGAGCCGATCCGCGTCGCCATGAACGCCGCTGCCGTCACCGATCCGCGTGCCCGCCTCGCCTGGTTCGGCTACCTGGCGATGATGTTCGGCAACTTCATGGCGATCCTGGATATCCAGATCGTTGCCTCGTCGATCAACCAGCTGCAGGCCGGACTGTCGGCCAGCGCCGACGAGATCCAGTGGGTGCAGACCTCGTACCTGATCGCCGAGGTGATCGCGATTCCGCTGTCCGGTTACTTGTCCCGGCTGCTGTCGACGCGGGTCTATTTCACGATCTCGGCCATCGGCTTCACCCTGGCTAGCGCCGCCTGCGCCACCGCCTGGAATCTGGAGTCGATGATCGTCTTCCGGGTGCTGCAGGGCTTTCTCGGCGGCGGCATGATCCCGACCACCTCGGCGTCGATCTTCATCATGTTCCCGGCCGAGAAGCGGGTGCTGCCGCAGGTGTTGTTCGGCCTGACCGCAACCCTGGCGCCATCGATCGGCCCGACCATCGGCGGCGCGCTGACCGCCTCGTTTTCCTGGCACTGGCTGTTCCTGATCAACGTGCTGCCGGGCCTTGCGGTCGGCTACGCGGTCTGGCGGCTGGTGCGCATCGACCAGCCGCAGCCAGAGCTGCTGAAGACCATCGACCTGCGCGGCCTCGCCTACATGGCGGTGTTCCTCGGCTGCTTCGAGTACACGCTCGACGAAGGCCCGCGCAACGACTGGTTTGCCCAGGATTCGGTCGCCGCCTGCGCGGTGATCGCGACGATCGGTGGCCTGCTGTTCTTCCATCGCATGTTCACCGCCGCCCACCCGATCGTGAACCTGCGGGCGTTCGCCAACCGCAACTTCGCGCTCGGCACGGTGCTGGCGATGGCGGTCGGCATGGGCCTGTACACGCTGGTCTACCTGACGCCGCTGTTCCTCGGCCAGGTGCGCGGCTACAACAGCCTGCAGATCGGCCACGTGATGATTGCCCAGGGCGCGGCGATGTTCCTGACCGCGCCGCTGGCCGGCCGTCTGTCGCGGGTGATCAGCCACAAGGCGATGCTCGGCATGGGCCTGGTCAACGTGATGATCGGCGCCTGGCTTAACAGCAAGCTGACCGCCGACTGGAGCGCCGTCGAGTTCATCGTGCCGCAGGTGTTTCGCGGCAGCGGCTTTCTGCTGTGCATGTTCTCGATGACCAACATCGCGCTTGGCACCTTGCCGACGGCCGAGGTGAAGAACGCCAGCGGCCTGTTCAACGTGATGCGCAACATCGGCGGCGCGCTCGGGCTGGCGCTGGTCAACACGCTGATCAACGAACGCAGCTGGCTGCACTGGCAGATGCTCGACGAATCGCTGCGCGCCGGCCATCGGCCGGTGCAGGAGATGCTGGCCCGAGGCCAGGCGATCACCGGCAGCGAATCCGGCGCGCTGGCGCTGCTGGCCCAGCAGATGCAGCAGCAGGTTGCGGTGATGACCTTCGGCGATCTGTTCGCGCTGATCGCGATGCTGATGGCCGGCGTGCTGCTGCTGTTGCCGCTGATCCGCGCGCCGCAGGCGGCTGCCGAGCCGGCCGCTGGTCATTGAAGCTGCGGTACAGTCCCGTCATTCCCTTCCCGGATTCTTCGTCGCCATGAACCAGTCCCCGCGTCAGCCCCTGCGTCCCCGCGCCCTCGTCACGCGCACGCTCGCTGCCGGCTGGCTGGCGGCCTCGCTGTCGGCCGAAGCGCAGTTCCTGCTGAAGGATGGCCAGGGCCTGACGGGCGCGCCGCAGGCGGTGCCGGAAGCGGGCAAGGAGAAGGACGGCGATCACACCGCGCCGATGCAGAAGCTGCCGGAAGTGAAGGTCGAGGGTGAACTCGATCCGCTGGCCGAAGGCGACCGCAAGCGCCGCAACCAGATCAAGCAGCTGCCAGGCCTCGGCACCGATCAGCAGCGCGAACTGGATCGGCTCGAAAAGCTGCGCGCCTGGTACGACTCGCTGCCCAAGGACGCCAACAAGCTGACCAACGAGCAGAAGGCTTTCCTCGAACAGCAGAAGGATTTCGACGCCAAGCCCGACGCCCGCCCGGGCGTGCCGCCGGTGCTCGGCGAGCGCCGCAACCCGGCCGACTATCGCGACCCGATCAAGGCCGTTTCGCCCTGATCGGCGCAGCCGCCGTCAGGCGATGTCGCTGCGCTTCCAGCTGACTTCCTGGCCGCCGTCGAGGCGGGCCAGCACACGGCAGCAGACGAACAGGTAGTCGGACAGGCGGTTCAGATACTGCGGCACCAGATCGCTGACCGAGGCGTCGTCGGCCTTCACCGACCACACCGCGCGTTCGGCGCGCCGGGCCACCGCCCGCGCCAGATGCGCGGCAGCGGCAGACGGATTGCCACCCGGCAGCACGAATTCCTTGAGCGGCGGCAGCGCCTCGTTGAGGCGCTCGATCTCGGCATCGATGCGCGCCAGATAGCCCGGCTTGACCAGCTCGAAGCCGGGCATCGACAGCTCGCCGCCAAGATCGAACAGCTCGTGCTGGGTCTGCGCCAGCGGCCCGCGCACGTCGCTCGGCAGCGGCTGCACCAGCAGCAGGCCGATGCAGCAGTTCAGTTCGTCGACATCGCCCATCGCCTGCACGCGCAGGTGGGTCTTCGGCACTCGTTCGCCGCTCGACAGGCCGGTGGTGCCCTTGTCGCCGGTGCGGGTGACGATCTTCGAAAGCCGGTTGCCCATGGTGCAGTCAGTCCTGGTGAAGCGGGCAGGCCGGCGGGTTGCGCCGGCCTGCAAGCAGGTGGTGGCTAGCGTTGTTCCCAGCGCAGCGTGCCGTAGACGGCGCGGCCGAGCTGCCGGTAGCCGGCAGCGGTCTGGTAGTCGCGATCCAGCAGGTTTTCCAGCCGCGCGGCCAGCGAGAAGCCGTGCGGCAGTTTGACGCCTGCGCCGAGATTCCACAGCAGATAGCCGGAATCCTTGGTCGGTGCGCCGGTCGCGGCGCTGACATCGGCACGGTCGGAGGTGCCGAGCACGTCGGTCGCCAGATAGACGTTGCCGATGTCGCGGCGCAGCTGCGCGGTGACGCTGCGGCGCGCGCGGCGCAGCAGCGGGCTGTCGTCGGAGCGATCCTTCGGGTTCTGGATGATGCCGCTCAAGGTGCCGGACCACAGGCCGTCGGCGTAGCGGTAGGTGGCTTCGAGGCCGGCGTTCTTGGCGCGGTCGACATTGACGGCGCGGAAGCCGAAATCGACGTTGGCGTCGTTCGCGGGGTCGAACTGCACGCTGATCAGGTCCCGGTAGCGGGTGCGGAAGGCCCGCAGGTCCCAGGTCTGGAACGCGCCCCAGCGCTGGCGAACGCCGACTTCGAGATTCAGCGAGCGCTCCGGGTCGAGATCCGGATTGCCGCCGAAGCCGAAGCGGTCGGTGGCGTCCGGCGCCCGGAAGCCGCTGCCGGCGGCGGCGATCAGGCTGGTGCCCAGCTGGGCGGTGCGCGGCAGGTCGTAGGCGTACTCGGCATTCCAGGTGAAGCGGCTGCCGAAAGCATCGTGGTTCAGCAGGCTGCCGGCCAGCTGCAAGTGGTGCTCGGCGCGGTCGTACTGCGTCTGCAGAAAGACGTTGTACAGATCGACCACTTGGTGGATCGTCGAGCCGAAGCTCAACGCATCGACGCGCTCCTGCGACACCTGGCCGCCGAACAGCGCCCGCAGCTCCGGCAGCACGGTGACGGTGTTCTGCCAGTCGAGCATCGGCCGGATCGTGCGCACGGTGTCCGGCGACGTGTACTGGTGGATGCGGTCCTCGCCGCGGCTCAGGGTCAGCAGCGAGTCCCAGTTGTCGAGCAGCTGCGCCGCCGCCGACAGCGCCAGTACCTGGTTGCGGAACGCCTGCGCCGCCGGGTTCAGGCCGAACAGCGGGCTGCAGGAGTCGTAGGTCTCGACCTTGCCCTGGGTGTTGTAGGCGCGCGCCTCGAACAGCGCGATGCCGGCGTCGGCACTGGCCTTGACGTTGACCGAGTTGTTGCGGAAGCCGCTCTTGTCCGTGCCGCTTTCGCAGGCGGAAATGCCATCGCTCTTCTGCTGTTCGGTCTGCACCGAGAAGCCGTAGGCGCCGATGCGGTTGGCGTAGCTGGCTGAGCCGTCGACCGTGCCGTAGGACCCGCCGCGGATGCTGGCGTCGATCTGCTGCGTCGAGGCACCGCGGGTGATGATGTTGATGACGCCGGCCAGCGCGTCGGAGCCGTACAGCGTCGAGCGCGGACCCTTGACGATCTCGATGCGCTCGATCATGTCCGGCGCCAGGTTCTGCAGCGCCGCGCCGCCGGCCGTCGCCGGGTTGACGCGGACGCCGTCGATCAGCACCAGCGTGTGGTTCGACTCGCCGCCACGGATGAACGCCGAGGTCAGCTGGCCCGGGCCGCCGCTGCGGCCGATCTCGATGCCGGCGTGGAAGCGCAGCAGCTCGGCGATGTCCCCGGCCTGCGCGGCGAGGATCTGCGCGCGGTCGATGACGATGGTCGCCGCGCCGATCCGCGATTGCGGCTGCGGCGTGCGGCTGGCGGTGACCAGCACCGGATCGAGCGCCACCGGCGCATCGGTGTTGCCGGCAGCCGGCGTCGGCGCGGTCGAGGAGGAAGGATTCTGCTGGGCAAGGCAAAGCGCAGGCGCTGCAACGAGCGCCGCCAACAACGCGGATTTCATCTGGAGTCTCCCGTGGCCTGCGTCCCCGCAAGCGCACTGATCGGAATACCTGCACGCGGATGCATGCAGACCCGTTCCAGGCCGGTCTCCGGACTCATGGGCGAAGGCGCGATGCCGCGCGTGCCTTCCTTCGACGCCTTCCCGGATCGGGACACGATCCAGTGGCGGTGGGCCGAAGCACTCCCATCTACCGTTGCGGGGGCAGTGCCGGGCTTGTCGATCCCGCGTGGGGGGCGACGCACCGGCTTCCCGTTTAACCCTGACACCGTGTCGAGCGGGGTTCAGGGCACCTGCGAACGGCAATATGGTATCGCACCGTACGAATTGCCTGCCGGGCGGGCCGCCGGGCACGGTTATCATTCGCCCCCGCGTTGCCCTGGAGTCCGCGCTTGACCGTCAGTCCCTACCTCGCCGCCGCCCTCGAGGCCGCCGAAGCCGCCGCCGCCGAGATCCGCCGCGCCTATCGCGGCCAGTTCGAGGTCGAGACCAAGGCCGACTCGAGCCCGGTGACCGAAGTCGACATCGCCGCCGAGCGGATCATCAAGTCGGTGCTCAAGCAGCACTTCCCGGATCACGGCTTCTTCGGCGAGGAACTCGGCAAGGAGACCGGCGACAACCGCCACCTGTGGCTGATCGACCCGATCGACGGCACCAAGAGCTTCGTGCGCGGCTACCCGATGTTCTCGACCCAGATCGCGCTGATGAAGGACGGCGAGCTGATCGTCGGCGTGTCGTCGGCGCCATGCTGGGACGGCGCGCTCGGCGAGGTCGTCTACGCCGAACGCGGTCAGGGCGCCTGGTGCGACAACCAGCGGCTGACGATCGCCGGCACCGACAGCATCGCCAGGACCACGCTGTCGACCGGCAATCTGGCAAGGCTGGCCGCCAGCCCGGCCTGGGCGCGGCTGGGCGGGCTGATCGGCAAGGTTCACCGCATTCGCGGCTACGGCGATTTCCTGCACTACCACCTGCTGGCCTCCGGCCGCATCGACGCGGTGGTGGAGTCCGACGTCAACATCCTCGACATCGCCGCGCTCAGCGTCATCGTTCGCGAGGCCGGCGGCGTGTTCACCGATCTCGAAGGCCGGCCGCTGTCGCTGGCCACCACCAGCGTGCTGGCCGCCACGCCGGCGCTGCATCCGCAGCTGCTCGCCGAACTGGCCTGGACTGCGCCGGCCTGACCCCCTTCCCCGATCGCCTGGAGCTTCCGATGTACGACTACGCGAACAAGACCGTCTTCGTGTCCGGCGGCACCAGCGGCATCAACCTCGGCATCGCCCACGCGTTCGCCGGAGCCGGCGCCCGGGTGGTGGTGATGTCGCGCAAGCAGGACAAGGTCGACGCGGCAGTGGCCGCGCTGAAGGCGCACGGCGGCGAGGCCTTCGGCCACGCGGCGGATGTCCGTGACTACGCCGCCGTCGAGGCAGCGTTCAAGGACACCGCCACCCGCTTCGGCGCGATCGACGTGCTGGTTTCCGGCGCCGCCGGCAACTTCCCGGCGCCGGCCGTCGGCATCTCGCCGAACGGCTTCAAGTCGGTGGTCGACATCGACCTGCTCGGCACTTTCCACGTGGTGCGCGCGGCCTTTCCGTACCTGGCCAAGCCGGGCGCTTCGGTGATCAACATCTCGGCACCGCAGGCCTGGATTCCGATGGACTTCCAGATGCACGTCTGCGCGGCCAAGGCCGGCGTCGACATGGTGACCCGGGTCGCGGCACTCGAATGGGGCGCGGCCGGCATCCGCGTCAACTCCATTGCGCCGGGGCCGATCGAGGGCACCGAAGGCATGCGCCGGCTGGCGCCGAACGAGCGCGCCAACCAGCTGATCACCGACAGCGTGCCGCTTGGCTGCTACGGCACCACCGATGACATCGCCCAGGCGGCGCTGTGGCTGTCGAGCCCGCTGGCCCGCTACGTGACCGGCGTGGTGCTGGCCGTCGACGGCGGCTGGTCGCTGGGCGGCGTGTCGGCGATGAGCATGGGGCTGAAGAAGGCGATGACCGGCGGCTGATCGACCCGCGCCAGCGCCGCCAGCTGCAGCTGCATGACGGCGGCCGATGCGCTGCCGGCCAGCAGCAGCCAGAGCAGGGGAATCAAGCGTGGCAGGACCGGTCTCATGGCGGCTGCAACCTCGTAGATTCGAAGACAATGGGCCGACTCGACCATAGCCTGGCCACGGAGAACTCCTGATGCAGAAACCCTCGACCACCGTGCTGCTGTCCGGCCTTGCCGCCGCTGCCCTGGCGGCCTGCGCGACCTCGCCGCTGGGCCGTTCGCAGCTCAAGCTGGTGTCGGACAGCGAGCTGAACCAGCTCGGCGCCACCGCCTTCCAGGAAACCGCGAAGAAGACGCCGGTGACCAGCGATGGCCGCACCACGGCCTACGTCAACTGCGTGGCCAACGCGATCACCCGGGAAGTCGGCGGCACCTGGGAAGTGAAGGTGTTCGACTCCAAGGACGTCAACGCCTTCGCGCTGCCGGGCGGCAAGATCGGCGTCTACACCGGCCTGCTGGCGATCACCGAAACCCCGGACCAGCTGGCGGCGGTGATCGGCCACGAGGTGGCCCACGTGATCGCCGGCCATTCCAACGAGCGCGTGTCGCAGCAGCAGGTCACCAGCGTTGGCCTGTCGATGGCCCAGGTGCTGGTCGGTGGCGGTGTCGGCGGCGACACGCTGATGTCGGCGCTTGGTGCCGGCGCCCAGTACGGCGTGCTGCTGCCGTTCTCGCGCGCCCATGAAAGCGAGGCCGACCTGCTCGGCCTCGACTACATGGCCAAGGCCGGCTTCGATCCGCGGCAGGCAGCGGCGCTGTGGCGGAACATGGCCAAGGCCGGTGGGCAGAAGCCGCCGGAGTTCGCGTCCAGCCATCCATCCGACGAAACCCGCATCCGCCAGATCGAGGGCCGCCTGCCGCAGGACGTACCGGTCTACGTGCAGGCGCTGGCCAACGGCCGGCGCCCGGACTGCAAGCGGGTCTGAACCGCTGCCGGAACGATCAGCCGCCGGCGGCCACGAAATGGCAGGCGGCGTACTGGTCGGCGCCGTCGACCTTGCGCAGGCCCGGCACGCTCTGCACGCAGGCGTGCTCGACCAGCGGGCAGCGCGGATGGAACACGCAGCCCATCGGCAGCTGGCCCGGATCGGCGGCGGCGCCACCGATCCGCTTGCGGCGCTTCGGCGCATTGCCTTCCGGGTCGATCACCGGCGCCGCCTCGAGCAGCGCGCGTGTGTACGGGTGGCGCGGCCGCTCGTAGAGATCGTCGGCGCGGCCCTGCTCCATCACCTTGCCGAGGTACATCACCAGCACGCGGTCGGCCAGCTGCCGGACCACGGCCAGGTCGTGGGCGATGAAGATCATCGCCAGCTGCCGTTCCTGGGCGAGATCGGCCAGCAGGTTGATGATCTGCGCCTGGATCGAGACATCGAGCGCTGACACCGGCTCGTCGCAGATCAGCAGCTTCGGTTCGACGATCAGCGCCCGGGCGATGCCGACCCGCTGGCCCTGGCCGCCGGACAGTTCGCTGGCGCGGCGATCGGCAAGCTCCTCGCCCAGGCCGACGCGGGCCAGCAGCGCCCGCGCCCGTGCCTTGCGCTCATCGGCCGGCAGCTCCGGCATCAGCGCCTTGAGCGGTTCGGCGACGATGTCGAGCACCTTCATCTTCGGGCTCAGAGATCCCAGCGGGTCCTGGAACACCAGCTGCACGTCGCTGCGCAGCGGCTTCCACTGCTTGCGGTTCAGGCCGATCAGCTCCTGCCCCTGGTAGCGGATCGAGCCGGCGCTGGCCGCCTGCAGCCCGACCAGCGTGCGCGCCAGCGTGGACTTGCCGCAGCCGGATTCCCCGACGATGCCGAGGATCTCGCCCGGCTGCAGGTCGAAATGCAGATCGTCGATCGCTTTCACGGCCAGCGACCGCGTCCACGGCAGCAGGCCCCGTTTCGGGTAATGCACCCGGAGGCGGCGGACGGACAGGAGCGGAGCAGAAGCCATGGAAATCGACGAGCAAGAAAAAGGCCGACGTGATCGCCGGCCCGTGATTTTACCGCCAGTGCCGCCCGATCATTCGAGCAGCGAGCGCAGCATCCAGGCGGTCTTCTCGTGCAGCTGCAGGCGCTGGGTCAGCAGGTCGGCGGTCGGTTCGTCGCTGGCCTTGTCGGCCAGCGGGAATACCGAGCGCGCCGTCCTGGCGCAGGCTTCGTGGCCCTTGACCAGCTTCTTGACCATGTCCATCGCCGCCGGCACGCCTTCGTCTTCCTCGATGCTCGACAGCTTGGCGTACTGGGCGTAGGTGCCCGGCGCCGGGAAGCCGAGCGCGCGGATGCGTTCGGCCACCAGGTCGACCGCCAGCGCCGCTTCGGTGTACTGGGTCTCGAACATCAGGTGCAGCGTGTTGAACATCGGCCCGGTCACGTTCCAGTGGAAGTTGTGGGTCTTCAGGTACAGCGTGTATTCGTCGGCCAGCAGCCGGGACAGACCGGCGGCAATCGCTTCGCGGTCGGACTTGGAGATGCCGATGTCGATGCCGGCGGCGCCCGGGGCGCTGGCCTTGCCGGCCTTAGGCTTCTTGTTTTCCTTGCTCATGCAGAACTCCTGGGGGTGGGTGGAATGCGGTAGCAGCATAGCGGTCTGACCGCGTCCCGCCAGCCTGCGTTCGATCGGCATTTCCGATCGATGCGATAGCGCCCGCGCGCCTCAGTCGGTGACCAGCTTCTGCTTGCGGTAGTAGGTGAAGATGTCGTTCAGGTTGCGGCGCGGCCGCCAGCCGAAGGTGTCGCGGAACAGCCGGCCGTCGAGGATCACCGGGTACTTGAAGTAGTTGATCAGGTACGGCGGAAAGAAGGCGTTCCAGTTCAGCATCGAGGCCACCAGCTTCGGCAGGCTGGGCGGCACGCTGAGCACCGGCAGCCGCCGGCAGCCGCACTGGCGCACGGCTTCCTGGTACGGCACGTAGTCGTCCGGGGCCACGTTGTAGATGCCGGGTTTGTTGGCTTCGAAGGCCAGCACCATCGCTTCGGTCATGTCGTCGACATGCAGGAACTGCATCAGCGGCGAGAAGCCGAGCAGCACCGGCGCGACCTTGCGCGACAGCAGGATCGACATGCTGTTGCGCACGCCCGGGCCGAGCACGTTGCAGGGCCGCAAGATGGTGATGTTCAGCTCCGGGTGCTTCCACAGGTAGATGTTGGCGAGGCTTTCCAGCTCCACCGAATCGACCAGGTCCTGGGTCACCTCGCTGGCCTTCAGCGGCGCGTCCTCGTCGATCAGCGCCGGGTTGTAGGCGGAGGCGCCGTAGACGAAGTAGGTGGAGTGGATCATCACCTGCCCGACCTTGTACTTGCGGCACAGCTCCAGCAGCCGCTTGCAGCCCAGCACGTTGGCGTTGTAGCGCTGCTGGCGGGTTTTCTCGTGCGCGAAGATGCGGCCGATGTGGATCACCGCATCGATCTTGTGGCTGGCGAAGATGTCCTCGAAGCCGCGCTTGTGCAGCTCCACGAGATAGCTCGGGATACCGGCATCGGTCTCCACCTTGCGACGGAAATCCACCGCGATGACGTGGTAGCGGCCGTGCAGGCGGGCGATCACGCGCTTGGCCAGCGAGCCGGCGGCGCCGGTCACCAGCACGGTCTTCTTCGCTGCGGCAGGGGTTCGGCTGGCCATCAGTAGACGCTCGTACGTTCATCGAGGCCGACCTGGATCAGCCGGCGCAGTTCCGCTTTCACGGCTTCCACCTGTTCGCTCACCTCGTGCTCGCTGGCCGCCGGGTCGAAGACCATCGGCTTGCCGAAGTTCAGGTACACGCGCGCCGGCAGCGGCAGCAGGCTCGGCACGATCGGCAGGTAGGGAAGGCCGAGCAAGCGGGCGACCGGTGCCAGGTTGGCGAGCGCCGGCATGGTTTCCTCGCAGCCGACGATGCCGACCGGCACGATCGGCGCGCGGTGCGTCATCGCCAGATGCATGAAGCCGTTGCCGAAGCGCTGCAGCTGGTAGCGCTTGCGGTACAGCTTGCCGGAACCGCGCACGCCTTCCGGGAAGACGATGATCGCCTCGTCCATCTCCAGCATCCGGGCGCAGTTGACCGGATCGCCGATCACTCCCCCCAGCGCGTTCAGGAAATTGCCGAGCCAGGGCACGGTCGGGAAGAAGCGCTCGATCATCGCCCGCGCCAGCCGTGGGCCGTGCGGATTGGTGGCCGCCGCGACGCCGACCAGCACGCCGTCCATCGGCAGCTGGCCGCTGTGATTGCCGACGATCAGCACGCGACCTTCGGCCGGAATGTTCTCCAGCCCGTGGGCGGTGACGCGGAAATACTTGTCGTACAGCAGCCGGGCGGCGCCGAGACCGACCTTGAAGGTGTCTTCGTTGTAACCCCAGGGGTCGTAGCCGAAGCTGCCGAGCGGCTTCGGGATGCTGGCCACCAGCGCTTCGATTTCGGGCGTGACCAGCGATGTCACCAGACGCTGCTTGAGTTCGAGCGAGCCGAAACGGGCCATGGAGTTGAGATCGTCGCGACGTGCCGGACCGGTGGACGGGAACGGGCCTTGAGCCGTCGTCTGTGCGTCAACTTAGTGCAAAACCGATCGGCCGGAAAGGTGTCGGTGCACAAATGTTTCGCTCGATGCAGCAGAGCGTCACAGACGCCCCGGCAGCGACACTGGCGCTGCCCGGATCAGCCGGCCCGGTTCTGGTAGCGATCGAGTGCGGCGCGGGCCGTCGGGCTCAGGTCGACCGGCAGCGTCCGCTCGGCGAGCAGGTCGTCGAGCAGCATCCGCGACTTCAGCAGCAGCGTGTTGCTGCCGTTGAACTCGGCGAACGCCGCACAGTCGAGGCCGGCGTAGTAGGCCACCGCCTTCATCCAGCGCCGCTCGTTGCGGTCCGGATCGAAGACCTGGAACCAGGCGCCGGGCTGGATCAGCTGCTCGAGCAGTTCGCTGGCGCGATCCCGGGGTTCCGGCGCCGCAGTGCCGGCGTCGTCGGCTGCCGGCGCGCCAGCTTCGTCGGCAACGGTCGCCGTTTCCGCTGTCGCTGCCATCGGGCCGATCGACGCCAGCCGCGCCTCGAATGCCTGCAGCGCCGCCGTGACGCGCGCCTCGGCGAGGCCCACCGACTTGAACTCCGCTTCCAGCACCGTCAGCAGGCTGCGCCGCTGCGGTTCGCTGCGCAGGTCGACGCGCGCCGGATCGAGCATCGCCAGCAGGCGGTCCAGAGAATCGATGCCGCGCCGCCATTCGACGCTGTCCGGACCGCGGTGCACCAGGTGCATGGCCATCATCGGCGCCCACAGCGAGTTCAGCAGCGGCCGGATGTCATCGGGGATGGTCATGCCCTGGGTCTTGAGCTGCAGCTCCTCGGCGATGATCTGCCGCACCTTGCGGACGATGGTGGCGCGGCGCGCGGCGGTCTGCGCCATCTGCTGCTCGATAAAGCGCTCGGCCTGCTCGATGCCCAGCAGCTCGATTTCCGGCGGCGGTTTGCGCAGCGCTTCGGCGGCGACCTCGAACTGCTTCTGGATCTGCTGCACCAGCTCGGCGATGCGGTCCAGCTGCTGCGGCCCGCCGACCTTCGCCGTCGAGGCCATCGTCGCCAGCTCGTTGATCAGGCCGCGCACCGGGTGATCGGGATCGACGACGAAGGCGATGTCCTTCAGCGCCACCTTCATGGTCGCCATCCGCAGCGCGTCGAACTGCGGGCGCAGGTCGCCGGGCAGATGCGGATCGGCCAGGAACTCGTTGAACATGTGGCCGACCAGGTTCGCGCGCTGCACGTAGGCCGTGGTCTGCCGGGGCGACCAGCCGGCGACCGGCTGGCCCAGCGAGGCGGCCGCCAGATCGGCGGCGAGGCTGGCGGTGCCGTCGTCGAGGAAGTCGATGCCGCTGGCCAGCGCCGTCGCCCCCAGCCGCTGCAGGCTGGCCAGCGTCTGCGGATCGAAACCCGGCGACATCATCAGCGACGCCGCCAGTCCGGCCGGCGCGCGGAACTCCGGCTGCGGCGAGGAATGCCCGGGCGTGTTGGCGAAGGTTGGCGGCGGGGCGCTGCTGGCCGCCGCGTCGGCCGCCGGGCTGCTGTCGCCGAAGCCGCGATTCGGCAGCAGGGCCGATGGCGACAGCCGCACGCCGCCGAGCTTCAGCACGTTCAGCACGCGCGCATAGAGGTCGGCGAGCTTGCTGATCACCAGCCGGTCGAACAGCTTGAACACCACCAGCTCGACGTCGTGGCCGATGTCCAGCGTCTCGGCAGCCTTGCGGAAGGCATGGCAGATGCTGATCGGCGCCAGCGCGTCGGCCGAGATCGGCGCCTGCTGCTCCTCGATCAGCACCTTCAGCCGGCCGTTGATCTCCCACAAGGTGGCCTTGTAGAGACTCTCCGCCTTGGTCGCCATGTTCTGCACGGCGATGTCGAGATCCAGCGCCGCGTCGTTCTGCAGCGACAGCTCCTGCTCGTCACTGCCGGCACTGGCCGACGACACCGGCGCAGCGTTGCTGCCGAAGCCGGCGCTGTAGATCGCGCTGAACTGCTCGGACATGTTCTTGCGGCCCATGCGGACGGCCCGCATGGTGTCGAAGAACAGCCGGCGATCCTGATTGTTGGTGGCCCGTTCGGCGAACTCGAACAGCAGGTCGTCGGCGCCTTCGAACATCACGTTGAGGCGCTCGCGCAGCGTCTCCACTGCTTGCGTGCGCAGGCTTTCGACCAGCTGCACCACGGACTCGGACGCCCGCGGCCGGCCGCGCGGCAGGCTGACCACCTTCGGGCCGCTGCTCATGCGCCCGCCTTTGCGCGCGCAGCCGCTGCCGCCCCGGCGGGCAGGACGCGGAACAGCAGCGGGCGTGATCGGGCAATCATCTCGGCACTTTAGGCGGCGGCACTGTCAATACCGACCGGATGATGGGTTTTATCTATCTGCAGACTGGCTGCCGCAGATGCCGGCCGTGAAGTGTCCCCGATCTACGGCCCGGCTGTCTGCTTTCGGTCCCTGGCAGCCGATTTGCCGGGCGCGTGGCGGCCGGCGCTCAGGCCGGCAGCGCGCCCTGCTCGCGCAACTGCAGGTTCCACAGGCCGGCGTAGACGCCGCCGAGGGCGAGCAGCTCCGGATGGCGGCCCTGCTCGATCACCCGGCCCTGGTCGAGCACCACGATGCAATCGGCATCGGTGACCGTCGACAGCCGATGGGCGATGACCAGCGTCGTGCGTCGCTCGGTCGCCGCGTGCAGGGCGTCGAGGATCGCCGCTTCGGCGCCGGAGTCCAGCGACGACGTGGCTTCGTCGAGGATCAGGATCGGCGGGTCCTTGAGCAGCGCGCGGGCGATGGCAATGCGCTGCTTCTCGCCGCCCGACACCTTCAGCCCGCGTTCGCCGACCGGCGTGTCGTAGCCCTGCGGCAGCCGGGCGATGAAGGTTTCCAGATGCGCCAGCCGCGCCGCCCGTTCCACCTCGGCGCGCGAGGCGCCGGGCCGGCCGTAGGCGATGTTGTATTCGATGGTGTCGTTGAACAGCACGGTGTCCTGCGGCACCACGCCGATCAGCTGGCGCAGCGCGTCCTGCGGCATCGCGCGCAGATCGACGCCATTGACCAGGATGCGGCCGCCATCCGGGTCGTAGAAGCGGAACAGCAGCCGCGCCAAGGTCGACTTGCCGGCACCGCTGGCGCCGACCACGGCCAGCTTCTGACCCGGCGCGATGGTGAAGCTGACGCCGCGCAGGATCGGCCGCGCCGCGTGATAGCCGAACTGCACGTCGTCGAAGCGCACCTGGGGGCTGCCGCCGACCCGCTGCGGCGCCTGCGCGTCGGTGGCATCGCGCACCCGCGGCACCCGGTCGAGCAGGCCGAACATCTTCTGCATGTCGGTCAGCGCGCGGCGGATCTCGCGGTAGACGAAGCCGAGGAAGTTCAGCGGCACGAACAGCTGGATCATGTAGGCGTTGACCGCGACGAAGCCGCCGACCGTCATCGCACCCACCGTCACTTCGCTGGCCGCCAGCCACATCATCGCGGTGATCGAGCCGGCCACGATCAGCGCCTGGCCGGTGTTCAGCGCCGACAGCGACTGCCGGTTCTGCGAGGTCGCCTTCTCCCAGGCCGCCATGCTGTCGTCGTAGCGCGCCGCTTCCCAGCGCTCGTTGCCGAAGTACTTGACCGTTTCGTAGTTCAGCAGCGCGTCGATGGCCCGCGTGTTGGCCTTCGAATCCATGCTGTTGGCTTCGCGGACGAACTTGGTGCGCCATTCGGTGACTACCACCGAGAAGCCGACATAGACCACCACCGACACCGCAGCAATCACTGCGAAGCGCACGTCGTACTGCTGCCACAGGATGCCGGCGACCAGCGCGATCTCGAACAGCGTCGGCACGATGTTGAAGGTCAGAAAGCGCAGCAGGAAGCTGATGCCGTCGACGCCGCGCTCGATGTCGCGGCTCAAGGCACCGGTGCGGCGCGACAGGTGGAAGTCGAGATCCAGCCGGTGCAGGTGCTCGAACACCTGCAGCGCCGCGCGCCGCTGGGCCCGTTCGGCGACCTTGCCGAACACCAGGTCGCGCAGCTCGCCGAGCAGCACGTTCAGGAAGCGGAAGCCGCCGTAGGCCAGCAGCAGCGCCGCCGGTACCACCAGCACCACGCCATCCTTCGGCGTCAGCGCATCGACCAGGTCCTTCAGCACCTGCGGCAGCCAGACACCGGCGATCTTGGCGATGAACAGCAGCGCCAGCGCCAGGCTCAGGCGGCCGGGAAACTCGGCGAGATACGGCTTGAGCGCCGCCAGCGCCTTGCCGAGCGAGGGTTCGATGGCCGGTTCGCCGGCAGCATCGGCGGTATCAGGGGTGCGGCGACGGGCGGAAGGAGACAAGGCGGAACAATCCGGGCGGAAGGACAGCCGCTATGTTGCGCTGTCCGGTGCCGGTTCAAGCCGCCACGCGTGCGTGATCAGGGCGCGGCGGTGCGGTCCGGGCTGACGCTGGCCTGCACCGCCGCCCAGTCGATCGCCAGCGGCGGGTAGTCCTGCTTCGGCAGCGCGGCGATGCCGGCCTCGATCGCCTCGATCCGGGCCTCGGTCGCCGGGTGGCTCGACAGCAGCGCGATCGGCATCTGCGGCGCTTCCTTCTCCAGCGTGCGGAAGAAGTCGGCCATGCCCTGCGGCGCGATGTCCGCGCGCACCAGCGCCCGCAGGCCCAGGCGATCGGCCTCCGCTTCCAGATCGCGGCTGTAGCTGAGCGTGCCGATCTGGTAGGCCAGCATTCCGGCCACGGCGCTGACATCGCCAAGCACCACGGTGGCCAGCGCCGCCACGCCGAGGCCGTTGATCATCGATTTCAACGTGTGGCGTTGCTCGATGTGCTGGATCTCGTGGGCCAGCACGCCGGCAAGTTCCTCCGGTGTCCTGGCCGCCGCGATCAGCCCCCGGTGCACCACCACCTGGCCGCCCGGAGCTGCGAAGGCGTTGATGCTGGGCTCGTCGAGCAGCGCCCAGTGGTAGCTGTAGCGCGAACCGGCCGTGAGCCGCCCGCCGATCTCGCGCAGCGCGTCGACCGCCGGCCCCTGCTCGATCAGCTTGCCGCCCTTTTTCAGTTCCGCGAGCGTCGCCGCGCCGAGCTTCGCCTCGGCCTCGGGCGGCACATGGTCCGCCGCCCAGGACACCAGGGCGCCGTAGGTCCACCACAGGCTGGCCAGCAGCAGCGCCGCCGCAGCGGCAACACCGGTGATCAGCCGCCATTGGTGGCGATTGCGCCGGGTGCCGCGCGCATGCCGCTGCAGCGCGGCGTCGAGCAGCGCCGGTGCGGTGCCGACCAGCGTGGCTTCTGCCGCCGCGTCGACCGGGCTGATCGACAGCCGCCCGGCCGGCGTGTCCCAGCCGAGGTAGAGGCGATCGTGGTCGAAGCCGCCGGTGTCGACGCGCAGCTGGTCGACGGCGATGTCCAGCTCCGGCCCCGGCTCGGCGGCGACCCGCAGGTGCTGGCCCACGAACCAGGCGCTGGCCGGGACGCCGGCCGCCGGCAGGTCGCGGCCGTACAGCCGGACGGCGAAGCGGCCGTTCATTCGCCGCCGCCGCTGCCGCCAAGCAGGATGTTGGCGATCACGAAAGCCGCGATCGCGATCACCCAGAGAATGCCCAGTGCGCCGCGCGGCCGGCTAGCCGCCATCGCCGAGCCGAGCATCGTCTGGCTCAGGCGCTTCAGCGGCATCGATTGCAGCCAGATCGTGCCCGGCCCGCTGAGCTGCGCGAAGAACAGGCCCTCGCCACCGAACAGCGCCGACTTCAGCCGTCCGACATAGCGGATGTCGTAATGCACGGTGTTCTGCAGCGCCACCAGGCAGCCGGTGTCGACGCGCAGCGATTCGCCCGGCGCCAGTCGCATCTCGGTCAGCGCGCCGCTGGCGTGGATGAACGCGGTGCCGTTGCCGGTCAGCCGCTGCATGATGAAACCCTCGCCGCCGAACAGGCCGACGCGGATGCGCTTCTGCAGCGCCACGCCGATCTCCACACCGCGGGCGCCAGCCAGAAAGCCGCCGCGCTGCACGATCAGCTCGCCGCCGACCGCCGCCAGATCCACCGGCACGATCTGGCCGGGGCTGGCCGCGGCAAACGCCACCCGGCGCGGCCCGGCGGCGTCGTTGGCGTAGACCGAGGTGAACAGCGACTCGCCGCTGAAGCTGCGGCGGATGCCGCGCCACAGCCGGCCGAGGAAATGCGTTTCGCGGCCGCTGCCGTCGCCGATTTCCGAGCGGATGGTCACGCCGTCGTCGACGTACATCATCGCGCCCGGCTCCGACACCGCGCAGCGGCCCGGGGCCAGCCGCAGTTCGACGTACTGCAGGTCGTCGCCGTGGATGCTGTAGTCGATCGGGTCCATGTCCATCGCGCAGGTCTCCAGGTGGGTGCGGCCGGCGCCGGCCGGACTAGTGCAGCGCGTACCGCAAACCGTCAGCGCCGTGCCGTGTATCGCGGCGCGACGCGACGTTGCGAATGGTCGCCATCGAACAACGATGGCTCCTCATCGCACCTCGATTCGCAGCACGATCCATCGCCGCATCACGCACGCTTCGTTGTCTGCGCGGCACTAGCGGTTCATTTCGCGAACGATGCGCCACTGGCCGTCCGGCTGGCGACGCCAGTACTGGTCCTTGCGGGAGCTGGAAGCAAAATTGTCGCTGACGTAGTTCTGCAGGAACTGCGCCACCACCAGCCCCGACTCACCCGGATAGGCGAACAGGCTGAGATCGCCGATGCCGATCTGGACGCGCTGCTTGCCGGCGTTGACGCGGCGCTTGTAGTCGCTGAACGTGTCCTTGTCCATGCCGTCGTCGGTACGGAAATCGGCTGCGTAGTGCTCGAGATAGGCCTCGGTGTCGAGCGCCGACCAGTCGCCGCGCCACTGCTCGATCGCCTTGACCAGCTGCGCGCGGTCGTCCTGCAGCGCTGCCGGGGCGATCCAGTCGACCTGCTCGGCGAGCACCACCGGCGTGCTGCCGATCGCCACCGTGCGCTTCAGGCTCAGCAGATCGGCGTTGGAAAAGGTCACGCAGCCTTCGCTGGAGCGCGGTGCGCGGACATAGGTTTCGGGCGGCACGCCGTGCAGCCAGATGCCGGAGCCGGTGCGGCCGAGCGCGCGGTCCCAGGAATTCGGATAGTTCAGCGGCAGCGCACCGGCGCCGTACAGCGGCGGCAGCTGTTCGTCCGGCAGCCAGCCGTTGATCCGGTAGATGCCGATCGGCGTCCGCAGATCGCCCTCGCTCTGCTTGCCGAAGCCGCTGCGGCCGATGCCGGCGTAGAGATTGCGGACCACCCGCAGCTTGCCGTCGTCCTGTTCCAGCAGGTAGGCGCGGCCCTTGCCGAGGTCGACCACCAGCGCGTGGCGGATGTCGGCGGACAGCTTCAGCAGCGTCGCCGGCACCAGGCCGGCAGCGGGCAGCGCCCGCAGCGTGTTGCCGCGCTGGCGATACTCGGCCAGCAGATCGCGCAGCTTGGGATCTTCGTCATCGGCCAGCGGCGAGCCGATGCGGGCGCCGGAACGCATCGCCAGCACATGGCCGAACAGCAGCTGGGCGAGTCGGAAATTCGGTTCGTCGCGGACCAGCGCTTCCAGGCGGCGGCTGGCGTCGGCGTAAGCGCCGTCCTGCATCGCCGCGACCGCGACCGCCAGCCGGTCTTCCGGATGCACGGCCAGGCTGCCGGCCGCCGATGCCGCGCTGGCCACCATCAACAGGCCGCCAGCGGCCAGCGCGCGCAGACGGGCCGCAACCTGCACGGGCAATCGCGACCGGAGTGGAAAAATGCCGGAACCGCGTGTCAGCGCAGCGTTTCCCGGCTGATCTTCCAGCTGCCGTCGACCTGCACCAGTTCGACGATCTTGGTGACCTTGTCGGCGATCGTGTCGGAGCTGTAGTCCTGCGTGAAGGTGACGCTGGCGTGCTGGCCGTCGATGCGGGTGACTTCGGCGTCCTGCACCACGACGTTGATGGTCTTGGCCTTGCCGATGCGGATGCGGCGCTGGTCACGCCATTCGGCGAGCGCCAGCCCGCCCTCCGGCTTGAAGTCCGGTGCGTAGGCGGCGAGATAGGCATCGACATCGCGGCTCGACCAGGCGGCGGCCCAGACGTCGAGCGCCTTCAGCACGGCCTCGTTGCCGGGCGCGCCGGCAGCTACTGGCGGCGCCGCTGCGGCGGCAGCCGGGGCCGGTGCCGCAGCAGCGGCCGGCGCTGCCGCCGGAGCCGGCGTGGCCGCAGCGGCTGCCGCTGCCGCCACCCGTGCCGAGGC
This sequence comes from Gammaproteobacteria bacterium, assembly GCA_026398815.1. Classification (GTDB taxonomy): domain Bacteria; phylum Pseudomonadota; class Gammaproteobacteria; order Nevskiales; family Nevskiaceae; genus Nevskia. Next base: position 63,266 of record JAPLSA010000031.1, read on the forward strand.
GGAAGCGCCGCCGGCGGTCAGGTTGTTGAGCAGCGACAGCTTGTAGCGGGTCGTCGCATTGGTGGAATCCAGCGCCAGCGCCCGGTTGTAGGCAGCGCCGGCCAGCGCGGCGTAGATGTCGCCGAGGTTCTCGTGCGCCGTCGCGTACGAAGGATTGGTGTTCAGCGCCGCTTCCAGCGCGTCGCGGGCCTTGTTGTAGTCACCGGCCTGCGCGTACAGCACCGCCAGGTTGTTGTACGGCTCGGGCAGCTGCGGGTAGTCGCGGGTCAGGTCGGTGAAGGCCTTGATGGCGTCGGCCGTCTTGCTCTGCTTGACCAGGATCAGGGCGCGCGTGAAGCGGCCTTCGGCGTCCTGCGGATTGCTGGAAAGGAAGCGGTCGACGCGCTTCAGCGCGCCATCGAGATCGCCCTGCTTGAGCAGCGTCTGGGCTTCGTCGACCGGCGACGCCGCCTGCGCCGTGAAGGCGGCCGCGAATGCCGACAACATCATGCATGCTGCGCTGTGACGAAAAGTCCGGTTCACGCGGGCTCCTTGGATACGCCTGGTAGGGAAGATGGGAAAATGATGACAGCCCGGCCGGCTGTGACGACAAGCTGCATGCCACCGGCTGAGCGAACCCGCTCCGGACGTGCGAATGCGCGCGAAATATACCAGCTGGCGCCGTCCGCTCACCGCCTGCGCGGGCGTTGGAATCACTCATAACGATATGCAGCTGCTCATCGTCAAGACCACCTCGCTCGGCGATCTGATCCACACGCTGCCGGCGCTGACCGATGCCGCCAGGGCGATTCCCGGCCTGCGGGCGGACTGGCTGGCGGAGTCTCCCTTTGCCGAGATCCCGGGCTGGCATCCGGCCGTCCGGCGGGTGATCGCGTCCGACCTGCGGCGCTGGCGCAAGGCGCCGCTGGCCGCCGTCCGCAGCGGCGACTGGGCGCGTTTCCGCGGGCAGCTCCGGCAGACCCGCTACGACCTCGTGCTCGATGCCCAGGGTCTGGTCAAGAGCGCCTTCCTGGCCAGTCGTGCCGACGGCCCGGTGGCCGGGCCGGACTGGCGTTCCGCCCGCGAGCCGCTGGCCGCGCTGTTCTACGACCGCCGCCACGCAGTGCCGGCGCACGGCCGCGAGCATGCGATCACCCGCACGCGTCGGCTGTTCGCCGCCGCGCTCGCTTATCCGCTGCCGGCCGATCTCGACCAGCCGCCGGATGCCGGCCTCGAACGCAGCCGCTTCGCGGCCCCGGACCTTGCTGCGCCGTACGCGCTGTTCCTGCACGGCACCACCTGGCCGACCAAGCGCTGGCCGCTCGCCCACTGGCAGCAGTTGGCGCGCTGGTTCGACGCGCGCGGCATCGCCGTCGTGCTGCCCTGGGGCAGCGAGGCCGAACGCGCCGATGCCGAAGCGATCGCCGCCGCCAGACCGAACGCACGCGTGCTGCCGAAGCTCGGCCTGACTGCCGTTGCCGGCTGGATCGCCCACGCCCGCGTGGTGGTCGGCGTCGACACCGGGCTGATGCACCTGGCGGCCGCACTCGGTACGCCGGGGCTGTCGCTGTACGGCCCGACCCTGCCGCAGATCACCGGCGCTTTTGGCCGCCGGCAGCACTGGCTGTGCAATGCCGACCAGCCGCCGACCATCGACCGCGCGCGGCCGCTGACGGTGAGCGTCGAGCGTGTCATCGAACAGCTGCCATCACTGCTGTCCTGAATCGAACGAGATCCGCCTCATGCGCCTGCCGCTGTCCGTCACCGTTCTCACGCTCAACGAGGAGCGCAACCTCGGCCGCTGCCTGCAGGCGGTGGCCGACATCGCCAGCGAGATCGTGGTCGTTGATTCCGGCTCCACCGACCGCACCGCCGAGATCGCCGCCGGCTTCGGTGCCCAGTTCGTGTTCAACCCCTGGAGCGGCTTCAATGCCCAGCGCCGCTACGGCGAGCAGTACTGCACCCAGCCCTGGGTGCTGGCGCTGGATGCCGACGAGGAAGTCAGCCCCGAGCTGCGCGCCGCGCTGATCGCCGTGCTCGGCCACGGCGAATCGCCGCACGCCGGCATCGCCTTCTCGCGCCGCACCTTCTATCTCGGCGCCTGGATCTGGCACGTCTGGTACCCGGAATGGCGGCTGCGGCTGTACCGCCGCGAGCGCGGCCGCTGGGTCGGCGAGGAGCCGCACGGTTACTGCGAGGTCGACGGCAGCACCTTGCGGGTCAAAGGCGACCTGCTGCACTACAGCTTCCGCAATCTGACCGAGCACCTGAGCAAGACGCTCGGCTACGCCCGCACCAGCGCCGGCATCGCCCATGCGCGCGGCAAGCGCTTCAACGGCTGGCGGATGGTTGGCGGCGCGCTGTTCCGGGTGTTCCGCGACGTGCTGCTGAAATCCGGCTGGCGCGACGGCTGGCGCGGCGTGCTGATCGCGATGGTCGGCGGCTATTCCTCGTTCGCCAAGCAGGCCTTCCTGTACGAGGCCGAGCTGGCAGCGAAGGACGACGCCAAGCCGTAGGGAATCTCCGCGCAGGTTTATTTCGTCATTCCTGCGAAAGCCCCGCACAATTTCCGGGCCAGTGCTTTCAAGCCCCTGGACCCCGGCTTTCGCCGGGGTGACGGCCTATGCAGAGATTCCCTAGGCGCGGCGATAGACATCCTCGGCGCCGGGCGGCCGGTGCTTGAAGCGGCGATGGGTCCAGAAGTACTGCTCCGGGCACTTCAGCACCGCGTCCTCGATCAGCGCATTGACGCGCCGCGCATCGGCCGCGTCATCGCCGCTCGGGAAGTGGTCCAGCGCCGGCTGCACGGTGACGATGTAGCGGCCATCGCGGCGCTCGCCGAAGAACGGCACCACCTTGGCGCGGCCCAGCGTGGCCAGCTTGGCGGTGGCGGTCAGCGTCAGGGTCGGCACGCCGAAGAACGGCACGAAGATGGCGCCCGGCACTTCCAGGGTCTGGTCCGGCCCGTACCAGACCGCGTCGCCGCTGCGCAGCGCCCGCAGCAGGCCCTTCAGATCATCCTTCGGCAGCGCCGGCAGGCCGGAGCGTTCGGCGCGCCAGCGGTGCATCCACCAGTCGACGAAGGCGTTGTCGGCCGGCCGGTACATGGCATGGAACGGCCGCTGCGCCAGGCAGAGACCACGCGCGGCCATTTCCAGCTGGGTGAAATGGCCGGTCAGCAGCAGCACGCCGGAACCATCGGCCTGGGCGGCATCGAGGTGTTCGATGCCGCGCACCTCGATGTGCGGACGCAGCTTGGCGTCCGGCGCCAGCCAGGCCAGCAATGCTTCGAACAGGCCCATGCCGAGCGCCCGGAAATGCGCTTCGACCAGCCGCACGATGGTCGGCTCGTCGAGCGTCGGAAAGCACAGCCGCAGATTGATGCGGACGATCCGCCGCCGGCTCGGCAGCAGCCGCCAGACCAGCCAGCCCAGCCCGGAACCGAGCGCCAGCAGCGCGCCGACCGGCAGCCAGCACAGCGCCCGGCCGGCGCCGAGCAGCAGCCAGGCCAGCCACCAGCGCGGATGCAGCAGCGCGCGTGGCAACGCGGAATGTTGTCGGGAGCCGGTCATCGCCGAAGTTTATCGTTGCGTGGTCCTTCAAGCCCCCGCATCCTTCGCCGCGTGCGCCTGCTCTATACCGTCCTGCTCTACCTCGCGGCACCGTTCGCGCTGCTGCGCCTGCTGTGGAAGAGCCGCCAGCTGGCCGGCTACCGCGGCCGGATCGGCGAGCGCTTCGGTTTCGTGCCGCCGGTGGCCGGCAACGGCGTGGCGGTCTGGGTGCATGCGGTGTCGGTCGGCGAGGCGCTGGCCGCGCAGCCGCTGATCGAAGCCCTGATCACCCGCTTCGGCGAACGCCGCGTCTGGGTCACCAGCACCACGCCGACCGGCTCGGCCCGCGTGGTCGCCGCGTTCGGCGACCGGGTGCTGCACAGCTATGCGCCCTACGACCTGCCCGATGTCGTCGCCCGCTTCCTCGGCCGCGTGCGGCCGGCGCGGCTGGTGGTGATGGAAACCGAGCTGTGGCCGAACCTGTTCCGCGCCTGCGCCGCGCGCGGCATTCCGCTGACCATCGCCAACGCCCGGCTGTCGCCGCGCAGCTTCCGTGGCTACGGCCGGGTGCGCGGCTTCACCCGCCGCACGCTGGCCGACGTGACGATGGTCGCCGCCCAGTCGAAGGCCGATGCCGCCCGCTTCCGCACGCTCGGCGGCCGGCGCGAGCGGATCGGCGTGATCGGCAACCTGAAGTTCGACCTGGCGCTGCCCGACGCCGCGATCGACGACGGCCGCCGGCTGCGCGCCCGCTTCGGCGCGCGGCCGGTGTGGATCGCCGCCTCGACCCACGACGGCGAGGAAGCGGCCGCGCTCGCCGCCCATGCCGCGCTGCTGGAACTGCAGCCGGATGCGCTGCTGCTGCTGGTGCCGCGCCATCCGCAGCGCTTCGACGCGGTGTGGTCGCTGATCGCCGAAGCCGGCCTGACCGGCGAGCGCCGCTCGCGTCTGGCTGCGCTCGACAAGTCCGGCCACGCCCCGGATCTCTGGGACGCCCAGGTATTCCTCGGCGACAGCATGGGCGAGATGTTCCTGTACCTGGCGATGGCCGATGTCGCCTTCGTCGGCGGCAGCCTGGTGCCGGTCGGCGGCCACAACGTGCTGGAACCGGCCGCGCTCGGCCTGCCGGTGCTGTTCGGCCCGCAGATGCACAACTTCGTCGCCGCCCGCGAACTGCTGCTGGAGCGGGAGGCCGCCGTCGAGGTCGCCGACGCCGCGCAGCTCGCCGAGGAACTGGCCGTGCTGCTCGCCCAGCCCGAACGCCGTCTGGCGATGGGCGATGCCGGTGCCGCCGCCGTTGCCGGCAATCGCGGCGCCTTGAAGCGCCTGCTGACGATCATCGAAGCCCAGATTCCCGCTCACCCATGAAGCCCGACGATCTGGTGGTGGTACGGCCGGAAGGGCTGTACTGCCCGCACGGCGATTTCCACATCGACCCCTGGCGCGGCGTGCCGCGCGCGGTCATCACCCATGCCCACGCCGACCACGCCCGTGGCGGCAGCCAGCACTACTGGGCGGCAGCGCGCGGCCACGCACTGCTGCGCGAGCGGCTCGGCAAGCAGGCGCAGATCACGCCGCTGGCCTACGGCGAAACGGTGCGCTTCGGCGCGGTGACCGTGTCGCTGCACTCGGCCGGCCACATCCTCGGTTCCGCGCAGGTGCGCATCGCCCACGATGACGGCCGGGTCTGGGGCGTGTCCGGCGACTTCAAGCGCGATCGCGATCCCAGCTGCGATGCCTTCGAACCCTTCGCCTGCGACACCTGGATCACCGAAGCCACGTTCGCGCTGCCGATCTACCGCTGGACCGACACCCGCGAAGTCGCCGCCGAGATCTTCGACTGGTGGCAGGCCGCCAAGCGCGATGGCCAGAGCGCGGTGCTGTTCTGCTACTCGCTCGGCAAGGCGCAGCGGGTGCTCGCGGAACTGACCGCGTTCACCGACGAAACCGTCTACGTGCACGGCGCGATGCCGGGCCTGATCAAGGCCTACCGCGCCGCCGGCATCCGCATGCTGCCGACCGAAGCGGTCAGCAATATCCCGAAGGGCACCTCGTTTGCCGGCAAGCTGGTGCTGGCCCCGCCCGGCGCCAGCGGCACGCCGTGGATGAAGCGCATGCACCCGTATTCCACCGGCTTCGCCAGCGGCTGGATGCGGGTGCGCGGCGGCAAGCGCCGGCTCGCCTACGACCGCGGCTTCGTGCTGTCCGACCACGCCGACTGGGACTCGCTGCTGGCCACCATCGACGACACCGGCGCCCGGCGCGTGCTGGTCACCCACGGCCACGGCGACGCGCTGATCGCCCACCTCACCGCGCGCGGCATCGAGGCCTCAATGCTGGCGACCCAGTTCGAGGGCGAAGGCGGTGCCGCTGCCGACGGCGAGGCCGAGGCGGTCGACAGCGCGGCCGCTGATTGACGCCGACCTGCGCATTTCCTGATCACCGCACGCTTGCATCGAGAACCCATGCCCACCGGCTCCTGCCTCTGCGGAACCATCCGCTACCAGTTCGACCAGCCCGTTTCGCGCATCGGCCTCTGTCATTGCCAGATGTGCCGCAAGGCTTCCGGCACCGCGTTCGCGGCCAATGCGCCGGTGCCGCGCAGCGAGTTCCGGCTGCTGGCCGGCGCTGAAGCGCTGAAAGCCTATGCCTCGAGCCCCGGCAAGCAGCGCTGGTTCTGCAGCAACTGCGGCTCGCCGGTCTACAGCGAGTCGGCGCGCTACCCGGATCTGGTGCGCATCCGCCTCGGCTCGCTCGATGCCCCGGCCGGCCGCAGGCCGGACTACCACTACCTGCTGAGTGCCAAGGCCGACTGGGACTTAAGCGGCGATGACGGCCTGCCGCGCTTCGGCGACGACTGACGCTGCGCAGGCGCGACGATGAAGCGCTTTGCCGCGCTCTACGCCCGGCTCGACGACAGCCGCGCCACCTCGGTGAAGGTCGAGGCGATGCGCGCCTATTTCGCCGAGGCGCCGGCCGCCGATGCCGCCTGGGGCCTGTACTTCCTGACCGGCCAGCGGCTCAAGCGGCTGATCGCGCCGACCCTGCTGCGCGCCTGGATCAGTGACGCCACCGGCTTGGCGCCGGCGATCGTCGAGGACTGCTACGCCCATGTCGGCGACCTCGCCGAAACCCTGGCGCTGCTGCTCGACCGCGCCGCGCGCCCGCAGCCGATGATCGAGCGCGGGCTGGCCGAATGGGTGGCCTGGCTGCTGGCGCTGCGCGAGCAGGACGTGGATACGCAGCGCGCCGCACTGCTGGAAGCCTGGGCGCGGCTGCCGCTGGACGAGTGCTTCCTGTTCAACAAGCTGCTGACCGGCGCGCTGAGAGTCGGCGTGTCCAGCGGGCTCGCAGCAAGGGCGCTGGCGCTGCATGCCGGTCTCGATGAAACCTTGATCGCGCAAAGACTGATGGGCGAGTGGCTGCGCGTTGCAAGCCCCGCGCGCAGCCGCCGCGAGCGCATCGCCATGGACGGCCTGGCCGGCGGTGGTGAAGAAGGGCTTCCCGGAGCCATGGATGGCGACTCGCTCGCGAACCATCTCAAGGGCGCGGCCGAAGCCTTCGCCGCGCTGCTGACCCCCGGCAGCGCCGAGGCCCATCCCTCGCAGCCCTATCCGTTCTGTCTGGCCAGCCCGATCGAGGACGCTGCCGACGCGGTCTGGGACGCCGGCCTCCCGTCCGGGCTCGGGCCGGTCGGCGACTGGCTGGCCGAATGGAAGTGGGATGGCATCCGCGGCCAGCTGATCCGCCGCGCCGGGCAGACCTTCCTGTGGTCGCGCGGCGAAGAGCTGCTGAACGGCCGCTTCCCGGAGATCGAGATGGCGGCCGCACGATTGCCGGACGGCACCGTGCTCGACGGCGAGATCCTCGCCCACGACGGCCGCACGGTGCTGCCGTTCGCAAAGCTGCAGACCCGAATCGGCAGGAAGACGGTTGGCAAGAAGCTGCTCGCTGATGCACCGGTGGCCTTCGTCGCCTATGACCTGATCGAATGGCAGGGCGAGGACTGGCGTAGCCGGCCGCTGGCCGAGCGGCGCGCGCAGCTCGAAACGATCGTCGCCGACACCGCCGAGCCGAGGCTGAAGCTGTCGGAGCCGGTGATCGCCGACAGCTGGGCCGCGCTCGCCGAATGGCGCTCGCAGGCCTGCGAACTTGGCGTTGAAGGTCTGATGCTGAAAGCGCGCGACTCCCGCTATCAGGCCGGCCGCCGGCGCGGCGCCTGGTGGAAGTGGAAGCTCGAAGCGATGAGCATCGACTGCGTGCTGCTCTACGCGCAGGCCGGTCATGGCCGCCGCGCCAATCTCTACACCGACTACACGCTGGCGGTCTGGGAAGGCCCGAACCCCGGCGAAGGCCTGCTGCTGCCGGTGGCCAAGGCCTATTCCGGGCTGACCGATGCCGAACTGACGAAGATCGACAGCTGGATCAAGAAGCACACGCGCGAGAAGTTCGGCCCGGTGCGCAGTGTCGACGCCAGTGCCGAGGCCGGGCAGGTGTTCGAGATCGCCTTCGAAGGCATCCAGGCCAGCAGCCGCCACAAGGCCGGCGTGGCGCTGCGCTTTCCGCGCATCGCCCGCTGGCGCACCGACAAGCCAGCCCGCGAAGCCAACACGCTCGCCGATCTGAAACGCCTGCTGCCGAGGCGTGAGGTGTGAGGCGTTGGGCGTGAGGTGTTGACTTAGGGACACTCTGCACAGGTTGTCACCCCGGCGAAAGCCGGGGTCCAGGGCCCTGAAGGCGATGGATTCCGGCTTTCGCCGGAATGACGAACTGAACCTGCGTAGAGATTCCTTAGACACAGGAACAAGGACACCTCACGTCTCACGCCCATCAGAACGCGTAGGTGAGGCTCAGCGCCAGGTTGTCGCGGTCGTTGAGCACGTTGTAGATGCCGCCGCCGGTATAGAACTGGTACTGCAGGTTCAGCTTCAGGTTCTGGTTCAGCTCGACATCGAGCAGCGCGTACAGCGTCTTGCGGCCGGACACGAAGTTCGGCGTGTTGGCGGAAGAAATGCCGCCCAGATCGTGGAACAGCAGCAGCGCCGGCAGCAGCTGCACGCCTTCGATCAGGTTGTTGTAGGTCAGCCGGGCCAGTGTCCGGTAGCCATAGGCCCAGGGGGTCGCGAAGCCCTTGCGCTGCTGGGTCGGGTTGATGCGCAGCGAGTTCGCCACGCCATCCGGATCGCCGCTGCCATCGGCGGCCGGGCCGTAGTGGGTGCGGTCGCCGGCGCCTTCGAGCTGCAGCTTCGACAGCGGCGGCCGGTCGAGGATGGTGGTGGCGCTGAACTCGACGACCCAGGTCAGCGCATTCGCGCCGAACGGGTTCTCGGTGATGCTGTACTGGCGGATGCCGGTCAGCGAGAACTGGCCGACCTGGAAACGCTCCCAGCCGCGCACCCGGTCGCCGCCGCCGATGGTGATGCCGCGATAGCCGCTGAGAAAATCCGGAATCGCGGTGCGCGCGCCGGGAATGGTCAGCGGTGCGGCGTTGCCGAGCAGCTGCGTCGGCAGCGGAATGTCGGCTTCCGGAAACGCCGGTTGCAGACCGGCGAACAGCAGATCGCTGACCGCCACCTGCAGCGGCAGGTTCGGCCGGTACGAGGCTTCGCCGGCCAGCGACCACGGCCCAGCCGTGGTGTTGAAGCTCAGGCCCAGCAGCTGCACGCCTTCCGGGTAGTCGAGGAACGGCCGCAGCGTGTCAACCGGCAGCGGCTCGCGGCCCGCCGGCAGGCTGACCGCGCCGTTGAAGCCGTTGCAGGCGACCAGCGCCGCCGCGAACGAGCCGGCCGCGCCGTCGCGCGTGCACGAGCTCTGGGCGGCGAACACGCTCAGATACGGCACCCGGCTGTGGTAGCGCATCAGCACCAGGCCCAGTTCGGTGCCGCCGTTGAGATCGGCCGCGTAGTACTTGAACTGCACGCCGAACTGGCCCTGATCGCCGGGATAGCCGAAATCCTCGTCGAGCAGGCGCGCGGTGCGGGTGCTGCTGGAGATCAGCCGGGTGGCGCCCGGCGGCCGGTAGAGGCCGTCCGGATCGTTCGCGAACTGGCCGAGGCCGGTCATGATGAAACGGCCGCCGCCGATCACGTTGCTGTTGGAAAAGAAGCTGCCCACCGTATCCGGCATCAGCCGCTGCCAGCGCAGCTGGTAGAAGGCTTCGGCGGTCAGGCCGTCGCTGACTTCGCCGCTGACGCTGATTGCCGGAATCGGGCGCAGGAACTCGTTGATCTGCGCGCCGGGCATCCGCACCACGTTGGCATCCAGCGGGTTGGCGGCGCTCAGCGTGTTGAACTGGGTCAGCGAGGCTTCGCCCCAGACCAGCAGTTGGTTGCCGAGCGTCACGCGGGCCCGCTCGTTGCTCAGGCTGACGCTCGCTTCGCGCCACTTGTAGCCGCGGGCGAAGCGCCGGGTCAGGCTGTCGCGGCGCGGCACCTCGGCCGGCTGGTACAGCGTGTTGGTGCGGCTCTCGTCGAAATCGACGTTGATCGGGTCGTAATAGAAGATGCCGCGCAGCTTGGCACTCAACGGCCCGTAGCTCAGGTTCACGGCCGGCGTGAACTTGGTGGTCGCGGCCACCGGATCGAACTTGTCGTAATTGAGATTGCCGTTGTCGGAATTGACGCCGGCATAGGCGCCGACCGCATTGACCAGCCGCTGGTTCGGCTCCGGGCTGCCGGACAGCGACATGCAGTCGTCTTCCGCGCACAGCAGCTGCTGGCCGGGCACGTCGGTCTTGCCGAGCAGGCGGTTGTCGCGGCCGCTGGTGCGGATCGCCACGCCGGTGCTGAGCACGCCGCCGGCCTCGGCACGGAAGTCGCCGAGATCGAATTCCAGCGCGGCGACCGGCGCGGCGATCAGCAGCGCAGCGGCCAGCAGCGCCGGGGACCGCGTGTTCGGTATCGTGACCATCCGCTCCCCCGGCGCGTCGTGATGCGCGCTCTGCTGATTCGCAAACACCTGTTGTAGGCCAGCGTGGCCCCCCACGCTCGACCTTGCGGGACATACTCTGGGCACAGCGGGACAAGAGCCGCAAAGGCCAGACGGATGCAGACGCGATGAGCGAGGACGCGACAACCATCAATACCTGGGCGATTGCGCTGGTGCGCACGCTCGACGCGCGCGGCTGCGCCGGCCGCGCGCTGCTGGCAGAGGCCGGGCTCGACCCGGCGCTGCTCGGCGATCCCAACGGCCGGGTGCCGGTGTCCGGCATGGTGCGGCTGTGGCGGCTGGCGGTCGCCGCTACCGGCGATCCCTGCCTGGGCCTGAAGGTGGCCGCCTACGTGCAGCCGGCCACCTTCCACAGCCTGGGGCTGGCGCTGCTGGCCAGCCAGACGCTCGAGGACGCGCTGCTGCGCTCGGCGCGCTACTCGCGCATCGTCAGCAATGCCGTGGAGGTGCGCATCGAACGCGGTGCGACCGAAGCCCGGCAGGTCGTCGAATGGCGGATGGCGACGCCAGTGGTCGAGGAAGCGATCGATCTGGTGATGGCCTCGACGGTCAAGATGGGCCTGCTGCTGCTGGCCATCGACCCGGCGGCCCAGCGGCCGATGCACCTGCGCCTGCGCCGCGCGGCGACCCCGGCGATGCGCGCCGAATTCGCCGCCCACTTCGCCTGCCCGATCGATTTCGAGGCGGCCGAGAACTCGCTGGCGCTGCCGCTGGACTGGCTCGACCGGCCGCTGCCGATGGCCAATCCGCAGCTCGCCCGGCAGAACGATCTGGTGGTCATGGAATACCTCGCCCGCCACGACGGCTCGCGGCTGGCCGAGAAGGTGCGCGCGCTGCTGGTCAGCCGGCTGCCGGCCGGCGAGCCGGCGCGGGCCGAGGTTGCGCAGGCGCTGCTGCTGTCGGAAAAGACCCTGCAGCGCCGGCTGCGCGACGAGGACACCAGCTACCAGCAGCTGCTCGACGACCTGCGCCGCGACCTGGCCCAGAAATACCTTCGAGAACCCGCGGCTTCGGTCTGCGAAGTGACCTTCCGGCTCGGCTTCTCCGACCAGAGCAGCTTCACCCGCGCGTTCCGCCGCTGGACCGGCGTCACCCCCGGCGAATACCGCAGCCAGCCGGACCGGAGCTGAGCCGCGCCGCTGTCCCGAGCGGCCCAAGCGCTGGCCGGGAAGGGCAAGACGGTCCTGGTCGGCGGGTCTAGTGTCGAGATCGGCACCAACCGGCGGAGGGCAGCGGCGATGACAGGACTCAAGGAGCGGCTGCGGCGCCGCTGGCTGCCCCGGCTGGTGGTGGCGCTGGCGCGCCGGCAACGGGCCCGGCCGCTGTCGGGCGATGCGGCGATCGAGCTGTACTTCGCCTGCGACGATCCCGGTGCGGTGATCGCCTTGCCGGCCCTGCTGGCGCTGGCTCACGCGCACGGCGTGCCGCTGCAGCTGTATCCGCTGATCGCCCGCGGCATCGCTGACGACCCGGCCGCCGAGGCCCGCGCCCGCCATGCAGTGCGTGATGCCGACCGCTTGGCACGCCGCGATGGCCGCCGGCTGTCGCGCAGCCAGCCGCTGACGGCGACCGACACCGCCTTCCTCGCGCGCTGGATCGAAAGCCTGCGCGGCCAGCCCGGCATGGCCGCGTTCGCCGCTGCCGCGCTCGAGCGGCTGTGGCTCGTCGACGGCGACACGCTGCCGGCGCCGGATGCCTACGCGGCGCTGTACCGCCGTCTCACCGGCAGTGCGCCGCCGATCGCAGAAGCCGGCGCCGACACAGCGCTGGCGGCCAACCATCGCCGCCTGCGCCGGCTCGGCCACTGGGAATCGCCGGCCGCGCGGATCGGCGGCGAATGGTTCTTCGCTCACGAACGCCTCGCCCAGATTGCCGAATGCCTCGACCGCCGGAAGGCCCGCGCATGACCGCCACTGTCGAGTACTTCTTCTCGTTCCGCAGCCCGTATTCCTATCTGTCAGCGGCGCGCGCCTTCGCGCTGCCGGCGCGCTACGACATCGAATTGGTCTGGCGCGGCGTGCGGCCGATGGCGATGCGCGGCCAGCCGTTGCCGCGTGACAAGCAGCTGTACATCCTGCGCGACGCCGCCCGCGAGGCCGATCGCCTCGGCCTGCCGTTCGGGCGCATTCACGACCCGCTCGGCGACGGCGTCTGGCGCTGCCTGTGCATCGCCGAACTCGCGAACCAGCGCGGTCTGCTCGCGGGTTTTGTGACCCGCGCCGCGCAGGCGATCTGGGGCGAGGCGGTGGAAGTCGCTGCCGATGCGCCGCTGCGCGCGGTCTGCGAGGCCAGCGGACTGGACTGGGCCGACTGCCAGCGCGCCATCGCCAACGCGGACTATCGCGCGCAGGTCGAAGCCAACACGGCCCGGCTCGCCGCACTCGGCCAGTGGGGCGTGCCGACCTTCGTCCACGACGGCGAGGCCTACTGGGGCCAGGATCGCATCGAGGATCTTGAAGCCGCGCTGGACCGCGCCGGCCTGCGCCGCCCGGTGACGCGCATCGAAGGGATCGCCGCCTGATGCGCCGCAGCCGGGTCATCGCCGCGGTCGCCTTCGCTGCCATCTCGGGTGCGGCGTTCGCGTTCCGCGCACCGCTGCTGCAGCGCCTCGTCGATGCCCGCATCGACGCCAACCTGACGCGCGCCAACACCGGCCTGCTCGACGACGGCCAGCTGCACGTCGTGCTGTGCGGCACCGCCGCCGCGCTGCCTGATCCGGACCGCGCCGGGCCGTGCACGGCGATCCTTGCCGACGGCCAGTTCCTGCTGATCGACGCCGGGCCGGGGTCGTGGCGGGTGCTCGATCGCCTGAACCTGCCGGTCGCGCGGCTGTCGGCGCTGCTGCTGACGCATCTGCATTCCGACCATATCGGCGAGGTCGGCGAGGCGGTCGAGCAGAGCTGGATCGCCGGCCGCCGGCAGCCGCTGCCGGTCTACGGGCCGCCGGGCACCGAGGACGTGGTCGCCGGTTTTGCGCAGGCCTACCGGCGCGACGTCGGCTACCGCGTTGCCCATCACGGCGCCGAGGCGATGCCCGGCGAAGCCGCGCCGGCGATCGCCCATGTGCTGCCGCCGCCGGAGGGCACGGCCAGCGCGCCGGTGTTCGCCCGCGATGGCCTCGAAGTGCGCGTGTTCCGCGTGGAACATGCGCCGGTCGATGTCGCCTACGGCTACCGCATCGACTGGCGCGGCCGCACCGTGGTGATCAGTGGCGACACGAAGAAATCGCCCTCGGTGATCGACAACGCGCGCGGTGCTGACCTGCTGCTGCACGAAGCGCTGGCGGCATCGATGACCGGCCACGCCGTCGAACGCGCAGCCGCGCTCGGCATCACGCGCACTGCCAAGCTGGCCGGTGATGTCGCCGACTACCACACGACCCCGGTCGAGGCCGCCGAGGTCGCCCGTGCGGCCGGCGTGCAGCAGCTGGTCTACACCCACATCTTTCCGCCGCTGCCGAATGCGCTGGCGCGCCGGCTGTTCCTGGCCGGCACCGCCGAGGCCTACGACGGCCCGCAGCAGCTCGGCGAGGATGGTCTGCGGATTGACTTCACGCCGCGCCCCTGAGCCTCGAGAACACCCGCATGACCGACCACGATCCGAAGCTGTCGCGCCGCGCCTTCAACCGCGCACTGGCGCTTGGTGGTGCGGCACTCGCCGCTGGTGCCGGCTTCGTCGGCGCCCAGCCGGCGCCGGCTTCGACTCCGGCGATCACCCAGCGCCGGCGGCCGAACATCCTGCTGATCGTCAGCGATCAGGAGCGCGGCTGGCCGGACCTGCCGGCCGGGCTGGGCCTGTCGGCGCACGAATGGCTGCGCAGCCGCGGCACCGGCTTCGACAACTACAACGTCCACACCACGCCGTGCTCGCCGTCGCGCTCGACCCTGTACACCGGACTGCACACGCAGCTGACCGGCATCACCTCGAACGTCGGCGCGCCGCCGTTCCCGAGCCTGGCCAGCAAGGTGCCGACGCTCGGCCACCTGCTGCGCGAGCAGGGCTACTACACGGCCTACAAGGGCAAGTGGCATCTGTCCGATGTGCCGACCGGCGTCAACGTCCGCTATGGCCCGTTCCACGGCGCGCGGGCGGCGCTGGAGCCGTTCGGCTTCGCCGACTACAGCGACAACGGCATCGCCGACGGCGCGACCTGGAGCGGCTACAAGTTCGATGGCGAAGTCGCTTCCAATGCCTGCCAGTGGCTCAGCGACCACGGCCGCAGCCTCGACCAGCCGTGGCTGCTGGCGGTCAACTTCGTCAACCCGCACGACATCGTCTTCTACGACGACGAGGACCGCGCCCAGACCCGCAGCCGGCTCGATCGCGACTACCTGTCGCCGCTGTCGCCGCCGCCGACCTCGGACCTGTACCGCAAGTTCTGGGACCTGCCGCTGCCGAACAGCTGGGCGGCCGACGACCTGTCGACCAAGCCCTGGGCGCAGCGCTCGTATATCGAGTTCTGCGCCGGCCTCTACGGCCGCATCGATCCGAAGGACGAAAGCCGCTGGCGGCGCTACCAGAGCTACTACTACAACTGCATCCGCGACGTCGATGCCCACACCCTGACCGTGCTCGAACACCTGCAGCGGCTCGGGCTCGATGACAACACGGTGATCGTCTACACCTCCGATCACGGCGACATGCTCGGCGCCCACGGCCTGCGCCAGAAGGGGCCGACGATGTACAAGGAAAACGTCCGCGTGCCGCTGATCGTCTGTCACCCGGACCATCGCAGCGGCGCCACGACGACCGCGCTGGCCGGGCCGATCGACGTGCTGCCGACCCTGCTCGGCATCGCCGGCGTCAGCGATGCGCAGCGCGCCGAACGCTATCCGAGCCTGAAAGGCGTGAACCTGATGCCGGCGGTCGCCGACGCCAGCGCGCGCACCGAGCGCGACGCGCGCGGTGTGCTCTACGACTACAACACCACGCTGTACATCGACCCCGAGGCGGCGATGCGGGTGATCGCCAGCCACGAGGACGCCGGCTGGTGGCCGCTGTTCAAGGCCAATCTGGCGCTCGGCCACTTCGGGCCGCGGCTCGATCATCCCGGCCTGTTTCGCGGCGTGCACGACGGCCGCTGGAAGTTCGCCCGCTACTTCCGCGCCGACCAGCACCACATCCCGAAGGACTGGGCGACCCTGCTCGCCCACAACGAGCTGGAGCTGTACGACACCGCCGCCGATCCCGACGAGCTGGTCAATCTCGCCGCGAATCCCGAGGCGCATCGCGACACGATCCTCGCGCTCAACGCCAAGACCAATGCGCTGATCGAGCACGAGATCGGCTTCGACGACGGCCGCGAGCATGTCGGCCCGACCTTCCTGTTCGAGCTGTGAGCCGCGTCCTCGCCCTGCTGCTGGTGTTCGCGCTCGGCGCGCTGGCGATGGCCGCGTGGACCCGCTATGCCGCTGAGGCCGATGCCCACCGCATCGCGATCACGCAGGCGCTGCATGGCGCGCTCGATGCCGCCGGTGAAACCGGCCGCTGGCTCGACGAGGAAGTGCTGGTCCGCGAAGCGCTGGCGCGCGGCTATGCGCTCGACGACCAGATCGTCCGCCGGCAATTGCAGCGGCGGATGCGCAGCGCGCTGCTCGCCGAAGCACCACCGGAACCGGTCAACGATGCCGCGCTGGCCGGCTGGCTGGCTGCCCATGCCGATCGCTATCAGGCCCAGCCGCGCTGGAGTTTCGAGCAGGTCTACCTGAGCCGCGCGAGCCACGGCATGGCGCTGGACGCGGCGGCTGCAGCGGTCGGCGCCAGGCTGGCCGCCCGCCCGGATGACACGGCCGCGCTCGGCGATCCGTTCCCGCAGGGCCTGCGCTACACGCAGGTCAGCAGCGCGCAGGTCGAAGCCGCGTTCGGCGGCCCGCTGCTGCAGCGGCTGGCGGCCTGCACGCCGAACATCTGGTGCGGCCCGGTGATCACGTCGCTCGGCGCCCACTGGCTGCGCCTGCTGGCCGCCGAGCCGGCCCGCACGCTGACTCTGGACGAGGCGCGCAGCCATCTGCGCGCCGATCTCGAACAGGACCGCCAGCAACAGACGCTGCGGGCCGGGCTGGATCGCCTGCGCGCCGGCTGGCGGCTGGTTGATGATCCGGCCGGTCTCGGCATCCAGCCGCTGCCGGCGGCAGCGGAACACGAACACGGGGAGGACACACCATGACCACAAGAAAGAGATGGGCCGCTGCCGCGGCACTGCTGCTGGCCGGTGCGCTCGGCATCGGCAGTGCTGTCGCCGGCGAATGCGCGGGCAGCAGTCCGGCGCGCAAGCAGCCGTACTTCGGCGACCTGCACGTGCACACGCTGTATTCGATCGACGCCTATTTCTTCAACGGCCTGAACGGCCCGCGCGAGGCCTACCGCTTCGCGCGCGGCGAGCCCGGCGTGCTGCCGGCCGGCGAAACCGATCCGTACACCGCCGGCCGCCAGATCCGGCTCGACCGGCCGCTGGACTTCGCCGGCGTCAGCGATCACTCGGATTTCCTCGGTGATTGGCGGCTGATGTGCCAGGTCAACGGCCTGCTGCCGATCGGCGTCAATCCGGTCTGCAACATCGTCGGCAGCTACCTGCGCAACAACGTCACCTCGATCGTCAACGGCAGCGCGCCGCCGCTGTTCTACGTGCTGACCACGGCGTCGGCGCCAACGCCGCTGACCCGCCTGCCGTGGGCCGACGAGCTGGCGATTGCCGACGACGAGAACCGCCCCTGCCAGTTCTCGACCTTCCCCGGCTTCGAGTGGACCTCGCAGTACCACGACCAGATGATTCACCGGAACGCCTACTTCAACGGCCGCAACCGGCCGAATGACGTGCCGCAGGTGGCCAAGCTGCGCGACATCACCGCGCTGACCTCGACCAACCGCGATGACGACTGGCGCCTGCACGACTGGCTGGCGAAGAACTGCGACGAATCGGCCGGCTGCCAGACGATGAGCATTCCGCACAACTCCAACCAGAGCGCCGGCGGCATGTACCTGCCGCGCGATCCGGCCACCGGCCTGCCGCCGGGGCGCGCCGGCAAGCCGCTGACCCTGGCCGACGCGAAGCTGCGCGCGAAGTACGACCGGGTCATCGAGATCCATCAGCACAAGGGCAACAGCGAGTGCGGCGTGGGCTTAGGCGTCTACGAGGCCGGCGTGCTCGACCGCAACTGCGCCTTCGAGCCGGCCAAGAACGTCTGCCGGGGGCTGGTCAGCGACCCGGCCGACTGCGCGGCGATCTGCACCGGCAACCCGGAGGCCGATCCCGACTTCTGCCGCCTGCAGACCGCACCGATCTACGCCACCGGCGTCTGCCAGTTCCAGAGCCGCGATGGCGGTTCCGGGCCGGATGCCAAGTGCGTGGCGCCGCTGGACATGGCGCGCAACATCCTTGCCGATGGTCTCGCCATCGACTCGGTGCTCGGCGTCGATCCGCAGCGCATGGCCTTCATCGGCGCCTCGGACACCCACAACGGCGATCCCGGCAATGTCGGCGAAGCCAACTACCCCGGCCACGGCGGCGTGCTTGATTCCGGGCCGCGAACCCAGCTCGGCTACTGGAGCTGCGAAGGCAAGATTCCGCTGCGCCAGGACCCGGCCAATGTCGCCCGCTGCAACGGCCGTTCGTTCCAGGACCGCGCGCGCGGCTACAACCCCGGCGGGCTGGCCGGCGTCTGGGCGCCGGAGAACACCCGCGATGCGATCTGGGACGCGATGCAGCGCGGCGAAACCTTCGCCACCTCCGGCCCGCGCATCCGCATCCGCAGCTTGGCACTCTGGCAGAAGCCGCCGGCCGATCTCTGCGCGCGGCTGAACGCCGGCGACAACCCGATCGATCGCGGCGAGCTGGCCGGTGCGGTGATGGGCGGCGACCTGCCGGCGCGCGCCGGCAGCGCCGCGCCGTGGATCGTGGTCTGGGCGCAGCAGGACCCGGGCGGTGCGCAGCCCGGCCTGCCGCTGCAGTCGCTGGATCTGGTCAAGGGCTGGACCGATGCCGGCGGCCAGCCGCACATCAAGGTGTTCGATCGCGTGGCGCGCTCGCCAGCGGCAGTCGAACCGCCGTCGCGGACCGACTGCGCACCGCGCACCGCCGGCCATCCGGAGCGGCTCTGCGCGGTCTGGCAGGACCGCGACTTCGCGCCGAAGCAGCGCGCCTACTGGTACGCACGCGCCTTCGAAGTGCCGAGCTGCCGCTGGAGCACGCAGCAGTGCGTGACCGCCGGTGTCGACTGCTCCCGGCTCGATCGCGGCAATGGCCTGTTCCCGGCCAGCAGCCCGATGGCCGGCTACGAAGGCTGCTGCACGATCAGCGGCGGGCCGGGCAACTTCCGGGGCCGCAACACTTTCCACACGATCACCGAGCGCGCCTGGGCCTCGCCGATCTGGTATCGACCCGGCGCAGGAGCCACGCCTTGAAGCCACAGCCACCCCGCGATTTCCGCAACCGCCGCGTGCTGGTCACCGGCGCCAGCAGCGGCATCGGCGAAGCGCTGGCGCTGGCCTTTGCGGCCGAGGGTGCGCGGCTGTGGCTTGTGGCCCGCGACGCCGCCCGGCTCGAAGCAGTGCGCGCCCGCTGTGCTGCACTCGGCGCGCAGGCCACCGTGCACAGCGCCGATCTCACCGACGAAGCCGCCGTGCAGCGGCTGGCCGCCGCGGTGCACGGCGATGGCGGCGCGCTCGACGTGCTGGTCAACAATGCCGGCGTGGTCATGGGCGGCCTGTGCTGGGAAGTGGAAGCCGCCGACTGGCGCCGCCTGCACGAGATCAACGTGATGGGTGTCGTCCACGGCATCCGCGCCTTCGTGCCGCAGATGATCGCCGCCGGACGCGGCGGCGCGATCGTCAACATGGCCTCGGTGTCGGGCTTCGTCGGCGCGCGCGGCATGGCTACCTACAGCGCCAGCAAGTTCGCGGTCGCCGGCCTGACCGAATCGCTGCGCGGCGAACTGCACGGCCACGGCATCGGCGTCAGCCTGATCTGCCCGGCGTTCGTGAAGACGCCGATCCAGGAGAAGGTGAAGCTGGTCGGCAGCCTCGACACGCCGAAGGCCCGCGCGCGCATCGACCGGGATTTCGCCAAGACCAGCCTGATGCCGGAAGTGGTTGCTGCCCGCACCCTGAAGGCGATTCGCGGCAACGAGGCGGTGGTCACTGTCGGCCGCGATGCCACCGCCGCTCGGCTGCTGCAGCGCTACGCGCCGGCGCTGCTCGAACGCCTGCTGCGGGGTCGCTGATGGCAGCCGCGCCGCACACGCTGTATGCGCTGCCGCACTCGCTGTACAGCGGCAAGGTGCGCAGCTACCTCCGCTACAAGGGCATTGCCTTCGAGGAGCGCGTCTCGACCCTGCGCGAGTTCCAGCGCTTCATCATTCCGCGCACCGGCATCAAGTTCATTCCGGTCGTGCAGACGCCGGACGATGTCGTCGTGCAGGACAGCACCGAGACGATGGACCTGCTCGACGCCCGCGAGCCGGCGCGCTGTGTGCTGCCGGCAACGCCGGTGCAGCGGCTGGTCGCGCGGCTGCTGGAACTGTATGGCGACGAATGGCTGCTGCTGCCGGCGATGCACTACCGCTGGAGCTTCTGGCACGAGCGCGAGCACATCGACGACGTGCTGGAGCACTTCGGCCTGCTGCTGTCGCCGCACGCACCGCGCTGGCTGCGCCGCCGCGCCGGCCGGCAGTTCTGCAAGCCCTTCGACGGCGCGCTGCCGATGCTCGGCATCACGCCGCGCACGATCCCGGCGCTGGAAGCGAGCTACGAGGCGCTGCTCGATGAGCTGAACGCGCACTTCACGCAGCACCGCTACCTGCTCGGCGCGCGCGCCAGCGTTGCCGACTTCGGCTTCATCGGCCCGCTGTACGCGCACTTGGGCCGCGATCCCTATCCGAAGGCGCTGATGCAGCGGCGCGCGCCCAAGGTCTGGGCCTGGGTGCAGCGGATGAACGAGACAGAGCCTGCGATCGGCGACTGGCTGGCCGACGATGCGATCCCCGACACGCTGCTGCCGGTGCTGCGCCGGCTGTTCACCGAGCAGGCGCCGGTGCTGATCGACACGGTGGCCGAGGTCGAGCGCTGGCTCATCGAACATCCGGATGCGCAGCGTCTGCCGCGCGTCGTCGGCCGCCATCGCTACCGGCTCGGCGATGTCGAGGAGGAGCGCTCGGTGTTCCCGTATCCGCAGTGGATGCTGCAGCGGGTGCTTGATGACTACCGCACGCTCGATGGCGCCGACCGCACGCGTGCCGATGCGCTGTTCGCGGCACTCGGCGGCACGGCGCTGATGCAGCTTGATATCCGCCGCCGCGTCGCGCGCCGACAGCATCGTCTGGTGCCGGAAGGCGTCGCGCCGTGAGCGGCGAGCCGTACACGCTGTACCTGTTCTGGATCAGCTACTTCAGCGGCAAGCTGCAGGCGGTGCTGCGCTACAAGGAAATCCCGCATCGCTGCATCGAGCCCAAGTGGGGTGGCGCGCTGCTGCACGAGGTGTTCGAGAACACCGGGCTGATGAAGGTGCCGGTGCTGCGCACGCCGGCCGGCGACTGGCTGGCGGATTCGACGCCGATCATCGACTGGCTCGATCGCGAGCACCCCGACAGCGCGCTGATTCCGGCCGATCCGCTGCAGGGCTTCTTCAGCCGGCTGGTCGAGGACTACGCGGACGAATGGCTGTGGCGGCCGGCGCTGCACTACCGCTGGAGTTACCCGGCCGATGCCCACGCGCTGTCGCGGCGCTTCGCCGAAACGTTTTTGTCCGAGCAGCCGACGCCGCGCTGGCTGACCGCCGCGCTGATCCGCGACCGCCAGCAGCGCATCTACGTGCGCGGCGATGGCGTCACCGCCGCGACCCGCGAGCATGTCGAGTCGGTCTACCTGCGCAATCTCGACTGGCTGCAGGCGATCTTCGAGCGCCAGCCGTTCCTGCTCGGCGACCGGCCGAGCCTCGCCGACTACGGTTTCTTCGCGTCGATGTTCCGGCACTTCAGCCTGGACCCGACGCCAAGCCTGATCATGCAGAGCCGCGCGCCGGCGGTGTTCGAATGGGTGGCGCGGCTGTGGAACGCGAAGGCTTCGACGACGCACGGCGACTGGTGCGCGCCAGGCAGCCTGCCGGACGGCTGGACGCCGATCCTGCGCGACGTCGGCATCGCCTATCTGCCCTATCTGCACGCCAATGCCGTGGCCTTCCGCGATGGCCGCCGGCACTTCGATTTCGCCGTGCAGGGCGCGCAGTACCGGCGCCTGCCGGTGGTGCCGTACCGGGTCTGGTGCCGCGAACAGCTGCAGGCCGCGCATGCGGCGCTGCCGACGGATGTAAGGGTGGTGGTCGACGCGAAGCTGGCCGATGTCGGCGCGCTGGCGCCGCTGCTCGCCGATGGCGTCATCGCGTCGAAGCTGTATGCCGACACCACCCCGCCGCTGTGCGGGCCGCGCGTGGTTGGCCGGATCGAACGGCTGCGCCGCTGGATCACCGGCACCCACTGGCAACCTGCGACGCTCGCCGCGAGAGCGCCGCGATGATGCGTCCGACCGTTGCGCTGCTGCTGGTCCTGCTCGCGGCCTGCACGAAGCCGCCGGTGCCGACGGTGGCCACGCCGACGCCGGCTGCGCTGGCCGCCCACAGCGAGGAATTCCGGCGCGGTGTCGTCGAAGCCGCGCCTGGCGTGTTCGTCGCGATCGGCTACGGCATCGCCAACAGCATCTGGATCGATGGCCCGGACGGCGCGCTGGTCATCGACACGATGGAATCGGTCGAGGCCGCGCGCGCGGTGCTGGCTGCGTTCCGCGAGTACAGCCAGTCGCCGGTGCGGGCGATCATCTACACGCACTCGCACCCGGATCATGTCGGCGGCGCAGCGGTGTTCGCGGCCGAAGGGGCCGGTGCGCCGGTGCCGATCCTTGCCCACGCCGATGTCACAAGGGCGATGGACGAGATCGCCAGCGAGCTGCAGCCGGTGATCACCCGCCGCTCGCTGCGCATGTACGGCTACGGCCTGCCGGACGATGAGCGGATCAACATCGGCATCGGCCCGAGGCTGGCACTGGAAGCCGGCTCGACGGTGTCGACCTTGCGGCCGACGCAGACCTTCGACACGCGCCTCGACACCACGCTGGCCGGCCTGCAGGTGCAGCTGGTCCATGCGCCTGGTGAGACCGATGACCAGCTGTTCGTCTGGCTGCCGGAAAAGAAGCTCCTGCTGCCCGGCGACAACTTCTACCGCGCGTTCCCGAACCTCTACACGATCCGCGGCACCCGCCATCGCGACCCGAAGCGCTGGGCGGCGTCGCTGGATGCAATGCGCGCGCTGCCGGCCGAGCTGCTGGTGCCAAGCCACACGCGGCCGGTCGTCGGTCACGAGGCGATCCAGGCCGCGCTGACCGACTACCGCGACGCGATCCGCTACGTGCACGACCAGACCCTGCGGCTGATGAACGCCGGGCTCGAGCCGGAGGCGATCGCCGAGCGCCTGCAGCAGCTGCCGGCGCATCTCGCCGCGTCGCCGTACCTGCAGCCGTTCTATGGCAAGCCGACGTGGAGCGCGAAGGCGATCTTCAACGGCGCGCTCGGCTGGTACGGCGGCGATCCGGCCACCTTGCAGCCGCTGCCGCCGCGCGCCCGCGCCGAGCGGCTCGCCGCACTGGCCGGCGGCACGGCGAAGCTCATCGAGCAGATCGAGGCAGCGGCCACGAAGCAGGACTGGCCGTGGGTGCTGGAGCTGAGCAGCGCGGCCTTGCTGCTGACGCCGGACGAGGCCCGCGTGAAACAGGCGCGGATCGTGGCCCTACGGGCGCTCGGCGCGGCCGAAAGCAATCCGCCGGCGCGCGACTGGTATTTCGTCGCCGCCCGCGAGCTGGACGGCAGCCTGAAGATTCCGAGCCGCGCGGTGGCGCCGACGTCGGCGATGCTGGCGGCGATGCCGCTGTCGGTGTTCTTCGATGGCATGGCCGTGAACCTGCACGCCGAGGACTGCCTGGACCGGGTGATCCGCGTGGTCTTCGAGTTCACCGACAGCGGCGCGCAGCACAGCTACATCGTTCGTCGCGGCGCCTCCGAAGTGGTCGCTGGCCGGGTCGCCGACGCTGATCTGGTGGTCCGCGTCGGCGATCAGGCGTTCAAGGAAATGCTCGCTGGCCTGCGCAATCCGGCGCTGTCGATCGCCCGCGATTTCGAGGTGACGACCGGCAGCACGCTCGCTTTCGCGCAGTTCATGGCGCTGTTCCAGCCACCGGGCTGAGCCGCTGTTCGGCGGGCCGCCGGCCGCTTGCTAGGCTTGGCGCCCTGATCGATCCTGCGCCCGCGCCACATGACCTCGCCTGCCGCCTCCTCCCGCGCCATCTGGGCGCTGCTGCTCGCGTCCGGCGCGCTGCTGGCGATCACCATGGGCGCGCGCATGTCGCTCGGCCTGTTCGTGCAGCCGCTGGCCGCCGACACCGGCGAAAGCCTGGTCGCGATCAGCTTCGCGCTGGCGGTCGGCCAGCTGGTCTGGGGGCTGGTGCAGCCGCTGTTCGGGGCCATTGCCGACCAGCGCGGCGCGCACGGCGTGCTGGTGCTCGGCGGCCTGCTGATGGCGGCCGGGCTGGCGCTGGCGACGGTGTTCACCAGTGGCCTCGGCCTGGTGGTCTGCCTCGGCGTGCTGACCTCGGCCGGTGCTGGCGCCGGTGCGTTCTCGATCCTGATCGGCGCTACCGCGCGCCAGCTGCCGGCCGAGCGCCGCTCGTTCGCGGCTGGCCTGATCAATGCCGGCGGCTCGGCCGGGCAGCTGCTGTTCGCGCCGCTGGTACAGGCGGCGATCACCGCCTTCGGCTGGGTCACGGCGATGCTGGCGGTGGCCGCCTCGGTGCTGGCCACGCTGCCGTTGGCGCGCCGGGTGGCGCCGAAGACGACGGCAATTCCGGCGCAGCCTGCGGCCGCCGCTGCAGCCGATGGCGGCCTGCGCGCGCAGCTGGGTCAGGCGCTGCGTGACCGCAGTTACCTCTTGCTCAATCTGGGCTTCTTCACCTGCGGCGTGCACGTCGCGTTTCTGGTCACCCATCTGCCCGGCGAGGTCGCGCTGTGCGGGCTGCCGGGCACGGTGGCCGGCCGGGCGCTGGCGCTGGTCGGCGCGTTCAACATCGCCGGCAGTCTGGCTGCCGGCTGGCTCGGCCAGCGCTACCGGCTGAAGCACATCCTCGGGCTGATGTACCTGAGCCGCGCGCTGCTGATCGCGCTGTATCTGGCCTCGCCGCGCAACGCGCTCAGCGTCTATCTGCTGGCCGCCGGCCTCGGCTTCACCTTCCTGGCCACGGTGCCGCCCACCGCCGGGCTGGTCGGCAAGCTGTTCGGTACCCGTTATCTCGGCACGCTGTTCGGCCTGACCCTGGTCAGCCACCAGATCGGCGGTTTCTTCGGCGCCTGGCTCGGCGGCCTCACCATCAGCCGCTTCGGCGACTACGGCTGGATGTGGATCGCCGACATGGCGCTGGCGCTGCTCGCCGCGCTGTTCTGCCTGCCGGTGCGCGAAGCGCGGCTGCCGTCGCGGCCCGCTGCCCAGCCGGCCTGATCGCGGCCCGGCTTCGCTCAGGGCACATCGGTCAGCAGCGCTTTCAGCTTCTGCAGGTCGGCTTCGTTGCTGTTCGACAGCACGATGAAGCTGCGGCCGTGGTCGAGATCGCGCAGCCACAGCGCATTGCTGCCCTGGATCGCGCCCTGTCGCTCGGCGCAGCGGCTGTCTCGACCGGCCACCGAGCACGGGTAGGTCCAGAAACCGTAGGCGACATAGCCCAGCGCTTCGTGGGCGCGCAGCATGGTTGCCGTCGATTGCCGGTTCAGCAGCCGGTATTCGCGCAGCGCGCTGTCGAAGCGCAGCAGGTCATCAACGGTGGAGCGCATAGCGCCTGCCGCGCCGAAGCTTTCCGGGAAATACGGCGGATCGGCGCGCAGCACACCGGGCGCGCTATCGCCCTCGACGACATAGGCCGAGGCGAGGCGCGGCACCAGGTCACCGCTGCGCAGCACGGCGGTGTCGCGCAGGCCCAGCGGCTTGACGATGCGCTCGTCGACCAGGGTCGCGAACGGCTTGCCTTCCACCGCTTCGAGCAGCTGTTCGAGCAGCCGGTAGTCGACGTTCTTGTAGGCGAAGCGGCTGGCCGGCGGCGACTGCAGCGGCCCACCAGCTTCGCGTTCGATAAAGGCGGCGGCATCGAGCGGCTGCTGGTACGGCCGCATGCCGTCGTTCTGGTCGTGATCGGACAGGCCGGAGGCATAGGTCAGCAGCTCGTCGACGGTCACGGCGGCGAACGGTCGCTCGGCATAGGCCGGCAGCCATCGGGCCAGCGGCGCATCAAGCTGCAGCCGCCCGGCCTCGACCGCCCGCATCACCAGCACCGCCGTGAAGGTCTTGGTCAGCGAAGCGATGCGGAAGCGGGTATCGACGCGGTTCGGCTGCCGCCATTCCTCGCTGGCCAGACCGAAGGCGCGCCGGTAGATCGGCTTGCCGTGATCGGCCACCAGCACCACGCCGCGGAAATGCTGGCTGCGGGCGAAGTCGCGGACCACGACGTCGAAGCCGGCCGCTCCAGGCGCAGAGCCGGCGGGGTGACCAGCGGCAGCGGCCAGCAGCGGCAGGCCGAACAGGAGCGCCGCGGCGGCGGCACGGCGAAGCGGCAGAGATGTCATCGGCAGGATCGGGCAGGTGATGGCTGCCGATGATCCTGCCCGAGCGGCTATTTCGGCGCAGCCTCGATCAGCAGCGCCGGCCGCCGGCGCGAGCGGACGATGCCGTCGCCGGCGTAGATCACCAGCGCCATCCAGATCAGCGCGAAGCCGATCGCCCGCGCCTGCGTGAACGGCTCGTGGTACAGGAACACACCGAGCAGCAGCTGCAGGGTCGGGCCGATGTACTGGATCAGGCCGATCGTCGAATACGGGATCAGCCGCGCGCCGAAGGCGAACAGCGCCAGCGGCACCGCCGTCACCAGGCCGCCGGCGAACAGCATCACGTCGATCAGCAGCGTCGTGTGGCCGAAAGCGCCGTCGCCGTGCAGCTGCAGCCATAGCAGGTAGACGGCCGCGAACGGCGCGATCAGCAGCGTCTCGGCGCCCAGACCGGCGATCGCGTCGACCTTCACGGTCTTGCGGATCAGCCCGTACAGGCCGAACGAGAACGCCAGCGCCAGCGAGGTCCACGGCAGGCTGCCGGTCTGGATCGTCAGCCACGACACGCCGGCGAACGCGAACGCCACCGCCAGCCACTGCGGGCGGTTCAGCTGCTCCTTCAGGATCAGCACGCCCAGCAGCACGTTGACCAGCGGATTGATGAAGTAGCCGAGGCTGGTTTCCAGCACATGGCCGGAATTGACGCTCCAGACGTAGATGATCCAGTTGCAGGAGATCAGCAGCGCGGTGACGAACAGCCGCAGCCGGGTCGGGCCATCGGCCAGCGCCGTGCGCACCTGCGCCAGCTGGCCGCGATAGCCGAGCCAGGCCATCACGAACAGGCAGCACCACAGCAGCCGGTGCGACATGATCTGCAGGGTCGGCACGCTGCTCATCGGCTTCAGGTACAGCGGCAGCAGGCCCCAGACCAGGAAGGCGCCGATCGCGGCCGCGTGGCCGCGGTTGAACGACGAGGAGGAAGCAGCGGCCGCAGGCGCGGCGGCGGGAGTCGACATGGTTTCCTCGGTGGCGGATCGGCCACCGCAAGCTTGGAGGCGCGCGATGATACGCCTGCCGTCCCGGGCTTCGATGACGGCCGCCGCCGTTCATCCGCTCCGCCATGCCGACGCTCCGCGACATCGACGACTGGTACGCCCGCCGCCACTGGACGGTGTTCGACTTCCAGCGCGCCTGCTGGCAGGCCTACCGGCGCGGCGAATCCGGGCTGATCCACGCGCCGACCGGCTGCGGCAAGACGCTGGCCGCCTGGCTCGGGCCGCTGCTGGAAGCCGAAGGCGCCGACGAGCCGATCCGGGTGCTGTGGATCACGCCGATGCGCGCACTTGCGGCCGACACCACGGCCAGCCTGCAAGCCGCCTGCGAGGCGCTGGGCGTGCCGTGGAAGGTCGAATGCCGGACTGGCGACACCGCTGCCAGCGCCCGGGCCAGGCAGCGCAAGCGGCTGCCGCAGTGCTTGGTGACGACGCCGGAATCGGCCTCGCTGCTGCTCAGCTATGCCGACCTGATTCCGCAGTGGCGCGGGCTGCGCGCGGTGATCGTCGACGAATGGCACGAGCTGCTGGCCACCAAGCGCGGCGTGCAGACCGAGCTGGTGATCGCGCGGCTGCGGGCTCTTGCAACAGGGCTGCGGGTCTGGGGCCTGTCGGCGACGCTCGGCAATCTCGACGAGGCGCTGGCCGCGCTGCTCGGGCCGGGCCGCGATCCGGCGCGCAGCGGCACCTACGGCGCCGACCTGCCGAAGACCCTGCATCTCGACACGCTGGTCCCGGACGCCGTCGACCGCTTTCCCTGGGGCGGCCACATGGGCCTGCCGCTGCTGCCGAAGGTCGCCGAGGTGCTCGACCGCGCCCGCTCGACCCTGGTGTTCACCAACACCCGCGCGCAGGCCGAGCGCTGGTTCGAGGCGATCCAGATGATCCGCCCGGAACTGCCCAGCGCGCTGCATCACGGCTCGATCGATGCCGAGGCGCGGACGGCGGTCGAGCACGGTCTTAAACACGGTTCGCTGCGCGTGGTGGTGGCGACCAGCTCGCTCGATCTGGGCGTCGACTTCTCGCCGGTCGAGCAGGTCGTGCAGATCGGCGGGCCGAAGGGCGTGGCGCGGCTGCTGCAGCGGGCCGGCCGTTCCGGCCACCAGCCGGGCGTGGCCAGCCGCATCGTCTGCGTGCCGACCCATGCGTTGGAGTTGGCCGAGTTCGCGGCCGCCCGGACGGCCATCGAGCAGCGCCGCATCGAGGCGCGCCGGCCGCTGGTCCACTGTCTCGACGTGCTGGCCCAGCATGTCGTGACCCTGGCGCTGACCGGCACGATGACGGCGGACGCGATCCGCGCCGAGATCGCCAGCAGCCATGCCTATGCCACGCTGCCGGACGCCGAATGGCAATGGGTGCTCGATTTCGTGATGCGGGGCGGCGCGCTGCACGCCTATCCGCAGTTCCGCAAGGTGGTGGTGCGCGACGACGGCACCCTGATCGTCGATGACGCGACCGTCGCCCGCCGGCACCGGATGAGCGTCGGCACCATCACCTCGGACTCGATGATGCGGGTCCAGTACCTGAGCGGCGCCGGCGTCGGCTCGGTTGAGGAAAGCTTCATTGCGCGGCTCAAGCCCGGCGAAAGCTTTCTGTTCGCCGGCCGCAAGCTGACCCTGGTCCGGGTCAAGGACATGGCCGCCTACGTGAAGCCGGGCGGCAAGAGCCAGACGATCCCGCGCTGGAACGGCGGCAAGATGCCGCTGTCCTCGACCCTGGCCGACAGCCTGGTCGAACTGCTGGCCGTGCCGGAAGCGAGCCCCGCGCCGGAAGTGCAGGCGCTGGTGCCGCTGCTGGCCATTCAGCGGCAGTGGTCGCGGCTGCCGCAGCCCGGCGTGCTGCTGGCCGAGCGCGCCACCTCGCGCGAAGGCGAGCACCTGTTCGTCTACCCGTTCGCGGGCCGCCACGTGCATGAGGGGCTGGCGGCGCTGGTCGCGTGGCGGCTGTCGAAGCGGGCGAAGATCACTGCGACGCTGACGCCGAACGATTACGGCTTCGAGCTGCTGGCGGAATCCCTGCCGCCGCTCGATGGCGAGACGCTGAAGGCGCTGCTGGCGCCGGCCGATCTCGATCTCGACCTGCCGGCCAGCCTGAACGCGGCCGAGATGGCCAAGCGCCGCTTCCGGGAGATCGCCCGCGTCGCCGGCCTCGTGTTCGAAGGCTATCCGGGCGCCGGCAAGACGGTCAGGCAGGTGCAGGTGTCGTCCGGCCTGCTGTTCGATGTGCTGGTGAAGTACGACCGCGACAACCTGCTGACCCGCCAGGCGCTGGCCGAGGTGCTGGAGCAGCAGCTCGACTACCGGCGGCTGCGGCAGGCGGCCGAGCGCATCACCGGGCAGGAGGTGGTGATCGTCGACACGCCGCGCTTCACGCCGCTGGCGTTTCCGCTGTGGGCCGAGCGGATCGGCTCGCGGCTCAGCACCGAAGACTGGAAAGACCGCGTGCTGAAGATGGCGGCGACCCTGGAAAAGGCCGCCGCCAAGGCCTGAGGCGCGGCAGCCGGAAACAGGGAAGCCCCGGCCTGCCGGGGGGCGCAGGCCGGGGCTTCATGCCGCTGCAGCGGCAAACCTTGGGGCTTCAGCGACCGCCGCGGTCGTCACCCGGTTCGCGCTCGCCGCCGCGGCCACGGCCGCGACCGCGGTCATCGCCCGCCTCGGTGCCACGGCCCCGGCCGCGATCGTCGCCGGCTTCGCGGCGGCTGGCGCTGCGATCGGCCTGGCGATCGTTCTGCCGGTCGGCTTGGCGGTCGGCGCGGCGATCTTCGTGACGCGGGTGTTCGCCGGCTTCGCGGGCAGCGGCGGTCTGGGAGGCCAGCAGGCCGGCGGCGGCGAGGCAGGTGGCGGCGATCAGGGAAAGCTTGTTCATGGTGCGGGTTCCTGGTGGTTCGACAGTAGGGATGCAGGGATGAAGCGCCGTGCCGTGGATCGAGACCCGAGCGCCGCACACCCTGCCCCCCGACAACGCACCAGCCGGCCGCTTATTCCGCCGATCAGCGGCGGATTTTTTTCGCATCGGCGGCGGAATAAATCGCCGCGCCGGCCGTTGTCCTGCCGAGCCCTTGCGGCTGCGCGTCCGCCGCTGCGGCGCGCGGCGTACGGGGCCGACCTGACCAAGTTTTAACTTTCATTTTCCAAGCGCCGCGCGTTGACTGCGGACGCTTCACGATCGTCCCCGGAGACTGCCCGATGTCGTTTTCCCCTTGCCGTACGGCGTTTGCCGCCACGCTCGCCACCCTGATCGCGGCGGCCGGCGGCCCTGCGCTGGCCGCCGACAGCCTGTCGTTCGGCACCGGCGCCGATTACGCCAGCGGCAAGTACGGCGGTACCACGCGCACCGAGGTGCTGGTGGTGCCGATCTCCGCGCGCCTGCGCTGGCAGGACTGGTCGGTGCGGCTGACGGTGCCGTACATCACCGTGCGCGGCCCGGCCGATGTGATCGTCATCGCCGACGACAACGGCGGTTCCAGCGGCAGCTCCGGCGGCAGTTCCAGCAGCGGCTCCGGGCGCGGCAGCGATGGCGGCGGCGGCAGCAGCAGTGGTGGTGGCGGTGGTGGCGGCAGCGATGACAACGGCGGCGGCAGCGGCCAGGGCCGTGGCCGGGGCGGCAACGACTCGTTCAGCGACAACCGCAGCGTGTCCGGCATCGGCGACGCCACCCTGGCGGTGACCCGCTCGTTCAATGCGATCGCCGACACGCCGGTCTACATCGATGTCAGCGGCCGCGTGAAGTTCGCCACCGGCAGCGAAAGCAAGGGCCTCGGCGTCGGCGCCACCGACTACACGGCCGGCAGCGAACTCGGCTACGCGGGCAAGGGCGGCGGCGTCTATGTCACCGCCGGCCGCCGCTTCCTCGGCAGCACCGCCACCCTGCAGCGCAAGGACGGCTGGCAGTGGAGCGCCGGCGGCTGGCTGAACCTTGGCGATGCGGTGGAAGCCGGGCTGCTCTACAGCTGGCGCGAGACGGCCGTCGTGGCCGGCGTCGATGCGCGCAATGTCGAGGCCAGCCTCGGCGTGCTGCTGGGCGGCGGCTGGCAGGCCGGCCTGTTCGCTGGCGCCGGCCTGTCCGACGGCAGCCCGGACTACAGCGGCGGCGTCAGCCTGTCATGGCAGTTGCCGCTCTGACCGGCCCGCCCACGCCGCCATCGCCGGCCGCCGCTGCACCGCCCGCCGGGCGGTGCAGCGGCGGCTTTCTGCGTTTCGAGCGCGGGGCGTCAGCCATCGCCGCGCCTGCCTGCGGGGGCGCCGGGTCGCCCGTCGGCAGCGGTGCCGGGCGCGCGTCATCGGGCGGCTCGATGCCACGACAGGAACAGGTGACACCGATGCCGCCGGCCGGCACGCCGGCTTCGGCGCAGATGGCAGCGGGGGGGTCAGCGGCGGCGATGACGCCGGGGCTGATCGGCCCGACCGGCGCTTTCCGGCCGGCATCTCTGGCCGGGCCGCGCGCAGGCGGGCCGGATCTCGGGCCGGATCTGGGGCTGGCGTGGCAGACGGCGCGCGCGCCGGGGCGGCAACGGCCCCGGCGGCGCGCGGTTTCAGCGCGGCGGCGGGCCGGCCCAGCGGCCGGCGATCAGGGCGCGTTCCTGCTCGGCATCGACGGCGTCGCTGCCGCCGAGGCGGTTCATCAGCTGGTCGATCGCCGCATTGCTGCCGGCCGGCCGCAGTTCGCCGGGGGCGGCGCCGTCGCCGGCTTCCAGCGCCAGCAGCTGCCAGCCGCCGTCATCGCGGCAGGCCAGGCCTTCGCGGGCGCCGTTGTCCTGTTCGAACACGCGGCACCAGCGGCCGTCATCGGCGCGGAAGCTCAGCACCGGGCGGATTACGGAGCCGCCGTCGCGGGCTTCGCTGCCGCTGGGCGTGCCGTCCAGCGCCAGCTGCAGCGCGGCGGTCGCGGCCGGCTGCGGGTTGCCGCCGCGATTGACGACCACCAGGCCGACGATCGCCGCCGCAAGCGAGGCTGCCAGCGCGCCGCGCCAGACCGGCTGCCGGAAGCGGCGCAGCAGGCGCAGTTGCGGCAACTGCGGCCGAGCCGTGGTGGTGTCGCGGGCGGCGCGCGGCGGCAGTTGGAACGGCTCGCCCGGCCGATGGGCCAGGATCGCCGCCGCCAGCGGATCGTTGTCGGCGGTCGGCGTCAGCGGGTAGGCCGCCTTCAGCTGCTGATCGGCTGCGCGCAGGCGTTCCAGCCGCAGGCGGGCGCCAGGATCGGCAGCCAGCGCGGTTTCGAATGCGGCGCGCTCGGCCTCGGCCAGCTCGCCGTCGAGATAGGCGCACAGCAGTTCGTCGTTCAGTTCCATGGCCTCGTTGTTCCTCGTGATCGTCAGGTCGCCTTGCGCAGCGCCGGTTCGGCGCCGAGCAGCGAGGCCATGCGGGCGCGGGCCCGCGACAGCCGGCTCATCACCGTGCCGATCGGCACGTCCAGCGCGGTGGCGGCGTCCTGGTACGACAGGCCGTCGAGCACCACCAGGGTCAGCACCGCGCGCTGCTCCTCCGGCAGCGTCTGCAGCGCGGCGCGGGCTTCGGCCCATTGCAGCGCGTTCAGCGTCACGTCGCGTCCATCCTCGCCCATCACTTCGGTGACCTCGTCGAGCGGTTCCGCCTTGCGCCGGTGGGCGCGCAGTTCGTCGCGCCACAGGTTCTGCAGGATCCGGTACAGCCAGCTGTCCAGCGAGGTGCCCGGTTCCCACGATGCCTCGTGGCGCAGCGCCCGCTCGACCGCCATCTGCACCAGATCCTCGGCGTCGTGCGGCGCATGGCACAAGGTCAGCGCGAAGCGGCGCATGCGCGGTAACCGTGCTACCAGTTCGTGCCTGAAATCCGGCATCCGCCTCACCTGTTCCTGTCCCCGACAACGATCGTCGGCGGCGATTATTCCCGGGATGCCCGATCCCGGCAGCAGGAGTGCTGCACCATGATCCATCCCGCACCCCGTTTTACTGGTCGCCGTGCCGGCCTGCTGCTGGCCATCGCGCTGTGTCCGCTGCTGGCCTGCCCTTCGGCGCGTGCGCGCGACGGCGGCGAGGTCCGCGAAGTGCGGGAATCGCGCGCCCAGCGCGACGCCCGCGAGGCCCGCGATCAGGCCGATCGCGAGCGCAGCCGCGAAGCCGACCGTGAAGCGCGCGACGCCGCCCGCAGCAGCGGCAAGGACAGCGGCGGCGACCGCAGCGGTGGTGGTGGCAGTGACGGCGGCGGCACGGCACCGGCCGCATCCGGATCGGCCCGCAGCAGCGGCGGTGGCGAGACCGATGCCGCCAAGGCCAAGGCTGACGCCGACAAGGCCCAGGCAAAGCGCAGCGAGGAGGCCGACAAGCAGGCCGCCGACGCCGCCAAGGAAGGGGCCAAGGAAGCCGAGGACGCTGCCAAGGATGCCGCCGATGCCGCCGAGGACGAGGCCAAGGACGCCGAGCACGGCGACGATCGCATCGACCTGGTGGCCGACGACCGCCTGCGCAGCGGCGAGCCGCTGGCGGTGGAGCACGGCCTGGACGGTCGCGAGCGGATTGCCGGCGAGGTGCTGATGATCGACCGCAGCGCTGCCGTGGCCCGCGTGCAGGCGGCCGGCTACCGCCTGCGTTCGGAGCGACCGGTGCCGGGCCGCGACGAAACCATCGCCCGCGTGCAGCTGCGCGCCGGGCAAACGGTGGAGCAGGCGCTGCGCCAGCTGCAAGGCATCGCGCCGCAGGGCCTGTTCGCGCCGAACCATGTGTTCCGGCCGTCGCAGGTCGATCCCGGCCGGGACGCCGCGCGGCTGGTAGCGCCGGCGGTGAAGTTGCCGGCGTCCGCTGCGTCCGCCCCGGCGGCGGGCAACGGCCGGCCGTTCAGCGTCGGCATCATCGACACCGGCGCCGACCTGGCCGCCGCGCCGATCGCCGCCGCCGTCAGCCGCAGCCGCAGCTTCGTCGGCAGCGATTACCTGCCGCGCGGCCACGGCACCCTGGTGGCCGAAATCGCCGCTGCCGGCGGCGCCCGGCTGGCGCTGGCCGATGTCTTCGGCGCCGACGCCGACCAGCGCCTGGTGGCGCCGGCCGATGCCATTGCGGCGGCGATCGCCTGGCTGATCGACGAACGCGCCGGGGTGATCAACATCTCCATCGAAGGTCCGGACAACCCGGTGATGGGCCTGATGGTGCGGCGGGCGCTGGCGGCCGGCATCGTCGTCGTCGCAGCGGCCGGCAACGGTGGCCCGGCCGCGCCGCCGGTCTACCCGGCCGCCTATCCGGGCGTGGTCGCGGTCACCGCCATCGACGGCCGCGACCAGGTCTACCGGCGCGCCAACCGGGGTCCGTACATCAGCTTCGCGGCACCGGGCGTGAACGTCGTCAGCAGCGCCGGCAGCTTTGGTGGCCAGCCGGTGTCCGGCACCTCGTTCGCAGCGCCGGCGGTGGCGGCGACCATCGCCCGCGACCTGCGCGCCGATGCATCGAACGCCGCCGATGCGGTGCTGGCCCGGCTGCGTGCCGCCGCCCGCGATCTGGGCGCAGTCGGCTACGACCCGGTCTACGGCTGGGGCGCGGTGGGTGTCGGCAGCGCAGCGGCTGCGCCGGCGGCCGCTGCGGGCAGCGAAGGCGCACGGCCTGCGGCGCCACCGCCACGCTGAAGCGGCTCGCGCGGCGGCCGGTTTCGCGGCCGCCACCGGCGGTCATCGGGGGGCGTGGTCACAGCGGCCGCAGCAGCTACGATCAGCGGCCCTGTCCGGCATGCCGACGAACCCGAGATCCGCCGATGACCGCCGAAACCCCGAAGTCCGCTTCCCCTGCCGCGCCCGCCGCCGCCAAGGTGCCGCGCGACAAGCAGGACGACTACACCCGCGAGATCGCCGCCACCCGCCGCGCGTTCGTGACGGCGCAGACCGGCAGCACGCTGGACCACGTCGGCCACTACTCGTTCGGCCCTGGCGTGCTGCCCGGCAACATCGAGAACTTCATCGGCGTGGCCCAGGTGCCGATCGGCCTCGCCGGCCCGCTGCGCGTCAACGGCGAACACGCGAAAGGCGATTTCTACATCCCGATGGCGACCACCGAAGGCACCTTGGTGGCCAGCTACAACCGCGGCATGCGCCTGCTCAGCGAGCACGGCGGCGTGAAGTGCACCGTGGTCGACGACCACATGCAGCGCTCGCCGGTGTTCATGTTCGA
Source organism: Gammaproteobacteria bacterium (assembly GCA_026398815.1). Taxonomy (GTDB): domain Bacteria; phylum Pseudomonadota; class Gammaproteobacteria; order Nevskiales; family Nevskiaceae; genus Nevskia. The sequence continues at coordinate 98,540 of JAPLSA010000031.1, forward strand.
CGACGCGCTGGCCGCGCGCGGCTTCGGCGAGTGGATCACCGCCCACCACGCCGACATCGCCGCCGCCGCCGAAGCGACTACGCGCATCGGCAAGCTGAAGGTCATCGGCCAGTACGCGGTCGGCAACCTGCGCTACCTGCGCTTCAACTACGCCACCGGCGATGCGGCGGGCCAGAACATGGTCGGCAAGGCCACACTGGCCGCCTGCCAATGGATACAGGCGAACCACCCGCTGCACCCGAATTTCATGCTGTCCGGCAACATCGACACCGACAAGAAGCACTCGCAGATCAACACGCTGAACACGCGCGGCAAGCGGGTGATCGCCGAAATCACGCTGAAGGACTCCATCCTGAAGCCGCTGATGGGCGTCACCGGCAAGCAGCTGTTCCACGCCCGCCAGATCAGCCAGGCCGGCGCCTTCATCGCAGGCAGCGCCAATAACGCCGCGCATGCCGCCAACGGCATCACGGCACTGTTCATCGCCTGCGGGCAGGACGTCGCCAACGTCGCCGAATCGCATGCCGCCACCACCTACTGCCAGCTGCTCGACAACGGCGACTACTACTGGTCCATCACCCTGACCAGCCTGATCTGCGCCACCTACGGCGGTGGCACCGGGCTGGCGACGCAACGCGAATGTCTGGAAATGCTCGGCTGCTACGGCAAGGGCGGCGCACTGAAGTTCGCCGAAATCTGTGCCGGCGTGGTGCTGGCCGGCGAGACCTCACTGAGTTCCGCGATCCTGGCCGGGGATTGGGTGTCGTCGCATGACCAGCTGGGGCGGAATCGGCCGTGACAATTGGCCTTTCTGATTGCGATCTAGTTACGGCTGCTGAGGAGCAAGAACTAGTTCGTCATTTAGTAGCTGACTGGCATTGGGGTGAGCCAGTACGTAGATTGTTTGGTGCGCCGTCGGATGCAAAATACTTAGCGGAAGTGTCTCGTAAGGAATTCGGAGGCCACGACGGCGACATCGATTTGGTTTGTCTTTCTGAATCTCAGCCTGACAACACAATCATTGTTGAATTCAAGGTTGCCAAGTTGCGTCGTGCTCATGATGCGAATGCACGTCCAAATAAACTCGACAAACTGGAACATCTTATTCAGCAAGCGAACGCACGATTTGACCACGGATTCAGTAGCATTTTTGCTTGTTTGTTGTTGCTGATCGACGGAAATCCAAACGACACGAAATCAGAAATCCACGGAGGAATGACTCCAGAGCAGCACGAGACAGTTCGCCAGAAACTAGGTGGGTTTGGTCTGCTTAGCCCGACTTGCGATGCCAGAAGTATCGAAGCTCAGGGATTTCAGCGCACCGGCGGATTGGATCATAGAATTGGGTTCATTCGGATTGATTTAGTCCAACTTTACGGGGCTGCTCCGTTAACAGATGGGCAGATCCGAGCAGAAATTCTTCGACCTGCAAGTCGGCAGCAGCAGTCAGCATTTATTACGGAGTGGTCTAAACGAAAGCTTTGGGAACTACGGTGATGTATCACCGATTCACCTAACCTCTTGGTACGGTAGCTAAGTGCGGCGGGGCACGACCGACCGCTTTCAATACGCAAATCTGAGTGATGGCCGCGAACGAAACATGTGTCGGATACTCGGTCAGACGCGCTACGGCACTTCGCGCAATACGTAGCCAAGCACTGCCGAAGTGCGCGGCTTCGATTCACTCGCATCGTGGCTCCGTAATTCAATACAGCACCAGCGCCCAATGAACACACCTGCATTTCGTATCTGTCTGATCGTGCTCGCGGCGGCTTTCACGGCCGCTTTTGTCGCAGTGTGCATCCCGCCGTTCATCGAGAACCCGGATGTTGTCGGCGCGTTTGCGGCGGGTTTTGTGAATCCGTACTCATCCGGCTACGTGCTGGACATCTTCTTCACGTGGACTGTTCTGGCCGCGTGGATTGCGTACGAAACCAAGACCCAACGCACCCGTCACGGGTGGGTCGCATTGGTGCTCGGCGTGGTGCCCGGTGTCGCCGTTGGCTTTGCTGTCTATCTGTTGCTTCGGTTGCAGCAGGTGCGTCGCGGCTGACGGCTTGCTCCTCAATGGCAGTGCCGCAGCCACGGTCCCGACCCCGCCGGTGGCAACGCGCTGGCACGTGAATGCCATGCCCTGAAACGACAGCGCCCGTCACCGCGCGGCAACGCGGTGACGGGCGGCGGCCCCGATAATCGTGGCCAGCGAAGTAGCCCGGATTTCGCTGCGCTGTATCCGGGCTAGGCTTGCTTGCCGGGCCGATGCTGTTCGCCTCGGTAAGCAGCTTCGCTCGAACGTCTGGCGTCACGATGCACGCCGATTGCGGGGTCCCACAGATGAACAATATCCGCGTACCAATCATTGGCGTCATGGCGGGCATGGCGATTCACGCGCTGGGCCACGCGGCCGGCCCTGGCGAGTCGCTGGCTGCCGTCATCGAGCAGCAGGACCGCGCGGTGTTCGATGCCTTCAACCGATGCGCGGACCCGGGGCAGTTGAAGGCACACGAAGCCTTCTTTTCCGAGTCGGTCGAGTTCTATCACGACACCGGGGGCGTCACCTGGTCCCGCGATGCCATGCTGGCCAACACTCGCCAATACGCCTGCGGCAAGTACAGGCGCGAACTGGTCGCTGGCAGCCTCCGGGTTTACCCGATCAAGGACTTCGGTGCGATCGAGCAGGGTACGCATCGCTTCTGCGGCATCCCGGATGGGCCGTGCGATGGCCTCGCGGATTTCACGATGGTCTGGCAGTCGGATTCCGGCAGATGGCGGATCACGAGAGTGCTGAGCTATGGCCATCGCGCTGCCCATGCGGCCACGGCCACCGTGGAGTGATGCCCGTTCTTGTGTGGGCGCCTCGGCTGAGCGCCCGGCTCGGGAACAGCAACGACACCTGACGACGCTCCGAAGCCGCAAGCGCCCTGAAAAGCAAAAGCCCCGGCAGCACGAGCGACCGGGGCTTGTCTTCACATCACGTCACATCAGGCCATCGCAGGCGGGATGGCATCGACGTGTTTCGCCCTCAGTGCCGCGCATCGGCCAGAGCCAGTTCGCCGTCATCGTCGGCATCGACAGCGGCGGTCGGCTTCACGTGCTCGGACGCCAGCCACAGGTACATCGCCGGCACCACGAACAGCGTGAACAGCGTGCCAATCGAGATACCGGTGGCGATCACCAGACCCATGTGGTTGCGGCCGACGGCACCGGCGCCGTCGGCGATCACCAGCGGCATGACGCCGAGCACCATTGCGGCGGTGGTCATCAGGATCGGGCGCAGGCGGGTTTCGGAGGCGATCTCGATCGCTTCGAGCTTGCTCTTGCCCATCAGGCGCTGCTGGTTGGCGAACTCCACGATCAGGATGCCGTGCTTGGCGATCAGGCCCACCAGGGTCACCAGACCCACCTGGGTGTAGACGTTCAGCGTGGCGAAGCCGAGGAACAGGAACACCACCGCGCCGAAGATGGCCATCGGCACCGACATCATCACGATCAGCGGGTCGCGGAAGCTTTCGAACTGCGCGGCCAGCACCAGGAAGATGATGATCAGCGCGAAGCTCAGCGTGACCAGGAAGCCGCCGGATTCCTTGACGTACTGACGTGACTCGCCGGCGTAGTCGATGGTGAAGCCGGCCGGCAGCGTTTCCTTGGCCAGCTGGTTCAGCAGCGCCAGCGCCTCGCCCTGGGTGCCGCCGAACACCGCGCCGATGGTGGCCGAGTTCAGCTGCTGGAAGTGCGGGATCGACTGCGGCACGGTTTCGGTCTTGAAGCTGATCACGGTGGAGGCCGGAATCAGCTGGCCGCTGGCGGCGCGCAGGTAGTAGCCATCGAGCTGGCCGGCGTTCAGGCGTTCGGATTCGGTGACCTGCGGAATCACCTTGTACGAGCGGCCGGCGATCGAGAAGTAGTTGACGTAGCCGCCGCCGAGCAGCGAGCCGAGCGTGCTGCCGACATCGCGCATCGTCAGGCCCAGCGCGGCCACCTTGTCGCGGTCCACGTTGACGGTGGTCTGCGGCTTGTCGATCTTCAGGCCGTTGTCGAGCACGTAGAACTTGCCGGTGGCCTGGGCCTTGGCGATCAGCGCCTGCGACACCTCGTAGAGCTTGGCAAACGGCTCGGTGGTGTTGATCACGAACTGGATCGGCAGGCCCTGGCCGGCGCCCGGCAGCGACGGTGGATTGACCCAGAACACGTTGGCGCCGGCGACCTGGTTGCTGCGCATCTGCAGATCGACGTTGATGTCGGCGATCTTCCGCGAACGCTCCTCGTACGGCTTCATCACGAAGCCGCCGATGCCGGAGTTGATCTGCCCTTCGCTGGAGATCTGGAAGGCGTTGGCGTATTCCGGCGTGTCCTTGATGATTCCGTACATCTGGTCGGTGTAGGTCAGCATCTGCTTGGCCGACGCGTTCGGCGCCGCCGAGGAGATGTAGAACAAAAAGCCCTGGTCTTCGGACGGCGCCAGTTCGCCGGTGGCGAGCACGCCACCGAAGAAGCCCGGGGCCGTCATCATCAGCACCAGCAGCGCGATGATCATGAAGCCGAAGCCGACCACCAGCTTCCAGGCGCCCAGCAGGCTGCCGAGCAGCTGGCGGTAGACGCTGGAGAATTTCTCGAAGTTGCGGTCGATCGCCTGCACCAGCTTGTTGGAGCCGTGGTCGTCCTTGAAGAAGACGCCCGCCATCATCGGCGACAGGGTCAGCGCGACCACCGCCGACACGCCGACCGCGCCGGCCAAGGTGAACGCGAACTCGGAGAACAGCACGCCGGTGAGCCCGCCCTGGAAGCCGATCGGCACGTAGACCGCGATCAGCACCACGGAGATCGCGACGATCGGCCCGGCCAGCTCGCGGGCGGCGATCAGCGCGGCCTGCATCGGCTTCTTGCCGAGCTTCATGTGGCGGTCGACGTTCTCGACGACGATGATCGCGTCGTCGACCACCAGGCCGATCGCCAGCACCAGCGCCAGCAGGGTCAGCAGGTTGATCGAGTAGCCAAGCACCAGCATCACGAAGAAGCCGCCGATCAGGGACAGCGGCATCGCCACCACCGGGATCAGCACCGAGCGGAAGCTGCCCAGGAACAGGAAGATCACCACGGTGACGATCAGCAGCGCTTCGATCAGGGTCTTCTGCACTTCGCTGATCGAGGCCCGGATATAGGCCGTGGCGTCATAGGAAATCTCGCCGTGGATGCCTTCCGGCATCTCCGCGAGGATGTCCGGGAACACCTTGCGCACATCCTTGATCACGGTCAGCGCGTTGGCATCCGGCGCCACCTTGATGCCGATGAACACCGACTGCTTGCCGTCGAAGCGCGTCGAGGCGTCGTAGTTCTCCGCGCCCAAGGTCACCGTGGCGACGTCCTGCAGCCGCACCAGCGCACTGCCCTTGTTCTTGATGACGAGATTCTTGAACTCGTCGACCGAGTGCAGATCGGTGCCGGCCGTCAGGTCGACGCTGATCATCTGGCCCTTGGTGGTGCCGAGCGCCGACAGGTAGTTGTTGGCCGCGAGCGCTGCGGTGACATCGGTGGCGGTCACCCCGAACGCGGCCAGCCGCTGCGGATCCAGCCAGGCGCGCAGCGCGAACTGGCGGCCGCCGAGGAGCGACACCAGCTTCACGCCGGCCACCGACTGCAGCTTCGGCTGGACGACGCGGATCAGGTAGTCGGTGATCTGGTTCTGCGGCAGCGTGTCGCTGGAAAAGCCCATGTACAGCGAGTCGATCTGCTCGCCCACCTGCACGGCCAGCGTCGGCTGCTGCGCTTCCGGCGGCAGCTGGTTCAGCACCGACTGCACCTTGGTGTTGATTTCGCTGAGCGCGCGGTTGGAGTCGTAGTTCAGCGCAAGCGTGGCGGTGACGGTGGAGATGCCGGTCGACGACGACGAGGTCAGGTAGTCGATGCCCTGCGCTTGCGCCACCGCTGCCTCGATCGGCGTGGTGATGAAGCCGGCCACCACATCCGGGTTGGCGCCGTAGTAGACCGTCGACACGGTGACCGTGGCGTTCTCGGTCTGCGGGTACTGGCGCACCGGCAGGCTCAGCATCGAGCGGATGCCGAGCACCAGGATCAGCAGGCTGATGACGGTCGCCAGCACCGGCTTCTTGATGAACAGATCAGTGAATTTCATGCGGACTTGTCCTCGGCGAGGCGCGCGGGCGCGCTCACTGGTCCTTGGGCTGCGGGTTGGCGTCGAAGCTCGGCTGCACGGTGTTGTTGATGTTCACGCGGGCGCCGTTGCGCAGCTTCAGCTGGCCGGTGGTGACCACCTCGTCGCCTTCCTTCAGGCCGGACAGGATCGCCACCTGGTCGCCGCGCTTCGGGCCGGACACCACGAACACCTGACGGGCCACCAGCACCGGCGGCGCGTTCGGGTCGACCGGCTTGGCCGGCGCGGCGGCGGGTGCCTCGGCGGCTTTCTCGCCCTTGGCGGCAGCGGCCTCGGCGGCATCGGCGGCGCGCTGCTTGGCGTCGATCTTGTCCAGCGCCTGGTTCTTGGCCAGCGTCGCCGGCAGGTTCGGATCGGGCGCGTTCTCCTCGCCGCGCTTGACCACCACGAACACCGTTTCACCGTACGGATTGAAGGTGATCGCGGTCTGCGGCAGGGTCAGGTAGCGCTGCGACTGGCCGACCGCAATCCGCAGGTCGGCGAACATGCCGGGCAGCAGGCGCTGCTCGGGATTGGCGATCGTCGCCTGCACGCGGACGTTGCGGGTTTCGGTATCGACGATCGGGTCGATGGCGCTGATCCTGCCCTCGAACACCGTGCCCGGGAAGCTGTCGATGGTCGCCTTCACGGTCTCGCCGACCTTCAGCTGCGCCAGCTGTTGCTGCGGCAGGTTGAAATCGGCGTAGATCGGATCGAGCTGCTGCAGGGTCACCACATTGGCGCCCGCCGCCAGGTATTGGCCGCGGTTGACCGTGGAGATGCCGAGCCGGCCGGCGAACGGCGCGCGGATCGCCATCTTGGCGACCAGCGCCCGCTGCTCCTCGACCGCCGCCTTCGCCGACTTGGCGGTGGCCACGCTGTTCTCGTAGGCCGCGCGGGAAATCGCCTCGGCCTCGAACTGCAGCTTGTCGCGGGTGGCGTTCAGCTGGGCCAGTTCGGCATTGGCTTCCAGCGAGCGCAGCTTGGCGCGATCGGCGTCGGCCACCAGCTGCAGCAGCGGGGCGCCGGCCTTGACGTCCTCGCCGGAGCGGAAGCCCACCGCTTCCACGGTACCGGCCAGCTCGTTGGCCAGCTCGACGCCGCGCACGGCGCGCAGCGAGCCGACCACCGGTAGTTCCGTCGACCAGTCCTGGAATTCGGCCTTGGCGGTCGACACTGCCGACTGCGGTTCCGGCATCGCGGCATAGCCGGCGAGGGTTTTCTTGACCTGCAATGCCTTGATGCCGCCGATGACGAGAATCAGGACGACGACAACGCCAATCAGGGTGAGCCAGCGCTTCATGGGGTGCTTCTCCGAAATCGACCGGATGCGGTCGAGGGGTCTGGATGCGTGCGGATTGCGGGTGACGGGCGCGCGGTCAGCGGGCCGGTGCGGCGAGTGCGGCCTGGGCGGCCGGCGCCGGTGCCGGCAGGGCCGCGTTGACCTCGGTATCCCAGTCGCCGCCGAGTGCGATGTGCAGCGCGGCGGTGTCGCGCAGGCGGCTGGCCACGGTCACGTAGTAGCCGGCGCGCACGCGGGTCAGCTCGGCGTGCAGCCGGGCCTTCTCGGTGGCGGTACCGGCGCCCAGCGCGTACTGCCGGTCGGCGTTCTGGTAGGTGATCTCGGCGGCCTTGGCGGCGTTGGCGTAGGCGCCCAGCAGGCTGGCGTTGGACTGCAGCGCCTGCAGCGAATCGGCGACGTTGCGGAACGCGTTGAGCACGGTCAGCCGGTAGTCGGCCTCGGCCTTCTCGTAGTCGGCGATCGCCGCCTTCTTCAGCGCCGACAGCTCGCCGGCGCGGAACAGCGGCTGGGTCACCGCCGTGCCGATCGACCAGATGTTGTTGCTGAACAGGTCGCCGATCTTGGTCGCCTGGGTGCCCAGATTGGCGCTCAGCGCGATCTGCGGCAGCTGGTTGGCGGTGGCCACGCCGATCTTGGCAGCCGCTTCGTGCAGGCCGGCTTCGGCCGCGCGTAGGTCGGGCCGCTGGCGTACCAGCGTCGACGGCAGGCTGACCGGAATCTCGGTCGGCAGCTTCAGCGATACCAGCTTCAGGTCGACCGCCGCTGCCGCACCCGGCGTGCGGCCCAGGTACACGGCCAGCTGGGTGCGAGCGGCCTGCGCCTGCTGCTCGTAGGTCGACAGCGACACCTGCTCGTTGGCCAGCTGGCCTTCGATCACCGCGACCTCGGCGGTGGTGAGCGCGCCCAGCTCGCGCTGGCGGCGGGCGATCGCCACGCGCGCCGTCTGGTCCTGCACGAGGATGCGGGCGCCATCGGCCAGCAGATCGTTCTCGGCCACGGTGATCGCAGTGGTCACGACATTGCCGATCAGCGTCTGGTAGGCCGCCGTCAGCTCGTGCTCACGGGCTTCGGCCGAGGCCTTCGCCGCCTCCACGCCGCGCCGCGTGCCGCCCCAGATGTCGAGCCCGTAGCTGACATTCACCGAAGCGTTGAACAGGTTGTAGATCAGGCCGCCGCCGCCCGGCTGGCCGAAGCTGCCGAAGTCGATCTTCTGGCGGGTGCCGTTGAAATCGAGGCTGGCATCCGGGAACAGGTCGCTGTAACGGGCGCGGGCATTGGCCTGCGCCGAGCGCAGCGCCGCCTGCGCCGAGGCGATCGACGGGCTGGCGCGCAGCGCGTCGTTGACCAGGGCGTTGAGTTCCGGCGAGCCGTAGAGCTCCCACCAGCGCGCCGACACCGGCGCGTTGTCGAGAAAACGCTGGGCTTCGCCACCGGCCACGTCGGCGCTCGCGGTTTCGGCCGGCAGCGGCGTCAGGCTCAGCTTCTCGTCGGCGCCGGGCACCGGCGGCGACTTGAAATCCGGCCCGACGGCGCAGCCGCCGAGCAGCGCCAACGGCAACACCAGGGCCGCGCTCCATGCAGTGCGGGTCATGTTTTCGGTCTCGTTTTCGTTGCGGTGGAACCCGGCGTGCGCGGCTTGCGCCGCGTGCCGGTGCGGGCCTTCGGTTTCGTGGCTTTCTTTGCCGGCATCGTCGCCGGCGTGCGCGGTGCAGCGATGACGCCGCCGAGCACCGTGCGGAACACGAGATCGGCGTAGGTGTCGGGATCGGCGCCCGCCTGCAGGCCCGGGAAGCGGTCCAGGATCTGCCGGTTCTGGAAGAACAGCATCACCGTCGCGCCGATCATCAGGGTCACGGTCGACGGGTCGATGTCGGCCGCGAACGCGCCGTTCTTCTGCCCCTGCCGGATGATGCCGACCACGGCGTCGATGTTGCGCATGAACACCGGTTCGACCAGATCGCGGCCGGCGCAGCAACCGGTGTTCAGCACTTCGCGGACCACCAGATGGGTGTTCAGCTCGTTGGCGAAGGCATCGGCGAAATCGAAGCGGATCAGCGCCCGCAGCTTGTCGACGCTGCCCATGTCGGTGCGCGCCAGCAGCGCTTCGGCGAACTCCGCGTGGCCCTTGCAGGCTTCGCGCAGCACGCCCTGGTGCAGCGCTTCCTTCGACTTGAAGTGATGAAAGATGTTGGCTTTGCTGACCCCGGCCTGGGCGGCGATGTCGGCGATCGACACCGAATCGAAACCGGCGCGCGCAAAGGCGATCGTCGCGGCGTCGAGGATCGCGCGGGCGCCGCTGGCGAGGTCGGGTAGAGGCGGCATCAGACGCGGCGCGGATGAACGGGCGGCAAGGCTAACCGATCGGTCGGTCAGATGCTAGCGATGCCGCACGACATTGTCATGACAGCGGACGGCCGCAGGAGGCTTGCCCCGGCCATGCATCGTCCGAACCGACAGCCGCCTCAGCTGCCAGCGGGTGATCGCAGCCGCTGCGGCGTCACCGGGTCATCCGGAGCGGGCCTTGCGCCGGACAGTGCGGCGGCCGCGCGGCTCACATCCGGAACACGCCGTAGCGCGGCTCGGCGATCGGCGCATTGAGTGCGGCGCTGATGGCGATGCCGAGCGCGTTGCGGGTGTCGACAGGATCAAGCATGCCGTCGTCCCAGATTTCCGAGGTCGACCAGTAGGCGCTCTGCTTGCGCTTGAATTCGGCCAGTACCGGATCGCGGATGGCGGCGATGTCGGCCTCGCCGAGCTGGCGGCCCTGCTTGGCCAGCTGGCGGATCTTGACGTCGGCCAGCGTGTTGGCGGCCTGTTCGGCGCCCATCACACTGATCTGCGACTGCGGCCAGCTGAACAGGAAGCGGCTGTCGAAGGCGCGGCCGCTCATGCCGTAATTGCCGGCGCCGAAGCTGCCGTTGCACATCACCGTGAACTTCGGCACCTCGCTGCAGGACACCGCCATGATCATCTTGGCGCCGTCCTTGGTGATGCCGCGCCGCTCGTATTCGCGGCCGACCATGAAGCCGGTGATGTTCTGCAGGAACAGCAGCGGCGTGCGGTTCTGGTTGCACAGCTCGATGAAGTGCGCCCCTTTCAGCGAGCTGTCGTTGAACAGCACGCCGTTGTTGCCGAGGATGCCGACCTTGTAGCCCCACAGGTGGGCGTAGCCGCAGACCAGCGTCTGGCCGTAGTTCGGCTGGTATTCGTGGAAGCGCGAGCCATCGACGATCCGGGCGATCACTTCGCGGATGTCGAACTGCTGCTTGATGTCGCGCGGCAGGATTCCGTACAGCTCCTCGGCTGGATAGAACGGCGCTTCCGGCGGCTGCCAGCCGATCACCGCCTTCTGCGGCTGCCTGAACTGGGCGACGATGTCGCGGGCGATGGCGATTGCCTCTTCCTCGCTGCCGGCCGGGTAGTCGGCGGTGCCCGAGACCCGCGTGTGCATATCGCAGCCGCCGAGTTCGTCGACGGTGTTTTCCTCGCCGGTCGCCGCCTTCACCAGCGGTGGGCCGGCCAGGAAGATCGCACCGGTGCCGCGCACGATGACGTTGTAGTCCGACAGCGCCGGCACATAGGCGCCGCCGGCCGTGCAGTGGCCGAGCACCACGCTGACCTGCTGCACGCCCAGCTTCGACAGCAGGCACTGGTTGCGGAAGATCCGGCCGGCCATCTGCTTGTCGGCAAACAGATCGGCCTGCAGCGGCAGGAAGCCGCCGGCCGAATCGCAGAGGTGCACGACCGGCAGGCGGTTCTCGAGCGCGATGTCGAGCGCGCGGATGATCTTCTTGACCGTCAGCGGGTACCAGGCGCCGCCCTTGACGCTGGCATCTCCGGCGCTGATCACGCATTCGCGTCCGGACACGATGCCGATGCCGGTGACGCAGCCGGCGCCCGGCACATCGCCGTCGTAAGCCTCGTTGGCGGCCAGCGAGGAGAACTCCAGAAACGGCGTGCCGGGGTCGAGCAGCAGGGCCAGCCGCTCGCGCACCAGCCGCTTGTCCTGGCTGCGCAAGCGTTCGATGTCGCGCTGCGGGCGGTCCTCGCGGGCGGCGCGCTGCTTCTCGCGGAACGCCTCGGCGAGCGCGCGGTGGTGGGCGGCGTTGGCCTGGAATTCGGCGGACGCCGGATTGATCCGGGATTCGATGCGCCTCATGCCTGCGGCTCCAGTTCCAGCAGCACGGCGTCGCGATCGAAGCTCTGCGCCTTGTCGAAGCGGATGGCGGCCACCACGCCATCGCGCGGGGCCAGCAGCGTGGTTTCCATCTTCATGCTCTCCATCACCAGCAGGGTCTGGCCCCGGCAGACGGCCTCGCCGACCTGCACCGCGAGGCTGACGATGCTGCCCGGCATCGGTGCGCTGATGCGGTCATCGGCACTGCCGCCGGACTGCGCCGCCAGCCGGTCGAGCGGGTGCTGGTAGCGCAGCGCGTAGGTTTCGCCATCGAGGTACACGAAGACCTCGTCGCCGCGCGTGGCGATCACCACCTCGAACGCGCGATCGCCGACGACGAGCCGGGCGCGGCCGTCCGCTGCCGGATTGAGCCGGATGTCCAGCCGCGTGTCGCCGAGATGCAGGCGATAGGCCTGCGGGCTGCGCGACAGCGCGACGGGATGCTCGGCATCGCCGAGCCGGAAGCGGTGTTCCATGGCCTTCTAGTTCCTCCAGGCGCCGATCGCGGCATGCAGGTCGGGAATCGCGTCGGCAGCGTCGCGCAGCGGCCGGGTGCTCAGGCTGGCGGCGGCCAGCAGTGCCTGAAGCGTGTCGTCGGCCAGTACCGGCTCGGCGGCGATCTCGGGGTGGGCGTCGAGAAAGCCGGTGTGGACATCGCCGGCAACGAACGCCGGATGAGCGATCAGACGACGCAGGAACGCCGTGTTGGTCTTGCAGCCGAGCAGCACGGTGTCGCGCAGCGCGGCATCGCCGCGGGCGATGGCCTGCTCGCGGGTGGCGCCGTGCACGATCAGCTTGGCGATCATCGGATCGAAGGCGCTGGTCACTTCACCGCCCTGCAGCACGCCGCTGTCCCAGCGCACGCCCTCGCCCTGCGGCGGCTGCAGTTTCAGGATCGGCCCGGTGGTCGGCGTGTAGCCACGCGCGGCGTCTTCGGCATAGATGCGGAACTCGATCGCGTGGCCGCTGGCGGTGATGTCCGCCTGTGTGAAGCCCAGCGTCTCGCCAGCGGCGATGCGCAGCTGCTGCAGCACCAGGTCGATGCCGGTGATGGCCTCGGTCACCGGGTGCTCGACCTGCAGCCGGGTGTTCATTTCCAGGAAGTAGAAGGTGCCGTCGGGCGCGAAGATGAACTCCACGGTGCCGGCGTTGCGGTAGCCGATCGCCCGGGCGATGCCGGCGGCGGTGTCGCAGATACGCGCGCGCAGCGCTGGTGTCAGTGCCGGCGACGGCGTTTCCTCGACGATCTTCTGGAAGCGCCGCTGCACCGAGCATTCGCGCTCGAATACGTGCACGACCGTGCCCTGGCCATCGCCGAGCACCTGCACCTCGATATGGCGGGGTTGCTCGATGTAGCGCTCGCAGTACAGCCGGCCGTCGCCGAAGTAGCGGCTCCCTTCGCTGCGAGCGCGCTCGATCTCGGCTTCCAGCTGGCCCAGGTCGCGGACGATGCGCATGCCTTTGCCGCCACCGCCCGCCGAGGGCTTGATCAGCAGCGGCGCCCCCACCGCGCGCGAGCGTTCGACGAACGTCGCCGGGTCGTCGTCCTCGATCGCACTCGGCGCCACCGGAAAGCCGGCCTGCTGCACGAAGTTGCGGGCGCGCACCTTGTCGCCCATCAGGTCGATCTGCTCCGGCGTCGGGCCGATGAAGCGCAGCCCGGCGGCCTCGACAGCGGCGCAGAAGCTGCGGTTCTCGGACAGGAAGCCGTAACCCGGATGGATCGCGCCGGCACCGCAGTACTGCGCGGCGGCAATGATCTGCGCCCCATCGAGATAGGCGGCGACCGGCGTCGGGCCGCTGATCTCGATGGCAACGTCCGCCATCTGCACGGCCGCCGTGCCGCGATCCGCGACATGGAACACCACCGCGCCGCGCAGGCCCAGCGCCTGCACCGTGCGCAGCACCCGCACCGCGATCTCGCCGCGATTGGCGACCAGCACGGTGGTGAACGGCCAGCTCTGTGGCGCGGTGTCGGGGTTCATCGGCGGGGGACTCCGGAATCGGCAACGACGGTGGTCGGGCGCCGGGTGGCGCGCCGGGTTGCGGGCGGGGCGGCAGCGGGCACGCGCAGGCCGTCGAGCACCAGACTCACCAGCTGCGTGGCGAGGCTGTCGACGTCCAGCGCGCCGCGGCCGCAGAGGTAGTTCCACGACAGGTGTTCGATGCCGCCGTAGACCAGGTCGCGCAGCAGCGGCAGCGGCAGGTCGCTGCGGAAGCTGCCGTCGGAGATGCCCTGCGCCAGCACGCCGACCAGCAACTCGGTATAGCGGCGGTTGCGGGCGTGCAGCGCGGAGCCGTGATAGTCGTGCTCGGAGCGGACTTCGAGGAACATCAGCCGGCACAGCAGCGGATTGGCCGCGATCGCGCCGAGATGCCGCTCGATGACCCGCCGCAGCCGCTCGGTCGGCGTGGCCAGCGTTGCCAGCTCGCGGCTGCAGTCGTCGAACAGCGTGTCGTACCAGTGCACCAGCACTTCCAGCAGCAGCGCCCGCTTGCTCGGGAAGTACTTGAACACCAGCCCTTCGACGACGCCGACGCGGGCGGCGATCTCGCTGACCGCCGTCTGCGCGTAGCCCTTCTCGCAGAACAGCGCGCGGGCGGCGTCGAGGATTTCCTCGACCCTTTCGGCCCGCGCCCGGCGCGTGGCCGGCGGCCGCACGGCGGCCGGGCGGCGTGCTTTGCGTCCGCTCACGGTGCCGACGCCAGCGGCCCGCCGGCAGCGCACCAGGCGCGCGGCACGGCGATCGGGAAGTCCATCAGGATCTGCGCCATCAGCTTGCCTTGCGGGTCGTGCCGCAGCGACGCGGTGCCGCCGCCACCCAGCGCCTCGTGCAGCACGAAATTGAAGCCGCCGAGGCCGGGCCAGTCGAAGCGCTCGGCGCGGCCGCGCACGAAATGGCCCAGGTAGCGGCGCACCGCGTCGGCCGTCAGTTGGGCCTGCAGCAGCGGCAGGAAGGCCGGCTGCCGCGCCAGCACGCCGATGTTGCAGAGATCGCCCTTGTCGCCGCTGCGGCCGTAGGCCAGCGCGATCAGCGGCACCGTGGTGCTGGCGTCACCGACGGCGGGCGGCGGCTCCGCCGACGGCGGCGAGCGCAGCGGTTCGCCGTACGGAACGGCGGGCGGCATGTACGGCTGGCCGTCGATGAACACCGGCACCGCCGACTTCGGCACCAGGCAGGAGAACAGCCGCACCATCGGCGTGGTCGACGGCCGGCCGCCGGCGAAGCCGGTGATGCCCTGCGCCATCGCGGTGGCCGGCGGAATGAACTCGCGGCTGAAGATCTCCAGCGCCGCACGCGCGTCGTGATGGACGTTGAGCTTCAGGATCAGCTCGCGGGTATCGCGGCGGCGGCCGTTCGCGCCCCAGTTGCTTTCGGTGCCGAGCAGTTCGACATCGGCGCGCCGGTAGTCGGCCAGGCCGCGCTCGGTGAACAGCCGGCGGGTGCGGCGCAGGATCGCCGCCGCCACCGCTTCGGCCTTGGCCACCGCATCGACGCCGCCGATCATCATCGTGCCGCCGCTGCGGTAGCCGTCCTGCCAGGTCGCGGACACCTTGTAGCAGTCGGTCGGCGCGCGGCCCCGTGCGCCGCTGACCTCGACCTCGTCCGGGCCGGTCTGGCGCAGCTGCACGGCGCGGAAATCGCAGCTGACATCGGGCAGCAGGTAGGCCGCCGGATCGCCGATCTCGTAGACGATCTGCTCTGCGACCGTTTCCGGCGTCACCCGCCCGCCGCTGCCGGCCGGCTTGGTGACGGTGAAGCGGCCGTCCGGCTGGCAGACGACGATCGGAAAGCCCATGCGGTGCCAGTCGTCGACCACGCTGCGCCAGTCGGTGGCGATGCCGCCAGTGGCCTGGGCGCCGCATTCGATGACGTGGCCGGCGAGGCTGCCGGCCGCCAGCAGGTCGAAATCCTGCGCTGTCCAGCGGAACCGGTGGATCAGCGCGCCGAGCGTTTCGGCGCTGTCGACGCAGCGGCCGGTCAGCACGATGTCGGCGCCGGCATCGAGCGCGGCGGCGATCGGGAACGCGCCGAGATAGGCGTTCATGCTCCACAGCGAAGCCGGCAGCGGCGCGCCGCTGGCCATTTCCCGGCAGTCGGCGAATTCGGCGGCGCGCGGCAGCAGGTCGTCGCCGGTGACGATGGCGACCTTGAGGCGGATGCCGAGCGCGGCCAGGCGCTCCTCGATCGCCGCCCGGCAGGCCTGCGGATTGACGCCGCCGGCATTGGAGATCACCCGGATGCCGTGGCTCTTGAGCTGCGGCGCCAGGCGCGCGACCAGCTCCGGGAAATCGGTGGCGTAGCCGGCCTGCGGGTCCTTGGCCCGGGCCCGCGCCAGCAGCGACATGGTGATTTCGGCCAGGTAGTCGAGCACCAGGAAATCGAGATCGCCGGTCGCCACCAGCTGCGACGGGCCCTCGCTGCTGTCGCCCCAGAAGCCGGCGCCGCAGCCGATCCGCAGCGCGTCGCTCATCGTCCTGTCCATACCGGCGTGCGCTTGTCCTGGAATGCGGCCAGGCCTTCGCGGGCGTCCTCGGTGCTGGACATGCCGTGGATCATCACCTGGGCAACGTCCATCGC
The DNA here is from genome assembly GCA_026398815.1 of Gammaproteobacteria bacterium. Classification (GTDB taxonomy): domain Bacteria; phylum Pseudomonadota; class Gammaproteobacteria; order Nevskiales; family Nevskiaceae; genus Nevskia. The sequence goes on from JAPLSA010000031.1 coordinate 114,751, forward strand.
CTCGCCCAGGCTCATGTCGCGCATCGCGTTGAACGCGTGCTTGCCGAGGCGGATCGCGGTCGGCGACTTGTCGACGATGCGCGCCAGCAGCCAGTCGAGCTTGTGGTCCAGCTCGGCGCGCGGCACGACGTAGTTCAGCACGCCCCATTCCAGCGCCTCGCGGGCGCTGAACGGCTCGCCGGTGATGCACATCTCCTGCAGCCGGCGCGGCGGCAGGATTCGCATCATGTGCGGCAGGATCATCATCGGCGACAGGCCGATCCGGCTCTCGGTGGTGCCGATGCGGATGTCGTCGGCCGCCACCGCCATGTCGCAGGCGCACAGCAGGCCGAAGCCGCCGGCCATGGCGTGGCCGTTGACCCGGGCGACCACCGGCAGCTGGCAATCCAGCAGGCGCTTGAACAGGTCGACCATGAAGTGGCGCGGCTGCGCGAAGCGGGCGGTGAAGGCGCTGCCGTTGGCGTCGCGGGCCAGATCGGCACCGGCGCAGAAGGCCTTGTCGCCGGCCCCGGTCAGCACGATGGCGCGGCTGAGGCCGTCGCTGCCGGCGGCATCGATGCCGGCCGCGATGCGCCGCACGACGTCCTCGTTGAGCGCGTTGCGGCGCGCCTCGCGGTTGAGCGTGATCCAGGTGACGTGGTCACGACGCTCGATCAGCACCGGTTCGGACATGAGGCGGTTCCTGGGTGGGGGCGGCAGTCCGCCGAAGCTTAAGTGAGTCCGCCTCACTTTTGTGCAGTAAGATGCCGGCGCGTCGTCGGGATGGCGGCGGCGCGGCTACCGCCCTTCTTTCGGGACCATCGCCCGCGCAGGTGCAGGAGCGTCATGGCAGACCACGGCAGGCTGGACCGCGAGCAGCGCCCGCTCGCGCAGGTGTTCTCGGGACTCTCGAACGACGAGCAGGCGATCCTCGACGGCGCCGACCGCTTCGCCCGCGAAGCGCTGTATCCGCTGGCCCAGCGGATGGACAACGAGGAATGGTGGCCGGCCGAAGCCTTTCCGCTGATCGGCGACACCGGCTACTTCGGCATCACCGCGCCGGAGCGCTTCGGCGGCTCCGGCCTGGATCTGATGGCGAGCGGCCTCGTGGTGCAGGCCTTCAGCCGCTGGAACCATGCGCTGGGCCTGAGCTGGGTCGCGCATGAAAACCTGTGTCTGCACAACATCCTGCGCAACGCCAATGCCGAGCAGCAGGCGCGCTACGTGCCCGGCCTGTGCAGTGGCCGGCTGATCGGTGCGCTGGGCCTGACCGAGCCCGGCGCCGGCTCCGACGCGCTCGGCTCGATGCGCACCACCGCCGTCCGCGATGGCGACCACTACCTGCTGAACGGCACCAAGCTCTACATCACCAACGGCCCGGTGGCCGACGTGCTGCTGGTCTACGCCAAGACCGACAAGGATCGGGGTGCGAAGGGCATCTCGGCGTTCCTGGTCGACAAGGACTTCCCCGGTTTCCGGGTCGCCCAGAAGCTGATCAAGATGGGCTTCCGCGGCAGCCAGACCGCCGAGCTGGTGTTCGACAACTGCCGGGTGCCAGTGGCCAACCGGGTCGGCGAGGAGAACGAAGGCGTCAAGGTGGTGATGAGCGGCCTCGACCTGGAGCGGGCGATGATCTCGCCGATCTGTCTCGGCATCGCCGAGCGGGCGCTGCAGCTGTCGATCGACTTCGCGCGCCAGCGCAAGCAGTTCGGTCGGCCGATCGCGGACTTCCAGATGATCCGCGCCAAGCTGGCCGATCTCTACACCTGGGTCGAGTCGATGCGCCTGTTCACCTACCAGACGCTGCGCGCCGCCAATACCGTGGAAGCCGATGGCGGCGGCCGTGGCGAGATCCACAAGATCACCGCCGCCGGCGTGCTCTATGTCGCCGAAACGATGAACCGCGTGCTCGACCAGGCCGTGCAGATCCACGGCGGCAACGGCTACATCTGGGAATCGGAAGTGAACCGCCTGTACCGCTCGATCAAGCTGCTGGAAATCGGCGCCGGCACCAGCGAAGTGCGCAAGATCATCATCAGCGAAGAGCTGCTGCGCGAATGAGCACGGCCGCCGCGATGACGCCGGACGCCGGACTGGACGCGCTGTGGGCGGCCGACACCGTCTACCGGCCGGACCTGTTCCGGGGCCGGACGGCGCTGGTGTCGGGCGGCGGCAGCGGCATCGGCCGCGCCACTGCGCTGCTGCTGGCCCGGCTCGGCGCCCGCGTGGTGATTGCCGGGCGCAGTCAGGACAAGCTCGACCGGGTCGTCGCCTACGCCCGCAGCCGGGGGGCGGAGATGGTCGGCTTGGCCGCCAACATCCGCGAGCACGAGCAGGTGCTGGCGCTCTTTGAACAGGCCGAAGCGGCTTTCGGCATGCCGGATCTGCTGGTCAACAGCGCCGGCGGCCAGTTTCCGCAGGCGGCCATCGACTACGCGCCGAAAGGCTGGTCGGCGGTGGTCAACAACAACCTCAACGGCACCTGGTTCATGATGCAGCGCGCCGCCCAGCGCTGGCGCGACCTGGGCCGGGGCGGCGCCATCGTCAACGTCGTGGTGGTCACCGAACGCGGCATGCCCGGCGTGGCCCACACGGTGGCGGCGCGGGCCGGCGTGATCGGCGCCAGCCGCACCGTGGCGGTGGAATGGGCGCCGCTCGGCATCCGCGTCAACTGCGTGGCGCCCGGCCTCACGGCCACCGAGGGGCTGGCGGTCTACCCGCCGGAAGCGGTGCGGGAATTCCCGCGCGCCAACGTCATGCAGCGGCCCGGCACGGCGATGGAGATCGCCGAAGCCTGTGTCTATCTGGGCGCGCCGTCCGGCAACTTCATCACCGGCGAGGTGCTGACCGTCGATGGCGGCGGCAAGCTCTGGGGCGAGCTGTGGACGGCCGGCCGGCCCGATTACTACGCGATGCCGGCCGCGACTCCGGCCGGGGGCTGAATCAGGCGCTCTGCGCCAGCCGTTCGCGGCGGGCCGCGACGCCGCCGGCCAGGGTGCGCAGCAGGTCGGCGGTGTCGTCCCAGGCCAGGCAGGCGTCGGTGACGCTCTGGCCGTAGGTCATCTTTTCACGCGGGCCGATTTCCTGACGGCCTTCGACCAGATGGCTTTCGATCATCACGCCGATCACCTTGTCGCTGCCGGCGGCCAGCTGGCCGGCGACATCCTGGCCGACCTCGATCTGCAGGCGATGCTGCTTGCGGCTGTTGGCGTGGCTGAAGTCGACCATCACCGCCGGGCGCATGCCGGCCTTGGTCATCGCCGCCGCTGCCGCGTCGACGCTGGCGGAATCGAAGTTGGTGCCGGTCGAGCCGCCGCGCAGGATCACGTGGCTGTCCGGGTTGCCGGCGGTCTCGTAGATCGAGATCTGGCCGTCCTGGGTCGCCGACAGGAAGCGGTGCGGGGCGCGGGCCGCCTGCACGGCGTCGACCGCGACCTTCACCGAACCGTCGGTGCCGTTCTTGAAGCCGACCGCGCAGGACAGGCCGCTGGCCATTTCGCGATGCAGCTGCGATTCGGTGGTGCGGGCGCCGATCGCGCCCCAGGACACCAGGTCGGCGATGTACTGCGGCGTCAGGATGTCGAGGAATTCGACACCGGCCGGCATGCCTTCGTCGTTCAGCTGCAGCAGCAGCTGGCGGGCGATCCGCAGGCCGCGGTCGATGTCGTAGGAATCATCGAGGTCCGGGTCGTTGATCAGGCCCTTCCAGCCCACCGTGGTGCGCGGCTTCTCGAAGTACACGCGCATCACGATCAGCAGGTGCTTGGCCAGCTGCGGGCGCAGCGCCTTGAGCTTGTCGGCGTATTCGAGCGCGGCTTTCGGGTCGTGGATCGAGCAGGGGCCGACGATCACCAGCAGGCGGTCGTCGCGGCCGGCGAGCACGTCCTGGATTTCGCGCCGCGTGCTTTCCACGGTCTGGATCGCGGCAGCGGTGATCGGCAGCTCCCGCTGCACTGCCGACGGCGCCGACACCGGGCGGATCGACTTGATGCGCAGGTCTTCGGTAGCCGGGCGCGACGGGTGCTGGGCGGAAGCGTTCATCGGACAACTCTCGGTGGTGGCAGCAAAAATCCGGTCGCGGATGCTAGCAGACCGCTTTTGCCGGGGCGATTGCCGGGCACCGGGCCGGTGATCCGGCGCGTGGGCAGAAATTTCGCGGCCGGATGCACAGCTGTTCACTGCAAGGCCGGAATTTGTGAGTACAATTGTTCACCGAAATCCTTTTCCTTTTCGCCCGGAGTCACCGATGCCCACCTACAAGGCCCCGCTGCGCGACATGCGCTTCCTGCTCAACGAAGTCTTCGACTTCCCGACGCACTACCGCTCGCTGTCGAACGGCGCTGACGCCACGCCGGACATGGTCGACAGCATCCTCGAGGAATGCGCGCGCTTCTGCGAAGAGGAACTGGCGCCACTGAACCTGTCCGGCGATGCCGAAGGCTGCACCTTGGCCGATGGCAAGGTGACGACGCCGAAGGGCTTCAAGGAAGCCTATGCGCAGTTCGTCGCCGGCGGCTGGCAGGGCCTGTCGCACCCCGGCGAGTACGGCGGCCAGGGCCTGCCGATGTCGCTGGGCCTGCTGAAGTCGGAAATGATGGGCACCGCGAACTGGGCGTTCACGATGTATCCCGGCCTGTCGCTGGGTGCGATGAACACCATCATGCAGCACGCCTCGGAAGCGCTGAAGAACGTCTACATGCCGCCGCTGGTCGAGGGCCGCTGGGCTGGCACCATGTGCCTGACCGAGCCGCAGTGCGGCACCGATCTCGGCCAGGTGAAGACCCGTGCCGAGCCGAACGGCGACGGTACCTACGCCGTCACCGGCACCAAGATCTTCATCTCCTCGGGCGATCACGACCTGACCGAGAACATCGTCCACATCGTGCTGGCGCGGCTGCCCGACGCGCCCCCCGGCACGCGCGGCATCTCGCTGTTCATGATCCCGAAGATCAAGGTCAACGCCGATGGCAGCCTCGGCGCGCCGAACGGCGTGGTCTGCAGCGCGCTCGAGCACAAGATGGGCATCAAGGCCTCGGCCACCTGCGTGATCAACTTCGAAGGCGCGACCGCCCACCTGATCTCGGCCGAGAACAAGGGCCTGGAGGCGATGTTCACGTTCATGAACACCGCCCGCATCGGCACCGCCGTGCAGGGCGTGGCGCATGCCGAACTGTCGTTCCAGGGCGCGCTGGCCTACGCCAAGGAGCGCCGCTCGATGCGCGCGCTGTCCGGCAAGAAGGAACCGGACAAGAACGCCGACGCGATCATCCACCACGCCGACGTGCGCCGGATGCTGCTGACCCAGAAGGCCGTCGCCGAAGGCGGCCGCGCGATGCTGTACTTCGCGGGCATGTATGCCGACCACATGACCAACGGCATCCTCGAGAACGACAAGGCCAAGTACGACCTCTGGGACGACAAGCTCGGCTTTTTCACGCCGATCCTCAAGGGCTTCCTGACCGAGCTGGGCACCGAAGCCGCCAGCCTCGGCATGCAGGTGTTCGGCGGCCACGGCTACATCCGCGAGCACGGCATGGAGCAGATCCTGCGCGATGCCCGCATCTCCACCCTTTACGAAGGCACCACCGGCATCCAGGCGCTCGACCTGCTCGGCCGCAAGGTGCTGCTGATGACGCGCGGCAAGGCCGTGCGCGAATTCACGGCGATCATCGGCAAGTTCGCGCTGGAGCAGGTGCGCAACCGCGGCATGCGCCGCTTCGCCACCGAACTCGGCCGCTACGTCACCGAATGGAACCTGCTGACCGTGCGGATCATGCTGACCGCGCGCAACGACCGCGATGTCGTCAGCAGCGCCTCGCATCATTTCCTGATGTATTCCGGCTACGTGACCATGGCCTATTTCTGGGCGCTGCAGGCGGCGGTCGCCACCGACAAACTGGCCAAGGGCGGCAGCGAGACGCCGGAGTTCTACAAGGCCAAGATCGACGTGGCGCGCTTCTACTTCGACCACCTGCTGCCGCGCGCCAAGGGCCATGCGGCGTCGATCACCAAGCCGAGCAAGTCGCTGACCCGGCTGCCGGTCGACAGCTTCGCGTTCAACTAGAGCGCACCGCCTGATCCCGGCGCCGCGTCCGCTGCGCCGGGGTCGGCGGGCATTCCGGCGACCGGCGGAGGGTCACGGCGACGCGGCGCTTGTTTATGCTCGCGTCCCCGCCCGACCAGAATCTCCCGCCATGACGCTTCGCGCACCGCTGTTCGCCCTCGCCTGCCTGGCCCCGCTGATGGCGGCCGCCGAACCCGGCTTCGCGGTGCGCAACGAAGCCACGCTGAGCCGCACCGCCACGCTGCCGACGCTCGGCGAATCGCGGGTGCTGGACGACGGCCAGTTCGCCACCCGCTTCACCGTGGACTGGAGCAACGAATACGTCGCCCAGGCCAATGCCCGCGAATCGCTGACGGTGGACGCCGAAACCGAGCGCGTCACCTTCGGCTTCCGGCGCGGCGTGGCCGAAGGCGTGGAGCTGGCCGTCGACCTGCCGCTGCTGTTCACCGGCGGCGGCTCGCTCGATGGCCTGATCGAGGGCTGGCACGACGCCTTCGGCCTGCCCAACGGCGGCCGTGACCGGGTGCGGCAGGACCGTTACCGGGTCGAGTACGTCGTCGACGGCCAGACCCGCATCCTCGACGACGGCGGTGCCAACGGCATCGGCGATGTCGAGCTCAGCGCCGGCTTCCGGCTGCGCGAGGACGTCGCTTTCCGGGCGCTGGCCAAGCTGCCGACCGGCCGCAGCAGCCGCCTGCAGGGCGGCAACGCCGGTGGCGCGCTGTGGTTCGACTTCGATCCGTTCCACGGTGCCGCGAACTGGTTCGGCTATGTCTCCGCCGGCGCTTCGTACAGTGGCCAGAGCGAGGTGATCGGCGCGCAGCAGAAGCAGTTCGTGGCGCTCGGCGGCGCGGCGGTCGGCTACCGCGTCTGGCGGCCGGTGTCGCTGCTGGTGCAGTTCAACGGCCACACGGCGCTGCACAAGGATTCCGACCTGAACGCGCTCGACCGGCCGGGCGGCCAGCTGAGTTTCGGCGGCCGCATCATCATCGCGCCGAAGCTGCAGCTCGACCTCGCCGTGCAGGAAGACGTGCTGGTCAGCTCGTCACCGGACTTCAGCATCCACGTCGGCCTGCGTTATCGCTGAAAGTCTGCGGCGGCGCTCAGGCGGCCGGCCGCACCAGCGCCGCCAGCGCATCGCGGTGCTGCGGGAAGCGCGCCAGCAGCGCTGAGTCGGCGAACGCGTGATCGGCGAAATCGAAGCCCGGCACCACCGCTTCCGACACCAGCGCGTGATCGGCCGCACCGATCAGCCGCGACGCCTTCCAGACGCCGCCCGGCACGAACAGGAACAGCTGCTGGTCCGGCGCGCTGCCGAGCACCACGCGGCGCAGTTCGCCGGAGGCGTCGTCGAGCAGCAGGTACTCCACCGGCCCGCCGCCCTGCAGGTAATGCAGGATGTCCGAACGGTTGCGGTGCAGGCGGCCGAGCGGCTCGTCGGCGGTCAGCAGGTAGTGGATCGAGGTGACCCGGGCGCGGGCGCCGAACGCGGTATCGAGCCGGTGTTCCGAGGTGTGGATGCGCTTGAACCAGCCGCCTTCGGGATGCCGTTCGAGGTCGAGGCGGGCAATCAGTTCCAGCGGGTTCAAGGGCTGCGCTCCGGCTTGATCTCGAAGCGATAGCCGTAGCCGTACACCGCCTTGATCAGCGTCTGCTGTTCATCGGCCAGTGCGGCGCGCAGCTTGCCGATGGCATTGGTCAGCGCCGTCTCGGACACGATGCGGCCGGGCCATACCGCAGCCAGCAGCTGATCCTTGCCGACCACTTCGCCGGCGTGACGAAGGAAATACATCAGCACTTCCAGCGGCTTCTTCGGCAGCTCGACCCGCGCGCCGTCGACGCGCAGTTCCAGCGCCCGTTCGTCCAGGCTGCGGCCGGCGAAATGCCAGACCACCGGCCCGGCATCTGCACCGACATCGGCATTGGCCGACGGCCGCGCGGCTTGCGTGGCCTTGAGCCGGCGCAGCTGGCTGCGCACGCAGGCCAGCAGTTCGCGCGGTTCGCAGGGCTTGGCCAGATAGTCGTCGGCCCCCAGTTCCAGTCCGACGACCCGATCGGTGGTGGCATCCTGGCTGGTCAGCATGATCACCGGCACCTGGGAAAAGCCGCGCAGCCAGGACAGCAGGGACAGGCCGTCTTCGCCAGGCATCACCAGATCGGTGATGACGATGTCCGGCAGGCCGGCGATGGCCGCCGCGCGGAACGCGGCGACGCTGTCGAAACTGCGCACCTCGAAGCCGACGCCGCTCAGGTAGCCGCCGATGAACTCGCGCAGCACGGCGTCATCGTCGACGAGATGGAGGGTGGCGGTCATCGGCGGATGGTACACACGGTGCGGTGCCTGTTCAGGCTTGCAGCCGATGCCAGAGTGCCAGCGCGGCGTCGTATTCCAGGTTGGCGATCAGGCTGCCGAGCGGGGCATGGCGGGCGCGCTGCGGCTCAGGCAGCGCGGCGCTGAATTTCTCGAAGGTATCCCAGGCCTCGTCTTCGTCGTCTTCGAGCTGTTGTTGCAGTTGCAGACCCAGCGTGACGACCTGTCCGGCCATGCCGGGTTCCTGCGGCAGCACCTCTGGCAGCGGCCGGGCCAGGTGGCTGCGCACGTCGCGCATGGCGGCGGCCAGCGCGTCCATTTCCTCGGCCGGCGGCAGCCGCGATGCCAAGGTGGCCTCCAGACGGGCCGCCAGACGGGACAGCGGCAGGGCACCGATCTGGGCCGCCGCGCCCTTTAACGTATGCGCGGTGATGGCCGCCGCTGCCGGCTGGTTCGCCGCGATCTGGGCCCGCAGCAGCTCGACCGGATCGGGATCGTCGATGAAGCGCTGGACCACCCGCTCGTACAGGCCTGGCGTGCGCGCCACGCGCGACCGGGCCCGCGCGTAGTCGAGTTCCGGCGAATCGGCATCCCGCACAGGCGTTGGCGGCAACGGCAGATCCGCACGCCGGCCAGTGACCCGTGCCAGCGCCGCGAACAGCTGATCGACGTCGATCGGCTTGCCGACGAAATCGTCCATGCCGGCCGCGAGGCAGCGTTCGCGGTCCGGCGCCATGACATTGGCGGTCAGCGCGATGATCGGCACCCTGCGGTCGCCTTCGGCGGCGCGGATCTGCCGTGTTGCCGCCATGCCATCCATGCCGGGCATGCGCATGTCCATGAAGATCGCATCGAAGCGCTGCGCCGCTGCCGCCGCGATGGCCTCGGCACCGGACGCCGCCAGCGACACCCGGACCGCCGCCGACTGCAGCAGGTCGCGCGCCACTTCCAGATTCGGCGCGTGATCATCGACCGCCAGCACCGACAGCCCGGCCAGGTTCGTGGCATCGGCGGCGCCCGGCGCGATCGGCAGCGTCGCATCGTCGAAGGCTGCGAACGTCGCCGAGAACCGGAAGACGCTGCCGACGCCGGGACGGCTGTCGACCGCCATGCTGCCGCCCATCATCTCGACCAGCCGCTTGCAGATCGACAGGCCGAGTCCGGTGCCGCCAAAGCGTCGCGTGGTGGAGGAATCCGCTTGGCTGAACGGCGAGAACAGCTTGTCGATCTGTTCGGGCGCGATGCCGATGCCGCTGTCGCGGACTTCGAAGCGCAGACGGCAGCCGCCGTTCGCGGTCGCATCAAGGTCCAGCCCGATCCTGATCGCCACCTGTCCGGATTCGGTGAACTTCACCGCGTTGCCGCCGAGGTTCATCAGCACCTGACCCAGGCGCAGGCTGTCGCCGACCAGTGCCTTCGGCACGTCGGCGTCCACGGCGATGCTGAAGCCCAGCCCCTTTTCCTGCGCGCGCAGGCCGATCACGCTCTCCAGGTTGTCCAGCAGCTGGCCGAGCAGGAACGGCGCGTGATCGAGCTCGAGCTTGCCGGCTTCGACCTTCGACAGGTCGAGCACGTCGTTGATGATGTCCAGCAGGGACCGGGCAGCGGTTTCGATCTTGGCGAAGTAATCGCGCTGCCGCGCCAGCTCGGTGCTGCGCTGGCCCAGATAGGCGAAGCTCAGCACCGCGTTCATCGGCGTGCGGATTTCATGGCTGATATTGGCCAGGAACTCGCTCTTGGCACGGCTCGCCGCTTCCGCATCTTCCTTGGCCTGCGCGAGCTGCCTTTGCAGTTCGAGCGGCCCGCTGATGTCCTGCAGGCAGGTGATGGTGACCATGGCGCCACCGGCTTCCAGATGCTTGCGGGTGAAGTCGCGCATCGAACGCACCCGGCCGTCGCGATGCACCAGCCGGTAGTTGAGCGAGACATCGCCGACGGCGCCGGACAGGATCGACTGCATCACCATCGGCAGATCCTCCGGCAGGATCAGTCCGACCATCACGCCCGGGTCCTCGATGCAGGCTTCAGGCTCCACGCCGCAGAGTTCCCGGATGCCGTCGCTGACATAGGTGAAATGCAGGCGGCCATCGGTTTCCAGCCGCATCTCCATCACCACCCCTGACATGCGATTGGTGACATCGCGCAGCCGTTGCGCCTCGGCCCGCGCGGCATCGCGCTCGGCTTCGAGCTCTTTCAGCAGCGCGATATCGGGATGGTCGTTGGCCATGGTCGATCCTCGTTCAGTGCAGACGGCTCAATCAAGAAGCCGGGTGGTGTCTCAGTTTGAAAAATTCGAATCAAAAAGCCCGGAGCACAAAGGCACGAAGGTGAAAAGCAAGGACACAAAGAATGCTTTTCTTCGTGTCCTTGCGGTGGCTGTCCTTTGTGCCTTTGTGCCCCGGAGCTTTTGATGGTTGCTCGGGACATGGGGCAAGACTGGCTGAGCGTTCAGAATTTCAAACTGAGGCACTTCCAGAAGCCGGATCGGGCAGCAGCCGGCCCGATCCAGCCTGAAGCGACGACTCCCGGCGAATGACCGGACGGTGTTCCTACACGCCGGTCTGCACGCGGGTGCTTTCCACTTCGCGGTTGTTGGTCGTGTTGTCGTCGAGCTGGTTGGCGGTCACGCTCGCATCGTTCTGCAGGGTGATGCCATTGCTGTTCGGCGTCGTCAGGCGCACCTCCAGCGGACTGGCCGCCGTCCCGGCACGCAGCACTTCGGTGTAGCGGCAGACCACCTTGCCGGTCGGCAGGGTGCAGGCCCAGTTCAGTCCCGATGCGCTGACGTTGGTCACGCCGGCCGGCAGGATGTCCTCCACCGTGACGCCGGTGGCCGCAGCCAGTCCGGCATCGATGGCGGCTATGCCGGTCAGGGCTTCCGGTGCGTCGAAGTTGCTGACGTTGATGGTGTAGGTCAGCGCGCCAGCCGCGGGTGCCGGGTCCCTGGAGTCGGACTGGACCAGGCTCAGATTGATCGGCTGCGTGGCCTGATAGCGCTGGGCGAGGATGTCGTAGCTGGAATTCAGGTTGGTCAGGCCATGCCAGGCCACCACGAAGTCGCCGTCGGCATCCATCCCGATCGCCGGCCGCCGGTCGGCCTGTGCATTGCCGTTGCCGACATTGATCTCGGGCCCCACCAGCCCGCCATTGAGGTTGAAGCGCTGCGCGCTGATGCCGGTGTTGCTGCTGCCGGTAGCGCGGGTCCAGCTGACCACGAAGGCACCGCTCAGATCCATGCTGATGGCGCTGCCGGTCTGGTCGCCGGCCTGCAGGCCGCTGACATTGAACTGCGGCCCGGCCAGGGCGCCGGCAGCGGTCACGCCCCGGGCCACGATGTCGTAACCCGAAGTGCTGCCGGCCGGCGCTTCCCAGGCCACCACGAAGGCGCCGTTGCGATCGACCGCGACCGCGGGCCGCCGCGAAGGCTTGCCGCTCTGTCCAGGTCCGCCGATGTAGACGGGCGTGCCGCGCAGCGAGCCGTCGCTGTTGAAACGCTGCGCCAGGATGCTGCTGCCGAGATAGCTGTCCCAGGCGACGACGAACTCGCCGCGCGGGTTGGTCGCCACCGACGGATGCTCCTGCCGAAACTGCGCCGCGTCGCTCAGGATCCGGCGCGTGCCGGAACGGCTGCCATCGGCGTTGAAGCGCTGCGACTGGATGGTGATGCCGCTGGTCTTCTCGGCCTGCCAGGCGATCAGGAAACGGCCCTGGGCGTCGATGGCCACCGACGGCGCGCGGTTGTAGGCTGGCTCGAAATCGACCCCGATGACGCTGCCGATCAAGGCACCGCTGGCGCTGACTCTCTGGGCCCGGATTGCCGTGCCGACCGTGGCCCCGTCATACGGCTGCACCCAGCTCACCACGAAGTCGCCGTTGGCACTGATGGCGACGGCGGGCGTGGCCTTGTCGGCGAAGGAGTAGCTGCCTTCGTAGAGCTTGATCGGCGCGCGGCCCAGCGCTTCGCCGTTGGCGTTGTAGCGGCGCGCCATGACCGAGTAGTAGCTGGTGCCGGCGCCGGTCTGCGACTGCCAGACCGCAACGAAGTTGCCGTCCGGACCGGTGGCGATGACCGGATCGATCTGCGCATAGGCTTCGGCGTCGTTGATCGCGATGGTCGCGCCGACCGGGCCAGGCGCGGCGGCATGGCTGACGCCCGATGGCAGCAGGACGGCAGCGGCGAACGAGGCGAGGATCGTGTGGCGAAGGTTCGAGCGGTTCATCGGAAATCTCCAGTGGGAAAGTGGTTCGCGTTTCGGCTGCTGCCGATGACGAACACTGTGCCGACCCGCCTGCTGGACATCTCCGCCGTTTGCAAACTTGATTCACACCGTTTTCAAACCATCCTCAGCGCCCGCCGCACCTCGTTCAGGGCTCCAGCCGCTGCAGTTGCCAGCCGCTGTCGATCTGACGGTAGACCAGCCGATCGTGGCTGCGATTGTCGCGGCCCTGCCAGAATTCGATGACCTCCGGCCGGAGCCGGTAGCCGCCCCACTGGCTCGGATCGAACGGCACCGGCTCGGTCGCATAGCGGGCCAGGTTGTCGGCCAGTCGGGCATCGAGTTCGGCGCGGCTGGCGATCACCTGACTCTGCCGCGACGTGATCGCGCCGACCTGCGAGCCCTGCGGCCGGCTGCGGAAATAGGCTTCCGACTCGGCCGCCGTCAGCTTCTCCACGGCGCCCTCGATGCGCACGCTGCGCTCCAGCCGATCCCACCAGAACGTTGCCGCCGCATACGGATGGGCGGCCAGCGCCTGCGCTTTCCGCGACTGGTAGTTGGTGTAGAACGCGAAGCCGTCGGCATCCAGGCCTTTCAGCAGCACCACGCGGGCCGATGGCCGGCCGTCGGCATCGACGGTGGCCAGGGTCATCGCGATCGGTTCGATCATGCCGATGTTGACCGCATCGTCCAGCCAGCGGCGGAACTGGATGATCGGATCCTGAGCGACATCGGCTTCGAGCAGCGGCGGGTTGCTCGTGTATTGCGGCATGGGCGCATGGGGCAGAATAAGGACTGACTTTCATTCTGCCGGAATCCCCGATGCCCACTTCCGTACCTGCAACCTTCAAGGCGCTGCGCATCCATCAGATCGACAAGAAGACCGAAGCGCGCATCGAAGCGATCACGCTGTCGGATCTGACGGCGGGCGAGGTGGTGATCCGGGTCGTCTATTCGTCGATCAACTACAAGGACGCGCTGGCCGTCACCGGCAAGGGCAAGATCATGCGCGGCTACCCGAAGGTGGCCGGCATCGACCTGTCAGGCATCGTCGTGTCCAGCGACGTGCCCGACTACAAGCCGGGCAACCGCGTGCTGGTCACCGGCTGCAATGTCGGCGAGCAGTTCGACGGCGGCTTCGCCGAATACGCGCGGGTGCCGGCCGATGCCGTGGTGCCGCTGCCGCCGGGCCTGTCGCTGCTGGAAGCGATGGCGCTCGGCACCGCCGGCTACACCGCAGCGCTGGCGCTGCGCCGGATGCTGGAAAACCACCAGACGCCGGACCTCGGCCCGATCGCCGTCACCGGCCCGACCGGCGGCGTCGGCTCCATCGCCATCAGCCTGTTCAAGCGCGCCGGCTTCCAGGTCGCGGCGATCACCGGCAAGCCGGGTGCCGAAGCCTATCTGCGCGAACTCGGCGCCGACGAGATCGTCGACCGCAACACGCTGGACCTCGGCTCCAAGCCGCTGGAAGCCGCCCGCTGGGGCGGCGCGGTCGACAACCTCGGCGGCGACACGCTGGCCTACCTGGCCCGGACCGTGAAGCCCTGGGGCTCGATCGGCGCGATCGGCCTGGCCCAGTCGCCGCTGCTGTCGACCACGGTGATCCCGTTCATCCTGCGCGGCGTCAGCCTGCTCGGCATCTGGTCGGTCGAAGGGCCGCGCAGCTGGCGGCTGGCGATCTGGGACCGGCTGGCCGGCGACTGGAAGCCGCGCGGCCTGACCACGCTGATCGCGCCGAAGGTGATTCCGCTCGATCAGGTGCCGGAAGTCGCCGAGCAGCTGGTGGCCGGCAAGGCGCAGGGCCGCACCGTCGTCCAGCTGTCCGACGAAGGCTGAAGCGCGCCGACCACGATGGGCCAGCACCACGACCACGCAGGCCATGACCACGATCACCACCACGATCACGGCCATGGCCATTCCGCGCAGGCGCCGAAGTCGGGCAAGCACGACCACGGCCATGCCCACGGGCACAGCCATGGTCACGGCCACCACCATCACGGCAGCAGCAATGAAACCCGGCTTGCTGTAGCGCTGGCGATCACCGCGACCTTCATGGTCGTCGAGCTGGTCGGCGGCTGGCTGTCCGGCTCGCTGGCGCTGCTCGCCGATGCCGTGCACATGCTGACCGACGCCGCCTCGCTGGCCCTGGCGCTGGTCGCGCTGCGGGTGGCCCGGCGGCCGGCCAGCACGCTGTTCTCCTACGGACAGGCGCGCTACGAAGTGCTGGCGGCCTTCGTCAACGGGCTGGCGCTGCTGCTGCTGAGCGCCTGGATCGTCGTCGAATCGATCCAGCGGCTGCTGGCGCCGGCGCCGGTGATCGGTACCACGATGCTGGTGATCGCCGTGCTCGGCTTCTTCGCCAACCTCGCGGCGTTCTTCGTGCTGCGCGATGGCGAGGACACGCTGAACATGCGTGGCGCGCTGCTGCACGTGCTCGGCGACCTGCTCGGCTCGGCGGCGGCGATCGCGGCGGCGCTGGTGATCCTGGGCACCGGCTGGACGCCGATCGACCCGATCCTGTCGGCCTTCGTCGCACTGCTGATCCTGAAGGGCGGCTGGCGGGTGACGCGGGAATCGGCGCACATCCTGCTCGAAGGCGCGCCGCGCGATCTCGATACCGGCGCGCTGGCCGATGACCTGGCCGCCAGCGTGCCGGGCGTGACCGGCATCCACCACCTGCACGCCTGGTCGCTGACCGACAAGCGCCCGGTGATGACCCTGCACGCGGTGCTCGACGAAGGCACCGATCGCGACGCCGCCCTCGGCGCGATCCAGCAGCGGCTCAAGGCCCAGTTCGGCGACGTGCACGCCACCGTGCAGATCGAGCAGGCGGCCTGCCCGGCCCACGGCTGCGGCCCGGCGGCGCTCGGCCACTGAGCCGGACCGGCGCTGCTGTCAGCGCCGGCGGTTGCGCAACTCGTCGAGCAGCCGCTCGAGCGTCGATTTCAGCTGCGCCGCATGGCCGTCCTTGCCGGTCTCGCGGACGATCAGGCCCTCGACCTTGCGGATCAGGTCATCGACCGTGGCATCGCCGATGTCGACACCGCCGATGGTGCGGCTGCGCCGCACGGCATCCGGATCATCGGACGACCCGGTGGCGTGATAGCCGCCGATCGAGCCGTAGATGTTGATCCGCTCCTCGATCTCGCGACCGGCTTCCAGCGCCCGGTAGAAGGAATCGCCCCGCCGCCTGCCGGGCTTGCCGCTGACCAGGTCGTAGACCGCCGCAACGACGGTGACCGGCACCAGCACGAAGTTCAGGACATTGCCGAGCACCAGCTTCAGCTGGAACACCAGCACGTCGCGAATGAAGGGCCAGCGGCTGTTGTCCGGGTTGGGGGTGTTCATGTCAGCAGTCTAGTGCGGCGCGGCGGTGATGCGGTCAGCGCTTGTCGAGGCACTGCTTCAAGGCATCGCGCGCCGCATGGCCGGAATGCCATTCGATGCTGCCGATCGCCTTGCCCTCGTGTTCCAGATGGAAGTCGAGCTTGTCGTCCATGCCTTGCAGCGCGGCGTCGATGGTCGGTACTGCGAACGCCAGGATCGGCGTCTGCCACTGGCCGATGTTGAAGTTGAACACCCGCACGGTCGCCGCCGGATCGCTTCCCTGCTTCAGGCTGACCGGGATGATCGTCGGCTGCGCCGACTTCGGGAACGCGCTGTCATCGAGCGCCGAAAAGATCATCAGCGCGCCGCGATAGTCGCCCCCAGGCCCGAGCACGGTGACGCTCATGCCCTGCCGGGCAAACATCGCCGCGCAGTACTCGCCGGGCTTGGCACCGGAGAACGCCTGGAAGTGCTGCCAGTAACCGTCCTCGTACTTCTTGCGGGCATCGCCGGACAGGAATTCCTGCTTGCTGGTCTCCACCGCCTGCTTGGCGTTGATCTCCTTTTTCGTCGTGTCCATGATGTTGCCGAGCACGTCGAAGGAGCCGGCGCCACTGCTTGCCGCCACCTGATCGGCGCTGCAGCCCTTGCCGTCACTGGCGACCGACATGCCTTTCGGGCACGCGGGAGCCGCCTGCGAGATGACGGGCAGCAAGGCCACCGCAGCCGTGAACGCCAGCGCGGTGCGGATCGAATGATGGGTCATCGTGGTGAGCCTTCCATTGCTTGAACAGGTGCTTGAACAGGTGCTTGAACCGGGCTAGTTCGGTGCCTTCAACAGCGTGTCGCACCAGGCGCGGCCATCACCGAGACCGTTCTGGGCGATCCAGACCCGCACGTCGGCGACCCGCCAGGCCTCATTGCGGTCACGCATGGTGACGAACTCGACGTTGCACTCGGAGTAGTTGCCTTCTTCCCAGGTCGCGCCGCTTTTCATGTCGACGACCTGCGCGGTGTTGTCGAACACCCGCTGGTACTGCAGGAAGCGCTGGTTGCCGGCTTCGTTGAGGCGCGGATTGCCCATCGTCGACACCACTTCGTCCTCGGTTCGGCCGACCCAGGCCGGGATCAGCTTGTCTTCGAGCTTGTTGCGCGGGCGAGACTTGCGCAGGCTGGCGGCGCGATCCTGGAAATCGAACTCCGCCTGCATGCGGTTGAGGTTCGCTTCCACGCTCTTGCGGGCCTCGGCCAGCGCCGGCTCGGCTTCCTTGCGCAGCGCTTCCATCCGCTGGATCGCCGCGGCCTTGGCTTCCGGCGTGGCCGCCGTCGACCACTTGCCGCTCGGGTCCGGGCGCTTGCCGTCGAGCACCACCTTCCACCACAGCGTGGTCCAGGCGAAATCGAGGAACTCGTTCGCCTGGTTGTAGCCGATCAGCATCAGGTCCGGCGGCAGATCGAGTTTGGCGATGGCCTTGCCGAAACCGGCCTCGTCGAACGCGGCCGGCGGCTTGCGCATCGACTTGCGGATCGCCTGCTCGAAAGCCTGGGCGTTGCAGGCGATGCGGCCGGCCTTCATCAGCATCGGTGCATCGGAGGTCTTCCAGTCACTGGCCGGCATCGGTTCGGATTTCAGGTCGACGCGCTTGACCAGATAGCTGCCCTCGCCAATCCGGAACTTCACCGGATCGCTGGCCTTCAACGGCTTCGGCTTGTTCTTGGCATCGAGCGCGACTTCGGCCGGGCACTCGAACTGCAGCCGCATCGTCACCCATTCGGGCTTGGCGGCGTTCTCGTAGACGGCGGTGACGTCGATCTCCTTGACTGAGGTCGGGCCGAAGATCTGATCCATCGGCGTGCGGTCGGAGATCACCCGGACATCGGCGAAGAAGGCTTCGCGATCACCCTCGCTGCCCTGTAGGTGCACGATCGCACCGATCGCCTGTGCAGCTCCGGAGGCCAGCAGCAACACTGACAGCAGCAGCCTGTGCAATCCCTGCATGTTCACTCCGGTCCCTGTTCGTGATCGCCGCCATGGTTCCGCGCCGTCAACGCCGGGCGGCAAACCGGCCGGCGCGTTCTAGAGCTGTGCGGCATTGGATGCGAGCACCGTGTCATCCAGATGATCGAGCAGCGCGGCGTGGCGTTCCAGCTTCGGCAGTTCCCAGCGGAAGTAGTAGCGCGCGGCCTGCCGCTTGCCGTCGAAGTAGCCGCGATCGGCCTCGCTCGGGCTGTCGATGCCGGCGATGCAGACCAGCTGGCGCAGCCACATCCAGCCGATCACCAGACCGCCGAGCAGTTCCATGTAGACCCAGGCATTGGCCAGCATCCGTTCGGTTTCGCCGCGCGCGCCGGCAGCGGCCAGCGCCTGGGTGGTAGCGATCACCCGCTGGCGCGCAGCGTCGAGTGCGCCGGCGAATTCGGCCAGCGCCGGCTCGGCCGATGCTTTGGCGATGGTCGCGGCGATCCGCGTCATCAGCAGCTTGAACGCGGCGCCGCCCTGCATCATCACCTTGCGGCCGAGCAGGTCGCCGGCCTGGATGCCGTTGGTGCCTTCGTGGATCGGGTTCAGGCGGTTGTCGCGGTAGATGCGCTCCAGCGGGTAGTCGCGCGTGTAGCCGTAGCCGCCGAGGATCTGCAGGCCCCAGTAGTTGGCTTCCAGGCAGTAGTGCGCCGGCCAGGCCTTGATGATCGGCGTCAGGATTTCCAGCTCCAGGTTCAGCTCGGTGCGCTCGGCATCGGTGCCGGCGATCGCCAGCCGGTCGACCAGGGTCGCGCCGTACAGGCACAGGCTCAGGGCCCCTTCGGAGAACGCCTTCTGCACCAGCAGCATGCGGCGCACGTCGGGGTGCTCGGCAATCATCACCTGCGGTGTGGTCGGGTCGCGCTCGGCCAGCTTGCGGCCCTGCGGCCGGCCCAGCGCGTAGTCCAGCGAATGCAGGTAGGCGGTGTGGCCGAGCACCGCTGCGTTCAGGCCGACGCCGATGCGGGCCTCGTTCATCATGTGGAACATGCAGGCCAGGCCGTGGTTGACCTCGCCGATCAGCCAGCCGCGGCATTCGCCGGTCTCGCCGAAGTTCAGCAGCGTGTTGGTGGTGCCGCGATAACCCATCTTGTGGTTCAGCCCGACCAGGCTGACGTGATTGCGCTCGCCGACCGCGCCGTCATCGCCGATGCGCCGCTTCGGCACGATGAACAGCGAGATGCCGCGCGCCCCGGCCGGGCCGCCCGGAATCTTGGCCAGCACCAGATGGATGATGTTCTCGCTCAGCTCGTGCTCGCCGCCGGAGATCCACATCTTGGTGCCGGTGATCCGGTACCAGCCGTGCTCGGTGGCTTCGGCGCGAGTGCGGATGTCGCCGAGCGACGATCCCGCCTGCGGCTCGGACAGGCACATGGTGCCGAACCAGCGACCCTCCATCATCGGCCCGAGGTACCGGGCCTTCTGCTCGGCCGAGCCATGGGCGCGGATCAGGTTGGCGGCCGCCATGGTCAGGAACGGATAGGCGGCGGTGCCGACATTGGCCGCCGCGAACACCCAGGCGATGCCCTGCGCGACCGCATACGGCAGCTGCGAGCCGCCGTCGTCGAGATCGAAGCCGGTGCCCATGAAGCCGGCCGCGACATAGGCCTCGATGCCCTGCTTCACTTCCGGAATCAGGTGCACCCGCTCGCCGTCGAAGTGCGGCTCCTCGGCATCAACCTTGGCCGCGTGATTGGCGAAATGCTCGTCGGCGACCTTGATCGCGACATCCAGTGTCGCGTCGAACACCGCGCGGTCGTGCATCGCGTAACGCGGGTGGGCGCAGACGGCATCGGCCTTCAGCAGGTCGTAGAGCAGGAAATCGATCTCGCGACGGCGCAGCTTCAGGTGGATCATCTCGGCGTCCGGACAGGTCGTGGCCTCATTGTTGCCGGAAACGGCGGGCCTCACGCGGCCCGCCGGGTCAGCCCTGCAAACCGCGCCGCTTCAGCAGCAGATAGGCCGCCGGCAGCACGAACAGCGACAGCAGCGGCGCGGAAATCATGCCGCCGACCATCGGCGCGGCGATCCGCTGCATCACCTCCGAGCCAGTGCCGCTGCCGAGCAGGATCGGCGCCAGCCCGGCGACGATCACCGCCACCGTCATCGCCTTTGGCCGTACCCGCAGCACCGCACCCTCCTCGATGGCATCGCGCAGGCTGGCGCGCGTCAACGCCGGCCCGCGCCGCGCGATCGCCTGATCGAGGTACAGCAGCATGATCACGCCGAACTCGGCGGCGACCCCGGCCAGCGCGATGAAACCGACCGCCGAGGCGATCGACAGGTTGTCGCCGCGCGCCAACAGCAGCCATAGCCCGCCGACCAGCGCGAACGGCAGGCTGGCCATCACCAGCAGCGCCGGCAGCACGGCGCGGAAGCTCAGGAACAGCAGGATCAGGATGATCAGCAAGGTCAGGGGCACCACCCACTGCAGGCGTTTGGCGGCGCGCTCCAGATGCTCGAACTGCCCGGACCAGGTCACCGAGTAGCCCGGCGGCAGCGGCACGGCGGCGGTCACCGCCGCCTGTGCCTCGCGGACATAGCCGCCGAGATCGCGCCCGTCGATGTCGACATAGACCCAGCCGTTCAGCCGCGCGTTCTCGCTGCGCAGCTGCGGCGGGCCGTCGCTGATCGCGATGTCCGCCACCTGGCCGAGGGTGATCGTCGCGCCGGCGCGGGTCACCACCGGCAGCGCCTGCAGCGCCGCCAGCGAATCGCGCCGCTCGCGCGGATAGCGGACGTTGATCGGGAAGCGGCTGCGGCCTTCGATGGTCTCGCCGACCGTTTCGCCGCCGATCGCCACCGCGACGATCTGTTGGACGTCGGCGATCGACAGGTCCAGCCGCGCCGCCTTCAGGCGATCCGGCCGGATGTCGATGTAGCGGCCGCCGCGCACCCGCTCGGCATACGCCGAGCGGGTGCCCTGCAGGCCTTTCAGCACCGTTTCGATGTCGGCGCCGAGCCGTTCGATGACCTTCAGGTCCGCACCGGCGATCTTCACGCCGACCGGGCTCTTGATGCCGGTCGACAGCATGTCGATGCGGTTGCGGATCGGCTGCACCCACAGGTTGGCGAGGCCCGGAATGCTCAGCGCCGCGTCCAGCTCGCGGATCAGCGCGTCCTGCGGCTTCGCCGGGTCCGGCCACTGGCTGCGCGGCTTGAAGCGGATGGTGGTCTCGAACATTTCCAGCCCCGCCGGATCGGTGGCGCTGTCGGCGCGGCCGGCCTTGCCGAACACCTGGGCGACTTCCGGAAACTGCCGGATCAGCCGGTCGGTCTGCTGCAGCAGCTGGCGCGCCTTGTCGGCCGACAGCCCCGGCAGCGCCGACGGCATGTACAGCAGATCGCCCTCGACCAGCGGCGGCATGAATTCAGTGCCGAGCCGGCTGACCGGAACCAGGGCCGACAGCAGCAGCAGCGCCGACGCCGCCAGGGTCCACTTCGGATGGCGCAGCGCGGCGCGCAGCAGCGGCCGGTAGGCAGCGATCAGCACGCGGTTCAGCGGATTGCCCGCTTCCTCGGGAATCCGGCCGCGGATGAACAGCAGCATCAGCACCGGCACCAGGGTCACCGACAGCCCGGCGCTCGCCGCCATCGCATAGGTCTTGGTCAGCGCCAGCGGCCCGAACAGCTTGCCCTCCTGCGCCTGCAGCGTGAACACCGGCACGAAGCTCAAGGTGATGATCGCCAAGCAGAAGAACAGCGCCGGGCCGACCTCCACCGCGGCGGCGGTGATCACCTTCAGGCGCTGCTCGAAGGACAGGTGTGGCTGTTCGCGGCCGGCCCGTTCCAGATGCTTGTGGGCGTTCTCGATCATCACCACGGCGGCGTCGACCATCGCGCCAATGGCGATCGCGATGCCGCCGAGCGACATCAGGTTGGCAGCCACGCCCTGGGCCTTCATCACCGCGAACGCCGCCAGGATGCCGAGCGGCAGGCTGATGACCGCGACCAGCGCCGAGCGCAGGTGGAACAGGAACAGCGCGCAGACCACCGCGACGATCAGCATCTCCTCGATCAGCCGCGCCTTCAGCGTGCCGACCGCGCTGACGATCAGCTCCGAGCGATCGTAGGTCGGCACGATCTCCACACCCGCCGGCAGGCCGGGCCTGAGCTGCTCGATCTTGCGGCGCACGGCATCGATGGTGGCCAGCGCGTTCTTGCCGGCGCGCATCACGATGATGCCGCCGACCACGTCGCCGTCGCCGTCGAGTTCGGCCAGGCCGCGGCGCAGCTCCGGGCCCCGCTGCACGCGGGCGACATCGCCGAGCAGCACCGGCACGCCATTGGCGCCGAGGCCGACCGGCAGCGCGCGGAAGTCGTCGAGCGATTTCAGATAACCGCCGGCGCGCACCGCGTACTCCACTTCGCCGAGCTCCAGCACCGAGCCGCCGGCCTCGTTGTTGCCGGCGCGCAGCGCGTCGATCACGGTGCTGATCGTGGTGCCGGTGGCGCGCAGCCGATCCGGGTCGAGCACGATCTGGTACTGGCGCACCTGGCCGCCGACGCTGGCTACTTCGGCGACGTTCTCGACCGTCTTCAGCTCGTACTTCAGGAACCAGTCCTGGATCGCGCGCAGCTGCGCGGTGTCGAGCCGGCCGCTGCGATCGACGAGTGCGTATTCGTAGATCCAGCCGACGCCGGTGGCATCGGGCCCGAGCGTCGGCCGGGCCGCCGGCGGCAAGCGGCCGCTGACCTGGTTCAGGTATTCCAGCACCCGCGAGCGCGCCCAGTAGAGATCGGTCGCGTCGTCGAAGATCACGTAGACGAAGGAGTCGCCGAACATCGAATAGCCGCGCACCGTGCGCGCACCGGGCACCGACAGCATGGTCGTGGTCAACGGGTAGGTGACCTGGTCCTCGATCACCTGCGGCGCCTGCCCGGGCCAGCTGGTGCGGATGATCACCTGGGTGTCGGACAGGTCCGGCAGCGCGTCGAGCGGCGTGGTCAGCGCGGCGCGCGTGCCCCACAGCGCCAGCAGCCCGGCGACCAGCAGCACCAGCACGCGGTTGGCGAGTGCGGCGCGGATGATGGTGGCGATCATGGCGTGTGGCCCTGGTGGCCGCTGTGGTCTTCATGACCGGCATGGCCTCCATCGCTGGCCGGTGCCGCCGGTTGCGCAGGCCCGGCATGGCCGGCATGCGGATCGTCGGCCGCCGCGGGTGTGGCCTCGATGTCGATCGGCGCCAGCCGCTCCAGCGCGCCGCGCAGGTTCGCTTCGGAATCGATCAGGAACTGGCCGCTGGCGACCACCTGCTGGCCGGCCGCCAGGCCGTCGAGCACCTCGACCCAGTCGCCGGTCTCGACGCCGGTATGCACCAGCACCGGCCGGAAGCGGCTGTCGTCGTCGGCCACCAGCACCAGGCTGCGGGTGCCGGTGCGGATCACCGCCTCGCTCGGCACCGCCAGCGCCTCCGCGCGGGCCGGTGTCTCGAGCTGCACGCTGGCGTACATGCCGGGCCGCAGCTGTGCCGCGGGGTTCGGCAGCGCGATGCGCAGCTTCACGGTGCGGGTCGCGCCGCTCAGCTCCGGGTAGACGTATTCGACCCGGCCGCTGAAGTCCTGTCCGGGCAGCGCCGCCACTGTCACCCGCGCCGCTGCGTCCGGCACGATCGCCGCGCCCTGGGCTTCCGGCAGCTCGGCGTTCAGCCAGACGCTGTCGAGGCCAGCCAGCACGAACAGGTTCATGCCCGGCTGCACCTGCGCGCCTTCGCGGACGCCGAGTTCCAGCACATAGCCGTCGCGGTCGGCAAACAGCTCGACGCGCCGCTCGGCCTGGCCACTGGCGGCGATGCGGCGCAGCTGTGCCTCGCCGACGCCGAGCAGCGCCAGCCGGGCGCGGGCGGCGTCCTTCAGGCCGGCATCGCCGCTGCGCAGCGCCAGCAGGAATTCGCCCTGCGCAGCCAGCAGCTCCGGCGACTGGATCGCCGCCAGCCGCTGGCCGCGCCGCACCGGATCGCCGACCGCCTTGACACCGAGCTGCTCGACCCAGCCGGCGGCGCGCGCCTGCACCGCCGCGATGCCGTGTTCGTCGACGGCGATCACGCCGGCCGCCAGCAGCTGCGGCTGCAGCGCCCGGCGCTCGACCGTGGCCCGACGGACACCGAGGTTCTGCACCACGCGCGGGTCGATGCGGAAGCCGCCGTCGTCCTGTGCGTGGCTGGCCTCGTCGACGTACTTCGGCACCAGTTCCATGTCCATGAACGGCGACTTGCCGGGCTTCTCGAAGTGCTGGTCCGGCACCATCGGGTCGTACCAGTAGAGCGGCTGGCGGGCTGGCGCGGCCGCCGCCGCAGCGGGCGCGGCCGGTGCTGGCGCGGCGTGCTGCGACAGCAGCACGGCGCTGGTCGCGGCAACGGCAACGGCAACGGCGATGGCGATGGCGGCGAGGCCGATCACGGTGGAACGGTTCATGGCGTCACTCCTGCGGATTCGGTGTCGGTGTCGGGCTCGCGGGCCGCGAGATAGCGCAGCTGCAGCGCGTGGCGGCTGCGGTCGGTTTGCAGCTCGAGCCGGCGCAGCCGGGTGTCGAGCGCGGCGCGGCGTGCCGCCAGCACCTCGGACAGGCTGCCGCTGCCGGCGGCCCAGGCCAGCCGGGCGGCTTCGATGCGGGCCTCGGCCTCGGGAAGGATGGTGTCGTCGAAGCGGGCCAGACGGTCGCCGAGGCGGGTCCAGTCGCCGTGGTTCAGACGGGCGTCGGCGGCGTGTTCGCGGAAGCTGTCCTCACGCAGGGCCTCGGCGCGCAGCAGCTCGGACTGCTTCGCGGCCAGCCCGCGATCCTGACGGTTGGCGGTGAACACCGGCAGGTCGACCGAGACCTGCAGGTTCAGGTAATCGCTGAACGCCGGCCGGTGGCCGTAGCCCAGTTCGACGCTGAAATCGGACTGGTAGGCCTGCCGCGCCAGCCGCACGTCGGCCTCGGCGACGTCGATCTCGGCGCTGCTGATGTCGAGATGCGGATGGTTGCGCAGGCCGTCGAGCAGCACCGCCAACGACGGCGGCTCGGGCAGCGGCGGCGGACCGTCCGGCAGCGGCCGGTAGGCGGCCTCGCCGAGCCAGCGCGACAGCTGGCTGCGCGCATGGCCGTCGTCCTGTTCCAGCTTGGCGATCTCGTCGCGCAGCAGTTCCAGCGCTACCCGCGCTTCGCGCACCTCGGCTTGCGGCTTGCGGCCGCTGGCGTAGGCGAGCTGGAGCGCGTCCAGCTGCAGCTGCGCTTCGTGCTCGCTGGCGCGGGCCAGCGAGTGCGCTTCCCGGGCCTTCCAGACCTCCAGCCAGACCAGGCTGACCTCGCGTTCCAGCTGCAGGCGGTCGGTCAGCAGGCGGCGCTCGGCAAGCCGGGTTTCGGCGTCGGCGCGTTCGCCGCGCAGACGGCGCTTGTCGGCGCGCGGAAAGGCCTGCTGGATGCCGACGGTGAACTGGGTGTCGCTCTGCCGGGTCAGCGTGCCGATCTGGTCACCGGTCGCGGTGAGATCGCTGACCCCGCCGCGCAGCACCGGATCGGGCAGCTGGCGCGCCGCGACGGCGGCCTCGCGGGCGGCATCGACCTGATGCGCCTCGGCTTCGAGCATCGGCTGGCGATCGAGCGCGATGCGCCGCGCCGCCGGCAGCGACAGCGGTCCGGTTTCCGGCACGGGGTCGGTCCAGGCCGGACCGGGCAGCAGCAACGGCAACAGCGACAGCAGCGCGCAGGCCGCGCGCGACGACGGGGGAATTCGGGACATGGAACCGCTCCGCAACGACCAGCCACGGGCGCGTCGGGGCTAGCCCGACGCGGAACGAGCGTCAGACGGCGGCAGCGATCGGAGGTCGGAACGGGTGCGGCGGTGCGCGGTCGCGCAGGGTGGCGAGGCGCGGCGGCGCGGCCATGTCGGGGCCAGGCAGCAGGTTCAGCGCCAGGCCAGGCACCGGCAGTGCCGCAGCCCCGCAGGCGGCGGCGCAGAGGCAGTGCCCGCCGTTGCCGCAGCAGTCATGCGGGGCCTGATGGTCGGCAGCGGCGTGATCGGCTGCTGGCGCCATCTGGTCCATGCCGGCCATGTCATGGCAGGGCATCTCGGCGGCGGCTTCCACCGCCACCGGCGCCGGCTGCACCATCGCCGCGCCCATCGCCGCCGAAGCCACGCCCTGCCAGAGCAGGGCGAGCACGGTCAGCAGCGACAGGGCGAGACGGCGGGTCTTCATGGTCCGGCGATGGACCGTCGGGAACGGCGCGAGTTCAGACCGTCTTCAGCAGCAGGTTGATGATCTTGCGCATCTTGTCGTTGTACGGCGGGAAGAACATCTTGGCCAGCATCACCTGGGTGCGGACCACGGCGCGCTCGTGCGAGAAGTCGCGGAAGCCGTACAGGCCGTGAGCGCGGCCGATGCCGGAGTTGTTGACGCCGCCGAACGGCAGGTTGCCGTGCAGGAAGTGGACGACCGTGTGGTTGATGCAGGTGCCGCCGGCCGAGGTCTGCTTCAGCACTTTCTCGACCGTCGCGTCGTCCTTGCTCCAGATGTACAGCGCCAGCGGTTTCGGATCGGCGTTGATGCGGTCGATCACTTCGGAGATCTGGCTGAACGGCACGATCGGCAGCAGCGGCCCGAAGATTTCCTCGGACATGATCCGCGCATCGGCCGGGATGTTCTCGATCAGCGTCGGGGCGATGTAGCAGTCACCGCTGTCGACCGCGCCGCCGGTCAGCACCTTGGCGCCACGGCTGGTGGCGTCGTCGAGCAGGCCCTTGATGCGCGCGGTGTGGCGCTCGTTGACGATGCGGGCCAGGAACGGGCTGGCCTGCTGGGCGCTGGCATCGGCGCCGTAGGTGGCGTCGAGCACCGCCTTGCACTGGCGCACGAACTCGTCCTTGACCGAGGCATGCACGTAGACGTGGTCCGGCGCGATGCAGGTCTGGCCGTTGTTGGTGAACTTGCCCCACAGGATGTTCTGGGCGGCGAGCTTCAGATCGGCCGTGGCGTCGACGATGGTCGGGCTCTTGCCGCCCAGTTCCAGCGTGCAGCTGGTCAGGTGCTTGGCGGCGGCGCCCATCACCACCTTGCCGATCGCCGGCGAGCCGGTGAAGAAGATGTGGTCGAACGGCAGGCTCAGCAGCGTCGTCGACACGGCGGCGTCGCCTTCGAAGATCGCCACTTCGTCCTCGGTGAAGATGTCCTTGACGATCTTGACCATCAGCGCCGACAGGTTCGGCGTCATTTCCGACGGCTTCAGGATCGCCGTGTTGCCGGCGGCGATCGCCGACACCAGCGGGCAGAACGTCAGGTTCACCGGGTAGTTCCACGGAGAGATGATCAGGGTGCGGCCCTTCGGCTCGTACTGCACCCAGGCCTTCAGGCCGAAGGTCATCCGCGACGGCCAGACCTTGGTCGCCTTCATCCACTTCTTGATGTGGCGCATCGCGTCGTTGGCTTCGCAGACCACCGGCAGCAGCTCGGTCAGCTCGACCTCGGCCGGCGGCTTCTTGAAATCGGCGTAGCCGGCGGCGATCAGCTCCTCGCGGCGCGCCATCAACGCATCACGCAGCTTGCGGATCTTGGCGATGCGCTCGGCGGCCGTGGAGGTGCGCAGGCGCAGGGCGGTGGCGCGCTGGGCCTCGAAGATCCGGCGGATTTCGGCATCGCTGACCTGCGTCTGGAACTGCGACTGAACCGTCGTCGGGCCTGCATTCGGAAGATAGGAAACGACCGTGCTCATGGCTTGACTCCGTGGTTGCAGCCGCGCGACGCGCAGGCGGTAGGTTGAACGAGCGTTCGAGCGTAGGGAAAAAGGCAATGACGTACCAGCGGCCCAGCGTCACCGCCGGCGACAACCCCGGTTACCGGTGTCGCCGCGCCGGCTGTGCGCCGGCTCAGGGATTCCACAGGTGCAGGCCGTACTTCAGGTAGCCGGCGACATTGTTCAGCCGCGCATCCTGGTCGACCGGCATCACCAGCACATCGCCCTGCAGCAGCGGCCGCAGGTAGGGCTCCAGCGTGGCGCCGCCGCCGCCGGTCAGCACGATGCAATCGATGTCCCAGTCGTCGGCCCACAGCCGGTTCACTTCCACCGCGATGCGCGCCGCCAGCTGCTGGAAGGTCTGCTGCACCAGCCCGGTGATGTCGTAGCGGCTGCCGCGGATCTTGATCGTGCCGCGGGTCACCGCCTCGTAGAGCCGGTACAGCTCGATCTGGGTGCCGCTCTTCTCATGCAGCGCGCCGGCGATGGCATTGAACGCCACCGACATGCCGGAGTCGGTCGACAGCGAGCCGCGCTCCGAATACTTGGTCTTTTCCGACACCGCGAAGTCGGCGGTGCGGAAGCCGATGTCGATGACGCCGATCTTCTCGGTGACGAAGCGCTGCTGCACCGCCTTGCCCTGCTCGTTGAGCATGTGGTTGAACAGCGAGCCGAACGGCTGCGGGATCACCCGCACCTTCTCGATGTAGATCGATTTCTCCTCGCGCTCGCCATTGGCGTGGACGATGGTCACCGCGTGGCGGTTCTGCAGCTGCGTGGTCAGCGCATCGCGGTGCTTGCGGAAGAAGCTCACCGGCAGCCCGGTGACCAGCCGCACCGGATCGCCGTGCTCGGCGTACGGCGCGATCGCCGCCAGACCCAGGGTGCGCGCGTACTGCTGGATGAACTGGCCGGGATCGAGCGTGAAGCTGCGCCCCCGGCTCTGGCTTTCGGCCAGCTCGCCGACGAACACGTCTTCGCCGTCGATCTCGAAATGGCGCGGCGTCGCCATCTGCGACGGCAGCACCGATTCCGCGAACTGCCCCGGATTGGCTTCGCCGACGATGCTCTTGAACAGCTGGCTGATCCGGCCATCGGTGGCCTTGGTGTAGCCGAAGCCGATGTCGGTGGCGAGAATGCGCATGCCGGGTCTCCCTGTCGATGTCGTTGATTTTATGGACGCCGGGGCTTGTAGCATGGCGCTCGAAAGGCGGTCAAAACGCCGCTTCCGACACCGCGATGCAGCCGTTCCGGCCGCTCGCCGCCGTCCCTGCCTGCCGCCGAACGAATGCCGCCATGCCGATCATCCGCCCGCCCGCTGCCCGTTCCGCCCTGCTGCCGGACGAGCCATTGGCGCCGCAGCGCGGCCGGCCCGGCGAGGCCGCCGCCACGCTGCGGCCCCTGATGTCCGCCACCCGGCCGCCGCCATGCCGCTGAGCCCGCCAACCGTCACCCGGATCATCAACGGCCCCGAACGCTGGGCCGCGCTATGGCGGGCGCTGGGCGCCGGCAGCCCGCCGGCGGACGCGTTCGACGCGCTGCTGCAGCACTGGCGCGAGCCGCAGCGTCGCTACCACACGCTGGAACACCTGCAGGAATGCCTGAGCGCGTTCGACGAGATCGCCGCGTTGGCGCTGCGGCCGGCCGAGGTCGAACTGGCGATCTGGTACCACGACGCGATCCACGAGATCGGTGTCGACAGCAACGAGCTGAAAAGCGCCTACCTGGCCGAGCGCACGATGACCGCCGCCGGCTGCGACCGCGAGGCGATCGGCCGGGTCCGCAGCCTGATCCTCGCCACCCGCCATCACGGCCTGCCGGAAAGCACCGACGAAGCGCTGCTGCTCGACATCGACCTGGCCATCCTCGGTGCGCCGGACAAGCGCTTCGACCGCTACGACGCCGACATCCGCGAGGAGTACCACACGGTGCCGTGGTCGAAATACGTCGCCGCCCGGCGCGCCGTGCTGCGCGGTTTCCTGGAACGGCCGCGCCTGTACGTCACCGGCCATTTCCACGACCGGCTCGACGCCCCGGCCCGCGCCAACCTGCGCCGGGCGCTGAAGCGGCTGCAGCCGCTGCGTGGTCTGCCCGGCTGACTGATTTGGAATAAGGATTGCATCCGAATTGCATTGCCGGAATGACACTGCTCCCTTATTGTCCGCGCCCAACCTGCACCCTCGTCCGCCCGCGTCGCCACCGCCCTGATGTTCCGCTCCCGCTCCCACCTGCAGTCGATGGCGCTCTGGCTGGCGCTGGCCGGCGTGGCGTTGCGGTCGCTGGTGCCGGTCGGTTTCATGCCGGGCTGGACCGATGCGGCTGCCGGCGGTGATGCCCGCTGGCTGATCATCTGCCCGACCAGCCCGCTGTACGCGGCGCTGCAGGCGGCGCCAGGTCATGGGCATGGGGCGGCGCCTGTAGCAGCCCCGGCAGCCGAGCACGCGCACCATGCCGGCGGGCACCACGACCACGCCGCGATGCTGGCCGCGCAGGCCGCTGCCGCAGCGGACCCGCACGCCCACCATCACCACGGCGCTGCCGCCGAGGCGGCGGCCAGCCCGAGCGCGGTCGCTGCCAACCCGCACGCCGGCCACGACGCCAGCCAGCACGGCGGCCACCGGATCGCCGCCGAACACCTGAGTTGCCCGTTTGCCGGCGCTGCTGCACCGGCGCTGCCGGCCAGCGCGGTCGTGCTGGCCGCCGCCGTCGCCGGCAGCATCCGGCCGAACGCGGCCGTCCCTGCGGATGCCGTCATCCGCAATCACCGCCGGCTGCCACCGGCGCGCGCGCCGCCGCACCGCGACGACGACACCGCTGCCGCCTGATCGCCGCGCACGCGTCTGCGTGCGGTGGCGCCCGGGTTTCGTGTCGTCGACGCCGTCGACCGCGTCCTGATCCCATTCCGAAGTTCCGCACGGCGCTTGCCGCATGCGCACGCCTGCCACGTGCGCTGCGCCGGCCGCCTGCCACGTCCGGCGCTGCCGCCTGTGCGTGAGCCGGAAACGGACCGGCCGGTCTCCTGCCTCGACTCTCCCATGTCCGCCTTAACACGGCGTACCTTGCCTGCGCGCCGGCCATGCTGCCGCGCGCAGGCTGCTTTCGGAGTGATCTGCATGTCCGCGTCATCGCTGATCCGCCGCGCTGCGGCGCTGCTGTTTGCTGCCCCCGTTTCCATCGGCCTGTCGGCGCTGGCCGCCGACGCGCCGTCCGAGGCCAAGGCCGGGACCGAAGTCGCCGCCGCGCCGGTCACCCAGCTGTCCGAAGTGAAAGTCGAAGGCAAGGCTCCGGCCACGCCGACCGCGCCGACGATCGACGAAGCTCGCGCCCGCGCCGCGCTGGTTGCCGGCGGTACCGCCGTGATCGATGCCGACAGCTACAAGAACGGCCGCACCAGCACCTTGCAGGACGCCCTCGGTTTTGCCCCCGGCGTGTTCATCCAGCCGCGCTTCGGCGCCGAGGAAGCGCGCATCTCGATCCGCGGCTCGGGCATCCAGCGCACCTTCCACGGCCGTGGCCTGACGCTGCTGCAGGACGGCGCCTCGGTGAACCTCGCCGACGGCGGCTTCGACTTCCAGGCCATCGAACCGTTGGCCACCCAGTACATCGAGGTCTATCGCGGCGCCAACGCGCTGGAATACGGCTCGACCACGCTCGGCGGCGCGATCAACTACGTGTCGCCAACCGGCTACACCGCCCCGGCGCTGTCAGCCCGGCTGGAAGCCGGCAGCTTCGAGTACCGCCGCGCCCAGGCCGCGGTGGCCGGCAATGTCGGCAATGTCGACGGCTATGTCAGCGTCAGCGCGCTGCATGCCGATGGCTTCCGCGACCACGCCCAGCAGGACAACTACCGGCTGTTCTCCAACCTCGGCCTGCGCCTGTCGCCGGCGCTGGAAACCCGCCTGTACTTCACCTTCGTCGACACCGAATCGGAACTGCCGGGCAGCCTGAC
This sequence comes from Gammaproteobacteria bacterium, assembly GCA_026398815.1. Lineage (GTDB taxonomy): Bacteria > Pseudomonadota > Gammaproteobacteria > Nevskiales > Nevskiaceae > Nevskia. The sequence continues at coordinate 146,330 of JAPLSA010000031.1, forward strand.
CCGCGCCGAAACCGAATCGAAGCCGGAACTGGCCAACCCCGGCAACATCAGCGGCGACCAGAAGCGCGACTTCCGCCTGATCCGCATCGCCGACCGCACGGTCTGGACCATCGGTGACGGCCAGACCCTCGAAGGTTCGGTGTTCTATGCCGACAAGCGCCTGTTCCACCCGATCTTCCAGGTCATCAACCAGGACAACAGCGATGTCGGCCTGACCCTGCGCTACGCGCTCGACGGCACGCTGTTCGGCCACCGCAACCGGGTGGTCGTCGGTACCCGTTACGTCTACGGCGAAACCCAGGAATTCCGCGCCACCAACGTGCGCGGCCAGAACGGCGTGCAGACCGACGGCTCCGACCAGACCGCCCGCTCGATCGCGCTGTATGCCGAGAACCAGTTCTTCGTGACGCCGGATCTGGCGGTCTCGGTCGGCGCCCAGGGCGCGCGTGACCGCCGCGTGCGCTTCGACAACTTCGTGCCGGCCGGCGAAGTCGATGGCGATTTCAAGAACAGCTACGGCGGATTCAGCCCCAAGCTCGGCGTGCTCTGGACCGCCCAGCCCGGCACCCAGCTGTTCGCCAACCTGAGCCGCTCGTACGAGCCGCCGTCGCTGTCCGAGCTGACCGGTGGCTCGGCAGCCACGCCGCTGGTCAACGGCAGCCAGCGCGGCACCACGATCGAGATCGGCAGCCGCGTCGAGCACACGATCTTCGCGCTCGATGTCGCGCTGTACCGCGCCTGGATCAAGGACGAGCTGCTGGCGCTGAACGATCCGAACGGCCAGCCGCTCGGCACCATCAACGCGCCGAAGGCGATCCATCAGGGCCTGGAGCTGGCCGGCACGGTCAAGCTGCCGTACGACCTCACGTTCCGCTCGGCCTACCTGATCAACGACTTCCGCTTCGACAACAACGCCACCTACGGCGATAACCGCCTGGCCGGCCTGCCGGTGCAGAGCCTGCGCGCCGACCTGAGCTGGAAGGGCCCGTGGTTCAGCGCCGGTCCGAATGTCGAGTGGATTCCCAACGGTACTTGGATCGACCACGCCAACACCTTCTCGTCGGACGGCTACACCTTGCTCGGCTTCCGGGTCAGCGGCACCGTGTCTGGCCAGTGGAGCTGGTTCGTCGATGGCCGCAACCTGACCGACGAGAAGTACGCCGCCACCACCGGCGTGATCGCCAATGCCAACGCCACCGACAGCCGCCAGTTCCTGCCGGGTGATGGCCGTTCGGTCTATCTCGGCCTGAGCTGGTCGAGCGGCAAGTGAGCGGCGCGCGGAAACTGCATCGCGCGCTGGCCTGGATCGCCGCCGGCACGGCGGTGGTCTGGGCCACCAGCGGCGCCTTCCATCCGCTGATCACCGCGATCGGCCCGAAGCCGGTGGCCTTCCAGCCGCCGGCCTCGAGCTTCGAGGCGGCGGCGCTGCCAGCCCCGGCCGCGCTGCTGGCCAGCGCCGGCATCGGCGCGGCGAGCCAGCTGCGCTACCTGGCGGTCGACGGCCGTCCGGTGCTGCAGGTGCAGCCGGCTGGCCAGGCCGAGCGCGTCTATCTCGACGCCGCCAGCGGCCAGCCGATGGCCGATGCCGATCGCAGCCGCGCGGTGGCGCTGGCCCGTCACTACAGCGGCCGTGCCGAGGCGGCGGTGGCCGAGACGCGGCTGGTCGAACAGTTCGAGCGCGACTACCCGTGGATCAACCGGCTGCTGCCGGTCTGGGCGGTGCGCTTCGCTGGCGACGACGCGGTGACCGTGTACGTCGATACCGGCGGCGACCGGCTCGGCACCATGAGCGACGCCAGCAAGCGGCGCTGGCAGGGTCTGTTCCAGACCCTGCACACCTTGAGCTTCATCCAGGTGCCGTATCTGCGGGTGATTGCCATCACCCTGCTGACCGGCACGCTGCTGCTGACCGCCGCCGTCGGTGCCCGGCTGCTGCTGACGCGCGGCGGCCGGCAGCCGCTGCGCCGCTGGCATCGGCGGCTGGCCTGGGTCGCTGTGCTGCCGGCACTGCTGTTCCCGGCCACCGGCCTGTTCAAGCTGCTGGTCGGTCAGCTCCCGGTGGCCGCGCTGCCGGTGCCGCCGAACCTCGCCAGCGCTGCGCTGACCGCGCTGCCGTTCACCGCCGCCGACGGCGCCATTCGCGAAGCGGTGGCAGTGCCGGTGATCGGTGGTGCGCCGGTCTGGCGCGTGGTCGCTCCGCGCGGCGAGGTGCTGAACCTGTGGCTGAGCGAAGTCGACGGCACGGCAATCGCCGGAGACGACGCGGCGCTGGCCGGCCGCATCGCCAGCGGCGCGCTCGGCACGCCGCCGGCCGCACCGCTGAGCCTGGTCACCGCCTTCGATCGCGACTACGGCTTCGCCAACAAGCGGTTGCCGGTCTGGCGTGCGGTCGCGGCCGACGGCAGCGGCTGGTACGTCGAAACCCGCAGCGGCGTGGTGGCGGCCAAGGTCGGCGGCCCGGACGGCGCGCTGGATCAGGCGCAGGCGCTGGTCTTCAACCTGCTGCACAAGGGCCATGTGCTCGACCCGCTCGGCGTCACGCCGAACCAGCGCAACGTGGTGATGAGCGCGCTGGCCGCCACCGTGGTGCTGGTCGCGCTGCTCGGCATCGCGCTGCGCCGCCGGGCTGGCCGCAACCGGGAGGACATCCGATGAACCCGATCCTTCGCAACAGCCTGCTGGCCGCGACCCTGCTCAATGCGCTGCCGCTGTCGGCGGACGACGGCGCCAGCGCCGCCGCGCCGCTCAGCATCAGCGAGGTCTGGACCCGGCCGACCGCTGCGGGCGCCGGCACCGGCGCCGGCTTCCTGCGCATCCGCAACAGCGGCGCGGAGCCGGAGCGGCTGCTCGGCGCCAGCAGCGAACGCGCCGGCAAGATCGAGCTGCACCAGCAGGTCGAGCACGACGGCGTGGTCGGCATGCGGCCGCTCGGTGATGGTGTCGAGATCCCGCCGGGCGGCGAGCTGCGGCTGGCGCCGAGCGGCATCCATCTGATGCTGATCGACCTGCGGGCGCCGCTAGTGCCGGGCGAACGGGTGCCGCTGCGGCTGCACTTCGCGCGGGCTGGCGAAGTGCCGGTGGCGCTGCATGTCGAAGTGCCGGCACCGGAAGCGCCGAGCCGGCCGAAGCCGGCGACGGCGGCCGGGCATGAGCACGACCATCACTGACCGGCCGGCCCGTTCGCGACGATGAACCGACGCCGTCATCCGCGCCTGCCGCGCTTCGCCACCCGCTTGTTGCTGGTGGCGTTGCTGCTGCATGCGCTGGTGCCGGCCGGCTTCATGCCGGCGGTTGCCGGCGGCGCGCCGGCCGCTTCCGGCTGGCTGGCGATCTGCCCGGCCAGCGCGCTGGCCGTGGCGCTGAAGGCGCATGCCGATGGCGCGCCGCCGACCGGGCCGATCTGCCATGGCGGCCGCCAAGCCGATGCCGCCGCCGATGACGCGCTGAGGGCGCAGGCCGCCGCCCGCCACGATCCGCATGCTGGCGCCCCCGCCGGCGACACCGGACGCCTGTCCGGTCACGGCGACTGCCCGTTCGCGCAAGCCGGCGCAGCGCTGCCGCCGGCCGGCGGCCCGGTGTCCGCCGCGCCCTTGGCACCCGTGCTGGCGATCGGCGGCGCCGCCTGCGCCGTACCCCATGTGCTGCTGCACCCCCGGCCGCCATCGCGCGGCCCACCGCTGTCGCTCGCCGTACTGCCGCTGCAAGGCTGATACGACGGCTGCACCACGGTCCTTGCCGGACCGGCGTGCGGCCTGCCGGCCCGGTCACGGGCCCGTTGCCGACACGGATTCCCTCGATGTCCCTCCCTGTGCTGCGCGCCTGCGCATTGCTGCTGCTGGCGGCGTTCGCCGTCGCGGCCGCGCCCGGCGTGGATGACGGCGAACGCCGTCACGACGACGACGCCCACCACCTGCTGCTGATCCGGATCGCCGACGCGCCGCCCTGAGCGCCCCTCGCGCGATACCGCTGCACGCCCGCTTTCCCTGAATTCCCGGAGTTCCGCATGACCCGATTCACCGCCTGCACCCCCGCCCGCCAGGCCGCCGCGCTGTCGCTGCTGCTGGCGCTCGGCAGTGCCGCCGCCGACGTCCGCGCTGCCGACGACGGCACCGAGACGCCCGCCGCCGCGAAAGCCACCGATGAAGCCGTGAAGCTCGACGGTGTCGAAGTCACCGGCGTCAAAAGCCTGAAGCCGCCGGCGGTCAATGTCGGCAACAAGAGCGGCCTGCCGCTGGAACGCGTGCCGCAGAGCGTGCAGGTGCTGTCGGCGGACGATCTCGACGAGCGCGGCGTGCGCTCGATCGGCGACGCGCTGCGCGCCGTGCCCTCGGCCAACGTCGGCAATCCCCGTGTCGCCCGTTACCAGAGCTTCAGCCTGAAGGTTCGCGGCTTCCTCGCCGACCAGCAGCGCAACGGCCTGCGCCAGCGCTACTTCGAGGATGTCGATGCCTCGGCGATTTCGAACATCGAGCGCATCGAAGTGCTCAAGGGACCGGGCGGCGTGCTGTACGGCCAGTCGGCGGTCGGCGGCCTGCTGAACATCGTCACCAAGGCGCCGCAGGCGCAGTTCGGCGCATCGGGCAATGCCAGCTTCGGCAGCTTCGACCAGAAGACGCTGGCCGCCGATGTCACCGGGCCGATCAGCCGCGAACAGCGGCTGTATGCCCGGGTCACCGGCGAAATCGAGCGCAGCAACACCTATTCCGATTTCCAGAAGCTGAACCGCGAGAACGTCGCGCTGGGCCTGTCCTGGCAGCCGGTCGATGCGGTGATAGCCCACCTGAACGCCGAATGGCACCAGCGCAATACCGCCAACAATCCGGGCCTGCCGGTCACCGGCACGCTGGTGAGCAACGGCGTCGCCGAACTGCGCCGTGGCCTGTTCCTCGGCGAGCCGAACTTCACCACGCTGAACGCCTATGCGCCGCTGGTGCAGGCCTGGGTCGACATCCAGCTTTCCGACCACTGGACGCTGACGCCGCGCGCCCAGTACTCCGGCTTCAACACCGATCTGCAGCAGATCCGCGTGCTGGCGCCGCAGGCCGGCCATCCGACGGTGATCAATCGCAACGGCCGCAACGGCCAGGAGAACGACGGCTATTCGGTGTTCCAGCTCGATCTGGCCGGCCGCTTCGACACCTTCGGCTTCGAGCACCGGCTGCTGACCGGCGTCGAGCAGAACCTGGAACGCAGCCTGTTCACCCAGTTCAACCTGAGCAACGTCGGCAGCATCGACGTGCTGAACCCGGTCTACACCTATGACAGCGTCGCCCCGGCCGGAACCTTCGCGTTCCACTCGGTGCAGAACATCGACACGCTGGCGTTCTACCTGCAGGACACGCTGGCGCTGACCCGCCAGTGGGATGTCACCGGCGCCGTGCGCCAGACCCGGATTCTGGCCGACAACATCTTCAACGGCGCCGCCGATTCCACCGCCCAGGCGGCGACCACGTTCCAGGTCGGCAGCACCTTCCGCTTCGACGATCGCTGGTCGCTCTACGCCGGCTACAACACCGGCTTCGATCTGGAAGCCAACGCCGGCTCGCGGACGCCGAGCGGCGGCGTTGCCGAGCCGGAGGAATCCGACCAGGTGGAAGCCGGCATCCGCTATGCGACCGATTCGCTGCGTGCCAGCGCGGCAGTCTTCCGCACCCGGCGCAAGAACTTCGTGGTGCCGGACGCCGTGGACCCGAACCTGTTCACCCAGGCCGGTCTGGTCCGCGTCGATGGCGTCGAACTCGAAGGCGCCTGGCAGGCGACGCGGCTGATCCAGTTCAGCGGCGGCTACGCCTACCTCGGCGCCAAGGTCGTGCGCGGCGACGCCGACGACAGCGGCCGCCGCCTTGGCGACACGCCGCTGCACAGCGGCAATCTGAGTGTCGAAGCCCGCGCGCCGTCGGCCTGGCTGGAACCGAAGTTCGGCACCGTCAGCCTGCGCGTCACTGGCGCCTATGTCGGCAGCCGTAACCTGACCAACACCAGCGCCGTGGAGCTGCCGGACTACGGCACGCTCGATGTCGGCCTGCACTGGGCATTGCGCGAGCTGAGCGTCGACCTGCACGGCCAGAACCTCAGCGACAACCGCTACTTCACCGCCACCGGCAGCTCGAACTTCGTCTACGCGGGTGAGCCGCGCACGGTGTTCGTGCGGTTCGGCTGGCGTTACTGAAGGCGCTGGCCATGGCGACGCCGAATCCGGCTTCCGATGACCGCCGCCCGCGCAGCCGCGGCCTGTATGGCGCGGTCTGGCGCTGGCATTTCTATGCCGGCCTGTTCGTGGTGCCGGTGCTGCTGATGCTGGCGGTGACCGGCGCGCTGTACACCTTCGATGACGAGATCGAAGCCTGGTGGTACCGCGACCTGCAGGTGACGCCGGCCTGCGCCGCACCGCTGCCGGCGGCGAGCCAGGAAGCGGCGGTGCAGGCCGCCTATCCGGGCGCGGCGATCCGCCGCTACACGGTGGCCGCAGCGGCCGACCGCGCCGCCCAGTGGACGATCCAGCCGCCGGGCGGCGCGGCGCTGAACCTGTTCGTCGAACCCTGTACCGGCGTCGTGCGCGGCGCGCTCGAGGCGCGCTGGCAGCTGATGAAGGTGATCTCGGCGCTGCACGGCGAACTGCTGCTCGGCACGGTCGGCGACTGGCTGGTTGAACTGGCAGCCAGCTGGGCGCTGGTGCTGCTGGTCACCGGGCTCTACCTGTGGTGGCCGGAGCGCGGCGACCGCCTGCTCGGCACCCTGATCCCGAGGCTCAATGCCAAGGGCCGGGTGTTCTGGCGCGACCTGCATGCGGTGCCAGCGGTCTGGAACGCGCTTGCGCTCGGCTTCTTGATCCTCAGCGGCCTGCCTTGGGCCGGCTTCTGGGGTGGCCAGCTGGCCCGCCTCGGCACGGTGTCGCACCTAACCGCGCCGACGCCGAACTTCGTCGCCGCGCCGACGCTGGACGCTGCCGCGCCGGCCGATCCGCACGCGGCACATCGCGTTGCCGCTGCCGGCAATGACACGAGCATTCCGTGGGCGATCCGCCACGACGTCGCGCCGCAGGGCGGGCCGGCGCGGATCGGCGTCGCCGAGGTCGAAGCGGTCGCCCGCCAGCGCGGCGTGCTCGGCCCCGGCCTGCGGCTGATCTACCCGGACGGCCCCGGCGCCGTCTGGCACCTGAGCTACATCCCCGGCGGCGCCACCACGCAGCGCACGCTGTACCTCGACCCGGCCGATGCCCGCGTGATCGACGACATCGGCTACGGCCGCTACAGCCCGCTCGGCAAGGCCGTCGAATGGGGCGTGGAAATCCACCTCGGCCGCCAGTTCGGCCTCGCCAACCAGCTGCTCTGCGTGCTGGTCTGCGGACTCACGGTGCTGACCGTCATCACCGGCACGGTGATGTGGTGGCGCCGCCGCCCGCCCGGCGGCCTGCGCGCCGGCCTTGGCGCGCCAAGCCGGCCGAAGGCCTACCGCACCCAGACCGGCGTGGTCGTGATCGCCGTCGTGCTCGGCCTGCTGTTCCCGCTGATGGGTGCAAGCCTGGTCGCGGTGCTGATCCTCGACGTGCTGATCCGGCGGCTGCTGCCGACTGCGACGCAGCGCAGGTCTGCGATATGAGCGCGCCGGCCCTCGTCACTGCGGTTCCGCATCGGGTCGGACCCTGGCCGGCATGGTCTTCGGAGTCTCTTCCGAGGCGCGCGATCGCCTCGCGATTCCGAGGGCATCTCTGCTTTCCCATCGCCGGCGCAGCAGGCTTGCTGCCGACGTCGGCCCTACGTCACCGGAGTCTCCTTCGATGAACCTCAAACTTGCCGCTGCAGGGCACCTGCGCCGACTGCTGATCGCCGCCGCGTTGCAATCGACGCTGGCCGTCAACCTGGCGCAGGCGGCCGATGCGGCCAACCCGGCTGCCTTGCCCCCGACGGACACCCCGAACGAAAAGGCCGTGCAGCTGGCCCCGGTGATCGCCACCGGCACTCCCGCCGCGCCGGCCGCGCAGACCGCCACCAAGATCGCCGCGCCGCTGGCCGAGATTCCGCAGTCGATCACGGTGATCGGCCGCGACGCGCTCGACGAGCAGAACGCGCAGAGCCTGAACCAGGCGCTGCGCTTCGTGCCCGGCGTGCAGAGCGAGCAGTACGGCCTCGACAACGTCTACGATTTCTTCGCGATCCGCGGCTTCCGCGCCGACGACACCGGCGTGTTCCGCGATGGCCTGCTGCTGTTCTCGCCGGCCAGCGGCTTCGCGGCGTTCCGGCTCGAGCCGTACGGCGTGGAGCGCATCGAGGTGCTGCGCGGCCCGGCCTCGGTGCTGTACGGCAGCGCCAACCCGGGGGGCCTGGTCAACTACGTCAGCAAGCAGCCGCCGGCCACGGCGCAGCGCGAGCTGCAGCTGGAGGTCGGCAGCTTCGACTGGAAGCAGGTCAAGGCCGATGTCGGCGGGCCGCTCGGCGCGGTCGACGGCCTGCAGTACCGGCTGACCGGCCTGTACCGCGACAGCGGCACCCAGGTCGATTTCGAGCAGAACGACCGCGCCTTCATCGCCCCTTCCTTGAGCTGGCAGATCGGCCCGGACACCCGGCTGACCGTGCTCGGCCAGTACCAGAACGACGATGCCGGCCACCTGCAGTTCCTGCCGGCAGCGGGCACCGTGCAGCCGAATCCCAACGGCCGCATCTCGACGCACCGCAATGACGGCGAACCGGGCTACAACGGCTTCGACCGCGAGCAGTGGTCGGCCGGCTGGATCGCCGAGCATCGCTTCGACGCGGTCTGGAGCGTTCGCCAGCAGTTCCGCTACGACCATCTCGACACCGCGTTCCGCGATGTCTTCGGCCTGGGCCTCGATCCGGCCGACGACAGCCAGCGGACCCTGCTGCGGGCCAGCTTCAGCTCCGCCGACCGCGCCCGGGCCGCCGTCGTCGACAGCAACCTGACCGGCCGCTTCGGCAGCGGCCGGCTGCGCCATGCGGTGCTGGCCGGCGTCGACTACCAGCACATCGACTACGCCGGCAACCAGGGCTTTGGCGAGGCGCCGTCGCTGGATCTCTATGCGCCGAGCTACGGTGCTTCGATCGAGGTGCCGGCGCTGTTCGTCGACACCCGGACCCGGCGCAGCCAGGTTGGCCTGTACGTGCAGGAGCAGGCGACCGTCGACGAGCGCTGGCGGCTGCTGCTCGGCGGCCGTCAGGACTGGGTGTCGAACCGGGTGCGCGATCGCCTCGCCGACAGCCGCAGCGAGCAGGACGACAGCCAGCGCAGCGGCCGGGTCGGCGTGTCCTACCGCTTCGACCTCGGTCTGGTGCCGTACCTGAACTACGCGACCTCGTTCCTGCCGGTGATCGGCAGCGATTCCGCTGGCCGCGGCTTCCAGCCGGAAACCGGCCGGCAGTGGGAAACCGGGGCCAAGCTGGAGCTGCCGAGCTTGCGCAGCCTGCTGACCCTGGCCGGCTTCCACATCGAGCGCCAGAACGTGCTGACGCCGAGTCCGGACCCGGAAGATCCGTTCGGCCGCGTGCAGACCGGCGCGGTGCGTTCGCAGGGTGTCGAATTCGGTGCGGAGTCGCGACCGCTGCCGGGCCTGCACCTGACCGCCGCCTACACCTGGCAGGACGTCGAGGTGACGCGCAGCAACGCCGGCAACCGCGGCCTGCGGCCGGTCGCCACACCCGAGCATCTGGCCTCGCTGCACGCGCGCTACGCGCTGCTCGAAGGCCCGCTGGCCGGGCTTGGCCTGAGCGCCGCCGTGCGTTACCAGGGCGCCACCGCCGGCGATGATCTGAACACGCTGAAGGTGGCCGCCTACACGCTGTTCGACGCCGGCATCGACTACGGCTGGCGCGGTCTGCGCTTCGGGGTCTACGCGCAGAACCTCGGCAACAACACGCACGTGGCGGCCTGCCAGGCCGGCTCCTGCTTCTACGGCGTCGACCGCACGGTGACCGGCACGGTCGCCTATCGCTGGTAAGGCTTGAAACCCACCCCGACAGCGGAGAATCCCCATGTCCATCGATCGCAGGAAGCTGCTCGGGATCAGTGCCGCCGGGCTTGCCGGCGTGGCTTTGACGGATGCGCTGGCGCGTGCCGCCGAGGCGATCGGCAAGAACAAGCCGTCGCTCGAGGACGCGCAGCGGCAGGGCACGCAAGCGCACGAAGCGCTGATGGCGGTTCCCGGCATGCACATGCACGGCAGCGAGCAGGTGGCCTTGCTGCTCTATCCGGGTTTCACGGCGCTGGACCTGATCGGCCCGCATTTCTTTCTCGCCAGCATGATGGGTGCGACCGTGCACCTGGTCGCTGCGCAGCGAGAACCGGTGCTGTCCGATGTCGGTGTCGCGATGCTGCCGACCGCGCGCTTCGACGAGGTACCCGAGAAGCTCGACGTGCTGCTGGTGCCCGGCGGTGCCGAGGGCACCGTCGCGGCGGCACGCGATGCCGCCACGCTCGCCTTCGTCAAAAGCCGGGGCGCGAATGCGCGCTACGTGGCCAGCGTCTGCACCGGCGCGGTGATCCTCGGCGCCGCCGGGCTGCTCGCTGGGCGGCGGGCGACGAGCCATTGGGGCGTGCGCGAGGCGCTCGCCGACTTCGGCGCCAAGCCGGTCGACCAGCGGGTGGTGCTGGACGGCAAGCTGGTGACCGGCGCCGGGGTGTCGGCCGGGCTTGATCTCGGCCTGGCGCTGATCGGCCTGCTGCGCGGCAAGCCTTTCGCCGAAGCGGTGCAGCTGATGGCCGAATACGCGCCGGCACCGGCCTACCACGCCGGCACGCCCGGCAGCGCGCCGCGGGCGATCGAGCAGTCGGTGCGCGGCATGTTCGCGCCGCTGCTGGTCGAGACCCGCGCGCTGGCCGCCGGGACATGACCGTGCGCACTGCCCGGACCGACGCCGAGCGCGCGGTTCACGTACGCCCCTTGTCCGGCGCTAGGTCGGTCGACGAGCGGCTGGTCATCGACGGCCATTTGCACGGCGGTGCCGGCGTCCCGGCCGGAACTGCTTGAAGCGCCGCTCGTGATGTACGACAACTTCGTTCAGGAAACGCGGAGCATTGCCGCGACTTCCGCGGTCTGAGCCGCACCCACCCCGAATCCCAGGAGTTGCCGATGAACCGTTTCCGCCGTTCCCGCCTGATGCTGCTCAGCGCCGGCCTTGCCGCTGCCGTCGCCGTTCACGCCGCCGACCGTGCGCCGAAAGCGGCCACCGGCGGCTGGACGCTGGCCGCCGCCGATTCGCGGCTGGCCTTCGTGTCGATCAAGAACGACGCGGTCGGCGAGGTGCACCGCTTCCCGGCGCTGGCCGGCAAGGTCGATGCCGGCGGCAAGCTGGCGCTGGAGATCACGCTGGACGCCGTGGAAACCGGCATCCCGATCCGCAACGAGCGGCTGCGGACGATGCTGTTCGATACTGCTGCCCATCCGACCGCGAAGGTCAGCGCGCAGGTCGATGCGGCGGCGGTGCGGGCCTTGCCGGTCGGTGCCAGCCTGAATGTCAGCACCCCGGTGACGCTGGACCTGCACGGCCTCAGCGGCGAACTGCCGGGCGAGTTCCGGATCACCCATGTCAGCGCCCGTCAGTGGCGGGTCAGCACCGAGGCGCCGCTGATCGTCAACGCGGCGAGCTTCGGCCTTGGCGAAGGCGTGGAAGCCTTGCGCAATGTCGCCAAGCTGCAGGCGATCTCGGCCGCGGTGCCGGTCACCGCTTCGCTGCTGTTCGACGCCGCGCCGCGCTGACACCGATGCGGCGGCCGGCCGGTCCGTTGACGCTGTCCGCCGCGCGCGCCGCAGGGCCGGCGGCGGCGCGGCGGCGGCCGGCTTCAGATGGCCTTGGCGGCGATGATGGTCTTGCCGCAGGCATCAAAGCAGGCCTTGCAGATCGCGTGGTGCTCGACGTGCGGCTTGCAGGCGGCGGCGCAGGCTTCCATCACCGCGATCGAGGCCTTGGCGAAGCTGGCGGTGAATTCCGAATCCAGCCGCGCCAGCCGGGCCACGGCCACGCAGCTGGTATCGCAGGCGAGCGCGGTCTTCAGGCATTCGCCGAGGCTCTTGTCGCCGGTGGCGAGCACCGACTGGCAATGGGCGATGCAGTCTTCGGCGGCAGCGGCGCAGTCGCTGAAGGTGGCGGCCAGCGCGGCATAGCGGCCGGACGCTGCCTGATGGGCGCTGTGATCCATGCCGGCATGGGCCGAATGATCGACCGCCGCCTTGGCCTTGGCGACCATGCGGGGTTCGTCGGCGCTGGCCACCAGGCTGCCGAAGGTGGCCAGGCCGATTGCGCCACGGGCGAATTCACGTCGGTTCATCGAAGTACTCCATGGGTTGAGGCCGCAGCGCCGGCAGTGGCGGGCGGCAATTCATCGGCCGGGCATCACAGCCCGGACGCGCGGCATTGTCCGGGCTCGCGTCGCCAGCAGCCAATACCGATCAGCGCCGGCAACGCCGGCCCGTCATGCCGTTTCGACGGCGGGCGGGGATCGTGGCGATGAGTCGCCGCCGGCCCGTCGCGCGCTGGCAGCGCGCCCTGCTGGCACTGGCGCTGCTGATGCAGCTGTGCGCGCCGCTGCTGCATGCCCAGGCGCCGTTCCCGTCGCCCGGCCGCGCGGCGGCGGCGTTCTGCGGCGGCAATGCCGCGCCCGCGTCGATTCGGCAGCTGCAGGCGGCGCTGCCGCCGGAGCTGCGTGCCGCATTCGCCCGCCAGTCGGGCGATGCCTCGGCGGCAGCGCGCCATGCGGCGGCTGCCTGCGGCCACTGCGTCTGCGCCAGTCCGGCGCTGCTGCCGATGCCGGTGGCCGGCGGCCTGCCGGCGCAGCGGCAGCACGCTGATGCCCCGGCTCCGGCGCAGTCACCGCTGGTGCTGTCGCCGGCCACCCGCCTGCCGCCCGCCACCGGGCCGCCGGCCGTGATCGCGGCGCTGCTGCGCGACGCGGGCGGGCCCGTGCGCGTCGATTCCCACTTGTAAGCGGCCGGCGCGCTGTCGTCGGCCGACGAGGCCGATGACCATGAAAACCTTTCTGCTGCCGGCTGCCTTGCGCGGTATTGGCGATCACCTGCTGTGGATCGCCGGCTGGATCAATCTGCTGCTCGCTGCGCTGCTGATCGCCGCCCTTTCGACGGTGCCCGGAGTGCTGCCATGAGCCGCACGCTGTACGAGTTCCAGTTGCCGGCGCTGGTCGACGCCGCCGCGCTGCGCCGCCTGCGTGGCGAACTGGACATGCGCACCGCGCTGTCGATCCGCTACCACGACCTGAACCTGCGGATCGTCCGTGTCATCGGCCGGACCGGTCGCGAGGACGAGCTGCGTGCGCTGTTCGCCTCGCTCGGCTTCCCGCCGGCCAGTGACGACCCGACGCTCGAGTGCCAGCACCGGCCACTGCGCAATCGCCGCCGGCGGGAGCCTTTCGCGCGCGGTCCCGGCCGAAGTGCGGCGGCAGTGGCCGGTGTTCAGGCGGCGCGGGTTGCGGCGATGGCCTTGCCGCAGGCGTCGAAGCAGGCGCGGCAGGCCGGATGAGCGGCGCGATGCGGCCGGCAGGCTTCGACGCAGGCGTCGAGGATCGACAGCGATTGCTTGGCCAGCACCGCAGCCCAGGCCGAGCGATTGCGCGCCAGCCGGCCGATCGCCACGGCGACCGCGTCGGCGTCCAGCGCGGTGCGCAGGCAGTCGGCCAGCGCGGCGTCGCCGGTCGCCAGCTGCTGCTGGCAGTGGCGGATGCAGGTTTCCGCCGCCGCCGCGCAGCCGTCGTAGGCCCGCGCCAGCGCCGCCTGCCGCTGTTCGGCCGGCGCGGCGTCGGCGGCGGCCGGATCGACGAACGGCGCGTCGACCGGCGGAGCCGTGCCGGGAGTGTCGGAAGGGGAGGCAGCAGCAGTGGCGGTCATCGGCAGGTCCGTTCGGGCAGCACGGCGATCATGCCTGCCGGCGGCAGCGGCGATAATCCGCCGCTGCCCGTTCCCCTGTTCCCGGAGCCTGCGTTGTCCACCGATACCCGCATCCCGATGGTGCTGCTGACCGGCTTTCTCGGCGCCGGCAAGACCACCCTGCTGAACTTCCTGCTGCGCCATCCGTCGATGACCGGCACCGCCGTGGTGATCAATGAGTACGGCGAGGTCGGCCTCGACCATCATCTGGTCGAGCAGGCCGAGCCGGACGACATCGAACTGATCGAAGGCGGCTGCATGTGCTGCACCACGCGCGGCCGGCTCGCGGAATCGCTGATGAGCCTGTTCACCAAGGCGCAGCGCAAGCAGATTCCCAGCCTCAAGCGGATCATCATCGAGACCACCGGCCTGGCCGAACCCGGCCCGATCCTGAACCAGCTGTTCAATGCGCCGCAGCTGCACGAACGCTTCGTGCTCGATTCGGTGGTGACCCTGGTCGACGCCGTCAACGGCGCGCAGACCGCCGAGCAGATCGACATCGCCCAGAAGCAGATCGCCGGTGCCGACGCGCTGCTGATCACCAAGACCGACCTGGTCGATGCCGAAGCGCTGGACGCGCTCAAGGCCCAGCTGCTGGTGATCAATCCGGACGCCGAGCTGTACGTGCCGAAGAAGGGCGCGGCGCAGCCGGACTGGCTGTTCACCGGCGGCCGTCGCCGGCCGGGCACGCCGAGCTTCGGCCTGAGTCCGCTGATCCTGAAGGCCGACAGCCTGCGACTGGCGCCGGCCGATCCGAACCTGATGAGCGCCGATGCCGATCCCTGGGGCGCCGGCCCGGCCTGGGACGAGGTGCAGACCTTCAGCCTGATCGTCGACGCGCCGCTGCCGGCCTGGAAGTTCTACGGCTGGCTGGATTTCCTGCGCTCGCTGGCCGGCAACGACCTGCTGCGTTTCAAGGGCATCGTCAACATCGAAGGCCAGGACCGGCCGCGCGTCATCCACGGCGTGCAGACGGTGCTGCACCCGCCGGAGGAACTCGAGCGCTGGCCGGACGAGGACCGCCGCACGCGGATCGTCTTCATCACCCGGGGCTGGGGCCAGGAAACCGTGCGCAACACGCTGGCCTACCTGAAGGACACGCCGGACGAAGCCCCGCTGCTCGAACCGTGAACGCGCCCGGCGGCCTGCTGCGGCCGCCCGCCCGCGCCCTTTCCCGTATCCCTTTCACTTCTGACGAGGACAGCCCATGAAGCTGCGTCTTTCCCTGCTGGCGGCCACGGCCGCCATCGCCCTGCTGACCGCCTGCAAGCCGTCGGCGACCTCCCCTGCTGCCGCACCCGCGCCGGCTGCTGCGCCACCGGCAGCAGCGGCCGCCGAAACCCGGATCGGCGCGCTGCTGATCGTCGATGCCAGCTCGCGTGAAACGCCGCTGGCTGGCGGCACCGCGCCCGGCTTCCTGACCATTCGCAACAGCGGCAGCGATGAAGATCGGCTGCTGGCCGCCAGCAGCCCGGCGGTGGCGACCGTGGAGATCCACGAGATGTCGATGGCCGATGGCCAGATGACGATGCGGGCGCTGCCCGAGGGGCTGGCGATCCCGGCCGGCGGCGAAGTGCAGCTGGCGCCGGGCGGCCTGCACCTGATGCTGATCGGCGTGCGCGAACCGTTGGCCGCCGGCCAGACCCTGCCGGTGGAACTGCGCTTCGAGAAGGCCGGCGCGGTGACCGTGTCGCTGGCCGTGCAGGCGCGCCGCTAGCTCTGCGGCTGCGGCGGCAGCGCCGGCGTCAGTTGTAGTCCTCGTTCAGCGCGCGCAGGAACGCCGCCAGATCGGCCTGGTCGGCGGCGTTGATGACGATGCCGGCGAGTCGTGGATCGCCGTTGCGCAGCTGCCCGGCGCGGGCCAGCGCGGCGCTCTCGGCATAGAAGGCCATCGTCGCTTCGAGGCTGTCGCGGCTGCCGTCGTGCAGGTAGGGCTGGGAATCGCCGAGATCGCGCAGGCCCGGCGTCTTGAAGCTGGCGACGGCGTCGGCCAGCAGCGCGTCGTCGCTGGCCGCGCGGCAGTCGCGGACCGGCAGCGCGATGTTGCACAGCAGGCTGCGCAGCGCCGCCTGCGAGCCGGGGAAATCGTCGTTGGCGAACACGCTCCAGACACCGAGATCGCTGCGGCCGGGTGCATCGGCGGCGGCGATGGCCCGGAACTGGCCACGGCGCGCCGGATGGGCGGCCGTGGCCGGCAGCAGCGCATCGGCCCGCGCCGGATCGGCACGCTCGGCAAGGTTCGGAATCGCCAGCGCCGCGAAGGCACCGGCGCCGTGCAGGCCGTCGTACTCCAGCTGGCTGACGCCGGTGTTGTGCAGGCCGAAGTCGCTGAACTGCGGCGGCGCGTGGCAGCTGACGCAGTTGCCGATGCCGCCGGCCGCGCGTTCCTCCGCACTCGGGCCGGCCAGCGGATCGGCCGGCTCGCGCAGGAACACGCGCAGGCCGCGCAGTTCGGCTTCGGTAAAGGCGAAGGCCTGCGGGTGGAACTGGAAGCGGCGCAGCACGTTGGCGGCGACGAACTGCGGTGCCGTCAGTGCCTCGACGGCGCCGCGCAGGCGGCGTGCGTAATCGAGATCGCTTTCGCCGAACGCCGGCGTTGCCGGCAGGCCGTTGCGCGCCAGGAACAGGTCGTACGGCGCGTTGACCGACACGCCGTCGGCATTGGTCACGAAGCGCAGCTGATCGACATAGACGCCGATCAGCGTCGCCACCCGGTCGACGATCTCGGCATCGCTCGCGGTGTTGACGTCCAGCCGGTAGGCCGCCGGCAGCTTCAGGCTGGCGCTGGTGCCGGACAGCACGGCGCGGTAGCTGCCGCCGGCATCGGCGGCCAGCGCGCCGCTGCCGTCGTCCTCGCGGATCACCCGGGCGATGTGGGCGATGGCCTGCGCTTCCTCGCCGGGCAGCCAGCCGGTGTTGCGGCCGGTCAAGGTGGCACGGGCCAGTTCGGCGACGCTGGTGAATTCGCCATCGGCATGCAGGATCAGCGCCGCCGCGCGCGGCACGGTGGCGTTGACCAGCGGCGGCGAGTTGCGGGTGGTCAGCGCCGGGCCGTCGCCGCGTTCGGTGATCACCGAGCGGCGCGCGAAGTCGGCATAGGTGCGCGCGCCAGCGCCGGGCGTGGTGATCTGCTCGTCGACCAGATGGCACTGCCGGCAGTTGATCGACTGGCCGGCGAACGGGCCGCCCAGCGCCGGGCCGCTGGCGTTCGGCAGGGCGGCGACCGCCGGATCGCCGCTCACCAGCGGGGTGTTGACGCTGCCCGGCGAGTGGCTGGCGTAGAACTGGGCAAAGCGGGTTTCCAGGAACAGCCGCTCGCCGAAGGCGACTTCCGGCGGGTCCTCGAACTGCGGCGTGGCGTTGGCGGCGTTGCCGCCTCCGCAGCCGGACAGCAGCAGCATCGACAGCAGCAGCGGGGCCGCAGCGGCGGCGCGCCAGCGGGCGGCGTGCAGCGCGGGGTTCGGGCCTGGTTCCATGAGATGCGGGTGCTCCGGAAGGTTCGTTCTGGGTGTGAAGATCAGTGGCTGTCGGCGGACAGGATCAGCAGCCGGGCGTCGTGGCGTTCCAGCAGCGCGTCGCGTCGCGCCGGCGTGGCAAACAGCGCGACCTTGGTCAGCGCGTCGGCGATCAGGCAGCTCGGCGCGATGACGCTGAGGCTGTCGCCGCCGGCATACGGCTGGCCGCTGCGCGGTTCGATCAGTGCGCTCGGCAGCCCGGCCGCCGCCGTGTGGTACGGCGCGCTGGTGGCCAGCGCCTGATCCTGCAGTTCGATGGCATGTGCCAGCCGCGACGGGGCGCGCGGATCGCGCAGCGCGATCCGCTGCGGGGCTGCGCCGAACACCCGCAGGTCGCCGCCGGCATTGACCTGCGCGGCGTGCATGCCGGCCGCGCGCAGCACCGCCACCGCTTCGTCGACCGCGTAGCCCTTGGCGATGCCGCCGAGGTCCAGCCGCAGCGGCCGCGCGAACCAGACGCGGCCGTGGTCGTCGATCTGCAGGTCGCGCCAGCTGGCTTCGGGGGCCGCCGCGAAGGCCGCTGCGGGCAGCAGGCCGAGCGCGGTCAGGCGTCCGCCGACCACCGGATCGAAGGCGCCGTCGCTGGCTGCCGCGAGATCGAGCGCTGTCCGCAGCACCTGCAGCAGCGGCGCGCTGACCGGCAGCGCCCGCCGGTGCGCGCCTGCATTGAGCCGCGACAGTTCGCTATCCGGCTGCTGCACGCTCATCGCCGCGTGCACGGCGGCGATCGCGGCAAAGGCGGCGTTGATCGCAGCCAGCACGGCGGCGCTGTCGAGTGCGGCTTCGGCCTCGATCTCGACCAGCGTGCCGAGCCAGGGCCGGGCGCGGCGCAGGCGGTTCATTCGCCGTGGCTGCTGCGTCTGCGGCGGCGGCGGCCGAGCACGACGTGCAGCGCCAGCAGCACCGCCAGCAGCAGCCCGGGCAGCCAGTGCAGCAGGCTGATCGCGGCGCGCAGGCGATCGCCGCCGACGTAGTACAGGCCGCAGCCGCTGAGCGCGAGCGCGCCGTTGAGAACCAGCAGCGCATGGCCGCTGAGCCGGTTGTGGCGCAGCGCCAGGCCGCGCATCACATGCACCGGCAGCAGGCTGCCGAACAGGAACAGGAAGGCCATCGCCGCCGCGCCGTGCACCGCCAGCGCCGGATGTTCCCAGGGGCTGGGCGACGGGCCGAATTCACCGTCGACCGCGCCGAAGTGATGCAGCAGCAGCCAGCCGCCGCCGCTGAGCAGCAGCGCGGCAACCGCCAGATAGACCGCCAGCCGCTGCCAGCCCGGCATCCGCGCCGAGGCGATCGCCGCCAGCCGTCGCGCGCGCTGCAGGAACGGCGGCAGCGCGGCATCCGGATCGCCGGCCGGCGTCGGCGACGCATGCCGGTGCGGGTGATGGTGGGCGCGCGGCGCGGTCATCGCCGGCTCAGCCGAGCGGCTTCAGCACCAGCGCCCAGGCCGCGACCAGGCGGCGGATGCCGTCGGTGACGTGTTCGCAGGACAGCGTCGCGCCGCTGATGCCGTCGATGTCGTCGCCGATGCGCAGTTCATTGCCGACGGTCTTGTCGACGAACTGCTTGCGCCAGCCCGGATAGCGGATTTCGCCGCCATGCGATTCGCGGTATTCGAGCACTTCCACCTGCTTGATCCGGCCTTGCGTATCGAGACCGAGCGCGTAGGTGATCAGCTCGCTCTTGCCGATCACCGCATCGAGCAGGAACCAGCCGCCATCCGCCGCCCGCCAGGCGCGCAGCAGGCTGCCGCGCACCGGCACGCCGCTGGCCTGCTCGATGGCCTTCATCTGCGCGGCATCGAGCGTCAGTGGCCGGGCGGTCATCGCCTGCTCGCCGAACATCGCCCGCTGCGCGTCCTCGATGCTCAGGTAGACCGTGGCCTGCGCCGGCGCGCTCGCCGCCAGCGCGGCGAGCGGCAGCAGGCAGATGCGGCTCGATCGGCTCATCGCGGCGCGCTCAGTAGAACTGCAGGCCGAGGCCGAGATTGAAGCGGTTGTCCTCGCTGGCGCGGCGGTAGTGCTGGTAGTCGGCTTTCAGCACCACGTTCGGGGTCAGGTAGAAGCTGGCGCCCGAGGTCAGCACCGTTTCGGTCAGGCGATCGGCGCTGCCGAAGCCGGCCGGCTGGTTCGCGTAGTCGGCGCCGGTGTTGTAGCGCTCGAAGCGGACGAACGGAGTCAGCGCGTAATCGCCGCTGCGCCAGACCCGGTAGGCGCCCTGCGCGTACCAGCCGTAGAAGGCTTTCGGAATCGGCGTCAGCGCACCGGCGTTGGCGAGATTCAGCGCGGCGGTGTCGCTGAAGCCGCCGTGCGCGTACAGCGCCTGCAGCTGCAACGGGCCGTGCACGTAGCGGGCGTGGCTTTCCCAGAGCAGGAAACGCGGGCTGGCCGACACGCCGACATCCTGGTTCTGGCCGACTTCGCCGGTGAACACGCTGCCGCCGAAGTTCAGGCCGGCGATGCCGTCGTAGTTCAGCGACACGTACTGCGCGAGGTCGGCGGCGCGGCTGTTGGTCAGCTCGCCGTGGATCGAGCCGAGCGGCGATTCCGCGCCTTCTGCGCTGCCGAAATCCCAGTTGGCGAGGTTGAAGCTGGTGGTCAGGCCGAGGTCGTAGCTGAGGCCGTAGCCGGTACGGCCGTACAGCGAGATGCCGCCTTCGCGCTCGGTGGACGGAATGATCCGGGTCTCGATGTTGTTGCGCTCGACGCCGAAGTAGCGGGTCGGCTCGTGGGCGGTGTTCAGGTAGCCGATCGGGATCAGGATCAGGCCGATGCGGCTGGCCACGTGCTCGTTGTAGCGGTGGTCGATGTAGAACTGCTCGACCTCGAACTCGCCGCCGTCATCGGCCGACACCACGGCGTTCTCGGTCTCGAATTCGGAGACCAAGCTGGTGCTGTCGTTGAAGCGGTAGCCGATGCCGAACACGGCGCGGCGCACGGTGGCTTCGTCGCGGCTGGAATCGTGGTCGTAGTGGTTGTAGTTGACTTCGCCGTAGCCGGACAGGAAGGCCTCGCGGTGTTCGGCGGCGGCGCGGGCGTCCTGGCGGGTCGGCGCGGTGGAGGGGTCGACGTAGGCGGCCACTGCCGCAGTGGATGCCGGCGTCTGGGTCGGCGCCGGAGCCTGGGCCGATGTAGCGGCACTGGTCGCCGCCGCCTCGGCCTTCAAGGCCCGCAGTTCGGCCTGCAGGGCTTCGAGCTGCTTGGCCAGCGCATCGACCTTCTGCTCCAGCTGTTCCTGGCGGCTGTCGGCCGCCGCCGGCAGCGCCGTGGTGAACAGGCTCAGGGCACAGGCGGCAAGGACCCGATGGCGGGACGAGGGCAGCAGCAGGTTCAGCGCCATGGGCGGCAGGGCTCGGGATCGGACAGCGCGGACAGGGAATGAAGCAGTGCGCCGGATTCGTGAAAAATCCGTCAATCACGAGTGAATCTTATGTGATAAGGATTCTTGTTTTCAAACGAGAGCGATTCCCCGTCCTGCGCCGACCCCGCGCGCCTCGTCGCCGCTACTCCGCCGACAGATGCTGCAACGCTGCCGCGTGCTGCTCCCAGTTCTGGCCGTCGAAGTCCTCGACGGTCAGCGTGCTCACCGTGCCGGGATCGAGGCAGTGCACGTTGATCGACCAGCCGTCCGGGTTCGAGCGCGGCCGGTAGAACGACTTGACGCCGCAGCGGCTGCAGAACAGATGGCGGGCGACGCCGGTGTTGAAGGTGTATTCGGTCAGCTGGTCCTGGCCGGCTTCCAGCGTGAACGCCGAGGCCGGCACGATCAGGTGCAGGAAGCCAGTGCGCGAGCAGATCGAGCAGTTGCAGCGCTGCGCGGTGATCCGCGCCGGCGCGCGTACGGTGAAGCGCACCGCGCCGCAGTGGCAGCCGCCACGGTGCAGCACGGAAGTGGTGGCGGGCTCGGTCATCGGCGGGGCTCGGCTGGCGTCGGGGCTGCGCAGCGTAGCCGATCCGATGCCCGGAAAGTCTCGTGATTTCAAGGCTTGCCATGACATCGGGAGGGTCGAGCCGCTACCCTGTATGCATGGATTTCGCCTTCACCAAGATGCACGGCCTCGGCAATGATTTCGTCGTCGTCGACGCCACCCGCACCCCGTTTGAACCCGACGCCGCACTGCTCAGCCGCCTGACCGACCGCCGCTTCGGCATCGGCTGCGACCAGGTGCTGGTGGTCGATCCGCCGCCGGGCGAGGACGTCGATTTCGGCTACCGCATCTACAACGCCGATGGCTCGCAGGTCGGCCAGTGCGGCAATGGCGCGCGCTGCCTCGCCCGCTACATCGCCGAGCATGGCCTGAGCAGCAAGCCGCGCCTGCGCGTGCGCACCCGCAGCGCGCTGCTCGAACTGCGCCAGCAGCCGGACGGCCAGGTGACGGTCGACATGGGCGCACCGCGCTTCGAGCCGGCCGCCATTCCGCTGGCCGCGCCGGCCCGCGCCGATCACTACGACGCGCGGCTCGCCGATGGCAGCACGGTGCGCTTCGGCGCCGCCGGCATGGGCAATCCGCATGCGGTGATCCGGGTCGACGACGTCGACAGCGCCGAGGTCGCGCGCATCGGTCCGCTGCTGCAGCAGCACCCGCTGTGGCCGGAATCGGTCAACGTCGGCTTCATTCAGATTATCGACCGCCGCCATGCCCGGCTGCGCGTCTACGAGCGCGGTTCCGGCGAAACCCTGGCTTGCGGCAGCGGCGCCTGCGCGGCGTTCGCAGTGGCCCGCGCCTGGGGGCTGCTCGATGCCCGCGCCGAACTGGCGCTGCCCGGCGGCGCGCTGATCCTGGAATGGGATGGCGACGCCCAGCACCCGGTGCTGATGACCGGCCCGGCCACCACCGTTTTTGAAGGGAGATTCGAGTGGGCGAACTGACGACCGACCCCGTCGCGCCGGTGGTTGCCGAACCGCAGCCGGTCGCCGCCGTCAGCGAAGCGCAGGTGGTGGCGTTCCTGAAGGCCGATCCGCTGCTGCTGACCCGCCACCCGGTGTTGCTGGAGCAGCTGGAAGTGGCCCACGCGGCCGGCTCGGCGGTGTCGCTGATCGAACGGCAGGTGGAACTGCTGCGCGGCAAGAACCAGCGCCTCGAAGCGCGGCTGGAAAAGCTGATCGACAACGCCCGGGCCAACGAAGTGCGCGCCGACAAGACCCTGAAGCTGGCGCTGGCGCTGATCCGCGCGCCATCGCTGGCGGCGATCGCCGCTGCGCTGCGCAGCGCGATGCGCGACGACTTCGGCCTCGACGACGTCTTCATCGGCCTGCATTCGCCGCTGTTCAAGCGCCATGACATCGACGGCATCGTGCCGGTCGAAGCCGGCGGTGCGATCGCCCGCGCTTGGGACAACTTCCTGCGCACGCGGCTGATCGACTGCGGCCCGATCGATCCCGACCGGGCGCGGCTGCTGTTCCCGAAATGCGAGGTCACCATCGCCTCGGCCGCCGTCGTGCCGCTGGAACGTGACAAGCACCTGGGTTTCATCGCGCTCGGCTCCGCCGATGCCGACCGCTTCCAGCCCCGTCAGGGCAAGCTGTTCCTGGAGATGACTGCCGAACTGGTATCGGCGGCGATCCGCACCCGGCTCAACTAACCGAATTGCGCTTCGCGCCGCGATCCGGCGCAAAGCTTGCTGCGCAATTCCGCATTCGTTTTTCGTAATCGCATCCGACCCCCCAAGAGCCTGATCCATGAGCATTGCCCGCATCCCCGCCACCCTGATTTCCGGAGACGGAATCGGCCCTGAGATCGTCGACGCCACGCTGGCGGTGCTCGATGCACTGGAGGCCCCGTTCGAATGGGAAACCTGCGTGGCGGGCCTGGCTGGCGTCACCTCCGAAGGTGATCCGCTGCCGAAGGCGACGCTCGACTCGATCCGCCGCACCCGGCTGGCGCTCAAGGGCCCGCTGGAAACGCCGTCCGGCGGCGGCTATCGCTCCTCGAACGTGCGGCTGCGCGAGGAATTCCAGCTGTACGCCAACCTGCGCCCGGCGCAGACGCTGATCCCCGGCAAGCGCTACGAAAAGATCGACCTGGTGGTGGTGCGCGAGAACATCGAAGGCCTGTACATGGGCTACGAGCACTTCATCCCGATCGGCGGCGATCCGCACGCGGTCGGCATGTCCACCGGCATCAATACCCGCCAGGGCTGCCGGCGGATTCTCGAGTACGCGTTCGAGTACGCCATCGCCACCGGCCGCAAGAAGGTCACCGTGGTGCACAAGGCCAACATCATGAAGGCGCTGACCGGCATCTTCCTGGAGACCGCCCGCGACCTGTACATCGAGAAGGGTTATCACGGCAAAGTGCAGATGAGCGAGATCATCGTCGACGCCTGCGCGATGAAGCTGGTGCTCGATCCCTGGCAGTTCGACGTGCTGGTGACCACCAACCTGTTCGGCGACATCCTCAGCGACCTGGTTGCCGGCCTGATCGGCGGCCTCGGCATGGCGCCGGGTGCCAACATCGGCACCGATGCCGCGATCTTCGAAGCCGTGCACGGCTCGGCACCCGACATCGCCGGCCAGCAGAAGGCCAACCCGACGGCGCTGCTGCTGGCCAGCGCGATGATGCTCGACCACGTCAACCTGACCGACAAGGCCACGCGCCTGCGCCGGGCGATCCACGACACGCTGAACGTCGACAACATCCGCACCGGCGATCTTGGCGGCAGCGCCAACACCGCCGCCTATGCGGCAGCGCTGATCACGCGGATCAGGAACGGCTGAGATCGGGGGCCGGCGCCGGCGCGCTCGCTAGTAGCGCCGGCTCCAGCCGAGATAGAAGGTGTTGACGTACGGCGTCACCGATTCGTAGCCGCCGAGCGCGGTCGCCGACGGGCCACCGTAGGTGCCTTTCAGATAGCGGCCGTAGGCGAACTGCAAGTCGTGGCCGGTGGCGAAGGTCCAGGTGAAGCCGCCGGTGACGTTGCGGACCGGGTTCGGCGTCAGCAGGTTGAAGCTTGCCGAATTGACGCTGGCATCGCGCTGCGGCCGTTCGCCGTAAGCGAAGCCGGCGCGCAGGGTCAGCGTCGGCAGCGCGGCATAGGCCAGCGCCAGCCGGTAGTTGGTCTGGTTGCGCCAGTTGAAGCCGCTGCCGGTGCTGCTGCCGAGCGGGTTGGCGACCGGATCGGTCAGCGAGTTCAGCACACCGTTGCCCAGCGCCTTGATCTGGCCGAAATGGATGCGTTGCCAGTCAAAGCCCATCGTCAGCTTCGGGATCGGCATCACCGCCAGGCCGAGGCTCAGGTTCTCTGGGATGTCGAACGAGCCGTTGCCGGCCAGCAGGCCGCGATACGACTCGAAGTTCTGCATGTAGACCCGCGTCGAATAGGCCGCGCCCAGATGCAGCCAAGGCAGCACCTGCCCGTACCAGCCGATCCGGACGCCGGCGCCGAAGGCACCTTCGTAGCCGTTGTTGGTGACTGCGTCCGGGTGCGCGGACAGGCCTTCGAACGCCTGCAGGCCGTAGGCCTTGAAGCGCTGGTAGGCCAGCAGCGGCGCGATGCCGATGCTCTGGCCTGGCGCGTAGCGCCAGCTCAGCGTGGTGGCCATGATCAGCTGGCTGAGGTCGAAGCCCAGCTGGCCGCAGCCGAGGAAGAAGTTGCCCGGCTGGTTGCCGCAGCGCGCCGGCGCCGCATTGCTGCCCGGCACCGGTGATTCGGCGCGGTAGTCGGTGTTCAGGCCGCCGTTGCCGTACAGGCTGATGCCCCAGGACAGCGCCTCGTCGATGCGCGCGGCGTAGCCGAACTCCGGCAGCAGGAACAGCTTGTTCTTGCTGGTGGAGGTCAGGTCGAAGTTCGGGTCCGCCGAGCCCTCGCGCTCGATGCGCCGGTTCGGCGAGAACACCAGCAGGCCGAGATCGCGACGGAGGCCGACCGCCGACAGCTTGGCCGGATTGCTGGCCCCGGCGAAGGCATCGAGGCCGATCGCGGTCGAGGTGCCGGCCGACTGCGCCGCCTCCGGACCGTAACCCAGCACGAAATAGCCGCCGCCGGCCTGCGCCGGCAAGACGGCAGCAGCGCCGATGGCCAGCAGCCGCCGGCCCCAGGTCCCCAGGCTTGAACCACGCATGATCTCCCCCTTCGCGATGCGGATCGCGGCGCCGTGCTCGCTGCCGGTGAATGCCGGCGTGCCGTCAGCGCATGTTTTCGGATGCCGGTCGGCGGTTGCCGTTCCGGTGATGCCCGGCAATATGCAGTGCTGCCCGGCGCTGCGTCATCAGCCAAACGCATGAGCGATATCAGCGCGGCAGCGAATTCCTGCCGTGCTGGGGTTTCACCCGACGTCGACGCTGCTGCCGCCGCGCCCGGCGGCCGTGCTAGCCGCCGGCCTGCCAGCCGCCGCCGAGCGCCTTGTAGACGGCGATGGCGCTGGTGTTGATCGCCGTCTCGGCGGTCGCCAGCTCGTCCTCGGCCGCCAGCGCCGTGCGCTGCGCATCGAGCAACACCAGGAAGTCGCTGGCGCCTTCGCGATAGCGGATGCCGGCGAGATCGGCGGCGCGCCGGCTCTGCCGCGCCTGTTCGAGCAGATGGCTGCTGCGCTGCCGCTGGCTGTTGAACAGGGTCAGCGCGCCTTCGATGTCCTCCAGCGCCAGCAGCACCGTCTGCTGGTAGTTCGCGAAGGCTTCATCGGCCTGTGCCCGGCTCTGGTCGAGGCGGGCCTGCACGCGCTTCCAGTTCAGGCCGTTCCAGGAAATGCGCGGGCCGATCGAGAACGCCTGCGAGGCCAGCGAGCCGAGATCGGCGCTGCTGCCGGACAGGAAGCCGATGAAGCCGCCGACTTCGATGTGCGGATAGAAATCGGCCGTGGCGATGCCGATGCCGGCGGTCGCCGCCGCCAGCGCGCGTTCGGCACGCTGCACGTCGGGCCGGCGGGCCAGCAGATCCTGCGGCGCGCCGAGCGCCAGCGTCCCGGACAGCGGCTTCAGCGATTGCGGCGACAGGTCGATGGCGGATTCACCGGGGCGCGCGCCGGTCAGCACGTCGAGCCGGTAGCCTGCCAGCTTTTCGCTGGCGCGCAGCGCGGGAACCCGCGCCTCGGTGGCGGCCAGCCGCGCGGCAGCGCTGGCGACATCCTGCTCCGGGCCGGTGCCGACTTCGCGGCGGACCCGGGTCAGCTTCACTGTCTCGCTCTGGCTGGCCAGATCGCGGGAGGCGATCTCCAGCCGCAGCTGGGCGCCGCGCAGCTCGAAATAGTTGCGCGCCACCTCGGCGATCAGCCGCACCTGGGCGTCGCGCAGGCTGGCGACCTCGGCCTGGGCGCCGGCCCGCGCCGCTTCCACCGAACGGCGGATGCCGCCAGCCAGGTCGAGCTCCCAGGCGGCATCGAAGCCGGCCTGGTAGCGGCTGATGCCGACCCGCTCGCTGATGAAGCCGGGCTGCTGGCCGTAGCTGCGCGTGTAGGCGGCGTCGACGCCGAGCGTCGGCAGCTGGTTCGACTGCGCATCGCCGACCGCCGCCCGGGCGGCGGCGACCCGGGCGGCGGCCATCTTCAGGTCGAGGTTGCCGGCGAGCGCCTGGCCGACCAGCGCATCGAGCGTCGGATCGCCGAACTGGGTCCACCAGCGGGCTTCGACATCGCGGCCGGGGTCGTGGTCGACGGCGTTCCGGAAGGTGGTCACCGGCGCCAGTTCCGGCCGCTGGTAGTCGGGACCGACGGCGCAGGCCGACAGCAGCGCGGCCAGCAGGCCGGCGGCCAGCGTCTTGCCGGATGAGGATCGAATGGTCATTGCGGGTACCTCGGATTCAGGGGCGGGCGCA
Source organism: Gammaproteobacteria bacterium (assembly GCA_026398815.1). Classification (GTDB taxonomy): domain Bacteria; phylum Pseudomonadota; class Gammaproteobacteria; order Nevskiales; family Nevskiaceae; genus Nevskia. The sequence continues at coordinate 173,476 of JAPLSA010000031.1, forward strand.
GGTCCGCGCTCAGGCTTCGATCGGGTGGGCGGAGGCATCCGCCGGCTGCGCAGCGCGTGCCGCCCGGCGGCGCGCCTGCCAGCCTTCGATCACCACGTAGAACACCGGCGTCAGCGCCAGGCCGAAGAAGGTGACGCCAAGCATCCCGGCGAACACCGCCACGCCCATCGCATGGCGCATCTCGGCGCCGGCGCCGGTCGAGGTGATCAGCGGCACCACGCCCATGATGAAAGCGAACGAGGTCATCAGGATCGGCCGCAGGCGCAGCCGCGCGGCCTCTTTCACTGCAGCGACCACGGCCATGCCTTCGTGCTGCCGTTCGCGGGCGAATTCGACGATCAGGATCGCGTTCTTGCAGGCCAGGCCGACCAGCACGATCAAGCCGATCTGCGTGAAGATGTTGTTGTCGCCGCCGGTCAGCCAGACGCCGCTGATCGCCGAGAACAGGCCCATCGGCACGATCAGGATCACCACCAGCGGCAGGCTCCAGCTTTCGTACTGCGCCGCCAGCACCAGGAACGCCAGCAGCACGCAGAGGCTGAACACCAGCGTGGTGGTGTCGCCGGAAATGATCTTCTGGTAGGTCAGCTCGGTCCACTCGTAGCCCATGCCGCGCGGCAGGTGTTCGGCGGCCAGCTGCTCCATCAGCGCCTGCGCCTGGCCGGAGCTGACGCCGTCGGCGCCGGTGCCGTTGATCTCGGCCGTCGCGTAGCCGTTGTAGTGGCTGACCCGGTCCGGCCCGGCGCCCTGGCGGACGGTCACGAACGAACCCAGCGGCACCATTTTGCCGGCGGCGTTGCGGGTCTTGAGCTGCGGAATGTCGCGCGCTTCGCGGCGGAACGCTGGCTCGGCCGAGACATTGACCTGGTAGGTGCGGCCGAAGCGGTTGAAGTCGTTGACATAGACCGAGCCGAGATAGGCCTGCATGGTCTGGTAGACGTCGTCGAGATCGACGCCTTCGGCCTTGGCCTTTTCGCGGTCGACATCGGCGTCGATCTGCGGCACGGCCACCTGGAAGCTCGAGAAGACATCCTTCAGCCGGCCGGATTCGCGCGCCTTGGCGATCAGGTTCTGGGTCTGCCGGTGCAGTTCCTCGAAGCCCAGCGCGCCGCGATCCTCGATCTGCATGCGGAAGCCGCCGATGGTGCCCAGCCCCTGCACCGGCGGCGGCGGGAAGATCGCGATGTAGGCCTCCTGCAGGTCCGCGAACTTGCGGCCCAGCGCATCGGCGATGGCGCCGGCCGACAGCTCGGCGCTGCGCCGCTGCTCGAACGGCTTGAGCGTCACGAAGACGATGCCGGCGTTGCTGCTGTTGGTGAAGCCGTTGATCGACAGGCCCGGAAAGGCCACCGCGCTGTCGACGCCCGGCTGCTGCAGCGCGATCGCCGACATCCGGCGGATCACCTCCTCGGTGCGGTCCAGCGAGGCGGCGTCGGGCAGCTGTGCGAACGACACCAGATACTGCTTGTCCTGCGGCGGCACGAAGCCGCCCGGCACCTGCCGGAAGCCGAGCACGGTCAGCCCGATCAGCCCGCCGTAGACCAGCAGCGCCAGCGCGCTGCGCCGGGTGATGCCGCCGACGATGCCGACATAGCGGTTGGAGCCGGCCTCGAACACGCGGTTGAACGGCCGGAACAGCCAGCTCAAGCCCCGGTCCATCCAGCGCGTCAGGCGATCCTTCGGCGCGTCGTGGCTCTTCAGCAGGATCGCGGCGAGCGCCGGGCTCAGGGTCAGCGAGTTGAATGCCGAGATCACCGTCGAGATCGCGATGGTCAGCGCGAACTGGCGGTAGAACTGGCCGCTCAGGCCGCTGATGAAGGCGGTCGGCACGAACACCGCGCACAGCACCAGACCGGTGGCGACGATCGGCCCGGTCACTTCCTTCATCGCCTGCCGGGTCGCTTCCTTCGGCGACTTGCCGAGCGCGATGTTGCGCTCGACGTTCTCGACCACCACGATCGCGTCGTCGACGACGATGCCGATCGCCAGCACCAGGCCGAACAGCGACAGCGCGTTGAGCGAAAAGCCGGCGATCTTCATCACCGCGAAGGTGCCGATCAGCGACACCGGCACCGCCACCAGCGGAATGATCGACGCGCGCCAGGTCTGCAGGAACAGGATCACCACCAGCACCACCAGCAGCACCGCCTCGAACAGCGTGTGCACCACCGCCTCGATCGAGCCGCGCACGAACACGGTCGGGTCGTAGACGATCCGGTAGTCGACGCCTTCCGGGAAATCCTTCTTCAGCGTTTCCATCTTCCGGCGCACGGCGTCGGAGATTTCGATGGCGTTCGAGCCGGGCCGCTGGAACACCGGGATCGCGGTGGCCGGCTGGTTGTCGAGCAGGCTGCGCAGCGCGTACTGGCTGGAGCCGAGTTCGACGCGGGCGACATCGCGCAGGTGGATCGCCGCGCCGCCGGCCTCGCTGCGCAGCACGATGTTGCCGAAATCGTCCTCGGTGACCAGCCGGCCGCGGGTGTTGATGTTCAGCTGGAAGCTCTGCTCGCTGTGAGCCGGCGGTGCGTTCAGCGCACCGGCCGCGACCTGGACGTTCTGCTCGCGGATCGCCCGGACCACGTCGCCGGTGGTCATCCGGATCGCCGCCAGCTTCTGCGGATCGAGCCAGACCCGCATGCTGTAGTCGCCGAGACCGAAGATCTGCACGTCGCCGACGCCGTCGAGGCGCAGCAGCTCGTCCTTGATGTTCAGGCGCGCGTAGTTCGACAGGTACAGCATGTCGTAGCGGTCATCCGGCGACAGCAGATGCACCACCATGGTCAGGTCGGGCGAGCTCTTGTTGGTGGTCACGCCGAGCCGCTGCACTTCTTCGGGCAGCTTCGGCAGCGCCTGCGCCACGCGGTTCTGCACCTGCACCTGCGCCTTGTCGAGATCGGTGCCGAGCGCGAAGGTGATGGTCAGCTGCAGCGCGCCGTCGCTGGTCGACTGCGAGGACATGTAGCTCATGCCCTCGACGCCGTTGATCTGCTCCTCCAGCGGCGTGGCCACGGTTTCGCCGATCACTTTCGGGTTTGCGCCCGGATAGCTGGCGCGCACCACCACCGTCGGCGGCACCACTTCCGGGTATTCGCTGATCGGCAGGTTCGGCAGCGACAGCGCGCCGCCGATCAGGATCAGCAGGGACAGCACCGCCGCGAAGATCGGGCGGTTGACGAAGAATTGCGAGATGTTCATGGCACTCCCTGGTGCGGCACTGCAGATCCGGCCTGATGCCGGCGACGCCGACGGCTCAACCGCGGGTCGCGACTGCTGCCGTCGCCGCTGCCGCTTCGTCGTCGGCGCTGGCCGGTGACGCCGCACCGGCCAGCTTCCGGCGGGTGTCGAGGCGCTGGTCCATCGCCACCTTCTCGGCTTCCACGACCTCGCCCGGACGCACCCGCTGCAGGCCGTTGACCACCACCACGTCGCCGGGCTGCAGGCCGGCGCTGACCACGCGCAGGCCGTCGACCATCGCGCCGACCGTGACGCGCCGGTACTCGACGCGGTTGCCGGCGCCGATCACGTAGACGAACTGGTTGCCGAGGTCGGTGCCGATCGCGCGGTCGTCGACCAGGGTGGCCGGCTGCATCGTGGCGCCGCGCAGCTGCAGGCGGGCGAACAGGCCCGGCGTGTAGCGGCCGTCCGGATTGGCCAGCACGGCGCGCAGGCGGATGGTGCCGGAGCTGGTGCTGAGCTGGTTGTCGACGAAGTTCAGCCGGGCCTCGTGCGGAAAGCCCTGCTCGTTGGCCAGGCCGAGGCGCACCGGGCTGGCCTTGCCGCCCAGCGAGGCATCGTTCGAGTACTTGAGGAAGGTCTGCTCGTCGACATCGAAGTTGGCGTAGACCGGATCGACGCTGACCACGGCGGTCAGCACGTCGGCACTGCTCACCAGGTTGCCGAGGGTGATCCGCTGGTTGCTGGCGCGGCCGTCGATCGGCGCGGTGACCTGGGTGTAGGCGAGGTTCAGGCGCGCCATGTCGAGCTGGGCGGCGATCGCGCCGAGTTCGGCTTCGGCGCTCAGCGATGCGGTGCCGAGGCGCTCGGCTTCCTCGCTGGCGATCGCGTTCTGGGCCAGCAGGCGCTGGGCGCGGTCGCTGCTGGAACGCGCCAGCGTGGCCTCGGCGCGCGCCTGGGCGAGCCGCGCCCGCAGGCGGTCGACCTCGCTCTGGAACGGCCGTGGATCGATCCGGAACAGCAGCTGGCCTTTCTTCACCAACTCGCCCTCGCTGAAACCGACCTGCTGGATGTAGCCGCTGACTCTCGGCCGGATCAGCACCGTGTTGACCGCTTCGAGGCGGCCGGTGAATTCGTCGGCGCTGCTGATCTCGCGGCGGATGATCTCGGCGGCGGTGACCCGTGTGGCGGCCGGCGCCGCCGGGGCGTCGGCGGTCTTCGGTTCCTTGCCGACGGCGATGCCGGCGATCAGGGCCAGCGCGGCGGCCGAAGCGGTGAGCGTGTAGCGGAACGTCTTCGAAGTCAGCGGGGGGAGCATGGCGATTCCTTCCTGGGGCCGTCTGCAGCGGCGGTGACGGTTGTGATACTGTGTGTTACCGGTCAGTAACTTATCGCCATAGTTACTGACCGGTAACACCCATGTCAAGCGGAGATCCGCCATGAAGTCGACGACCCCTCCTGAAACCGGCCCCGCGCCGGGCGTTGCCGCGCATGGCGGCGGGGCGGCGCCGAAGCCGCGCGTGCGCGACCGCATCCTCGATACCGCCCGCAGCATGTTCTACCGCTACGGCCTGCGTGCGGTCGGCGTCGACGCGATCGCCTCCGAAGCCGGCACCAACAAGATGAGCTTCTATCGCTGCTTCGATTCCAAGGACGAGCTGATCGCCGAGTACCTGCGCGAACAGGGCCAGGCCTACTGGGCCTGGTGGGACGCCGCGATCGCGCCGCACGCCGGCGATGCCCGCCGCCAGCTCGAAGCGCTGTTCGACAACTACATGAGCCTGACCGGCAAGGACGGCTCGCGCGGCTGCTCGTTCGGCAACGCCGTGGTCGAGCTGCCGGAAGGCGATCACCCGGGACGCCGGGTCATCGAGGCGCACAAGGCCGAGATGCGCAGCCGCCTGCGGCGGTTGTCCGCCGAGGCCGGCGCCCGCGATGCCGAGGCGCTCGGCGACACCCTGATGCTGCTGATGGAAGGCGGCTACCTGAGCCGGCTGAGCTTCCAGAGCCAGGGGCCGCTGACGGTGGCCGGCAAGGCCGTGCGCACCCTGCTCGACGCCCACATCCCGGCTCTGGCGGCGGACGCCGCCGCGCCGGCCCGGCGTCGCCGCACGGCGCCGGCCGGCTGACGGCGCGCCCAGGTCCAGGCCCAGGCCGGCGCAGCAAGCGGCGTCAGGGCGCCGGCGGGTCGCCGGCTGCGGCTGCGTTTTCGCGTCCCTGCAGCTCGCGCCACAGGATCTTGCCCGAGCCCGATCGGGGCAGCGCATCGGCGAACACCACGATGCGCGGCTGCTTGTAGGCGGCCATCCGGGTCCGGCACCAGTCGATGATCTCCTCCGCACCGGTCCGGCCGCGCCATTCGGCCTTGAGCACGACGACGGCCTTGACGGTCTCGCCGCGACGGGCGTCGCGCGCCGCGATCACGCAGGCTTCCTGGATCTTCGGGTGCTGGTACATCGCCGACTCGACCTCCGCCGGCCAGACCTTGTAGCCGGCGGCGTTGATCATCCGCTTGAGACGATCGACGAGAAAGAAATAGCCGTCCTCATCGACGTGGCCGAGATCGCCGGTGCGCAGGAAGCGCTTGCCGTCGATGTCGACGAAGGCGTCGGCGGTCGCCTGCGGATTGCGCCAGTAGCCGACCAGCAGCTGCGGGCTGTGGATGATGATCTCGCCGATCTCCCCGGCCGGCAGTTCGCGCCGCGTCTGCACGTCGACCACCCGTGAATCGGTGCCGAACAGCGGAATGCCCAGGCATTGCTTCTTCGGCCGCTGCGGCGGGTTGGTGTGGGTGCCGGCGATGGTTTCGGTCAGGCCGTAGCCTTCGACGTACGGCAGCTTCATCTCGATCAGCTGCTGGGCGATCGCCGCCGGCATCGCCGCGCCGCCGCCCGACAGCTGGCGCAGCGACGACAGGTCGTACTGCGCCAGATCCGGGTGCGACAGCAGGTCGATGACCATGGTCGGCACCGCCGTCCAGGCGCTGACCCGGTGGCGCTGGATCAGCTCGGCGGCAGCGCTTCGATCCCAGCGCGGCAGCACGACGATGGTGTTGCCGGCGGACAGCGGCGCGTTCATCGCGCACTGCATGCCGGTGACATGGAACCACGGCGCCGAGGCCAGCACCGTCGCCTCCGGCTGCAGATCGAACCAGGTGGCGAAGGCCCGCAGCGAATGCACGACGGCGCGATGCGTATGCATGCAGCCCTTCGGCCGGCCGGTGGTGCCGGAGGTGTAGGGCATCACGCAAAGATCCGCAGCCGTCGCCGTCAGCGGGCCCGGCTGGCGATCGAGACCAAGCGCCGTCGACCAGGCGGTCACCGCGTCGCCGGCGGCAGGGGGCGGCGCTGACGCGGCGGCTGCGTTCAGGCTGTCGTTGTCGCCGGCGACGATCAGCCGGCGCAGCGGCTGGCCCGGCCCGAGCAGGGGCGCGATCCGCGCCAGCAGCGCGTCGGCGGCCAGTGCGGTGCTGATGCCGGCGTCGTCGATGTAATGCCGCAGTTCGTCGGCGACGCTCATCGGGTTGACCGGCACCACCACCGCGTTGGCACGCAGGATCGCGTAGAAGCCGATCAGGAACTGCGGGCTGTTCTGCATCAACAGCAGCACCCGGTCCCCGGCGCGGACACCACAGTCCTGCTCGAGGAAGCCGGCGAGCCGGCAGGCATCGTCGTGGAAGCGCCGGAAGCTCAGCTGCTGCCCGTGGCAGATCAGCGCGGGCTTGTCCAGGAAGCGCCGCGCCGACTGCGCGGCGATCTCGAACAGCGTGTCCGGCCGCTCGTCGAGCTGCCGGGGTGCGTGCGCGGGCCAGAACAGCAGATGGCGGTCCGACATCAGCAGCGCCCCGCTGCCTGCCGCGCGCCGCCGACCACCACCGACCTCACGGCGCGCCGAGGCCGCCCGGCTTCACCAGCCCCGCCGTCACCTCGATGCCGGGCCAGCGCGTCGGCTCCAGATAGGTGTGGTCGTTGACGATCTTGCCGTTCCTGATCAGCAGGATCGCGCACCACGGCGAGAAGAACGCGGGCCGTGCGGAATCGAGGATCACCGCTTCGACCACGGTCCGGTCGTCGCCGATGAAATAGATCTGGTCGATGCGCATGTGGCGTCCCGGCGCTTTCGCCTGGATCGCCTTTTCCAAGGTCAGGAACTGGGCCTGCCCATGCGCGGAAGCGCCGGTGAAATAGACATCGGCATCCTTGGCGTAGGTCTCCATCACCATCTTTTCGGCATCGCTGTTGTAGGTGTCGTGCCAGCGCTGCACCACCGCCAGCATCGCTTTCTGGGCATCGGTCCTGGCGGCTGCCGTGGCGAATCCCGGGCTGGCCGGTGCGGCGGCAAGGGCCGGCATGCCGATCGCCAGGGCCGCGCTGGCGGCCAGAGCCCGCAGCAACGTCGTCGTGTTCATCGAAGGATCTCCTCGCGCGCTGGAATGGGAATGGGCTGCGGCGCGCCGGCGCATCGGCCTCCGCGCCCGGATTAGACTCAAGGCCCGGCCCAGCGTCTTTCAGCGGCGGCCGCGTATTTGCAGGTTCGGCCGGGCATTGCGACGGAGCCGTTCATGATTCAGCCCGAGGGGACTGTCCCGGCGCTGCTGCCGGACGCGACGACGCTGCTGACCCGCGAAGCGGGTTTTGCACCCTGCCTGTCCAGCGACCGGCAGGGCTGGAAGGACATCCGCCTGTGCAAGTGGGAAGGCAGCAGCCCGTCGGTGTGGTATCCGCCGTTCAGGGAACTGATCCTGATCTTCCAGTCCGGCCCCGATCGGATGCGCGCCCGACGCGACGGCCGCTGGCTCGACCACGCCTCGGTCCGCGGGCGGATCACCGTGGTGCCGCCGGGTACGCCGCTCGACTGGCAGGTCGACGGACGGATCGACAGCTGGACGCTGCAGATCCCGGCGCGGAGCTTCGACGGCCTGCTCGACGACGCTCCCGGCGAACGGCTGATGCAGCGGGTCCGCTTCGATTTCGCCAGCGACGATCCGCTGCTGCGATCGTCGCTGGATGCGCTCGGCCGCGAGCTGCAGCAGCCGCACGGCTTCGGCCGGCAGTACGCGGCGGCGATCGCCGACACCATCAAGCTGCATCTGCTGCGACGCGCCAGCGGGGTCGTCGAGCCGCCGGCCCGGCGCCTGCCGCGCGCGGTGCTGGACCGGGTGCTCGAACGGATCGCGGGCGGGATCGAAGGCGGCGTCACGCTCGATGAACTGGCCCGGCTGTCCGGGCATGGCCGCTCGCAGTTCACCGCCGCGTTCCGGGCCTCGATGGGCTGTTCGCCGCTGCAGCACCTGCGCCAGCTGCGGATCGACGGCGCCAAGCAGCGGCTGGCCCGCAGCCGGGCACCGCTGGTCGAGATCGCGCTGGCGCTGGGCTTCGCCAGCCAGGCGCATTTCAGCGCCTGCTTCCGTCAGGCCGTGGGGATGACGCCATCGCGATACCGGCAGTCGGTACAGTGAGCCGGCGCTGCCGCGCCGCCTGCCTGTCCGACTCGCCACCATGCCCGACACCATCACCCTCACCCCCTTCGCCCGTGCTCGTCTGTTCCCGAAGCAGCGCCGCCCGAACACCATCCAGGACATCAGCCCGGCCGAGTTCGTCGCCTATCTGAATGCCCATGCGCCGGCGCGGGTGATCGACGGCTACGCGCCGTTCTGCAAGCTGCACGTGCACCGCAACTGGACCTCGACGCGCTGCCTGACGGTGGCGATCACCGACGACAACCGGCACCTGCTGCGCTCCGGCTACGAGGCGCGCAGCAAGGACGAGCTGCCGGTGCTGACGCGCTGGTTCGAAGGGCTCACGGCACCGGTCGCGGACTATCTGGTGGTGATCCTGTACAGCCGCGCGCAGATGGAGAAGGAAGGCGAGCCGATCGACGGCGACTGGGGCATCGTCGGCTGCCTGACCACCGCCGAGCCGGAAGAGATTCCGATGGCGCCGATCACCATGATGCGCAACGCGCTCGGCGTGGCCGAAGGCGGCTCGGACGTGCCGCTGGACCGCGCGGCCTACCAGCGTAGCGTCGCCTACTGGGAGCGCCATGCGAACTGGCGGGTGGTGGCGCCGGCCGCTGGCGGCTGATCGGGCTGGCCCGCTGGCCATCGGCCGCTGCTCCACCGCGCCGCTGCGGGACAATGGCGGCCTGACCACGACGAGGAGTTTCCGATGCCGGACCGGCTGGATCGGCTGCTGACGCTGCTGGACATCGAAACGCTGGACGCCAACCTGTTTCGCGGCCAGTCGCGCGATGACGGTTTCAAGCAGCTTTATGGCGGACAGGTGGTGGCGCAGGCGCTGGTGGCGGCCACCCGCACGGTGCCCAAGGACCGGCCGGCGCAGTCGCTGCATGCCTATTTCCTGCGCCCCGGCGACCTGCACCTGCCGATCATCTACGAGGTGGAGCGCATCCGCGACGGCGGCAGCTTCACGACGCGCCGCGTGCAGGCGATCCAGAACAGCGTGCCGATCTTCTCGATGATGGTGTCGTTCCACGCGCCGGAAGACGGCTGGGACCACCAGCCGGCGATGCCGGAGGTGCCGGCGCCGGAGGTGCTGAAGTCCGGCACCCTGTTATTCGCCGAATGGCAGGCCGGGCCCCCGGACGTGTCGCCGGGGCTGCTCGGCGTGAAGGTGATTGCCGAACGCGCCGGCATCGAGATCCGTCCGGCGCTGGACCTGCAGTCGAAGGCCGGCGAGACGCCGGGCGGCCAGCGGCTGTGGATCCGCTGCACCGGCGACCGGCCGCCGCCGCCGGAATGGCACACGGTGCTGCTGGCCTATGCGTCGGATTTCGATCTGATCGGCACCGCCAAGCTGCCGCACGGCGGCTACTACGGCCAGCCGGACATGATGATGGCGAGCCTCGACCACGCGATCTGGTTCCACCGGCCGGCGAATTTCGATGACTGGTTGCTGTACTGCATCGATGCGCCGACCGCCGCCGCCGGACGCGCCTTCATCACCGGCCGGCTGTACGACCGCGCCGGTCGCCTGGTGGCCAGCACCACGCAGGAAGGGCTGATGCGGCGGCTGCGCGACCGCAGCTGAGTGCCGGGGCTGAGCGCGGCTCACCAGCCGCCGCGCAGCCGCACCTCGGCTTCCAGCGACATCGCGGTCGGCGTGTCGACGGCGGTGCCGGGCAGCAGCGCATCCGGCCGCTGGGCGCGATCGAACCAGAAGCCGCTGCTGTCCGCGCTGCCGACGCCGACCGCCGGATGGCTGGCCAGCCAGACCATGGTGTCGGCGCCCTGGCGCGGCGTGCGCAGGAACGGCTGCATGCGGCGATCGAAGTCCGGCAGCGAGCGGGCCACACCCGGCGTCGCCGCCCAGCCGGGATGCATGGCGTGCCAGGCGATGCGCGGCTCGTCTTCGGCCCACAGCCGGGTCAGCGCCAGCAGGCCGCGCTTGGCTCGGGCGTAGGCCTTGGTGCCGTCGAACGGGCCGCGCTGGTAGTCGAGGTCGTCCAGCACCAGCCCCTGCAGGTACAGGCCGCCGGACACCACGTTGATGACCCGGCCGCGCCGCCGGGCCAGCAGCGGCTCCAGGCGCTTGGCCAGCAGCGCCGGGCTCAGCAGGTTGACCGCCAGCGTGCGCTCGTGGCCCTCGGCGGTGTCGCCGCGTTCGGCGAACAGCGCGCCGGCGTTGTTGATCAGCACGTCGAGCTCCGGCTGCTCGGCCAGCAGCCGTTCGGCCAGCCGCTGGGTGTCGGCCAGCGACGACAGCTCGGCCTCGTAGGGCAGCAGCTCGCAGGGGCCGGCGAAGTCGCGGATCGTCTGCTGGGCTGCCGCCAGCCGGTCCGCGTCGCGGCCGATCAGGATCAGCCGGGCGCCGAGCCGCGCCAGTTCCTGGGCGGCGGCCAGCCCGAGCCCGGCGGTGACGCCGGTGATCGCCACGGTGCGGCCGTCCAGGCGCCGGCTCAGGCCGCGCGAATGCTGGGTACGCCAGCCGCGCCGGGTGAAGGCGACCATGCCGGGCACCACCAGCTTCTGCGCCAGCCGTTCGCGTTTCGGCAGCTGTTCCGGGCCGTCCTCGACCAGCGCCCGGACCAGGCCGGTCATCGCCTGGTCGCCAAGCCGTTCGGCCCAGGGCTTGAGCAGCGGCGCGATGCGGGCCGGGATCGCTTCCCAGCGCATCACGGCCTGGTAGCGCAGCCGGGTGCGGGCCTGTCCGCGGGCCTCGAAATCCAGTGTGTCGACCACGGTGAAGCCGGGGCCTTCACCGTGCAGCACCAGCTGGCGGTTCTCGTCGCGCGTCACCAGCTGGTACTGCGCCGGCACCGAGCGGCCCAGCACGTTCAGGCGCAGCGCGAAGCGGCTGCCCGCTGCGGCCGCACCCGGGGTGTGCTTGTCGGCCTCGAAGACGCCGGGGTCCCACTGCCCGGTGGTCGAGAAATCGGCCAGGTAGCGGAAGCAGTCGGCCAGCGGGCGGTCGAGCACCAGCTCGCGGGTCAGCGGCAGGGTCAGCATGGGCGGCGGAGGGAGGTTCGCGGTGCGGAGCGGGGACGCCAAGCCTAGTGCAGCGCACACGGTTTGTTGTACGCGCTGCACTGACGGCAGCGGCGTCAGCCTTCGCGACGGCGCAGCTGCTTCAGGCGGTAGGCCAGCTGCGGCCGGGTCAGGCCCAGCGCCCGCGCCGCCGCCGACAGGTTGCCGCCGGCCTGGGCCACGGCGTGCTCGATCATCCGCGCCTGCACGGTCTCGATCGACTGGCCGGCGATGGCCTCGGCGGCTGGCTCCGCCGCCGCGGCCGGACCCGCGTCGTCATGATCCGCGCGGGCCCGCAGGCTGCCGGCGCGGTCGAGCATCAGCGAACCGCTGCCCAGCTGCTCGCCGCCGGAGAACAGGTGCACGACATCGATCGCGCCGCCTTCCGGCGCCAGGATCATGCCGCGCTCGACGATGTTCTCCAGCTCGCGGATGTTGCCGGGCCAGCTGTAGCTGAGCATCGCGTCGATCGCCTGCGCGGTGAAGCCGGTGGCGCTGCCGCCGTTGCGCTGGTTGAACTTGCGCAGGAAGTGATTCATGAAGATCGGGATGTCTTCGCGGCGCTGGCGCAGCGGCGGCACGGTGATCGGGAACACGTTGAGGCGGAAGAACAGGTCTTCGCGGAAGCGCCGGGCGCGCACTTCCTCGCGCAGGTCGAGATTGGTGGCGGCCACCAGCCGCACGTCGACCTTGTGGGTGCGGGTGCCGCCGACCCGCTCGATCTCCCGCTCCTGCAGCGCGCGCAGCAGCTTGCCCTGCGCGGTCCAGCTGAGGATGCCGATCTCGTCCAGGAACAGCGTGCCGCCGTGGGCGCGCTCGAAACGGCCGGGCCGGGCGGTGGCGGCGCCGGTGAAGGCGCCGCGTTCGACGCCGAACAGCTCGGATTCGATCAGGTTTTCCGGAATCGCCGCGCAGTTGATCGCCACGAACGGCCCGACCGCGCGCTTGCTGACCCGGTGCAGGCTGCGCGCCAGCACTTCCTTGCCGACGCCACTTTCGCCGAGGAACAGCACCGTGGCCTGGGTATCGGCCACCCGGCGCACCATGTGGCAGGCGGCGTTGAAGCCGGCCGAAGCGCCGACCACGTCGGCATCGCCCAGCAGATCCTGAGCCGCGCTGCCGACCGGCGTGGCGGCGGCGGTGGCCAGACCGGCGGTCAGCGCATCGGCGCGCAGGAAGGCGAGATCGCCGCTGGCATCGCCCCAGGCTTCCACCGGCTTGCCGACGATCCGGCAGTGCGGCGCGCCCTGCGCCCGGCATTCCACTTCGCGGAACAGCACCGGCCGGCCCATGAAGCGGCTGATGAAGCCGGCGGCGTAGCCGGTCTGCTGCCAGCAGACCGGTTCGCGGCCGATGCCGTACTGGCGGATGTGTTCTTCGGCTTCCGCCGAGCCGTGCCAGATGAACTCGCCGTCGAAGTGGCCCTTTTCCTCGTCGATCTCCATGCGCACCGGCTCGACCCGCGCCGTGCCTTCGAGCATGTGCAGCTGCGGGCCGCCGAACACGGCGGCGTCGGCACCGCCGGCGTCGCGCAGCTTGCGCGACAGCTCGGCGTCGTGGGAGCCGGAGTTGTAGCCGATGCGGGTCAGCAGGCCGCGGGCGCGATCGGTGCCGAGGCTTTCGATCAGTTCCCGACGCAGCACGCCGAAGGCCGAGCTGTGCATCAGCAGCATCCGCTGGTCGTCGAGCCAGATGCGGCCTTCCTCCGGCTCGAAGCGCACCCGGGCCAGCAGGTCGCTGACGTCCGGGTACAGCAGCGGTGCCGGGGCGGCAGGCGGGGGCAGCGGCATGGTCGGCGATCAGCGGCGAGGTTTGATCAACAGATTAATCAAATTGATCAAATCGCGGCCGACCAGAATCACCGAATTCGACGAAAAGATGAAATCGGCCAATGAATCGATCACCGTGGCGGGTCGCGCCGGATTCAGTAATTTTCTATCAATACAAGTCTATTCAAAGGCTTGAACAGTATTAATGGTTCCGGCAAAGCCGCCGCAGCGCGCTGGCACGCTCGGTGCAATCCTTCTGACAAGACATCAGGCCAAGACCTGATCACCGACGGGCACCAGCCCGCGGCGCGGTGCGAACGGAGAACGAGATGACGGTGGTGTCCCTGCATCCCGAGCGGAACCTGCTTGGGGCTCAACAGCGCTATGTGCGCCTGCGCGAACAGCGCGACGACGGCTTCGTGATCTTCGATTTCGCGATCGGCGATCCCCAGCTTTCCTGCGAACTGATCATGCCGGTGGCCGCCTACCAGGAATTCTGCGTGGCCAACCACGTCCTCCACCTCAGCGATCACCAGGCCGAACAGATCGACCGCGAAGCGCTCAAGTGGCGCTACGGCCAGCCCGGCATCAGCGAATAAACCAGAACCCGATCAGGAGGAATCATGACCGTCGAGATCCGCACCAAGGGCGTCAAGCCGCTGGCCATCAGCTTCGGGCATCTGCAGCGCCGCTTCGGCGACAAGCCGGCGACCCGCTACCAGGAAGCGACGTTCGACATCCAGTCGACCGCCAACTTCCACTACAAGCCGCTGTGGGACCCGGAGCGCGAGATGTTCGACGCGCGCCGCACCGCGATCGTCATGAAGGACTGGTACGCGCTGAAGGACCCGCGCCAGTTCTACTACGGCAACTACACGACGACGCGCGCCAAGCAGCAGGACGCCATCGACCGCACCCTGGATTTCGTCGAGAAGCGCGATCTGCTGCGCGGCCTGTCGCAGGACACCCGCGAGCTGATCGTCCACGCTATCGTGCCGCTGCGGCACTACGAATGGGGCGCGAACACCAACAGCGCCCACGTTTCCGCCTACGGCTTCGGCACCGCGATCACCTCGCCGGCGATGATGAACACCGCCGACCGGCTCGGCATGGCCCAGCACATCTCGCGCATCGGCCTGCTGATCGACGGCAACAGCGGCGATTCGCTGCAGGCCGCCCAGGCGCTGTGGACCGACCACGCCGACTGGCAGCCGCTGCGCCGCGAAGTGGAGCGGATGTTCGTGACCCGCGACTGGTTCGAGGTGTTCGTCGCCCAGCTGCTGGTGGCCGACGCGCTGGTCTACCCGCTGTTCTTCCAGCAGATCGATGCCGCGATCGCCGGCGACAGCGGCTCCGCGCTGTCCTCGCTCAGCGACGCGCTGATGCGCTGGTACGAGGAAACCGCCAAGTGGATCGACGCGGTGATCAAGACCGCCGCCGCCGAAAGCGCCGACAACAAGGCGCTGCTGTCGGGCTGGGTGCAGACCTGGCGTGACCGGCTGCTGCCGACGCTGACTCCGATCGCGCAGCGTGCGCTCGGCAACAAGGCCGACGACGCGCTGGCCGCGACGACGGCTGCCCTCAATGCCCGTGCTGCCAAGCTCGGCCTCGCTGTTTGAACCCGGACTCCATTCCCCTCATGGCCACCACCAGCACCCAGCCGGTCTTCATCGCGCTGCAAGCCAACAACGACACCATGCCGATCATCGAAGCGATCCGGCAGGACAACCCGAACGCCGTCGTCCACGACTATCCGGCGATGGTCAAGATCGACTGCCCGGGGCGGCTGGTGATCCGCCGCGAGACGGTCGAGGAACACCTGGGGCGCGAATTCGACCTGCGCGAGATCCAGGTCAACATGATTTCCATCGCCGGCAACGTCGACGAATCCGAGGACGAATTCGTCCTGGAGTGGAGATCGGCCTGACCGCCGCGGTCATCGGTCCCGGACCGCTGACCCGCGAATCGCTTTCCTGATTCAGACGTTCCCTTGCATCGATACGGAGACATCACCATGGCCGCAGAAGGCAACAGCAAGCCCGCGAAGAAGCTCAGCCTGAAGGAAAACTACGCGCTGCTGACGCGTGGACTGGGCTGGGAACCGAGCTACGAGAAGAAGGAAGACATCTTCCGCTACATCAGCTTCGAAGGCGTGAAGATCCACGACTGGGACAAGTGGGAAGACCCGTTCCGGCTGACCATGGATGCCTACTGGAAGTATCAGGGCGAGAAGGAACGCAAGCTCTACGCGATCGTCGACGCCTTCCAGCAGCACAACGGCCAGTTCAATGTCACCGACGCCCGCTACGTGCAGGCGCTGAAGCTGTTCATCAACGGCATCACCGAGCTGGAGTACGACAGCCACCGCGGCTTCAACATCCTGGCGCGTGAATTCCCCGGCGTCGGCCCGCGCATCGCCGCGCAGATGCAGTCGCTCGACGAACTGCGCCACGCGACGACGCAGATCCACACGATCAGCCAGTACGCGAAGTACTTCACCGGGATGAACGAGTTCCCGTACCAGTTCGATCGCGTCTGGTACCTGTCGATCCCGAAGTCGTTCTTCGAGGACGCCGTCACCTCGGGTCCGTTCGAATTCATCGTCGCGATCAGCTTCGCCTTCGAGTACGTGCTGACCAATCTGGCGTTCATGCCGTGGATGTCGGGCGCAGCGTTCAACGGCGACATGGCCACCGTCAGCTTCGGCTTCTCGGCGCAGTCCGATGAAGCGCGGCACATGACGCTCGGCATCGAAGTGATCAAGTTCCTGCTCGAGCAGGACCCGGGCAACGTGCCGCTGGTCCAGAAGTGGATCGACAAGTGGTTCTGGCGCGGCTACCGCCTGCTGTCGCTGCTGGCGACGATGATGGATTACATGCTGCCGAAGCGGGTCATGGCCTGGAACGAGGCCTGGGAGATCTACTACGAGCAGAACGGTGGCGCGCTGTTCGCCGATCTCGCCCGCTACGGCATCAAGCCGCCGAAGCGCGCGCCGGAAACGATCGCCGAGAAAGGCCACGTCGCCCACCAGATGTGGAGCGTGTTCTACGGCGTCCGCGATGCCGTCGGTTTCCAGACCTGGCTGCCATCCGATGAGGAAATGGCCTGGATGTCCGAGAAGTATCCGGACACTTTCGACAAGTATTACCGGCCGCGCTACGAGTACTGGAAGTCGCTGGAAGCGGCCGGCACGCCGTTCAAGAACGCCACGCTGCCGCAGCTCTGCCAGGTCTGCCAGTGGCCGTGCCTGTTCACCGAAAGCGGTGACCCGACGACGCTGAGCCTGCGCGAGAGCGAATACCAGGGCCAGACCTTCCACACCTGCTCGGACGGCTGCAAGGACATCTTCGACGACACGCCGGAGAAGTACGTGCACGCCTGGCTGCCGGTGCACCAGATCTACCAGGGCAACTGCTTCCTGCCCGGCGTCGATCCGACCGCGCCGGACTTCAACCCGATGTACGAGGCGTTGCGCTACATGGGCATCAAGCCCGGTATCGACGGCGGCGACTACAAGGGCAGCGCCGACGCCACCAACTGGGAGAACTGGACCTCGCGTCCGGCCAACATCCACGAAGGCGCCTACACCGACGCGGTGCGCGACACCGCGAATCCGGCCGACGCCAGCGCCCGCAAGACCAGCTGAACCGGAGCAACGCCATGCCCGCCTGCAATGTCATCGTCCTGAAAGGACACCCGCTGGCCACGCTCAAGCAGCTGGTCGTGGAGTGCTCGGACACCCTGGCCCGGATCATCGGCGCCCCGAAGGATCGACTCGAAGTCTGGGTCACCGAAGTGGAGCCGGCGCTCTGGGGCCTGTCCGGCCAGCCCGGCGACGAGGTGCTGCAGGCGGCCAGTCGTGCCGAGGTCGAGATGCCGTTCATCCGGATGGTCCTGCTGCAGGGCCGGCCGGTCGAGCAGCACCACCAGCTGATCGCCGAGATGTCCGCCGTCGTCGCCCGCGTGCTCGGCGCCAACATCGAACGGATCCGGCTGCAGATCGACGAAGTGCATCCGGATCGCTGGGGTATCGGCGGCGTGCCAGCCAGCGTGCGCCGGGCGGCGGAAATCGCGGCGCGTGCAGCGACTGCCTGAACTACAGAACCTGAGGAGAACAAGCATGCCCATCAAGGCCATCACCCCGGACTACCACGGCGATTTCAAGGACGGCGTGGAGAAGTTCCACGGCAACCAGATCGTCAACATCCACTGGGAAAAGCATCTGATGTTCGCCTGGCCGATGTGCGTGCCGCTGCCGCCGGCCATGCCCTTCGGCGCGCTGATCGAAGGCGTGCTGCCCGGCATCTTCGGCAAGCACCCGGACTTCGCGAAGATCGACTGGAACCGCGTCGAGTGGAGCACCTCGAAAGGGGCATTCACGCCCGATCCGGCGAAGTCGCTGGCCGATAACGGCATCGGCCACAAGACCACCATCCGCTTCCGCACGCCGGGTCTCAACGGCGTCAACGGCAACGCGGTCTGCTGAACCCCGCCGTCCGCCCACTCCACTCCTCGACCAGGCCCGTTCCGCGCAGACAAGCCCTGCGCGGAACGGCGCTGCAGAACGCCACTGACTCGAATGACCTACGAACTCACCATTGAACCGCTCGGCCAGACCATCACGGTCGAAGACGAACAGACCATTCTCGACGCCTGCCTGCGCGCCGGCATCTGGCTGCCGCATGCCTGCTGCCACGGCCTGTGCGCGACCTGCAAGGTGCAGGTGGTCGACGGCGACATCGAGCACGGCGAGGCCTCGCCGTTCGCGCTGATGGACTTCGAGCGGGACGAGCGCAAGACGCTGGCCTGCTGCGCCACCTTGCAGTCCAACGTCACCATCGAGGCGGATATCGACGAGGAGCCGGATGCCGAAATCATCCCGGTGCGCGACTTCGAAGGCACGGTCAGCCGCATCGAGGACCTGACGCCGACCATCAAGGGCATCTGGATCAAGCTCGACGAGACGATGCAGTTCCAGGCCGGGCAGTACGTAAACATCACCATCGGCGAGCTTGGCTTCTCGCGGCCGTTCTCGCTGGCCAACGCGCCGTCGACTGGCGACGAGATCGAGCTGAACGTCCGCATCATCGCTGGCGGCGTCGGCACCACCTGGCTGCACAACGATCTGAAGGTCGGCGATCGCGCCAAGGTCGCCGGTCCGTACGGCCGCTTCTTCGTCCGCAAGTCGGCGGAGAGCGCCAGCCTGTTCATGGCCGGCGGCTCCGGCCTGTCGAGCCCGCGCAGCATGATTCTCGACCTGCTCGAAAGCGGCAGCACGCTGCCGATCACCCTGGTCTACGGCCAGCGCGTGCGCGCCGAGCTGTACTACCACGACGAGTTTGTCGCGCTCAGCCAGCAGTACCCGAACTTCACCTATGTGCCGGCGCTGTCGAGCGAGCCGGAAGGCAGCGACTGGACCGGCTTCCGCGGCTTCGTGCACGACGCGGCGAAGGCCCACTTCGACAACGATTTCCGTGGCAACAAGGCTTATCTGTGCGGCCCGCCGATGATGATCGACGCCTGCATCACCACGCTGATGCAGGGCCGCCTGTTCGAGCGCGACATCTACCAGGAGAAGTTCCTGTCGGCGGCCGATGCCCAGCAGGTCCGCAGCCCGCTGTTCCGCAAGATCTGAGGTCTGCGCCGCACGGGGTGCCTGCGTATAGTCGCTGCAGGCACCCCGGATCGAGGCCATGGCCGAGCAGCGACTGACCGAGCAGTTCCAGCTTCGCTCCCGGTTGCGCTTCGATCTCGACTCGGGCCGCATCTGGCTCGACGACAACCGCATGCTGCTGCTGCATGCCAAGGCGCTCGGCGCGCTGCGCCGCGAGCTGTTCGAGACGCTCGGCACCCACCGCGCCCAGGGCCTGCTGCTGCGCATGGGCTTCGTCTCCGGTCAGCACGACGCCGACCTCGCGCTGAAGCTCGAGGGACGCGGCGATCCCTACGACGTGTTCCGCATCGGCCCCGAGCTGCACGGCTTCGAGGGCCTGGTGAAGGCGGTGGTCACGCGGGCGCAGATCGACTGGCAGGAAGGCCGCTTCGAGGGCGAGGTCGAGTGGCGCAACTCCTGGGAAGCGGAGTCGCACCTTCAGCACTACGGCATCGGCGAAGAGCCGGCCTGCTGGAACCTGATCGGCTACGCCTCCGGCTTCGTCAGCCGCTTCTTCAAGCGCTTCATCGTCTTCCGCGAAACCCAGTGCGTCCGTCAGGGCCATGACTGCTGCCGGATCGAAGGCCGGCCGGCTGACGCCTGGGGCGATCAGGACGGCTACGTCGACTACTTCCGCAGCGTCGGCGGGCCGGACGAGTTCCGCGTCGTCGAGGACGAGCTGCGCACGCTGCGCGGCCGGCCGCGCAGCCCGGACGATCGCGGCGCGCTGGTCGGCGCCTCGCCGGCCTTCACCCAGGCTTTCGAGCTGCTGCGCGAGGCGGCGCCGGCGCCGATCACCGTGCTGCTGCTTGGCGAGACCGGCGTCGGCAAGGAAATGTTCGCTCGCTGGCTGCACGGCCACGGCCCGCGCGCGGCCAAGCCGTTCATCGCCGTCAACTGCGCGGCGATCCCCAACGACCTGGTCGAGGCCGAGCTGTTCGGCGTCCGCAAGGGCGCCTACACCGGCGCCCAGGATTCCCGGCCCGGCCGTTTCGAGCGCGCCGACGGCGGCACGCTGTTCCTCGACGAGATCGGCGACCTGTCGCCGGGTGCGCAGGCCAAGCTGCTGCGCGTGCTGCAGAGCGGCGAGATCGAGCGGCTTGGCGACGACCATAGCCGCCGGGTCAGCGTGCGACTGGTCGCGGCGACCCACGTCGACCTGCCGGCCGCAGTCGCCGCCGGGCGTTTCCGGGCCGACCTCTACTACCGGATCGCCACCTACCCGGTGCTGATCCCGCCGCTGCGCGAACGGCGCGGCGACATCCCGCTGCTGGCGGCAGCGCTGATCGAGAAGTACCAGGGCCAGTACGGCAAGCGCGGCCTGGGCCTGTCGGAACGCGCCGCCCAGGCGCTGCAGGCGCATGCCTGGCCCGGCAATGTCCGCGAGCTGGAGAACGGCATCGAGCGCGCCGTGCTGCTGGCGCCGTCGGGCGGCGAAATCGAGGTCCGTCACCTGTTCCCGGCCGGGGCGCCAGCGCTCGCCGAAGGCGTGGAACTGGCGAGATCCGGCTGCATCGCCGACCCGGAGCAGGCCGAGCGCAACCGCCGGCTCGATGCCCTGCTGCAGGCCGGCTTCGAGCTGGAGCGCCACGAGGCCGAGCTGATCGAGCGGGCCGTCGAGAAGGCCGGCGGCAACCTTGCGCGGGCCGCGCGGCTGCTCGGCCTGACCCGCCGCCAGCTCGGCTACCGGCTGAAGCGGGACCGCGCCGCCGAGGCCTGAGCGGCCGACCGTACGTTTTCGTAAAGCGCTTCGGCCAAGCGCACGCTTTGGTCAGGCCGGGTGTCGCTCGCCGACTCGATCGAAATCGACAAACCAAGCACGATCAGTGACTTGCAGCGCTGGCATGACCAGTGCTCCAGAGCGGTGTACCGGGGTCGCGACAGGTCAGTTCGCGAACCAGCCGGAACACCGACCCATCCGCTCTGGAGGAGACCATGGCGAACCCCGAGACCGGCGCGCCCGCGCCGGCCCCTGACGTCTTCGACGTCAGCCGCCGCTATGTCCGCGTGCTCGGCGAGCGGCGCGGCCTGATCGAGTTCGCGTTCGCCATTGGCGAGCCCGACACCGCGATCGAGCTGCTGTTGCCGCCCGACGATTTCCGCGCCTTTTGCCGCGCCCAGAACGCCTGCGTGCTCGACGCCGCCGGCCAGCCCATTTCCCCCGCCGAGTCATGCCATGACCGTTGATCTCAAGACCGTCAGCCTGGAACCGCTGCGCCACGCCTACGACCATCTGGAACGGCGCTTCGGGCCGAAGCCCGCGACCCGTTATCAGGAGGGCAGCTACGACATCCAGGCGGTCGAGAACCTGCACTACCGGCCGACCTGGGATCCGGACCAGACGCTCTACGACCCGACGCTGTCGCGGGTGCGGATGGCCGACTGGTACACGATCAAGGATCCGCGCCAGTACTACTACACGACCTACACGCTGGCCCGGTCGCGGCAGCAGGACACCGCCGAGGCGAACTTCTCGTTCGTCGAATCGCGCGGGCTGGCCGAGATGCTGGCCGACGACCTGCGCGCGCAGGCGCTGGCCATGCTGGTACCGCTGCGCCATGCCGCCTGGGGTGCCAACCAGAACAACACGCTGATCTGCGCCTACGGCTACGGCACCACCTTCACCCAGCCGTGCATGTTCCAGGCGATGGACCACCTCGGCATCGCCCAGTACCTGTCGCGGCTGGGCCTGCTGCTCGGCGATGTCGATGCGCTGGAGGACGGCAAGCGCGCCTGGCAGGACGCGCCGCGCTGGCAGGGCTTGCGCCGTTACGTCGAGGACACGATGGCGTTGCGCGATCCGGTGGAAGTGTTCGTCGCCCAGAACCTGGTGCTCGACGGGCTGCTCTACCCGCTGGTCTACGAGCGCCTGGTTGACGACCTGATGTCGGCGCGCGGCGGCGCCTGCGTGGCGATGCTGACCCAGTTCATGAGCGACTGGGCGGTGGAAACCCGCAAGTGGGTCGACGCCACGATCAAGACCCTGGCTGCCGAGCCGGCCAGCGCCGAAGCCGACAACGCCGCCGTGCTGCGCGAATGGATCGACTGCTGGCTGCCGCGCGCCGCCGAGGCGTTGCTGCCGGTGGTTGCCATCGTGCTCGACGAGCAGGCGGCCGAGGCCGTCGACGAGCAGCGGGCCGCCCTGCTCGCACGCATCGCCAAGGCCGGGCTGCGCTGAAGCCTCCCGACCCCACCCCAATCGACCCCCCCATCGAACCCGCAATCCAGGCCCGCCCGCCGGGCCTCGCCGAACGACAGGAGCGACACCGTGGACATGAAAGTGCAGAAGGCCAAGCTGGGCTTGAAGGAACGCTACCGGCTGATGACCCGCGACCTCGGCTGGACGCCGAGCTACCAGCCGCCGGAGGCGCTGTTTCCGTATGCCGGCTACGAAGGGATCGTGATCCACGACTGGGAGAAGTGGGAGGACCCGTTCCGGCTGACCATGGACGCCTACTGGAAGTACCAGGCCGAGAAGGACCGCAAGTTCTACGCGATCATCGACGCCCAGGCGCAGAACAACGGCCATCTCAACATCACCGACGCGCGCTATCTCTCGGCGCTGAAGATCTTCCTGCAGGCGATCAGCCCTGGCGAGTACGCCGCCCACAAGGGCTTCGCCCGCGTCGGCCGCGAGTTCCCGGGCGTCGGCACCCAGGTTGCCTGCCAGATGCAGGCGATCGACGAACTGCGCCATGCGCAGACGCAGATCCATGCGCTGTCCAACTACAACCGCTACTACAACGGCTTCCACGCCTTCATCCAGCAGCGCGACCGCATCTGGTACAACTCGGTGCCGCGCTCGTTCTTCGACGACGCGATGTCCGGCGGGCCGTTCGAATTCATCATCGCGATCGGCTTCAGCTTCGAGTACGTGCTGACCAACCTGCTGTTCGTGCCGTTCATGAGCGGCGCCGCCTACAACGGCGACATGGCCACGGTCACCTTCGGCTTCTCCGCGCAGAGCGATGAAGCCCGGCACATGACCCTGGGTCTGGAGTGCATCAAGTTCGTGCTCGAGCAGGATCCGCGCAACGTGCCGATCGTCCAGCGCTGGCTCGACAAGTGGTTCTGGCGCGGCCTGCGGCTGCTGTCGCTGGTCGGCACGATGATGGATTACATGCTGCCGAAGCGGGTCATGAGCTGGGCCGAGGCCTGGGACATCTACGGCGAGGACAACGGCGGCGCGCTGTTCCGCGACCTGGCCCGCTACGGCATCCGGCCGCCGGCCGGCTGGGCAGATGCCGGCAAGGCCCGCGATCACATCTCGCACCAGTTCATGCTGGCGCTGTACCAGTGGAGCTTCGGCACCGCCTTCCACGGCTGGATTCCGTCCGACGACGACATGGACTGGCTGTCGGCCAAGTACCCGGACACCTTCGACCGCTACTACCGGCCGCGCTGGATGCACTTCCGCAAGCTCGCCGAGGCCGGCACGCCGTTCCGCAATGTCGGCCTCGCCAAGCTCTGCCAGACCTGCCAGTTCCCCTGCGTGTTCACCGAAGCCGACGACCCGACCCTGCTGTGCCATCGCGAACTGGAACGCGAAGGCCACCGCTACCACTTCTGCTCCGACCACTGCCAGACCATCTTCGAACACGAGCCGGAGAAGTACGTGCAGGCCTGGCTGCCGATGAACCAGCTGTTCCAGGGCACTTCCGGTGGCGGCGGCATTGAGAACTGGATGAAGTGGGTCAACCTCGTCGACGGCCAGGACAACGGCGATTTCGAAGGCTCGCAGGACCAGCGCAACTTCGCGGCCTGGAAGGGCCAGTCGACCACCAACGCCCGCTGAAGGAGCCCGACCATGGCCATCAACGCCCGCAAGCCGTATCCATCGCAGCCGGTCGACGGCATCGAGCGCTACCACGGCAACCAGCTCGTCTATCTGAGCTGGGACCGCCACCTGATCTTCGCCGCCCCGTTCATCACCTGCGTGCTGCCCGGTCTGCGCTTCGGCGAATTCGTCGACACCGTGCTCGCGCCGCTGATCGCGGCCGATCCGGATGCCGCCGTGATCGACTGGACGAAGGCGCAGTGGCTCAAGGCCAACCAGCCGTTCGCGCCGGATTTCGCCAGGTCACTGGCCGACAACGGCATCGGCCACAAGGACCAGTTGCGGCTACAGACGCCGTGGCTGAACACGGTCTGCGGTGGCGCTGCCGGCTGAGCGGCCTGCAGTGACGGCGGCGGAAGACGGCAGGGGCTCGACCGTCCCCCGCTGCGCGCGACAACGCGGCACACTGCGACCGACACGCAGGAGACTTGTCCGATGACCCCGATTCCCGCCGAGCTGACCGCCGCCGGCATTGAAGCCCATATCCGCGCCTACTTCGATGCCTGCAATAGCGGCGATGCCGAACGCGTCGCCGCCTATTTCGAACCGGACGGCGTCCACTACTTTCCGCCCGGCATGTACGAAGGGCCGTTCCAGGGTGCGCTGACCATCGGCCGCCGCTGGGCGCAGGCGGTGGCGACACTCGGCTCGTACTGGACCGTCGACCACGTGATCGTCGATCCCGCCACCCGCCGCGCG
Organism: Gammaproteobacteria bacterium; assembly: GCA_026398815.1. Lineage (GTDB taxonomy): Bacteria > Pseudomonadota > Gammaproteobacteria > Nevskiales > Nevskiaceae > Nevskia. The sequence goes on from JAPLSA010000031.1 coordinate 198,093, forward strand.
GCGATCGAGTGGTCCCATTTCAAGCGTCGTTCGGGCGTGCTGCTCCGCGGCGACGAGTGGTACCGCTACAGCGAGCGCGGCCTGATCTGCGACATCCGCGCCTACTACGCCAGCCCGCAGGACGCCTCGCTGGCGCGGCTGGAACTGGGCGGCTGGGACTATGCCGGGCTCGGCTATCCGATGAGCGCGCCGCCGGAAGGCCAGGGCCCGGCTGGCGGCTAGGGCCTGTCATCAATTAATTTGCTTGCTGCGGCGGAGGTCGTTTTTGCCCAGTGCAACTCGATCGGAGCGGCCAATGGTCGAACCATTGGCGCGACGAGAGAGGCAGCAATGGGCAAAAACGGCCCCGCCCCGGAGGGTTGCGGCCAAAAAGCCGCCGGACTTCGTTGCGAACCTTGGCCATAGGATGGCTATG
>JAPLSA010000032.1 GCA_026398815.1 Gammaproteobacteria bacterium
ATGGCCGAAGACTGGCGGTATCGCTACAACCACCACCGACCACATCGCGCACTCGGGGGGTTGCCGCCTGTTCCGTACGCCTTGGCAATATCATCCACAACCTCTATCCCAGGCTGTCTCTGAAAAACGAGGACGCTTCACCACGAACTCGTCGCCGCCGAGGCGCGCCACGGTATCCGAGGCACGTACCGTCTGCTGCAGCCGCTTCGCCACTTCGACCAGCAGCAGGTCGCCGACGTGATGACCCAGCGAATCGTTGATCCGCTTGAAATGATCGAGATCGAGCATCATCACCGCCAGCCGGCTCCGGTGGCGGCGCGCGCTTTCCATTGCCACCGCCAGACGATCGTTGAGCAGCATGCGGTTCGGCAGGCCGGTCAGGAAGTCGTGATGGGCGACGTGCCGGGTGTACTCCTCGCGGCGCTTGCGCTCGGTGATGTCGTAGGCAATGCCGAGAAAGCCGTTGACTTCACCGTCCGCGTCGCGCAATGCAGTGACCGCCATGCTGGCCAGGAAGCGCGAACCGTCCTTGCGGATCAACGTCCACTCGCGCTCTTCCGACAGGCCATGCCGTGGCCGGTGCACGAACACGTCGAAACCGGGCTCGATGCGGCGGCCCAGCTCCTCGCTCAGTTCGGCGGCCCGGGCCTCGACTTCCTGGGGGTCCCAGAAGCGGTCCGGCGTCCGGCCGATCACCTCTTCGGGGCGATACCAGAGCATGCGAGCGGCGGCCGGGTTGAATGCCGTGATCACGCCGTCGACATCGGTCGATATGAGCATGAACGGCGCGCTGTCGAGGATCGCTTCGCGCAGGCGGCCGGCATCGGCCAGCTGCTGTTCGATGGCGCGGCGGGCGCTGAGATCGCGGATCACCTTGGTGAAGCCGATCAACTGTCCGTCGTCGCCGCGCATGGCGCTGGTCACCGCATTCGACCAGATGCGGCGGCCGTCACTGCGCACCCGCCAGCCCTCGGACTCGTGCCGGCCTTCGCGTTCGGCAAGGTCGAGATGGCGCTGCGGTTCGCCGGCCTTGCGATCCTCGTCGGTGAAGAACGCGGCGTAGCTGCGGCCCAGAATCTGTTCCTTGCCGTAACCGGTGATCCGCTCGGCACCGGGATTCCAGGACACGATCTCGCCACGCAGCCCCAGCATCAGCACACCGTAGTCGCTGATGCTGTCGATCATCAGACGGAAACGCTGCTCCAGCTGCCGGGTCAGCGCGCCGCTGCGTCGCAGATCGCTGATGTCGGTGAATGACACCACCACGTTGCGGCGGGTACCGGTCGCGTCGGAGCCAATATCGCCAGCCATCGTGGTGTCGACGCTGAGCCAGCGGTGCTCGCCGTCGGTGCGGAGCACGCGCAACACCTCGCCGAGCACCGGAATGCCGCTGGCCAGCGTTCGCATCGCTGGCAGCTGATCGAACGTCAGCCGCTCGCCGCGCTCGTCGAAGACCTCGAAGACCAGATCACGGACATGGCGGCCGCAGACCTGATCGGCGCGGATATCGAGCATGCGCTCGCCCGCCGGGTTGATGGCCAGCATGCGGCCGTTGGCGTCGACCAGCATCAGCCCTTCGCTGAGACCTTCGACCACCGCGTGGTAACGGTCTTCGCTGCGCGCCAGGCGGTCGACCAGCGGTGCCAATCGTGAACGAAGCAGCAGCACGGCCAGTACGGTGAAGATCCCGACCAGCAGGAAGCCCCAGAACAGACCGCGCCGGACCGGGGCGTACAGCTCCGCACTGTTCAGCGACAGGCTCAGGTACAGACCGCTGTCGCCTGCGGGCTCCCAGGTCGACAGGCGCTTGTCCACACTTCTCTGCAGGATGTCTGCGGCAGAACTGGCGGCAATCGAGGGCGGCAACGCGTCGGTGACCTGCTGTCCGGCGGCACCGGCACAGACGACATCAGGACCGCTGCCGCACAGCAGGCTGCGCGCACTATCACCAAGCCGCTTTCCCGAAGCCAGGATCGCCGCCATTTCGGGCAGCGGCTGTTCGGTGATCAGCGTGGCGCGCACGCCGTCGCCGGCATCGACGGTGCCACGATGGCGCAGCAGGAAGCCGTCGTCGATCTGAAGCTCGGCACGACCACCGGGCAGACCGGTCAGCGCCAGCACCGGCCTGCCAGCCGCCGACGGCGCCCCGACATGAACCAGTGGTCGGCCGTCGGCACCGATCAGTGCGATATAGGAGAAGCCGTAGGCCAAAAAGCCTTCGATGTGGAGGCGAGTCGCGGCTTGTGCCTCGCGATCATCGGGCGCTTCCGCCAAACGATGGACGCCGGCGCGCAGCAGCGGCCGGGTGGTGATGATCGAGGCGCGGGTGCTGCGCAGGCTCAGCACGGTCTGCACGCCTTCGGCCATGCTGCTGCGGGCAATCGACAGGCTGCCTTCGAGCGCCCGCTCGCCTTCAATGCGGAACACCGCGACTGCAGTCACCGAAGCGATTACCGCCGTCAGCACCAGCGCCATCGACACTAGGCTGCGCAGTTCGCGCGCTTCCGCGCCGTCACGGGTTTCCAGCGCATCCCAGCGCCACCACAGCGCCGCCGCGACCATCAGCAGCCCGAGCGCGGTATGCAGCGCCATCTTTGAAAATACATACCAGTTGACCAGCCATTCGATGCGCAGCGCGTAGCCGGCAATCGCCGCCAGCGCGATCAGGAACAGCAGCGCCGCCGAGGCACGGCCGATGGCGACCTGGCGCGGCAGGGGCTTGCGCAGCGCGGTAAGGGCCAGCGCGGACAGTGCCGCGATCAGGAAACTGCACGAGGTCGCCATCGACTGCTGCCCGGGCCGCGGGTTGTCGTCGGCGGCCCAGTCATGGAACCCACTCAGGTTGATGCCCAGTTCCAGTCCGGAGGCGATCTGGAGCAGATTGATCGCCACCAGCAGCAGGATCAGCGCTGACGGCAGCAGCACCACGAGCCGGCCGGTCTCGACGCGTCGCGGCACCAGCACGGCGCAGCCGAACAGGATGAAGTCCAGCGCCGTCTGCGCCACCATGCCGGTCATGCCGGGAATCAAATGGGTCAGCGACGGCCACCGCCCGAACCAGCCGGCCAGCACCAAGCCGCCGAGCACGATCATCAGCGTTGCCAGCAGGCGCGGTGCGCGGCGCCCCAGCGACGTTTGATTAGACGACGGCATCGCGCTCGCCGGGGCGGCACCATCATCTGGCGGCAGAAGTGCGCGCCTGGCAGGGATTGACACGACAGGAATCCTCGGGTGGTGCGGCGCGGCGCCGCCGCGACCATCGGTTATCGGCCGAATCCGTTCTCGCTGAATAGTCTGTTTTTGCCTATCCCGGCGCAGCGTATCGAACTCGCCTCACGGGGACGCCACGACGCGAGCAACGGCGTGCTCGCTCCGGCGCTTGCTGGAGCAGGTGAGGCCGAATGCCGAGCTGCTGTCGTTCCTGATCGTCGCAGCCGCAAAGCTGTCCGGCTATCCGGAGATTGTGGTCGCCGAGCTGCCGCCAGTGCGGATGGCGCCGGTCGACACCATCGCCGGCGCGACCTGCCCCGAGGAACCGGCCGGCTGCACCGGCATCACGGCGACCTTCGAGACCGAGGCTCCGGTGATCCTGATCTGCGACTCGTTGAATCTCGAGGACTCCGCCGACAACTCCTTCCGGCTGCACGCGTTTGTGGACGCCCTGCAGTAAAAGGCGCGCGACGACGACAGCTTCCGCGACTGCACGACAACGCCGAAAACCGAGGCCTACCGGGCGCAGAACGCCTATGTGAAATGCGAAAGCGAATTCCTGCGCCTCGGCGAGAGGCGGGCCGACCAGCGATGCGCCGAGGACACTGGCACGCTGTCCGTCGTGATCCGATGTCGACCCCCGACGCGGGCAAGCCAGCGGCGACACCTGAACGGCTGGGGCCGCTGCCGTGAATCGCTGGCTTCGCCACCGGTCGCTGACGGCGGCGGCTTCAGCTCACCGCGCGGACACGATCAGCAACAGAGGCGCGCTTCAACCGCCGGCAATGAACAGCTTGTAAGCCGGATTCTCGCTTTCGTCGTGGTACTCGTAGCCGAGCGCGTCGAGCGCGCGCCGGCATTCGCTGCGTTCCTTCTTCGGCACCTGCAGGCCGCACAGCACGCGGCCGTAGGCGGCGCCGTGGTTGCGGTAGTGGAACAGCGAGATGTTCCAGCGCCCGCCGACCGCCGAGAGGAAATCGGCCAGCGCGGCCGGCCGTTCCGGGAATTCGAAGCGGAACAGGCGTTCGTCGGCCAGCCCCGGTGCGCGGCCGCCGACCATGTAGCGGATGTGGACCTTGGCCATCTCGTCGTCGGTCAGGTCGGTGACCGCCATGCCCTCGCCGCGCAGCGCCTCGATGGTCGCGTCGCGGGCGGCGCGGTCATCGAAATGGACACCAGCGAAGACGTGCGCCTCGGTGGCCGAACCGTAGCGGTAGTTGAACTCGGTGATCGAGCGCCGGCCGAGCAGCTTCAGGAACTTGCGGAAGCTGCCGGGCTTTTCGGGAATGGTCACCGCGAGCAGGGTTTCGCGGCCGTCGCCCAGCTCCGCGCGCTCGGCGATGTGACGCAGGCGGTCGAAATTCAGGTTGGCGCCGCTGATCGTCGCGACATAGGTCTTGCCGGTTTCGCCGGTCTGGGCGACCCATTTCTTGATGCCGGCCACGGCCAGCGCGCCGGCCGGTTCGGGCAGGCTGCGGTTCTCGGCGAAGACATCGCGGATCGCCGCGCAGATCTCGTCGGCCGACACCCGCAGGCAGGCGTCCACAGTGTCCTTGCAGACCTTGAACGGCTCCGCTCCCGCCTGGCGCACGGCCACACCATCGGCGAACAGGCCGACCTGCGGCAGCTTGACCCGGCGGCCGGCTTCCAGCGCCTGCGCCATGCAGTCGGAATCGTCCGGCTCGACGCTGATCACCTTGATGCCGGGACGCACCGCCTTGATCCACGCCGCGATGCCGGCCAGCAGGCCGCCGCCGCCAGTGCAGACGAAGACCGCATCGCAGGGGCCGTCGCCGATCTGCTCGAGGATTTCCTTGGCCACCGTGCCCTGGCCGGCGATGACATCGGCATCGTCGTACGGCGGGATCATGGTCAGGCCCTTGGTCTCGGCCAGCTCGGCGGCATGGGCCGCGGCATCGTCGAAGGCATCGCCATGCAGCACGATCTTGCCGCCGAGCGCGCGCACCGAATCGACCTTCACCGATGGCGTGGTGCGCGGCATCACGATCCAGGCCGGGATGCCGAGCCGCTTGCCCGCCAGCGCCACGCCCTGGGCGTGATTGCCGGCGCTGGCGCAGATGACGCCGCGGGCGCGCGCCGCATCCGGCAGCTGGACGATCTTGTTGTAGGCGCCGCGAAGCTTGAACGAGCGCACCGACTGGGTGTCCTCGCGCTTCAGCCACAGCTTGTTGGCCAGCCGGGCCGACAGCTTCGGGGCGAATTCCAGCGCCGAAACGATCGCCACGTCGTAGACCCGGGCGCGCTCGATGCGCGACTTGTAGTCGGCGAGCAGGCGCTCGCGGTCGGAACGGCCGGACTTGGCGGCGGAAGGCGGAGACGCGGGCGCGGCGGAATCGGTCACGGCGTTCGAAGCTCTGGATGACGAGGGGCCAGACGGCGCCCGGTGCGGTCCGAATCGCGGCCGGACACTGGCTGGAGACGGGCGGGTCGAGGGCGGGGGTCGCGTATCATACCGTCCGCTCTTTCGTGCCCTTCCCCCGCGAGCCCGATGTCCCAGACGCCCTCCCCTGCACCCGCGCCTGCCGCGAGCGCCGACACCATCGCTTTCATCGGCGGCGGCAACATGGCTGCCAGCCTGATCGGCGGCCTCGTCGCGGCCGGTCATCCGGCGGCCCTCATCCGCGTGTCCGAGCCGGATGCCGACCGCGCCGCCGCGCTGCAGGCCCGCTTCGGGCTGGTCGTCGCCGCCGACAATGCGGCCGCCGTCGGCGGTGCCGACATCATCGTGCTGGCGACCAAGCCGCAGCAGGTCGCGGATGCGATCCGCGGGCTCGCGCTGTCTGCCGACGCCACGCTGATCTCGATCTGCGCCGGCGTCCGCATCGCCAGTCTGCGGGCGCTGATCGGCACCGGCGGCTGGAGCGGCGCGATCGTCCGCGCGATGCCGAACACGCCGGCGCTGTTCGGCGCCGGCATCACCGGCCTGCATGCCTCCGAAGCTGCGGCGCCGCGTGCGCGGATGCAGGCGGAAACGGTGCTGAAGGCGGCCGGCCAGGTCTGCTGGGTCGACACCGAACAGCTGATGGATGCAGTGACCGCCGTCTCCGGCAGCGGCCCGGCGTACTTCTTCCTGCTGACCGAAGCGATGGCCGAAGCCGGCGTCGCGCTGGGCCTGACGCCGGCCGATGCGAAGGCGCTGGCGCTGCAGACCTTCATCGGCGCCGCGAAGATGGCCGAGGGCACCGGCACCGACGTCGCCACGCTGCGGGCCCAGGTGACCTCGAAGGGCGGCACCACGCAGGCGGCGCTGGAAAGCCTTGAAGCGGCCGGATTCCGCCGCATTCTTGGCGACGCGTTGCAGGCCGCCGACCGCCGGGGCGCGCAGCTCGGCGACGAACTCGCCGCCACGATCTGACCCACGATCCGACGAGGACCGCGCCATCATCAACGTCATCTACAGCCTGTTCACCACCCTGCTGGATCTGGTGATCTGCGCGTTCCTGCTGCGCGTGCTGCTGCAGCTGGTCAAGGCCAATTTCTACAACCCGATCTCGCAGCTGATCTGGAAGGTCACCCAGCCGGTGACGATGCCGCTGGTGCGCTTCGTGCCGCGCATCCGCAACGTCGACACGCCGGCCGTGCTGGTGCTGGGGGTGGTGGCGCTGCTCGACATCTGGATCGTCGCCAGCCTCTACGGCCAGCCGCTGGCGTTCTCGACCATCGCCGGGCTGGCGGCGCTGAAGGTGATCAGCCTCGGCCTGCGCATCTTCACCTTGAGCCTGCTGGTGGTGACGATCCTGTCCTGGGTCGGGCCGGGTGTGTCGAACCCGGCGGCCAACGTGCTGTGGAGCCTGACCGAGCCGGTGCTGAAGCCGGTGCGCCGGGTGATTCCGCTGGTCGCCGGCCTGGACCTGTCGCCGATCCCGGTGATGATCCTGTTCCAGGCGCTGGACACCTGGATGCGCGCGCTGCTGGGCCTGTTCCACTGATGGCCGTGGCTGCGGATTCGGTCGGCGTCGTCACGCCCCGCAGGATCGCCATCGCCACGCCGCTGCTGCTGGCCTGCGGCCGCGTGCTGCCGGGCTTCGAGCTGATGGTGGAAACCTACGGCACGCTCAACGTGGCGCGCTCCAACGCCGTGCTGATCTGCCACGCGCTGTCCGGCGACCATCACGCCGCCGGCTACCACGCCGCCGACGACCGCAAGCCCGGCTGGTGGGATTCGGCGATCGGCCCCGGCAAGCCGATCGATACGACCAAGTTCTTCGTCGTCTGCCTGAACAACCTCGGCGGCTGCCGCGGCTCGACCGGGCCGACGACGATCAACCCGGAAACCGGCGCGCTGTGGGGGCCGGACTTCCCGATCGTCACCGTGCGCGACTGGGTCGCCTCGCAGGCACTGCTGGCCGACCACCTCGGCATCGACGTCTGGGCAGCGGTGATCGGCGGCAGCCTCGGCGGCATGCAGGTCATGCAATGGACCATCGATTGCCCGAACCGCGTGCGCCACGCGCTGGTGATCGCCGCAGCCCCCAGAATCTCGGCGCAGAACATCGCCTTCAACGAGATCGCCCGGCAGGCGATCCTGTCCGACCCCGATTTCCACGGCGGCCGCTACATCGAGGCCGGCGTGCGGCCGGAGCGCGGGCTCAAGCTGGCGCGGATGCTCGGCCACATCACCTACCTGTCCGATACCGCGATGCGCGCCCGCTTCGGCCGCATGCTGCGCGACGGCGATGGCCAGTACAACTTCAACTACGACGTCGAGTTCGAGGTCGAAAGCTACCTGCGCCACCAGGGCAATTCCTTCGTCGACCGCTTCGACGGCAACACCTACCTGCTGATGACCAAGGCGCTGGACTACTTCGATCCGGCGCGCGAATACGGCGACGATCTGGCCGGCGCCTTCCGCACCGCCACCGCCCGCTTCCTGGTGATCAGCTTCTCGGTCGACTGGCGCTTCTCCCCGGCCCGCTCGCGGGAAATCGTCAATGCGCTGATCGCCGCCGGCCGCGACGTGTCGTACGCGATGATCGATTCGCAGCTCGGCCATGACGATTTCCTGATGCCGATCCCGCAGTACCACGCGGTGCTGCGCAACTACCTCGACCGGGTCGCGGCGGAGAGCGCCTCATGAGCACGCCGCTGCGTCCCGACCTGCAGCTGATTTCCGGCTGGATCGCGCCGGGCTCGCGGATTCTCGATCTCGGCTGCGGCGACGGCGCCCTGCTCGCCCATCTGGCCCGCACCCGGCAGGTGCGCGGCTACGGGCTGGAGATCGACGACGACAACGTCGCCGCCTGCGTCGCCGCCGGCATCAACGTGATCCAGGCCGACGTCGACGACGGCCTGGCGGCGTTCGCCGACCGCTCGTTCGACTATGTGGTGATGACCCAGGCGCTGCAGGCGCTGGTGCGGCCGGATCAGGTGCTGGCGGAAATGCTGCGGGTGGGGCGCGAGGTGATCGTCACCTTCCCGAACTTCGGCCACTGGCGGGTCCGAGTGGCGCTGCTCGGCGGCCACATGCCGCACACGCCGGCGCTGCCGGCGAACTGGTACGACACCGAGAACATCCACCTGTGCACGCTGGCCGATTTCGATGCGCTGTGCCGCGATTCGCACTGGCAGGTGCTGGAACGCGCGCTGCTCGACCGCAGCCACCGCACCGGCGCCAGCATCCGCATCGCGCCGAACCTGTTCTGCGAGATCGCGCTGTACAAGCTGCGCCTGCCGGGCTGAGGCGCTGAACTGACGCCTCAGCCGGGCACGGCCAGCAGGCAGCGGTTGCGGCCGGCGCGCTTGGCGGCATACATCGCTTCGTCCGCCGCGCGGATCAGCTGCTCGCGGTTGTCGCCATGCGGCGGGAACATCGCCAGCCCGACGCTGGCGCCGATGGTCACCGTCACCGGCCCGAGCGCGCTGTCCAGCAGGTACGGGCGGCGCAGGTCGTGGACGATCACCTCGCAGACCCGCAGGCCGGCCGCCTCGCCCTCGTCGAGGCTTTCGAGGATCACCGCGAATTCATCGCCGCCGAGCCGGGCCACGGTGTCCTCGGTGCGCAGCAGCCCGCGCAGGCGGTCGGCGATCGCCTTCAGCAGTTCGTCGCCGACCGGATGGCCGTGGGTGTCGTTGACCGGCTTGAAACCATCGATGTCGATGTAGGCCAGGCCGAACTTGCGCTGGTGCCGGCGGCTGCGCTCGATGGCACTGTCGAGCCGGTCCATGAACAGCATGCGGTTCGGCAGGTCGGTCAGCACATCGTGGCTGGCGCGGTGCCAGGCGAGCTTCTCGGTTTCCCGGCGCAGCGCCACCTCGCGCTCCAGCGCCCGCATGTGCTGCGACAGCTGCTCCAGCGCGTCCTGCAGCTCCGACTTGCGCCGGTACAGCTCCAGGAACACGGCGACCTTGGATTTCAGGATCGTCTCGTTGACCGGCTTGGCGATGTAGTCCACCGCGCCGGAGCCGTAGCCACGCAGCCGGTGCAGGTCGTCGTAGGCGGCGCTGATGAAGATGATCGGCGTATCGCGGCTGCCTTCGTCCTCGCCGAGCAGTTCGGCGACTTCGAAGCCGTCCATCTCCGGCATGTTGACGTCGAGCAGGATCAGCGCGAAGTCGTGATCGAGGCAGGCGGCCAGCGCCTCGTTGCCGGAATCGGCCTCGATCAGCTCGGCGCCGGAACGGGCCAGCAGCCGGCGCAGCGCCAGCCGGTTCGGCGCGTGGTCGTCGACGATCAGGATCTTCGGCAGGGCCGGCGATCCGGCAGGCGGGGCGTCGAGGTCAGTCATGGGCAGCGGTCGTTGATCCTGGTTGCAAGGCTGGCGAGCCCGGCCACGGCGTCGGCACCGGCGCGCTCGAGCGCGGCCAGCGGCATTTGCGGCGCGATGGCCTCGGCCGGTTCCTGCACCAGCGCGTAGCCACCGGCGCGGCGGACGGCGGCCAGGCCGTCGGCACCGTCGTCGTTGGCGCCGGTCAGCACCACGGCCAGCAGGCCATCGCCATAGACATCGGCCGCCGCCTCGAACAGCACATCGACCGACGGACGGACGTGGCGGACGCGCGGATCAGCGGACAGCATGAAGCAGCCGCCGGCATCGATCAGCAGGTGATAGCCGGGCGGCGCGACATGCACCACGCCCGCTTCCACCGGCTGCCGTTCGCCCGCCTCGCGCACCGGCAGCGCCGAAGCCCGCGCCAGCAGCTCGACGAGCAGCGCCCCGTCATCGTCCTGGCCGCGATGGCAGACGACGATCACCGGCGCGCCGAGATCGCCGCGCAGGCCGGCCAGCACGGTCGACAGCGCCTGCAGGCCGCCGGTGGAACAGCCGATCACGACCGCCGTGCTGGGCACCGGCATGCGGGTGCTCAGGCCGCCGCGCCGAGCCGGTAGATCCGGGCCTGGGCATCGAGTTCGGTGAATTCCGCAGCGCTGGGCGCGAAGGCGATGCTTTCCTTGTTGCCCAGCACCAGGTAGCCGCCGCGCACCAGACTGTCGCGAAACAGGCCGAGCACCCGGTCCTGCAGAGCGTTGGTGAAGTAGATCAGCACGTTGCGGCACAGGATCAGCTGCGCTTCGCAGAACACGCCATCGGCCACCAGGTTGTGGTTGGCGAAGGTGATGTTGCGTTTCAGCCGCTCATCGAGCTTCAGGTGCTCGTAACGGGCGTGCCAGTAATCGCTGAGCGAATGCTGGCCGCCGGCGGCGAGATAGTTGGCCGACCAGGTACGCGCCTCGGCGAGCGGGAAGATGCCTTCCTGCGCCTGCGCGAGCGCGGCGTCGTTGAAGTCGGTGGCGTAGATCTGGCAGCGGGCGTAGAGCCCGGCTTCCTCGAGCAGGATCGCCAGCGTGTAGACCTCTTCGCCGCGGGCGCAGCCGGCCTGCCAGATGTTGATGTGCGGGTACGAGGCCAGCACCGGCAGCACCTCGGCCGCCAACGCCTTGAACACCGAGGGATTGCGGAACATCTCCGACACCGGCACCGACAGTCCGGCGATCACCGCCGGCAACAGGCCGTCGTCGTGCACCACGCGGGTGGTCAGCTCGCCGATGGTCCGGCATTGCCGCGCCGCCGCCACCGCCTGCACGCGCCGCTTCAGCGAGGCCCGGGCATAGCCGCTGAAGTCGTAGCCGTGGCGCAGCTGCAGCGCCTGGATGAACAGCTCCAGTTCGATGTCGTCGGCGGCAGGGCGGCTCAGTGGCATCCGGCGCCCGTCCCTGCCGTCGGCAACGGCCTGTGCGGCGAGCCGCGCCGCAAGCGGTGCTCGTTTGTTCTGCCGAAGGTGCGCGGCCATCCCGCGCGCGACGGTCGCCTCGTTCGGAGAAACCGGACTGGCCATCCATGGCCAGTCATTCGTTCTCGTGGCGAGCAATGCTCGCTACGCACGAGCACTCATCCAGACCCGCATCATCGACAGCAGCTTGTCGACGTCGATCGGCTTCGACAGATAATCGCTGGCGCCGGCTTCGAGGCATTTCTCGCGGTCGCCGCGCATCGCCTTGGCGGTCAGCGCGATGATCGGCAACGCCCGCAGCGCCGGCCGCGCGCGGATCTCGCGAGTGGTTTCGTAGCCGTCCATGCCGGGCATCATGATGTCCATCAGCACCAGATCGATCCTCGGGTTGTCGTCGATCTGGCGCAGCGCCTTCTGCCCGTCCTGGGCCATCAGCACCTTCAGGCCCCGGGCGCGCAGGGCTTTCGACAGCGCGAAGATGTTGCGCATGTCGTCGTCGACGATCAGCACCGTGCGGCCGTTCAGGCTGGCGTCGACCTCGCGCACCGGCGGCGCGGCCGCCGGCTTCAGCGAGTGCAGGAACAGGCTGACCTCGTCGAGCAGGCGTTCCGGCGAGCGGGCGCCCTTGATGACGATGGCATCGGTGTACTGCCGCAGGCTCAGGGATTCCTCGCGCGACAGCTCGCGCCCGGAATGGATCACCACCGGCGGCAGCGTGCCGCGCCGCGACGCCGCCTCGAGGAACTCCTGGCCCGACATGCCGGGCAGGCCGAGGTCGAGGACGATGCCGTCGATCCGGCCGCGCGCCAGTTCGTCGAGCCCCGCTTCGGCGCTGGCCGCGTCGACCAGTTCGACGCCGGCATCGTGCAGCAGCGTGTGCATCGCCCGGCGCGAAGCCTCGTCGTCATCGATCAGCAGCACACGGCGCAGGGTCGGCGCGGAGGCATCGGCCTGCGGGTGCAGCAGGCGATCGAAGGCCGACAGCAACGCGGCCTTCGATACCGGCTTGGTCAGGAAGCCGATGGCGCCCGCTTCCAGCCCGCGCGCGGCGTCGTCGGTGGCCGAGATGAAATGCACCGGGATGCCCGACAGCGACGGATCGGCCTTCATGCGGTCGATCACCGCCCAGCCGTCCATGCCGGGCAGCATGACGTCCAGCAGCACGCCGGTCGGCCGGAACGCTCGCGCCAGCTGCAGGCCGGTTTCGCCATCGCCGGCAGCCAGCACCCGGTAGCCCCGGCGGCGAATCAGCTCGGCCAGGATCCGCGCGAATGCCGGATCGTCCTCGACGATCAGGATCGTGGTGTCGCCGTCGCGGATCAGTTCGCGGTCATCGACGATGGTCGGCGTCGGCGCCAGCCCCAGGGTCTGCGCCGGTGTCGGCGCGGCAGCACGGGCGGCAGGCAGGCTCGCCGCCGCCGTCGACAGCGCCCCTTCCGGCAGCGGCTCGAGCAGCGGCGCGGCGTGGCGGTCGTCGTCGCGGGCGGGCTCGGCCGGCGGTGTTTCCGGAAGCACCACGGTGAAGGTGCTGCCGCTGCCGAACTGGCTGCTCATGACGATGTCGCCGCCCAGCCGGCGAGCCATGCCCCGGGCGATCGACAGGCCCAGCCCGGTGCCGCCGAACTGGCGGCTGGTGCCGGCATCGATCTGCTGGAAGTTCTGGAACAGCTTGTGGAACTTGTCCGCCGGGATGCCGATGCCGGTGTCGGTGACGGCGATCGCGATGCTGTGCTCGCGCACCAGCCCCGGCGGCAGCGGAAGGGCTGGCGCCGGCCGGCCGATCTGCACATCGACACTGCCGCTGCGGGTGAACTTGAAGGCGTTGCCGAGCAGGTTGTTGGCGATCTGCTCCAGGCGGCTGCCATCGGTGCGGATCACGTCCGGCAACCCGTCGTCGATGCGCACTTCGAACGCCAGGCCCTTGTCGCGGGCGACATGGCGGAAGTTGCGGCGCAGCGTCTGCGCCAGCGCGCCGAGTTCCAGCGGGTCGATCATCACTTCCAGCTTGCCGGCCTCGACCTTGGATAGGTCGAGGATGTCGTTGATCAGCTGCAGCAGCTTGGTGCCGCTTTCGTGGATGACGTTGGCCGATTCCACCTCGTCCGGCGACAGGTGGCCATCGTCGTTGTCGGCCAGGCTGCGCGACAGGATCAGCAGGCTGTTGAGCGGCGTGCGCGGCTCGTGCGACATGTTGGCCAGGAACTCGCTCTTGTACTGGCTGGCCCGGGCCAGCGCATCGGCCTTGTCCTGCGTCTCCCGCTGCAGCTCCTGCAGGATCAGCTGCTGTTCCTGCAGCGTGGCGCCGCGATTGACCAGCGATTCGTTGGTGACCTTGAGCTCTTCGGACTGCAGCCGCAGCTCCTCTTCGGACGCGCGCAGCCGCGTCGACTGTTCCTCCAGCAGGCGGGTCTTGGCTTCCAGCGCCTCGTTGGTCGCGCGCAGTTCTTCCTGCTGCACGCGCAGCGATTCCTCCGAGGCCTGCAGCTCTTCGGACTGCGCCTGCGTCTCGGCCAGCAGTTCCTGGGTGCGCAGCGCCCGGCCCAGGTTGTCGAACGACAGCGCGGCGATCGGCAGCAGTTCGTCCAGCAACTGCTGCTGCTCGTCGGTGAACGGCGCGAACGAAGCGATTTCCAGCACCGCCAGCGGCTGCCCCTTGAGCAGCAGCGGCTGCAGCAGCAGGGCGGACGGCGCGGCGGCACCGAGGCCGGAGCCGATGTTCAGATAGCCGGCCGGCAGCGGGTGGACCTGCAGCGGCTTCAGGCTGCGCAGGCACTGGCCGATCAGGCCGTCGTCAGCGCGGATGTCGCGGCGGCCTGCGAACCCCGCCGGCAGGCCATGGCCGCCGAGGCACTGCAGGCGCGGGTCGCCGGCGTCGTGGCCGTACATCGCTGCCGCGACGGCACCCAGCCGGGGCGCCAGCGCATCGGTCAGCACCCGGGCGAACTCGCCGCTGTCACGCGCTTGCTGCAGCGTTGCCGCAATCTCGCCGACCGCCGTCTTGACCCAGGTCTGCCGGTGGGTGGCGACGACCATGCCCTTGAACACGGCGAGCGCGCGGGCGATGTTGCCGATCTCGTCGCCGCGCTGCTGGTCAGGCACGACGATGGTGTGGTCGCCGCCGGCCAGCCGCGTCATCAGGCCGGTGAGCGTTTCGATCGGCGCGGCGATCAGCGATCGCACCTTGCGGATGGCATAGGCGGCGATCAGCACCGCGAGGATCAGCAGCAGCAGGGTCAGGCGGCGCGCCAGGTCGACGCTGTCGCGCAGGCTGGCGCTGCGCTGGCCGAGCAGCAGGCGTTCAGTGACCTGGGTCTCGGCGATGATCGCCCGCAGCTCGTCGCGAAAAGCCTTGCCCTTGATGGTCAGCGCCACCGACGCCGGTCCCGGGCCGTTGCTGCGGACCAGCGCGATCGCCGGCTCGGCGATCTGCCGGTTCCAAGTGGTCATCACCGCGTCGATGCGATCCAGCTGGGTCTGCTGCGCCGGGTTGTCGACCACCAGCCCGCGCAGCCGCAGCAGCACCGTGCGGTAGGCCTCGCTGCCATCGGCGTACGGCTTCAGGAACGCCGCATCGCCGGTGAGCTGGAAGCCGCGCACGCCGGTCTGCTGGTTCAGGGTCTGCACTTCGAGATCGCGCAGCGCCTCGATCACTTCGTAGCTGTGGCCGGTCCAGTCGCGCTGGATTTCCTCGTTGTGCTGGATCACGAAGAACGAGGTGGCGTTGATCACCAGCAGCGCGGTGACCAGACCGAAGCCGAGGCCGAGCTTGGCGGCGATCGGCCAGTCGGCCAGCCGCCGGATCCGGCGACGGAGCGCGGGCGCCGCCGCCTGCGGGCTCACGCGCCGGGCTCGTCGTGTGCCGCTGCCGCTGCCGCCACGGCTTCGCGGGCGCGGATGTAATCGGCCATCGGGATGTACAGCAGGTCGACGAGGCGGCGCAGCAGATGCTCTTCGTACTTGTCGACCCGGCCATCGGCCCAGGCCACCTGCCAGAGCATGGTGATCAGCGCCCGCTTGCCGTCGGCATCGAGCCGTTCGTTGAGCGTGCCGACATAGGCGTGCAGCGACACCGATTCGCGGGCCCGGGCACGGGCCTCGTCCAGCAGCGCATCAAGCGCCGCCGCGTCGAGCGCGAAGTGCGCCTGCAGCACTTCGCGGATGCGGGCCATCTCGACGTCGTCGAACGAGAAATCGGCGCGCCCGAGTTCCAGCAGCAGCAGCGCGGTCGACAGGGCTTCGGACGGCGGCTGCGGCGCCGATGGTGCGGCCAGCAGGTTTTTCAGACGGTTCAGCACCGGGAACGGCTCCTGCTCAGGGGGCGGCCAGCAAGGGCGTGAGGAAGTCGCGCACCGCCGCTTCCACCTCGCCGAGCCGGCCGTGGAAGAAGTGGCCGGCGTCGTCGAAATGGATGAACTGCGGCGGCGGGTCGTAGGTCGCCAGCGCCGCCCGGGTTTCGGCGTACGACACGACATCGTCGTCGGCGCTGTGCACGGCCAGCCAGGGCACGCCCGGATGGGCAGGCGGTTCGGTGGTTTTCAGGTAGCGGCCCATCGGCGGTGCGATCGTCACGAGGGCCGCAGTATCCAGCTGCGCCGCCGCCTTCAGCGCCACGTGGCCGCCGAACGAGAAGCCGGCCATGACCAGCGGAAGACCGGGCGCCGTGGCCTGCAGCTGTTCGGCCACGGCGCAGGCGTCGGCGGTTTCGCCGAGGGTGTCGTCGAACAGCCCTTCGCTGCGGCCGACGCCACGAAAATTGAAGCGCACCGTGCGCAGGCCGCACTTCAGCGCCGCGTTAGACAGCGTCCAGACGACCTTGTTGGTCATCGTGCCGCCAAACAGCGGATGCGGATGGCAGACCACGCAGACCCCGCGCAGCCGATCCTTCGGCGAGGCGATCAGGGCTTCGAGGCGTCCGGTCGGGCCGGACAGCAGAAGGTCGGCGCTGGCGCCGGGTTTCAGGGCAGCTTCGGGGATGGCTTGCATGGCCGAAAGTCTAGACCAGGCGTCGGCCGCAGTCGGGCGGTTGCGCAGCGTCGACGCCGATCCGGCACCGGCCTTCGATTGATGAACCGTGTGGCAGCGCCGGCGCCGGCACGGCAAACTTGCAGCCCCCGGACCGCAAACCTATAGTCCGCCGGTCGGAATGGCCTAGGAGCCTTCCGTTTCTCGCTCACACAAATCAAACCAGACAGGGAGAAGGATGCAATGCGCAAGCTCGCCGTGATCTCGGGAGCCGCTCTGCTGCTCACCGGTACCTGGACCGCAATCGCCGGCCAGAACGATGGAATCAGCACGCAGCCCTCGGCGAACGCCTACCTCAGCCTCGATTTCGGCCATCCGAACCCGACCAAGGCCACGTTCTCGCCGCTGCACTACGGCCTGCGGATGTCGTACGACAACCGCCTGCTGTCGGCCACCGGCAACGCGCTGCCGCCGCTCGCGCAGCTCGACTTCGATGCCCGCGGCAACCGCGTCGGCGCCGTTGGCGGCGTGCCATTCATGGCCCGCATCCGTCCGCCGATGAAGCAGAACGACGGTGAAGGCGGCGGCGACGCGCCGGCTGCCGGCGGCTCGGGCGGCATCGAGTTCTTCGACGTGGCGCTGCTCGGCGTCGGCGTTGCCGGCCTCGGCTACCTGATCTACGAAGTGTCGAAGAACGACGAAAGCCGTGACCCGGGTCCGGGCGCGACCACCAGCGGCTCGACCGGCGGCACCACCGGCGGTCTGCTGGGTGGCCTGCTCGGCGGTCTGCTGGGCGGCGGCGGCTTCGCCGGTGCCCAGGGCCAGATCCCGGGCGAGAACGACCTCGAGCGCCAGCGCTGGCTCGATGGCGGCACCGGCCAGATGGGCGATCTGAATCCCTGATCGGTCGTCTGCTGCGCCGCTGTGATGTCAAGCTGAGCAAAAGGGAGCCGCAAGGCTCCCTTTTCGTTTCCCCCACCGAACCTGCGCCTCGCAAGACTTTCCGATGATTTCCGACTGGCTCAAAGCACGACTCGACTCGCTCTTCAGCGTCGACCTGCGCTCCCTGGCGCTGTTCCGCGTGCTGCTCGGCGGCGTGCTGTTCGTCGATCTCTGCAACCGCGCCGTCGACCTGCGGACCTTCTACACCGACGTCGGCGTGATGCCGCGCGACTGGCTGCTGGCGGTCAACGGCCTGTGGCGGATCAGCTTCCACTCGGCCAACGGCGAAACCTGGTTCATCGCCGCGCTGTTCGCGGCGGAGATGCTGGCGGCGCTGGCGATCCTGATCGGCTGGCGGACACGGACAGCGCTGGTGGTCGCCTTCGTGCTCAACGCCAGCCTGCTGAACCGCAACCCGATGGTGCTGCTGGGCGGCGACATCCTGCTGACCTGCCTGCTGTTCTGGGCGATCTTCCTGCCGGTGGCGGCGCGCCACAGCCTCGACGCCGCGCTGTCGCGGACACCGCCGCCCGTCGACAACCGGCACCGCTCCTGGGCCTCGGCCGGCGTGCTGCTGCAGGTGATGTCGGTGTACTTCTTCAGCGCCCTGCTGAAGACCGGCGCCGACTGGCACAACGGCACGGCGGTCTACTACGCGCTGTCGATCGACGGCTATTCCACCGCGCTCGGCCAGTGGCTGAAAGGCTTTCCGCTGCTGACCACGGCGCTGAGCCACTGGGTGTACTGGCTGGAACTGCTCGGCCCGATCCTGGTGTTCCTACCGGTGTTCAGCCGGACGCTGCGCTTCGCGGTGATGCTGCAGCTGATGCTGATGCACACCGGCTTCATCTTCTGCCTCGAACTCGGGCCGTTCCCGTACATCAGCCTGACCTCGCTGACCACCCTGGCCGGCGGCTGGATCTGGGACAGCCTCGGCGACTGGCGCGCCCGCCGCGACGCGCGCCGAGGCCCGCACGGCTTGCGCATCTACTACGACCGCGACTGCGGCTTCTGCCTGAAGAGCGTGCTGATCCTCAAGCAACTGCTGCTGCTCGGCCGGGCCGGGATCGCGCCGGCGCAGGACACGCCGCGCGCCCGCAAGCTGCTGGAGGACAACTATTCCTGGGTGATCATCGATCACGACGACCGCGCCTACCTCAAGTGGCCGGCCTTCGTGATCCTGCTGAAGCGCTCGCCGCTGTTCGCGCCGCTGGGCCTGCTGCTGTCAGGGCAATGGGCGGTGCCGCCGGGCAACGCCGTCTACGACTTCGTCGGCCGCAACCGGGGCGGCTTCGGAAAGCTCAGCGGCGCGCTGCTGCCGTTCCATGACCGGCCGTTCGAGACCGGCCCGATCGCCCAGTTCATGGCCGGCTTCGCGCTGGTGGTGCTCGGCACCTGGAATTTCTGCACCATCCACTGGCTGCCGGAGCGGCTCTACGCGTTCCTGACGCCGCCGCTGCGCGCCGTGCGGCTGGACCAGTACTGGGACATGTTCGCGCCGTTTCCGTCGCGCGAGGACGGCTGGTTCGTGATTCCGGCGCGGCTCCGCGACGGCACCGAGTTCGATCTGCTGCATCCGGAGCGCAGCGGCGTCAGCTACGACAAGCCGGCGCAAGTCAACCTTGAGTGGCGGAACATCCGCTGGCACAAGTACCTGGAGCGGATCTGGTCGGCGCAGTTCGCCAACAACCGCCTGCACTACGGCCGCTACCTGTGCCGCAACTGGAACAGCACGCACGGCGACGGCCAGCAGCTCGACACCTTCAAGATCATCTACATGCTCGAGCGCTCGATGCCGCCGGGCGAGACGCCGAAGGTGGAGCAGAACGTGCTGTGGCGGCACGGCTGTTTCGCCGTTCCCAGCGACGGCAAGTGAGCCCGGTGACAGCCCGCTGCGCCCGCCGCCACACCGGCCCGGGCAGCGCAGGCGAGTACCGCCCATGGCGCTGATCGACATCGGCGCCAATCTGGCGCACGACAGCTTCGCCGCCGATCTCGATGCCGTGCTGGCGCGCGCCATCGCCGCCGGGGTCGAGGCGATCGTCGTCACCGGCTCCTGCGCGGCCAGCAACGAGGTGGCGGCCCGCCTCGCCGGCCGCGACCACGACGGCGGCCCGCACCTGCATGCGACCGCCGGCCTGCACCCGCACCATGCGGCGGACTGGAACGATGCGCTCGGCGCCCGCATCGCCGAGCTGGCGCGCACACCGGGCGTGGTGGCCGTCGGCGAATGCGGGCTCGACTACTTCCGCGACCTGTCGCCACGCGCCGCTCAGCGCCAGGCCTTCGTCGCCCAGCTGGAACTGGCGATCGCCGCCGGCAAGCCGGTGTTCCTGCATCAGCGCGACGCGCATGCCGATTTCCTCGCCATCGTCCGCGAACACCGCGCGGCGCTGCCCGATGCCATCGTCCACTGCTTCACCGACAGCGCCGAGGCCTGCACCGACTACCTGGCGCTCGACTGCCACATCGGCATCACCGGCTGGATCTGCGACGAGCGGCGCGGCAGCCATCTGCAGGAAGTCGTGCGGCTGATTCCGGCGCAGCGGCTGCTGATTGAGACCGATGCCCCGTACCTGCTGCCGCGCACGCTGAAACCGAAGCCGAAGGATCGCCGCAACGAGCCGGCCTTCCTGCCGGCCGTGCTCGACGCCGTCGCCGCCGCGCGCGGCGAGCCCCCGGCAGCAATGGCCGCGCAGACCAGCGCCAACGCCCGGCGGGTGTTCGGCCTGTCCTGAACAGCGCTCCGGCGGCGCGGGCCGCTACGGCCGCAGGCGCGCGCGGCAACCGATACGCCGCGCGGCGCGTCTACACTGCAGCCCTGCCCCGCTCCCGCCTGCCATGAATCCTCGCCGTCGCCTGCTTGCCGCCCTGATCGCCATCGGCAGCCTGATCGCCACCGCCTGCAGCAGCACGCCGCCGGCCGCGCCACCGCCGGTCGTCGAGGTGCCGAGCGGCCCGCTGATCGCACCGGCCCCGGTGCCGCCGAAGATCGCGCTGGCGCTTGGCGGCGGCGCAGCACGCGGCTTCGCCCATGTCGGCGTCATCAAGATGTTGGAATCGCAAGGCATCAAGTTCGATCTGATCATCGGCACCAGCGCCGGCAGCGTGGTCGGCGCGCTGTACGCGGCCGGCTACAACGGCTTCGAGCTGCAGGAAAAGACCTTCGATCTCGAACGCGCCGCGTTCGCCGACTGGCAGCTGTTCAACCGCGGCCTGCTGAAGGGCGAGAAGCTGCAGAACTTCGTCAACGAACAGGTGGGCCGGCGCAAGATCCAGCAGCTGCCGCGCCGCTTCGCCGCCGTTGCCGCCAAGTTGCGCACCGGCGAAGCAGCGGTGTTCACGGCCGGCGATGTCGGCCTGGCGGTGCGCGCATCGTCGGCGATTCCCGGCGTCTTCCAGCCGGCGGTGATCGACAACGAGGAATACGTCGACGGCGGCACCGTCAGCCCGGTGCCGGTGCGCTTCGCCCGCGATCTGGGTGCGGATCTGGTGATTGCCGTCGACGTCTCGGCACCGGTCGAGGAAGCCCGCGAAGACTCCACGCTCGGCACCGTGCTGAAGGCCTTCGACATCATGGGTTCGAGCCTGCGCCGCGCCGAGCTGCCGGCCGCCGACGTGGTGATCTCGCCCGACGTGCACGGCATCAAGGCCGCCGACTTCGAATCCAAGCAGCGGGCGATCCTGGCCGGCGAGAAGGCAGCGCTGGCCGCCGTGCCGGCGATCCGCGCGGCGATCGTCGCCAAGACCCATTGAGATGACCGCCGAACTGCCACCCGCGCCGCCCGCGCTCGATGCCGGCGAGGGCCGGCCGGTGCCGTCCGGCCGCTATCGCGGCGCCATCGCCGACCTGTCGACGGCCGCCTGGGATGGCGGTGGCCGCCGCCGTCTGCAGCGCAAGGGCTGGATGTACCTGTCGGCCAGCACGCCGCGCCATGCGGTCGGCTTCGCGATCGTCGACGCCGGGCTGGTCGCCACGGCCTTCGTCTACCTGTTCGATCGCCAGACCGGACGGCTGATCGAGGAAAAGGCCGCCGTGCCGTTCGGCTTTCCGACCGCCTTCGCACCGGACTGGCGCGGCGACTGGCAGCTGGCGCAGCGTGGCCGGCGCTGGCGGATCAGCCCGCGCGAGAACGGCGGCTGGCGCTGCCAGCACAGCGGACCGCAGCTGGAATTACAGCTGGACGTCGACGCCGGCGGCGACGGCCTGAGCGCTGTCAGCAGCGCGCCGGGCCGGCCATTCGCGCACACCTGGAAGCTGTGCGCACTGGACTCGACGCTGCGCTTCACGGTCGATGGCCAGACGCAGGAAACGCCGTCGAGCAGCGCCGTCGATTTCACGCTCGGCTACCCGCCGCGCAGCACCATCTGGAACTGGGCCAGCCTCGACGGCCGCACCGACGATGGCCGCCGGGTCGGCCTGAACCTGGTCGCCCACTTCAACAACGGGCTGGAGAACGCGCTGTGGCTGGACGGCGAACTGCAGCCGCTGGCCCAGGCCTGCTTCGATTACGACCGCCGCGACCTGACCCGGCCGTGGCGGGTCAGCACCGTCGACGGCATCGTCGACCTGTATTTCACGCCGGACGGCCAGCGCGCCGAGAATCTCAATGCGCTGCTGCTGAAGAGCCGCTTCGCGCAGCCGTTCGGCCGCTTCGAGGGACGCGTCGGGGACGCTCAGGTGTCCGGCTACGGCGTGGTCGAGGAGCATGCGGCGCTGTGGTGAGCGCCGCGCGCGGATCACTCAGCCGAAACGGCCGGTGATGTAGTCCTCGGTCTTCGGCTGCTTCGGCTTGGTGAAGACCTGGCTGGTTTCGCCGAACTCGATGAGCTCGCCGAGGTACATGAACGCCGTGAAGTCGGCGACGCGAGCGGCCTGCTGCATGTTGTGGGTGACGATGCAGATCGTGTAATCGCTCTTCAGCTGGTAGATCAGCTCTTCGACCTTGGCGGTGGCGATCGGATCGAGTGCCGAGGTCGGCTCGTCGAGCAGCAGCACGTCCGGCCGCACGGCGATCGAGCGGGCGATGCACAGGCGTTGCTGCTGGCCGCCGGACAGGCCCAGCCCGCTCTGGTTCAGCTTGTCCTTCACCTCGTCCCACAGCGCACCGCGCTTCAGCGCGGTTTCGACGCGATCGTCGAGCTCCGATTTCGGTACCCGCTCGTAGAGCCGGATGCCGAAGGCGATGTTGTCGTAGATCGACATCGGGAACGGCGTCGGCTTCTGGAACACCATGCCGACGCGCGCGCGGAGCAGGTTCAGATCCTGCTTGGGGTCGAGCAGGTTCTTGCCTTCGAACAGGATCTCGCCGTCGGCGCGCTGCTTCGGGTAGAGGTCGTACATGCGGTTGAAGATCCGCAGCAGGGTCGACTTGCCGCAGCCGCTGGGGCCGATCAGCGCAGTGACCTTCTTGTCGTAGATCGGCATCGAGATGCCTTTCAGCGCCAGGAAGTCGCCGTAGTAGAAGCGCACGTCGCGCACCGAGATCTTCTCGGTCAGCGACGCGCGGTTGGCCGCCGGATCGCGCGGTTGCAGGTGCGGTCTCTGGGTGCCGACGGTCATCGGGGCGCTTTCGTTCATGGCAGGCGTTTTCAGTCTTTCTTGAGGCGGGTCGACGACAGCGCGCGCGCCACGATGTTCAGGATCAGCACGGTCACGGTGATCAGCAGCGCCGCCGTCCAGGCCAGTTGCTGCCACTCAGGATACGGACTCAGTGCGAACTGGAAGATGACGACCGGCAGGTTCGCCATCGGAGCGTTCATGTCGGTCGACATGAACTGGTTGTTCAGCGCAGTGAACAGCAGCGGCGCGGTTTCGCCGGTGACGCGGGCAACGGCCAGCAGCACGCCGGTGATCATGCCGGCCTTGGCGGCGCGGTAGCAGACCTTGGAGATCACCATCCAGCGCGGCGAGCCGAGCGCGCTGGCCGCTTCGCGCAGGCCGTCCGGCACCAGCAGCAGCATGTCCTCGGTGGTCCGCACCACGACCGGCAGCACCAGCAGTGCCAGCGCGCAGCCGCCCGCCCAGGCCGAGAAATGGCCCATCGTCACCACCATCACCTCGTAGACGAACAGGCCGATGACGATCGACGGCGCCGAAAGCAGGATGTCGTTGATGAAACGGATGGTGGTGGCCAGCCGCGAGTTGCGGCCGTACTCGGCCATCCAGGTGCCGGCCAGGATGCCGAGCGGCGTGCCCAGCGCGGTGCCGAGTACGGTCATCATCACCGAGCCGAAGATCGCGTTCAGCAAGCCGCCGGCGGCGCCCGGCGGCGGCGTCGATTCGGTGAACACGGCCAGATTCAGGCCGCCGACACCGCGCCAGAACAAGGTGAACAGGATCAGGCCGAGGATCGCCAGACCGGCGACGGCGGCGCACCAGGAGCCGATCATCAGCAGGCTGCTGAGCCGGCGGCGGCGGTGGTAGCGGCCCATGTCGAAGTTCTGCATGGCCTTATTTCCCCGCCTGTCGCTGCAGGCGCAGCAGCATCAGCCGCGCGATCGCCAGCACCGTGAAGGTGATCAGGAACAGCAGCAGGCCGAGCGAGATCAGGCTCGACGTATAGAGCGCCGTCTCGGCCTCGGTGAATTCGTTGGCGATCGACGCCGAGATGGTGGTGCCCGGCGCCAGGATCGAGCCGGCGATCTTGTGGGCGTTGCCGATCACGAAGGTCACCGCCATGGTTTCGCCGAGCGCGCGGCCGAGGCCGAGCATGATGCCGCCGATGACGCCGGTGGAGGTGAACGGCAGCACGATCTTGCGCACCACTTCCCAGGTCGTGCAGCCGAGCGCGTAGGCCGATTCCTTCAGGGTCGGCGGCACGGTCTCGAAGACATCACGGGTCACCGAGGTGATGTACGGCAGCACCATGATCGACAGGATGATGCCGGCCGTGAAGATGCCGATGCCGTACGGCGGCCCGGCGAACAGGCCGCCGAGCAGCGGCACGCCGGCGAAAGCTTCGATCATCAGCGGCTGGACATGCGCCTGCAGGAACGGCGCGAGCACGAACAGGCCCCAGATGCCGTAGATGATCGACGGGATGCCGGCCAGCAGTTCGATGGCGGTGGAAATCGCCCGCTTCAGTCGCGGCGGGCAGAGTTCGGTCAGGAAGATGGCGATGCCGATCGAGATCGGGATGCCGATCAGCATCGCGATCAGCGAGGTCAGCAAGGTGCCGTAGATCGGCGCCAGCGCGCCGAACTCCTCGGACACCGGGTTCCACTTCTCGGTGGTCAGGAAGCCGGGGCCGAAGGTCGACAGGCTCAGCCAGGAGCCCTGCACCAGCGTGGCGATGACGCCGCCGAGCAGCAGCAGCACGGTGATCGCGGCGGAGCGGGTGCCGTGCTTCAGCACCGCATCCCAGAGGGTGTGACGACGCAGCGCAGACGCGGTGATGGAATTCGCGGGGGCGGGCGTTGCCACTGAGGCGACCTGGTTCACGGAGGGGTCCGGGCGAGACTTTACACAAAGAAGGGAGACCGGTTCGCACCGGCCTCCCTTTCGCGACCGCAGGGCTCAGCGATACAGCGGCTGGCCGGCGGAATCCTTCAGGCTGTCCTTCCACAGCTGGCGCACCAGCGTGGTGACGGCTTCGGGCATCGGCACATAGTCCAGCGCGATGGCTTCGGCCGAACCCTTGGCGTAGGCCCAGTCGAAGAACTTGATCGCCGAGGCGAGGTTCTCCGGCTTCTCCGGCTGCTTGTGGAAGAACACGAACACGGCGCCGGTGATCGGCCAGCTGGCGTCGCCCTCGGCATTGGTCAGCACCAGGTTCATGCCCGGGGCAGCGGCCCAGTCGGCATTGGCGGCGGCGGCCTGGAATGACGCGATGCCCGGCTCGACGATCTTGCCGGCCTTGTTGCTCATGCGCACGTGCGACATCGCGTTCTGCTTGGCGTAGGCGTACTCGACGTAGCCGATCGAGGCGGCGGTCTGCTTGACCACGCCCGCCACGCCTTCGTTGCCCTTGGCGCCGATGCCGGCCGGCCATTCGACGGCCGAGTTGGCGCCGACCTTGGCCTTCCAGTTGTCGTCGACCTTCGACAGGTAGTCGGTGAACAGGAAGGTGGTGCCCGAGCCATCCGAGCGGTGGACGATGGCGATGTCGGCCGACGGCAGCTTGACGTCCGGGTTCAGCGCCTTGATCGCCGCGTCATCCCACTTCTTGATGTTGCCGACGAAGATCGCGGCCAGGGTCTTGCCGTCCAGCACCAGCTGGCCCGGGGTCACGCCTTCGAGATTCACCACCGGGATCACGCCGCCGATGATGGCCGGGAACTGGATCAGGCCGGCCTCGTTGAGTTCCTCGACGCTCAGCGGCTTGTCGGACGCACCGAAGGTGACGGTCTTCGACTTGATCTGCTTGATGCCGCCGCCGGAGCCGATCGACTGGTAGTTCAGGCCGGTGCCGGTTTCCTTCTTGTAGGTATCGGCCCACTTCGAGGCGATCGGGTAGAAGAAGGTCGAGCCGGCGCCCGAGATGTCCTTGTCGCCCGAGGCAACGGCGGCGGGAGCAGTCGGGGCGGACTTCGAGCAGGCGGCGATCGTCAGCAGGCTGGCGATCAGACTGGGCAGCAGGGCTGCGCGGGGGAATCTCAAGGTGTATCTCCGGATATGAGGGACATGCCGCCGACCATCGCCACCACGGCGACGATCCTGCGCCCGAGCGCGCCCGAACCGGCGCGCGCCGTCGAGCGTGTGCAAGCGCGGCATGGGTGCAGTCTTTCGCGCTTCGATGACAGAATCATGACAAGCCCGCGAAAGCCTTGAAGGACGGTGCTTTCAAGGCATCTCGCGGCGGCGGCGGGCGCCAACCCGCGCAACCTGGGCCGGTCGAATGACAGTTCGGTGACAGCCTCGCGCGCCTCGGCCACCGGCCCGGACGGCGCGCTATCAGACCGGCAGCGTGTAGTAGGCGATGCCGTAATCCTGCAGCGCGCCGGTGCGGCGCTCGCCGACGTGGTCGATGCGCACGCCGGTGCAGGCCGGTGACAGGCCCGGCGCCGGACGACCTTCGTGCAGCGCCTCGTACTGGGCCTGCGCCAGCGGCACGTGGCTGGCGAGCGCACCGGCCAGGTGGATGCGCTTGGCGGCGTCCTGCCAGCCCGGCACCACGCGCGCCGGAATCGCTTCCGAGGCATCACCGCTGCCGTAGCCGATCAGCAGGATTTCCCGGCCGGCCAGGTCGCGGCCGGCATTGGCGGCTTCCTCGAGACCCGCCGCCAGCCAGCCCGGCAACGCCGCCGAGTACAGGTTGCCCATCGCCATCATCGACTTGGCACCCAGGCGCATCTTGTCGTCGACCACCGCCTTGTAGGTCGGCGTTTCGCGGAAGGCCTTGAGCAGTGCGGCGGTCAGCGGATACGGCTCGGCGACGGTGCCGTCGAAATCGGCCTCGAAGGCGCGGGTCGGCACGGTGGCCATTTCGGCGGCGACGGCGGCCGGGTCAATGCCGGCGCGCAGGCAGTAGTCGTTCAACTCGTCGACGCCCAGCGCGCCATCGGCGCCGAGCGCGAACAGGTAGCCCATCGCCCAGGCCGTCACCGGCATCTTGTGGTACGGCCGGTGCATGAATACCGCTTCCAGTTCGCGGAAGTAGCGGCCACGCGCGCCGCCGTGCTTGGTCAGCAGCTGGTCGAGTGCGGACATGGTCTCGTCGACATAGCAGGCCGTCGAATACTTGCCGTTGAACACCGGGAAGTCCGACAGGCGGCCGCTGACGCTCGGCGTCTGGCCGGCGTAGCGCTGGAACGGCTTGCGGAAGTCCAGGCCGCGGAAGGTCGAGGCGCTGCCGGCATTGCGCAGGTCGAGCGCGACGATCTTCGGGTCGCGCTCCAGCAGCATCGCCACGGCGCCGGCGCCCTGCGTCGGCTCACCGCTCGAGCCGCGCTCGTACTCGGCGATGTCGGCGGCAACCACCACGGCCTGGCGGTCGTAGCCGTCGTGGGCGAGGTAGCGGATCGCGCCCTTGATGCCGTAGACGCCGGCCAGGCAGGCCTGCTTGAACTCCGGCACCTCGCAGTCGCGGGCGATGCGCGGCTTGCCCTTGGCGGCCAGCGCGCGATCGACGAGGCCGCGGACGATCACCGCGCCGGTGGCGTTGTCGACGCTCGACTCGGTACCCAGCGCCAGATAGCCGATCTTGGCCGGGTCGACCGCATTGCGGTCGATCAGCGCCAGCACCGCGTTGGCGGCCATTGTGTAGACGTCTTCCTCGATACCCGGCACGCGGAAGCTTTCGCCGATCACCGCGCGGGTCTTGTCCCAGCTGTTGCCGGTCCAGTCGCACCATTCGCGCAGGTCCACGCGGTACGGCGGCACGTAGGCTGCAAAAGCGCTGATGCCGAACTCTGCCTTGCTCATGTTTTCTCTCTCTTCTCCAGGCGCCCGACGTCGGTCACGAGTGGACTTCGTAGGTGCGGTTTTTCCATTTGGAGCGCACGCCGCGCCAGCTGCGCAGCGCGGAACTCCAGGTCATCGCGAGGTACAGCGCCCCGATCAGGGGTGAGGCCAGCGCCCAGACTGGCGACAGGCCGTAATAACGCAAGGTCGGCACATAGGCCGCGCACATCGCCAGCAGCGCCGCCGCCGCCAGCCACGAGCCCTGCGCCAGCGCCACCAACGGCAGCCAGTAGGCCATCGCGAACAGCGCGGTGACGACCAGCAGCAGCAGGTTCGAGTAGCGCAGCTGGGTAAAGGCCGAGCGGGCGACCATGTCGTGCACGCTCTTCAGGGTGCCGTAGGGGCGCAGGGAAATGACGCCGCGGGACAGGCCGATCCAGGTCTGGTGGCCGCCATCCTTGATCCGCCGGGCCAAGGTGCAGTCGTCGATCAGCGCGTCCTTCAGACACTCGAAGGCGTTGACCTTGTGCAGGGCGGCAGTATCGACCAGTACGCAGCCGCCAGCGGCGGCAGCCACCCACTTCGACGGCGAGTTCGACACCGCGAACGGGTAGATCAGCTTGAAGTAGTAGACGAAGGCGGGCAGCAGCAGGCGATCCCAGAACGAGGTGCGGCGCAGGTCGGCCATCAGGGACACGAAGTGCGCGCCGGTCGCCCGCTTGTGGGCCAGCAGCGCCGCCAGCATGCCGGGTTCAAGCGCGATGTCGGCGTCCAGCAGACACGTCATCGCGGTCTGGACCCGGCCCTTGCCCTGCTCCAGCGCCCACAGCTTGCCGGCCCAGCCCTTGGGCAGCGGCTGACCGGAAATGACCTCGACATTCGGATAGCGGCGGGCGATGTCGCCGGTGCCGTCATCGGACTGGTCGTCGATGACGACGATCCTCAGGTCGTGTGCCGAGCCCTCGCGCTGGGCCTGCAGGCTGTCGAGCGTGCGCTGGATGACCTCGGCCTCGTTGCGTGCCGGAATCAGCACGGTGACCTGGTCCAGATCAGCCAGGCCCAGCCGCGAAGCCGGCCCGGGAGCGGCCGGCTCGAGCTGCTCGCGGACGCTCCACGGCCGCCACGGCGTCAGCCACAGGCCGAACCACATGACAGCCGCAGGAACGGCCAACCAGAACGCGAAATCCATGGCGATTGCTAGCGAGCATCGGCCGCCGCGCAGCGCGCGACGGCCGTCGTGCTCAGTGGCCGGCCTTTTCGGTTGCCGGCTTGGCCTTCTTCTTCACGGTGATCGCGCTGACCGGCACCTTGACGGCCGAGGCATCGGCGCGGTTGCCGTACAGCACCGGCAGGTCGGGGGCCATCGGGCCATCGATGTCCGGGCCGAGCAGTGCCACCTTGGCCGCCTTCAGCGGGTTGGCGAAGGTGTCGTTGACCGCCGTGCCCTCGAAGCCGCAGTGCGCCATGCAGTTATCGCACTTCGGGTTGCGGCCGACGCCGTAGGCTTCCCAGTTGGTGGTTTCCATCAGCTCCTTGTAGGAGCTGCAATGGCCTTCATCAACCAGCAGGTAGCAGGGCTTCTGCCAGCCGAACACGTTGTAGGTCACCGTGCCCCAGGGCTCGCACTGGTAGGCCTGGTTGCCGGCGATGAAGTCCAGGAACATCGGCGACTGGTTGAACTTCCACTGGCTCTTGCGCTCGCGGCCGATCTTGAACACGTCACGGAACAGCTGCTTCGACGCGGTGCGGCCCAGGAACACGTCCTGGCGCGGCGCGTGCTGGTAGCTGTAGCCCGGCGACACGGTGATGCCCTCGATACCGAGGCTCATCGCGTAGTCGAAGAAATCGGCGATTTCCTGCGGCGGTTCGCCGGAGAACAGCGTGCAGTTGATGGTCACGCGGAAGCCGCGCTCGACGCACATCTTGATCGCCTCGACCGCCTTGACGAACACGCCTTCCATGCACACCGACTCGTCATGGCGCTTTTCCATGCCGTCGAGATGGATCGACATGGTCAGGTACGGGCTCGGGGTGTACTCGTCGATGTGCTTCTTCAGCAGGATCGCGTTGGTGCACAGGTAGACGAATTTCTTCATCTTCACCAGGCCGGCCACGATCTGCGGCATTTCCTTGTGAATCAGCGGTTCGCCGCCCGGGATCGAGACCATCGGCGCGCCGCATTCCTCGGCAGCGCGCAGCGCCTGCTCGACGCTGACGCGCTGCTGCAGGATGTCCTTCTCGTAATCGATCTTGCCGCAGCCGGCACAGGCCAGATTGCACTGGAACAGAGGCTCCAGCATCAGCACCAGCGGGTAGCGTTTCTCGCCTTTCAGCTTCTTGCCGAGAAGGTAGCGCGCGACGGTGACCTGCTGGATAAGCGGAACGCCCATGTGTTCTCCGAATTGCGGTAGCGCACTCGCGTGGCTGCGAGGCTTCAGGTGAAGGCCGGCGAGCCAAGGCTCACCGGCGCCAATGTTGCGGCTCAGGTGCGACTCGAAACAGCCCGCGAATCGCGCATTTTATGCCAAAGACGCCGCCGGCTGCCGCGCATACACGCCGGCATGCTGCGCCCGGATGCGCGCCCATTCGATCTTGAACCACGGCGTGAACTGCTCCGGCCGGGTTTCGATCTCGGCATCGAGCGCGTCTGGCGCGATATAGCGCACCGCCGAGATCTCGTTGGCGTTGACCACCGGCTGCACGTCGCTGCGCCCGGCGTAGACCCAGCACAGTTCGTGCTCGGCGCCGGTTTCGTCGAACTGCGCCTGGTACTGGAACTTGAACAGGTAGTCGAAGCGGCACTCGAAGCCGAGTTCTTCCTTCAACCGCCGGTGGATCGCGATGTCCATGGTCTCGCCGCGACGCGGATGCGAGCAGCAGGTGTTCGACCAGAACTGGCCCCACAGCCGCTTGCCAGCCGCGCGCCGCTGCAGCAGCAGTTCGCCGTCGCTGTTGAACACGAACAGCGAGAACGCCCGGTGCAGCGTGCCGTGGCCGACATGAGCCTCGGCCTTCGGCAGGAAGCCGACCTCGTTGTCCTGCTCGTCGACCAGGATCAGCGGCTCGTCGTCGAACGAGACGATCTGGTGTCCGGTATTCAGCGTCGTGTTGTTCATGCCTGCCGTGTTGTCAGCCAATGCGCACCTCCATGCCCGAATAGCCGGCGTCGCGCAGCGCGCCGATGACTCTTTCGGGGTGTTCCGGGGCCAGCGCGATGATCGAACCGCCACCACCGCCGCCGGTCAGCTTGGCACCGATCGCGCCCTGCTCGCGGCAGATCTGCACCATTTCCTCGATTTCCCAGCTCGACACGCGCAGCGCGTTGAGCAGGCCGTGACAGACATTCATCAGATCGCCGAGCCGCTCAAGCTGGTAGTTCTGGATCGCCTCGACGCCCTGGAGCGTCAGCGCGTCGATCTGCCGGAAGATGTTCTCGTACAGCTCCGGGTTCTTCTGCCAGGCCGTGCGCACGCCGCCGACGGTCTTGGCGGTCAGGCTTTCCTTGCCGGAAATGCCGACCACCAGCGGAATCGGCCGGGCCAGCGACAGGGTCTGCATCAGCAGCGGCTTGCCTTCGTGGGCACGCCGGTACAGCAGCGGCTTGCCGTAGGTGGCCACCGTGTTGTCGATGCCGCTCGGCGTGCCGTGGGCCACCTTCTCGCACTCGAAGGCGAGCTGGTTGATCTCCTCGTCGGTGTGGCCGAGCTTGAAATGGGTGTCGATGGCGCGGATCACCGCCACCGCCATCGCCGCCGAGCCGCCCAGGCCCATGCCGCGCGGCACGTTCGGGAACACCTCGATGCGCAGGCTCTTCTCGGTCAGGCCGAGCTTGTCGAAGACGATGCCGAGGCTGCGCTGGAAAGAATCGCGGTGCGCCGGGTCCTTGTGCAGGCGCGACTCGACGCCCCAGCGCGGAATGATCAGATCGACGCCCGGATTGGCGCTGTTGCGGTCGCCGTCCTGCACCGAGGCTTCGATCGCCAGCGGCACCGGCGCGGCGATGGCATGGCTGCCGTAGACCACCGCGTGCTCGCCGAGCAGGATGATCTTGCCGTGGCCCTGCGAACGCGGCGCGTTCGATATCGTTTCCGGCTCGCCGGCTTCCTGGCGCGCGGCCTTGCGCACCTGCACGACGATTTCCTGCGCTTTCCAGATCTTGATGTCGCCGCCTTCGATCAGCCGCTCGACCACGGTCTCGAAGATTTCCGGCGACGCGCCGGCAGCCAGCGCCACCGAGCGCGCGTGCAGGGTCATGTGGCCCTGCTGGATGCCTTCGGTGGCCAGCGCGCGGATCGCCGAGAAGTTCTGCGCCAGGCCGACCGTGCCCATCACCATCGCCAGTTCGCGCGCCGAACGGGCGCCGAGCAGGCGGTGGTTGAGCGCCACCGTCGGGTTCGACTGCAGCGGCCCGCCAACGGTGCCGACCTTCATCGGGATCTCGATCTCGCCGACCAGCGCGCCATCGTCGCCCTTGTACCAGCGGGTCAGCGAGGTGTAGCGGCCGCTGCGCGCGGCATAGGCGTGGGCGCCGGCCTCGATCGCCCGCCAGTCGTTGCCGGTGGCCAGCGCGACGGCATCGATGCCGTTCATCACGCCCTTGTTGTGGGTCGCGGCGCGATACGGATCGACACTCGCGAAGTCGGTGGCCAGCACGATGCCGTCGCGCACTTCCTCGCCGGAAAAGCCCTTGCCGGCCAGCTTGTCGACCGGGATCACGCACTTGGCGCGGACCAGCGAGCGATCGGTCAGGTTCGACAGGATGCGCAGGAACACCTTGCCGCCGGTGACCTGCTCGACCAGCGAGGCCAGGCCCTCGCACATGGTGTTGACCAGGTTCGCGCCCATCGCGTCGCAGGTGTCGACGACCAGATGGACGATCAGCATGTCGCCGTGGCCGTCCGGTCGCGGGTAGACGTGCAGTTCGACGTCGCGAGCGCCGCCACCGCGCGCCACCATCTGCGGGTGCAGCGAGTTGGCAAGGTTCAGCAGCTCCGCCTTGCGCGCCAGCAGCGCTGACTGCGCGCGCGGCACGTTGGGGATGTCGACCACCTGGATCTGGCCGATCAGCAGCGACTCGTCCATCTCGGCAGTGAAGCCGCCGGAGGCGCGGACCAGCTTGGCGCAGGACGAGAGTGCTGCGACGATCGACGGCTCCTCGACCACCAGCGGCACCACGTAGTCGCGGCCATTGATCAGGAAGTTCAGGCCGAGGCCTACGGGCAAGCCCATCACGCCGACGACGTTCTCGATCATCTTGTCGGCGCGGTGCAGCGACAAGGTGTGATCGCCGGAGATCATCTGCTGGTAGTCGGCTTCCGACACCCAGCCGCGCTCGCGCATCAGCCGCACGCGATCGCTGACCGACAGCTTGTAGAACTCCGGGATTCGCGACTTGTCGGGCGATGGGTTCGACGCCGGCACCGCGCCGGGCGCGGCAGGCTGGGCTTCTGCAGTCATGCTTCTTCACTCTCCGTGGACGTCACCCGCAGACCGGTCGGATCGACGGTCAGCGGCACATGGGCGAATCCGGCGGCCGCCAGCCGGGAGACGGCGGCCGCGAGATCGTCCGGGTTCATTGCAAACACCACGCCGACGTCGCCGCCGCCGGCCCCGCAAGGCTTGTAGACGACGCCGTCATGGGCGTGGGCGATGGCGCCGATCGCCTCGTGTTCGGTCGACCAGATGCTGACGCCGCTGGCCGCGCCGAGCGCACGCAGCTCTCGGGCATAGCCGCCGGCATGGTCGATGAAGGCGGCCGCGTCGCCGTGCTCGATCGCCGTGACGGCGGCTTCGGCGGTCGCGGTCAGCGTGTCCATGCGGGCGCGGTACTCGGCCTCATGGCTGGCGCTCTGGTGCCGCCAGTCGCGCAGGATCGACAGGAACTTCGGCGTCGAAGCCGAGCGGCCGGACCAGATGAAGGCGCTGTGCACGGCCGCCGGCCAGGCCAGCGGCCGGGCCACCGGCGCGGCATCTCCGCCCGGCAGCCGGTAGGCCAGCACGCCGCCGTAGAGACTGGTCGCCACGTCCACGCCGCTGCCCTGCCCGCCCTGGAACTGGCGGTGCAGGCCGAGCAGCCGGTGCAGCCAGACGGCGCGATCGCGCGCCGCCTGATGATGCCCCGCCTGCGTGACCAGCGCCGAGGCCAGCGCCACGGTCAATGCGGCACTCGACCCGAGCCCGAGCTTGGCGCGGCCGGCGCCGCTGCCATCGAAGAACGCCGAGGTGTCGAGCGCCAGGTCGAAGCCGCTGCCGGCGGCCACGCCGAGCTGCTCGGCAGCCAGCCCGCGCAGCACCTCGTCGACCAGGTTCAGCCGCGCCGCCGCGTCGCCGGCTGCGGACCAGTCCGGCAGTCCGTCGGCGCCGATGGCAAAGCGCAGCGGCGCCTCGAGCACGTCCGGCGCCCGCGCCTCGCAGCGGGCGTCCGTGCGCGGCTTGACCTGCACCGTGGCCCGGCGGTCGACGGCCATGGTGATGGCCGGCGCGCCTTCCAGCACCGCGTATTCGCCGAGCAGCACCAGCTTGCCGGGCGCGCTGGCGACGAGCGTCATGCCGCGACCGCGTCGGCGACCGCGATCCGCGTCGCCGGGCCGCCGAGTCCGGTTTCGAGCACGTTCAGCACGCCGGGAATCTCGCGCAGCGCAGCAGCCACCTGGGTCGCCGCCGACGGCAGGCAGATCGCCTTGACCTGCGGGCCAGCATCGACGGTGAAGAACACCGGCACGCCCGCCGCCCGCAGCCGCCGCACTTCGTGCATCGCCGCCATGGTCGCCGCGTTCCAGTACAGCAGGCCCGGCCGGGCCGCCATCGCCAGCGCGTGCATCTTCAGGCAGCTGAATTCGGAGATGTCGGCTAGTCGTTCGAAATCGCGAGCGACGATCGCCGCGCGGGCTTCGGCCAGATCGGCTTCCTGGGTGTCGATCCAGGCCCGCTGGTACGGACTGGTGTCGGCCGTGCGGTTCATGCCCTCGGTCGAGCCGATGGCCTTTTCGGCCGTCGAGGTGATCGCCACCGCGACCCGCAGCGGCCAGGCCGCCGCCTCGAGAATCGGCCGGGCGACCGAATCCTCGCCATCGGCGCGGTCACCGAGCGCCCATTCGACATAGCCGCCGAAGATCGAGCGCGACGCCGAACCGGAGCCGCGTCTGGCGAATTCCGACAGCGTCGCCGGCGGCAAGCCCAGCCCCAGTGCGGCATCGGCGGCCAGCACCAGCGCAGCGAAACCGGATGCCGACGACGCCAGCCCGGCGCCGGTCGGGAAGTTGTTGTAGCTGGTCACCTCGGCGCGCAGGCCGGTGCTGGCGCGGGCGCGCAGCAGGTCGAGACAGGCGCTGACCTTGCGCAGCTGCTTGGCGTCCTCGCGGCCGTTCAGGCGCAGGCGGTCGGCCGGCAGCTCGGCCGCGAAGCGGACCGTCGTGCGCGTCCACAGCGTGTCGAGCGTGATCGACAGCGAGCCGACGACCGGCAGGTTCAGCGGCACGTCGCGCTTGCCCCAGTACTTGATCAGCGCGATGTTGGGATGTGCCTGGGCGGCAGCACAAAGGTCGGCGTCAAGCGTCGTGGACATGACGCTCATGAGTGGTGCATGGGGCGGGAAACCGGCGGAGGTGCGACGTCATCCGGAACGGAGCGACGCGCGGAGGGCAATCGGGGCAGTCGTGAACAGGACGAAAGTTTACAGGACGGTGGCAACAAGAACGAATATGGGACCCCCATGAAGCGCTGCTTACATTCCTGGAATCAGCAACTTGGGGGCCAGATCAGCAGCCACGCGGTCGTGCACCGGTTCGGGGCATGAACCCCTCGCAGCAGCCAATGTGATCCTGATCACGGCCCGTCACGGTCGGCGACCGAGGCCTTCGGTACGATGGTGTCTTCCTCGAATTGCTCTGGCCCTTGTCCGTTTTGCCGATCCTTCCGACGCTGGGCCACGCATTGCTGCTAGCGACCGCTGCCTACGCGGTACTGGCGCTGGCCACCCGCCAGCAGTGGCGCCGCCGCGCCACCACCATTCCGCAGCCGCCGGCCGGGGCCCCGGTCAGCGTGCTGAAGCCGCTGGCCGGCAGCGAGCCCCGCCTGTACGAAAACCTGCGCAGCTTCTGCCTGCAGGACCACCCGCAATTCCAGGTGCTGTTCGGGCTGCACGCGGCCAGCGACGCCGCGCTGGCCGTGGTCACCCGGCTGGCGCGGGAATTCCCGGCGCTGGATATCGGCATCGTCATCGACGAGCGCAGCCACGGCATCAATCTGAAGGTCGCCAACCTGATCAATCTGCTGCCGCATGCCCGCCATGACTGGCTGCTGCTGGCCGACAGCGACATCGATGCCCCGCCGGACCTGCTGCGCCGGGCCACGGCGCCGCTCGCCGACCCCGGCGTCGGCGTGGTCACCTGCCTGTACGGCGGCCATCCGGTCGGCGGCCTGTGGTCGCGGCTGGGCAGCCAGTTCATCGACGACTGGTTCGCCGCCGCCGTCTGTGTCGGCCGCGCCTTCGGCGCTCACCGGCATTCGTTCGGCGCCACGCTGGCGCTGCGCCGCGAAGTACTGGTCGCCAGCGGCGGCTTCGAGGCGCTGTCCCGCCATGTGGCCGACGACTGGTGGCTGGGCGAACTGAGCCGGCGCGCCGGCTTTCGCACGGTGCTGTCGGAATGCGAAGTCACCACCGACGTGATCGAAGTGCGGTTCGCCGATCTCGCCGCCCGCGAACTGCGCTGGCTGCGCTCGATCCGGCGCATCGAACCGCTCGGCTACGCCTTCACCTTCATCTGCTTCACGACGCCGGTGGCCGCCGCCGGCTGGCTGCTGGCCGGCGGTGGCGCGGCCGCCACGGCGCTGGCGCTGACCGCGCTCGCGGCACGCCTCATGCTACGGTTTGATGGCCGACGCCCGCCGGCTACACGGCTGGTCGGGGCGCTGCTGGTGCCGCTGCGCGACAGCCTGTCGCTGCTGCTCTGGGCGCTGGCCCT
This sequence comes from Gammaproteobacteria bacterium, assembly GCA_026398815.1. GTDB lineage: Bacteria > Pseudomonadota > Gammaproteobacteria > Nevskiales > Nevskiaceae > Nevskia. The sequence continues at coordinate 36,613 of JAPLSA010000032.1, forward strand.
GGCCGGCAACGGCGTGCACTGGCGAGGCCGTCCGATGAAGATCGCGCCCACCGCTCCCCGCCTCCGCAGTTGAAGGACCGCCGCATGCCTGCCCCCGATTCAGCCCCGTTGAAAACGCTGTTCCTGCAAGCGCCATCGTTCGATGGCTTCGATGGCGGCGCCGGCTCGCGCTACCAGGCCAAGCGCGAGATCAAGAGCTTCTGGTACCCGACCTGGCTCGCCCAGCCGGCCGCGCTGGTGCCCGGCAGCCGGGTCGTCGATGCGCCGGCCGACGAGCTGTCGGTCGACGCCACGCTGGCGCTGGCCAGCGACTACGCGCTGGTCATCATCCATACCTCGACGCCGTCGTTCCCGACCGATGCCAAGTTCGCCGAGCTGCTGAAAGCGCGCTGTCCGGACATCGTCATCGGCATGGTCGGCGCCAAGGTCGCGGTCGATCCGGCCGGCTCGCTGAAGGCCTCGACGGCGATCGATTTCGTCGCCCGCGAGGAGTTCGACTACACCTGCGCCGAACTGGCCGCCAACCAGCGGCCATGGGCCGAGATCACCGGCATCAGCTACCGGCTGCCCGATGGCCAGCTGGCCCACAACCCGCCGCGCGCGACGATCGAGGACATGGACGCGCTACCGTTCGTGGCACCGGTCTACCAGCGCGATCTGACCATCCGCAACTACTTCATCGGCTACCTGCAGCACCCGTACGTGTCGCTGTACACCGGCCGCGGCTGCCGTTCCAAGTGCACGTTCTGCCTGTGGCCGCAGACCGTCGGCGGCCACCGCTACCGGGTGCGTTCGGCCGCCAACGTGATCGCCGAGGCGGCCTGGATCAAGGAGAACATGCCGGAGGTGAAGGAGCTGATGTTCGACGACGACACCTTCACCGATTCCTCGAACATGGCGCGTGTCCACGAGATCGCCATCGGTCTCGGCAAGCTGGGCTGGACCTGGAGCTGCAACGCCAAGGCCAACGTGCCGTACGAGTCGCTGAAACTGATGAAGGAGAACGGCCTGCGGCTGCTGCTGGTCGGTTACGAATCCGGCGACGACCAGATCCTGCACAACATCAAGAAGGGCCTGAAGACCGACATCGCCGAGCGCTTCACCGAAGACTGCCGGCGCCTCGGCATCGTCATCCACGGCACCTTCATCCTCGGCCTGCCGGGCGAGACGCGCGACACGATCGAAAAGACCATCGAGTGGGCGAAGGCGATCAACCCCCACACCATCCAGGTCTCGCTGGCTGCACCCTACCCCGGCACCACGCTGTACAAGCAGGCGGTCGACAACGGCTGGCTGGCCGAGAACGAGGCGGTGAACCTGGTCAATTCGCAGGGCGTGCAGCTGGCGGCGATCAGCTATCCGCACCTGTCGAAGGACGAGATCTTCGCGGCGATGGAAGTGTTCTACCGGCGCTTCTACTTCCGGCCGTCGAAGATCTGGGAAATCGTCCGCGAGATGCTCACAGACTGGGACATGATGAAGCGGCGGCTGCGCGAAGGGGTCGAGTTCTTCCGCTTCCTGCGCGCCCGCGCGGCCTGATCGCGACCCCGCTGCGGCCCGAGCAGCGCGTGATCCGGCTGATCCTCACCGCCGACGATTTCGGCCTCGACGACGCGGTCAACGAGGCCGTCGAGCAGGCCCATGTCGACGGCGAACTGACCAGCGCCAGCCTGATGGTCGGCGCGCCCGCCGCCGCCGGCGCCGTGGCGATCGCCAGACGGCTGCCGACGCTCGGCGTCGGCCTGCACCTGGTGCTGGCCGACGGCTGGGCGGTGTCGCCGAGGCGGCTGATTCCCGATCTGGTCGATGCCGAAGGCCGCTTCGGCGACCACATGGTCCGCGACGGTTGCCGCTACTTCTTCCTGCCCCGCATCCGCCGCCAGCTGGCGATCGAGATCCGGGCCCAGTTCCAGGCCTTCGCGGCCACCGGGCTGGCGCTGGATCACGCCGACACCCACAAGCATTTCCACCTGCACCCGACCGTGCTCGGCCTGATGCTCGACATCGGCCGCGACTTCGGCCTGCAGGCAGTGCGGCTGCCGCACGAGCCCGGCACCACGCCGTGGCTGACGCCGTGGATCGCGCTGACCCGGCGCCGGCTGCACCGCGCCGGCGTGGCCAGCAACGACACGCTGGCCGGACTGGCCTCGACCGGCGCCACCGACGAAGCCGCGCTGCTGTCGGCGATCGACCGGCTGCCGCCCGGCCTGCACGAGATCTACCTGCACCCAGCGACCCGCCGTGGCCTGACCGCGACGATGGCCGGCTACCGGCACGACGACGAACTGGCGGCCCTGCTGTCGCCCCGCGTCCGCGACGCGATCGCCGCGCGCGGCATCGTCACCGGCCGCTGGGCCGACTTCCTCGCGCCGTGATCAGCCGCTGGCTGCCGGCGCTGTTCGGCCTGCTCGGGCTGGCGCTGCTGATCGGCCTGGTGGTGCACGGCGGCAGCGCGGAAATCCTCGCGCTGCTGGCCACCGCCGGCTGGGGGCTGCTGTGGCTGGTGCCGTTCCACGCGCTGCCGATCGCGCTGGATGCCGAAGGCTGGCGGGTGCTGCTGCGCCATCGTGATGCCGGCGGCGGGGCGCATCTGCCGTTCCTGTGGTGGATCGCCTCGGTCCGCGAAGCGGTGGGGCGGCTCTTGCCGGTCGGCGGCGTCGGCGGCGAAGTGGTCGGCATCCGGCTGACCCTGTGGCGGGTGCCGGATGGCGCGGCGGTGACCGCCAGCGTGGTGATGGAAACCCTGCTGACCATCGTCAACGTCTACCTGTTCGTCGCCGCCGGGCTGTGCCTGGCAATCGCGCTCGACGGCGGCGATCTGGCCGGCGCGCTGCTCGGCGGGCTGACCGCCACCCTGCCGGTGCCGCTGCTGCTGTACGCGCTGCTGCGCCACGGCGCGGTGTTCGCGCGGATCGAGCGGGCGATGATCGGCATGCTCGGCGAAGAGAGCCGCGTGGCGGCGCTGTTCGGCGATGCCGCGCGGCTGGACACCGAACTGCTGGCCCTGTTCGCGCGCCGGCGCGACCTGCTGGTCAGCCTCGTGTGGCAGCTGGCCGGCATGGTCGCCGGCAGCTTCGAGGTCTGGCTGGCGCTGCAGCTGCTCGGCCAGCCGATCAGCCCGCTGGCGGCGATCGCACTCGAAGCGCTGGGCCTGTCGGTGCGCCATTTCGCGTTCTTCGTGCCGGCCGGGCTCGGCGTGCAGGAGATGGGCTTCGTGCTGTTCGGCCGGCTGCTCGGCGTGCCGCCCGATGCGGCGGTGGCGCTGTCGCTGGCCAAGCGGACCCGCGAACTCGGCTACGGCATCCCGGCGCTGCTGAGCTGGCAGTGGGCCGAGCTGCGCCGCGCGTGGCGGCGCAAGCGGCCCGGCGATCAGAGATAACCGTTGTCGCGGAACCAGGCCACGGCATCTTCGAGTGCTGCGCGCGCCGGGCGCGGCGCGTAGCCGAGTTCGCGCCGGGCCTTGGCGCAGGAGAAGTACATGCGCTTCTTCGACATGCGGATTTCCTCGACCGTCGCCACCGGCGCGCGGCCGGTGAAGCGGGCCAGGAATTCCGCCGCACGCGCCACCGGCATCACCGCCGCATGCGGCAGCTGGAGCGTCGGCGCACGGCGGCCGGTGATCTCGGCGATGGTGGCGAGAATCTGCTTGAGGCTCATGTCCTCGCCACCCAGCACGTAGCGCTGGCCGATCGCGCCGCGCGTGTAGGCCAGCCAGTGGCCCTCGGCGACGTCATCGACATGGGCGATGTTCAGGCCGGTGTCGACGAAGGCCGGCATCTTGCCGGCGGCGGCATCGCGCACCACGCGGCCGGTCGGCGTCGGCTTGACATCGCGCGGGCCGATCGGCGTGGACGGGTTGACGATCACCACCGGCGCGCCCTTCGCGGCCAGCTCGCGCACCGCTTCCTCGGCCAGGTACTTGGAGCGCTTGTAGTGGCCGATCATGTCGGCAACGGTGACCGGCGTGTCCTCGTCACCCGGTCGGCCATCCTTCGGAATGCCGAGCACAGCGACGCTGGAGGTGTAGACGATGCGCTGCACGCCGGCCGCATGGGCCGCCGCCACCAGCGCCCGCGAGCCGTCGACATTGGCCTGGTACAGCTCGTCCGGATTGGGCGCCCACAGCCGGTAGTCGGCGGCGACGTGAAACACCGCGTCGCAGCCTTTCACCGCCTTCTTCAGCGAAGCCGGATCGGTCAGGTCGCCTTCGACGACCGTGGCCTCGAGGCCGGCCAGATTGCGGCGATCCGAATTCGGCCGGCTCAGCAGCCGCAGCGTGAAGCCTTCGGCGAGCAGGCGGCGGGCGACGGCGGAGCCGACGAAGCCGGTCGCGCCGGTGACAAGGGCAGTGGTCTGCGGCTGGGGCATCGTCGATTCAGGAATGGAAGGCAAACGCCGGCGCGGCGCGGGCGACCTCGCGCAGGCTGGCTTGCGCGGCGTTGAACGAGCGCGCCAGCCCCGGCAGCTTGGCAATCTGCCACGGCGCCTTCAGCAGGCCGCCGATCATGCTCGCCGCCTTCGGCCGGCCATAGGCGTCGACGCCGTCGATCACCGCGTTCGGCAAGGTCGCTTCGGCGTCGTCGACGATCGCGCGCACGACCAGGAACGGCAGGCCGCGCGCCTTGGCGACATCGCCGACCGCCGAGCTTTCCTGGTCCACCGCCACCGCCTGGCTCTGGGTGTGCGCCAGGTACTTGATGCCGGCGTTCAGCAAGGTCTGGCGGGTGGTCAGCAGGCGGCCGTCGACCAGGCTGATGTCGGCGTCGGCGCAGCAGGCGGCGAGCCGGGCGCGCCAGCCAGCGTCGGTGTCGAGCTGGTGACCATCCATGAACAGCACGGTGGTCGGGCAGACGACATCGCCGGGCTGCAGCGCAGCATCGAGCGCTCCGGCCGTGCCGAAGCTCAGCAGCGCGCAGCAGCCGGCATCCGCCAGCGCCAGCGCCGCCATCGCGGCAGCGGCTTCGCCGATCCCGGACACGAACACCCGCAGGCCGTCGACCTCGTTGGCACCCGGCTGCGGATGGCGCAAGCCGAGTGCCTTGGCTTCCGACAGCAGCGCCACGACGACGCCGACCCGAGCTTGCGTCATCGCCGCAGCTGCCGGATCAGGCCGAAGCGCGGCGGCCGCGCAGCTGGCGATAGCGCGCCAGCGCCCACAGCGGAAAGTAGGCGTCGTAGCCGTAGTACTTCATGTAGAACACGCGCGGGAAGCCCGGCGCGTTGTGGCCGGGGTCATGCCACAGGCCTTCGTGGCGGCCTTCGGAATGCTGGTTGGCGATCAGCCAGTCGATGCCGGCGGCGACCGCCGGATGCTCGACGCCGTGCACGGCCATCAGCGCCAGCAGCGCCCAGGCGGTGCTGTTCGGGGTCGAGATCAGCTCGCTGCCGTTCGGGCCGGGACGCGGCATGGTGCCGCTCAGCTTCGGGTCGAGATAGGTGTCGTTGGTCTCGCCCCAGCCGCCGTCCGGGTTCTGCCTCGATTCCAGATAGCGGATCGCCCGGGCGATGTACGGCGCCTCCGGCTTTTCGCCGACCAGCGCCAGCCCGGCCAGTGCCGACCAGGTGCCGTAGATGTAGTTGGTGCCCCAGCGGCCCCACCAGGAGCCGTCCGGCTGCTGCGCCTTCTTCAGGTAGCGGATCGCGCGGGTGATCGCCGGGCGATCCTGCGGCCGCTTCAGCACGCCGAGATAGGCCAGCACGCGGCCGGTGACGTCCTCGGTCGGCGGATCGAGCATCGCCTTGTGGTCGGCGAACGGGATCTCGTTGATCCAGTAGTGCGTGTTGTCGGCGTCGTAGGCGCCGAAGCCGCCGTTCTTCGACTGCAGGCCGAGCAGCCACTCGGCGGCGCGCGACACGGCCTCGTCGTTGTGGTTGCTGCCGTTCGGCTCGCGGCCGACCAGGTGCATGACGCCGGCGACGACCGCCGTGTCATCGAGATCCGGGTAGTACTCGTTCCAGTACTGGAACGCCCAGCCGCCCGGTCGCAGCTTCTTGTTCGGTGCGGCTTCGATCCAGTCGCCGACGTGGTCGAGGATCTGCCGGGGCCGCAGCCAGTTCTCGGCGCGCTTCAGTGCTTCGCGGGTCTTGGCGCGGCTCGAGCCGTCCGGCGAATCGGCGTGCAGCAGCGCCATCATCGCCCAGCCGGTGTCCCAGGTCGGCGACAGGCAGGGCTGCACGTAGGCGCTGCCCTCAGGCGTGAACTGGATCAGCTTCTGGATCGATTTCAGGCAGGTCGCGCGCAGCGGGTGTTCGGCCGGGTAGCCGAGCAGCGCCAGCGCCTCGTAGGCATTGACCATCGCCGGGAAGATGCCGTTGATGCCGTCCTCGCCGTTGAGGCGAGCGACGAACCAGTTCTCGGCCCGCTTGATCGCCAGCTCGCGCAGCTTCTTCGGCGCGAAGCGGTCCATCGTCCGGCCGAACTTGTCGAGCCCGAGGAACACCTTGGCGAACAGGGTGTCGTTGCGGAACCACTGTGTTTCCAGCTCCGGCGGCCGCACGAACAGCTCGGCGATCTGCACGCCGCGCGGGTTCTTGGCCGTCGCCTTCAAGCTGCACAGCACGAACAGCGGCACCATCACCGCACGCGCCCAGGTCGCGACCTTGTAGATCTCGAACGGGAACCAGCGCGGGAACAGCACGATCTCCACCGGCACGTACGGCGCGGCCGTCCACGGCACCTGCTGGAACATCGCCAGCAGGATGCGGGTGAAGACATTGGCCTTGGCCGCGCCGCCCAGCGCCAGGATCGCCGCACGGGCGCGCACCATGTGCGGCGCGTCTTCGTCATCGCCGGCGCACTTCAGCGCGTAGTAGCTCTTGACCGTGCACGACAGGTCGATCGCGCCCGGCCGGTCGTAGTTGCGGTACTGCGGCCAGCCGCCGTGGCCGCCGTCCGGGCCGTCGAGCACCTGCTGGGCGCGGATGAAGGTCGCGATCTTGGCCTGCAGCGACTCGTCGATCTCATCCATGAAATGCATCATCAGGATGTATTCGGCCGGGATCGTGCAGTCGGCCTCGAACTCGAAGCACCACTCGCCGTCCGGCTTCTGCAGCTTCAGCAGCGCTTCGCGGGCAGCGTCGATCGCCTGATGCAGGCGGCTTTCGGCTTCGGCGGCGAGCTGGCGCGGATTGCGTCGGAGACGGACGACAGTCGGTGCGTTCATCGTTCGGAAGGTCTTCGGTCAGCGAAAAGATCAAAGGCGCGCACGGCCGCAGCCGCGACGCGCCGATTCAGGCTTCGAGCGGCGCCTGGGCCGGCAAGGTCGCCACGCGCGGCAGGCCGCTGGCGGCGCGCTTGAACAGGAAGCGCAGCCAGGTATTGCTGCGGATGCCGATCGAGGTCAGCGCCATCGTCCACATCACCGACTTGCGCGAGATCTTGACGTCATTGGCCGTGCGGTAGCCCGGCGTGGCGACGATCTTGCGCAAGGTCAGCAGCGCCATGCCGATGTTCCATGCGCAGAACTTGCGGATGCCGGTGTCGCTGGCGGAGATCGCCAAGGTGAACTCCAGCGCGTAGCCGAGCTGCGCGTGGGTGACCGCCACCAGCTCGTGCAGCGCGCGGGTCACCGCCGGGTCCTGGCGCGAGGGATCGAGCCGGCCCGGGTCGATGCCGTGCTGGGCGAACTCGCGCGCCGGCATCCAGCTGACGCCGCGGGCGCGGTCTTCCCAGATGTCCTTCAGGATGTTGGTCATCTGCAGGCCCTGGCCGAAGGCCACGGCGTAGCGCGCCAGATCATCGCGGCGGCGGGCGGTTTCCGGTGCATAGGCGCAGAACAGGTCGCGCAGCATTTCGCCGACCACGCCAGCCACGTAGTAGCAGTAGCGGCCGAGATCATCGAGATCGCGCAGCCCCTGCGGGCCGGCCTGCATCGAATAGCGGTGCATGCCACGGCACATGATGCGCACGCAGCGCTCGATCGCCGCGCGGGCGGCCGGTTCGAAGCTGCTGGTCATGGTCAGCACCAGCTGGGTGTTGCGGACCAGTTCGACTTCGGTCGCCAAGGTCGCCGACGACAACTTGGCGGTGAGTTCCTCGACGAAAGCCGGCACCGAACCACGGCCGCCGACCAGATCGGCGAAGGCTTCCGTGAGCCGCACCTTGTCGTCCGACGACAGCGCCGGCTCGTCTTCGATGGTGTCGGCGATCCGGCACAGCAGGTAGGCGTTCGACACCACGCCGCCGAGCGGCTGCGGCAGCTGCGGAATGGTCAGCGCGAAGGTGCGCGACACGCCGGGCAGGATGTGCGCCTGGAACGCGGACGCGATCAGCAGCGCGTCCGTGGTGGTGTGCTCAATCGTCATCAAGAAAGTCGAGGCGTTGGCCGGCAGCCGGATCGGAGCGCGCGCCGCGATGTCGGTTCCCAGCGCCGAATCGAGCGGTTCATGTGCAAGTCACGGCGTGGATGTTCATGCGAAACAGGCAAGCCCGCCGATCATTTCTGCGCCGCATTCTAGCAATGTTGCATCGCAGTGCGTCCAAACCCCGGCGGCCGGCTGTCTCGCCTGCGTGACACCACGCCCTGACACACGGCGTCAGCCGTAGCGGACGAGGCTTTCGGTGACAACCTCGTGAAGCCGCGCCCGGCCGTCAAGAAAGCCGAGTTCCAGCGGGAACGCCGCGCAGGCCACCTGGCCGCCGAGCCGGCGGATCAGGCCGATCACGGCGGCCGCCGTGCCGCCGGTGGCCAGCACGTCGTCGACCAGCGCGTAGCGGCGGCCGGCGAGGATTGCATCGGCATGCACCTCGAGCCGGTCCTCGCCGTATTCGAGCTGGTAGGCCACCGATTCGGTCGCCCGTGGCAGCTTGCCCGGCTTGCGCACCACGATCAGCGGCAGACCCAGGTGCAAGGCCAGCGGCGCACCGAAGATGAAGCCGCGCGACTCGATCGCCACCAGCGCATCCGGCCGGTGCGCCGACACCCGTGCCGCCAGTGCGTCGATGCAGGCGCGGAAGCCGGCGGCGTCTTCCAGCAGCGGCGTGATGTCCTTGAACACGATGCCGGGCTTGGGGAAATCCGGCACATCGCGGATCAGCGACTGGAGAACGGATTCGACGGAGGCTTGCGCGGCTGCGGTCATGGCGTACGGAGGCGGGATGCTTGTTCGGGCTTGTCCGTTCGGTTCACACTTCGCGCCCCTGAAACGCTGGCCAGACGGACTTCGACCGGAAGTTTGGCAGCTTCGCGCAGCCCCGTCAGCGACGCGGCCGGCGCCCCACCACCGAGTTCCGCACTTGAACCACGCTGCCCGCTTCGCCGATCGCCTGCCCGCCTACCGCAGCCGCCTCGATGCCGCGCTTGATCGCGCGCTGCCGCCGCTCGGCACCGACCCGGCCGCGCTGCATGAAGCGATGCGCTACACCTGCAACGGCGGCAAGCGCCTGCGTGCGCTGCTGGTCTACGCCGCTGGCGAGGCGCTGGGCCTTGATGCCGCGCAGCTTGATGCGCCAGCGGTCGCGGTCGAGCTGATCCACGCCTACTCGCTGGTCCACGACGATCTGCCGGCGATGGACGACGACGACCTGCGCCGCGGCCAGCCGACCGTGCACAAGGTCTGGGACGAGGCGATGGGCGTGCTGGTCGGCGACGCGCTGCAGACGCTGGCTTTCGAGACGCTGACCCGCGAGATCCCGGCCGATGGTGAAGCGGCCCGGCGCCTGCTCGGCGTGATCGCGGCACTCGGCCACGCCTCCGGCTCGATGGGCATGGTCGGCGGCCAGGCCGTGGACATCGAATCGGAAGGCCAGCGCATCGCGCTGGAACGGCTCAAGTCACTGCACGCGCGCAAGACCGGCGCCTTGATCCTGGCCTGCCTGAAGATGCCGCTGGCGCTGGCCGCAGCCGACGCGGCCGTGACCACGGCACTGGAAAGCTACGGCCGCCTGCTCGGGCTGGCCTATCAGATCCAGGACGACGTGCTCGACATCACCCAGTCCACCGAACAGCTCGGCAAGACCGCCGGCAAGGACGTGGCGCAGGAGAAGTCGACCTACCCTGCCCTGCTCGGCTTCGACACCGCCAAGGCGCTGGCCGAATCGACCTTCGCCGACGCTCGCACCGCGCTCGACGCGCTGGGCGATCACGCCGACGGCCTGCGCTGGCTGGCACTGGAAATCCAGGGCCGCAATCACTGAGGTCCCAGCCCTGCCTGGATCGTCACCCCGGCGAAAGCCGGGGTCCAGGGCCTTGAAAGCACTGGATTCCGGCTTTCGCCGGAATGACGAGTGAATCTGCGCAGAGATTCCCTAGCGCCCGACTAGCGCCCGATCAGTGGCTGATCGCCTCGATCGCCGGCGTCAAAGCCAAGTCGACGCGCAGGCCGACCACCAGCGCGTCGTCGAGATTGCGGGTCCGCGTCGGCGCGCTGAAGCCGTCCGGGTGAATGATGTAGTGCAGGTTCGGCGCAACTCTCAGCAGCTGGGTCAGCTGCACGCCGTAGCTCAGCTCCATCAGGTACTGATCCTTGGCCGGCGCCTCGCCACCGCCGAGTGCTGCTCGCTGCAGGCGCAGGTTTTCCAGCGCCGCGCCGCTGTAGCGCTGGCGGTTGATGACGAAGGCGAGGCTGTCCAGCGAGCGCCCGGCGAAGGTGCCCTTCTGCACGAAGCCCAGCTCCAGAAAGCGATCCTGGCTCAGCTCGCCGGAGGTGCCCCACAACGCAGCAGCAAACACCACGAGGCCACGCGGGCTCATCCGGTCGGGCCGGGTCAGCTGCTGCTCGAAGCGGGCGAACAGCCCGGAGCGCTCGCTGCGCGAGGCGTACGGCTGGCCGCTGAGGATCGCCGCGTTGCCATCGGCATCGCGTAGCGGATCGAGATAGCGCGAGGTATCGCGCCAGCCGCCGATCTCGTAGAACGCCGGCAGCCGTGCGGTGGCCGCTGTGCTGCGATAGCCGATCGCGATGGGTGCGATCACGCCGGTGGCATCGGCGATACCCCAGTTCAGGCCGTGCTGATTGTCGCGGGCCTGCAACGGGTTGATCTCGAAGACGCCGGCATGGACATAGACCTGCGGCGTGATGAAGGCCTTGGCGTAGCCGCCCCAGCTCGACACCGGCCAGTAAGTGAAACCGCTGGTGCGGAACACGAAGGTCGGATTGCCGCAAGCCGAATTGGTCTGGAAGTAGCTGCATAGCTCCGAGCCGAGGAAATGGATGTTGGCCACCGTGCGCCCGGCCTCGACGATCAGGCGGTTATCGAACAGCCGCTGCTCGATCGTCAGATTGGCCAGCCGCTCGGTCTGCGCGCCCCAGATTTCCTGCACCGACACGCTGTTGCCGATCTCGTCGATCGCCAGGTTGTCGCCATGCCGGCTGGCGACATACAGCTTGAGCTTGGCGCCGGTCCAGCCGAACGGCCGGCCGGCGTCGGCCTCGGCGCCGACGAAGAACTGGCCGGCATAGGCGCTGCCGCGCCGCTGACCGCCTTCGACGAGAAAGGCCGATTCGCCGGTGTAACTCGCCAGCAAGGCGTAGCCGCGTTCCTCGTAAAGACCGGCGAACGCTGACAGCGGGCACAGCAGGGCCAGCAGCGCCGCCAGACGGCGCCGGAAAAATGTGTTCATGAGTGCGCTCGTGGCGGGCATGGCCCGCCGTCAGGTAGGAATCAGGCGGCGACGGGGGCCGGCTTCTTGAGGATGCGAAGGGCGACGGCGGTCAGCAGCGTGCCGACCACCAGCGCCACGACATAGCCGCCGAGATGGGTCACCGCGTTCGGGATCGGCAGCACGAACACGCCGCCGTGCGGCACCTTCAGTTCCGCGCCGACCACCATCGAGATCGCCCCGGCCACGGCTGATCCCAGCACCAGCGACGGAATCACCCGCAGCGGATCGCGGGCCGCGAACGGGATCGCGCCTTCGGTGACGAAGGCCAGACCAAGCACGCCAGCGGCGCTGCCGGCCTCGCGCTCCTCGGCGGTGAAGCGGTCAGCGAACAGCCGGGTGGCCAGCGCCACGCCGAGCGGTGCGGTCATGCCGCCGACCATCGCCGCCGCCATCGGGCTGTAGACCTCGCTGGCCAACAGGCCCGTGGAGAACGCATAGGCCGCCTTGTTGACCGGCCCGCCCATGTCGAAGGCCATCATGCCGCCGAGCAGCAGGCCCAGCAGCAGCGCGCTCGATCCCTGCATGCCGCGCAGCCAGGCGGTCAGCGCGGCCAGTGCCTCGGCCACCGGCCCGCCAACGACATAGATCATCGAAAGCCCGGTGATCAGCGTGCCGAGCACCGGCAGAATCAGCACCGGTTTCAGACCTTCGAGATTGCGCGGCAGCTGGATCTTGCGGTTCAGCCAGTCGGTGCCGTAGCCGGCGATGAAGCCGGCCGCGATGCCGCCGAGAAAGCCGGCGCCGAGATTGGCCGCCACCAGCCCGCCGATCATTCCGGGCGCGATGCCCGGCCGGTCGGCGATCGAATAGGCCAGCCAGCCGGCCAGCGCCGGCACCATCAGCACCAGCGCGGCCTTGCCGCCGATCTGGAACAGCGCGTGCGCCAAGGTGCCGCGATGGGCGTCGTCGTAGGCGTAGATGCCGCCGAAGGCGAAGGCGAGCGCGATCAGCAAGCCGCCGGCCACCACGAACGGCAGCATGAACGACACGCCGGTCATCAGATGCTTGTACGGGCCGCTGCGGCTGCCGGTGTCGGCCTTCTTCGCAGCGGCCGCCTGGCCGTGATGGATCGTCGCTTCGGCCAGCGCCCGCGCCAGCAGCGCCTGACCATCGTTGATCGCCGGCTTGGTTGCCGACTTCAGCAGCCGCTTGCCGGCAAAGCGCGCGAGGTCTACTTCGCGATCGGCGGCGATCACCACGACATCGGCGTCGCGGATTTCCTCATCGCTCAGACCATCACGCGCACCGACCGAACCCTGGGTCTCGACCCGGATCGCATGGCCCAGCGCCTTCGCCGCCTGCAGCAGGCCTTCGGCGGCCATGAAGGTGTGGGCGATGCCGGTCGGGCACGAGGTGATGGCGACAATGCGCGCCGGGCGCACCACCGCTTTCGCGACCGGCTCCGGCAGTTGCGCAAGCACGCCGGAGGCGTCGCCGAGCACCTCCTCGATGCTGGCGCTGCGGCTCGGCAGGCTGGCGAAGCGGCCGGCGTCGAGATCCTCGTCGCCGACCAGCAGCACGCGGCCGGCGGTGGCGATATCGGCATCGGCGAGCGCATTGAGCACGCCCTGATGGCTGCGTACTTCGACGGTGAACGCCGCGCCGATCTGCTGCGCGGCGCGGCGCAGCGCCTCGGCAGCGAGCACCGCGTGGGTGCTGCGGGTCCCGGCGCCGATGACGGCAATGGTGGTGCTCATGGCGTGACTCCGTGCGGCGTGGATTCCAGACGATCGACGCGAACCTCGGCGGCCAGCGCTCGCACCCTGTCCGGCGCGGGCAGATGAGCGCCGATGCCGCCGAGCTTGGCGGCGGCGAACGCGGTGGCCAGCCGCGCCAGGTCTTCCAGCGGGGCCTCGGCGAGCAGGCCGGCGACCAGGCCGGCGACCATCGCGTCCCCGGCCCCGACGGTGCTGCCGACCGCGACCGGCAGCGGCTGCGCCTGCACGATCTCGTCTCCGCGCAGCAGCAGCGCACCATCGGCACCGAGCGAGATCGCGACCAGCCGGATACCGCGTGCCAGCAGCGTCTGCGCGGCGGCGATCAGCTCGCGCCGCGTCGACAGCGCATGGCCGGCCCAGGCTTCGAGTTCGTGGCGATTCGGCTTGATCGCGTACGGCAGCACCTCCGCCGCCAGCGCCGCCGCCAGCGGCGCACCGCTGGTGTCGAGCAGCGCGCGGCCGCCGCGCCGGGCGATGTCGGCAGTCAGCTGCGCGTAGCTGTCATCGGGCAGCCCGGCCGGCAGGCTGCCGGCCAGCACCACGAGGCTGTCGCCGCCGCCGTGCGCAGCCAGCTGCGCGCGCACCGCATCGAGTGCTGTCGCCTCGACCTGCAGGCCCGGCAGGTTGATGTCGGTGGTGTCGGCGGCTTCCCGATCGAGCAGCTTGACGTTGGTGCGGGTGTCGCCCGGGCAGCGCACGAAGGCATCGCCGATGCCCTTGGCGGCGAACAGGCTCGCGAACGGCTCGGCGTTGCCGGCGCCGAGCAGGCCGGTGGCGGTGCAGGCGATGCCCCAGTCGGCGAGACAGGACGCGACATTGACGCCCTTGCCGGCGGCCTCGATCCGCGAAGCCTGCGCGCGGTGCACGTCGCCGAGGCGCAGGCGATCGAGCGTGATCGTCTGGTCGAGCGCCGGATTCAGCGTGACGGTGATGACCGGCGCGCTCATGCGGCACTCCGGTCCAGCGCCCGCACTTCGGCGGCGGTTTCGCAGGCCAGCGCCTGTTCGGCCAGACCTTTCAGCGCATCGAAGCGGCTGCCGCGCAGCCGCGATTTCACGGCGGCGATCTCGCGCGGCGTCATCGACAGCTCCTGCACGCCCAAGCCCGCCAGCAGCGCGGCACCGAAGGGGTCGCCGGCCAGCCCGCCGCAGACGCCGACCCAGCGGCCGTGGCGGGCCGCGCCATCGACGGTCATCCGGATCAGCCGCAGCACCGCCGGGTGCAGGCTGTCAGCCTCGGCGGCCAGTTCCGGGTTCTGGCGGTCGATCGCCAAGGTGTACTGGGTGAGGTCGTTGGTGCCGATCGAGAAGAAGTCGGCATGGCGGGCCAGCACATCGGCTTCGATCGCCGCCGCCGGCACCTCGATCATGATGCCGAGCGGCACGATGGGTGCCGCGAGTTCGATGCGGATGCGTTCGCAGATCGCGCGCAGCGCGACGATCTCCGGCACCGAGGTGATCATCGGAAACATGATCTTCAGCGCCGCGCCCGCTTTCGCCGCGCGATACAGCGCGCGCAGCTGCGGCTCCAAGAGATCGGCACGGCGCAGCAGCAGGCGCGCGCCGCGTACGCCGAGGAACGGGTTGTCCTCGTGCGGCAGATCGAGATGGGCGACCTGCTTGTCGCCACCGATGTCGAGCGCGCGGACGATCAGCGGCCGGCCGCCGATCGCCTCGGCCATCGCGACGTAGATCGCGAACTGCTCGTCCTCGCTCGGCGTGCGGGCACGTTCCAGGAACAGGAATTCGGTGCGCATCAGGCCGACGCCTTCCGCGCCCTGTTCAAGCGCGGTGGCGGCCTGTTCCGGCAGGTTGATGTTGGCGCCGATGTCGATCGCGTGGCCGTCGGTAGTCAGCGCCGGCTGGCGGCGGCCTTCGGCTTCGCGGGCGCGGGTCGCGGCCTGCTCGGCGATGCTGGCGCGCGCCGAAGCCAGCGCCGCCGGCGACGGATCGAGATACAGCCGGCCGCTGCCGCCATCGACGATCGCCGGCGTGCCGTCGGCGACGTCGAGCAGCGCCGCACCGGCGCCGACCAGCGCCGGCAGGCCGAGCGTGCGGGCGAGGATCGCGGTGTGCGAGGTCGGCCCGCCCTGCGCGGTGGCCAGACCGATGACCTTGGTGGTGTCGAGCATTGCGGTGTCGGACGGCGACAAGTCGGCGGCCAGCAGCACGCAGTGCTGCGGCAGGCTGCCGAGCGCATCGCGGACCAGACTCGGGTCGATGTTGGCGAGCACGCGGCGGCCGACATCGCGCAGGTCTGCCGCCCGCCCGGCCAGCACCGCGTTGCCGAGTGCCGACAGCTTCGCCGCCAGCCGCTCGACCGCCGCGTTCCACGACCAGGCCACGCCATGGCCTTCGACCATCAGCTGGCAGGTCAGCGTGATCAGGTCGGTGTCGTTGAGCAGCTCGCCGTGGGCCTTGAAGATCGCGGCGTCGGCAGCGCCGAGCCGGCGCGCGGTGTCGTCGGCCAGCGCCTCGAGCTGCTGACGGGTCGCGCACAGCGCCTCGTGCAGGCGGCTGCCACCTTCGGCCAGCGCGACCGGATGGTCCGGAATCGGCGCTTCATCGGCCGCCAGCCGGTGCACGACGCCGATCGCCAGCCCCGGGCTGGCGCCGATACCGGCAATGCAGACCGGCGCATCGGGCGGCGTCCAGCCGGCGGCCTTCGGCTGGGCGGCGCGCTGCGCGGCCAGCGCGGCATCGGCCTTTTCCTGCGCGGTGAGGCCGTCGATGACGGCGCGGAAGCGGGCCAGCGCGGCGGCGGCATCGCGGCCTTCGGCGGAGATATGCAGACGATCGCCAGCGCGCGCGCCGAGCTGCAGCAGCGCCAGCAGGTTCTTGGCGTCGGCCACTTCGTTGCCGTGGCGGACCTGCATCCGCGCGGCATGGGCCCGCGCGGCCTCGACCCAGCGCGACGCCGGCCGGGCGTGCAGGCCGGCCGGATAGCCGACGATCCATTCGACCGTTTCGGCAAGGTCCACCGCCTCGGCCGCGCTGCCGGCATCGGCGGCGGCCGGCGGGTCGTCGAGCGCGGCGATCAGCGCGGTGGCGTCGTCGGTGCTGGCCAGCCGGGCCAGGGTCGCTTCGTCCTGGATCAGCCGGGTCAGCCGCCGCAGGATCGCGATATGGGCGTCGGACTGCGCCGCGATGGCGACCACCAGATGGGCGCGCTGGCCGGGGTTCCATTCGACGCCAGCCGGCACCTGCAGGATCGCGATGCCGTTGCGGCGCACCAGGTGACGGTCCTCGCCGAGCCCGTGCGGAATCGCCACGCCGTGGCCGAGGAAGGTGTTCGCCACCGCTTCGCGGCGCGCCATGCTGTCGGCATAGGCGGCATCGACGCAGCCACTGGCGACCAGCAGCTGGGCGGCTTCGGCAATCGCCTGCTGCTTGTCGGCCGGGCTTGCGCCGAGGCGAACCCTTTCGCCGGACAGCAGACCTTCGGTGATGTGAATGGACATGTCAGAACTCCTCCTTGCACGTCTCGTTGTGGCGCTAATGAAATCGTTTTCATAACGGCTGTCAAGCGACGGTCATGCTGCCTCTCAACGAAAAATCGACATCCCATTGCATTTTCAGGATTTATTGTTCGACAATCCGCTTCTCATTTCTGAAAACGATTTCTGAAACGCGCCATGACGGTCGGAATCAAGGACGTCGCCAAGGCCGCCGGCGTATCGCCGGCCACGGTGTCGCGGGCGCTGTCCGGCGGGCCGGTCAGCGAGGAGCTGCGCGCCCAGGTCGAGGCGGCGGTGAAGGCCACCGGCTACCGGCCGAACCTGGCGGCGCGGCGGCTGCGCTCGCAGCAGAGCGGCACCATCGGGCTGGTGGTCGCCGATCTGCGCAATCCGTTCTTCACGGCGGTGTCGCGGGCGGTGGAAGACAGCGCCTACCGCGCCGGCATGCGGGTGATCCTCTGCAACACCGACGAGGACCCGGCGCGCGAAGCCCTGTACCTGCAGCTGATGCAGGAGGAGCGGATCACCGGCCTGATCTTCGCGCCGACGCGCAGCACGCTGGACCAGCTCGGCCGCCGCCGGCTGGAGTTCCCGACCGTGCTGATCGACCGCGCCAGCCCGGCCGGCCTGTACGACTGCGTGGTGCTCGACAACGCGGCCGCGATGGCCGAGCTGGTTCGGCATCTGATCAGCCGCGGCTACCGGCGCATCGGCGGGCTGTTCGGCAATGCCAGCGTCACCGGGCTGGAGCGCCGTGACGGCTATGTCGCGGCGATGCAGGCGGCCGGGCTGGTCGCCGATTTCCGGCTCTGCGCGCCGTCGGCGGATGCTGCCCGCAGCGCGCTGGCGGACTGGTTCTCGAACCCGGCACGGCCGGAAGCGCTGGTGGTCAGCAACAGCCTGTTCCTGTCGGCGGCGGTGCGCGCCGCGCGGGCGGCGAACCTTGCGATCCCGAAGGACCTGGCGCTGGCCGGCTTCGACAACGAGGTCTGGACCGAACTGGTCGAACCCGGGCTGACGGTGATCGAGCAACCGGTGGAGGACATCGGCCGGCAGGCGATGGCGCTGCTGTTCGAACGCCTGCAGACGCCGAACCTGCCGGTGCGCAAGCTGGTGCTGAGCGGCCGCTGCGTGGAACGCGGGTCGACCGCAGCGCGTGCCTGAAGGCTATTCGTCCTTGCCGGCAGCCGGCCCGTACAACTGCTGCAGCCGCTGGTCGCGCCCGCACTGGCTGCGGTAGATGCGATAGCGCAGCGCCTGCTTGCGGGCGTAATCCTGGTGGTAGGCCTCGGCCGGCCAGAACGCCGTGAAAGCGGTGATTTCGGTGGTGATCGGCGCGCCGCGCAGCGCGCCCGACGCCGCCAGCGCATCGCGCGATGCCGCGGCCGCTTTGCGCTGCGCCTCGTCGTGGAAAAAGATCGCGGTACGGTACTGGTCGCCGTGATCGCAGAACTGCTGCTTGGGCGTGGTCGGATCGATGTTGCGCCAGAACACCGCCAGCAGCTCGGCGTAGCCGATGCGCGCCGGGTCGTAGATCACCTGGATCGCTTCGGCATGGCCGGTATCGCCGCGCGACACCTGCTCGTAGCTCGGCTGGTCGACATGGCCGCCGCTGTAGCCGGAGACCACCGACAGCACGCCCGGCAGTTTCCGGAACGGCGGCTCCATGCACCAGAAGCAGCCGCCGGCGAAGGTGGCGACCGCGTTGGCGGGCGGCAGCGGCGAATCCCCGGCGGCGAACGTGGCGGGCGCAGCACCCCGGGCGGCAGCGGCGATCAGCAGGGTCGACAGCAGCGTGGCGAGCAGGCGCATGGCAATCCGGATTTCGGCAGGCATTGCCGCAGCTTACGGCGCGTGCCCCGGTCCGGATGACGACCTCGGTGGCCGCTGGCACACTCGCCGCCCGAACTCCCGCGCCACATCCACACGAGGCCCGACCGATGACGCTGATCCGCACGCTGGTCGCCGCGCTGTCGCTGGCCTTCGCCGGCATCGCCGCAGCGGCGCCGGAGGCGCTGGTCATCGGCGTGGTGCCGAGCCTGGGGCCAGCCGCCGAGGTGCTGCAGCAGCGCTTCGCCGAAGCGCATCCGGAGGTGGCGATCACGCGACAGGTCGCGCCGGCGGCAACGCTGGTCAAGGCGGGCGATGCCGGCCCCGGCGCGCCGCAGCTGCTGCTGCTCGACAGCCGGGCCTCCGCCGAAGCGTTGGTGGCCGCGCAAGGCGCGCCGGGCGACAGCCTGACGGTGCTCGGCGACGGCCTGCTGGCGATCTACTCGAACACGCCGGGCATCAACACCGGCCGGGGCGCGCCGCTGTTCATCGCCGACTACATCACCGGCATCGCGATCGGCGATCCGGCCACCTCGCCGTTCGGCGGCATCATCCGCAGCGTGATGGAACGCCTGACCGTGCTGGACACCGCCGAAAAGAAGTTCCGGCCGTTTCCGGACGAGGCCGCCGCTGCCGCTGCGGTGCAAGCCGCACAGGTCGACATCGGCCTGATTCCGGTGCCGCTGCTGGTCTCCCCCGCCTACCGCAACACCGGTTCCAAAACCGCGCTGCCGCTTGGCCTGTACACGCCGGCCCGCTATGTCGCGGTGATCACCGCTGCCGGCCGGGAGTCCGCCGCCGCCCGCGCGTTCATCGCCTTCCTGCGCGCCGACAGCACGCGCCCGGTGCTGACCGAGATCGGCATTCCGCCCGCATCGGCCCCGTGAGCCGCGCCCGCCAATGAGCGATGCGCCGACGTTCGCGGCCCTGACGCCGGCGCTGTGGCAGTCGCTGTGGCTGACCGTGCGGCTGGCGGCGATCTCCACCGCGATCCTGCTGGCCATCGCCGTGCCGCTGGCCGGCTGGCTGGATCGCACGCGGCTCAGGATCGCGCCGTGGATCGAAGCGCTGGTGACCTTGCCGATCGTGCTGCCGCCGACGGTGATCGGCTTCTATCTGCTGGTCGGCTTCGGCAGCAACAGCCTGCTGGGCGACGCCTGGCGCGCGGTGTTCGGCAGCACCCTGGCGTTCAGCTTCGCGGGCCTCGTGGTCGGCTCGGTGATCTACAGCCTGCCGTTCGCGGTGCAGCCGATCCAGAACGCGATCCGCGATGTCGAGGCCGCGCTGAT
Source organism: Gammaproteobacteria bacterium (assembly GCA_026398815.1). Classification (GTDB taxonomy): domain Bacteria; phylum Pseudomonadota; class Gammaproteobacteria; order Nevskiales; family Nevskiaceae; genus Nevskia. The sequence continues at coordinate 56,510 of JAPLSA010000032.1, forward strand.
CGAGGCCGGCTGCGCGCTCGGCGCCACGCCCCGGCAGGTGTTCTGGCGGGTGATCGTGCCGGCCGCCCGCAACGGCGTGCTGACCGGCGCAGCGCTGAGCTTCGCCCACACGATCGGCGAGTTCGGCGTGGTGCTGATGCTCGGCGGCAACATCCCCGGCGTCACCCGCGTCGCCTCGATCGCGCTGTACGACGAGACCCAGACGCTGAACTACCCGCTCGCCCACAGCTACGCGCTGCTGCTGCTGGCGATCTCGTTCGCGATGCTGATGCTGATCGGCGCGCTGCGCCGGGGCGCACGGCAGCTGGCACGGCCGAAGCTGCGCTAAAGCAGGGGCTTGAAGCCGGCTGCGAAGCAGCCTTGCCGTTCATCGACGCCTCCTGATGAACAACAAGCGGATTTGTTGTTCGCCTGTTCGATACAAGCCGGCTTGTTGTTAACGATCCGCGGATTCTTGATCACGAACCATCTCGATCGTCATCCGTGAACAACAAAGTTCTTTGTTGTTTGTACTTCTGAATTTATTGACAACAAAAAGCCGCCCGCTCGATGATCGCGGCATGAAGCTCGATACCCGCGAAGCGGTCCGCTATCACCTTGGCCAGTTCCCGCCGCCGACACCCGACCTCGCACGGCTGATGCCGGGACTGCTCGCTGCCACCAGCGCACTGGCCCGCTACGACCAGGCGCTGCGCGGCATGCACAACAGCGAGCTGTTCCTGGCACCGCTGCGCGGCCAGGAAGCGGTGATCTCCTCGCGCATGGAAGGCACGATCAGCACGCTGGACGAAATTCTGCAGCTCGAAGCCGAGTTCGGCGATGACGCCGGCACTGGCAACTCCGGCGGCATCCGATCCGATGCGATGGAGACCGTCCTCTACCGGCGCGCGCTGAACAGCGCGCAGCAGCGGATGACGCAGGGCCAGCCGCTGTCGGAATCGCTGCTCAAGATGGCGCATCACCAGCTGCTGTCATGGGGACGCGGGGCGGACAAGTCGCCGGGGGCCTACAAGCGCGAGCAGAACTATGTCGGCGAACTTGGCAGCGGCCGGGTCAGCTTCATGCCGATTGCGCCGGAACATCTGGCCGGCGGCATGGAGGCGCTGTTCCGGCTGATCGGCGATGTCGGCATGCCGGTGCTGCTGCGCACCGCGCTGGCCCATGCCGAGTTCGAGGCGCTGCATCCCTTCGAGGACGGCAACGGCCGCATCGGCCGGATGCTGATCACGCTGATGCTGTGGAACGGCGGCGCCATCAGCGAACCGCACTTCTACATCAGCCGCTACTTCGAGAATCACAAGGACGAGTACATCGAGCGTCTGCGCCGCGTGTCGTCCGATCGCGACTGGGACGGCTGGTGCGCGTTCTTCTTCGACGCTGTCGAGCAGCAGGCGATCCGCAATCTCGAAGCAGCGCAGGCGATCCGCGCGTTCTACGAAGAGATGAAACCGCGCTTCAGCACACTGCTGGCCTCGCGCTTCGCGGTGGCCGCGCTCGACTACCTGTTTTCCCAGCCGGTGTTCAACAACAGCCGCTTCACTCGCGAGGCTGGCATTCCGCCGCAGACGGCGGCCCGCTTCACCCGCGTGCTGCTTTCCGAAGGGCTGCTGCAGACCGTCGTCGAACCTGCGGGCCGCCGCTCCGCGATCTATCGCTTCGAGCCGCTGATGCAACGGGTGCGCGTCTGACCCGCAGCCGAAGCGCTCTGGCCGCTGGCTGACGGCTACGGCGCGTGCGGCCGTGGCACTCGGCGCGGCGCGGCTGAGAGCAGGCTTTGAGAGCCGCCTTACGGGCAGGGAATCGTGTAGCGCTTGTGGATCGCCTCGATGCCATCGAGCACCGCTTTCGACAGCTTCAGATCGTGCGAGGCGATGTTGGATTGCAGCTGCGCCATGGTCGTCGCGCCGATGATGTTGCTGGTCGTGAAATGGCGGCTGGTGACGAAGGCCAGCGCCATCTGGTTCAGCGCCAGCCCGTGTTCCTTGGCCAGATCGGCATAGGCCTGTGCCGCAGCCGCCGCGTGCTCGCCGTTGTAGCGGGAGAAGCGCGCGTACAGGGTGAGCCGCGCGTCGGCCGGCCGCTGGCCGTTCAGGTACTTGCCGGACAACACGCCGAACGCCAGCGGCGAATAGGCCAGCAGGCCGAGGTCCTCGCGATGCGCGAACTCGGACAGGCCGACCTCGAAGCTGCGGTTCAGCAGGCTGTACGGATTCTGGATCGACACCGGCCGGGGATAGCCCTGTTCGCGGCTCAGGCGCAGGTATTCCGACACGCCCCAGGGCGTCTCGTTGGAAATGCCGACATGGCGCACCTTGCCGGCCTTCACCAGCTCGGCCAGCGCGCCATGGGTTTCCTCGATCGACGGCGCGCGGCTGTCATCGCTGGGCTTGAAGCCGAGCAGGCCGAAATAATTGGTAGCGCGCGACGGCCAATGGATCTGGTACAGGTCGATGTAATCGGTCTGCAGCCGCTGCAGCGAGGTGTCGCAGGCTGCCAGCACGCTCTTGCGATCGAGCTTCGCGCCGCCGCGCATGTAATCCATCTGCCCAGGCCCCGCGACCTTGGTCGCCAGCACGATGTCTTTGCGTTTACCGGTCTTGGCGAACCAGGTGCCGATGATTTCCTCGGTACGGCCATAGGTCTCCGCCTTCGGCGGCACCGGGTACATCTCCGCGACATCGAAGAAGTTGATGCCCTGCGACACGGCGTAATCCATCTGCGCGTGGCCTTCGGCTTCGGTGTTCTGCTCGCCCCAGGTCATCGTGCCGAGGCAAAGAGCCGAAACCTTGAGATCGGTGCGGCCGAGGGTGCGGAGTTCCATGGTCAGGTCGTTGGCGTGTGGTGGCGAGGTCGCAGAGCGTAATCGGAAGGACAGCCGATGCGGGCAAGCGATGAGGGTTTGGCGCTGATTGGCTGGCTTTTTCGCGGTTCTTGTCTGTACAGAGCCACGCGCGCAACATATGACCATGTTTCGTGACTATGAGCGCCCCATGGAAATCACCGCTGCCGAGTTCAAGGCGCGCTGCCTGAAGTTGATGGACCAGGTTCAGGCCACACAGGAGCCGATCACCGTGACCAAGCGCGGCCGCCCCGTGGCGCGTCTGGTCCCAATCGAGCCCGACGAAGTGCCACCGCTGTTCGGTTGTCTCAAGGGCAGCGTGACCGCAAACGACGATCTGACCGCGCCGATCGACCTCGATTGGGATGCCCAAGCCGATCCCGACATCGAACACCCGGGATCGCCCGGCTGATGCCGCTCGTCCTCGATACCCATGCCCTGATCTGGCTCGTCGACGGCCGGGAGGGCGTGTTCTCGGCCGCCATGCTCGAGCGCATCGAACGCGCTGCGCGGAAAAGCGAGGTACTGATACCCGCCATCGTGTTCTGGGAAATCGCGATGCTGGACGCACGAGGCCGCATCCAGCTTTCCCGGTCCTGCATCGCGTGGTGCGAGCAGGTTCAGGCGCGGCCCGGTGTCAGCATCGTGCCGTTGACGCCGGCGATCAGCATCGACAGCACCCGTCTTCCAGGCAATTTCCACAGCGATCCTGCCGACCGGATGATCGTGGCCACGGCCAGAGCGGAGAATGCGGTGCTGCTGAGCAACGACCAGAAGATTCTGGATTACGCCGCGACGGGTTCGGTGAGATCGGTGGCGTTGTTGGCGGGGTAACGTGAGGGTTCATGGCTCATGCTCATGTCACGAGGCTCAATGTGTTCAGCATTTCGAGCCCGGCCTCTTTGATCCGTACCACATGAACATCGGATTTACCGTAACGCTGATCCTTCACCCTCAAAAAAACGGATGCCGAGCGGCCAAGTCCGGACTCCAATATCTGAAATGGACTGGGCGGCACTCGCTGAATACATTTATCTACAGCCTCGTTAGACCCCAACCATGAGCATCCACGCCGCCCTCAGCCTTATCCTTGACGAATATGCCAATGCTAAAGCTCAGGACTTCGCTCAGAACGCGATGGCGTCGATGCTACGAGACGACCTTCCACAACAAGTCGCGGACGCGATCGCAAATGCTGACCGTTACGAAGTCGAAGGAAGTCCGGGCAAGGGTACTTGGGCCGACGTCCCGTGGATTGCAGTTCTTGATCGGCTGGTAACTGAGACCGCGCAGAAAGGCTATTACCTCGTCTATCTGACTAAAGAAGACGCCTCCGGCGTGTACCTGTCCCTCAATCAGGGCGTCACAACAATTCGACAGGAGTATGGCGCATCCACTAGGCACGCCCTCGAAACCAGGGCGAAGGACTTCGAGGCTCGGCTTGGCGTTCTGACTAAAGGCTTGCTCTCCGGTCCGATCGATCTCGGCGCAAAGAAAGGGCTAGGGGCGGACTACCAGCGCGGATCAATCTGCGCCATTTACTACCCCAGAGAAGCCTTGCCCGATGAAGCAGTGTTGGTGTCAGATCTGCACCGGCTGCTTAAGCTGTACCAGCACCTGGTCGAACACGAGGCGACTCTCTTCGCGCGGGCCGAGGCTGAAGACGACGAAGTAGGCTTGGAAACCGAGCATCTCAAAAAGCTTCGAGAGCACAAACGCATCGAGCGGAACCGCAAGCTTGCGGCGCGCGTAAAGAAGCTTCAAGGGCATACCTGTAAGGCCTGTGGCTTTAACTTTGAGCACGCCTACGGCGATATTGGCGCAGACTTCATCGAGGCCCATCACTTGACGCCACTGAGTGAACTCTACGGTGACGTCGTTTTTTTAAACCCGAAGAAAGACTTTACGGTCCTGTGTTCGAACTGCCATCGAATGATCCATCGAAGTGAGTTCGTGAACAAAGTTGAGGAGTTTCGCGCCAAGTACGTGGTGAACAAGGGGCTCGAAACCATCTTTGAACCGCAACGATCAAGCTCGTAGGGCGGGTCTCGACCCGCCCTACTGCTAGACCCGCACGAACTCCAGATCCGCCACTTCATGCCCGAGCCGCAGCCCACGGTTCTCGAAGCGGGTCAGCGGGCGGTCTTCCGGGCGCGGCACGAAGCGGCCGTCCGGGCTCAGGTTCTTGAGCCGCGGCTCGCTGGCGATGGCGTCCAGCATGTGTTCGGCGTACGGCGCCCAGTCGGTGGCGAGTTTGAAGCGGCCGCCGATCATCAGCGCATCGGCCACCGTGGCGACGAACGCCGGCTGGATGATCCGCCGCTTGTGGTGGCGAGTCTTGTGCCAGGGGTCGGGGAACTGCACGACGACTTCGCAGAACGCAGCCCTTGGCGCCGTCGTGCGCAGGAACTCGGCGGCGTCCGAGCACATGACACGGACATTGGTCAGCCCGCGCTTCTCGACCTCCTGGAGCACGCGGCCGACGCCGGGGCGGTGGACTTCGGCGCCGATGTGGTTGATCTCCGGGTGGCGTGCGGCAGCTTCGGCCAGACGCTCGCCATTGCCGAAGCCGACTTCCAGCGACAGCGGCGCGGCACGGCCGAAGGCAACCGCGAAGTCGATCTCCGGCAGCGGGTGCACGTGCTCGCCGTCCGGCATCGGGCCCAGCCCGTACTGCGGCCACAGCCGCGCCAGCGCTTGTCCTTGCGCATCAGTGATGCGGCCTTCGCGGCGCACGAAGCTGCGGATCGCGCGGGCGCGGCGGTCGTTGTCGAGTTCTGGCAGGTCGGACATGAGATCAACCCTGGACTTTCGCCAAGCGCGGCAGGCGGATCAGCCGATCACGCCGGCGATCGGCGATGAGGCCGAGGCATAGCGACGCATCGGCATGCGGCCGGCGAGCTTGGCCTGGCGGCCGGCGATGATGGCGTGCTTCATGGCGCTCGCCATCAGCACCGGGTTCTGCGCTTCGGCGATTGCGGTGTTCATCAAGACACCGTCGCAGCCCAGTTCCATCGCAATCGCCGCATCGCTGGCGGTGCCGACGCCGGCATCGACGATGATCGGCACTCGGGCGTTCTCGACGATGGCGAGGATGTTGTAGCGGTTCTGGATGCCGAGGCCCGAGCCGATCGGCGCGGCCAGCGGCATCACCGCGACGCAGCCGATTTCTTCCAGCCGCCTGGCCAGCACCGGGTCATCCGAGCAATAGACCATCACGTCGAAGCCGTCCTTGACCAGGGTTTCGGCGGCAGCCAGCGTGCCGAGCACGTCCGGGTACAGGGTCTTCGGGTCGGCCAGCACTTCGAGCTTCACCAGCTTGCGGCCATCCAGCAGTTCGCGGGCCAGGCGGCAGGTGCGTACGGCGTCTTCGGCGGTGTAGCAGCCGGCGGTGTTTGGCAGGATCGTGTAGCGACTCGGCGGTACGACATCGAGCAGGCTCGGCTCGTTCGGGTTCTGGCCGATGTTCACGCGGCGGATCGCCACGGTGATGATTTCCGCGCCGCTGGCCTCGGTGGCCAGCCGGGTTTCCTCCAGGCTCTTGTACTTGCCGCTGCCGACCAGCAGGCGCGAGGCATAGCGGTGCCCGGCGATCACCAGGGCATCGTCGGCGGTGGACAACAGCGGTTCAGCCTGGCTCATCGGGAATCTCGTGTGTTGCGGGTGCGAAGGACGGGTTCCGGCAGCGGGCGGGTGAACAAGCTTGCCGCCCCGCGATCACCGCCATCGTCCGCACCGAAGGAAGAAGGGAAGGTCGTGGCGCTGTTCAGCCGCCGCCGATGGCGCGAACCACCTCGACGCGATCACCGGCCGCCAGCAGGCGCTGCGCCCAGCCGGTGCGGCTGACGATGTCGCCGTTCAGCTCCACCGCGCAGCGCTGGTTTTCCAGCCCCATCGCGCGCAGCAGCTCGGTGACGGAACAGGCTTCGGGTAGCTCGTACGGCGCGCCGTTGACAACGATCTGCATGGCTGCGGAGGTGGTTTCGGAACGGCGCGGAGTTTACCCGACGAGGCCCGGCGCGATTCTCCGGCGCGGCTTGTCAGGCTGGCCGGGCGCGTGCATCCTTGCGCCCTGCAAAAGCACCCGAGCGGGTGTAGTTCAATGGTAGAACTGCAGCTTCCCAAGCTGCTAGCGTGGGTTCGATTCCCATCACCCGCTCCACTTCCGGTCGCTCTCCCCGCTTCGCGCCCTTGCCTCGCCGCCGCCGTTCAGGGCCGCCAGGCGCTCACAGTTCGGCCACCAGCCGGAACACCAGTTCCGCCGCCACGCTGCCTTCGCGCTTCTGGGTGCCAATGCCGAACTGGCTGGAAAAGCGCTGGCTCAGGCGGGCATGCACCTGCGGCATCACCAGCAGCGAAGCATTGCCGCGCGCCGTGTTGGCGTAGTTGGTTTCCAGGCCCAGCGTCCAGCGCGGGTCCATCTCGGCGAACAGCGTGGCGTTGACGATGCCGAGCGTGCGGCTGCCCGGATTGTCGCCGCCGAATTCGCGGTTGGCGCCGAGCATCGCCAGCGTGCTCCAGCGCGGCGAGAAGCGGTAACCGGCGAGGTACAGCAGCGAGCTGGCCATCGAATGGCTGCTCAGATCGTGGAACAAGATGCTCTGCACGCCGTGGCTGAACTGCCGGCTGGTACCGGCGCTGAAGGTGTACTGCGCGGCGCCCTTCACGGCGCTCAGCTCGCCATGGGCGATCGGCAGTTCCAGTTCGACGGCGAAATTGTCGAACACGCCGAACTCCACTTCCGGCGCCAGTTCCAGGCCGCTGCGGCGGCTGGTGACATCGTCCGAGCCGCTGATGAAATCGAACTGCCGATCGCTGGTCGACAGCCGCGACAACGGCTTGAGGCCCAGCACGTTGACCTCCAGCTCGCCCTGCCGCACGCCGAGCGGGCGGATCAGATCGAACACCATCGGCTCGGGGATGTTCGGGCCGGGGCGGCCGGCGCTGTCGTCATCGGCTGCCGGCGCCGCCAGGTGCCCGATGGCCATTGCGGTCGGCAGGGCCAGCAGCGCTGCCGCTACGGTCAGGGCTCGCAGCACGCGGCAGGCAGGGTCGACAGCACGGGCGGGGGAAACGGTCATCCGGGGCACTCCAGGGTTCGGGAATGCACCAGCCTAGACCGAGCCATGTCAGCGGCCGGTCAAGTCGTCCCGGCCCGCAGCGCCTGGTACAACGCGGCACCGGTCCAGTCGCGACAGCCACCGGCTTCCGCCTGCCGGATCAGCTGCACCAGCCGGGCGTTGACCGGCGCCGGCCGACCCAGGCTGGCGGCCAGTGCGATCACTTCGCCATTGATGTCGTCGACCTCGGTCGGCCGCCCGGCTTCGAGGTCTTCCCAGGTCGACGACCGCGCCAGCGGATCGATCGCCACCATCTGCCGGGCCAGCCGCCGGAACAGCCAGTCCGGCAGCCGCAGCAGGGCCGGCAGGTACTGCGGCCGGACGCGGGTCAGCTGCGCCAGTGGAATGCTGGCGGCGGCCAGCAGCGCCAGCGCTTCCGCCTGGGCGGCCGCGAGACAGCGGCGGAAATCGCGCTGCGCCAGTTCTTCCCGCAAGGTCAGGCCGCTGAGCGCGTTGATCGCGTTGTTCAGATTCAGCAGCAGCTTCGACCACTGCACGGCGCGGATGTCGTCGTGCAGCGCCAGTGGCAGGCCGGCCCGAGCGAACAGCGGCGCCAGCTGCGCGGCCGCCGGATGCGCCTCGATCGCCAGCTGGCCGCTGGAGCCGTGGTGGAAGTGGCCCTCGCCGCGGGCCAGCACGTTGAACGGCACCATGCCGCCCAGCACCGTCTGCGCCGGCAGATGGCGGCGCAGCCGTTCGGCATTGCGCAGGCCGTTCTGCAGGCTGATCACCACCGTATCCGGCTTGAGCATGGCGGCCAGTTCCCGGCCCGCCGCCTCGGTGGCGGCGGACTTGACGGTCACCAGCACGACATCGGCGCTGGCCGCGTCGGCAGGATCGAGCGAATAGCGCAGCGCCGCCGGATCGACGCGGTGCAGCGCGCCGTCGAGATCGGTGCAGCACAGGCCGTGTTCGGCCACGACGCCGCGCTGGCGGCTGCGGCCGATGAAGCGCACCCGGCTGCCGGTGGCCTGCAGCCGGCCGCCGAGGTAGCAGCCGACGCTGCCGGCGCCATAGATGCAGATCTCCGGTTCCGGCGTGTTCATGCGCGCTCCCGTGGCGGCGGTGGGGCCCAGCTTTTCAGGCGTTCGAGACTGACCCGGTAATGCGGCAGGCCGGTCAGCAGCAGCAGGCTGGCAGCGGCCAACGCCACCGGCAGCACCAGCGCAAGACTGTAGCGAACCGCGCGGTCGTCGCCGAACAGCTGGTCGGTGCACAGCGCCACCGCCGTCGGGCCGCAGCCGAGACCGATCAGGTTGACGGCGAACAGGTACAGCGCCGAGGCCTGGCTGCGCAGCGCGTTCGGCATGATGTCCTGGATCGCCGCCGGCGCCACGCCGAACGGCATCGCCATGCCGAACACCGCCGGCATCAGCCACAGCGCGGCGGCAGTGCTGCTGGCCACCAGCGGGAAGGCGATGCAGCAGGGCAGCGCCAGCAGCGCGCCGGCGGCGCAAACGCGCAGGCCGGCATCGACGACGCCCGCCTTCAGCAGCCGGTCGGCCCAGCGTCCGCCGGTGACGATGCCGGCCGAGCCGAACAGCGCGGTGATGCCGCCGTAGACGATGCCGACCGCCGGCGCGTCCCAGCCGTGGTTGCGGATGAAGAAGCTGGGCACCCAGGCCGCGCTGCCGTACGCCGCGAAGCTCACCAGGCCGACGCCGAGATGGTGATGCAGCACGGTGCGGCGGTTGGCGGCCAGCCAGCCGGCGGCGGCCGGCAGCGGCACTTCGATCCCCGCACCGGCGCCGTGGCGCTGCGGCTCGCGGATCGCCAGCACCAGCAGGCTGAACAGCACACCGGCGGCGCCTAGCACCAGGAACACCAGCTGCCACGGCCGCACGCGGCCGAGCCACGGCAGCTGCACGTCGCCCTGTGCGGCAGCGAAGCCGATGACCAGGCCGCCGACCAGGAACGCCAGCCCGGAGCCGAGGTAGATGCCCATCGAGTAGACGCTGATCGCCGTTGCCCGCAACGATTTCGGGAAGCTGTCGGCGATCAGCGAATAGGCACTGGGACTCAGGCTCGCTTCGCCGACGCCGACGCCGGCGCGGAACAGCAGGAAGCCGAGATAGCTGCGCGCCAGGCCGCAGCCGGCGGTCATCAGGCTCCAGAACACCATGCCGGTGGCGATGATCCCGCGCCGCGAGCGGACATCGGCCAGCCGGCCGATCGGAATGCCGCAGACCGTGTAGAACAGCGCGAAGCTCAGGCCCAGCAGCAGGCTCATCTGGGTATCGCTGATCGCCAGGTCGCGGCGCACCGGCGCCACCAGCAGGTTCAGCACCTGACGATCGATGAACGAGATCACGTAGGCGCCCATCAGGATCGTCACCGTCAGCCAGGCCCGCCGGGACGACGGATAAGCGGCTTCGGAGCTGCGATCGGGCGTGCGGGTCATCGGGCGGTCCTGCGCGGGCGGAGCTGCCTGCCGTTACGGATCAGCCGCGATTCCGGCTGCACCGCCGCAAAAATGCAAATGGCATGAGCTGTGCTTGACCGAAGCCGTCATCGGCAACGAGGCCGATCCCCGTCCACACGGAAGCCTCCGCCATGCCTGACCGTTACGCCCGCCCCACCCTCGTCCTGCTGATCGCCGCGCTGGCTGCCGGCTGCGCACCGCTGGTGCCGCAATCCAGCGTCGACCGGGTATCGGCGCTCAAACGCGAGGCGGCCTTCCGGATTCCGGCTTTCGAAACTGGCGGCGATGCCGCGCCGCCTGCCGGCGTCACCGTGATCGCGCCGATCGAGGCGCATTCCTGCCAGTTCTGGGAATTCAGCGATGTTCCGACCAAGGACGACGCGCTGAAACGCCTGCAGCTGGCGGCGCTGGCGCAAGGCGCCGACGGCATCGTCGACCTGCGCTTCGAGGCCGACAAGGGCAACCGCTGGGATTCGCGCTGCTGGGACAGCCTGGCGGCCCGGGGCACGGCCGTGAAATTCGATCGCACGGTCGCCGCCGCGCCGTTGCCGTCAGCCCTGACAGCCGCCGCGCCAGCGGCGCTGCCGCTGGCAGCCAGCACCGTGGCGGCCGAGGCCGCACCGAACCCTGCCGCTGCTGCTGCGGTGGCTTCGGTGGCCGATGCGCCGGCCGCCGGCAGCGCGGTGATCAGCAGCCAGGGCGACACCATCGTCGCCTCCGGCAGCGGCCGCGCCGAGTTGATGGACTGGATTCGCCGGCTCGGCATTCCGCGCAGCAGCTTCATCGCCCGCGGCCCGGGCGACGGCAATCTCGACTGGCTCGACGGCCCGGCGGAAATCGGCAGCTGGAACGTGCGGCTGCCGAAATCGACGCAGGCCACGTCGCTCGGCACCACGGTCACCGCCAGCGGCGTGGCGCTGGTGCCGGAGGTCAGCGAGCTGCGCTTCACCTCGCGCCAGCTCGGCTACGACATGACCGGCACCTGGACCTGGACCCGCAACGGCACCTGGAACATGAGCGACCGCTACCTGCGGCGGCTGCCCTGAGCCGCGACGCCGGCCGCGCTCAGGCGAACAGCCGGCTGGCGTAGACGCCAAGGCCGCGGGCGACGCTGGCAAACGGATCGCCGTTGACCGATTCGGCGCGGCCGAAGGCTTCGGCCAGCGCATCGCGCAGCGCGCGGATGCCGGTCGAACCGCCGGTGAAGTAGATCGCGTCGACCTGATCGGCCTGCAGGCCCGCCGCTGCGACGGTGTCCTGCGCGGTCTGCACGATCCGGGCGATGCCGGCGCTGATCGCCCGCGACAGCAGCTCGCCGTCGATGTCGACACCGAGATCGTCTTCGACGAAATCCAGCGCCAGCCGCGTCGTGCCGCCATCGGCAACCGCCACCTTGGCGTCTTCGACGAGGCCGGCGATGCGGTGCCCTTCACGCTCGCGCAGCACCTTCATCAACCGCTGATGGTGGACCGGCTGGTCGTAGAAGATGTCCAGCGTCTGGGCGCTGGCCAGCGCCTTGCGCGCGTACAGGAAATTGATCTGGTGCCAGGTCGACAGCTCGAAATAGATCTGCGACGGCACCTGCTTGCCGTTACGGCCGGGCGCACCGAGGCCCAGGCAGGTCATCGCCGAGCGCATCGACAGGTACTGGTCGAAATCGGTGCCGGCGATGTGCACGCCGCCGTTGGCCAGCACGTCGCCGCTGCGGTCGAGCGCACCGGCCCGGTCCGGCCCCAGCCGCACCACCGAGAAGTCCGAGGTACCGCCGCCGATGTCGGCCACTAGCACCACGGTGTCGCGCGCCAGCGTCCGTTCGTAGTCGAGCGCGGCGGCGATCGGTTCGTACTGGAAGCGCACGTCGCGGAAGCCGACCGCTTCCGCCACTTCCAGCAGCGTGCGCTCGGCCAGCTGGTCGCGCTCCGGGTTGTCATCGACGAAATGCACCGGGCGGCCCAGCACCACGCGGCTCAGCGGTTCACCGGCAGCGGCTTCGGCCGTGCGCTTCAGATGCGCCAGGAAGCGGCTGATGATGTCGCGATAGGCCACCGGCTGGCCTTCGATGATCGTCGTCTCGTTGATCAGCTCGCTGCCGAGCAGGCTTTTCAGCGAGCGCATCAGCCGGCCGCCATAGCCGGCCTGGTATTCGGCGATCGCCTGGCGGCCGTAGGCCACGTTGTGCTCGTCGGCATTGAAGAACACCGCCGTCGGCAGGGTTTCGCGATCGCCCTCGAGTGCCACCAGCCGGGCGGGATGGCCGCTGGCACCGACGCAGGCAGCGGAATTCGAGGTGCCGAAATCGATGGCGGCGTAGGCAGTCATGGCGGGGTCGACGCAGGACCGGCGCACGGCGCGGGCCCTGGGGGTAGTTCACGGGGCGCGCAGTGTACCCGCCCCGACGGCGACGACGGTCGCGCCACCACGCGGAACACCATCACGACCGCTGCGTTCGTACACTCCCGGCCATGAACACGCCCCCGAAGAGGCCGCCGACCGCGCGGCCGCCAACTCCGTTGAACCCGAAGCAGTTGCCGCTCAGCAAGTGGACGGCCGTGACGCCGGTGAACCGCGAAAAGCACTTCATCGTCACCCGGCTGATCGAACCGGAACCGCCGACCGCGCCGGTCACCGAAATCGAGCTGCAAGCGGTCCATTCCGGCCGCGTGCAAGTGCTGCCGTGGAGTGCGCTCGGCGATGTCGCCGTCTGGAAGCGCGGCTGGGTCTGAGCCCGTCGCAGGCTCCTTGCCCGCCAGCGAATTTGCGACGTATATTGTGTATATACATCGGAGCCACCCCATGCAGACGCGCGTCTTTCAAAGCGGCAATTCCCTCGCCGTGCGGATTCCGAAGGAACTGGCAATCGTCTCGGCATCCGAGGATGTCGAGATCGAGCGCGTCGGCGACAGCCTAGTAATCCGGCCGATCAAGCGGAAGAAGCTGGCCGGACTCGGCCGCGTGCTGGCCGGATTCAGCGTCGAGTTCATGGCCGATGGCCGCGATATCCACGACGAACCGGCGCGCGACTGGCCGACTTCGATGCAAGAGCCTGCGCCGCCGCCATACGACTGCAAGCCCTGAGCGGCGCGCCGTGCTGCATCTGCTCGACACCAATATCTGCATCTACCTGATCCGCCGCCAGCCGGCGCGCGTCATCGAACGCCTCGAAGCGCTGCATCAGGGCGAGGCGGCGATGTCGCTGGTCACCTATGCCGAACTGCGCGCCGGCATCGAGATGCAGTCGCGCCAGCGCGATCAGGACGAACAGGTCCTCGCCGAGCTGATCAGCCTGATTCCGGTGCTGCCGCTCGACAAGGCGGTGGCCGAAACCTACGGCCGCCTGCGCGCCGCGGTGCCGGGCCGGCGCCGCAACGCCTTCGACCGGCTGATCGCGGCGCATGCGCTGGCCGTCGATGCCGTGCTGGTGACCAACAACGAGGCGGACTTCGAAGGCTATCCCGGCCTGCGCGTCGAGAACTGGATCTAGCGCCACGAAAAAGGCCCCGTTTCCGGGGCCTTTTCCTTACTGCGAGAAGCTGGAAGCAGGGAGACTTAGAAGTCGCCCATGCCGCCCATGCCGCCCATGCCGCCGCCGGCCGGCATCGCCGGGCCTTCGGACTTGGCCGGGAGTTCGGCAATCATCGCTTCGGTGGTCAGCAGCAGCGCTGCAACCGAGGCGGCGTTCTGCAGCGCCAGACGGGTGACCTTGGCCGGGTCGATGATGCCGGCTTCGATCATGTCGCCGTAGGTGTCGTTGGCGGCGTTGTAG